>NZ_SMAA01000007.1 GCF_004341685.1 Pectinatus cerevisiiphilus
TAAGCTGGCAGGCTTATTTACAGGTTAGCACATTAGGGTTCACCGCTTAAGCTCTCTGGAACCACGCGACTATCGCGTGGTTTTCTTTTATACAATAAAAAGACTGTACCAGAAGGTAAAATTATATTTTGCCCTCTGGCACAGTCTTCTATTTAATTATGGCATGGTTGAATATCATAATTAATGGCCTAACAATGCTAACATGATACCACCTGAGATTGCTGTACCGAAAACTCCGGCCAAATTAGGTCCCATGGCATGCATTATTAAGAAATTATTTTTATTTTCTTCCTGGCCAACAATATGGGATACACGTGCAGCAATAGGCACTGAGGCTATTCCTGCTGACCCAATTAACGGATTTATTTTTCCTTTGCTTATCTTATTCATTATACGGGCACAAACTACTCCTGAAGCAGTACCGAATACAAATGCTACGAGGCCAAGGAATATGATTAACAATGTCTGTTCTGTTAAAAAAGTATCAGCTTTCATTGTAGAGCCAATTGCTACTGTCAAAATTAATGTTATTACATTAAGCAGAGAATTTGATACGGTTTCTGCCATTCTATCTAAAAGCAAACATTCGCGTAACAGGTTTCCCAGCATAAGCATCGTAATAAGTGGTGCCACTGGAGGGAGAAATAAATTTACTATAATGATAATAACGATAGGAAAAACTACTTTTTCTAAACGGGATACATAACGGGGCTGTTTCATAATTATTTGGCGTTCTTTTTTTGTCGTAAGTAGTCTCATCACAGGTGGCTGAATAAGCGGCATCAAAGCCATGTATGAATAAGCAGCTACCGATATTTGCGGCAGCAAATGAGGAGCCAACTGCATAGTGGTGTAAATAGCCATAGGTCCGTCTGCCCCACCAATAATACCGATAGAACATGCTTCTGCCAGCGAAAAGCCCAATGCTTTAGAACCAATTAATGCCACGAAGATACCCAGATGGGCCGCTGCCCCTAAAATAACTAGCGCTGGATTGGCAATCATAGGACCAAAGTCTGTCATAGCGCCAACACCAAGAAAAATCAATGGCGGCAATATCAATAACTCCACACCCTGGTATGCATAGTAGAAAAGTCCACCTGGTTCAGCAAGGCCGGAACCAGGGATGTTTGTTACGATACAGGCGAGACCTATCCCTACGAGTAAAAATGGTTCATATTTCTTACCTATTCCCAAGTACAGCATGACTGCACCAATAATTATCATCACAATGTTGC
Organism: Pectinatus cerevisiiphilus; assembly: GCF_004341685.1. GTDB lineage: Bacteria > Bacillota > Negativicutes > Selenomonadales > Selenomonadaceae > Pectinatus > Pectinatus cerevisiiphilus. The sequence continues at coordinate 1,239 of NZ_SMAA01000007.1, forward strand.
CTATTGATATTGACGTTAACCCTGTCTGTTGGAACATCGCGTTCATTAACATGCCGAAGTCGACCATATAAATCATCCTTTCAGCCTTTTAGTATTTGTCTTCTTCTTTTATTTCTCCGAGTTTGTTAATATATGGGAACAAATATAATATGGCCCCAATTCCTGCTATGAATACAAAACTTAAGATAAAATCTATTATACTTAAGGATAATGCACCTGCCATGTTATCAGAAATCATCATCTTGCATTCCTCCTATTTATTTTCATCAATACGTTGGTTAGACAAAAACCGCGTTCTGTGCTCTGCATTTTCATATAAATGTTTTCTACTAACAATACTTCTCTTATGCAGCCCGTGCCCAATTTCACCTTGTTCATCCCAAGCATCGATACGCAAATCAACTTCATGGTCTTCAATATTGATTATGCTTGCTTTTACAGTCACACTCATTCCCAAGCTCGTCGCTGCTGTATGGGTAAATTTCATTGTAAAACCTATGCTTACAAAACCATCTGGTAAATATTTATCTATTGTATCCATAGATGCTCTGATAGCCATATCAATAACAGCTGTCGTTGATAAAAACCTATTTAGGTCTTTCGAATAGCTCGCCGCAGTATCTGATCTTTGGACAACTTTTCTTAACATCGAATTTTGGCCTACAGTCAATAGTTTGCTCACATCAAACATTGTAGTTCCTCCTTATACAAATTTTGCTAAAAATGGATAACAGCTTTTATTGTAATCTTTATGCTGTATTCAGGAGCATTGATTACTTTGTTGATATGATAATAACATCTTTATAATATAGCGTCTAATTCTATAAAATATACATATATATTACTTTCATGCATAGTAATATATTTTATTAACCTACAAATTTATTGCCCAATTAATACGTTCTTATAATCACAAAGCCTGAAACGAAACGATAGCAATGCTAGGTTTCATTTCAGGCTTTTAATAAGCAGAAAATTCTTGCTTCACAATTTTAGAATTTTATGTAGAATTTATTTGTATTTCACTCGAAATTCATTGAGCTTATAACATATTCTCATATAAAAATTAAAAATACATCAGCATATTTTGCTGTTATGATACTTTTTAGCATGTATTAATACTATAAAGGGCGATTACTCCCCATTTGCCTAATCAATGTTTTTATCGGCAGAATACGTAAAATAAGCAGACAAATAATTAAATCAGGTACAAGATATGACGCATTAAATAAAAACGAATACCAATAAGGAGATACACCTTCTGGTGCATAACTACCGAAAAAAACTGCCCCAGAAATAAAATGGCAGACAAAGCGGCCGGCTATACCAACTACAGCCCCCAAAAGAAATCTTTTGCGGAAAAAACCTGCAAGGCCAATAGCCATATAAGGTAACGGATAATCAAAAAGTACCTGCACAGGATGAAGAATAAATGGATCCTGTAGTAAATTAATAAGTCCATAGATAAAACCGGCTAAAAAGCCTACAGCAGGACCATAACAATAGGCTATTAAGAGAAGTGGAACCATACCGCCTAACGTTACACTTCCTCCCTGAGGCATATGATATATACGAATCATGTTTAATATCACTGTGAGTGCGAGTAGTAAACCGATATGCGTGAGCATTTTAGTAGTCAATTTTATTTTTTTCAGATAAAGGAAAACTGCAATAAGAATAAAAAGACCTACTAACATAAAAATACTGGTTGGCTGCGCTAAAATAGACAGTATTTTAGCGTAAAAAGTTTGTTCCATAATTAATCACCGTTTCTAAAAAAATAAACACCGCTTTCTGTAAGGAAAGCGGTGTTTTAACCGTACGCTTCCCTTCGCTGGCATTACCCAGATCAGGTAAAGGGTTATAGTATGTAAATACATCTACTCTCAGCCTTTGCAGGCACCCCTAGCTGTTATACAATTTTATGGTTCTTATTCTACTACGAAAAGCATATTTTCACCAGCAAGTACACTAAAAAATACACTTACCAGTTACAACAATTGCCAAAATCATAATAATAAACGCAAAAGGAATAAAGCATTGACACCATCTTCCAATATAAAACTCCCTCTATGGAAAACAACATTTAAACATTGTTTTTTATAGAGGGAGTATATTCATTACTACCAAATTTTTATTTATCATTAAAAACTTTATGGGGAATAACAGATGCTCCAGCATCACTTATTTTGCCGATTCCAGCAAATACAGCATCACTATGGATGAGTAAAACAGTGTCATCATTATACTTCTTGCTGCCGCTATATGCTATCTTTCGGCCTTGCCGAAAAGCACTAAGTACTTCGTTATCCACATTGTATTCTTCCATTTGATCCAGCAGTATGTCTATGCCTTGGACAGCCGCCAGTGGATTTTGTGCCAATTCCTCAATGGTACTAGCTTCAGAAAGGTCAAACTTCCCTACCGCTGTGCGCAAAAGAAATCCCATTGTTGCTGGGATAGCCAATTTTTCACCAATATCAGTACATAAAGATCGTATATAGGTTCCTTTTGAACAATGTACATCCATCGAAAAACCATCTTCTAAGGAACGTAAAAAGACTATGTCATGTATTTTTATATGCCGCGGTTCTAATTTTACTTCAATATTATGCCGAGCAAGATCACATGCTTTTTGTCCATTTATCTTTATTGCTGAGTATACAGGCGGAGCTTGCATTATATCTCCACAAAAATCCATTAGGACTTTTTTCACTTTATCCTCAGGAGGCATACTAAATTCTTCCTGTTTGAGGATAGTGCCTGTATAATCACCAGTATCAGTGCTTAGTCCCAGTTTTACTTCAGCTCTATATTTTTTATCTGTGTCGGCCATGTATTCTAAAAGCCGCGTCGCATAACCGATAGCAATCGGTAATACACCCGCCGCCGCAGGATCCAGTGTACCGGCATGCCCAATTTTTTTTGTTCTGTAGATACGTCGCATAAGACTAACTACGTCATGGGATGTCATACCTGGTGGTTTTAGTACATTTATAAACCCATTAATCGACATTTTGCTTCTCCATCATGGCTTCACTTATAGCCGCAATTACCCTTTTTCGCGCCTCATCCAAAGGCATATTTAAGCTACAACCGGCCGCCCTTATATGGCCGCCTCCGCCCAAGTTTTCAGCAACAGCAGCGACGTCAGTCTTTTTGGAGCGCATACTCACACGGGTTAAGGCCTCATCTGCATATTTTACTAACACTGCCACATCGACACCCTTTATGATGCGCACACAGTCTATAAAACCTTCAGTGCTATCACATTTTTCCATAACAGCTTTATCAGCACTAGCTACTGCTATAGCTCCGCCATTATGCAATTCAATCGAATAAATAACATCTGCCATTGTTTTTAGGTCTGCATATTTTTTTTCTTCTAGAGCCTCAGATATGAGATTAGGCTTGACTCCATATTCAAGCAATTTCCCCGCTGTATACATGGTAAACGCCGTGGTATTAGAATAGCGAAAAAAGCCGCAATCAGTAGCTATTGCCGTATAAATAGACATAGCTATATCATGGTCCATATCCACATCAAGCGCTGTTAACAGTTCGTAGATTATTTCTCCCGTAGCTGCCCTTTCTGGTGCCAAATACAGAAAATCAGCAGTTTTTGTATTTGAACGATGATGGTCAAAATTAAGAATCGGTGCATCTGTGATTTCCCTGACACGCCCTGTCCGTTCTGGTTCAGCGTCGAGGACAATAAAGAGGTCTACATTATCTATTTTTTGCACAGGTCTTTCAAAAATTTCCCATCCCGGCAGAATATGATAAGCCTCAGGAATATCATCATCAACAAAAATTCTTACCTTATGCCCTTTTTTGATCAATGCATGGTAAAGCCCTAACGTAGAACCTAATCCATCACAATCAGGATTAACATGCGGCGCTATAATTATACTCTGTGCATCATTTATTTTTACTGCCGCTTCATTAATTGTTATTTTCATCCTCAGGTTTCCCTTCTCCTGCATGATGAATCTCATTAATGAGTTCTTGGATGTGGGCACTATACTGTATCGTAGTATCCGGATAAAAAGCTATCTCCGGAATAAACCTAATTCTTATCCGTTTTGCCAATTCCTGCCGAATATATCCCACAGAATGCCGTAAGCCTTCCCAGGTATCCGCAAATTGTTTTTTGTTACCCAATATGCTGACATATATTTTAGCATTTCCCAAATCACTAGACACATCTACCTTTGTGACTGTAACGAAACCTATGCGCGGATCTTTCAATTCACGCAATATGATAGCACTGACTTCCTGTTTTATTTGTTCTTGTATTTTCTCAACACGAACGCCCATTTTCTCACAACCTTCTATACCGACACATTATAAATCCTGCGGAGCTATTTCTTCCATTGTATAAGCTTCGATAACGTCGCCCTCTTTGAAGTCACGATAATTTTCAATAGTTATCCCGCATTCGTAACCTGCGGCAACTTCTTTTACATCATCTTTAAACCGGCGTAATGATTCAATCTGCCCTTCATGTACGACAATATTATCACGCAGTATGCGTATCTTTGATGTATTAGAAATTTTCCCGTCAACCACATACGAACCTGCAACGAGAGCCTTAGAAAATTTCATAACTTGGCGTATTTCTACTTTTCCTTGGATAACTTCTTTGTATTTAGGTGCAAGCATGCCCTTCATGGCTGCTTCAATATCATTTATTGCTTCATAAATTACTCTATACGTACGTATATCAATTTTTTCTGTGTCAGCCAATTTTCTGGCATTGGCATCAGGCCGTACATTAAAGGCCAAAATCAAAGCATTAGCCGCAGATGCCAGCATAACATCTGATTCATTTACGGCACCAACACCCGAATGAACTATGCTAACGCGTACTTCATCGCTTTTATTAAGACCAAGCAAGGATGATTGCAATGCTTCTAATGAACCTTGGACATCAGCCTTCAGCAATATGTTAAGATCCTTTATATTGCCTTCGTTTATTTGCTGGAATAAGTCATCAAGTGATACCTTTTTATTATTGATAAGTTCTGTACGCTGCTTACCAATACGTTTTTCTGCTATTGTACGTACGAGATGTTCTTCCAAAACGGCCATTTCATCCCCTGCAGCAGGTACATCAGATAGACCTAATACTTCAACTGGAACGGATGGGCCGGCCTTTTTGACCTTTTCACCACGGTCGTTGATCATAGCACGAACTTTACCATAGGCTGTGCCAGCGATTATAGAATCACCTACATGCAATGTACCATTCTGCACGAGCACAGTGGCTACTGGTCCACGTCCTTTATCAAGTTGGGCTTCTATTATAATACCGCGGGCTTCCCTGTTTGGATTTGCCTTCAATTCTTGCATTTCCGCCACGAGTAAAATCATTTCCAATAAATCATTTATTCCCATTTTCTTTTTAGCAGAAACAGGAACCATTATTGTTTCGCCGCCCCAGTCTTCTGCAACAAGTTCATGTTCTGCCAACTGTTGTTTAACATGTTCTGGGTTTGCGCCTGGTTTATCAATCTTATTAATTGCAACGACAATTGGTACTTTAGCTGCCCTAGCATGGTTTATAGCTTCTAAGGTCTGCGGCATTACGCCATCATCTGCTGCTACTACCAGAACGGCAATATCGGTAACCTGTGCGCCACGCGCACGCATTGCAGTAAAAGCTTCATGTCCAGGTGTGTCAAGAAATACAATTTTTCTATTTTTACACATAACCTGATAAGCACCAATGTGCTGGGTTATTCCGCCAGCTTCACTTGTAGTTACAGATGTTTTCCTGATTACATCAAGTAAAGAAGTCTTACCATGGTCAACATGTCCCATAACTGTAACGACAGGAGGACGCGGTAATAAATCTTTTTCTTCATCTTTTATTTCAGGGATTTCTGTTAAATCTACTTCTGGTGGTAATTCTTCAACATTTATATTGAATTCAGCAGCAACCAACACAGCTGTATCGAAATCTATTTCCTGATTAATAGTAGCCATTATGCCGAGCATCATAAGTTTCTTTATAACGTCAGTAACCGTATAAGTCATTTTGCTGGCTAATTCTTTGACAGAAATATTTTCGCCAACCTTTATTACTTTCGGACGTATTATTTCTTGTTTTTGCTGTACTGGATGATTTCTGTTATTCCTGTTATTTCTATTATTCCTGCTGTTTCGCCAATTTTTCCGATTGTTCCTATTTTGTCCAGCATTTTGACCTTGGCCAGCCGATCTATTGCCTTGACCATTTGGTCTATTCCCTTGACTAGCTGATCTATTGCCTTGGCCAGTTGGTCTATTACCCTGACTAGTAGGTCTATTGCCCTGGCTAGCTGGTCTATTACCCTGACTAGTAGGTCTATTGCCCTGGCTAGCTGGTCTATTGCCCTGGCTAGCTGGTCTATTGCTTTGGCTAGCTGGTCTATTGCTTTGGCTAGTAGGTCTATTACCCTGGCTAGTAGGTCTATTACCCTGGCTGGTAGGTCTATTACTCTGGCCAGTCGGTCTATTGCCCTGGCTAGTAGGTCTATTGCCCTGGCTGGTCGGTCTATTACTCTGGCCAGTCGGTCTATTGCCCTGGCTAGTAGGTCTATTGCCTTGGCTAGCTGGTCTACTATTGCCCTGACCAGGTCTACTATTATTTGGGCTGGTTGTTCTACCCTGATTTACTCTATTAGCATGGTTAGGTCTATTTTCTTGTCCCGCTCTATTATTGCTGTTTTTATTTTCTACATTAGCACCGTTATGGTCACTTCGTGTCGCAACAGCACTATGGGTAGCAACCGGTCTTGCTATATTTTTTTGGTCATTATGTTCCGCTGCCTGCTGACTTCTATATGGTCTTTCCGCAGCCTTGTTTACGCTAACAGTATTAGCGGTTTCTTTATTTTCATTACTATGCATTTTATTATTGTCTTGTGCTTGTACTGTAGTTTTTATATTACCATTACCTCTATATGTTTGTTTTTTTTCATACTGCTGTTTACTTTGTGCAGAGCGTGCCTTATTAAAACTTTTTTGCTTATTCTGCTTATTAGTATCACTTTTTTTATTATTTTCCTGATGGTTTTCCGTTTTGGGTATATTAACCTTATCAGTTTCTTTTTTTGGTGCAACAGCAGGTTTCTTTTTCTGCATTAAAGTATTTTCTACTATTTTCCGTTCATCGTCACCTACAGTACTAGCATGACTCTTTACATTCACATCGTGCGTTTTTAATATGGATAAAACGGTCTTACTATCTGTTGAAAATTCTTTTGCCAAGTCATATATTCTATATTTGGACATCGATCCACCCCCATATATTTGATGTCATTCTAATATTTTTTTTAACGCTTCTGCAAAACCTTCGTCACATACCGCAACTGCAGCACGTTCATTTTTACCGATACAGTATCCCAAATTATGCTTATCAATTTCCAAAATAATAAGCGGGATTCTATATTTAGAAGCAATTTCTCTATATTCTAAACTGGTACTCGATGCTATATCTCCAGCGACAAGCAGCAATTTCACACCGCCAGCTGCCACCGCTTTACTTATAGCAAAATCACCAGAAATTATTTTATTGGCACGGGAAGCCATGCTTAATAAATTGGCCAATCTTTGTTGTTTATTGTCAAGCATCTGTATTAAGAAATCCTACCTTCAACTCTTCATATATTTCTGCATCAATCGGACATTTAAAAGATTTTTCCAGTCGATGTCCTTTTATTGCCGCTTCCAGACAATGAAAATCTGCACATATATAAGCTCCTCGTCCCGATTTTTTGCCGGTGCGGTCAATGGCAAATTCACCTTCAGGACTTCTAACTACTCTAATCATATCTTTTTTACTGCGGATTTTTTGACAGCCAACGCACATGCGTTCCGGGATTTTTTTCTTTCCACCCATAATTATCGCTCCTTTATATCAGTCAAGCGAGAACGACTTTTCACTTGTTACATTAACTACTTCCATATCTTCGGCAATGCCATTCTGGTCTGCCTGAGATTCACTCTTTATATCAATTTTCCATCCTGTTAATTTTGCAGCCAAGCGTGCATTCTGCCCTTCTTTGCCAATAGCCAAAGAAAGCTGATAATCTGGTACAATTACTTTAGAAATTTTTTCATTTTCTTTTATTGCGACGGAAACCACTTTAGCAGGACTTAACGAATTAGCAATATATTTTGCCGGATCTTGGTTCCATTTTACGATATCTATCTTTTCACCGCGCAATTCATCAACAACAGCTTGTACCCGAAGACCTTTTTGACCAACACAAGAACCTACAGGATCAATGTTTTCGTCTTTCGAATAAACAGCTATCTTCGAACGCATTCCCGGTTCTCTGGCAACGGATTTTATTTCTACAGTTCCGTCGCTTATTTCCGGTACTTCCAGCTCAAAAAGTCTTTTTAAAAGTCCTGGATGAGTCCTCGATAAAAGTATCTGTGGACCTTTTGTCGTTTTTTTCACTTCAACTATATAAAATTTCAACCGTTCATTAGGAATATACTGTTCCGTAGGAATTTGTTCTGCTGGCGTCAAAAGAGCTTCTGTCCGGCCAAGGTCAATGACCACATTCTTACCTTCGGTGCGTTGGACAATACCAGTCAGGATATCATTGGAACGGTTCGAATATTCTTCATAGATAATGCCCCTTTCAGCTTCACGTATTCTCTGCACCACAACCTGCTTTGCCGTCTGGGCAGCGATACGCCCGAAATTAGCTGGCGTGACTTCTTCTTCAATGACATCGCCAACCTGATAATCCGGGTTTATTTTATGGGCATCGTCCAGTGAAATATCTGTTATATCATTTTTTACTTCATTTTCAACATTTTTTACCGCATAAACATGGAACTCACCTGTAGTACGATCAAGTGAAACTCTCACATTTTGTGCTGAATTAAAATTTCTTTTATAAGCAGAAATCAGGGCCGCTTCTATGGCATCAAACAGTACATCCAAGGCGATTCCTTTTTCTTTGCCGACTTCACGAAAGGCTTCTAAGAAACCTTTATTTTTGGTAGCCAAATCCATATCCCCCTAAAAATAATATTTAAAACTCAATATGCAGGCGTATTGATGCGATCTGCGCCCGAGGAACAACCATAGAATCATCAAGAGTAATACTATCATTAGAAAAAGCACTTAGTTTACCCGTGAATTCTTTTTTTCCCTCTATCTGTATATAGGTCACTATATCAACCTGTTTTCCCATTTCTCTTTCAAGGTCACGATCATTTTTTAATGGTCTATCTAATCCTGGTGAAGAAACTTCTAATATATAACTACTCTGCAAAAAATCGCACTTAGCCAATTCATCATCAACAATGCGACTTACTTTTTGGCAATCATCAAGATCAACGCCATTCTTTTTATCAATGAAAATGCGCAAATACCAGTCCCGTTCTTTTACATACTCAAGGTCCACCAATTCGTACTCTGTCCCCGAAAGCAACCTTGTTACCAGCTTTTCTGCTTCAATTTCTATTCGTCCGGCCATTGTTCCTCCTAAATAATACTGCCTATAATACTAAAGAGTGGGTTTACACCCACTCTCTAAAATACATGCTGAAGTTGATATTTTTATTATAACACCAGATATTATAAATGTAAACTATGTCATCAAAGTATGTCATTAAACATTTAAACGCAAAATAAAGATTCTGTAAAAAGTACCATGATGTGCTTTATATGTGCACATACAAATACTGTTACGGAAATTTATTCGTATAAACAATCACTTACAATTATTTGCTTCATAGTCTGTACTAAAAACAGGCTGCCAATATACTGCCTACTTACTTATCAAAATGTTTTTTACGTAGTATATCTAACTTTTTAGAGACAGAAGGTTCAATTCTGTCAGCTATTTCATTTCTTCCTGTAGACATTGCTGCATCACTTGCGCAACGATTACGCAGCTTTTTTTTAGTCACTGTAACGGCCTTACTCAGTTCTTTCACCGTCATCCGATAGGCTCCGGCTCCTAACACAACATTTTGCTCTGCTCCATCGGAAGTAACCACAAATACTTCTTTTCCATCATGTACTAATTCATATGCCAAACGTTCAATATAGCTGTCCGCAGTTTCTTTCTTTTTGGTATAAACAGTTTCAAAATGTCCATTCAATTGTTCAAAGGATTGTGCTGAAGATGTATATAACGCATCAAAAACAACTGTAACATCATATTTTTCATAAGCACCATATTCCAGTAAAATATGAATTAATTTATCACGGGCATGTTCCAGATCGTTGCTTTGTTTCAATAATTCAGGCCAACAATTTATGACATTATATCCATCAACGATAAGATGTGCACGCATTTTGACGTTCATACCAAAATCCCCCTCTATTTCGTACGCTGTTTCAAAACCTCATACATAAGTATTGCTGCAGCATTAGAGGCATTAAGAGAATTTATTTTGCCACGCATCGGTATTTTTACCAAAAAGTCGCAAGACTGCCGCACTAGCTGGCTTATCCCTTTACCTTCACTGCCTACTACTAACAACAACGGACCTTTTAAATCAGCATCATAGAACAGTGTTTCTCCTTCTGAATCTGCTCCCGCTACCCAAAAACCTTTATTTTTCATTGCGGTTATCGTCTGGGTAATATTATTCACACGGATGACAGGCACGTATTCTATCGCTCCTGCTGAAGTTTTAGCAACAGTAGTAGAAAGTGGACAGCTGCGTCGCTTGGAAATTATGACACCATGCGCACCAACTGCATCCGCTGTTCTGAGCACAGCTCCTAAATTATGCGGATCTTCTAACTCATCCAGCAAAATAAAAAACGGATCTTCTGCCTTTTTGGCAACATCAGCTAAAACATCGTCCAGATCGGCATAATCGACAGGCGGTGTATAAGCAATTACACCTTGGTTATGTCCCGTCCCCGAAAGAAGATCAAGCTTATTCTGGCTGACTGTATGCACAATAACCCTAGCTTTTCTAGCCATTGACAGTATTTCTTGTAATGAACCGCCATGCGCATTTTCTGCTACCAGCATTTTGTTAATCGGTCTACCGCTTTTCAATACTTCTCTGACAGCATTACGGCCAATGACTATATCAGGCGAAACTTCTTGCGTCTGCGTAAAAGTTTCTGCTACCTTTTTGGCAGTTCTTGATTTGACCATTTTTTCAGCTGGGAACTGATTTTCCTTATTATCTACCCTATGTTTCCTATTCTTATTAAAAGGTTCACTATATCTATTTTTTTTATTCTTTGTTTTTACTAAATTCTTCTTATTAAAAGGCATTTCCTTCTCCATTCATCATTCTTCACGTAATTTTATCATCTCGTCAAATAACCCACAGGTCATATCTCCCTCAGGACAAGCACCTGTTGCGACACAAGAAGCTCCTGCATTTTTAAAAAGCAGTGGCGCAACCGCCTTTACTTCTTTGAGCATCATATATGCCATTTGCCTTATTTCCCACTGGGCGCGCTGACAGCATCGCAAAGAGAAAAAATGCAGCAAGGATCTTGCATTAAAGGTCGCCACGATTTTAGTCTCAGTGGCATTTGCCAAAACATACCGCGCATCTTCTTTGGGAATGTCCATTTGCGTCAGTTCATCATAAGTTTGTCTTATTTGCCGCATTAATTTATCAAACTTTTCTGCTGCTGCTGCATTTTTGCGAATAGACGGCGGTGTTATGTACTCAAAATCATGTTCCGCAACATAACGCTGCGATTGTTGGGAATAAGATGCTATCCGGTGCCTTACCAACTGGTGGGTGAGCACGCGTGAGATTCCCTCAATGGCAAATGTAAAGCTGACATGTTCAACAGTAGAAGCATGTCCCATCTTCACTATTTTTTTTACAAGATTTTCCACTTGCTTATCGCTCATTTTTTCTACTAATTCTTCCGCACCTATCGGTGAATAACAGAGCCGCGCTGCCATAGCTACCATTCGTTCCGGCTCCGGCGTATATTTTATAAGTTTTACCTTCATGTTATCCTCCACTAAAAAACAGCCATTACCAAAACGTAATGGCTGTTTTTATTATACCATTAATTATAAATAAGTTCATTCATGAGAAAATTTATCTTTCAAAATAACATCATGTGAACCGCCTTCAACTATACTCGTCGAAGAAACCAAAGTCAATTTCGATTTTTGCTGGAATTCCTTTATCGTTACCGCACCGCAATTGCACATGGTTGATCTCATCTTACTAAGAGAAAGTTCTACATTATCTTTTAAAGGACCTGCGTAAGGTACATATGAATCAACGCCTTCTTCAAAAGATAATTTTTTATCGCCGCCCATATCATATCTTTGCCAGTTGCGCGCCCTGTTTGAACCTTCGCCCCAATATTCCTTCAAGTATGTACCATTTATACGTACTTTATTAGTCGGGCTTTCATCAAAACGGGAGAAATACCGGCCAAGCATCATAAAATCAGCGCCCATGGCCAAAGCCAAGGTCATATGGTAATCATGGACAATACCGCCATCCGAACAAATAGGTACATAAATTCCTGTTTCTTTATAATATTCATCACGGGCTCTGGCAACATCAATAACTGCTGTAGCCTGGCCGCGACCTATGCCTTTGGTTTCGCGTGTGATACAAATAGAACCGCCGCCAATACCAACCTTGACGAAATCAGCCCCGGCATCTGCCAAGAAACGGAAACCTTCGCCATCAACCACATTTCCGGCGCCCACCTTAATATCATTGCCAAATTTTTCATGTATGTATTTCAAGGTAATACTTTGCCATTCGCTGAATCCTTCTGATGAATCTATACAGAGAACATCTGCACCAGCTGCCAATAAAGCTGGAACACGTTCAGCATAATCGCGTGTATTTATACCGGCGCCTACAAGATAACGCTTTTTTTCATCAATGAGTTCATTTTTATTTTGTTTATTATCAGTATAATCTTTACGAAAAACCATATAACGCAAACGCTGGTTCTTATCTACGAGAGGAAGCATATTCAATTTATTATCCCAGATCATATCATTAGCCTGAGATAAATTGGTCGTATCAGCATCAGCATAAACAAGTTTAGCGAACGGGGTCATAAACTCTTCTGCCGTCTGATCCATGGACATGCGTGTAATGCGGTAATCACGGCTGGTGACTATCCCCACCAATTTGCCGGTAGCTGTACCATCATCAGTGACAGCCATGGTGGAATGTCCCGTTTTATCCTTCAATTCCAGTATTTCTGCCAGGGTTGTAGTCGGTTTAATATTAGAATCACTGCTTACAAAACCCGATTTATAATTTTTTACGCGGGAAACCATTTCAGCCTGTTGTTCTATCGGTTGAGAACCATAAATAAAAGAAACGCCGCCTTCTTTAGCAAGGGCAATCGCCATCGTGTCGTTAGAAACAGCCTGCATTATTGCTGATGCCATTGGAATATTTAATTTTATTTTTGGTTCTTCCCCTTTTCTAAATTTTACTAACGGGGTTTGTAATGAAACATTTGCCGGAATACATTTATCTGAAGAATAACCAGGAACTAATAGATATTCACCAAAAGTATGGGATGGTTCTTCGAAAAAATACGCCACGTCACATTCTCCTTTTCTTAAAATACTGCCTAAAATTTATTTGTATAAATGATAGTACGTCTATTCGGCACTGTCAACCTATTCTGTACTAAAAAACTGCTGTACCAAAGGACAGCAGTTCCTAAAAGTTCTTTATAAGTTTTACATATGTACAATTTTTCTATTATACATATAGCAATTAAATTTATATATAGTAAAAAAAGCACCATCTATATAAATCTTTCTATATAAGTTCATCATTAGCGAATTTATCAGCCGCATAATGAATACTCGACATAGAAAAGCCCTTGCGGTAAAGATATTGCATAAATTTAACAGAATCAATATTTTTTTTCTTGTTCTTCTGCCAAATACTGCATACTGTAGTTCTCTCATAATCATCCCAATCTTGCGGAACATATCTGTCAATAATAGCCGAAGCAAATCCTTTTACCACAAGTTTGGCTTTTATCTGCCTAATGCTGCATTTCCCTTCCGTCAGATACATCTGCCAATATCTACGGCAAAGCTGTTCATCATCCAGATATTTTTTTTCGATCAGTTTATCAATAGCCGCCGTTATCTCACTTGGTTGATAACCACGGCGTAAAAGTTTATCCCTTATTTGTTTCACCGAATAATCCTGTACTGCTAGATAATCCACAGCTTTGGCTAAAGCCGACTTATTGCTTTTTAGCCGCATCAGTGATCACCTTATTTTCGGCTGTGTTCTTTTTTTCCTTATCTTGCGTATCCTTACCCTTAGGTGGTTCAGGTTTTACTACCGGCATTACTTTATCTCTAATCTTATCCTCTATTTCCTGTGCAATATTCGCATTTTCCTTGAGGAATAATTTAGCGTTTTCCTTACCTTGCCCCAATCTTGTTCCTTCGTAAGAATACCATGTACCACTTTTATCTATTATCTCTAAATTTGTTCCTAAATCGACAATACAACCTTCACGGGAAACGCCTTCCCCATACATTATATCAAATTCTGCCTGTTTAAAAGGTGGTGCCACTTTATTTTTCACGACTTTTATGCGCGTTCTGTTGCCAACGATATCATTTCCCTGTTTTATCGTGTCGATCTTCCGCACATCTAACCGTATTGTAGCATAAAACTTTAAAGCCCGTCCGCCTGTAGTGGTTTCAGGACTACCGAACATAACGCCGACCTTTTCCCTAATCTGGTTTATGAATATTGCTGTAGTTCTCGATTTGCTTATGTAACCTGTGAGTTTACGCATTGCCTGGGACATCAGGCGCGCCTGCAAACCGACATGGGAATCACCCATTTCGCCTTCGATTTCAGCCTTAGGTACAAGTGCTGCTACAGAATCGACTACCACTACATCAATTGCACCGCTGCGCACTAATGCATCAGTTATTTCCAATGCCTGTTCCCCGTTATCTGGTTGGGATATGAGCAAATCATCCACATTGACGCCTAACTTCTTGGCATAAACAGGATCAAGCGCATGTTCCGCATCAATAAAAGCTGCCGTCCCCCCCGCTTTTTGGGCTTCAGCTATTACATGCAGTGCCACTGTAGTCTTACCGGAAGACTCAGGTCCGTAGATTTCTACTATTCTGCCGCGCGGCATGCCACCGACTCCCAATGCTATATCAAGAGCCAGATTTCCCGAATGGATAACCTCTATATTCATATTAATAGAAGCTTCTCCCAATTTCATTATGGCACCTTTCCCAAAATCACGTTCAATCTGCTTAAGGGCATTTTCCAAGGCTTGATCTTTATCCAAAACTTGATTTTTTTCCATTTATCCGAATACCAGCCTTTCTTCCATTTAAATTGATTATAACTGACTTTATATAATAAATCAATATAAAATAAAGAAAACTGAATATTATTATACATATATCTTAACAGGAAGTCAGTCCTCCATCTACAGCCCAAGCTGCCCCTGTTACGAATGAAGCTTCCGCTGAAGCCAAAAAATATATTACTGAAGCGGCTTCTCTTGCTGTTCCAATACGTCCCAATGGATATATTGAGGCAGTCTCCTGTGCGGCTTCTATATTTCCGTCAAACTGGCTCTGCGTAAGCGGCGTGTCTATATCACCTGGACAGATGCAGTTAACTCTTATACTATAGCTGGCCAGTTCAAGTGCCAATGCCTTAGTAAATATCGTTACAGCCCCCTTAGAAGCACAGTATACGCTGCAAAAGTAATTGCCATTTACCCCCGCATCTGAAGAAACATTAACGATAGCCGGAGACGATGTACTTTGCTGCAAAAGCCGCAACATATATTTACACATGAAATATGTGCCCTTCACATTGACACCCATGATTTCGTCAAAATCTTTTTCTTCAACATCACTGATTGGCTTTTCTTGATATATACCAGCAGAATTCACCAGTACATCAACTGTAGAAAATCGGGCTGCGATTTTATCCACCGCATTTTTGCATTGTCCGCATTTACTTATATCTGCTTGAACAAAATAGTATCGGTTTTGTCCTTCTGTGAGTTTGGTTAGGGCAGCATCATATTTTTCTTTTGAGCGGGCTACCGCAACAACAGCATCTCCTCTGTCCAAGAACAACTGCGCCGTAGCCAAGCCTATTCCAGAAGTACCGCCTGTTATAACTATTGTCCTCATTTTTACAGCTCCTAAAAAAAATGCAGAGCCTGGCATAAATTGCCAGACTCCGCAAATAAAATCAATTCACTGCATCTTTCAATGCTTTACCTGCTTTAAATACAGGGTTTTTGGATTCCGGTATTTCAATGGTGTCACCGGTTTGAGGATTACGTCCTTTACGAGCTGCGCGTGCTCTTACTTCAAAGGTGCCAAAGCCAATGATCTGTACTTTTTCACCTTTCACTAAAGTATCTTGTACACTGGCGAAAATAGCATTAACTGCTTTTTCAGCATCTTTTTTTGTTAAGCCAGCCTGTTCAGCAACGCTAGCCACTAATTCGGATTTATTCACGAATATAGCCTCCTTTTGATTTTGTTACGATACTCTCAATTCGCTGTAACTTACGCTTTTCCTTTTTTTATCTATAAAATTTATAAAAATTTATAGTTTTTTTATAAAAAACGTTCTATTTAGGGTTAAATTTTTACACTTTTAACACTATAGCATTAATCTTATTTATACTGTATCTTAACTGTTTTTTTCAAAACTTTTAGCTTCATCCCATAGCTTATCAAGCTCTTTTAAAGTAAAGTCCTGCCATGCCTGATGCTGTGCTTGAACCTTTTTTTCTATATATGTGAAACGGTTGCGGAATTTTCTATTACTAGCAAGCAAAGCAAGTTCTGCCCCTACCTTCAAAAAGCGGGATAAATTTACTACGGTAAACAAAACATCCCCTAACTCGTCTTCTATTCTTGCATGATTGCCGGAAGCTGCCGCCTCTTTTAATTCATTTATTTCTTCACTGAGTTTTTCCCATACAGGCGTTATATTTTTCCAGTCAAAGCCAACCTTATCTGCCTTATTCTGAAGTTTATATGCACTCATGAGTGCCGGTAAATCTTTCGGCACACCGTCCAAGACTGACTTGCGCTCACTCTTTTCCCGTCGTTTTATTGCTTCCCAGTTCAGGAGCACTTCACCCGCATCTTTTACAGTCACATCACCAAAAACATGTGGATGGCGCCGAACCAATTTTTCTGTCACCCCATCAACAACATCCTGCATGGAAAAAAGGCCTGTTTCTTCAGCCATACGGGCATGGAACACAATCTGCATCAAAAGATCGCCTAATTCCTCACATAAAAGCTTCGGATCTTCAAAATCAATTGCCTCAATGACTTCATACACTTCTTCTATGAGATTCTGCCGCAATGTCTTATGTGTCTGTATAATGTCCCATGGACAGCCTCCCGGTGCTCGCAGTCTTTTTATTATAGCTTCTAACGGTGACAATGTAAATTGTTTTTGCTTATGGGGAAGTGCAGGCACATAAAGACTTGTCAGATAATCAATTTCTTTATGTCGATCAATTTCATATAAAGGCAGCTTATATATTTTTTCTTCTGGCAGTCCCAGCCTATAAAGCAATATTACTTCGTAATCATCAGGCAGCTCCTCCATTAAAGTGAGCTTCACTTCCGATGCAGTATGTACATCATATAACTGGGTAATTACCATCCCCGTAGACACATTCGCCGCTTGTTCAGTCAAAGAAAGCGCGTCCGTTATTAAAAGGCCATCTATCGGATCTACTCCCAGTTGTGTATAAAGCACTTCCAAAAAACTCATACCAGGATATATCTGCACAGAAATTTTTTCACTAGCTGCCAATTTTTTTATAAAACCGACAGTTTTTTCTGCTACCATAGGACTACCCGGCACCGCGTAGACAACATCTTCACCTTTTTGGGCACGCTGTACAACATCACTGCTTATTTGCTTATAAACATCCTCAAAGGCTTTTTCCCTTTCGTACAAATAATCATATGAAAAAAACTTTATACCTGCCTTTGCCAAATCAGTTACTGCCGGATGATATTTTGTGCGCAGGCATAAATTCTCCGCCTGCTCCATCAGTTCCCACGTTTCTTTAGTGATAAGTTCTGCACCTGAAGGACCAAGCCCTATTATCTTTATACTTCCCATTCAAAGATATTCCTTTCACTGCTGTATGCCTTTACCCTCCAGCCATTTCAATGCACGTGTAACAACGTTCAATGGATTATCTGCTGTTTTCGGCGTAAGCTTAAACTGTATTATATTATTCTTCCCTTGGATAAACTTTACTAAACTGCCCATGTATTTACGCACAAGTAAAAGGTTTTCTGGTTTTACGGAATGTTCCTGCTGTAACGTAAAATCAATATAATCCTTTTTCTCTACAATCGATTTTATACCCAAATCCCTAGCATGATTTTTTACATCTGCTATTTTTAAAAGATTTTCCACCGGCAGTGTTATTTTACCAAAACGGTCTGCTAATTCTTCCTTCAGACCATTTATCTGTTTTTCATTTCGCAATGCAGCAATTCTTTGATAAATTTCCATTTTATGCATGGCATTATTTATATAACCGCCATCTATATAAGCGTCAACTTTTATTTCTATCAACGGCTCTTCCTGTACTTTGAGCTGTTTGCCCTTACGCATTTGCTCTACAGCTTCTTCCAGCATCCTGCAATACATTTCAAACCCTACACTGGCAATATGTCCATGCTGCTGTGAACCAAGCAGATTGCCTGCCCCGCGTATTTCGAGATCTCTCATGGCTATTTTAAAGCCTGAACCAAGCTCAGCAAAATCTTTTATGGCCTGTAACCGTTTTTCCGCTGTTTCCGTGAGAACCCTGTCCTTCTGGTAAACGAAATAGGCAAATGCCATATTTTTAGAACGGCCCACTCTGCCTCTCATCTGATACATCTGCGATAAGCCAAACTTATCCGCATCATAAATTATAATGGTATTGGCATTAGATATATCCAGCCCATTTTCAATGATGCTCGTAGCTAACAAAATATCATATTTGCCTTCGTAAAAGTCCATCATCGCTTTTTCCAGCATACTTTCCGGCATTTGCCCATGAGCTGTTTTTATGCGGGCCTCAGGCAGCATATCAGACAGTTTTAAATACATTTTATCAATAGTATCAACGCGGTTATATATAAAATAAACCTGCCCGCCACGGCGCATTTCCCTTCTTATGGCATCGCAAAGAATTTCATCGTTATTTTCAATGACATAAGTCTGAATAGAAAAACGTTCCTTTGGCGGTGTTTCAATAACGCTCATATCCCTGGCTCCGACAAGAGACATATGGAGCGTACGGGGTATCGGGGTTGCACTCAAAGTGAGCACATCAAGATTTTTACTTAACTGCTTTATTTTTTCCTTCTGTCTAACGCCAAATCTCTGTTCTTCGTCGACAATAAGTAAGCCGAGGTTACTGAATTTGACCTTTTTGCTATTTAAGATCGCATGTGTACCAATAAGGATATCAACCTGGCCTACCGCTAACTTTTCCAGTGTCTTTTTTTGTTCTTTCGGTGTGCGGAAACGACATATTACATCAATTACCGGTGAAAATCCTTCAAATCTGCTGGAAAAGGTCTGATAATGTTGTTGCGCTAGTACAGTTGTAGGTACCAGTACAGCTACCTGCTTACCATCCATAGCAGCTTTAAAAGCAGCCCGTACAGCTACTTCTGTTTTACCAAAACCAACATCACCGCACAAAAGCCTATCCATTGGTTTTTCTTTTTCCATATCGGCTTTAATTTCTTTTACTGCTGTCAGTTGGTCAGGTGTTTCTTCATAGGGAAAGGCTTCTTCAAATTCACGCTGCCAAGGCGTATCAGGTGAAAATGCATAGCCTTTTCCTTCTTTTCTTTCCGCATATAATTTTACAAGTTCTCTTGCAATCTTTTCAACAGCTGCTTTAGCTTTGGCCTTAGCTTTATTCCAAGCGACACCGTCCATCCTGCTAAGCCTTGGTACATCGCCTTCACTGCCAATGTATTTTTGCAATAAATGGACTTGGTCTGTTGGTACGAAAAGCTTATCGTCCCCACCATATTTTATATGCAGGTAATCGCGATGCACACCATTTACCGTAATGGTCTTTACCCCAAGATATTTACCTATCCCGTGATTGATATGTACTACATAATCACCGACATTGATATCGCGGAAATGCAGTATTTTTTCGCCTTTATTCCGCTGTCGTAAAACAGCGCGCTTCTTCTGCCTTCCCATAATATCTTTTTCTGTGATCACGACTAAATGAGCCTGCGGTAATTCAAACCCATTTGCCAAAGAACCTGTCATTATACAAACAAGATCCTTTGTAAATTTACCTGAATGGGAAAAATTAGCGGCAATTTTATGCTGATTAAGTAT
This sequence comes from Pectinatus cerevisiiphilus, assembly GCF_004341685.1. Classification (GTDB taxonomy): domain Bacteria; phylum Bacillota; class Negativicutes; order Selenomonadales; family Selenomonadaceae; genus Pectinatus; species Pectinatus cerevisiiphilus. The sequence goes on from NZ_SMAA01000007.1 coordinate 21,612, forward strand.
ATCATGCATATATTCAGCTTTTTGGTCATCATCCATCAAAATTATAATATCATTTTTATTGGCAAGCCAATTCTTTAATTCTTCACATAGTAATTCCAACTGCCGTTGGAACGGAGCAGTTGTCTTGACCGTAATACTGATAGAAGTATCCGGTTCAGCAAATTGTATTTTTTGCAGCATCAGTGAAGAATATATTACATTTTTCGCACAAGCTGCCGTTAAAAGCTGTTCCCATGAAAAAATATTATCCTTCACTTCGGGAATTTCCTTGATCAAAGTAGAAATTTCTTCCCGTATACGCAAAGGTTCATCAAAAAATATAACAGAATTTTCCGGTAAATATGACAAAAATACAGCCTTATCTCCGGCTTTTTCTTCTGGAGCCAGCGGCATTATGTTGACAATTCCTACATTTTTAATTGACCGCTGTGAATCCAAAGAAAAAACCCGTATTGATTCCACAGTATTATCAAAAAATTCTATACGAAATGGTTCCACCGCATTTATTGGAAAAACATCAACAATTCCGCCGCGTGAGCTAAATTGCCCCATATGTTCTACCTGGTCTATACCTTCATAACCGAGTTCCGCAAGTTTGCCAAGCAACGATTCCCGTTCCAGTTCATCGCCTATCTTTATTTGCAGGCTGTATTTATCAAAATCTGCCTTAGACAAATTCTTTTGTATAGCTGCAGCCGTACTGGCTACAACAACCATAGGTGCCCCTTGTGTCAACCGGCCAAGTACTTCCATGCGTTTCGCCGTCAGTTCCATACTTTTGACCGTAGCATCTACAGTCATCATATCAAGTACAGGCAGCTCTGCTATGGTCACATCTTCCGGTAAAAGAGTGTTCAAATCAGCCAGCCATTCCCCTGCTGCTTCACTATTACTGCAAATAATAACCAATGTAGTCGGCTTCTGCGCGTAACAGGAAGCTGTTATAACATGTTTTTGCGAGCCCGCTAATCCATATATATAACCCTGACCTTTACTTCGATTATAGCAATTTGTCAATGCCATTACACTTGGGTCAGATGCAATTTTTTCAAAGAGCGCGTTCATAAATAACCTCCCCTACGAATGCCAAAAAGGGGCCTACCAACAGGATTTATCCTTGATAGTCCCTAAAGCACATGGCTTTTATTATAAGATTTAAATTTCATATCGTCAAGTAAGCTAGTGCAATATTTACACAATTACTTTACCTTCACATATCTTTTCGTTATAATAATTTATTAAAGAAAAAATTTTTTCTTGTCTATTAGTATTTAAACTTTTTTAAAATAAATAGTTTATTCTTCGTAAAAATGTGTTAAAATACATTTTTGTGTTTTACCTTTTACAAAACATAAAAATAGCCATCGGGGCTGATAAAATGAAAAAATTTGCAGTCTTTGCTGTTATCATTTTGTATTTTACTTTAGTATGCATCTTTTTAACAGAAAAAACTGATGTTTTAAAGCTTGAAGAATTTTCCTGGCAAGTACAGGTTAGTAAAGATAACATTATTTCCTGGCAGCGATTGCCTTATCCCAGTTATTACGAAATAGATATTTTTGCTAAAGCGCCTGATAGTCCCGCTGTAAAAACCCCTTTTCACCTTTTAAAAAGAGATTTTTCCTTTACCAATACATATCAACTACCACCTACTATTTACCCTACTTATTATCGTGTGAGAGCACACGGAATGTTTGGCATTATATCCTCTTCACCATTCGTAGGCGATCCTATTTTCACTGGTGATCCGCTTATCCCTACACCGATTACTAATTATACGGCAGGTTCTCCCGCCAGCAGCCGCCCATACCTTGTCTGGCATACAGTACCAAATGCAGTCTACTATGAACTGGAACTATTATCAGGCCAGCCTGATAATCCCACTGGCAACGAATTATCGCATACAAATCATCTTTACAGCAGTCGGAATATATTTACGCATGGTTATCAAATTGATCTGACTCCATATTTAAACAATCCACATATTTTCTGGCGCGTAAGGGCACTTGATATCCACGGCAATCCTATTGGTATTTTTTCAAAACTTCAAGAAATATACATAAATAGAGATTTATCAGCTCCTCAAAAACCACTTATCGACTCATATGATACCCTGCCTGACACCATTCTTCCCCTTTACCCTGTATACCATTGGCTGCCGATGTATAATGCCACCCGTTATGAAGTGGAGCTGCTCGACCATCCCCCTGTTCAAGAAAATGATACGGAACCTTCCCCAGACCGGCTCGAAACTATTGTTGTCAACAATCTTTTCAGTGCCTATGACCCCAGGTCATTAATCACTCCGGGAACCTATTATTGGCGTGTACGCGGTATCGATGAAGCCGGCAGAACAATCGGTACTTGGTCAGACTCCCAAAAGATGGTTGTCACCTCTCCTGCGGAACGTTCAGTACCTATAGCCGTTTTTGGTGACAGTATCAGCCATGGCGGCGGCAATGTATCATATTCACCTGCCAATTTAGAATATAACTACCAAACCTATCTGGACTTTCCGACAATAAACCTTGCCAGAAGCGGAGATACCTCCCATATGTCCCTCGAGCGTTTTGATAGAGATGTATTGCCTTTTACCCCACGCAGCCTATTGATCATGTCCGGCACAAATAGTCTTAGGGACAGCAGTGTCAGCGCCCAAATGATCATAAACGACCTTCAAGGCATTCTTGAAAAATGTATGCATAACAATATACGCCCTATATTTATGACTTTACTTCCTTTGAATATAACTAATATCGAAACAGTATTCAATGTTGACACAGATCCTGACTGGAAACCCAAAATGGAAGAAGTAAATGCCTATATCCGTACACTGCCTTATTACATTGATCTTGAACCATATTTTTATGATAAAAATGGCAATCTGGACGAAAAATATTCACCCGACGGACTGCATCCCAATCTACTTGGAAAGCAGTTGATGGCTGCTATTATCAATCAGCATAAAGACCTTTTTACCTTGGAAAATGATAAATAGAGGTAAATTGGAAACTTGAAATACCCCCGCAAAGTTAGTTTTTACTATCTAACGTTGCGGGGGTATTTTATACTTTATTCCAATCGTTTTTTATTTGTCTTCTTTTAAGTCTTCAATCTCTTGTGCAGCTCCCATAGCTGCTATAAGTCCATGTTCAAAAGTTAGTGCGCCCTGCATATAAACGGCATATGGTGCCCGCATAGGTCCGTCTGCGCTCAATTCAATGGATGCGCCCTGCACAAATGTTCCTGCTGCCATTATAACTTGATCCGTATATCCCGGCATATCCCAAGGCTCAGGTGAAGCAAAAGAATCTACTGGTGAATATTTTTGTATGCCGCCACAGAAAGCGATAAGCTTTTCTCTGGTTTTCAATTCAATAGCCTGAATTATATCACCACGTTTATCGCCAACTCCCGGGTGGACATTATAACCAAGCCGACGGAAAAAAGCCGCTGCGAAAACAGCGCTTTTTACTGCCTGGGCCACTACATGCGGTGCCAAAAACAGCCCTTGGAAAAGCAGTCGGTTATTTGCCAATGATGCCCCCAGCTCAGCTCCCATTCCTGGAGCGGTTAACCGATAAGATGCCAACTCCACCAATTTGCGCTTTCCGACTATGTATCCCCCTGTAGGTGCCAATCCACCACCAGGATTTTTTATCAAAGAACCACCCATTATATCAGCACCGATTTCTGTAGGTTCTTGTTCTTCAATAAATTCACCATAACAATTATCTACAAAACATATACAATCTGGTTTTATTTTCTTTACAAAACTGCATATATCGCTTATTTCTGCTACCGTCAATGTTGGTCTCATACTATAGCCGCGGGAGCGCTGTATCAAAACCATTTTTGTTTTTACGTTTATACATTTTCGTACAGCCTCATAATCTACGTGCCCATCGGCTGTCAGTCCGGCTTCCCTATAGCCTATGCCAAATTCCTTCAACGAGCCTGGTGTATCTTTTTCATAACCGATAACGGTACGCATCGTATCATAAGGTGCCCCCATCACTGATACCAGCTCATCTCCCGGCCGTAAAATGCCGAATAGCACCGTCGCCAATGTATGTGTGCCTGATACGAAATGTGTCCGCACAAGCGCAGCTTCGGTTTTAAAAACCTCAGCATAAAGTTCTTCCAGTTTACCTCTGCCTATATCATCATAGGCATATCCACTGGAAGTGTTAAAATGCGCATCAGAAACTTTTACCTTTCTCATCGCACTCAAAACTTTTAATGTGTTTTTTTCCGCAATCTCATCTGGATGTATAAAATACTGTTTACATTCTTGTAATGCTTCATTTTTTGCTTTTATTATATTTGCCGAAAACATATTTTCTCCTAATCAAATAAATCAAATAGAAAAAACCCCTATCCTTTCGGGATAAGGGCTCTATAAAAATAAAGAGCGCGAATCAGTTAGCACGCTGAACTTTATTGTTAGTACGCATACAGCGAGTGCAAACATTGATGCTTTTTACTTCACCGTCTACAACAGCATGCACACGTTGAATATTAGGCTTCCATTTACGTTTTGTTTTCAAATGGGAATGGCTGACGTTCATACCGGCCATTTCACCTTTGCCACAAATATCACAAACATTAGACATCTATAATACGCCTCCTTAAATTAGCTCATTAAATAACACACAGTAGGACTAATATAACATAACTTTATAAGTAATGCAAGATCTTATTTATGCTTTGCATATACACCAATGGTCAAAGAATTTATATATGGACAGTATTTTTTTGAAAACCAACGGCAAAATGCTGCACTAATGACGGAACAACATACTACAGCCACATAAAATACCATGCTGTTCACTGCTGTCATAAGCAAATTCAGCCTAACCATTATCGCCGCAAAAATTGATATAAAAACAGGGTGGCATAAATACGCGAAATAAGAATGACGGCCTAACAAAGAAAATGTTTTTCTCAAAAATTCAGGCCACTTGCGATTGTAAAACTCACTAAACAGGAATACTGATGCCCCTATAGTATAGATTATTCCAGCAGGAGAAAGTTGATGTGCAGTGTTGATTGCTTCCAAAGCAGTATACCCTACACCAAAAACACAATAGTAATAATATATCAGCAGTCCGCCCAAAGATAAGACAAAGAACGCACTTATCCATATGCGCCTGTTTTTCATAAATAACTTGAAGTCTTCGAAATGTACTGCCAAATAACCGCCCAAAATAAATATAAACACATAATGGATTACCCAGTAATTTAAGCGATATACGAGTAAATCCCGCACGAGTGGGTTTGCTATACCATATGGATTCATCATAAAACTTGAATAATAGTCAATTGCTATCTGTATGATTAATAGCAAGCACAAGCGTATACCAGTGCTGCGTTTTACCATGTATATCCACAAGGGCATAAGCAGATAAAACCATATCAAAATCACCATAAAATATAACTGATAGCAAGCAAGTCCCAAAAACAGCACATAGACTATATGCAGCGGATTGAACATTGAAAGGTCATGATAACGCAAGGCGTATATGGATATATATAAAAATGACCAGAACAAATATGGCACAAATACCGTTTTGAAACGTTTTTTCATAAACTGCCGATAATTAAATCCTGCTGATGTATCCAAATTGTAAAAAAGACCAAAAGCAGAAATAAAGAAAAATATCGGTACAGAAAATCTTGTCAATATCTCAAAAACAGCGATAAGGTGTATATTCGCATTGGTGTTTATTATATATTGTGAACCTACATGAATGCCAATAACACCCAGCATAGAAATCCCCCGCATGTATTCGATAGCATCAATGCGCGGTTTTTTTAAAACTCCTTTACTGACCATGGTGCTTACTTACCGCCTCTGGCAATTTTTGTGAGAACTTCTTTCATAAGCAGTATCTGTGGTACTACCGTATCAAGCTGCAATCTTTCCTGTGGTGTGTGTATGTCCAGATTATTTGGGCCTATTGAAACGATATCAACATCTGGTTTTTTATCTGCGAAATAATTGCATTCAAGTCCGCCATGAATACATTCGACACGCATTTTCTTATTATTTTGTTCTGCAAATGTTTCTGTCATAATCCGTGTCAGCTTACTATCCGGATCACCATTCCACGCCGGTGAAGTTGGTGCAAATACCGCATTAAAGCCACTCATCCCTGCCAAGGCCTTATATGTTCTTTTTATGAACGAAAGGTTCGCATTAGTGGCGCTCCTTGCCAGCAAATGGATGACAATCTTCCCAGCTTCTAAACTTAAACGGCCCACATTAGCAGATAACTCAGGTAACCCTTTTACTTTTTGGGACATAGCATATACACCGCTATGCAGTACACATAAAAGAGCAATAAGCGACTTAGTGTCAATACTACTTAATACATCTGATGGTGTATCAATTTTTTCAAAAATAAATACAACATTTTTCTCTATTTCTCCATATACTTCTTCAAATTCTTTCTTTTGTTGTTCCAAAACCGATGCTATTTTCTGCTCGTCCTTAGCTTTATATACCACATCCGCAAAAGCTTCAGAGGCAATGGCATTATCAGCTGTGCCGCCTTTTATCTGGGAAAGGACAAACTCTATGTTTTCTTCCTGTAGTCCACGCAAGATAAAGGCCAATGCCTTAATTGCATTACACCTATTTTTATCTATTTCCGTTCCTGAATGTCCACCAAGTAAATTTTTTAAACCAATACGTACACTTTGATAACCTTTTTCAGTATGGCAGAAGCTAAATTCTCTTTCAAAACCGACATGCACACTGCCTGCGCTGGCCACCGTTACTACATCATAATCTTCGGAATCACAATTAATTATATAGGAAACCCCATCTAAATATTTTTTATCAAGACCACGCGCCCCGCTCATCCCTTGTTCTTCATCGACTGTAAAAACAGCCCGTAAAGGACCATGCGCAAAATCCTGTGCCATGAGATAAAATATACTGGCAACGCCTATGCCATCATCTGCACCTAAACTGGTTCCCTCCGCAAATAAAAATTCACCATTATTTTTTACTTTTATAGGATCATGCAGCGGATCATATTTTATACCTTCTTCAGCAACACAAACCATATCCATATGACTTTGTAACATGACCAGTGGTGCAGCAGCAAATCCGTCTGCCGCCTTTTTATCAGCAATTACATTATTATATTCATCCTGTGACACTTCAAGTCCCATGCTGCTGAGTTTTTGGGCAATATAGTTGCTAACTCTTTTTTCATGGCCTGATGGTCTTGGTATTTTCGCCAATTCTTGAAATTCTTTCAGAACGTCTGCCAATATCGCATTCATATCCAATTCGACTTCCTCCCAAATTAATGATATATTTTATATCCTAACATAATTTAATATAAAAAACCAACGAATTTACAACAAAAAAAGGATATCAAAAACTTTTATTGAATTTTATTCATAACAAACAAATTTATAAAAATGAATTATTATGTTTGCGAAAAATTTATTAAAGGAAATTTAGTATTAGTTGTAGAATCCTATTTACTTATCTCACTAAATTTTCAAGTACACGGGTGAATGTGATGTTAGACAATGCTTTATATAATGACTTCGTAGAAAGAGTCTATTCTTCATCCGATATCTTAAAAGTAATATCCTCCTATGTCCCACTGAAAAAACGCGGTCATAATTACTGGGGCTGCTGTCCATTTCATAGAGAAAATACACCTTCGTTTTCCGTAGTACCGGATGAAGGTTTTTTCTATTGTTTCGGCTGCCATAAAGGCGGGAATGTATTTAAATTTCTATCGCTTATAGAAAATATCTCTTACGGAGAAGCGATAAAGCTCCAAGCTGAACGGCTTAATATTCCTGTTCCGAAAAAAAAACAGTCAGAAGCACAGCTCAAAAAAGCTTTAGAAATAAAAAATCTATACAAAATCCATGAAATGGCACAGACCTTTTTTTATAATTGCCTTACAAAGACCGGATATGGAAAACCTGGTATAGTATACCTACAAAAACGCGGCATCAATAAGGAAATTATCGAAAAGTTCCATTTGGGCTTTGCACCACCCGGGTGGGACAAATTATCATCTGCATTTATAAAACGCGGCATTAGTGAAGAATTATTACTGCAAGTCGGCCTTGTAGTAAAGAAAAAATCCAAAGGCTGTTATGACCGTTTTCGAGAGCGTATAATGATTCCCATCATAGATGAAAAGGGACGTACAGTCGGTTTTGGTGCCCGTATCCTCAACAGCGGCCAACCAAAATATTTAAATTCACCGGAAACACCCCTGTTTAATAAACGCCGTTTATTGTTTGGTCTAAACGAAGCAGGAAAATTTATCCGCCAACAGGAATATGCCATTATCGTAGAAGGCTATATGGATGCCATTGCCTTAGCAAGTAATGGGGTCAGTAATGTTGTTGCCTCATTAGGTACGGCCTTCACTGCCGAACAATGCAAAAAACTGATGCGTTATTCACCAAATATCTATTTTTGTTATGACAGCGACGCAGCCGGTCAAACAGCTACAATACGTGCTTTATCAATTGCGCGAAACAGCGGTGCCAATGTGAAAGTTATTCTTTTGCCAGATGGCAAGGATCCTGATGAATTCATCCGCAAACATGGTTCAACTGCTTTTTCTAAACTTATTGACAAAGCCCTGAATTTTATTGATTTTCATCTGTATCATATAATGCATACCATTGACTATGCGTCACTTGACGGTAAAGTAAAAGCCGTATCGTTTATACTGCCGGTTCTTGCTTCTGTCAACAACCTAGTGGAATCCAATGGATACACAATACGAATTGCCCAAGCGTTGGGCATCGATGAAACGGACCTGCGTGCAGAATTACAAAAATACCGACGCAATAAAAGCTTTCATGAAGCTCCTGTAGTAAAGTTAAATCCTTCCGTAGATACTTCAGGCGATAATGCAGTCGTTAAGGCAGGCCGCTATATCATCAATAAAATCTGGCATGAACCGGATATACTTGATTATGTTTTAGCATCAATATCCATAGATGAGCTCGACAACCAATTCCACCGTGAGATATTATCTTTTGCTGCAAAAAGGGCTGCACTTAACCAGCCAATTAATGATATTAATCTTTCGCAGCTTTTAAGTGATGAAGCCTGTGTGGAATTATCACGCTGTATAGTGGAAAATAAAAATGAATCTGACGCTAATTTATTAGATGATTATCTAAAAACAATCCATTTAGCATACTTAAAAAAGAGTTACCGCGAACATAGTTTAAAAGCTGATGAACTAGAACGAAAAGGTGATAATGGATTTCAGCAGGAACTTAAAGAAATTCAGCGAATTATAAAAGAAATGGATGAAGTTAATTGAGTATTACACAAAATGGTTTATATTATTATATAATATTGGGGAGGAGGCCTGTGAATGCAACAAATAACTAAACAGACACCTGCTGCTATCTCACAAAGTGCCGAATTCATAAAAATCTTACTTTCAAAGGGAAAGAAAAAGGGCGGCGTCCTGACTTACGGAGAAGTAATGGAAGCATTGCAAAACGTTGACCTTTCACCGGAAGAAATAGATGATCTCTATGAAAAGTTCACAAAAAAAGGCATTGATATCGTTGATGAAGGTTCAAACGAAAAAGCTCCTGCTGGAGCAGTTGCGAGTAGTGATACAGACAGTAAAACAGATGAAGATATTGACCTTAGCATACCCGAAGGGATAAACATAGATGATCCCGTCCGTATGTATTTAAAAGAAATTGGGCGCGTTCCTTTATTGAGTGCCGCTGAAGAAATAACGCTGGCAAAACAGATGGAAAATGGTGACATAAACGCGCAAAAAAGATTGGCTGAAGCAAATCTGCGTCTTGTTGTCAGCATTGCCAAAAGATATGTTGGTCGCGGCATGCTCTTCCTTGATCTTATACAGGAAGGTAACCTTGGCCTTATAAAAGCCGTGGAAAAATTTGATTATAACAAAGGATATAAATTTAGTACTTATGCCACATGGTGGATAAGACAAGCTATAACCCGTGCTATCGCAGACCAGGCACGTACTATCCGTATTCCTGTCCACATGGTAGAGACAATTAATAAACTCATCCGTGTTTCCCGCCAACTTTTACAATCTTTAGGCCGCGATCCAACACCAGAAGAAATTGCCAAAGAAATGGAAGTTAGTGTAGAACGTGTTCGGGAAATCATGAAAATCGCCCAAGAACCAGTTTCTTTGGAAACTCCTATTGGTGAAGAAGAAGATTCCCATCTCGGTGATTTTATCGAAGACCACGATGCTCCTGCACCAGCTGAAGCTGCTTCATTTGTACTTTTAAAGGAACAGCTTGAAGATGTTCTCAAAACACTTACCCCAAGAGAAGAAAAAGTCTTACGCCTTCGTTTCGGTCTTGATGATGGACGTGCTAGAACACTGGAAGAAGTAGGCCAAAGTTTCGGTGTAACACGCGAACGCATTCGTCAAATAGAAGCTAAAGCATTACGAAAACTGCGTCATCCCAGTCGTAGTAAAAAACTGAAAGACTTCCTCGAATAAAGGAGTATTTGTGTGAATATTTTAGCACGCCAGCTCGTTATTGATATGTATAACTGTAAACCGGAAAAATTACAAAGCGCCCCTTTATTGTCGGATGCTTTAAAAAATACCCTCTCCAATGTAGGGTTCACTCCTTCGCAGCCATATGTGACCACTTTTGACGAAAATCATTTCATCATTTTTATTCCTTTAGATGAAGGACATCTTACCATCCATGCATATCCAACTCTAAAATATGCTGCTATTGATTTATTTATCTGCAAGCAGAATAATTTACCAGAAAAAGCTGTTCATGCATTACGTAAGGTAGTTAAACCTGAAGAAATTAAAATGACTTATTTATGTAGAGGCGACTTTGGTACCATTTCCGATATGAAGCCTCACATTAAAATCAAAATGGCTCCATTGCGCCGTATTCAAAATACAGGAGTAAAAGTTATACATCTGTTACCAGGACGTAATTTAATGAAAAAACTCCGGCGGAAAAAATAATTAAACATCATAAAAAAGATACCGTAGAATGTGAGCTGCCTTCCAAAAGTTAGACCTCAAAATCTAACGAATGGGGGCAGTTCATTTTCCTACGGTATCCTTTTTTTGTATCTTTGTATCAATAATATAATAAATAAAAGCAGCTTGCGTTTCTATTACACAAGCTGCTTTCAACAATAATTCAATATCAATACCTCTTTATTCTTTTGTCTGTGCATATTTTTTCGCGATTAAAAACACGCACTTTATAAAACATAGCCAGCTAATTGTAAATGACGCGTAATCGCTATCATTCAATATAATTGAAAACATTCAACATACACGATCTATTCAATTATACTTTAAACTTAATGCGGCGCATTATTATAAATATAAACTTACCCTCTGACAATTTCCACAATATAGTGTCTATATTACTTATCTAGGTAACAGTAACTTCAATCCTCGTACACCTCAGCAAAAATTGCTACCAAACAGAAAAGCATAAAGGAATTTAATAATTTGTCACGTCCCTTCTAATCTTTCCGCAAGAATTTCTTTATATTGATCAATATTAAACTTTATATACCAGAAAAACAATACCTATATAAGAACTATATTAGGTTTATCTTTCTTCATTTGTATTATAACAAACATTCCCCTAAAATGCAATATAAATAATTAATTAATTATAAATTTTCAGAAATAATGACTGCTATATCTATCTTGCGAATAGATATAGCAGTCATTATTAATATTTCAAAAAATTGAATAATTCACGAACCATAATCAAAGAAGACATTGCTCCTGGATCCTCATGTCCGATACTTCTTTCCCCAATGTACGAAGCGCGCCCCTTAGTTGCAGGAATAGTCTTTGTATAATCAAGTCCTTCTTTTGCTGCCTTTACTGCAGTTTCTATGCATTTATACAAAGTCTTATCGCCAGCCTTCTCAGGTGTAAAACATTCATACACAGGAATTAATACATCAAGCATTGTTTTTTCGCCGGTATCAGAATGTCCACGTTTTTTTATCCCATCTATTGCTGCACCTAGAAGTTTTTCTACAGTTTTTACATTAAAAGCTGTATTTTCATCACAAAGTGCTGCCGCTCGTAAAAATGCTGTTGCATACAGAGGGCCGGACGCACCGCCAATATTTTCTGAAAAGGCAGTCCCTACAACAGAAAAAACTTTTTTGGTACTCAGATCTTCTAGTGCATCTAAAGCGTCTATAGCTGCAGCAAAACCGCGAGCCATATTGGTTCCATGATCACTATCACCAATAGAATCCAGTCGATTCAATAAATCTCGCTGCTTGATAACTGCTGCAGCAATGTGGTCAAGTGCATCTTTTAATCTAGTCAACATAATTCCCCCAAAAATAGAATCATATTTATTGTAACATAAAATATCACTGTTTATAAATATGATTTCAAATTTTTATATATTTTTTTCTTTTCTCGTATTCTAATATACTGATTCTACTAAGCTTAAGAATACAGCTAAACTGTAAAAAAACTTATTGAAAACGTATATCATATAACATATTTCTCCATAAAGTACATATTTCCCTTCTCAAATACTAAACACGTTGCCCTCCTATGAAAAATAAATAGAACTTCCAATCGTATAATAATACGATTAGGAGTTCTATATTTGTTAATAAATTAGTTTATTATTTTCTATAAGATCATTGGCTTACTGTGCGTTTAAGAAAGATCCATCTATAATAGAATTTGCATCTATTTCTTTATCAATCAAGCCAAGATCCTTCCAAAGTTTTGCCGCTAAAGCTGTAACTTTATAAAAATCTCCCTTTGTATCTGATGTCCCAAAATATTTTTCGTTACCAACTTTATCATAAAATTTTACATCATTTAATTCATCTTTAACACTCTCTGGTTTTTCACCAACCCTCTTTGCAATTATAGCTATAGCATCATCATTATTTGTTTTCATATACTCAAGTGCTTCATACCAGCCTGCCACTATTGCTTTTGCAGCCTGAGGGTGTTCTTTTATATAAGATTTCTTCATAGCAAATGTATCAACAATTACTCCAGGATTTGCATTACTATCAATTAATGTATGTCCAAAATCGGTTTTTTCTGCTTTAGAAAGCCATGGTTGCCATGTAATTGCCGCATCTACTTTACCGGCGACAAAAGCTGCTCCTGCATCTCCAGCAGACATATTCTGTACGTCAAAATCTTTCAATGTCATTCCTTTTTGCTGAAGTAAATACTGAAACCAAAAATAATCGGCCCCCCCAGTCGTATCAAGTGCTATTTTCTTTCCCTTTAAATCTTCTATCGTATTATATTCTTTTTTGGCAACTATACCATCACCACCTGCTGAAGTATCAAGAGCTAAAATTTGCACTAAATCTATTCCTGCCGCTGCATTCATGACCTGTGTTGACATATCAGTAGAAACCCCTTGTATTCTATCTGCAGCCAGTGCCGTTTTACTATCTGTCTTACTTTCAATAGACTGTATTTCCACATCAGCGCCATGTTCCTTAAAAAAACCTTTTTCTTCTGCTATATAAAGTGGAGCAAAGCCAATCCATGAGGATTGTCCAATAATTACCTTTTCATTTTTCCCTTCTTCTCCTGATCCAGAAGAAGAAGGGCTTGTATTACCACACCCTGCTACTGCTAGCAATGCAGCTAAAACCATTCCAACTACAAGTAATTTTTGCCAAATAAAATTCATAATATAATCCTCCTATATATAATAGATGCTCCCATATAAAACGCCATTAAAACTTATCACCCTTTTGAATCAAATTAATTTCTCTTACCCAAAAAGCTATCTTTTTATGTTCTTCATTATAATACAGTACATTTCCACCTATTATTGCTTCCATATTACTTGGATTCCCATAATTAAATTCTATAAATTCCACTGCACTTTCCAATTCATAAGTATAGCCTATGACGAGCCGTGTTTCTTGATTCTCTTCTGTAACAAATTTTCGTATTAAATACATAAGCCTTTCCTCCTCTCAACTCAATTTTAGAAGTTTCATACTTTCTTCTCGAATAATATCAGTTGCGCGTTCTTTGTACTCAATAAATGATTGTGATGTTTTAACATGATAATTACGTGGTCTTGGTATTCCATCCTTTACATCTAATATTTCTTTAATTTTTCCCGGTCTAGCAGACATTATTGCCACTCTGTCTGCCAAGAAAATAGCTTCATCAATATCATGAGTCACCATTATTATTGTTTTAGGTGATTTTTGCCAAATATCAAGCAAAAGTTCCTGCATTACCCCCCTTGTCTGCATATCAAGAGCTCCAAACGGTTCATCTAAAAGCAATACACTCGGATCATTAGCCAATGCCCTTGCTATAGCTACTCGTTGTCTCATCCCTCCTGACAAAGAATTGGGGTATTGGTTCTCAAAACCTTTTAGTCCTACTAAGTCAGCATAATGCTCAGCAATTTCTCTTACTTGTCTACCAGATGCTTTTTTTGTTTTAAACCGAATTGTATATTTTCAGAAATCGTCATCCACGGAAAAAGATTATATGCCTGAAAAACCATTCCTCTATCTGCACCTGGACCTGTTATTGTTTTCCCTTGATTAATTATTTTACCTTCTGTAGTTTTTTCCAGTCCACAAATTATACGCAATAAAGTTGATTTACCGCATCCTGATGTTCCTAATAGTGCTAGAAATTCATTAGGTTTTACATGCAAACTGATATTATCCAATGCCAAGATATTCCCCTTTTGAGTCTCATATATCTTAGTTACATTATCTACATCAAGACCTGTATTACTAGTTTCTACGTCTTTTATCTGCATTTATATTCCTTCCTCTTAGTTATCAATTATTCCAAAAAAAGAATTTTTTATGACAAATTTTAAATAAGACATCTATTATCATGCCTATAAGCCCTATCGTAAGGATGCCTACAAAAATATTAGCCGTATTCATCATTCTTTGTGATTGTATTATCATGAAACCAATTCCGGAAGATGCTCCTACTAACTCTGCTACTATTACATAAGTCCATGCCCATCCTAAAACTGTTCGAAAAGTGTCCATTATATCTGGTAATGCTTTAGGAAGAATTATCTTCCACAACACATTTGCTTTAGTAGTCCCTAGTGTATAAGATACCTCTATCATGGATAAGGGTACATTACGGACATTAGTTGCAATCATTAAAATTAATTGTGGCAAACTTCCTAAGATTATTACAGCAATTTTTTCTGGTTCATCAATACCAATCCACAAAATGAACAGAGGAATAAATGCTGAGGCAGGTAAATATCTAACAAATGAAACCACATATTCCAAAAAAGCCGAAACAGGTGCATATGTCCCGATCATAAGTCCTAATGGCAACGCAATCACTGCTGCTATTATAAATCCAGCCATAACACGAAATACTGTTATACCTATATCTTTTATAAAATCTCCTTGTGTAAATAAATTTATTGCAGTTTTTACTACCTCAGTTGGAGGTGGTAAAAAAAATGGATCTACTTTACCCGTTAATGTAAATACTGCCCATATTCCTAAAATTATTGCAAAAGCCACCGTTGCTATAAAAAAAACATGTGTGGATTTTATTTTTTCTTTAGGCATAAATGCATCTAATAATGAATTCATTTTTTCCTCCTATAATATATAAATATTTATTACATAATTATTTTATAGCCACCACACATACCTCCATACATCATAATTTAAATAAATCATTTTTAATTATTAATGATAATTTCATTTATATAAAATTATAAATAAAAAATGGTGCTTATCTCGGATAAGATAAGCACCATTGCTTTTATGTATTTTATAATAATATGAAATAAGAAATTTGTCAATATATATTATTTTATTATTTGTTTAATCATAACTTTTGCAGTATCATGTTTGAACTTCCATATATTCATTTTTCTTCACTTCGGGCAATAAAGCTTCAGATACTTCTATATACTCTAATTGTAAAGTATTTTTAATACGAACAATTTTTAGGTTTTTCTTTTGCACATTACGAATAGTCCGAACAGCTATACGGATAGCTTCCTCTTCTGTATCAACCATAAGTGGTATTTTAACATCTTCTATACATTTACAAGCCACTGCATTTGTATACATGGCTTCAAAATCCAATTTATGAAATACCTTTTTTGTAATAATATCAAACAAACCTAATCCTATACCATTACCATGAGAACTATCAGTTATATCCAATAATATCATTTTTTTTATTTTGGGAAATGGTAACATAAATTCTTTTAATACGGAACTTCTTCCTACTATATTAGGGTCATATCCAGCTCCTGAAATATTTTTACCAATTTCTTTCATAATCAACACATCAACTGCAGTTAATCTAATGAAAGGCATATATTTTTTTGCTGTCTTTAAAAGTATTTTCTCCTGTGCAACTATATGTTCTGCTGGGATAACATCTATACATGCTGTTTTATCATATCCATTCTCAAGAATAGCAACACCAAACCCTACATTTGTTTTCTCGATGATTGTCTTGGCTCCCTCTTCAATTATTTGAGAAAATTTAGAAGGGACCACTTCATGAATAGTTGAGCACCCCTTTTGATTTCCTAATCCTATCACAAGCATCTTACAAAGTCCGCTTTGAATGTCACCAACAAAGTCTGTATGTATCTTTATTCGATTAATAGGTATTATCAAATCTGCTTTTATAGCTTCTTGATCAAAAAATAATGGTACATTACTTGAAAGTACTCCTATTTTCCGCACATTAACCTTTGTTACTATTGGTATGTGTAAATTATCTTCAGTAATACCATAGCTTGACAAAATCTCTCTTTGTCCTTCTTCTGTTCCATTACCATGGCTTCCCATAGCTGATAAGATAAACGGTTTAGCTCCTTTTTCGAGCAGTACATTCACTACCGTAGAAACTATTGTAAGTATATTTTTTATACCTCTGCTTCCTACACAAACAGCCACACGCATTCCAGGTAAAATTTTTTTAGACACATCAGTAACCATCATTTTCTGTCTTATTATTTCTGGAATGTTTACTAATTCATCATTTGGAAAAATCTGCCTTATTTTATACATTCTCGGTAAATTATATTTTGTATTATCTTCCAGTAAGATAGCCATAAAATTCTCCCTCATAATTAGAATAATGTATTAATTTAAAAAATCTTTTTATATAATTAATGATATATTTATTTATTGAATAAGTAAAAAAATGGCACCTATCATAAGATAAGCGCCTTTGCTTTCATTTGTTTATTGTATCTATTTTAAGATTATTTGTCAAATACATCATATATATTACCTAATTGATATTGCAACTTATCTCCTCATCAAAAAGGCAGCGACGGCAATTGGTTAAGATCGGCCAATCCAAAGCATTTCAAAAAAGTATTTGTCGTTCCATACATAATAGGACGCCCTACTACCTTTTTCCGCCCCAGTTCCTGAATTAATTCCCGTTCTAAAAGCTTATTTATAATACTGTCTGCGCGGACACCCCGTATGTTTTCAATCTCCTGTTTAGTTATTGGCTGCTTAAAGGCAATAATAGACAATGTTTCCATTGCCGGTGCAGATAATTTTTTATCTGTTATTGCTGTCAATTTTTCCAAGTAACTAGCCATTTCCGGTTTTGTACACATTTGATAGGAATTAGCTATCTTTTTTATCATAAGGCCACAGCCATCCCTATTCAGATCTTTCTGCAGTTCTGCTATCAAAGCTGCAACATTTTCCGTATCGACTTCCAAAATCTCCGCTATCTGTTCAACAGGTAATGGATCGGCACAAACAAACAGCATTGCCTCAAGTGGTGCCTTCAATTTTTCATAAAACATTTTCTTCATCATTCCTCAAAAAAATATATATCGGTGAAAAAGAATAATTTTGTTTTATAGATATTCTTTGTAATTTTATTAATTCCAACATTGCCAAAAAAGTAACAATCATTTCCATTCTATTACTGTCATCACTGAATGCTTCTGTAAAAGGCAAGGTATTTTGTTCTTTATCTTTTAACAATTTTAATATTATAAGCATTTTATCCTGTACACTGAACTTATCCCGAGTGACCTTTTTTATAGGCTCATTAGCCAATTGGCCTTCCATCACATTTTGGAAAGCCTGCCATAGCATCTTCATATCCAAATTTTGCGGTGGTAAATACCGCACAGGCCCGAGACTTGATTCCCTGTAAAAAATTTTTTCCTGTACCGCTGCCATTTCATCAAGCACATTGCTTATTTCCTTAAAACGGCGATATTCCAAAAGGCGTTCCACAAGTTCTTGCCGCGGATCATCTTCTTGCTGGTCTTCCGCCTCATGTTGCCGTTCTGGCAGCATGATACGTGATTTTATTTGTAGTAATTCTGCCGCCATAAGTAAAAATTCGCTGGCTATTTCAATGTTAAATTCACGGAACTGATTAAGATAAGTAAGATATTGTTCTGTCAAAACAGCCACCGGTATATCATAAATATCAATTTTATTTTTTTCAATTAAGTGCAAAAGCAAATCGAGCGGACCCTCAAAAGCTTTTAAATGTACTTTATATTCTAAAGACATAATATCATCCTATACCCACGCACACCACACAGGCCCTCATTTGTCAGCGGGAGCCCGTATGGTGTGTGTATTTTTCAATATTGGTGTATTTAAATTTGAATCAGCAATGCCATAACAAATCTAATCAAGTTCATGATTGGTATAGTAAACAGACTCAGAAAGTTTCCCAGCATACGGGTATTAGCGAGTAATAAAAAAACTACAAGAATAACCATACTATAGCGTTCTATCTGCGCATACTGTCTGGCGAGTTCATAAGGTAAAATGTTCATTAGTATTCTCGATCCATCCAGTGGAGGGATAGGCAGCATATTAAATACCGCGAAATTCACATTATAAATCATTACCATCAGTAAAACCTGTGTTAACCATTGTTCCATATAACCAAATTTATAAAGAAGCGCCAATACTATTCCGGCAACAAAAGCTGCTACGATATTGGACGCTGGACCGGCAAGCGAAACAAGAATATCATCCCGCCGCATATTGCGAAAATTTCTTGGGTTTATCATGACAGGCCTAGCCCAACCAAATTTAAAAAGAAACAACGCAATCAGGCCCCACGGATCAATATGTGCTATAGGGTTTAGAGTGAGTCTGCCCTGCAGCCGAGGGGTAAAATCACCGCAATATACTGCGGCTCTGGCATGTGCATATTCATGAACCGTCAGAGCAATAATAAGACCCGGAATTCCATAGATCATTTCAGGGCCAAAACCAAACATAAGGACCTCCTATCGCTGAACACTCAGCATTTTTTATTTTTGATTCTGTCGACTAAAAGTATCGCTGAAATAGATTTTGCATCTATTATTTCACCATTATATACCATTTCTATAGCCTTTGCCAAAGGAATTGTCACTAAGTTAAGAAATTCGTCATCATCTGGATGCATTTTACCTGCTTTAAGATCTTCCGCTAAATAAGTATGTATATGTTCATTAGAAAAACCAACGGTAGTTGCCAATGTAAAAAGCTTTGTGTATTTTCCAGCAGTATAGCCTGTTTCTTCACTAAGTTCACGTTTAGCACATTCCAGCGGTTCTTCCCCCTTTAGATCAAGTTTTCCTGCTGGTATTTCCAATGTCACCTGCTGAACAGGATAACGATACTGCCGCACCATAATGATATTCCCTTCAGCGGTATATGGTATGACGGCCGATGCGCCAGGATGTTTTATCCATTCTCTGCTGGCATGACGCCCATTGGGCAGCTCCACTTCATCTTTTTTTACATGCAGCAGATTACCATCAAAAACATCTACAGAAGAAATTTTTTTTTCAATTAAATCTTCATACATAATTGCCATCTCCATATCAAAATAATTTTAACTCACTTATAACGTGCTCAAAAGTTCACTTTTTTTGCAACCTTTTTTTCAGTTTGGCATTGTTAAGCATCTCCATTGCATTATCCAACGAAGCTGCCGTTATGTCAATCCCTGAAGCCATACGCGCTATTTCATTGAGCTGTTCCCCTGAAGAAAGTCTTTTAATACGCGTAATTGTATGCTCTTGCTGCACCACTTTATCAATATAAAAATGGGCATCTGCCATACAGGCTATTTGCGGTAAATGGGTAATACACAATACTTGTTTGAAGGCAGCTATTTTCACTATTCGTTCAGCTACCATCTGTGCCGTTTTACCACCTATGCCTGCATCTATTTCATCAAACACCATTATACCTACGCTGTCATTTGCCGCTGTCACTGTTTTTATTGCCAAGGCAATACGTGACAATTCACCACCTGATGCGGTTTTTTGAAGCGGCCTACATTCTTCGCCGATGTTTGCGCAAAATAATATCTGAGCATTTTCCGTACCAGTTTTACTATATTCCTGCGTATCTGTAATCTCTATGACAAATTGGGCATCATGCATTCCCAGATCAAGCAATTGTTCCCTTATCAAGCCGGATAATGATGCCGCCGTCGTTTTACGTAAATTTTTCAACTCACCAGCAGCTTTTTTCAATTTTTCTTCTGCCGAATCAACTTCTGCACGCAGATTATTTATTATAATATCGTAATTTTCTATCTCGTCCAGCTCATCCCTTATTCTTTTCTGATAAGCCAAAACGTCATCAACTTCTGGACCATATTTTCTACAGAGTCTTTCGATATCATCACTGCGCCGTAAAAGGGAATTCAATTTTGCTGGCTCATAATCAATACTATCTATATAATCGCGTACTTCATAGCTGGTTTCCTGCAACTGTATATAAGCATCATCAATTACTTTTTTTGTATTGGCAAAACTTTGGTCATATTTTAAAAGTGCTTCCAAATTTTTTTGGATTTGCGATAAGGATGTCAAAACAGCCGCATTACTGCTATCATCTGAAAGCAACATATGCGTCGATTTTACTAAGTCAGCTATTTTTTCCGCATTGGACAATTTTTTTATCTGTTCTTCGAGCTTTTTGTCTTCATCAGGCTGAATAGCTATTGCCTCAATTTCATCATTTTGCCATCTGAGCATCTCTATCCGTTCCGCATAATTTTTTGATGCATCTTCTTTTTCTGTTAAAGCTTTCACAGCCATTTTATACCTGCTGTATGCTTCTTGGTATTTTTTCATGCATTCTTCAAAGTCCGGTGCAGCACGGTCAACCAAAGCCAATTGTTCTTCAGGGCGCAATAATGACTGGTTCTCATTTTGTCCATGAATATCAATCAAGAGCTCACCTAATTCTTTTAAAACTGCTACTGTAACTTGGCAACCATTTATCTGGATGATATTTCTACCGTTTTTATTTATCTGCCTGACTATGATGATTTCGTCGGTTTCATCAAGGATAGCCTTTTCTTCCAAAAAATTATGTATCATTTTGCTATCAATAGTACAGACAGCTTCAACCCGCAGATAGCTGCCACCATTTCTTATAGTCTCGGTATTTGACCGCTGTCCCATTAATAAACCCAATGCTCCCAGCAACAAGGATTTACCTGCTCCTGTTTCACCAGTCAGTATATTAAGCCCGTTGTCAAAATTGACCTGCAAATGATCAATAAGCGCAAGATTCCATACAGTCAATGTTTTCAGCATACAGACATATCCCTCTTTACCAACAATATCAAGATATAAATTTTTCCAGTTTTTTCATTACTTTCTCTACAGCAGATAAAGGTTTGATAACGACTAAAATATTATCATCACCTGCCACAGTTCCAATTATTTCTGGCCATTTTGCATAATCCAAGGTTGAGGCAACAGCATTTGCGGCTCCCGGCAGTGTCTTTACGACAATAATATTTTCACTACAATCAATGTCGATGACACTGTCATGGAAAATACGTTCCATACGATTTTTAGAAAAGAAAAACTTTTTATCAGAAGGACACGCATAACGGTAACGGCCATCATCTGTAGGTATTTTTATCAGCATCATTTCTTTAATATCTCTTGAAACTGTAGCCTGTGTTACGTCAATATGATGATTGCGCAATGCTTCGGCAAGTTCTTCTTGTGTTTCAATAATTGAGTTTTCAATAATGCTTTTAATTTTCTCATGTCTCAGTGATTTCATCTAAATTCACCCCTGTTTTTCTATCCAACACAATGCCGGAGCATTGATATGGTTGTGCAGTCTATACCAGCACGCTGTAAAAATATGCTTATCCATCATTTTAGTATATTTCAGCAAACTTAGATATTCGTTATAGCCTTCATCATGCCCTGGATAAGCTACAATTGAAATTATGCCATTGGTTTTTAGTAAATCTTTTACTATGTCAACGGTCTTTATTACCGTATCAGCATGGGTAGTTATCTCATGTGCTGCTTCCGGCAAATAGCCTAGATTAAAAAGGACTGCATCGATGGATTTATCTCTCACATATTTCTTTATATTTATATGCGAATCGCATATATAAGATATATTTTTTACATATTCTTTAGTTATTTCTTTGGTATTATCTATGGCTTTTTGCTGAATATCAAATGCGTATATATGCGCACCCTGGGCATTACGTGCTAAAAACAATGTGTCAAGGCCATTGCCACAAGTAGCATCAACGAGTAGTTTGGCATCTTTTACCACTTCTTTTAAAAGACAATGGTTAACCTGTATTGCATTACTGAGTGTCTGCATTTTAATTACTCCGAATCAATTTATTCAATAAAATCTTGTAATAATTTTTGTCGTCAAATTTTATAATTTTAGCAGAAAAAGGTGCCTTACAAACCACCACTTGTTCATCTGAAGCAATAGGATATACATCCTGCCCGTCAAAAGTCAGTATTACTTCCTGGCTCGTATCCTTGACCTTTATACTTATTTCTTCTGTTTCATTTATTATCATAGGACGTACATAAAAGGTATGTGGACAAATAGGTGTGATTAAAAGCACTTTCACCTTAGGATTTATTATCGGCCCTCCTGCTGAAAGGGAATAAGCCGTTGATCCAGTAGAAGTCGAAACAATAAGACCATCAGCACGATAGCTGGGTATTTTATAAGAATCAAACTCCATTTCCAAGCCTACCATGCGGGCCACGCCTGCACTTGTCAGTACAATATCATTTACTGCATACCCCGCCAATTTAAGCGCATTATCTTTTTTTATATAACCGGCGAGCATTAAGCGTTGTTCTATATTATAATTGCCATTTAATATCTTGAGCAATTTATTTTCCAATTCAGGAACCTCAATATCTGCCAAAAAGCCCAGATTCCCTATATTGATACCGCACACAGGTATATTATGTGGCGCTAACAATCTGCAAACACCAAGTAATGTACCATCACCGCCAATGCTAATACCGACATCTATTTCCGCTTTGAGGATATTATCTACGCCGATATCTTCATAACCAAAGAGCTCCGCCATTTCTTGCGGCACAAAAACATCCACATCTTGTTTTGCCAAAAATGTCATCACTCTATCAAGAGTATCCTTACTGGCTGCTTTCTTGCAATTTGGGAAAATACCTATTCTCATTTTTCTTCCTCTATTATTTTTTTATATCAAGAGTTTTATGTGCCTCAGCAACGACACGATCTATCTCTGTATCTTGCAAACTAGAAAGCGCTGGTGTATCACTATTTTTTAAATGAATAAGATATTCAATATTACCCTCTGGTCCCTTAACGGGTGAAAATGTCATATTCTTGATTTCAAACCCTGTTGTCAGTGCAAAATCAGCAATTTTTTTGATGACTGCCTTATGGATGTCTGGATCACGTACAACCCCTTTTTTCCCTACGTTTTCTCTACCTGCTTCAAATTGGGGTTTTATCAGGGCAGCGATTTCACCGTCATTAACCAATAATTCTTTTGCCACTGGAAGAACTTTTGTCAGTGATATAAAGGCTACATCAATAGACGCAAAATCAGCTTGTTCCCCCAGATCAGCCGGTGTAACAAAACGTATATTCGTTCTTTCCATATTTACTACGCGTTTATCGGTACGCAGACTCCAAGCCAACTGTCCATAACCAACATCGATAGCAAAAACCTTCTTTGCTCCGTTTTTCAATGCACAATCAGTAAAACCACCTGTCGAGGCACCTATGTCAATACAAGTTTTTCCTGTCAGGTCAATGGCAAAAACCTTCATTGCTTTTTCCAGCTTCAAGCCACCGCGGCTCACATAACCGATACTGTCACCCAATACTCTTATTGGTAAAGTTGGATCTATCAGTGTACCCGCCTTATCTATTTTTTGTTCATTTACCAGTACCAACCCCGCCATGATAGTGGTTTTAGCCCGCTCGCGGCTATGTACCAGCCCTTTCTCCACCAAAACGACGTCCAACCTTTGCTTGCTCATCCTTCTATGCAGCTCCTCCCAATAATCTGTATCATAATGCACCGGTAGGATTTATCTTATTTATCTCTATATTTTCTTTTATAAAAGAAGCTATTCCCTCAGCTGTAAGGTTATTCATTTGCAAAAGTTCTTTGCGTGAACCTTGCGGAATGAACTGGTCTGGTAAGCCCATACATTTTACTGCACATTGCAGTGCTCCATTTTGGCATAAAAGTTCCAATACAGCCGAACCAAATCCTCCAGCCAAAACATTTTCTTCAACAGTCAAAATAAATTTCTTTGTCGCTGCTAATTTTAATAAAAGATTTTTATCTAACGGTTTGACAAACCTGGCATTGACTACGCTGCAAAAAATTCCCTCAGCCGCCAATTTTTTTGCCGCCTCCACTGCCGGATATACCATTGTACCAATAGCAACTATTGCTATTTCTCCTTTGGTCTCTAAAATCTCTGCCTTTGCTATAGCAATTGGCTGCGGTTCTTTATCCATCTGAACACCATAAGCCTGACCACGCGGATAGCGCAAAACCACAGGTGCCTTACCAGCCAATGCAGTATACATCATGCGTTGCAGTTCATTTTCGTCTTTAGGCGCCATGATCATTATATTAGGAATATGCCGTAAAAACGAATAATCAAATACCCCGTGATGGGTAGGACCGTCTTCTCCGACTATACCTGCCCGATCCAAACAAAGCGTAACAGGCAGCTTTTGCAAACATATGTCGTGCAGAATTTGGTCATACCCACGCTGCGCAAAAGTCGAATAAAGCGCAACGACAGGTTTTTTACCTGCTGCCGCCAATCCGGCAGCCATAGTAATAGCATGTTCTTCAGCAATCCCCACATCAAAAAAGCGCTTCGGATATTGCTGCGCAAACGGAGTCAGCCCTGTCCCTCCAGGCATAGCAGCCGTGATGGCTACTATATCCTTATCAGTTCGTGCCATTTCCAATAATGTTTTACTGAAAACCTGCGTATAAGTTGGTACAGTCGTAGGACTGCTGAGGCTCTCGCCAGTTTGTATATCAAAACGGCCTATGCCGTGAAATTTATCTGGTTTATTTTCAGCAGGAATATAACCTTTTCCTTTTTTTGTAAAAATATGCAGTAATACCGGGCCTCGTATGTTCTCTACCCGCTGCAATACATTTATCAATTCAAACAAATTATTGCCATCCACAGGTCCTATATAGGAAATTCCCATTTCTTCAAAGAGTCCGCCGGCAATAAAAGCATTTTTTATGCTGTCCTTGAGCATTCCTGCTGTTTTATAAACGGTATCACCCAATTTGGGTAAATGATGCAAAAAATTACCCAAATTTTTTTTAGCCTTTGTATATTCGGGTGCCGTCCGTATCTGTGACAGATATGAAGACAGTGCGCCGACATTTTTAGCGATAGACATTTCATTATCATTTAAAATAATGAGCATATCCTTCTTTAAGGCACCGACATTATTTAACGCTTCAAAGGCTTCACCGCCTGTCAAAGCGCCATCACCGATCACCGCTATTACCTTGTAATCTTCATTATCAATATCTCTGGCCGCGGCCATCCCCAGCGCAGCAGAAATAGACGTACTGGCATGGCCTGTCCCAAACGCATCATATATACTTTCAGTCCTTTTGGGGAAACCGGCTAACCCGCCACTTTTACGCAGTGTATAAAACTTATCGCGACGCCCTGTCAAAATTTTATGTGCATAAGCTTGATGGCCTACATCCCAAACAAGCTTATCTATCGGGAAATTGAATACTTTATAGAGTGCTATCGTCAATTCAACAACACCCAGACTGGAAGCGAGATGACCACCGTTTGCAGATGTTACACCAATAATCAGCCGCCTTATTTCTTCGGCAAGTTGCGTTAATTGATTTGGTAAAAGCAATTTTAGATCACTTGTCCGCTTTATATTTTTCAAAATATTCAAGAGTGCACTTCCTTTTAATTTTGCCTAGCCAATAATTTTTTTACCAACACACTAAGGAATTCAGCTTTAGCACCAAATGGTGCCAGTGCTGAAACAGCATTGGCAATTGACTGTTCTGCCAGATGCTTTGCCTCATCAAGCGAAAGCAATGACACATATGTAGACTTATGATTTTTTTCATCACTGCCAACGGGTTTACCAATTTTTTTATCATCACCAATTACATCTAATATATCATCTGTAATTTGAAAAGCCAGACCAAATTCCCTGGCATAGTCAGTAAGTGCTGCCAGTTCTGAAGATGTAGCTCCGGCTAAAATACCACCAGCCCTTACCGAAGCACAAAATAATGCTCCAGTTTTAGCAGAATGTAATTGCCGAAGTTCAGACAGTGTTATCTGTTTATTTTCTGCCAACAGATCGAGTGCCTGACCGCCCACCATACCTTCCGGTCCGGCGGCATGGCTTATTTCCCAAAGCACGCGCAGCAAAACAGCAGGATCTATACCTGCTTCAGAAGAAATCACTTCAAAAGCCATGGTGAGTAAAGCATCCCCTGCCAAGATAGCCATGGCATCACCATACACTTTATGATTTGTCAATTTACCACGGCGATAATCATCATTATCCATAGCAGGTAAATCATCATGAATGAGTGAATATGTATGAATCATTTCAAGCGCACAGGCAATACGCACATATTTGTCGCCATCAGCCCCCACAGTATCAGCAGCAGCCATCAACATAACAGGTCTGAGCCTTTTGCCACCGGCAGTGAGACTATAATTCATAGCCTGTGCTAAAATCATATTCAATGCAGTATCTTTTGAATATAACTCCAGTAAAGTTTTATTTATTAAATCCACTTTATGTTTCATATATTCATTCATTGTTTGTTTCCTTCACGTTCATATTGATATCAACGGGGACTTGCTCTCCTGCCCCATTTACTGCCAAAAGTTCACATACTGTTTTATCAGCATTATCTAATTCTTCACGGCAAAACTTAATAAGCTGCGTACTTTCCTTATATTTTTTCAATATATCATCGAGCGGTAAACTGCCTTTTTCCAATTCATCTACTAAGCCTTCTAATTCACCTACAGCATCCTCAAAGCTTCTTTTCTTTCTTGGCATACTTACATATCCTTTGCTATATCCTCGACAGAAACCAAAACTTGCCCATCTGTCAAAATAATTTTTAATTTATCACTGCGTTTTAAATCAGCTGTGCTTTTAACTACCTGCTTTCCTTTATAAACCATAGAATAACCTCTTTGTAATGCTGCCTGGGGATTCAACAAAGAAATCTTACCTGCTAAAATGGAAAGCATATTTTTTTTGGCATCAAGCTTTTTTTGCAACGCATTATCCAATTGTGTCAAAAACAAATCAAGCTGCTGGTATTTAGCACCAAAAAGATAATATGTATTTTTAAATACAATACTGTTCATACATTTATGCAGCTGTTCACGGCGGATATTTATATTCTCCCGTACCACATCTGTCGCATGATTTTCCAATAAAGCTAACCTGCGTAACCATTCTTCCCGCGAAGGAACACAAAGCTCTGCTGCATGGGAAGGTGTAGCTGCCCTGACATCACTGACAAAATCTGTCAGTGTATAATCGGTTTCATGCCCAACCGCAGAAACAACCGGTATATTAGAAGCATATACGGCCCGCACTACGTTTTCTTCATTAAAAGGCCATAAATCTTCCATGGAACCACCACCGCGGCCAATTATAATAACATCACATAAATTCCGGTGCGCATTAAAATAATGCAGTGCTTCTACCAGCTGCCCTGCTGCATCCTTTCCCTGCACAGAAACAGGAAAAAGCAATAACCGCACAGACGGGTCACGATTTGAAGCTACCTTAAATATATCATGCACTACAGCACCCGTTTTAGAAGTAATAATACCCACGCATTTAGGACGCATTGGTAAGGCCTTCTTATTTTCTTCTGCAAATAAGCCTTCTTCTGCCAATTGTTTTTTTAATTGTTCATAGCGTAAGCTTAAAGCACCTGCCCCTTCTGGTACCAGCTGCTCTACATATAATTGATACACTCCGTCCCGCTCATAAACGTTAATATTACCACACGCCAACACAAGCATCCCATTTTCCGGCCTGAAACGTAATTTTTGTGCGAAACGGCGAAATATAACAGCCTTTATAGCAGAGGTTTCATCCTTTAACGTAAAGTAACAGTGCCCAGAGGAATGAAATTTAAAATTTGATATTTCACCGCGCACTATTATTCTTTTTAAAAGAGCATCAGATGACATCAATTCACTGATATACGCATTTATTTGATTTACACTATAAATAGCCATAAATATCCTTTTTAAGCAAAAAGCCGGGCGTTTGCCCGGCTTTGATCATTTTTTAACAATAGAACCTAACACACCGTTAATAAACCGGCTGGAATTATCTGTTCCAAATTGTTTGGCCAGCTCAACAGCCTCATTTATTATTATTTTAGGAGTCAGGTCATCACTGCCAAATTCAAGCTCATAAACGGCAATACGTAAAATATTTCTATCTACTGCAGGCATCCTATTAATATGCCAGTCACCTGAAACCGAGCTGATCTTTTTATCGATATATGCTTTATTATCTATTGCTCCGTTCACTAAAATACGCATATAACGAGAATCTGCATCCTTTAAAACTTTTGTAATACTCAAAACTGCATTAATAGCATTTTCCCTGTCAAGAATATTATTTAAATCAAGCTGAAACAGAGTTTGCAAAGCTGCACATCGAGCCTGCCTACGACTCATAAATGAAAAATTCTCCTTTTATCGACGAAATATCGGCGGAATAAACTTTTGTATATAGTCAAGTACATTTTCCGCAGTTTCCAATAAATCGTCATCCCTATCTATTTTATTGCCAATAAACAATCCCACACCGACACAAAGCAAAACAAAAATAGTTTTGAAAAAACCAAAAAGCAAAATGGATAAACTTATCACTAATCCCAAAACAACGCCCAAGCTCTTGCCGCGATGGTTTTCCCAAAGAGATTCTATACACTTTTTCCAAGAAAAGTTTTCCATAATTTACTCCAAACCCAATATCAAACTACACGTTTCTTTTTACTGCCAGTATTGGATATATTATCCACAGTTATGTCCATTGTTACATTCTCCAACCCCATATAAAGGGCGAGCTGTTCCTTAATATTTTTCTGTATTTCATTGGCTATGTCCACTGCACTATATTCTTGTCCAAGCATCAAACGTATTCTTAAATTGGTAAACGGATCATCGTAATCACTTTTCTTTAAGAATCTGACTTTTACTTTAACATCACGTACACCAGCTATATTGAAACAAAGCTTTGTACAAAAATCTGTTATGGCAGCCTTTGAAATCTTTACATCTCCCTGTGCTCCATGGACAATAACGCCCTCGGTGCCCAAATCTTTATCGCCCTTTGAGCCAAAACAATTTCCCATAAGCTCAATGCTGACTAAAAAGACTACAACAGCAATACCAACAGTCTCTGCACGTCCAAACACATAAAGCATGTTATTCCACAGATCGTCAGCAGGTACTACACCAGTACACAGGACAATAACGCCCAAAGATAACAGAGCAATGCATAATGTATAAAAAAATAACAAGAACCTACTAATAATCCCCATTAGAAAGCCTCTTTCTCAGCGGACACGAACGACTTCTTCCTTTTCTTCCTGTGCTTCAGGAGGCAGACCCACTCCCTGCACGTGAATGTTAACTTCTACAACATGTAAACCGGTCATTGTTTCAACAGCCTTTTTAACATTTTCCTGTACGAGTAAAGCAAGATCTGGAATACGAACGCCGTATTTTACAATAAGGTATAAATCAACAGCAGCTTCCTGTTCCCCTACTTCGACTTTAACACCCTTGGAAAAGTTCTTTCTGCCGAGCATTTCAGCTATGCCACCGACCAAACCACCGCTCATGCCATCGACACCTTCAATTTCGGTTGCAGCTAATCCGGCAATAATACTGACGACTTCGTCAGCTATGCGGATAACACCCAGTCCACTCTTCTTATCTTTTTTATCAGCAATAGTATCCATTTTATCATCTCTCCTTTTACATTTAATGTACGTTACTTTTTACTAATTATAACAAAAGCTGTATGATTATACAACTTTATTCTAAGTAATTTAGCATTCCCCATATATTTATACATCCGCAATTTGAAAACCGGTACAGTTATCTATAGCTGTACCGGTTCATAAGCGGACGCAAATATATAATATTTCTAGCCGTCCATATTTATGGATAAATCTATTTAAGCCTTTTCTTTTATTTGTTTTTGCAGCATTTTTATAAATTCATCAGCCTGCATTGTCTTCGTCGATTGTTCGCCATGTTTTCTTACGGATACGTTATTGTCTGCCAATTCTTTATCCCCGACAAGCAAAATATACGGGATCTTTTTAACTTGGCTTTCACGCATTCTATAGCCAACTTTTTCATTGCGGTTATCAACTTCCACCCGAAGGCCAAGATCAAACATTTTTTTCTTCAAGGCATATGCATAATCAGCGTGTTTTTCCGTGATTGGCAGTATTTTTACCTGTATAGGTGCAAGCCATACCGGAAAAGCACCTGCATAATGTTCAATCAATATACCTATAAAGCGTTCAATACTTCCGTATACAACGCGATGTACCATAACAGGACGATGTTTTTGCCCATCTTCGCCCGTATAGGTCATTTCAAATTTTTCTGGCATGAGCATATCAAGCTGGATCGTTCCGCACTGCCACGTACGTCCTAAGGAATCGGTCAAATGGAAATCAATTTTCGGACCATAAAATGCACCATCACCTTCATTGACAGCATAATCCAAGCCTCTATGTTCAAGTGCGCTTTTTAAGGCAGCCGTTGACTTTTCCCATACTTCATCCGTTCCCATAGAATTCTTCGGTCTCGTGCTCAATTCTGCATGATAAGACAGTCCAAAGGTGCTGTATACTTCATCGAATAAATCAATTATATGCTGTATTTCTTCTTCAATCTGGGACGGGAGCATAAATATATGCGCATCATCCTGCGTGAAATTGCGCACACGCATCAATCCATGCAAAGCGCCTGATAATTCATGTCTGTGAACCAAGCCAAGTTCCGCCGTTCTAAGCGGCAGTTCGCGATAACTATGCGGCTGCGTCTTATAGATAAGTATGCCGCCCGGGCAGTTCATCGGTTTTATCGCATAATCTTCGCCATCAATTTTAGTAAAATACATATTTTCTTTATAATGTTCCCAATGCCCCGATTGTTCCCACAAGCGACGGTTTAAAATAATTGGTGTCTGGATTTCCTGGTACCCGTAACGGCGATGGACAGCACGCCAATAACTGATGAGTTCATTTCTTATAATCATGCCGTTTGGATGAAAGAAAGGAAAGCCTGGGCCTTCTTCATGTAAGCTGAACAAATCAAGTTCTCTGCCCAATTTACGATGATCACGTTTTGCCGCTTCTTCAAGCATATGAAGGTACGCGTCAAGATCTGCCTTTTTTTCAAACGCCGTACCATAAATACGTTGCAGCATTTTATTTTTCGCATCACCGCGCCAATAAGCTCCCGTAATGTTTTGCAGCTTGATGGCTTTTATTTTTCCGGTGGAAACAAGATGCGGCCCAGCACAAAGATCGGTGAATTCACCTTGTGTATATAAGGTAATAAGAGCATCTTCAGGCAAGTCCTTAATAAGCATGACCTTATATATTTCGCCTTTTTCTTCAAACATTTTTATGGCGTCTGCCCTTTGTACTTCACTTCTTACAATAGGAAGGTTTTCCTTGACTATTTTTTCCATTTCTTTTTGGATTTTATCTAAGTCAGCCTGACCCAGCTGTTTTTTCATATCGATATCATAATAAAAACCGTTTTCAATAGCAGGTCCAATGGCCAATTGCACGTTCTTTTCTCCATAAATACGCTTTATGGCCTGTGCAAGTACATGAGAGGCACTGTGTCTTAAAGCCCAGCGTCCATCCGCATCATCAAATGTCATAAATTCTACTGCACAATCCTTCGTCAACGGTGTCATTAAATCTGAATTGACCCCATCTATTTTAGCTGACAAAGCTTTTTTTGCCAGACTGTTGCTGAATGATTTTAAGAAAGCCAAAGCAGTCGTACCATTTTCAACTTCACGGATACTGCCGTCTTTCAATGTAATTTTTACCATTATATTACCCCCTGTTTATTTACTGACATGTTCGCAATAAGAATCAATTCTAATAGGTATTCATCCATTAGAAAAATAGAAAACCCCGCCTCCATATGAATAATATTCATGCAGAGACGAGGTTGTAATTACTCGCGGTTCCACTCTGCTTGCCGCCTAATATCGGCAGCCAGCTCATGCATCCTCTAACGGTGATGGACCGATGCAGCATACTAAATTTCCGCTGCATAGCTTGAAAGTGGTAATCGTGCAGAACATTTTAAAACGCTCACAGCAAATGCGTCTCTCTCTGAAAAATATCATTGCCCGATCTTATCTTTCGCATATCTGATTACTGTATTATTTGATTGTTGATTATAGCACCTGTACATAGTGCTGTCAATTAAAATGTACATATTCTCCACGAATGTATTATTTTTTATCATTGCGCTTCATATCCTATCTAGTTTATAATAATATATTACGTAGAAATAAAATACAAGATCTGTAGAGGTAACTATTAATGGCACATAGCAAATATACAATTTTAACTTACGGCTGCCAAATGAATGAAAGTGACTCGCAGCGCATGGGCGCCCAGCTTGAAGCACTTGGTTCTGAAAAGACCAACGTTCTGGACGAAGCCGATATAATTTTACTCAACACCTGCTGCGTCAGAGAAAGCGCAGAGAACAAAATATACGGTAAAATTGGTGAAATTAAACATTTAAAACAACGCAACCACGAACTCATTTTCGGTATAGTGGGCTGCATGGCACAAAAAGAAGGCGATGCTCTATTCAAAAGAGCACCCCATATAGATTTCGTACTGGGCACGAACAACATTCATGAGCTCAATAATATTATAACTGATATAAGGCTTTCCCACCATCATATGACTAAACTGGCACCTGCTGATGGAGGGACACCGGAGGAAGTCGCACCGCCCACAGGCAATTCGCTGTCTGTATGGGTTCCCATCATGTACGGGTGCAACAACTTCTGCACTTACTGCATCGTCCCTTATGTACGTGGCAGAGAACACAGCCGGCCAATGCAGGCAATTCTGGATGAAGTAGAAAAGTACAGCCAAGACGGTGTAAAAGAAATTACCCTGCTCGGCCAAAATGTCAATTCATATGGCAAAGATTCAGCAGATGGTGATTTTGCCGATCTCTTATATAATTTGGACAAAATAACCGGCCTAGAACGAATCCGTTATATGACTTCCCATCCTCGCGATTTAAATGATAAAGTAATTGAAACCATAAAAAACAGTAAACATATCTGCACCCATTTCCATTTGCCCGTCCAATATGGCAGTAACCGCATTCTAAAAGCTATGAATCGTGGTTACACGGTAGAATCTTATCAACAGCTTGTCCAAAAAATACGCGCTGCCATTCCTGATTGCAGTCTTACCACTGACCTTATCGTTGGTTTCCCGGGCGAAACAGATGATGATTTCCAACAGATGCTTTCTTTCCTAAAGCAAATGCGTTATGACGCCGCGTATACATTCCTGTATTCCAAAAGATCGGGAACACCTGCCGCTTCTATGGAAAACCAAGTGGACGATATAGTAAAGAAAAAACGTTTAGCAAAATTAATGGCAGTCCAAAATGAAATCAGCTTACAGATAAACGAAACATTTATCAATAAAACAGTCCAAGTTATGGTTGAAGGTCCAAGCAGGACGGATGCTTCCGTCTATACAGGGCGTACTTCCACCAATAAATTAATACTCTGGCAAAAATGCGGAACGGAAAAAGCCGGAGATATATTAAATGTAAAAATCACACATCCCCAGACATGGATATTAAAAGGTGAGGCACAGTATGCTTAAAAAAGACAATGGAGGAAATTGTCCAAAGGAAAATTCACAGGAAATCACTCCCATGATGCAGCAGTATTACAAAATGAAAGAACAATCTGGTGAAGCCATCTTGTTTTTTCGGTTGGGTGATTTTTATGAGATGTTTGATGAAGATGCGCAGACTGCTTCCAAAGAACTCGAACTTACCCTTACCTCCAGAAGCAAATCCCCAATGTGCGGTATCCCCTATCATGCGGCAGAAGGTTATATAAACAAATTAATTAATAAAGGCTACAAAGTCGCTATTTGTGAACAAATTGGTGACCCCAAAGCTAAAGGTCTCACCAAAAGAGAAATTATAAAAATTGTTACGCCTGGCACAGTCATGAATGAATCTGCCCTTCCCGGCCTACAGAATAATTACATTGCCCTCATTCACGAAAACGGCAATAAGCTTATCTTAGCCGGTGCAGACATATCTACAGGGGAATGTTTTTATAGCGTCTATGAAGGTTCTGGCCGCTGCCAAGTCTTATGCGATGAACTATACCGCTTGATGATGGCTGAGCTATTAATCATTGAAGGGATTTCCTGCAAAGAAAAAATCTGCGAGTTTTTAAGCCTGCATATTCCCAAATGTGTAATTACCAAGATCAAAGAAATCTCACCTGCCGTGGATGACCGTATTACTGAGCATTTTGATGCTGACAATCGGCCTGCCAGAGCAGAAGCTTCCGCGGCCATTGCCACACTGCTTGATTATCTCCATCTGACCGCGAAAACAGATTTAAGCCATTTAAATCACCTGACCTATCTTGATGCGTCTACCAATTTGGTTATTGATGCCTATACCCTGCGTAATCTTGAAATAACACATAACTTGCATGATGGTGGAAAAAAAGGCACTTTATTCTCGGTACTTGATTTTACCGGTACAGCTATGGGGAGCCGTAAACTTTCCAAATGGCTGGAATATCCTTTACTGGATAGATATAAAATTGAACAGCGCCTTGATGCAGTGGAAGAAATGGTCAACGATTTTTCCCGTAGAGAGCAGCTGTCCACCCAGTTAAAAAGCATCTATGATTTTGAACGGCTATTGACACGGGTAGAGATTGGTTCGGCAAACGCCAGAGACATGCTTGCTTTAAAGAAATCTCTCTATGCGCTGCCCCAACTAAAAAGTTCACTACATGGCAGTAAAGCTGCCCTTTTGCAAGAAATTGACAAAAATATACAGACCTATGAAGACTTAGCTGCCCTACTCGAAAAATCCATCGCTGATAATCCCGGCTTTCTTTTACGTGACGGCGGAATAATCAAGGATGGCTTTGATGAGGAACTGGATGAATACCGCCATCTGGCTTCAGACAGTCAGTCACTGCTGCAACATATGGAAGATGAAGAAAGACAAAAGACTGGCATAAAATCCTTGAAAATAAGTTATAACAAGGTTTTTGGCTATTATATAGAAATACGCAAAAGTAATTTAGAACAAGTTCCTGATAATTACATCCGCAAACAAACCCTAGTAAATACAGAACGGTATATTACCCCGACATTAAAAGAATTTGAAACTAAAATCCTTGGTGCCCAAGAAAAGATTCTACAAATAGAATATCGCCTCTTTACTGAAGTCCGTGAAGAAGTAAAAAAACACGTAGCGAGTATCCAAGTAACAGCCCACAACATTGCCTGTCTTGATGTCATAACAGCCTTTGCTGAAACTGCCTCTGCTTATAATTACATCCGGCCGGCTATAAATGGCAATGGCAGTATTGTCATAAAGGATGGCCGTCATCCGCTTATAGAAAGAATACTGACACGAGAAATTTTTGTTCCCAATGACACAATCCTAGATAACGGCGAAAATGAAATCTTAATCATCACTGGACCAAATATGGCTGGGAAATCCACCTATATGCGGCAAACTGCCCTTCTGACTTTAATGGCTCAAGCGGGAAGCTTCATCCCTGCACGCGAAGCGATAATTTCTCCTGTTGACAGAATCTTTACCCGGATAGGTGCCAGTGATGATCTGGCAAGCGGGCAGAGCACCTTTATGGTGGAGATGAATGAAGTAGCCCATATTTTAAAATACGCCACTAAAAACAGTTTAATTATTCTCGATGAAATAGGCAGAGGTACAAGTACTTTTGACGGAATGAGCATCGCCCGTGCAGTGATTGAATACATCCGCGATAAAGTGGCTGCAAAAACACTTTTTGCCACACATTATCATGAACTGACTGACCTTGAAGATGATAAGCACGTCAAAAATTATTGTGTGGCAGTCAGGGAAAAAGGCAGTAAAGTTTCCTTTTTACGACGTATAGTCAGCGGTAGTGCTGATAAATCTTATGGCATTCATGTCGCTAAATTAGCCGGTTTGCCAAAAGCTGTTACAGACAGAGCCGAAAAAATACTGGCCGATCTTGAAACCGCTGATAAAGAAAAAAACTCTTCTCCCAAAACAACTGTGCCTGCAAAAGAGACTGCACCGCAGCCGATGATGGATACCTTATTTGCCTCTACACTGAGCACAGAACTGATGAAACTTGATGTGTCTACCATGACACCTTTAGAAGCAATGAACATACTTTATAAATTACAACAGCATGCCAAAAGGGAGGCTGGAAAATTATGAGCAACATCCATGTGCTTGATGAAAATACCATAAATAAAATAGCCGCAGGCGAAGTCGTTGAACGACCTTCTTCCGTTGTCAAAGAGCTCATGGAAAATTCAATTGATGCCGGTGCCGATAAAATTGAAGTGTAAATAATGGCCGGTGGCACCAGTTTTATAAGAGTACAGGACAATGGCCGCGCAATGAGCCGTGAAGATGTACAGGTCGCCATTCTTCGCCACGCGACAAGTAAAATTACTGCCGTAGGTGATCTGGAGAAAATATCCACTTTAGGATTCCGCGGTGAAGCGCTCCCCTCAATAGCTGCCGTTTCCAGATTTTCGATCTTAACCCGCAAACCGCAGGACGAACTCGGCACCAGTGTTAAAATTACCGGTGGTAAACTTGACGATATTGGGGAAACAGGTTGCGCAATTGGTACCACTATTAAGGTTGAAGACCTTTTTTTAACACACCCGCCAGAAAGAAATTTTTAAAAACAACTCCTACTGAAACAAATAAAATAAGTGATTATGTAATCAAATTAGCCTTTTCCAATCCCCAGATAGCCGTCAAACTTATAAGTAATAACAAAATTACGGCCACTACGCCAGGAACTGGCTCACTCAAAGATGCTATTGCCGGAATATATGGCAGGACTGTTGAACACGAACTGCTGCCACTTGATTTTTGTGACAATGACGTAAAAATAACAGGTTTTATCAGTAAACCCGCTGTCATAAGAAGCAGCCGCGCTTGGCAAACCTTTATTGTCAACGGCAGAATCATTTCCAGCAGAATGATAAGCCGGGCAATAGACAACGCCTATCATTCACTGTTGCCGAAATCCGGTTATCCTCTGGCAGTCCTAAACATTGAAATTGCCAAAAACACAATTGATATAAATGTACATCCGCA
Organism: Pectinatus cerevisiiphilus; assembly: GCF_004341685.1. GTDB lineage: Bacteria > Bacillota > Negativicutes > Selenomonadales > Selenomonadaceae > Pectinatus > Pectinatus cerevisiiphilus. The sequence continues at coordinate 59,439 of NZ_SMAA01000007.1, forward strand.
AAAAATAGAAATAAAATTTGCTGATGAAAGTCGTCTTTTTAAAGCTGTTTACAAAACAATACTCGATGCTGTCCGCCCCGCTGGCAATAGCGACCACAATCTTGACTCATTTGCCGCACCAGCGGGGTTCATCAAACCGCGTTATGAAAAAACAATGCTGCAACAATCATTGCACACACCACCCGCTTATGATAATGCCGCTCCCTCAGCCAATTTTATACGTGAAAGCTACAGTAAGAGCCTATCGAATACCGGAAATACCTTTAATCCAAATGCTAATGAAGATGCCTTCAAAATAGCACGAGAAAAAGTCTATGCCTTAAAGAACACTTCTACCCTTTCCCAAAATATGCAAAATGAAGATATTTTAAATGAATTAGAACAACCCGCCCAACTCCCTGCTGCTGGCGATTTACTTCCTCTGGGGCAAATCGATTTGTGCTATATTATAGCCCAAGGAGAAGATGGTATGTATATAATAGACCAGCATGCTGCGCACGAAAGAATACTTTATGACCGTTTTGGTCTGGCAAAAGACCGTGTTGTTTCCCAGCAGCTCTTAGTACATGTTCTTTTAAATATTTCTCCCGCAGAATACAACCTGCTGGAAGCTAATAAAGCTGCTTTATACAAACTAGGATTCAATGTAGAAGCATCAGGCCCCGAACAATTCCGGCTGACAGAAATACCCGCAGATATTCCCATGGATGATGCGGAAAATACGATACGAAGCATACTTGCTTCTCTAGGCAGCCTGCATACACCTACCCCACAGGAAATAAGACATGCCTGCCTGGCTACAGCAGCCTGCAGGGCAGCCATCAAAGCAGGTGACAAGCTCACAGTGCAACAAATGAAAATCATCCTTGATGAATTATCACGAACTCGGTTGCCATATACATGCCCGCATGGCAGACCTACAATCATCAGATTTGAACACCGTGATCTGGCAAAAATGTTTAAACGAATACAATAAAATTTTGTTTTACGGAGAAATATCAGTCTGGACTGATATTAATGAGGCAAATGGATAATTTTTTTATTACCACAGGACGCAAAACAGATGGAAACTGCATAGCTAAAGCCCACTTCCTTGCCGAAAAATATCACGCACGTTTCGTTTATCGCAATAATAAATCATTACCACAAATAAAAAAAGAGCTCAATTCTACAATAGCAGTTGTCGTTAAAAAAGGAAAAATAAGCATCAATACTTCTTCTGGTGAACTGTTCTTCCACCCTAACATGGCACAGCTGCGGATAAAAAAACTTTTGAAAAACGAAAATGACAATATGCTCACCGCAATGGATCTAAAGCAGGGCATGTCTGTACTAGATTGTACATTAGGATTTGCCTCTGATGCACTCGTCAGTGCTTTCCAAAGCAAATCTCTTGTCATCGGCCTTGAGTCAAACCCCTTAATATCACTGATAACAGCAGAAGGCTTAGGTTTATTCCCTTTTTCGACAGAGGAAACTGCTAAAGCTGCGGCCAATATTCGTGTAATAAATACGGACTATGGGGAATACCTAAAAAAAATACCAGATAAAAGTATTGACATCGTTTACTTTGATCCTATGTTTCGCCATCCCTTAACCAACAGCCTTAGTTTTAATCCATTACGCACCCTTGCCAATATGTCAGCAATAACACCGGCAAGCATCCAAGCTGCCTGCCGCGTTGCCAGACATCGGGTTGTACTTAAAGAAAACAGCAAAAGCCATGAATTTCATCGTCTTGGTTTTCCTCTGATCTGTGGCGGGCGTTATAGTTCTATCCATTATGGCATTATTAAAATAAAATAACCGAAAGATGCATCGCAAAAAGCCGAACTTTATGATAAACATAATAAAGTCCGGCTTTTGTATTTTATATAATTTTTAACTTTAACTTCTAATTTTTCAGTACAGAATCATTTGATCAAATAATAGACTATTATCAGTAATACCCCTGGTATTCCTAATATACCTGCCAATAAGGCCGTAAAAAAATTAATGGCTATAGACAGCCCTAAGACAGCATTAACCAACCATAAACAGATGGCACCAATAATACTATTATAAATAAGTTTCCATAAAATGCGCATTGGTAAGGACAGTATCCGGGTTACTATACACAATATTATTATGCCTACAAAAAAAGCGATAATCAAACTAAATTCCATAATTGCTTATAGCTCCTTAATAACATATCAAATTTCCCGACGATTTTCTAAAGCCTTTGCCAAAGTAATCTCATCCGCATATTCTAAATCTCCGCCCATAGGTAATCCGTGGGCTATACGGGTGACTTTTATCCCTGCTGGTTTTACTAGCTTGGCAATATACATCGCCGTTGCTTCACCTTCTACATTAGGATTAGTAGCCATTATAAGCTCTTTCACCTTTGTAGTCTGGAGCCTTACTAAAAGCTCTTTCACCCTTATATTGTCAGGCCCTATTCCGTCAAGCGGTGATAATACGCCATGCAAAACATGATAAACACCCTTAAAATCGCGCATTCGTTCCATTGCTGCAACATCGCGCGGTTGTTCAACAACGCAAATTGTAGAATGGTCCCTATTTGCTGCCGCACAGATACTACATGGATTAACATCACTTAAATTAAAACAGGTATTGCAAAAACCTATCTTTTCTTTTGCATCAATTATAGCCTTAGCCAAAGCTTTTGCCTTTGATGGTTCCATATCCAATATGTGGTAAGCCAGCCGCGCTGCCGTTTTAGAACCAATTCCCGGCAACGCACGCAAATTCTCAATCAATTTTGCCAGAGGTTCAATGTACTGCATTAAAACATCCCTGGTGGAAGATTAAGACCGCCTGTAAGTTTTCCCATTTCTGATGCCATCATATCATCCACTTTTTTCACAGATTCATTGATTGCTGCAGAAATAAGGTCTTGAAGCATTTCCACATCCTGCGGATCAACTGCTGAAGGATCAATTGTCAGGGAAACCACTTGCTTTTCCCCATTCATAACAACCTTGATCACACCGCCACCGCTTGATACTTCTACTGTTTTCTGTTTTAAATCATCCTGCATCCTTGCCATTTGCTGCTGTAATTTCTGAACTTTTTTCATCATGCCGGCCATATTGCCGCCGCCCATAGGATTGAACATTAAATTATTCCTCCTGTGAATTTACTTGAACCCGCGGTAAATAAAAACTAATAATGCTGTTCCTATTACCACCATTAGAGCAATTACCTGCTACATATTTATTAAGTATATAATATAGCAGTCTTACTTGCAAGTCTAAGCCTTTTATCGCTATTACCACAGCGAACAGTCCGCTTTTTATATACTCCTATAATTTTGCAAAAACCGCTTGCTTAAAATCTTCTAGCTGATTGTACAAATTCTCTCCCGGACACAACGTATCATTAAGGTCACGGTGCCCAAAAATAATATTATCAGTTGCATTCAATCTATAAAGTTGGCATAGATATGCCGTCAACTGTTCACCTGAAGCCAGCTGCGCTTCAGTTGGATATGCTTCTTCAAAATTACCAACCAAATTGATACCAATAGATGTTTTATTATATCCGTAACAATGTGCACCGATCACATCGCGCGGCCTGCCGCGTTCAATAGTCCCGTCTTTTCGTATAACATAATGGTAGCCTATGCCAGCCCAACCATTAGCTAAATGCCATTGATGTATTTCAGCAGCAGATACATCTCTATTTGTCCCACCCACATGATGGATTATAATCATATCGGTTTGCTGACGATTTTCTAATGGCATAACGAAGTTCAAATATGTTTCCTTTACGGAAGGAGAAAGTAATGGACGTCCCACTGAAGCTGCTTGTGCAATTTTCATAAAAGTATTTTTAGGTGACAGCAAAACACTGCCCATAGTACCCAATGCATATAATAAAAATTTTCTACGATTTATCAATATAAACTCCCTTTGCCATAAAAGTAATCAGCATCTGCATATCATCTTATATATGTAAACGCTTGAGTTTTTAGATGTACAAAAAGCAACCATATATTTTCTGCATGGCAATTATTGATACATTAATCACAAAAATCAACTTTCCCTGTCCGCCGCCAGTACAGAATTCCCTATTTATTTCCATTCCTGTATTTTATACCAAAACATAAAAAATACATCGGCTAATATTTTAGCTGATTTAATATGTTTATAATTGTCAATATAACAAGTACTGAACAAATATCCTATGCATTTATTGATCTTATGAAACAGAAAGTCCGCCATACAACCTGACTGCAATAGTCGGCTGCATAGCGGACAAAGGACATAGTGTAGTTTAAGTTTATACACGTAAAAGACAAACAATCAGGTGATAGATGCCTTATATATATCCTTTATGCTTGCTGCCAAAACAGCATCAAAATCGGCATCACTCTGCTGTGCACTAAGCCCTTCAGCCAACGCACGCGAGAAACTGGCTATCAGGCCTTTATTACGAGCCAGTTTGTCATTTGCTTCCTTCCGGGAAAAACCGCCCGATAAGGCTACCACGCGAACAACATTTGGCTGTCCATTTATCAGATCACTATAAAAATTATCAACTACAGGAATGGATACTTTAAACATAAATTTAACATCGGCTGGTAATACAGCAAGTTCTTTAAGAATTTCAGCCTTTAATATCTTTTCTGATTCAGCACGATTTTCACTATGGATATCTACTTCAGGTTCAAGAATAGGAACAAGCCCTGCTGCAGCTATTTGTCTGCCTAGTTCAAACTGTTGTTTAACAATAGCTTTTATTCCCGTCGGACTTGTCTGCTTTATTACTGAACGCATCTTCGTACCAAAAATATTTCGTTTTGAAGCGCGTTTTAAAAGACCATCCAAATTAGGTATAGGCTTCATGAGTTGGACGCCATCATTTACAGCGGCCAAACCTTTATCGACTTTCAAAAAAGGAACGATTCCCTTTTTATTCCACAGGTAATCTGCTGTCAATTCCCCATCAATTTCTCTATCCATCGTATTTTCAAACAATATAGCTGCCAAAATATACTTAGAACTGAATGCCGGACTCTTTATGATTCTTGTACGCATTTCATGTACTTTGGCAAACATTTCATCGTCGCCATTATACTCATTTTCTTTGATCCCGTAAGCTGCTAGAGCTCTAGGCGTACTTCCTCCACTTTGGTCCAAAGCCGCAATAAATGCTTTATCATGGCTTATTCTCTGGAATTGTTTTTCATTCATCCATTTCATCTGCCTTTCAGAAACTATGACCGATCAATCATCCATACAACAAAATAATTTTTTCAATCAACAGTTTCTCAATATTTTTATTTCAAATTCCGGTTCATTGGATTTATCATAATACTTTTTTTATTCTTTTGCAAGCTATAGGAAAATGTCAGATATACACAAATATTACTGTAATAATGTAACAATTATTACGGTAATATTTACAAAATTAAATTATACTAAAGACAAATACAAGGGAGGTTAAAAAAATGCAAACCATTTTAAAAAATATCAAAGAATCAGAAGTATTAGCTTTAAAAGACCTTGTCGCCTACCAAGATGGCCAGGTAATCAGCAAAACTCTTATCCAAAACGATGCGGTAGGTATTACCTTGTTTTCCTTTTCTGCCGGTGAAGGTCTTAGTACCCATGAATCAAAAGGTGATGCTTTCGTAACCTGCCTTGACGGCAGTGGTGAAATGACAATAGACGGTGTTTCCCATAAAATAACCGCTGGTGAATCCATTGTTATGCCAGCACAGCATCCGCATGCAGTATATGCTGAAACTAACTTTAAGATGATATTGGTAGTGATCTTTCCCGAAAAAGATAAACAACCCTCTGAACGCTAAATACGGACGCTAAGGACAAAGTAAAGGCATGGAAAAGCAGATGTTTTTCCATGCCTTTACTTTATCCTTATTTTATCATTTCTATACCTTTGCGCAAAGCTGACGCATCAATTGCTCCCTGCGCACTCGTTACAATATAACCATCCCGATCAATAAAAAAAGTGGAAGGAATAGCTGCTATACCATATTTATCCATACCCTCGCGCTTAATATCAAAATAAACCGGGAAAGAAAACCCTTGCTCTTTTATATAGGCACTGCCTTTTTCCTGTGTTTCTCTCTGCCCATCCACAAGGTCAACCATCATAAAAAGGACGTCCTTACCTTCTTGCTTATATACATTATCAAATTCTGGCATTTCTTTTTTACAAGGCGGACACCAACTTGCCCAAAAATTAAGGACAATAGGTTTACCCCGCAGTGAAGACAACTTTACCTGCTTTCCCGCACTGTCTACTACTGTAAAATCCGGTGCCGGCATTTTTTTGGCAGTACCAACATCCCCCTGCCTACTCAGCGTATTGTCATCGCCAACGGCAACACTGTCCCGCATATAAGCTGTTTTTCCCAACAAATTATAGGCAAAAGATGCCACAACTATGAGCAATACAAACGAAGCAACAAAAATAACAATCCCTGTTTTTTTATTCATACCGTACCCTCTTCAAAAAGTCAAAAGTGAAAGAAAATCGCCCATATATCCTGTTGCCATTAACAGTCCAACAATAACCAGCAAACCGCCCGCTGCCATATTAACAGACCGATAGTTCCTTTTTATAAAAGAAAAAGCGTCCTTCATTTGGTCTAGCAAAACGGCACTGGCAATAAAAGGGATACCCAATCCCAGGGAATACGCGAGCAGCATCGTAATTCCCTGTACTAACGAAGCCTTTACAGATGCCGTCAATAAAGCCGAACCTAAGAAAAAACCCACACAAGGTGTCCAGCTTATTGCAAATACAATGCCTAAAAGCACTGAAGAAAAAAAGCCAAGGTTTTTAACATCAGCTTTTCTAGCATAAATTCTATTCAAAAAAGAAAAATTAAACACGCCCATGAAATTCAAACCAAAAACAATGACGACCAGTCCCGTTATAAGGTTCAATACCATTGCATATTCACGCAACAATCTGCCAAAGATGCCCATAAACGCACCCATTATGACAAAAATAAACGTAAAACCGCAGACAAAACCTATCGAATTTAAAAATGCCCTTCTTTTATTCGCCTTTCCCGCGGAAAAATACGATATGTAAATTGGCAGCATTGGCAACAGACACGGTGAAATAAATGTAATAATGCCTTCCAGAAATAATAAAATATACTGCATAATTATCTCCATACTGCCATAATAAAACTAAATTAACGTCCCCTAAAAAATGCAACAAAACCTTTAGGCATAAGTATTTTTACTGTTTTCAATATACTTATACCCAAAGGTTTTGTCAAGTAAAAAAAGATATGCTTTTATATAAAATAGGACTATTGCCATTTACGTAGTCTTCGCCTAAACATAAACCTACAGACAACAAGGAAAAAGATTCCCATGCAAGCCAGGATTGACAAAGTCTGCCACATGTCAGTCAAAGTCCCGGTAAAAAACAACCTTCTGATACTGTTGCCCATATACGTAAAGGGAGAAAATTTTGCCAGTGTACCTGAATATAGATCCATGGATTCGAGCGGCCATGTATATCCAGACAATATAAACGCCGGCACAACATAAATAAGCGCTGCTCTTACAAAATATATTTCTCTGGAAAAAATAGCTGACAAACACATGCCCAGTGAAACTGCCGTGAAAAAGAAAGTCCCGCTTAGCAGTAGGGTAGAAGACAGAGATCCTTTATTAGTTATGTAAAAAATATTTCTTGCTAATAAAGTAATGACACCAAACGCCAGCATTGACATCACCCAATAAATTAAAAATTTTACTACTAACAGTTTATCAAAATTAATCTTCTTTGTTAGCAGCTTAAATTTTGCCAATGTATATTCTTTCTGGATGGATGCCCCAACAGAAAAAAACAACCCTTGCTGCATAGCAATCATTGCCAACCCTAAAACAAAAAATTGTAGATAGCTTTGTGTCGGATTCCCCAAGACACGCAGATTACACTCTACCGGTTCAACTTTCTTTTTTGCATCTTCATAACTGAGTCCTGCTTTCAAAGAAACATTTTCTATTGCTACCTTGTTCGAAAGATCCTGGATGCTATCCATCATCGCTATGCTGGAAGCACTTGTAGTGACCAGATTACTCCCATCTACCATACACAGTATTGTCGCATAGGACCCCGTCCTAACCTTCTTAGAAAGATCAGCCGGTATATCAACAGCAGCATATACTACTTTTTCATTGATTAGACGCTGCATTTCTTCTTCAGATGTCACCTCAGCAACTATTTTAAATCTTTCATCATAATCAAGATTGCGTACTAATTGCCGGCTAAGGCTCGACTGCGCTTCATCACAAATGACGAGAGGGATATGTGTAACAGTACTATTGTAATACAAACCACCGAACAAAAGCAGATATGCTATCCCTGCACCAAACAAAAATGTTACCCGTCTAGAATCCTCTATGAAAATCTGATGAAGCTCTCGTTTTATTATTTGCCAAAATGTCATCTTTTCATCCCTTCACATAAGACTTTTTTCTTCTAAAAGAAAATATCTTTAGCGTCACTGCTGCTGCCAATAAACCAAACAAAAGCATATAGGATACATCACGCCACAAAAACGGATCAGATTCCGAAAATAACACACTTCTTAAATTAACTGCGGCATAACTTATTGGTAACAAACTGGAAAAAAACTTCCCAAATGAAGTCATCAAAAAATCTGGCCATGTCAGACCACTGAAAAGTAATCCAGGCATCAAATAAACAAGTGGAACCTGTAATGAAAAAACCTCATCCACACTGATAGACGAAAAAAAGAACATTGCCTGAATGACAAAAAAACTGAACGCTACACCTATAGCAAGTAACTCAATTACTTTATGTGCTATTTGTAAATCCATAATAAAAAACAATACCGTCATAGAAACTACATAAGACAGCACAGCTAAAATCCAGGATGGAATAGTTTTTCCTATCAATAAAGACAACGATGAATATTCTTTCCCATATTTTTTAGACTTATATTCCCGCACCAGCAACGGTCCTACTGCCAGTAAAATGCCTATCTGCAAACCATTCAGCATCAATCCTGGCAGCATAAATGGTTTATACCCTGTGACAGGATTATTCAATACGCGTAAACCCATGTGTATTGGATAGACCAGATTCATTGATTGGCTAGGCAATATTCCGCCCGCTTCAAACAGTTTCTGCGATATGGCAATAGAAAAGGTCTGATTCATTTGCTTACTGTACATGAGAGCAACATTACCAAATAAATTATTAGTAGAATTAACTACCAATAACAGATTACTTGCATCCCCCAATTCTACTTTTTTCGTAAAATCAGGTGGGATAGAAAGTCCGACTAATGCCTTATTTGTTGCTAAATCTTCCTCAAAAGATTCTTGGTCTGGCACATAATCAACAATCGTAAATTTTTCCGAATCATTATATATCTGAACTAATTGCCTACTGATAGAGCTATTTTCTTGGTCAAAAATAACTAAAGGAATATGCTTTACACTATTTTGGGCATAAACCATACTAAACAATACAGAAAAAAGAATCGGTACAATAAAAAAATACAATGCGATAGGAAATTTGCCCTTAAAAAGGAGGGCAAATTCGTCGCGAATTATTTTTTTTAACTTCATGATGCAGCGCCACCATTTAACTTGAACCTCATCCCAGGGCGCAGTTTATCCGAGTTTACCTGAACTTTTACATTAAAGCTTATTATATCAGTACTGTCACCGCGTTCACTAGTTGCACGCTGTGTGGCAAAGTCAGCTTTTTTACTGATATCTGATACTGTCCCGCTCACTTGGGTAGTATTGTCACGGGCAATTAAATTAAGATCCTGATTCACATAGAATTTGGAAAGCTCTGTTTCTGGTATCTTGAAATCAACCCAGTTATCAGTTGGATCTTGGACAGCAACAAGTGGCGTACCTAATGATATCATTGACCCTTCTTCTATGTATTTTTCTGTTATGACACCATCAAAAGGCGCTCTTATAGTTGTTTCATCTAATTGGACATCCAATTGCTGCAATGCAGCTTTAGCTTGATCGATCTTTTTATCTACAACATTTTCATTTGCTTTATCAACGCCGGTCTGCAATAAACCTGCATTTGCTTTATCTACCGCAGATGAAGCTTGCATATAAGTAGCTTGCGCCGCTTCATATTTAGTCTTGTATTCATCAAACATCTGTTGGGAAATAGCACCAGATTCAACCAGATTGGAAAAACGGTCATAATCGCTCTTAGCAAGATCCAGTTCCGTTTTAGCCTGTTTGAGCCCTGCTTGTGCCATATCCAAGGAAGAATATACTGTTCCCCCATTTAACGAGCTTTGGGCAGAAGCTTGTTCTTCTTGTTCCTGCAACGACTGTATATTTGCCACAAGTTGTTCCCGCTGCGCTACCAAATCTCTCTTATCTATATAAGCCAATACTTGTCCTTCTTTTACTGTATCGCCTTCCTTGACCAAGAGTTGCACTACTCTGCCTGCCACTTTAGAATTGACATCAATTTCTTTGGCATCTGCTCTTCCCCATATTTCATTTTCAGCGGTTTCCTGTGATCCGCAACCGCATATATTTAACAAAATAATTACTAATACTGCTATACATATAACTTTCTTATCTTGTATTTTATTTTTCACTGCTCTTTCCCCTTTTTTGAACATGTTCAACAAAATTATATATAAATACACTCTACCAAGTATTAATAATTTCATAAAGTAACCTGATTACCAATACTGTAGAGTGCGTATCTACATGCCTATTATTTTAGCATATTATAGCTTAACTGAATCCCTGATCAATTGATGGGCAATACTCGTTAGACGCCCATCTAATTGTTCCAGACGTTTTAATACAGTCCTTATTTCATCTTTACTATATTCAAATAATGATAAAGACATCTCCACTAACATATCAGAACATTTTTTAGATGATACTTCATCATTTTTAAAATAAAGTTTTGCCGCACAGCTACGTAGCGCTCCTCTGATAAGTAGATTTCTGACATAATAATCTTGTCTACTATAATGAAGCTGGCGTTCCTTAAACATTGTTTCTGTTGTATCCGTCACATGCTCAACAATCTGCTCAAAAATTGCATTCGATGTATATCCTTCATAATAAGACTCTCTGATAAATTCATTGACATCAGCAGCTTTTATACTTATCACATTCATAGCTGCATATTTAAAAGCAGGCGATTCATCAGCAAAATATTTATTAATAAGTACTGTGTTCTGCTTCACTACTAAAAGTACTATTTCTCGAAAAATAGCTTCTTTATTTTTATAAAAATGATATATACTGCCTGTTAAGATACCCGATTTTTCCACAATCTGCCGAATCGTTGTCTTTTTATAGCCCTGCTCAACAAAAAGGGCTTTAGCCATTGCCAAAATCCTTGCGGATACATTGCCTGTCTGATTATTAGCAGATTTTTCCAAAACTTCCCCTCCCTCCTTGAACATGTTCAAATATATTACATATTCAAATATTTGTCAATGCTAATTTTTAATAAGCTTTTTCTTTTTTCCTCCATTTCCAATAATAGAAAACCAGCTGCTATTATATTTTTAACATACAATAACAACTGGTTTTTTATATATTATCTTCTATATTATACAAAATCACTTCTCAATAAACATCTTATCTACTAATTTTGTTATTAAATCCTCATCAGCAATAAAAGGAATTGTTATATGCCCTTTACCGGCGTACTTTTTATTAAACTCTACAGAAGTCTCTATTGCGTGCGGATTACGTGCCCAGCTGCGACGGGCAACGCCCCCCATCACATCCCAAAGTATAGCCGATTTTATAATCTTATCAACACGTTCACTACCATCAAGTACCAGCCCAAAACCACCATTTATAGCTTTGCCGATACCTGTACCTCCACCATTGTGGAGAGAAATAAGGCTCATACCGCGAGCCGCATTGCCCGCATAACACTGTACTGCCATATCAGCCATCACATTACTGCCATCCTTAATATTGGAAGTTTCCCGAAACGGTGAGTCAGTGCCACTGACATCATGATGGTCGCGTCCCAACATTATCGGTCCGGTTTTACCCTCGCGAACCAGCTCATTAAACTTGAGCGCAATCTTAATACGGCCTTCAGCATCTTGGTAAAGAATGCGTGCCTGTGTTCCTACCACCATTTTGTTTTTTTCTGCATCACGGATCCAGTTGTAATTATCTCTATCCTGGTATCTGCGCTTTGGATCTATACACTCCATCGCTGCTTTATCTGTCTGTACTAGATCTTCATGTCTGCCACTTAGACATACCCAGCGAAATGGGCCATATCCATAATCAAAAAGATGCGGTCCCATTATATCTTCTACATAAGACGGTAAAATAAAACCATCTTTTTCATCAATGCCATTCTTTGATAATTCCTTCACACCCGCATCATAAACTGCTTTAAGAAAAGAATTCCCATAATCAAAAAAATATGTTCCTTTTTTGACACATGCCATTATCAATTCATAATGACGGCGCAGGCTTTTATCGACAAGCTTGCTAAACGTTTCTCTGTCTTCCGCCAGCATACGGGTACGCTCTTCAAAGCTTATCCCCTGCGGACAGTAGCCACCTTCATAAGCTACATGGCATGAAGTCTGGTCACTCATCAAATCAACCTTGATATCATTTTTCACCACATATTCTAAAAGATCAACAATGTTACCATTATACGCTATAGAAATAGTTGTTTTATCCCGTAAATGCTTATTAGCCGCTGCAAAAACTTTATTAAGATCATCATAACATTCACCGACCCAGCCCTGCTCAAGACGTGTCTTTATACGTGAATAATCTACTTCGGCAATTATGCCAACACCATTAGCTATTTCTACAGCTTTTGGTTGAGCACCGCTCATTCCGCCTAAGCCAGAGCTTACAAATAAATGCCCGCGCAAATCTCCATCATTAGAAATACCCAGATGCATACGTCCTGCATTTAACAATGTGTTATAAGTACCATGAACGATTCCCTGCGGTCCTATATACATCCAACCACCAGCCGTCATTTGCCCATAGTTTGCAACACCCATTTCTTCGGCTATTTCCCAATCTTTTTCATTATCAAACATCCCTATCATCAAAGCATTAGTGTTTATAACACGCGGTGCATCCGGTTTTGAAGGGAAAAGACCAAGTGGCATTCCAGATTCTATTACCAGTGTCTGTTCATTAGTCAATATTTCCAAATATTTTTTAATAAGCCTATAACCAAGCCAATCATGGCATACACTGCCTGTTTCACCATAAGTAACTAATTCATAAGGATATAATGCTACCTCAAAATCAAGATTATTATCTATCATGACCTGAAAAGCTTTTCCTTCTATACAGTTACCTTTATATTCATCTATTGGTTTCCCATATATCCGCCCCTGCGGCCTCCACCGATAAGCGTATATACGGCCATATGTTTTTAATTCCTGTAAAAATTCTGGAGCTGCTTTTGCATGCAGCTCTGCCGGCAAATAACGCAAAGCATTTTTTAAGGCAACTTTTGTCTGCTCTTGCGTCAAGTGAAATCCTCTGCTTGGTGCCCTGCGTATTCCTTCTATAAATACTGGTTTATCAGGAAAAATATTATCCAATTTTATTTCCGTCATTGCCTGTACCATTTTATTTTTGCTCCTTTATTTTTACTCTAAAATATAATTTTGCCATCTTTTATCACATGCTCAACTATATTTATTCCCGTTAAATAAACCAAAAATCGGTAATCTGGTTTGCTTAAAAGTAAAATATCCGCCTTTTTACCACTTTCTATGCTGCCAATAACATCAGCAGCATCCACCGCCGCTGCTGCGTTTAATGTAATAGCCGTGAGTGCTTCATTAATCGTCATATGCATACTGATCACAGCAAGTGCAAGCATAAAAGGCGCTGCATATGAATAACAACTGCCCGGATTGAAATCACTCGCCAAAGCTACTATACAGCCTTTATCTATCATTTTGCGAGCTGGAGCAAATTCTTTACGCATACAAAATGCTGTCATGGGCAATAATACCGCTGTCGTATCACTCACTGCCAATTTTTCTATATCCGCATCTGTAACAGACAATAAATGGTCGGCACTTATTGCACCTATTTCTACAGCCAAACTGCCTCCGCCCGTTGACACTATTTCATCGGCATGAATTTTAAGTTTCATACCTGCTTTTTTTGCCGCTAAAAGCAATTTTTTTGCTTCATCTATTGTAAATACATTTTTTTCACAAAATACATCACAAAATTCCGCAAGATTTTCCTCTTTTATTATCGGCAGTACCTGTTCTATTATAAAATCTATATAATCAGTTGACCTATCCGCAAATTCTGGTGGTACGGCATGTGCTCCTAAAAAAGTTGTTTTCAAGGTAACTGGCATATCTTTGCGTAATTTTTTCATTGTCCGCAGCATTTTAAGCTCCGTATTTCTATCAAGCCCATAACCACTCTTACCCTCTATTGTCGTAAATCCTTGCCTTAGCATATTTTCAAGAGTTTTTTTACCAGTATTGTACAGCTCCGTTTCTGTCATAAGCCGTGTCTGTCGCATAGTACTAACTATACCGCCGCCTCTTTTTAACAGCTCCATATAGGGGATACCCTCAAGCCGTGAAATAAATTCATCAGCACGGGTACCGCCAAACAAAAAATGGGTATGTGGATCTATAAATCCTGGTACTGCACATTTCCCCTGCGCATCCAGTACTTGTATATCTGTTATACCATCTAACTTTGACAATACTTGCTCATCTATTCCAACCAGTTTTATTATTCCATTTTCACAATAAACAGCCGCATTTTTATAAACCTTGACATCCTGCATTGCTTTTCCTCTCAATGCGGTTTTACCAAGTGGAGTAACAATTTCAGCCAAATTTTTTACAAGCAGGCGATTCATTAGCTTCACCTCATCTTCTATGCAATTTTTGCCTATAGTTTTCTTAAAATACCATTTTCAGCATCTAATTCCACCATATCACCATCGTGCAAATCTTTATAAAAGTTTTCTTCCATCTTATTCACCATTGGTGCATCTAAAATAATTGCACTTGCCGCCAAGGTTGTATCAGCATTTACGACAATCATGCCCGCGGGATTCATACCTGTCATTTTCAACTGGTACATGCCATCTGCTTGTACTACAGAACTGCCTTTACCATAAGGAAATACTAAAATCTTACCAGCAATTGACTGTCCGTATAAGCAGTGTTCTTTTTCTATAATCTTACCATTTTTAGGTTCAATAAGATAAAAACACATTCCATCTTTCGAAAAAAGCAACTCTCCACTCACCTTACCACCTGATATTTTATGGCACTTATATTGTTTTTCCATTTTAATATTCCCCTTTCAATGCTGCGAGCACGCTATCTTTAAGCGGTGCTATAACAAACTGCATATCCCGTCTTTTGGTATAATAAGCACATTTGGGAGAATCTGTTATTCCTTTTTTGCCATATAAAAATTTCCAGCATGGCTGATCCATACAAGTATCTTCTACTATTTCACCACCTGCTGCCCTTATTGTGTCCATATATCCCATTTTTTTTGCCAAATTGCGCGTCAAGGCAGAGGTCATGATAAACAAAGGAACCGCCAGTTTTTTTCCATCCACCAGTTCAGCAATAGCACATACCTGATCAATCGTAAAATGAGGACACCCATACAAAGCAAAATCTATCTTACCGCTTTTATCAGATATTTCTTCGCGCATAGATTTTAGATCAGCATTTGTGATAGTTACTTCACGTTGTGGTTTTTTCCCTTGGAATGCATCCTCCATAGTTTGAGCTTCCGGTGTAAAACCCAATATGTGGTAAAGAGCTACATTACCACCTGTATTAAGCTGCGCACCTAAATTCATTAAAGCCTCCTTGCTGGGATTTTTTAATCCGGCAAATACTGGTATAGCAAAACCAATTTTTTTTGGTGCAAAATAACCAAGCATCTGATAAGCAAAATCATCTTCCATATCAGCTTCTACATGCACTAACACCTGTCCCGCCCGATTTTCTTTTAATAAAAAACCATAATATGGTGTTACGCCTGTAACAGCACTGCACAATGCACTCTGTGCTGATTCTCTGTTAGAGCGGGCACCATAAACAGAATTTACAAAGGGTGTAGCACTTGACTCGGAAAATGAAATGATTTCACCAAACCGTGGTACATTCCTTTCTAAATAAGGCGTACAGTCATAAGTCATTATTGCCCCTAGTTTTACATAAGCGGCATGCGTGCGCTTGACTATTTTTTCATCCTCGCTGTCTATATTAGTTATTGCCTGAAACTGTTCCAAATTAAAACTCGGATTCACTGTTGGCCGTACACGGCATTTTGCTCCGCCATCCGCTAATTTTTCAGCAAACCAAAGATCGGCCTCCTGGTTACTAAGCGCTACATGAGTACGCGTTACAGGCACCATTTTAGGAGCATCATAAGCTTCCCCTATAGCGACCAATATTTTCATAGCCAGTTGTGTTCCTTTTCCATAAACACCATCCAGCATTTTTTCCTCTTCTTTTGTCAAATACATATGTAAACCTCCCCAATTAATTATTTATTTGATAATGAATTACCCTTTTGCATAATCAACGACTGCATAAAATTTTAGCAATACTTTATACTGCCTCAAGATGCTCCATTGTTTTTCCTATTTCTTCCAGTATACGTTCTTCTGCTATATTTACTAATTTCCCCTGCATAACAGTTGTTTTTCCATTTACAGCAACGCGCTTGATTGCTGTTGGTTGCATAGAATAGACGAGATTTGGCAGGAATTGTTGTCCCTTTTTAGTCAATGGTTGCATAGAAAAATCCTGCACAGATATGCCAACAAAATCGGCTTTACAACCTACTGTAATTTTACCGACAGGTAAATCCAATACAGTACCACCATTTTCTGTTCCCATTTTAAATGCATCATGAAAATTGACACAAAGCGCATTACACGTTTCAGCTTTTTGCAGAATTGATACCATGCGCATTTCTTCAAATACACTAATGCGATTATTGCCACAGGCTCCATCACTACCCAATGCTATAGGTACAGCAGCTGCCATATACGCTGGAATATTTGTGATACCATCGGCAAGAAACATATTACTTGATGGACAGTAAATAAGATGTGCTCCTTTTTGTCCCATTATCTTCACTTCGTCTTCATTAAGCCACACTCCGTGGATTATTGACATATGTGCATCAACTACACCTAAATAATCAAGATAACGTAATGGCGTCATACCATTGTGTTCTTTTTTTACTTGTTCTACTTCAAACATTTCTTCTGCTACATGAATATGATATGGTGAATTATACTTCTGGGCGAGATGATACCCAGCTTTAATCATTTCTGGTGAAGCAGCATGAAGACTATGTGGTGCAGGTAAAACTTTCACCATTCCCCCCGTATATTTTTTCATGAGGGATTCCGTCCGATTAACCGCTGTCTGCACATCTTCCACATAACCAGAAGGTGCACCCTGCCAATCATACATTGTCCTGGCAAGAACCAATCTAATCCCACAATCTTTTGCTGCCTGAATAACTGCTTCATCACTTTCGCTGCCAAATTGATGCAGATAAAAAAAATCAGCTACAGTTGTTGCTCCACATTTCAGCATCTCCGTAAAAGCAAATAGTGCCCCTGTATAAATATCCTGTAATCGCATACGCGGTGAAAATTTATACAGTGAATTATCTCGCCATTCCAGAAAAGGCCGATCTGCTGCTATGCCGCGCAACAAACTTTGAAAACTATGATTATGTGCGTTTATACTGCCTGGAACAATAACAAGCCCGCCCCAATCCTCCTTTAGCGCATCGTTATATTCTTTACCTAATTTTTCTTCAGCATCTATTTTTTCGATGTTACCAGTATGCATATTTACTGCTATCGCCAAATTTTTTACAAGTTTTCCTTCAAGAAAGATAGCTGCTGCTTTTATTATTTTTATCGACATTATTCAAACTCCTTATCTAAAATCAATAATGTATCAAGATAAACCTGCGCTGCTATAATCACCTCTCTCGGTGCAGTATACTCTTGCGGACAATGACTGTAACCACCAACGCTCTGTGCAAAGAGCATAGCGGCTTTAGTCAATCTAGCCATATTGGCTGCATCATGTCCAGCCATGCTTACAAGTTTTACCGGTGGTTGCCCTTCTTCTTGCATAGCTTTTACCACAGCGTCGATTACAGTTTCGTTCATTGGCATTTCCGGTTGGTCAAGATTTAACTTACGAATTATCTGCACGTTTCGTTTTTTCATTATTTCATTTACTTTTTCTGTCAATAACAATAATGCTTCTTCTCGTTCTGCTGGAAAAGCTGTACGCAAATCTATAGTAAAATACACTTCACCGGGTATAATATTTGAAGCATTCGGCTTTATCTGCATATGCCCTACTGTTACCGAAAGTGCGTTAAACTTCGCCATTAACTGCTCAATTGATAAACACAATTCTGACGCTGCGCATAATGCATCGTGCCTATCTTGCAGCTGCGTTGTACCTGCATGATTTGCTTCACCCTTTATTGTTATACTCTCTCTATAAATACCAGTAATGCAAGTTACCGCTGCCACTGCCAATTTTTTACGGTATAAATTCTGTCCTTGTTCGATATGAAATTCCAAGAACGCCGTCATCATTCCCTTTTTCAATCTGGCCTCATTGATTCGCCTGCTATCCCCTCCCAGCCAATCAATTGCCTCTGTTAAAGGTCGTCCCGTATCTCGGTCACTGAATATATTTATATCTTTTTGAGTTACCCGCCCGCATAAAATTTTACTGCCTAATGTAGAAACAGAAAAACTATTTGGTTCTTCACCAGTAAAAGAAATTATTTCAAGGGGATGTCGTGTTTTTATTTTTCTTTCTCTTATCGACTGCATCGCTTCCATTGCCATCAATACACCAAGTGCTCCATCAAACTTCCCACCGTTCGGCACACTATCATGATGTGAACCAAAAACAATAGGCCTGTCACTAAGGTGCTTACCATAACTTCCCCACATATTAGCAGCAGCATCAATTGTAACCTTTAACCCTATATCCTTTTCCCAAATAGTTTTCAACCACTCACGTGTATCTTTATCAGCCTGACTACCCAGCTGCCTGTTTATCCCACCTGTTTTCTCATCCAATCCAAATTGTGACATTTCTTCAATTCTAGCCAATAAACGTTCACTATTTATTAAAATTTTCTTTTCGTCAACTTTTTCAACCACACAGCATCATCCCCTATTAAGCTACTTGTTGAATTATTTCATTTATATTTTAATATAATAAATAAATCATTCAGTTGATAATAAAAAAAATGCCTTATTCAAAATGAATAAAGCATCTTTGCTTCTAATCTAATGTAATTATTATAAAATTTCATTTTCTAATTGTCAATAGTAAACTTTATTTTCCAGTTCAATCTTTTCTATATCTTCCATTCGTTTTGATATTCCCGGAATTTCCTTAGCAGCATCACGCAAAAGTATATTGAAAAAAATCATAGGTGTACTATAAATATCAAAAATTGACGATACGGTAAGCGGTACACATACAGCGGCATCACTACATTCCATCAGTGGTGAAAATTCACTGTCAGTAACACCGTATATATGGAATTTTTTTTCTTTTAACCTTTGACACTTTTCCACAAGAACACGCGGATACCGTGGCATCATTACAGCTAATATGTTCACATTTTCCGGATCAGCAAGCTCTATTGTATCCCATTGCGGTGACGACGGTGTATATTTATAAACCATCCCTCTCATTTTATTCAAAATATACTGTACATAGGGGACTATGGTTGACGACATCCGTGCTGATAATAAAATTAAAGGTTTACTGGAAGCAAGCATACTTACTATTTTCTTATATTCATCAGTTTCCATTATACTACCGAGTTTTTCCATATTTGCCAATTCATTATCAAATATAGAATGCATATATTTATCTTTAATCCCATGCTTTTCTGTAAATTGCAGCCTTTTCGGTGCCGTTAATTCCTTACTTACTATATTCTGCAAGTTTTGCAAAAAATCATTATATCCCCTGTAGCCGAGTGCCATAAAAAACCTTGATATACTTCCCTGACTAACACCCACCTGTTCGGCCAATTCATTAGTTGTCATAAAAACGATCTGTAAGTAATTATCATTTATATATATGGCAATTTTCTTATACGTAGGTGATGTATCCGCAATAAATTTCAACATGACTGTCAATTGTTCAAAAGTCTCAATATTCTTTCCCATATATTATCCTCTCTTTTATTAATATAATAATTCATATATTAATATTAATACTTAATATATTTATTATACAGCAAAGATAGTGCGCTTTCTAATATATTTTAGAATAAAATATCTAAAATATATTTACCACTCAATTTTGCAAATAACAATTTTTGCCGACTCCACGGTACTTATTACTGTGCTTGCCGAATGACCATCCAAGTGCAGTAATTTCCCCGCACACAAAGTAAGTTCTTTACACCCATCTACAATTTTATACTTTCCTGCTACTACATATATAAAATAATCACAATCTGTCTCCAAAACAAAATTTTTGCTGTCATCAGTAAAGAGTTCAGCATTTTTATAAGCTCCATGTTTGAGCATAACATTAAAATCAGTACAACACCCATAACTGATTGTTTTATCTGCACCATCAAAAAAATGAGCTGTAAAGGGCATCAATTTAATTGTTTCCTGACCATTATGGATAAGTGTAATTACATTATCCAAACTCATCAAAATGCGGTCTATCCCTGTCAATTCCGTGAATTGGGATACATTTGTGGTCACTGTAGCTGAACTCAGACGCAATTTAAAACTTCTATCTTTATACTGTGAATTATGCGGCCAAATATATAACTGTGTAGTGGTTCCGCCACCCCACTCAGCAACTGGACATTCTGCCGCTGAAATTATTTTTGCAGACATATTTTTCCTCCATGCTATTATTTAAAGACAATAATTAAACTCAGACATCCAGACTACATAAAACAACATCTTTCCATTATTTTACTTTTAAATTATTATGCAATAAAAAAAGGCACCTATCACTCATGATAAGCACCTTTGCCTGTTTCCAGTATAAAAGTAAAAAATTAAAATGTCAAGCTGCCTTTCAAGCTGTCAACGGTAAATAAATCTTATTTCAAAGGTTCTGTTATTATACCGCCGCCCAGAAGGATATCTCCATCGTAGAAAACTACTGATTGCCCTGGTGTAACAGCTCTCTGCGGTTTTTCAAAAATAACCTTTGCAGTATTATTTGCCAATGGATACACTGTTACTTTGCACACATTTTTTCCATACCGAATCTGGGCATTCGTTTCCAACGGCCCTTCCAAACTATCAAAAGGAATCCAATGCAAATTTTTTGCCATAAGGCCCAATGAGAAAACATCTTTATTGCCACCGACTATTACTTGGTTTTTATCACTGTCAAGCCTTACTACATATAAAGGTTCAGCTGCTGCAATCCCCAATCCCTTCCGTTGGCCTATCGTATAGAGAGGTAACCCATCATGCCTGCCTAATACATTACCGTGCACATCGACAATATCGCCCGGTTCAAAATGCATTTTTGCATGATTTCGTAAGTATGCTTTATAATCATCATTTGGTATAAAGCATATTTCCTGGCTTTCTTTTTTATTTGCCACTGGTAAATTATATGATCGCGCCATTTCGCGCGTCTGTGTCTTAGTAAACTTACTCAACGGAAAAACTATATGGCTAAGTACATCCTGCTCTAAATGATACATCACATAAGACTGATCTTTATGTGTATCAGCAGCACGCCTGATCAAATATCTTCCCGCTTCATTTTTTTCTATTGTAACATAGTGGCCGGTAGCCATATAATCAGCGCCCAGCTTCAGGCATTCACTGAGCAACCGACCAAACTTTATGTAATGATTGCAACGCACGCAAGGATTAGGTGTATGTGCTGACATATATTCATCCACAAAATAATTTGTTACTTCTTTGGCAAATACATCTTTAAGATCCATGACGTAATGCTTGATATCCAGCATATTGCAAACTTTACGCGCATCCTTGACTGAGCTCAATTCATCATAGCTATCCTCTTTAGTAAAACCTCTCCCTTCATCACTTAATACCATCGTAACACCAAATACATCATATCCCTTGTCCAATAATATGGCAGCCGTTGTTGAGCTGTCCACCCCGCCGCTCATAGCAACGGCTATTTTCTTCTTTTCCACCAATTCTCTCACCTGCTATAAAATTAATAAGGGATGGATAACAGGAAATCCCTGTATCCATCCCGATAACGCACAATAAATTAAGAAAATCTATGCTTCAACTATACTATTCTCCAAAATAGCTGTTTTTCTACTGTTTTCACATAAATCGGCCAGCGTAATCGAGTTTAAAACCTCACTGATGCTTTGGCATACCCGCTCCCATACACCACGGGTAACGCATTTTTCTGCTTTTTTACAAATCTGATTGCTGGAATCTGCCTCATTAAGCAAACAATCCACCAGTGCAATAGGCCCCTCCATTATAGTTATTATATCACCGATAGTAATCTCAGCTGGATCCCTTGTTAGTACATATCCGCCCTGTGCTCCCCGTGTACTTTTAACAAGACCAGCATTCCTGAGCGCGCAGATAAGCTGCTCCAAATAATTATCGGAAATATCCTGTTTAGCAGCAATAGTCCGCAATGACAAAGGCCCTTTGCCATAGTTTAGTGCCAATTCATACATAGCGGTAACACCATAGCGTCCTCTCGTCGACAATTTCATATATATCTTCCTCCATTCACACCTTATTAAAACCAAATGCCCTAAGCAAAACGAAAACTCTACTAATATTATATGTTTACTATATATTATAACAGTTAGCACATTATTTGTGCAAAGAATTTTGATGTTCCCGCAAATATTCTTTTATATTTTTCTCCTTGCCATTGTCGCTAGGATTATAATATTTCCTACCAGCAAGTGCCGAAGGCATATATTGCTGTTTTACAAAATGTCCTTCATAATCATGTGGATATCTATAACCGATACCATGTCCTAATTTTTGTGCTCCTTTATAATGCGCATCTTTTAAATGGGCGGGGATACTGCCGCATTGTGCACTACGCACATCCGCAAGAGCTTTATCTATAGCCATATAAGAAGCATTGCTCTTTGGTGCGGAAGCTATATATGTTACAGCCTGCGCCAAGGGCAGACGGGCTTCTGGCATTCCCACGAACTGTACAGCCTGCACGGCAGCCATTGCTACAACCAGCGCCATCGGTTCAGCATTGCCGACGTCTTCAGCTGCGCAAATAGCAATTCGCCGGGCAATAAAATTAGCATCTTCACCCGCTTCCAGCATCCTCGCCAAATAATGAATGGCTGCATCTGGATCACTGCCGCGCATACTTTTTATAAAAGCGGACACTGTATCATAATGATTATCCCCATTTTTATCATAAGACTGTATCTTTTCACCGACTATTTCTTGCAAAATCTTTTCTGTGATGTTGGTCTTCTCTGCATCCGCTATTATTGCAGCCTGTTCTAAAAGGTTTAATGCCACACGCGCATCACCTGAAGAAACAGCGACTATTATCTGCAATTCCTTATCTGTACAAGTGACTTGCAAGCTGCCAAGGCCACGCTCTTTATCTGCCAATGCTTGTCTCATGATTTTGATCATCTGCGCATCCGTCAAAGAATGCAGTCTGATTACACGTACACGTGACAATAATGCATGATTGACTTCAAAATAAGGATTTTCCGTAGTAGCACCAATCAGGATCAGTCTGCCATCTTCGACATAAGGCAGCAAAACATCCTGTTGTCCCTTATTGAACCGATGTATTTCATCAATAAAAATTATTGTCCGTTTCTGATAAAATTTTCGCTGTTGATCAGCTTCCTCTACAATTTTGCGTATATCCGCAATACCAGAAGAAACTGCGTTAAGCTGTTTAAAATCACTTTTTGTCATCGAAGCTATCATTTGCGCCAATGTAGTTTTTCCTGTACCAGGCGGACCAAACAAAATCAAAGAAGGAATATTATCATTTTCAATCATCACACGTAGAAAATGCCCTTTACCGACAGACTCCTCTTGCCCGATAAATTCAGCAAAATTTTTAGGACGCATTCTCACTGCCAATGGCCTATTATTTTTTTTGCTGCCATTTTCAGCCTTTTGAGCAGCATAAGAAAAAAGATCTAAATCTTCCATTACTAAACTCCCGTAGAACCTATACCGCCTTGACGGACAAGGCCCTTATTTCTATTGTCTCCATCAATCATAAGATATTTATAAAAAATACCCTGCGCCAACCGTGTTCCTTTTTTTACCGCTAAATCCGTAGCGGCATGGTTAAAAATTGCCAGCATAATATGTCCTTCATTATTGGTGTTATTATAATAATCAGCATCGATTATTCCCTGCCCATTAATAAATGACAACGAATTTTTTAAAGCCATACTCGATCTGATATGAATACCCAGATATTCATCTTCTTGCATATATGCTTTAAGCCCCGTAGGAACAATGGTCACTTTTCCCGCCTTTAAGACAACATCCTGTGCACAAGCTATATCATAACCTGCACTCTTATCTGTTTTTCGCTCAGGCAGAATAATTTTTTTTTCTTTATAAGCAGTCACGACTTCAAAGCCACGTATTTTCATATTATCCCCCTGTATATAGACCAACTGATTTCTAAGCGATAAAACAAATAGGGTTTTTTATTCAAATCCGTCTAAATACAACGGCACAGCCGAATTTAGAAAATATATTCAGCTGGAATAAAAAACCTTCTCATCAGTCATTATTCAAATATAAGTAAATTCATATACATTATAATTGAATTCTTCTATAATGGCAAATACATAATAGCATTATTCTTCCCAAATTATACAAATACAACCTGCCCTTCCTTAATATCATATAAAACTACAATAAAAAATAAAACCGATTTACCTATCACAACACTCGTATTTATATGTTAGATATAATGAACTTTTCCTAAAGTATTGATTTTTTTCTTAAAGCGTTGTATAGTAAAAGTAATTCTTAGCACTCACTGTTAATGAGTGCTAACAAAGTAATAATTAATGAAGGGGTTTGAATTATGTCGAAAGAAACACATGAATTTCAAGCAGAAACTAAACAATTACTTGATTTGATGATCCATTCAATCTATACAAATCGTGAAATATTTTTACGTGAATTAACATCTAACGCTTCCGATGCCATTGATAAAATCCATTTTGAAAGCCTTACTAATAAAGACTTATTAGAAGGCGATGACGATTATGAAATTTTTCTTGTTCCAGATGAAAAATCACATACGTTATCTATCTCTGATAACGGCATTGGCATGACTAAGGAAGAACTTATTGAAAATATCGGTACAATAGCTAAATCCGGTACCAAGGCTTTCTTAAAGAAAATGATGGACGCGAAGGAAAGTAATGCCGCTGTTTCTGGAAAAGAACTTATCGGCCAATTTGGTGTAGGTTTTTATTCTGCCTTCATGGTAGCTGAAAAAATCACAGTGGTAACCCGCAAAGCAGGACAAAATCAAGCTTATAAATGGGAATCGACCGGTGACGGATCGTATACAATTGAAGAATGTGATAAAAAAAGACGTGGCACCACCATTACCCTGACATTATTGCCTGAATTCTATGGTGATAAAGCAGAAGAAAATTTCACTGACACTAACAAAATAGAAAGTCTCGTTAAAAAATATTCAGATTATGTACGTTATCCTATAAAAATGAAATTTGTCGTAGAAGAAACACCAAAAGATAAAGACGGCAAAGAAATAAAAGATGCAGAAAAAATCAAACGCGATGAAATCCGTACTTTAAATTCAATGCAGCCGCTATGGGCCAAAAATAAATCAGAAATAAAACCTGAAGAATATAACGAATTCTATAAAAATCTTTTCCACGATTGGGAAGATCCTATGGAAGTTCTACACAATAAAGCTGAAGGTACTATCGAATATACTTCACTGCTTTTCTTCCCTGCACATGCTCCATTTAATCTTTATCATACAGATTACCAACCAGGTCTGCAATTATATTCACGCCATGTCTTTATCATGGATAATTGCAAAGATTTGTTACCGGAATATCTGCGTTTCGTCAAGGGACTTGTTGATTCTCCGGATTTCTCTTTAAATATTTCCCGTGAACTATTGCAGCAGAGCCGTGAACTAAAAACAATTGGCCGCAATCTAGAAAACAGCATTTTAAAAACATTAGAACGCATGCTTAAAAATGATCGTGAAAAGTATGAAAAGTTCTGGGCCGAATATGGTAAATCACTTAAAATAGGCGTATACGGCAGCATGTACAGCGGTAACGACACGATAAATAAATTGAAAAATTTACTGCTTTTTGCCACATCAGATGAAAGCAAAGGTCTGAGCTCACTTAAAGAATATCTGGAACGTATGCCGGAAAGCCAAAAGAAAATATATTATGCCACCGGTAAAGATCGCAAGGCTATTGACAGCCTTCTACAGATGGAACTTCTGCGCGACAAAAATATAGAAGTTCTCTATCTGCTTGACAATGTTGATGAATTTGCTATTGAAGCACTCCGTGAATATGAAGGAAAACAATTCCATTCAATAAGCCGCGGCGATCTCGGTCTTGATGATGTTGAATCCCAGCAGGCGAAAAAGGAAAACGAAGATATTGCCAAAAAGAACGAAAATCTTATCAAGGACATCAAAGAAAGCCTTGGCGAAAGAGTTGCTGACGTTAAAATCAGCAATCGCTTAAAATCCAGTGCAGTCTGCCTTGTTGCTGATGAACAAGGTCCTAGTTTTTCAATGGAACAAGCTTTCGCTGAAGCCAATAACCCTATGTTCAAAGCTAAACGTATTTTAGAAATAAATCCACATCATAAACTATTCACCCGTCTGCAAGCAGTACACGATCTTGGTAAAGACAATACTGAGTTCAAGAACTACTGTGAATTATTATATACCCAGGCTCTTTTGATCGAAGGCATACTGCCTGATAATCCAGCTGAAATGGCCAATAAAATTGCTGCTTTAATGGCAAAATAAAAACATCCAAAAATAAAACTATCATCGTTTCAAACTGTCCCTGCTAATTACCCATAAAGGCTAATTAGCAGGGACAGTTTAATTTATAGCGATGGTAGTTTTTATTTTTCCTGCATGAATAACAAAACGCTGAGATATAATAATATCTCAGCGTTAATGCACACCTTATGCTTATTATCCCAAGTAAATACGGATAATCAAACTGTACGAATACGAATGGTGCTTGTATTGCCTTCAGCGAATTTCACACCAGAGGTAATAATTGTCTTATCTCCGTGTTTAATTA
This sequence comes from Pectinatus cerevisiiphilus, assembly GCF_004341685.1. GTDB lineage: Bacteria > Bacillota > Negativicutes > Selenomonadales > Selenomonadaceae > Pectinatus > Pectinatus cerevisiiphilus. Next base: position 86,813 of record NZ_SMAA01000007.1, read on the forward strand.
TTCCCTTTTCAATAGCAGCAGTAGAGGCAGTAGTGATCATTTCTTCTACATCATCCCAATCCGAACCAGCGATAGGGATTACACCCCAGCGGAGATTCAGATGACGAGCTACTTTTTCATTTGGTGTGTAAGCTATAATAGTTGCTTCCGGACGGTATTTAGATACAATCTGAGCTGTATAACCGCTTTCGGTAGGTGCAATAATAGCTGCAGCGCCAAGTTCATAAGACATTTGAACTGTAGCATGTGCAATGACATCTGTAGTTGTTGAATGACGGGTAAAACCTTTATTTATAAAGATATGTTTATATTCAAGAGCTGATTCAACGCGCTTAGAAATAGAATCCATAACTTTAACGGCTTCTACTGGATAATCACCATTAGCAGATTCACCGCTAAGCATTATCGCATCAGTACCATCAAAAATAGCATTAGCTACATCGGATGCTTCAGCACGTGTTGGGCGAGGATTCGTTGTCATTGTTTCAAGCATCTGGGTTGCAACAATAACCGGTTTTCCTACTTTATTACATTTTTTAATGATTTCCTTCTGAATAAGAGGAACATCTTCAGCCGGTATTTCTACACCAAGGTCACCGCGGGCAACCATGATTCCGTTAGCTGCTGCAATGATTGAATCAATATTTTTAACGCCTTCGGCACATTCGATTTTAGGGATAATTTCCATATGCCCGTTATTTTCTTCGATAAGACTGCGTATTTCTTCTACATCATCAGCACGTTGTATAAAAGAAGCAGCAACAAAATCCATATCATGTTTGATACCAAAGATGATATCATTCTTATCTTGTTCGGAAACAGCTGGTAAACCAAGTGATACACCAGGTGCAGCTACACGTTTACGTGTGCTCATCGGTCCATCATTAAGAATTGTTGTAACGATATTATTACCAGAAATTTCATCAACACGAAGTGCTACTAAGCCATCGGACAGCAACAAAATATTGCCAGGTTTAACTTCTGTGTACAAATTCTTATGATTTACTGATACGTGTGTTTCATCACCAATTTTATCATCGTTAGTAATAGTAAATTTATTACCTTTTTTCAAAAATACTTTACCACCGGCAAACTCACCTAAACGCATTTCTGGTCCTTTTGTATCCAGCACTAAAGAAATCGTTTTGCCTAATTTACGAGCAGTCTGTTTCACCAAATTGATACGTTTGTCATGTTCTGCATAATCACCATGTGAGAAATTAAAACGAGCAACATTCATCCCGTTTTTGATCATGTCTTCGAGAATTGTTGGATCTTTGTCAACATTAGGACCCATAGTACAGATAATTTTAGTTTTTTTCAACATAAAACCCCCACCTAATTAAAATATTTCTTCCCATTTTTATAATACTGCACGTATATTGTATCATAAATTGTCATACATATAAAGTGCTATGCCAACTTAAAAAGATGTATAGGAGGTATTACCTCCTACACACCTTTACCACTCTTATTCCTATTTCGAATGTTCTTCAACTGCTACTGCTACTGCTACACTCGCACCAACCATAGGATTATTCCCCATACCGATCAAGCCCATCATTTCAACATGTGCTGGAACAGAGGAGGAACCTGCGAATTGTGCATCAGAATGCATACGACCCATTGTATCAGTCATACCGTATGAAGCAGGACCCGCTCCCATATTATCAGGATGTAAAGTACGGCCTGTGCCGCCGCCAGATGCAACAGAAAAATATTTTTTACCTTTTTCGATGCATTCTTTTTTATAACAACCTGCTACAGGATGCTGGAATCTTGTCGGATTTGTCGAATTCCCTGTAATGGAAATATCTACATCTTCTTTATGCATAACAGCAACGCCTTCCTGTACGCTGTCAGCACCATAGCATTTAATCTTGCTGCGAACACCATCAGAATAAGCTATTTCTTTTACAACGTTCAGTTTACCAGTAGCATAATCATACTGTGTCTGCACATAAGTAAAACCGTTAATACGAGAAATAATCTGCGCTGCGTCTTTACCAAGACCATTTAAAATAACACGCAACGGTTGTTTTCTGACACGGTTGGCTTTACCAGCAATACCAATAGCACCTTCAGCTGCAGCAAAGGATTCATGTCCTGCTAAAAAAGCAAAGCAATGGGCATCTTCTGATAAAAGCATTGATGCCAGATTACCATGTCCCAGTCCGACTTTTCTATGATCGGCAACAGAACCCGGTATACAAAAAGCCTGCAGGCCTTCGCCGATGGCTTTTGCTGCATCAGCAGCTTTAGTACAGCCCTTCTTTATTGCAATAGCAGCACCTAAAGTATATGCCCAACAAGCATTGTCAAAACAAATAGGCTGAATGCTTTTTACTATTTCAGCAGCATTAATACCTTTTTCATCGCAAATCTTTTTTGTTTCTTCTATAGAGGAAATACCATACTCACTCAATACCTTATTGATCTTATCTATACGACGTTCATAACTTTCAAATAATGCCATACTCGCTCATTCCTTCCCGTTCCCTTATATTATTCTCTACGCGGATCCACATATTTTGCGGCTTCAGCAAATCTACCATAGGAACCCTTGGCTTTATCCATAGCTTCCTGGGCAGGTACACCATCATGAATCATTTCCATCATTTTGCCAAGATTAACAAATTCATAGCCAATGATAGCATTATTTTTATCTAAAGCTATTCTTGTTACATAGCCTTCAGTCATTTCCAAATAACGAGAACCTTTTTTAAGTGTACCATACATTGTACCTATCTGGCTTCTAAGGCCTTTACCTAAATCTTCAAGACCTGCGCCAACAGGAAGACCGCCTTCAGAAAATGCTGTCTGTGTTCTGCCGTAAGCAATTTGCAGGAACAGTTCACGCATAGCAGTATTTATCGCATCGCAAACAAGGTCAGTATTGAGTGCTTCCAGGATTGTTTTACCTGGTAAAATTTCAGAAGCCATTGCTGCCGAATGGGTCATCCCTGAACAGCCTACTGTTTCTATCAAAGCTTCCTGGATGATGCCATCCTTTACATTTAGTGTCAATTTGCAGGCACCCTGCTGAGGTGCGCACCAGCCAACACCATGGGTCAAACCACTTATATCTTTTATTTCTTTGGACTGTACCCATTTCCCTTCTTCAGGAATCGGCGCAGGACCGTGATTTTCAACACCTTTGGCAACACATGTCATGTTGCTGACTTCTTCTGAATAAATCATATCTATATTCCTCTCTTTACTATAATATCTCCACTAAACAATAATATATATCCGCCTTATATGTCCAGCCTATCCGCCATCAATTAACTAATGAGTGGTTTCCCTGTCATTTCCGGCGGTATAGGAATACCAGCAAGCTTGAGCAATGTTGGTGCAATATCACATAAAGCACCATCATGAACTGCTTTTACTTTATCGTTAACGACAATAAAAGGAACTGGGTTTGTGGTATGTGCTGTAAAAGGTTCATTAGTTTTTGCATCAAGCATTTTTTCAGCATTACCATGATCTGCTGTAATGCAAACCGTACCGCCAACTGACTTGATAGCATCGACAAAACGTCCTACACACGTATCAACAGTTTCCACAGCTTTTACCGCAGCCGGTAAAATTCCTGTATGCCCAACCATATCACCGTTAGCATAATTTAAGATAATAAAATCATATTCTTGTGATTTTATTGCGGCCACTACTTTATCTGTAACTTCGATAGCACTCATTTCTGGCTGCATATCATATGTTGCCACTTTAGGAGATGGTACCAAAATCCGGTCTTCTCCCTGCAAAGGTTGTTCGACACCGCCATTAAAGAAAAACGTCACATGTGCATATTTTTCAGTTTCGGCAATACGCAGCTGCTTACATCCATTCTTACAAATAACTTCACCTAAAGTATTAGTAAGCTTTTCCGGTTTATAAGCTATTTGGGCATTCATCCCTTTTTCATACTGCGTCATCATTGCAAATACTAACTTGATAGCATCACCGCGGGTAAATCCACTAAAAGTTTTATCTGTAAACGCATGTGTGAGTTCTCTCGCCCGGTCAGGCCTAAAGTTGAAGAAAATTGCTCCATCACCATCTTGCATTCCCTTATATGCAACAATAACTGTTGGCACAACAAATTCATCTGTTTTACCGGCATCATAAGATGCCTTTATCGCTTCTGAAGCATTTGGGGCTTGGTTTCCTTGTGCCTTTGCAATAGCATTATAGGCTTTTTCAACTCTATCCCATCTTTTGTCACGATCCATTGCGTAGTAACGGCCTGCTACAGTAGCAATAGTTCCTATACCTATTTCTTTTATCTTATCTTCCAACTTAGCAATATAACCTGCTGCACTGGAAGGAGGTACGTCACGTCCGTCCAAAAATGCATGCACATATACTTTTTTGAGACCACTCTTTTTAGCAAGTTCAAGAAGTGCATATAGGTGCTGCTGGTGGCTATGTACTCCTCCATCTGATAAGAGCCCCATCAAATGCAATGCCCCACCAGATTTTTTGACTTGATTTATAACATCTAAAAACACAGGATTAGTAAAAAAAGTTTTTTCACGTATAGCTTTAGTAATACGGGTTAATTCTTGGTATACTATTCTTCCTGCGCCCATATTCATGTGCCCTACTTCTGAATTACCCATCTGCCCATCAGGAAGACCCACTGCTTCACCAGAACATGCCAGTTTAGCATGCGGGTAATTTTTAAAGAGTTTATCTATAACAGGCGTTTGGCCTTGGATCACGGCATTATTCGGATCATCGGCAGCACCGATTCCCCATCCGTCCATTATAATAAGAGCAACCGGATTTTTCAGTTTTGACATGTGTAAATAACCTCTTGCTTATTGATTTATTAATTAAAATTTACAATACGTGCGAAGTCAGGTGCCTTCAATGAAGCTCCACCGACTAAAGCACCGTCAACATTAGGTTTCTGCATAAGTCCATCAATTGTATTCGGTTTTACGCTTCCGCCGTATTGGATACGTACCTTATCAGCAGTTGCTTGGTCAAATTTTGCTGCAACAGTTTTACGGATAACGGCGCATACTTCTTCTGCCTGTTCAAAAGTAGCTGTTTTACCAGTACCAATAGCCCAGATAGGTTCATAAGCAATAACAACTTTAGCAACATCATTAGTTGTCATTTCGTTAAGTGCTGCTTCAATCTGGCCTTTAACAAAGCTATTTGTTGTACCTGCTTCACGTGTCTTTAATGTTTCACCACAACAGATAATAGGTGTAAGTCCTGCTGCCAAAGCTGCTTTCGAGCGTTTATTTACGCCTTCATCCGTTTCTCCAAAATATTCACGGCGTTCGGAATGTCCAATAATAACATATTCGACACCGATTTCTTTCAACATATCTGTAGAAATTTCACCAGTGAACGCACCATTTTTTGCCCAATGCACATTTTGTGCGCCTACATGGACATTAGTACCTTTAGCAGCTTCAGCTACAGCTGCCAAAGCAGTGTATGTAGGGCATACCACTATATCCACTTTGTTGTTTTCTTTTACAAGCGGAGCCAGATCTTTGATCAACTGTGTTCCTGCAGCAATAGTGTTATTCATTTTCCAGTTGCCAGCAATTATTGGTTTACGCATAATAAAGCCACCTTTTCAATTTAATAAGCCTCTTCAGGCTTTCCCCTAAGTCACAAGTTTATAAGGCACAACAAATCACCAAAACAGTCCAAATTGCTTTAGTAACTGTCATGCCTATTAATTTTAATATATTGTATCAAAGGTCTTCAATTGCTTCTATTCCCGGCATTGGTTTTCCTTCGAGGAATTCCAGAGTAGCACCGCCACCAGTAGAAATATGGGTAATCTTATCAGAAAGACCTGTTTTCTTCAAAGCAGCGATGGAATCTCCTCCACCGACAATACTTATTGCACCAGATTCAGCAACTGCCTTAGCAACGGCTTCCGTCCCCTTAGCGAATGCATCGAATTCAAATACACCCATAGGTCCGTTCCAAACAACAGTTTTTGCATTTTTTAATACCTGGGCATTTTCTTCGCAGCTTTTCGGTCCGCAATCCAGACCCATCCATTCCGGATCAATCTTATCTACAGGTACAATCTTTGTAGCAGCATCAGCAGCAAATTTATCGGCAATAACAACATCTACCGGCAATACTACTTTTACGCCATTTTTAGCAGCCTTAGCCAAAAGTTCTTTTGCCAAAGCAATTTTATCTTTTTCACAAATTGACTTACCAACATTATAGCCTTGGGATGCAAGGAAAGTATAAGCCATCCCGCCACCGATAATAATAGCGTCAACTTTTTCAAGCATGTTAGAAATAACACCAATTTTATCTGAAACTTTAGCTCCACCAATAATAGCCACGAATGGTTTTTTAGGTGCAGTAAGCGCCTGTCCTATAAATTTTATTTCCTTTTCAATAAGGAAACCGCTGACAACTTCGATATATTTGGCAATGCCCACATTTGATGCATGTGCTCTATGGGAAACACCAAATGCATCATCTACTGCGACATCAGCCAATGATGCGAGTTGCTTTGCAAATTCCGGATCATTTTTTGTTTCTTCATTGTGATAACGAAGATTTTCCAGTAAAAGCACTTCACCCGGTTTTAGCGCAGCAGCAGCTTTTTGGGCTGGTTCGCCAACACAGTCTTCAGCGTATTTGACTTCTTTTCCCAAAAGTTCAGAAAGTCTTTTTACTATCGGCTTAACAGATAATTCGGGAACTCTTTGGCCTTTCGGTCTGCCAACATGACATGCAAGAATGAGTGCTGCATTTTTTTCCAACAAATAATTTAATGTTGGCAGTGTAGCTCTTATTCTTTCATCGTTTGTAATATTTTGATTTTCATCCATAGGGACATTAAAATCCACACGGACAAATACTTTTTTACCATTTACATCAATATCTCTGATCGTCTTTTTCTTCATTGCAGTCCCCCGCTAATCATAAAATAAGTCCGGCCTATTAAGGCCGGACCTTATTAGGCATAAGGCCGAACAATATTACTTCAGTTCAGCAAAATATTTGATTGTGCGAACCATCTGGCTGGTAAAGCTGTTTTCATTATCATACCAAGAAACAACCTGCACATGAGTATTGCCATCATCCATCTGAGCAGCCATTGTCTGAGTTGAATCAAACAAAGAACCGTATCTCATACCAACAATATCGCTAGATACGATTGGATCTTCTGTATAACCGAAGGATTCTGTTTTTGCAGCTTTCATTGCTTTATTGATATCTTCAATAGATACTTTACCTTTTACAACTGCTACCAAAATAGTAGTTGAACCAGTAGGTGTAGGAACACGTTGTGCAGAACCAATCAACTTGCCATTCAATTCAGGAATAACAAGACCAATTGCTTTTGCAGCACCTGTGCTGTTAGGAACGATATTGATAGCAGCAGCACGTGAACGACGAAGATCACCTTTGCGCTGAGGACCATCCAAAATCATCTGATCGCCAGTGTAAGCATGAACAGTTGTCATGATACCGCTTTGAATAGGTGCTAATTTGTTTAATGCATCAGCCATAGGGGCTAAGCAGTTTGTGGTACAAGAAGCTGCGGAGATAACAGTATCACTTGCTTTTAAAGCCTTATGATTTACGTTGTAAACAATAGTAGGAAGATCAGTGCCAGCCGGAGCGGAAATAACAACTTTCTTAGCGCCTGCTTTGATATGTGCAGCAGCTTTGTCTTTTGAAGCAAAGAAACCTGTACATTCAAGTACTATATCAACATCAAGTTTTCCCCAAGGTAATTCTTCAGGATTAGGTTTTTTGTAAATAGTGATTTTCTTACCATTTACTGTAATGGAATCTTCGCCTGCTTCTACAGAATCAGCGTATTTATATCTGCCCTGTGTAGAATCATATTTCAGGAGATGTGCAAGCATTTTCGGACTTGTCAAATCATTAAGTGCAACAACATCATATCCTTCTGCGTCGAACATCTGTCTGAATGCGAGACGGCCAATACGACCGAAACCATTAATAGCAACTTTAACTGCCATTCTAAAAATACCCCCTAAAATTTTAAAAAAAGTTTTCTGAAAAAGCTTTCAGAATATGTTGACTGAATAATCCCACTGCTAAAAGGCAATCAGCAGCCTTACCCAGGCAATTTACAAAATATAAACTGCCGGAAAAGTCTAACAGTCTTTCCACTGTTTATGATACAATAGAATCCCATTATTTGTCAACGTTTTTGCTTGTAATATAAATCAGTTCGAACCAACCGAAAATTATGAATAAAACTTATTGTCTGGCTTAGTGTTTTTAACGGTATTTGCTATACCTTCTTTATTATCTGAATATTATCTTTAATTTATAAAGTTTATAAAAATAAAGTCTACAAATTTCGTCTGAAATTTGTAGACTTTATTCCGTAAGTCCTCTTCTTATTCTTTACTATGAAAACACTTATGAGAAAATTTTACAGAAGATTTTAATAAAGTCCCCTATAAAGTTGATTAAATCTCATTTCTCAAAATTTTTCCATCTTCATTAAAGCTTGTACTGCAATAGCACATTCCAATCTCTTTTTTTGCAATTCGCAACCGACTTCATACGGTTTATATATATCATCATTAAATAAATCCGCATTAGCATGGCAGCCACCGCTGCAAAAATATCTAGCCCAGCAATCACGACATTTAGGTTTATTAAGAACATGGCAGTTTCTAAAATACTGGGGCAGCTTTTCATTTTGCACCCCATCAAAAATATTGCCTAATAAATATTTTTCACGCCCGACAAATTGATGGCATGGATACAAATCGCCATTTGCGGCTACTGCATAATATTCATGTCCTGCGCCACAGCCACTGAGCCGTTTTGCCACACACGGTCCATTATTGAGATCCATATTAAAATGAAAAAAGAAAAAGCCTTTTCCTTCACGGCGGTACTGCAAATATACATCAACAAGTTTATCATATTCATCAAATATTTGTGGTAAATCACTTTCTAATATGGCATAATCTGCATCTTTAGCAATAACAGGTTCAATAGATAAAATATCAAAACCTTCATCAGCCATCGAAATTACATCTTTTGTAAAATCAAGATTATACTTTGTATAGGTACCACGCATATAGTAATTTTCATCATTTCTTGATTTGACTAATTTTTTAAAATTAGCCACTACTTTATCATAGGTAGCATGTCCACCAGCATCAGGCCGCATCCGGTCATGGACTTCTTTTCTTCCGTCCAGACTTATAACCACGCTTATATTATTATCATTTAAAAATTTAATATTTTTATCATTTAACAGCATCCCATTAGTAGTAAGGGTAAGCTTAAAAATTTTTCCTGTTTCTTTTTCCCGTTTACGAACATATGCTGTTATATGTTCTACCAACGGCATGTTCACAAGTGGTTCTCCCCCGAAAAAATCTATTTCACAATGCTTACGGCTGCCGCTGTGCTTGATTACATATTCTATAGCCGCTTCACCAACTGGCTTGCTCATGAGCTGCCTAGCTGCCCCAAAATCACCTGTATCAGCAAAACAATATTTGCAGCGCAAATTGCAGTCATGTGCTACTAAAAGACACATTGACTTCACAATTCCTTTTTCTGAAAATACCGGTGGCACATCGATATCTGGTGCAAATAACTGTTCTTTTTTAATTAGCTCGTGTAATTCAGACAAGGCTTCTTGCATTTCTTCGGGTTTATATATTCCTTTATACTTCTCTAGTACTGCCTCATCATTTTCACCATCAAATACATCCATCATATCTGCAACCATCTTATCAACAGCATGGACTGCTCCACTGTTTACATCAAGTATAAAATAAACATCTTTATAGTGAAACTTATGGATATTCTTATTCATTGACCGATAAATCCTCTCTTAATCCTCTCTAACATTAAAAAAAGGCTGCATACACAGCCTTTTTAGACTAAATAAACACTATTGCTTTTTTTCACAAACCTGATTACCAACAGTACAGGATGTTTTACAAGCAGACTGGCACGAAGCCTGGCATTCACCACAGCCGCCAGTTTTCAAAGTGCTTTGCAGATAGGGCTTATTGATTGTTTTAATATGTTTCACGAAAAAGCCTCCTTATTATATCAATAATCAATAACATAGTATATTGTATAATTTTTTTACAGTGCAAGCAACATATATACCAAAAATATATTTATCGTTCTGGTGACAATATAATCTTAACAGGGAGATTAGAAGCTCCTGGTGGTGAATATTTGAATAAAAGACTGTCCCTTGCTCCGTATACACCTAGATCCGCATAATAATCCTCTCGGAGATTTTCACCAAAGAAGGCTCTTTCTGAAGGAGTGGGCAGCACATTGAAATTTATTGCGTCATTTATCTGTACAGACATTGCCCCAGCATAAACTCCACCTAATGGTTGGAGATAATAATGTACTTTTCCCATTCCACTCATTGGTATATCCAAATAATATAAAATTCCATAGTTCCCATAGTTTTTGACAGAACTGCCATCTGTGGCATCAACGCCTGTCAAATACGCATCGTCTCGATCATCCGCAATAGTGAAATATACAGTGCCATCATTTTCCGGATTATATCTTTTTTCCCCTTGTAAAACGCGATCCATATTTTTAAAAGTACCACGTAGTCTGCTGTCATCCTTCAATAACACCGAAGCTGTCTTCATAAATGTATATGGATCCTCATTTAGCGGCAGCATCATCACTGTAATTTTTACCGGACTTTTCGTTTCAAAATCGTATATGCCGCATACCAACTCATCTTTTTTAACCAGGATGTTGTTTGTCCTGCCATCTAATATCCGTGCACTATCCTTGTCAATAAAAATATCTTGCGGGATTTGATAGCCAAAATAACGTAATTGGGAAGTCTTGCCAACATATAAATAATCTGCACTAGGGCCAGCCTCCGCTGAACGGGTAATATGGAAATTAACACTTTTTTCCTTATTTGTATTTGTCAGCATAACGACAACTTTTTTATCCTCTTCAGTCCCATTTACGTGATAATAATAGAGCCGCCCCTTTCCACTGATAGTGTCCTCATAAAGAATACCATCCTGATATACAGTTTCAGGACTATCAGAAAAAAGCAGCGTTCCCCCTTTATCAATACGTTTAACTGGCCAGTTTGTCATCTTATTTATCTGTGTTTTAAAACTTCCTGCCAAATGCTTCCTCCCTGCACCAATTGCCTGTGCATTCACTTTACTTTTATCATTCTTGACCTCTTCTGTTACTGTATTTTGCGGTTTTTCCCGATGACGTGCCTGCACAGTGCTGCAAAATAAAGTACTGCTAATTATAATTGCAGCAAAAATAAATAATAATACATGTTTTAAAAAATCCATTTTTCCTCGCAAGATTCTATATTATATTTTGCCTTATATTAAATTTTGTATAAAGTCTGCTTTTCAGCAATCTCAGCTTAAAGTCCAACAATCCTAATTTTGATCGGGGAATGTATGTTCTTTGCAAACGATAAGGATCAGTTGCAAAAGTATTTACCCCAGGGGTGCCTGTAACAGCAGTTAAATATCCATTTTTCCGCAGATCTTTTATTACTGTATCATTATACGAACCATTCGGATAAGAAAAGAAATATATTGTTTGCAAGCCATTCCATTCCATCAGCAATTTTGACAATCTGAGTTCATCATCTATCTTCTGAGGTGGCAGTGACGCCAAAGGCAAATGGTTTGCAGTGTGACCGCCAAGTTCTATATTCGCGGTTTGCATCTCTTTCAGCTGTTCCCATGTCAGGTAACCTTCTAACCCCACCCGGTTACTTATAATAAACACTGTCCCCTTCATACCATATCCCGCTAAAATAGGCATAACTTCTGTATAATTATCTTCATATCCATCATCAAAGGTCAAAATCACCGATTTCTCCGGCAATTTTTCACCATATTTTTTAGCCCGTACAAAATCCATAAAGGAAATTGTTTTATATCCCTGTTCCCGCAAATATTCCATCTGTTCTTTAAATTCTTTTGTTGTTATTGTATATTCATCATCATCCTGGTCATTTATCCGATGATATTCCAAGATGAAAACACCCTTTTCCTCTGTTTGGGAAAAATATATAATGAATGCTCCACCTAAAAACAAAAAAAATATACCTACAATTATAAAACTACGCATATTTCTCATTTATTCTCACATCTTCTCAATTGGAGTGCCATAGCTTCTAATTTCCGCAAACGATGATTGACGCCTGACTTGCCTATGCCAAGGATCTGCGCCAGTTCACTTAATGAAACATCCGGATTATTGATCCTTGCCCATGCTGTCTTTTTTAAAGCATCAGGTAAATTTTTTGCCTTTGCATCCTTCAACAGCTTCTTCATGTTTTGTACCTGGCGCAGTGAAGCCTCCACTGTTTTCTGCAAATTTGCAGTCTCACAATTAACCAGCCTATTCACCTGGTTGCGCACTTCTTTTAAGTTACGTGTGCTCTCAAATTCTTCTAATACCTGTTCTGCCCCAATCATGCGCAGAAAACTTATAATTGCTTCACTTTCCTTAAGATATAAAACATAATAATCCTTCCGTGTAGTTTTACCGACAGGAAACTTAAACTGGTTTAGAAGCGTTAAAAGTTGCCGCGAAAATTCATAATTGCTGGTAGATAACTCCAAATGATAACCTCTGTCCGGCTTGTTTACTGATCCTCCACCCAAAAAAGCGCCTCGCAGGTAAGATTCCTTACAGCAGTATTTACTCAATAAACTGCTGTCTTTTCCCATATTAAATCCATCGGCATTAATAATCCCCATATTTTTAAGTAATTCATCGACTAAGCTAGATGGCATCACCCTAATAATGTAATAATTATTCTTTTGCAAACGCCGCGACCGTTTCACAACAAGCTCTGTATTAATTTCACCAATGCACAGCCCTTTTAAAAAAGCAAGTGCACGCCGAGCTACTGCTGCATTTTCCGTCGAAAAATTAATTCCTAAATGGTGTTTCGCACTCAAAACAAAGGTGCCATCCATCCGTAAAAGGGCAGCTAATTCCGCATAAAGACAACAAAGGTTTGTCTCATTAAAATGAGACAATTCATTTTTCACTTCCATGGAAAAAGAAGGCATGGTCGCACCCCCTTAACGAGATCTCTTTTTACGCCTTTTGGTATCTGTTTTTAATCCATATACCATCTGCATTATATTATGTGCAAGCTTTTCCGAATCATGATGAATGACGTTCGTTTCGTTTATAATATCCGCTTTTACAAAACCCACGCCCAGCGCATGTATTTCATCTTCATCTATTACAACCGGATATTGTCCTTTTTTCGCATAAAAATCCTGTAGGGGTGGTGAAATCGGTTTATTATTGGCAAGGACATAATCGACACTGCCAATACCGGCATGTTCCAAAATAGCTTTCACATGCATAGACACAGTATACCCGTCTGTCTCTCCCGGCTGCGTCATTACGTTGCATATGTATATTTTGACAGCTTTACTTCTTTTTATTGTTTCGGCTACTCCATTTACAAGCAAATTGGGCATAATACTGGTGTATAAACTGCCTGGCCCCAAAATTATAGCTTCAGCATCTTTTATCGCATTTATTGCAGAAGGTACGGGTTCAACCACCCTTGGAAAAATATGGACGCGTTTAATTTTTTTATGCACAAGCGGTATCTGTGATTCCCCTTGCACAACAGTGCCATCCTGCATAGTAGCATCAAGCCTTATCTTAGCTGTACTTGCCGGAAAAACCCGCCCTTTAACAGCCAAAACTTTACTCGATTCCATCAAAGCTTTTTCCACATCGCCCGTTACCTGAGTCATCGCTGCTATAAATAAATTACCAAAGCTGTGTCCGGCAAGCTCACTTTTTCCGGCAAAACGATACTGGAACAACTTTTCCATAAGCGGTTCTGTATCTGCTAAAGCGACAAGACAATTTCTAAGGTCTCCCGGTGGTATTATCCCAAACTCGCTGCGCAATCTACCAGAAGAGCCACCATCATCGGCAACGGTAACTACCGCTGTTACGTTATTAGTAACTTCTTTTAAGCCGCGCAACAAGACAGAAAGGCCTGTGCCGCCGCCAATAACGGTTATCGCTGGCCCTCTGTCCAATTTTCTTTTTTCATAAATAAGATCAACCAATTTTTCAGAACTGTCTGGCAGCAGCACCGTAATAATAGACCTTATAGTCATCCGCATAGCTATAAGCATTATCATAAGGCCAATAAAGGAAACAAAAAAACCGACAATATTGGTCACCATGTAATTATACGTTCCTGTAGCAGTATAAACTATGCGGAAGATAAATTCCTCCACTCCATCGATGTACTTATAATTAAAAACAATGGTCAGGCCGATACTCGTTAAAAGCACGCCCGCTGCAAATAAAAGCAGCCATCGTTTGAAGCGCATACCAGGATAAAGCCATTTCAAAAGATGCATAAATGCATTGCCTCCATAATAGTGCTATTGCAAATGCTCATAAACGTCATTTTTCATCAAATCACGATGTTCCAAATTTGCCAAATAGCCTCTGTTTTTTAGTAAGTCAAACAAATGCCGGGCAATGAATACCGACCTGTGCATCCCGCCAGTACAGCCAATAGCAATTACCAGCTGACTTTTTCCTTCTTTTATATACTGTGGTATTAAAAAGTTCACTAAATCATCAAGTTTTTCCATAAACTGCTGCGTAACAGGCCACTTAGCTATATATTCAGCTACCTCTGGCACAGCTCCGCTTTTATGGCGCATTTTTTCTATATAAAACGGATTTGGTAAAAATCTGACATCTATGACCATATCAGCATCAAGCGGCATTCCAAATTTAAATCCAAACGAAAGTATGTTTATACTCATTTGTTCAACATAAGCATCACCGAACAATCTGACAATCTTTTGCTTGAGTTCCGTTTTGCGCAGCGTTGACGTATCAATAATATAGGTGGCCTCGTTGCGAACACCAGCCAACCGTTCCCGTTCCATATTGATTCCTTCACTGATACGTGAATTTGGTGCCATAGGATGACGCCGCCGTGTTTCTTTATAGCGTCTTATAATCGCTTCATCTGAAGCTTCCATAAACAAAAGTTCAAACGGTTTATTTTCTTCATACATTTGTTTTAAAACATGGACAAAGGTATCAAAAAACTCACGGCTTCTCGTATCTACCACCAGGACAACCCTGTTCACATGCCCAGCTGAATGCACACATAGTTCAGCAAATTTGGGAATAAATACCGGCGGAAGATTATCAACACAGAAATATCCCAAGTCTTCTAAATTGCGGCAAGCCTGTGTTTTACCACTGCCAGACATTCCTGTAACAATAATGAGCCGAAAATCATCTTTCTTCTGCAACCTCATCACTTCCCTTCAACATTTAGACCCTAGCTTGCACAAATTATTTATTCAATACATATTTATATATGGCTTCAGCCACACCATCATCGTCATTTGTGCCAACTACATAATCACATGCTGCTTTAATATTAGCCGCAGCATTTCCCATTGCTACACTTTTCCCTGCAGCTTCAAGCATTGGTAGATCATTATCGGCATCGCCTATAGCCATTACTTCTTCAATGCTAAAACCGAACCGCCCGGCAAGTATATGCAAAGCATTGGCTTTACTTACTTCAGGATTAACTATTTCGATCAATCCTTTTTTTGACTTTACCAACATTACTTTGCCCGCAAATTTTTGTGTCAGTTCATAAAGCATTTCATTTTCTTCTTGAATTTTTTCTGTTCCATCTTTTTTCCCGTAATCTTCAGTAACTAGGAGCATTTTTGCCACATTTTCATTTTTCTGGCCTAATCCCTGCCAACCGACAGTTTCGCCTTTAATTCCTGTACTCTTTTCATAAGCCGCAGATCTTTCCAGATAAACAGGAAAATATAAAGCATCATTGCTGTTCACTTGCAAATACCATTGCTTTTGCGCACAATAAGCAACAATTTCCTTTACAACTGACTGCTTAATATACTTTTCGTTATATACCCTGCCTGATGTAGCCTTTATCAGTGCTCCATTATAAGTTATCAGTGGTACATCTATATCTATCTGCCGCGCATACTGCACCGCAGACGAATACATTCTACCCGTAGCTAAAGTCACCATGATTCCTGCATTTACAGCGTCACGCATAGCCTGAATGTTTTTGGAAGAAATTTTATCGTCACTGGTCAACAAGGTTCCGTCCAAATCAGTAGCAAATAATTTTATTTTCATCGTCATCCGCCTCTCAACAGTAAATAGCCTTATATAAAATATAGGGCGTGCAACAAACACACCCTTAACAAAATAAATATCACGACGATCAAATTTATAACACGCATCAATGCAGGACATTAAAAATTTTTCTTTAACATGACATAAAAAGAATGCCAACAACTACCATTCTCTATTTTCTGCTAAGCAAAGACACCTCTCGCCCATCGCTAATCTATATACTTCCTTAGAAATTATAACAAACCGCTTTTTAAAAATCAAACCTATATAAATTAGAAATCAGATAACTACAGCTGTTGGCCTTGCAGCTCGCAAATAATCAATGGGCAAGTATTTTTCTAGCATTTAGCAGGTTTCCATGCCCTGTCGATAAGAAATTTTTACATATTTTTTTTAAAAACACTTGATTTTTTCCCAAAATTTATTTATTATAAGAACTGTAGTTAGCACTCAGCTAAAGTGAGTGCTAACAAAAATATAAATGTAATTAAGTTTTTATAAGGAGGAACATACAATGATTAAGCCACTAGGCGACAGAGTTGTAATCAAAGTTTCTGAAGGAGATATGAAAACCGCTAGCGGTATCGTACTGCCGGACACAGCCAAGGAAAAACCGCAAAAAGGTGAAGTCGTAGCTGTCGGCAGCGGTAAAGTTCTCGACAACGGACAAAAAGTTGCTCCAGAAGTAAAAGTAGGAGATAAAATTATTTTCTCAAAATATGCTGGTACAGACATCAAAGTTGACGGTACAGACTATTTAATTGTTCGTGAAAGCGATATATTGGCAATAGCCTAATTCAACTTGTTTATAAATTAAGAATTCAGGAGGTTTTTTTATAATGGCTAAACAGATTTTATTTGGTGAAGAAGCTCGCCGCTCTCTCGGCAAAGGCGTTGATTCCTTAGCAAATGCTGTCAAAGTAACACTTGGACCTAAAGGAAAAAATGTTGTTCTCGATAAAAAATTTGGCGCACCTACAATCACTAACGATGGTGTTTCTATCGCTCGTGAAATAGAACTTGAAGACCCGTTTGAAAACATGGGCGCTCAACTCGTTAAAGAAGTTGCTACCAAAACTAATGATGTAGCAGGTGATGGTACTACTACTGCAACTTTACTCGCTCAGGCTATGATTCGTGAAGGCATGCGTAACGTAGCTGCCGGTGCAAACCCTATGGTCATTAAAAAAGGTATTGAAGAAGCAGTAAAAACTTTAGTAGCAGAAATAAAAGCAAAAGCTCATAAAGTTGAAGGCAAAGCTGCTATTGCTCAGGTTGCTACTATTTCTTCCAGCGACAAAGAAATGGGTGATTTAATCGCCGATGCCATGGAAAAAGTTGGTAAAGACGGTGTCATTACCGTTGAAGAATCAAAAGGCATGGCAACAAATCTTTCTGTTGTTGAAGGTATGCAATTTGACCGCGGTTACATATCCCCATACATGGTTACTGATACCGACAAAATGGAAGCAGTAATGGATGATCCGTATATCCTTATTACCGACCGCAAGATTTCAGCTATCGGTGATATTCTTCCTATTCTCGAAAAAGTTGTAAAACAAGGTAAAGAAATTGTTATCATCGCGGAAGACCTTGATGGTGAAGCTTTGGCTACTATCGTTGTCAACAAATTGCGTGGTACCTTCAAAGCCTTAGCAGTAAAGGCTCCTGGTTTTGGTGATCGCCGTAAAGCAATGCTTGAAGATATTGCTATTTTGACAGGCGGCAATGTCATAACTGAAGAACTCGGCAGAAAACTTGATAGTGTAGAACTTGAAGACCTCGGCCGTGCCCGTCAGGTTCGTTCTTCAAAAGAAGAAACAACAATCGTAGACGGCGCTGGTGATAAAAAAGCTATTGATGCCCGTTGCGAACAAATCAAGAAACAAATCGCAGAAACAACTTCTGATTTTGATAAAGAAAAATTACAAGAACGCCTTGCTAAATTATCTGGTGGCGTAGCTGTACTGGAAATTGGTGCTGCAACTGAAGTAGAACTGAAAGATAAGAAACTCCGCATCGAAGATGCTTTAAATGCTACCCGTGCTGCAGTTGAAGAAGGTATTGTTGCAGGCGGTGGTACAACTTTCATCGACATTTTACCTGCTCTTGATAAAATCAAAGCTGTTGGCGATGAAAAGACAGGCGTAGATATAGTAAAACGCGCTATTGAAGAACCGGTACGTCAGATTGCTGACAATGCTGGACTTGAAGGTTCTGTAGTAGTTGAAAAAGTAAAGAAAGCTGGTACAGGCAAAGGCTTCAATGCGCTTACTGGTGAATATCTTGATATGGTAAATGCGGGTATAGTAGATCCAGCAAAAGTTACACGTTCAGCATTGCAAAATGCTGCTAGCATTGCAGCTATGGTTCTTACTACCGAAACATTAGTAGCAGACAAACCTGAAAAAGATGCTCCTGCACCTGGTGGAATGCCTGGTGGTATGGGCGGCGGAATGCCTGGTATGATGTAAGAGGCAAGTACCCTTATATATAAATAAAGTTTACGTAAAAAAAGAACGGCTGTATGTTTTATAACATACGGCCGTTCTTTTTTGCTGCCAAAAATAATTTTAATGCTATGTACAAAACAATTATCGGTATTATATCTATTCATGCAGAGAAAAAATTTTTATCGCCATATCAGCCTTTAATAAATTATTTTGGGAAATTATGTTTATTTTATCGACTATATTATATCTTTGAGCTTCATTTAATTGAGTCAAAAAAGCCAATAATTGAAAATAATTGCCTTCTATTTTTATCTTTATAATTATTTCTTCGTATGTACTACTTTTAGTCAATGGAAAAATTGGCTCAATAGAACTGATCTCTGTACCACTATGCTTTGCAGCTTCCTGTAAAAAGGAAATAAAAACCGTTTCATCATTCTGCTCGGGTAGTTTATTTTCCCAATATAAATTGTCCATTGCCATTTTATTTATAAAACTCTCATCTTTTTCCCGTTGAACAGCAAAAGTTTTCAGCATTCTCAGCTTCTGCTCGTCATCCCTTATAACATTTTTTATATTCTGCATTTCAGCATTATAAGGAATATAATACAAGATATAAACAGCTGTAACACATATGCCGAGAATCAATAAAATCCCTGTTAAATAATATTTATCTTTTTTTACCATAGTTTCACCTGTTGCTAGGTATTTTTAAATTAAATTTTATATATTCTGCATCTTTTTCATTTTCTCCAGACAATAAATAAATACTGGGGAAATAATATTTTTTTAAAGCTTCTGTATACTCTTCCAATGTTTCGTAGCTTAAACTTGTCCCTGTAATGATGATATCATTGTTTTCATCTGTTTTAACAGCATCGAGCCATACTGAATCAATATATACAGATCCTAAATTACTTAAGACAGCATGTGCAGACATTCTTTTTGGATTTAATGCCAATAATACATCTTTTCTATGCTGTATATCAGCTTGCTGTTCTTCAACTAAATTTTTTTCATCAATTACAGCCTGCATATTATTAATTGCCACTTTTTGCTGTGCTAACTCTTCCCTCGCCTCCAGTACTGTAAAATGGGAAAAAAGAATAAAAATAATACAAGGAAGCATAATTAGTCCCATACCTAATGGCATTATATGTCGCCAATTCAAGATTGGTGGTTTTTCGTTTTCTGGTAGCAAATTAAGCTGACCATTTCTGAGTAAAATATTTTGCACTAACGCCACTACGTAAGGAGGAACATCCTGTCCTTCTATTGATACTCTACATATTATTTTTTGCTCATGCCAAGAAAACCAAAACATATCATCACCTGCTTGTCCATATTGGCTATCTTGCTGCGGAAAAATTCCCGCGGGACAAAGCTGCGCTGCTATACTGGTCTGACAAAGTTTTTTGATAAAATCTTTTTCGACTGTATATATTTCAACATGGTTTGCTTCCGGAAAGATCTCGTAATCATAGGAATAGTAACAGGTCTTGCTTATCGCACTGTTGCCACGTACTTCCCAATAAACAGCCTTTTCCAGTTCTTTAACAGCTATTGCCGGGAAATTACAAGGAAAAGTGTCAAACCACTCAGCAGACAAGCCTATATATACAGGTAAATCTTTACAACCAATTTTTAAAACTGCATTTCTCAATATATCGTATGAATCAGCTGCTAAAAACTCTTCTAGTGAATAATGCTCAATATTTTTTATATGCCATAAATCGCCAGTAAGGTTCAACTTGGCCATATATACATTATTGCCCAACACCGCCAAGGATACTACGTCTGTATAGTTATTGTAAAAAATTTTCTTAAAATCATTAAAGTTTTTGTTCATGATAATCCCACCACAGTATAGAAAATTTATGTTCATTTTCCTTGATATACACCGTAACCCGTTTCGAAGCATTGGCAAACTTTCCTACCGCAGTGAGAGTAAAGCAAGAATCCCTATAATTAAAAAAATGCAGATAAACATTTGCTTTTACCTGTTGCCCATTTTCTTGCCTGCTTTCAGTCAAAAGTTCCTTCTCGTAAGTTATAAAACCACTGCTAGCTTTCTGCCTAATATCATCATAAAGTGATACATCTGCACACAGTAAATCAAATGTTTTTGCCAGCGCACTTTCGGCAATATATTGAGCATTAACCCCGTTAGTAGACAATAATTCTGTTTTTTGCTCATTGGTAGATAAAAGGAAAAAAGTTGTCGCAATAAATATCATTGGTATTACATAGCACAATCCCACTAAAGTAGAAAATCCCTTATTATTCATTCCTCACCTCTCAATTTAAAGGACGGCTGCCCAGCCTGACAACAGCTGTTTCTAAATAAAAATATTGGGAAGAAAACTGATGAGTTCCTTTCAGTTCAAGTATATAGACACGATTATCCTGATCCTGTGATAAGGGGCGGCAGAAAAACCGCACATAAGTATAACAAAAGTCATTATCGCCTGTTAACGGCTGCCCTTTTTTTATTATACGTGGGAAAAAAGCCAGATCATCCTGTCTGTATTTGATAAATTCTGGTGTCGCATTACCACCACTTACAGCATGTGTAGTGATGGCCAGCGCATCATGCCCATCTTCTTGGTAAACTGTAACAGAATCAGCATATTTTATGTCCTGTACCATACATTCAATCGCAAATCTCATTTGGGAGCGAAGTTCCATCTGATAAAGATTTTGTAAATACATATGCAGCATTGACAAAAAAACAATAGAAATACTTATTAAGATGACTACATAAAGATTTAAAGACAATAAAGTTTCAAGCAGCAAACTGCCCGCTGTGTTTTTATTTATCTGCCTACTCATTTACGTACACCGTCTTAGTCAAGGTATAATCGGCTTCTCTATTGTTTATTAACCAATTTATTTTTGCCGTAATAATTTTTAATTTACCATTGACCGCTAAAGACATTTGCATATGGAAAAGTATATTATTTTTACTTATGTCAGTCTCTTTTACAATACCAGTGTAGTAAGCACCTTCTGCTGACAGTAATTGGCCTTCAAACATTGCCACTTCTTTTTGTATAAGGTAAACAGCAGTTAAGCGGGCATCCTCTGCCACCTGATTTTTAGCGTAGATGTTGAATACGCTGAAAAGTGTTGCTGCCGCCAGTAACAATAGACTCAGTGCCAATACCTGGGCAAGCATAAAAAAACCTTTATTATTCATTATTCTGCCATCCTTATCCGTCCATATGAATGAATAACAACTTTGGCCTTATATGTTTTTCCTGTAATATTTATTGTGGCAGCGTTAGCTGTAGATTTATCACCACGGTTAAACGAAAACACGTCACCATTATTGGAAGTCAAAACAATATCATCTGGCATATTTGCAATAACAGGCGGTTTCGCAGGATCTAAATAGACTTCGTAAGAAGATCTATTGATAACTATATATGGCGTAGGCTCTCTCCATGCTTGGTGAGGCAATGAAAAATTGGCCTGTTGAATAAGGCGTAAATTACTTATAAGGTACTGTGCCTGAAAATCAACTCTCATTTTTTCCGTTAACAACATTTTTGGCACAGCCACAAGGAAAAATATAGCCGCTATAGCAAGAGAAAGAATCAACTCTATACTCATAAATCCCTTTTGCGCTTTTTTCATGACATGCTCCAATCGAAAATGTTCTTTACTCCAACTGATTTATTTTTTTAACGCATAATGACATGTAAAAAACTAATTAGAAAATATAAAAACCAGCAAAGTACCCAAAGCAATAAAAGGACCGAAAGGAATGGCAGAATTAAATGCACATTTATCTTTAAGCAACAAATAAATTCCTACAAAAGAAGCTGCCAATACTGCCAAAAAAATTGCCTCAGCTATAAACGGATAGGGGAGCCATAAGCATAAAGCATAACTTAGTTTAATATCACCACCGCCTATAGAATCTGTAAAAAAATAAATTGGTAAAAATACTATGCTTATGAATAACACTGCAAAAAAAATATCGTAAAATAGGAAAAACTCATTTTTCAAATAATGATGTATTAATCCCCCCAATGTAATAAAAATCAGCATTTTATCGGGAATTATATATGTTTTATAATCAATATAAGAAATTTTGAGCAAGAAAAATAACAAAAATATTACACCAGCAAATTTTGCTGATATTCCAGCATAAAAATAATATATTGGCAAAGTACCTATTTCTATCAATAACGGTATTTGCTTCATTTCTGGGACGCTCCGAACTCTTTTAAAGCATGTCCTTGGCAAAGTGCTGCTGCATTGACACTGTCCAACTCATAAGCTGTCGCTGTTATTGCTAACTTTTCACCCGTACGTAGGTAGCTCTCACCTTGAGGCGGTTTAAGATTTTCTATATTATCTATGTATTCTGCAAGATCTGTCTTAATATTTTGCGGCTTTTTTCCATGTGCTGCTACATGCATGGCTATTGCTGTATTTAAGGTTTGGAGATCAGCCTGTATTTTCGTCGTATTAGCCAAAGCGACAGAATTACTAAACTTAGGGATAGCCAAGGTTGCTAAGATTCCCAAGATGACTATGACTATCATCATTTCTAAAAGAGTGAAACCACGTTGGTCCTTCAATAAATTCCTTTGCATAAATTCAATCCTTTCTATGACGGCACATAAGATACTGCTTCAAACATTGGCATTGCAACAGCAGCCACAAAAATACCAATAAATATTGAAATAATTACAATCATGCATGGTTCAACAAAAGCAATGCTGCGTTTATAAAGTAAGTCAACGTCATTTTGATAAAATACGGCAGTCAATTCCATCATAGGTGCCAAATTACCGCTCTTTTCTCCTGTCATAAGCATTTGCATAAACAATGGCGGAAAAAACGATTCACCCGACAATGATGCTGACAATGCACAGCCTTTTTTTATATCAGCCCGTGTGCGCTGCAAGATTTTTCTGATCAATATATTCGGCGCATTATCAACTACGATGACAATACTTTTGTCTATAGTAAGTCCAGCTGAAAGCATCACCGCCAATTCATTACAAAATTGCAATAATAGCAGTTCAGACAATAAACGTCCAAACAATGGTATTTTCAAAAAAAATTTATATGCTGCAACTTGATATTTCTCTTGCTGCCAGAATAATCTAAAAATTATTATTAAAAATACGAAACTGCCACCTGTTAAAATACTATATTCTTTTAAAATATTTCCCACAAAAAGGACTACTCTTGTCAAAAAGGGCAATTCTATCTGCAAGTTTTTTAATAAATCGGCAAATATAGGCAATACTACCATAAACATAATACAGGCTGTACTAAGAAAAATAAGAATTAATATAAGCGGATATATAGCTGCTGTTTTTAATTTTTCTTTTGCAGTATAGTCGCGTTCAAGGTACTCTGCCGCTTTCTTCAAAACATCTTCAAGCCTGCCACTTGCTTCACCTACCGTAACAAGTGCTAGAAAACTTTGTGGGAAAAAATTCCTATACATAATCAGGCTATCCGAAAAATTTTTACCAGTCTGAATCTGTAGCGAAATTTCATATAAGATATTTTTAAATTTTTTATTTTTCATCTGCGTATTTATTACATCAAGGGATTCTTTTAAAGTTATACCAGACTGCAGCATAATACTGAGTTGTCTACAAAATATCGCAATATCATTTTGTTTTATTTTATAAAGAAAATATCTTTGGAAATACTGTTGAAAATACTTTTTTTCCCTTTTTAATTCGAGTAAAAAATACTTTTGCGAGCGCAGTATTTCAGCTGCTTCATCAGAAGATTCGGCAAATATATTCCCTTTAAATGTTTTTCCTGAATAATCTTTGGCACAGTAAAAATACTTTTTCACAATAGGCACTCCGTTGTCATAAATCAGTCGATAAGTTTTTTCTGCCGCAATTGACTCAAGGCAGTTTCCATCGTCTGCATTCCTTCATTTTTCCCTGTCTGCATAACCGACACCACCTGCTGTGGACGGCCTGCTGCAATTAGTGAACGAACAGCATCTGTCGCTGTTAATATTTCCATGGCACAAATTCTACCACCTGTTTTTTTCTGCAATAACTGCTGACTTATTATTGCTTGCAATACCATAGAAAGTTCGACGCGGATAAATGCAGCTTCTTCTTTAAAAAGGCTCTCTATGCGGATGAGGGATTCTGCCGCACTGGCAGTATGCAGTGTGGAAAGCACTAAATGTCCTGTCTGGGCAGCCGAAAGGGCAGCACGCATAGTCTGCTGGTCACGTATTTCTCCCAGAAAAATGATATCAGGATCTTGTCGTAATGCACTTTTCATTGCTTCCGCGAAAGAAAAGAAATCACTGCCATATTCTCTTTGGTGTATAAGACTTTTGGTTGATGAAAATATATATTCAATCGGATCTTCTAATGTTATTATGTGGCAGGGGCTATGCTCCGCCCGATAAGCGAGCATTGCTGAAAGAGTCGTAGATTTACCCGACCCTGCCGGCCCCGTGAGTAAAATCAATCCGCTATGCTTTAAAACAAGTTTTTTTATAATTTCAGGATAGATACCATCATCTATTGACGGTATCTCTTTGTTGATAAACCGTATTGCAAAAGCATATTGATTTGACTGCCTGTATATGCTTATCCGCAACCGCCTGCCACAAGCAGTATACGCAGTATCAATGGCATTTTTCCGCAAATATTCCCTCCTTTCCTTTTCCGGTAAAAAAACATGGACAAGCTGTTGTATTTCCACGTCACTGAATAATGCAGCTGGTAGAACTTTCAAAATGCCATCAACACGGTAGAAACATTCCCTGCCTGCTGTTATATGCAGGTCAGAACATGATTTCCCCACTGCCAATATAAGGTCATTAAATTTATCATCAATACTGCTATCCATCGTCATCATTAATTACCCTCATAATTTCACTTATTGTTGTTTTTCCCTCTAAAACTTTTTCAATAGCATCATTTAACAAAGGCTTCATTTCATTTTTCATGGCAATTTCTTTCAATATACTGCTGTCTTCCCGCCTACAAATAGATTTTCGCATTGCTGAGCGAACAATAAAAATCTCCTGAACAGCCATCCTTCCCAGATATCCGCTATTTTCACAAAAATCACACCCTTGTCCATAAAAAGAATATTTTAAGGAATATTTCTTCATAAATGCATCCTCCAAAGAATTTTCAACTGGTTTATAAACAGTTTTACAATGGGGACAAATACAACGCAGTAATCTTTGCGACAGACATCCAGCAAGTGCTTCAGAAAGTAAATATGGCTCTACTCGCATATCAAGCATTCGTAAAATAGCATTAACAGCACTGCCCGTATGTAATGTGGACAATACTAAATGACCTGTCAAAGCAGCGCGCACAGCAATGGCTGCCGTTTGCTCGTCGCGTATCTCACCGATTAAAATAATGTCAGGATCCTGTCGTAAAGTGGCTCGCAAAGCTTCCTCAAAAGTCAGACCAATTCCTTCATTAATCTGTATCTGTGTGATATTGTCAAGTTTATACTCAACAGGATCTTCAATCGTCACAATATTTTTTTCTGGTGCATTCAGTTCATTTAAGGCGGCATACAATGTTGCTGTTTTCCCAGAATTAACCGGGCCTGTATTTAAAATCAAGCCACTTGAGCGATGGAATAATTTACAAAACATATTTTCATTTGCCGGACTCAGCGCTAACTCATTAATCGTAAAACATCGTCCTAGGATATTTAGGAGTCGCATCACCAATTTTTCTCCGTGTATGGAGGGAATGGTTGAAATTCTTATATCAATTATCCTATCTGAATATTTATAAGACATGCTGCCATCTTGTGGCTTGCGTTTTTCTACAGTATTCATATTGCTGATTATCTTTATACGGGAAATAAGCAGTGGATGCAGTTCTCGCTGGAAAACGGCATAATTCTTTAAAATACCATCTACACGCATACGTATGCACATATTTTTTTCTCTTGGTTCAAAATGAATATCACTTGCTTTTTGCAAAATTGCGTTATTTATGATTTTATCGACTAATTCGACTATTGGTGCTCCAGTTATATTCAGATCTGTTGAATTCAAATTATTATTATTTCGCTTAAATGAGCGCAGAGTTTTTTCTGCGAGCTCATTCAAGGAATTATTTTCCATAGTTGTCATATCTTTTTTATCAAAGCCTCATGTAACGCAATACGCATGAGATCAATATCAACATCCTTGCAGCCAATCCATTTCTTTAAAGCGGCCGCCCCTTGTCCTGCCAGCATATATTCACCGTTTAAAACAACATGTCCGTATTTTTCAGCTTCAATAAGAAATTTCGTTTTCTCCGGTGTATAAATTACATCATAAACAATTGCTTTTGAAGAAAGTATAGACATATCTACCGGAGGCATCTTATCTACATTGGGATACATCCCTAATGGCGTTGTATTCACCAATAAATCTGCCTTTTGCAAAATTTCATTAACAGAAACATCTGCCCAATCGCATGCCTTAATATTACCCATTTTCTTAAAATCATCAACTAATTTTTGTGCCTTAACTACATTCCGCGCTGCAATACAAAGTGAACCAACGCCAACCTTAAGTAATCCATAAACAACAGCTCGTGCAGCGCCGCCTGCCCCTAAAATAAGGCCGTTTATATTTTTAAGTGAGAATTTTTTGGCCTGAAAAGCGCTTAGAAAGCCTTCATAATCTGTATTGTAGCCATAAAGTCTGTCATTTTTTATGAGCACTGTATTTACCGCCCCAATAAGACTAGCGGCACCGTCTATTTCATCAAGATATTTTATAATATTTATTTTATGGGGAATTGTAACATTGAAGCCACTAAAATTTAATGCTTTTAACCCCTTTACCGCACTTTCTAATTCATTTTCTTTTACAGGCATGGCAATATACGCATAATCCAACTCCATGCTTTGCAATACAGTATTTTGGATAACTGGAGAAAGTGAATGATGGATAGGATAACCTATAACCCCTAGATTTTTTGTTTTTCCTGTATAGATAATGGACAAGTTGCCACCTTCTTTCGATAATTTAGCCAATATTATAGTTCCCTAAGTTCTGTATTATTTTTAAACTGCAATGCTTCTGCAATATGTCGGTCTGTGACTGTAGACGAACTCTCCAGATCAGCAATAGTTCTGCTGACCTTAATAAGCCTATCATACGAACGGGCACTAAGCTTAAGTTGGTCAAATATCGTCCTAAGCATATCCTGTGCGCCTTTTGTCAAAAAACAAAGCTCCTTTATAAGTGCATGATTCATCTGTGCATTACAGTAAAGGGAATATGGTGCTAATCGCGCAGTCTGAATTTTTCTAGCCTTCTCCACACGTTCCCTAATGCATGCTGAACTTTCCGTCTTTTCAGTAGTTATCATTTCCTTATAGGCAAGGCGTGGTACTTGAATATGAATGTCAATTCTATCCAAAAGCGGCCCTGATATTTTCTTCGTATAGCGTTTGATCTCGGTCGGTGTACAAGAACAAGGCCTGTCCTTATCGCCGAGAAATCCACATGGACACGGATTCATGCTGGCTATAAGAATAAAATTAGAAGGAAAGGTATATGCGCCATTTATGCGGACAATTGAAATCTGCCTGTCCTCAAGCGGCTGTCTCAATACTTCAAGTGTTGTCTTATTAAACTCCGGCAATTCATCAAGGAACAATACACCATTATGGCTAAGTGTAACTTCACCAGGTTTGGGAATACGGCCGCCACCAATCATCCCGGCGTTTGATATCGTATGGTGCGGACTGCGAAAAGGACGGTGCCGAATAAGTCCCGCTCCGTTTTTCAAAAGACCAGCTATACTGTAAATCTTGGTTATCTCCAATGCTTCCTGCCTAGTCATGGATGGTAATATAGAAGGCATTCTTCTAGCAAGCATAGTCTTCCCCGTACCAGGCGCACCACACATAAGAACATTATGGCCACCAGCCGCAGCGATTTCCAATGCCCGTTTAGCAATAAATTGCCCTTGTACATCAGAAAAATCATCTAATACAGGTCTTTCATTTTCTTCTGTACTGCTTGCTGCTTTTACGGCAGGAAAAAGTTGCTTTTTCCCATTGAAAAAATCTATTATATCGATCAATTTTACTATAGGATAAACCTGCAAGCCATCAACCAAGAGTGCTTCCTGCTCATTGCCAACAGGCAGGAACAATTCTTGCAGTCCTTGTTCACGGCACTGAATAGCAATAGGTAAAATACCGCTAATACTACGAAGATTTCCCTCTAAAGAAAGTTCACCAGCAAACATCGCTCTTTCACAACGTGCCTGTGGTAGTAATCCATACGCTGCTAAAACAGCTGCCGCGATAGGTAAATCTAATCCGCAACCATCTTTTTTCAAATTTGCAGGAGCTAGGTTAATCGTTATTTTCTTAGGGGGTAATTTTATACCGGAATTTTTAATAGCCGTACGTACACGTTCTTTTGATTCTTTTATCGCCACATCAGGCAAACCGACTATATCAAAAGCAGGTAGTCCATTTGCTACATCAGTTTCTACCTCAATGAGAATCCCATCTATCCCTGCAGTTGTCGCACCAAAAATTTTGGCAAACAATATAACCGCTCCTTGCTGTTATAATTTATTCAGCATGACCAGACCAACGTTTAAATAATTTATGTTCAATATGAAGTTGGTCGCATACTTTTCCCACCATTATTTTTACCAAATCATCAATACTTTGAGGATTATGGTAAAAACCCGGACATGCCGGTAATATTCTTACCCCTATCCGGGATAATTTCAACATATTTTCCAAATGAATTGGGCTGAACGGTGTTTCACGAGGCACCATAACCAAGGTGCGCCCTTCCTTTATAGTAACATCAGCGGCACGGGTCAAAAGATTATCAGCGATACCGCTGGCGACAGCTCCCACTGTCCTCATCGAACACGGAATTACCACCATTGCTTCATACAAAAAGGATCCACTAGCAATAGCGGCTCCTATATCATCCACATTATAGAGTGTATGTGCATATTGCAAAAGCTCCTTGGGTACTATTCTACATTCATGTTGTAAAACGGTTTCGGCAGAATGAGTAACTACCAAATGCGCTTCGATACCAGTGTCTTGTAATACCTGCAAAAATTTCAACGCGTAGACAGACCCACTTGCCCCTGTTATACCGACAACGATACGTCTTTTTCTATTTTCCATATACTAAACTTCAAAAGCTCCTTCTATATGATTCAATTTATATTGTCCGAAAAAATTATAATATATTTCTATAACATCAAACCGATAGGAAACATCGTACTGCTGGAGTGTAATATATAGATATGCTGTACGTATTATTTTTTTCTGTTTTCTGTAATCAACAGCTTGGGCAGCCGTTCCATAAAGTGAATTTTTTCTTGTTTTCACTTCAACAAAAACAATCAGGTCTTCATGTTTAGCTATAATATCTATCTCACCGCATTTTGCGGTATAATTCATAGCCAATATCTGATAACCACAGTCTCTTAAATAATCCGCCGCAATATTTTCTCCCAAACGGCCTATATTTCTTTTCTTCATAATTTTATATCTGGCTTTTTACGCTTATCAAGCCGATATACATAAGCGAGTATTTCGGCGACGACAGCATAGAGCTCAGGAGGAATCTCCCTATCAAGTTCCAGTGCCATAAGCATACTGACCAGTGTCTTATCCTGATACACAGGCACAGCACTCCGCTGCGCTGCCTGTAATATGCTCTCAGCAGTATAGCCTCTTCCCTTGGCAACTATTTTAGGTGCTTTACCCTCTTTTTCCCTATAGCGTAGAGCAACTGCCTTCTTATCGGGAACCGAGTTTTGTCCATTATTGTGGTCTTCCATGATCTCTTACTCCTGCTGCTTTATTTAATCAATAGTGCCAATTTTTAGTTCAGTAAGGTTCAACTTTGTACTGTGTAGATAAGAACGTAATTTAGGTAAATAATCTTCAAAAGATACAGCTGTGTCCTTTGAAGAAAAAGATAACCGAACATTTAGCTGTTGCTTATTATATAAGCGCAGAACAATTTCTACAGCCCCTACATTTTCAGTAAGACAGCAAACCCGGAACCAAGTTTCATACTGTTCTTCGCCAGTTTCTTGATTATGGTGTCCTTCATTATAAATATTTACATAAGCAGGATAACTTTTTTGCTCATCTAAAAATACGGGAAGAATAAAATCAAGTGATTTTTGTGATAATGCCGCAGACGAATCAGTAGGAAATGAATTATTCATCATTTTAGTAAAACTACTGACATTGTCACCAGCTTGCTTTAAAGAAGCAGCCTTATCATCAATTGTGCTAATATCGCTCAATTGTACAAATGCCCATAATTTAGCAAGATTAGGCATATTGTGTTTAGCTGCTGCCTGTAACACTATTCCGGGAATATTATTTTCTACTACCTGCATTACCTTTTGCAACTGTGCTGCATCCTTAGGTGATAACAACTGCTGGTTATCATTTACAAAATTCCTTAAAAGCAGCTTGTCTTGCGCACTCAGTTCCACATTCTGTAAAAGCAGTTGCCCTAAATCACGCAACGAACCAACTGACTTTGCTGTGTTATTTATAAAATCTGGCAGTTGTGCTTCTAACATACTGCTACTCGCCATAGGCTCGCCTGTGCCAGTTCCCACTCCGGATGGTTGACCCTGCTGTACAATATTTGGGGCAGTTTTAGCAGCATTTGCAGGCAAAATTACTTCATTCCCAACCGCCTTTTTTTGTGCAGCAACAATATTAGTTGTTGACTCTGTACTCTCTGGGACACTTCCCTTAGCGGTAACAGCAACAGATTTTTCTTCCGCACCAGCAGCTCCCTGCTGCGCCGCAGTATCAGCACCAGCGTTTGTATTTGGTTTTAAGGAAACAGTTTGTTCCCCACTTTTGTTTTCAACAGTAAGCGGCGGTGTCGAAACAGTGGTTTGCGAAGATGGTTCTGTACTGGCAGGCGTTGCTTGTCTGCCTATTACATTTTTATTATCGTACGCACGTGCTGTATCATCAGTAAAAAAAGTATTTAAAATATTTTTTAGTACCTGTATGTTATTATTTTGGTTGCCCTGCATCCCGTTTGTAGTATCCACTTTAGCGGTTGCAAAAGCATCATTATTTGGTAAATATATATTTGCCAGCTTTTGGAGCGGTTCTGGAAGGTCAGCTACGGCTTTGTCATTGAGTAGATTAAAGGCTGTTTTTAGTAGATCAACTGTGCTTGGATACTGATTATCCTGTGTCAAAACTGACCGAAAATTATTTAACAATGTTTTGACATTATCCGGCAAGCCTGTATAACTCCCATTCTCTGCCAATTCGCCAAGCTGCGACAGCATTTTCCCCAATGAAGCCAGTTGGTCAAAAGCATATCGTCTTGCCTGTAGTGTATCGCCAAGGCTTTGGGCCAACGTTTTGTCAACAGAAAAAGAGTCCTGTAAAATTTGTTGTACCAGTTTTTGTATCTCTGGAGACATATCCTCAATATTACCATTTTGGGTACTGGTAATTTCCGAAAGGATTCCTGCAAGATCACCAACCGCGTTTTTTATGGCAACATCAGTCTGCGGAAGAGCGCCAGACACATCTGTGGTCTGCGCAGAAACATTTCTTTTATCAATCGGACCGGTTGGCTGCTGACTGGCTGCATTAGCTGGATTTATCCCTGGCTGTATAGGCATAGACACTCCTCCATCAGATTAACTTATCATCGATTTTACTGGTTCAAAAGAACGCCGGTGCAACGGGCATGGTCCATATTTGCGCAATGCTTCAATATGCTTTTTAGTACCATATCCTTTATGGCTGGAAAAATCATACTCAGGATATTGCTTAGCATATTCATCCATCAGATGATCCCTCTCTACTTTTGCCACTATAGATGCCGCAGCTATAGAAGCACTCTTCGCATCCCCTTTTATAATTGACAGATGGGGAATATCAAGCGCATTGAGCGGCATTGCATCTATCAATACTTGCTGCGGTTTCACATCTAGTTTATAAATAGCTTCATACATGGCATTCATTGAAGCTTGGTAGATATTTATGCGGTCAATTGTCTTCTCATCTATTATTGCTCTGCTTACGGAAATTGCTTTTGCTAAAATCTGCCCGTAAATCTTTTCACGGGCAGATGCGGACAATTTTTTAGAATCATTCAGGCGCGGGATATAACAGCCAATCGGTAAAATGACAGCTGCAGCGACAACGGGACCCGCTAAGGGACCACGGCCAGCTTCATCTGTACCAGCTATATATTTAAAACCCTTTTGCTCAAATGCATATTCATATTTGTATAACTCATGCAACCGTTCCTTTTCCTTTAATTCCTTATCGTAGCGAACAAGGAGATGGTGAACAGCTTTACGTTCATCATGCTGCAACAGTTCCATAAAATCTGTGTCTGCTCCAGAATGAAAAAGTTTATCAGCAATTTCTTTTACTGATAATTTTATTTTATTATCCATAATTTTCACCTATAAAAAATACACCTTATTACCAATTCGGTATAAGATGTATTTTTCCTTTGTTATGTTTATATTTTTTATTATACTGATGGAGCTTCGAGAGAAATTTTTCCCAACCGCCCGTTGCGGAAATCCGTAAAGATAACAGTTATAATTTTTTCCTCATCTACTCTTCCACCCTTGATTATGCAGCCGCGTTTTCTTCCTATCAATTCAAACAATTCGGTTGTATCTTCCGGCAATGCATCAATTTTATAACGTTCTTCCAAAAGTTTTGGATAATGTTCTTTCAAATAGTCCAACAACAACAATGACACTTTTTCCTTATCATAGGTATCATCATTGACAGCTCCCGTAAATGCAAGGTTAAGCCCTACTATAGGATCATCAAATTTAGGCCACAATAAACCAGGCATATCCAGCAAATCTATATTTTTACCTATACGTATCCATTGCTTAGCCCGCGTTACCCCCGGGCGATTTTCTGTTTTAGTGGCAGCAGAACCAGCCAAACGGTTTATAAGGGAAGATTTGCCAACATTAGGAATTCCGGCGATCATTGCTCTGGCATTACGCGGTCTAGCTCCCTGTGCTGCAAATTTTGACGTTTGCCGCTGCGTCAAAGTGTTGATCATATTTATTAATTCTTTGATATTTTTTCCCTGTACAGAATTAACGGCTAAGGCTGACTTCCCCATACGTTTATAAAATTCCACCCATTCACGTGTTATCCCAGGGTCTGCTAGATCAGCCTTATTCAAAACAATAGCATGTGTCTTGCTGCCTATCAACCCTTTTAACATAGGATTGGAACTTGAAAGAGGAATTCTCGCATCCAAAAGTTCAACTACAATATCGACTAGCTTTAAATTTTCTTCAATAAGGCGGCGGGCTTTTGCCATATGTCCGGGGAACCACTGAACTAATGGCACATCATGGTTTCGTTTTTCCATTTAGACCTCCAATAAATAAATCATTAGCTGTAAAGCTTTACCAAATATATCAACCTCGCAGCGGATAAAAAAACGCCGGTTCTTTTACCGGCGCCGGAACAAATTTATTAAAATCATTTATCCTGAACATTCATAGCCAATGTATGTAATTCACTCAATGGCCAAAATACCAGAACAGCCTTTCCTTTTATCAAATTGAACGGCACAAAACCAACATCTGGAAAACGACTGTCTTCAGAATTGTTACGATTATCGCCCATCACAAAAATATGTCCGTCAGGAATAGTGGTAAGCGGATAGTCGCCCCTTGTTTGGCTAAGGATAAAAGGTTCATTTTGTAATTCATTATTGACAAAAACATGTCCATCTTTGATCTCGATAGTATCACCTGGAACGGCAATTACTCTTTTAATAAAATCACGGCTGGTATCACGTGGATACTGGAATACCAATATTTCTCCCCGCTTTGGTTCACGCAGACGATAAATAAATTTATTCACTACTAGGCGTTCATGGTTCATCAACGTTGGCTGCATAGACGGACCGTCAACGAGATACAATTCAACAATAAAATGGCGTATAATTAAAGCCAAGACCACTGCGATAGCTATTGATACGATCCAATCCTTTATTTCTGCGCCTAACGATTTATTCATATTTAGCCTCCAATGGATAAATTTTTCGATAAATATTACAGTTTTATAGGAAATGTATATTCCTCAACATAAAAATTATTTTCGCGCTCACTTACTAAACAAATAAAACAAAAAGGACTGCTGTAAAGCCGCAGTCCCCGATAATAAAACTATCAACGTCTTTCTTTAATGCGGGCAGCTTTACCTGTAAGATTACGTAAATAGTAAAGTTTTGCTCTGCGCACAACGCCTTTGCGTATAACATCGATTTTTTCTAAACGCGGAGAATGCACGGGGAAAGTACGTTCTACCCCAATACCATAAGAAACACGTCTTACAGTGAACATTTCACGTACACCGCTGCCTTGACGGGCAATTACCACGCCTTCAAACATCTGAATACGTTCATGGGTGCCTTCAACTACTTTTACATGTACACGTACGGTATCTCCAGGCTGAAATTGGGGAATATCCTTTTTCAGCTGTTCTTGTTCTAAAACTTGGATAATATTCATTATTTTTCCTCCTTAATATCAGCCGTTCGTGGCAATGAAGACCAGAGGACCGACTGCAATACTTTCTAAGTTTAGCATAATTTAAATTAGGGTGCAATCATTTTTTATTTTTTTGAGCAAAGCTAATTCATCTTCGCTCAAAGGATAGTTCTCAAGCAGATCGGGACGTTTCAACAGCGTCAGTTCAAGAGCCTTACGCTTACGCCAAAGCCGTATCTTAGCATGGTCACCTGAAAATAAAACATCTGGGACTTGCATTTTTTTATATTCCCGCGGCCTTGTATATTGTGGATGTTCCAAAATTCCATTATAAAAAGAATCGGTAACCGCCGACTCCTCAGAACCGAGAACTTCAGGCAACATACGGGAAACCGCATCGACAACTACCATGCAAGCAAGTTCTCCACCGGTCAAAACATAATCACCAATGGAAATAGCTTCATCTGCTAAATTCTCCGTTATACGATTATCAAAGCCTTCATAATGGCCGCAAATGAATAGCAGTGAATCATATTGCGCCAATTGCCTAGCCTTCTGCTGTGAAAAAGGCTGGCCACTAGGACACATCAGCAGTATCCGTGACTTACTTTCCGGTGCCAGCGTTTTTTTTATGTTTGCTACTGCACGAAAAAAAGGTTCAGGTTTTAAAACCATCCCAGCTCCACCGCCAAAAGGAACATCATCAACCTGATGATGTTTATCATAAGTAAAATCGCGCGGATTAGTAAAAGCTATATCAAGGATATGCTTATCAGCAGCTCTGCCAATAATACTGTTGTTAAAAGGCCCATTAAACATTTCGGGGAATAATGTGACTATATCTATTTTCATTCTATTGCTCATCTGTCCATATGACGTCCATCCGCTTGTTTTTTATATCGATTTTGGTAACTACCTTTTTTAAGGCTGGCAGTAAAATCGTTCCGCCATCTTCTGGTTTTTCAACAACGTAGACATCATTACTGCCTGTCTTTAATACATTGGTCACTGTTCCCAGCTTTGTATTTTTTTCATCATAAACAGCAAGCCCGATTATATCAAATGTATAATATTCACCCGCCGAAAGAGGTGCTGCTTCTGCACGTGGTACCTGCAAAAACTTTCCTGTTAAGGCAGCTGATTTTTCACGACTGTCAAAATTTTGTATATGCATAATGAGCACACCATTATGGTTCTGAACAAACTCTATTTTTACAGGCAGCTCATCTATATACGCAGTAGTGAGTTTCGCAAACCTGTCGGGAAAATCCGTAAGCGGATAAACACGTATATCTCCCTTGATGCCATGTGGTTTACCTATTTTGCCGATGATTATGAAATTTTTATCAGTCACGCATTTCGATAATTTTTCCATCTTCAACCAAAAGCTCCGTATTCATTATTTCCGGCATGGTATCACCTATTTTTATTTCTACCAAACGTTGTAATGTGCCTTGCACAATTTCCGCGCCGATTTCTAATTCTTCAGTATCAGTGATTTTATTTTTAAGGTTTTCTTTAAAAGATAATCTTTTTTGTTTTTCTTCTTCCATACGTTGTAAAAGCATGGAAACACGCTGAACATCACCTGTGTTTTGTTCAGTCAAAACTTTTTTCATATCTTTTTCTATACGAGAAATTTCAGCATCAATCTTCTCTATCTGCCGATTAAGACTATGCATCATGTCCGTTTTAAATTTTTCAGTAACCTTTGCTTTCACCGTTATAGGGCATTGCAGAGTTATCGATTCCATTTTAGAAACCTCCTGATTTTTATTAATATATGACAACAGCGGCAAGACTTTTTACAAAGTTTTTTGCCGCTGTGTGTTAGATGATTTCAACTATGACTTTTTTATATTCACGAGCTGCCGCGGCTTTTACGACAGTCCGCATTGCCTTAGCAATACGGCCTTGTTTGCCAATCACTTTTCCCATATCATCGTCAGCAACGGAAAGTTCATAAATAACAGTTTTCCCGTCATCTTTTTCATTAACGATTACCATGTCTGGATTGTCTACTAAAGACTTTGCTATAAGCTCAATAAGCTGTTTCATATCATAGCCTCTTTCTTACTTGTTCGCTTTTTTAAATTCAGCGAATTTAGCTATTATACCTTTTTTGGCTAATAATGTCTTTACAGTATCGGTCGGTTGTGCACCTTTACTCATCCAATTGATGACTTTTTCTTCATCTATATTTACAACAGCCGGTTCTTTTGTTACATCATAGCTGCCTACAATTTCGATAAAACGTCCATCGCGCGGAGCGCGGGAATCAGCTACAACGATACGGTAAAACGGATTTTTTTTAGCACCCATTCTGTTTAAACGAATTTTTACTGCCATTTGAGATTCACCTCCTTAAAATGGAAACTTCATATTCTGCATGCCTTTAGGAAACCCCTTCAGTCCCTTTTTCCCTTTGGCTCCGGTCATTTTCTTCATCATTTTTTTCATTTCAGCAAACTGCTTCAAAAGCTTATTAATATCCTGCACCCTGGTTCCACTGCCTGCTGCTATACGCTTACGGCGGCTGCCATTTATGATATTAGTATTACTTCTTTCCGCAGGAGTCATCGCTTTTATAATTGCCTCAATATGGGCAAGTTCCTTATTATTTTTTAAATCCATATCAACATCGCCGAGCTTCTTTTTGAGTCCGCCCATTCCCGGCAGCATACCCAAAATTTTATCAAGAGAACCCAGTTTTTTTACTTGTTGCATCTGATTTAAAAAATCATCCAGAGTAAATTGATTCTTGCGTAATGCCTTTTCCATCTTTTTGGCTTCATCGGCATCAAAGGTTTCCTGCGCTTTTTCGATAAGAGAAAGAACATCGCCCATGTCGAGAATACGGGAAGCCATACGGTCAGGATAAAAAGGTTCCAACGCGTCAAGTTTTTCGCCTGTCCCAACGAATTTTATAGGACAACCGGTGACCGCTTTAACAGAAAGTGCTGCGCCGCCTCTGGCATCTCCATCCATCTTTGTCAAAACCACACCGTCAAGGCCAAGGTCAGCATTAAAGCTTTCCGCAACGTTGACTGCATCCTGCCCCGTCATCGCATCCACTACCAACAGAATTTCATGCGGATGGACATTATCCTTGATAAACTTCAATTCCTGCATAAGCTCTTCATTTATATGCAGGCGCCCAGCAGTATCGATAATGACAACATCATTAGCATGTGAATGTGCATGTTCCAGAGATTTTTCTGCGATCGTAACTGGATTAGATCCTTCCGCCATGGAAAAAACAGGAATATCCAGTTGTTTACCGATAACCTGCAATTGCTTTACGGCAGCAGGACGATAGACATCAGCTGCAACAAATAAAGGATGCTTACCCTGTTTTTTAAGCATGGTGCCAAGCTTGCCAACCGAAGTGGTCTTTCCTGCGCCTTGCAGGCCGACCATCATTATTATAGTAGGCGGGTTCGCCGCAATATTTATACGGCTGACAGTTCCACCCATTAATTCAGTAAGCTCTTCATTAACTATCTTTATTACAGCCTGGGCTGGTGTAAGACTTTCTAGTATATTCGCGCCGATAGCACGTTCTTTTATCTTTGCTACAAAACTTTTTACTACTTTGAAATTAACATCAGCCTCAAGCAATGCCATCCGAATATCACGCATCGCCGCATTGACATCTTCTGCCGAAAGCCGTCCATGCCCACGCAGCTTTTTAAAAGTATTCTGCAATTTCTCAGCCAGAGACTCAAAAATCAATTAAGCTCCTCCTTTCAAAATCAACAATTTAACATTTTTTTTATTTTCGTTTCTACATTGTCAAGTTTTTCCACCTGAAAATTCTCCCTTAGCGATTCCACATCTGTTAGAATTTTTTTCAGCGATTCTCTAAACAATTTATTTTTTTCTACTGCGTTTAATCTCATCTCATAATTTTCTAGAATAATTTCACAACGGTGAAGCGTATCATAAGCAGCCTGCCTAGAAATATTCATCAGTGATGCTATTTCTGAAAGGGATAGATCCTGATATAAATGCATCCTGAGACAATCTTGCTGTTTTTCCGTGAGAAGCGCTCCATAAAAATCAAAAAGCATGCTCAGACGTAAAAAATTGTCTAACACGTTGAACACCTCGGCAACCGATTTTAAACTACGGAACATTATAGCTGAACAAGAAATCTTTGTCAAGTAAATTTACTTGTCGTAACATCAGGTTTCAATATTTTTATTTTATAATATAATAATGGTTTATTTTAATAATCCCAGAAGAATGTATACTAAAATATAATATATACGAGACATTATATAGCACTTTTTAAAATTATATGAAATATAGTCTATAATTATTATTGTAATTTTGCTACAATAGTATAAATGAAAGTTTTTAAGATCCGCTTTTTAAATAACTAATATTTATTTTACAATAATATATAATTATGTTATAAATTGATTGCCCTTTTTGGTTATTGTATAACATAATTTCGTAAAGACAACATTATACAACCAGCTGGCTAAAACTTACTAAAGGGAGGTGATAAGATGTCATATTTCGCAAAAATATTTATCCTGCTTATCGCTGCAACAATCTTTCCCATCATGGCGATGATAGTTCCCTTAATCATTCAACCGCGTCAACCCAATAAAGAAAAGAACTCCCAATATGAATGTGGTGTTGATACAGTGGGCCGCAACATAATACGATACAGGATCAGTTATTTTTTATATGCAATAATTTTTGTAGTCTTTGATGTAGAAACCATTTTTTTATTTCCGTGGGCCGTAAAATTTAACGATCTAGGATTATTTGCGCTTGTAGAAATGTTTATTTTCGCAGGCATATTGGCAATAGGACTGGCCTATGCATGGAAAAAGGGGGCTTTAACATGGAAATAGTCGATCTAGTACCGGAAGTGCTAAAAAACAATGTCATGATCACAACAATTGACGGCCTTTTTAAATGGGCCCGCAGTAATTCTCTTTGGCCTTTGACCTCTGGCCTATCATGCTGTGCCATAGAAATGATGTGTGCAGCTGCCGCAAGGTTTGATCTGGCACGATTTGGTTATGAAGTCTTTCGCCCATCACCACGGCAGGCTGATCTATTTATTGTTGCCGGAACATTGACATGGAAAATGGCACCTCCTTTAAAACGTCTTTATGAACAGATGCCTGAACCAAAATACGTAATCGCTATGGGCAGCTGTGCCAACGCAGGCGGACCATTTGCTGATGCTTATTCAGTAGTGCCCGGCATAGATAAAATCATCCCAGTTGATGTTTTCATCCCAGGATGTCCACCACGCCCTGAAGCTTTAATATATGGAATGCTCCAGCTAAAAGAAAAAATACGCCATCCTGAAATAGTGCAAAGGACAGCGAAATGAAAAGAAAATATTTAGCAAAAGACAAACTTTATGCATTAAAAAAAGATTTCCCCAGTGAAATGGATTTTGATGATACATTAGAAAAACCAACACTCATTATCCTTAAACAGCAAGTTTTTGTGGAAATTATGCATACTCTAAAAATACGTTACAAATTTGATATGCTTTCCAATATCACGGCAGTCGATTATGATGATCATTTTGAAGTGGTCTATGACCTTGCCAATCGTACCAACAACGAAGAACTTATGGTCAAAATAGCCTTAGCCAAAACTGACCCTAATATCCCAACACTGACAAAACTTTGGCCGGAAGCAGATTTTCAGGAACGGGAGCAATATGACCTTATGGGAATTAATTTTTTAGGCCATCCCAATCTGCAACGTATATTACTGCCTGACGATTTTATCGGCCACCCTCTGCAAAAATCTTATAAGCAGGTCGAAAAAGGGGGCATCAGTGAAAAATGATAAAAACAGAAACCTACCAATTATCTATGGGACCTGTCCATCCCAGTACACATGGAGTCCTACAGGTATTACTTACCCTGGACGGTGAAAAAGTTATTAAAGCCGTCCCCTGCATGGGATACCTACATCGCGGTATCGAAAAATTAATGGAGCAGCGGACATATTTTCAGTGCCTGCCCTATACTGACAGATTAGATTATGTATCGGCAATGAACAATAATTTTTCATACTGCCACGCAGTAGAAAAACTTGCTGCCATAGAAGTTCCCGAAAAGGCACAGTATTTAAGGGTCATTATGGCTGAACTAAACCGTATAGCCAGCCATATGATTTTTATTGGCTCTTTGGCTGTCGATATTGGGGCGACCACAGGTATGATTTATCCTTTCCGTGACAGAGAACGAATCCTAGATATTTTCAACGAGCTTTGCGGTGCTCGCATGACTTACAGTTACATACGAATCGGTGGTGTCAAAAATGATTTATCCGCCAAGATAATTGATATGATAAATCATTTCTTATCTGCTCTTCCTTCCATGCTGGACGAATACAATGATTTACTCACTGGCAATGAGTTTTTCCAGCACCGCCTAAAAGGGACTTCCCTATTGTCTGCGGAGCAGGCACTTCATCTGGGAGTAACAGGCCCAATGCTGAGAGCCAGCGGTGTTAATTATGATCTGCGCAAAGAAAATACCTACAGTTCTTATGACGATTTTGATTTTTCTATACCACTCGGCAAAACAGGTGATAATTTGGACAGATATATTGTCCGTATGCAAGAAATAACCGAAAGCGCCAAAATAATCCGACAAGCTCTTGACGGCCTGCCAGAAGGAGAATTTACGGCAAAAGTTCCAAGAGTGCTACGCCCGCCAAAGGGTGAAATATATGATACGCTCGAAGGCCCACGCGGTGAAGTTGGTTATCATATAGTAAGTGACGGCTCAGCAAAACCCTATCGTATCCACATACGCCGACCATCATTTATCAATTTACAGGCATTGGATACGATGTGCCGTGGTTATCTGGTAGGTGACGTAGTGGTAGCAATGTCTACCATTGATCCTATCTTGGGTGAAGTTGATTGCTGAAATTCTAAAAAAAAGGCGGGTGAAAATATGCATACAGGATTATTGGCAAGTCTGGCAGCTTTTATTACCGGATTGATTGAATCTCTTTTAGGGCACGGTTTCGCAGCACAGTTAATCATGGTGTTGCTGGAAATAATAGCTATATTCGCAGTTATTTCTTTAGCCGTAATTATACAAGTTTATATGGAACGACGCATCTGCGGTTTTATCCAAGACAGGTTAGGGCCAAACCGCGTAGGCCCGTTTGGTCTCTTACAGACAGTGGCCGATATGATAAAATTGATGTCCAAAGAAGACATTGTCCCAGAAAAGGCTAACCGGTTGCTGTGGGGAATGACTCCCATGCTGTTATTTATCCCAGCAGCACTCGTTTATGCGGTATTTCCTTTTGACGAAGGAGCTATTTTTGCAGATATAGGCATCGGTGTATTTTTTGTAATGGCAATTATGTCGCAGGGAGTACTAATGTTTCTGATTGGTGGTTATGCCTCAGAAGATAAGTATTCATTTATGGGAGCTATGCGTGCTGTAGCTCAAATGTTAAGCAGTGAAATCCCAATAGCTTTTTCTATCTTGGCAGTCGTAATGGTGACGGGATCTTTACGTATGAGTGACATTGTCTCCGCACAAACGAACGTATGGTTTGTTTGTGTCCAGCCTTTAGCTTTTATTATTTTTATTATAGCTATGCTAATGGAAACCAACCGTACACCTTTTGATCTTGTCGAAGGTGAAGCAGAAATAATAGCCGGACCTTTTACGGAATACAGTGGTATGCGCTGGGCTTTATTTTTCCTTGCGGAATACGCAAACCTCCTCGCCGCAGCTATCTTGACCGTTACTTTGTTTCTAGGCGGTTGGCAGGGACCATTTCTGCCAGGAATAATTTGGTTTATTATAAAAGTTTTAATCGTCATTTTCATATTCATGTGGATTCGTTGGACATTTCCACGCACCAGAATTGACCAAATGATGGCATTAAGCTGGAAAGTTTTACTGCCGCTGGCACTCTTTAATATAATGGCTACGGGAATAGGCATTTATATTTACAAATGGATATATTGAGGTGAATAACATGCAGGGTAAAGGTTTGTTAATCGGCCTGTCCGTCACGCTCAGGCATTTTTTTGGCAGGAAAGAAACCGTTCAATATCCAGAAGAAAAATTGCCGATGAGTGATTTATTCCGTGGCGGCAGACTCGTCTTAAATGAAAAAAAATGCATTGGCTGTAAATTGTGCGCCATGTCATGTCCCAATGCAGCATTGGCTTTAACAGTTGAAGTTGACGACCAGAAAAAACGCCATATGAAAAAGTATGTGCACAAATCAGGACGCTGTTTGTATTGCAATTTTTGCGTAGAAGCGTGTCCGACGAAAGCAATCAGCTGGGATAAAAATTATGAAAACGCCTGCTATTACAAAGAAGACCTGACATATGACGCAGTTGCCAGAAACAAGGAGGGTATAAATAATGAACAATGATCTAAATCCAGCATTATTTTACTTTTTAGCTGCAGTCATGCTGCTTTCCGCATTGGCTATCGTCTATTGCCGAAACCTCGTTTATTCGGCACTTTTTATGGTAGTTTGTTTCCTGTCTATTGCCGGCCTTTATGCAATGATTAGTGCAGATTTTTTAGCAGCAGTGCAAATAATGGTCTACGCTGGAACCATAGTCATTTTGATTGTCCTCTGCATAATGATAACAAGAAGAACCACTATGGAAAGAACAAACATGCCGGAAAAGAAATATATCTTGCGCGCATCTGTTTTAGCAGGTTTACTATTTTTTCTATTGGCCTATATATTTGTAAACTCAGAAGTTTTGCCGACTACTAACAATATAATTGCTCTATCCGGTGACACCGTTTCAGGGCTGGCAGATCTTTTGCTTGGACATTATATGCTGGCATTTGAAATAGCTGCCGTGCTTCTTTTAGCTGCTATGATAGGTGCTGTTGTTTTGGCGAAAGG
Source organism: Pectinatus cerevisiiphilus (assembly GCF_004341685.1). Lineage (GTDB taxonomy): Bacteria > Bacillota > Negativicutes > Selenomonadales > Selenomonadaceae > Pectinatus > Pectinatus cerevisiiphilus. The sequence goes on from NZ_SMAA01000007.1 coordinate 130,893, forward strand.
AGCCGACGAAAAATGACTATAGGTATAACGCATTTTCTGATTATAAGTGCCGCACTTTTTTGCATTGGCCTATACGGCATACTGATAAAAAGAAATCTTTTTTCAATATTGATGTGCATAGAGCTAATGCTCAATGCTGTAAATATCAATCTGGTAGCATTTAATCATTTTCTACCTACGCCTAATCTCTCAGGACAGCTTATGGTTCTTTTCTCCATCACAGTGGCTGCTGCTGAAGTTGCAGTGGGATTAGCATTGATCTTCCGCGTTTACCGTGATTTTCAAACGGTTAATATTGATAAATTAAACAGCATGAAAGGATAGGAGGCAAAAGTATGGAACATTTTGCACTTACTAACACATGGCTCATTCCTTTATTACCGGCTATAGCGTTTGTGCTGATCGGCCTGTTCTTTAAAAGGTGGGCAGCTATATCAGCCTTTATAGCAGTTCTTGCCTCTGCTGTCAGTTTTATTTTATCAACATTTGCTGCATTTGCAGTTTTAAACAGTGGTATCAGCGTAGATGCACCGTTCATCCAACGCGTGACTTGGGCAGAAATTGCCGGTTTGCATTTTGAGATGGGTGCTTTAATAGATCCGTTATCAGTAATGATGCTATTTGTTGTCTCACTTGTTTCTCTGCTTGTGCAAATATACTCTATCGGCTATATGCAGGGAAATAAGAGCTTTGGCAGATTCTTTGCCTACTTATCTTTATTCAGTGCCTCCATGCTTGGCCTTAATATAGCCATAAATTTCGTACAGATGTATATATTTTGGGAACTGGTGGGACTCTGCTCCTATCTACTGATAGGTTTTTATTATCAACGCATCGCCGCAAGAGAAGCTGCAAAAAAGGCATTTATCACTACACGCATAGGTGATTTTGGCTTATTAATCGGTATTTTGCTATTGCAAACAGTTTTCGGTACTGTCGATTTTCTTGAGCTAAAGCAAATTCTCCCCTTATATATTGCCTCTTACGGAACGAGCACACTGACCGTAATAGGCATCTTACTTTTTATAGGGCCAATCGGCAAATCGGGACAATTTCCTTTGCATGTATGGCTTCCTGATGCCATGGAGGGGCCTGCACCTGTTTCTGCCTTGATACACGCAGCGACAATGGTAGTAGCTGGTGTATATCTGGTAGCAAGAGCTTATTTTCTCTTTGCCTCGGTTCCTGCGTTACTGGAGCTTATCGCCTGGGTAGGTGCCTTTACTGCTTTCTTCGGTGCGAGCATTGCTCTCTCCCAGCGAGAAATAAAACGTATTTTGGCTTACTCGACAATAAGCCAGCTAGGCTATATGATGCTGGCTTTAGGGGTAGGTTCACTCACAGCCTCACTCTTTCATCTTTTTACACACGCATTCTTCAAGTCACTGCTCTTCCTCTGTGCCGGTGCTGTCATGCATGCTATGAGTGAAGAAGCTGATATTTTCAAAATGGGCGGATTGCGCAAAAAGATTCCTTTAGTATTCGCTGCAATGACAGTTGGGGTTCTGGCGATATCGGGAATTCCTCCGTTTGCAGGCTTCTTTTCGAAAGATGAAATCTTATCAGCAGCCCTGTCAGTTAGCACGCCAATGTATTTACTTGCCACATTAACAGCCTTTATGACGGCCTTTTATATGTCCAGACTGTTATTTGTTGTTTTCTTTGGTGAAGAAACAAAAGCCAAACTACACAATATCTCCTATTTCATGCAGGTTCCTTTGGTAATACTGGCGATTTTATCATTTGGCAGCGGCCTTTGGGGTTACATATGTGACTTTGGTTACTGGATTCGTTTCGGTGCCCCTTTGGAAGAGCATATGAACCTATCTATAGCTATTCTTTCTACGTTGCTGCCACTGCTTGCCTTTGCCTTGACTTGGAATATATATGTCCGGAAAAGATGGTCCGCAGACTATATAGCCAATAAGCTAGGCATCTTATATACAGTGAGCTTTCACAAATATTATATCGATGAATTTTATGCCCTTCTGTGTCGCATCTTCATCGACGGAATAGGTAAGATTATGTATTTCATTGATATATACATCATTGATGGAATAGTAAATGCTGTCTCAGGGTTAGTATTGTTTCTCAGCATCCTCTTGGGAAAATTACAAACCGGACAAACACAAAGATATGCGGCTGCGTTTTTTTGCGGTGTAGTCATTCTGCTGCTTTGCGGTATTTTATATTTTAATACAATAAGCGGCATCGTTGCCGGAGGAGGTGCTTTATAACAATGGATTTCCCTTTTATATCAACTATTCTGCTAACGCCTATTCTAGCAATATTACTTTTGTTCTTTATTCCACCGACTTCAAAAAAGGCAATAAAATTAGTAGCCGCTATAGCCATGCTGATAAGCTTTCTGCTAACTATATATGTGTACATAAACTATGATAGTTCGGCAGGAGGTATGCAATTTGTTGAAAAGATACCGTGGATAAGCGACTTGGGTGTTTCTTATGCTGTTGGTATCGATGGCATATCACTGCCAATGCTTTTCTTAACCGATATAATCGGTTTAGCCTCTGTCTTTAGTTCCTGGAATATTAACAAAAGGCCTAAAGAATTTTTCATTTTACTTTTATTGTTGATCGCAGGTGTTACAGGTACTTTTATTGCTCTGGATTTATTCATCTTTTTGCTTTTCTATGAGCTGGTAGTTATCCCTATATATATAATGGTAATTGTATGGGGCTCCACCAAACGGGTAAGCAAAGAATATGCCGGCATGAAGCTTACTATCTACCTATTAATAGGCTCTGCTTTCATGCTCGTAGGTATAGTGGCATTGTATCTCCAGGCCTTTCCACCCGGTATGCGTACTTTTGATATTGCTACACTTTCCAGCGCACATCTTTATGGAACGCTGAGCATCCAATTTCAAATAATTGTATTTTTCCTCATGCTGCTCGGTTTTGGCACACTTATCTCCATGTTCCCTTTTCACACATGGTCACCAGATGGATATGCTGGCGCACCTACAGCAGTCTCAATGATTCATGCTGGTGTCTTGAAAAAGATTGGTGGGTATGGACTTATCCGTTTAGGGCTTTTAATTTTACCAGCAGGTGCGAAATTTTGGGCACCGTTGATTATAATCCTCGGCCTTGCCAATGTCATCTATGCTGCTTATGTAGCAATAGTCCAAAAAGATCTCAAATATGTCGTTGGTTATTCATCCGTTTCCCATATGGGGTATGTACTTCTCGGTTTTGCAGCACTTAACACAATCAGCCTTAGTGGTGCTGTCGCCAATATGGTAGCCCATGGCATCATGAGTGCCTTATTTTTCGCCATGATTGGTTATGTATACGAAAAGACTCATATGCGTAGTGTAGACCAACTGCACGGCCTAGCACATCAAATGCCGAAAATAGCAACCGGTTTCATGCTTGCGGGCATGTCTTCGGTCGGACTACCTGGGCTTATCGGTTTCATTCCCGAGTACACAATCTTCGTAGGCTTGTTCGCCCAATATCCGATTCTGGCAATAATAGCAGTCTCCGGTATAGTATTTACCGCCATTTACATTTTACGTGTTCTGCAAAAAGTCTTATTCGGTCCGCGCGATAGTAGCTTTGATCGTTATGATGATGCCAAAGGGGCCGAACTAGTTCCGTTGTTTCTGCTAGGTACCATCCTGATTCTTTTCGGTCTCTTCCCACAGCTTTTAATGGCACCGATAAACAGCGGCATTTCTCCCTTAGGGCCATTTCTTGAAAGATTAAGTGCAGCACCGTCCCTGCTGTTCACATTAGGAGGGATCTAGCAATGAATCTATATGTAATTTATCCAGAAATTACTGTTTTAGTTTTAGCCTTAGCCTTGATAATAATTGATCTGCTGCTACCATCTGAAGAAACACGCCGCCCTCTGGGCTATATAACAATATTGGTTCTGTCTATATTAGCAATAAGTTTATTTTGGCAATATCATTTAACTATCTCAGCATATTTTTATCAGGGATTATTCTATTATGATAACTATGCTATCTTCTTTAAACAACTTTTCCTCTTAGCAGTGATACTGACCGTTTTATTTTCTCTACAATATATAGACACCATGAAATACAGCAGTGAATTTTATTCTATGATTTTATTCGCTCTCACAGGAATGATGATACTTGCTTCCGCCAATGACTTTTTAACATTTTTTATTGGTCTGGAACTCATGACAATAAGCTTTTATGCTCTGTCAGGTTTTGGCTTAACTAATAAAAAATCATCTGAGGCTGCTATCAAATATCTCATAATAGGTTCATTATCAACGGCAGTCACACTTTACGGTATAAGTCTCATCTACGGAACAGCACACAGTTTCGATTTTGCAGTTGTATGCAAAAATCCTGAATTTTTCTCTGCTTTAGGTATTGCGGGAATGATGATGATAACTGCTGGTATATTTTTCAAAATGTCCATTATTCCTTTTCATATGTGGGCTCCAGATACATATGAAGGAGCACCCGTACCAGTAACCGGACTCCTAGCCATGGGCTCTAAAGCAGCAGCAATAGCCGTATTTATGCGCATACTTTTTGAAGCCTTCTTCCCCGCTGCCGATTATTTTATGCCAGTCTTAGCAGTCTTTTCTGCCATTTGTATGATAGGCGGCAACATTGCGGCCATGAAGCAAAAAAATATAAAACGTATGCTCGCCTATTCATCTATTGCCCAAGCAGGATATATGATGGTAGGCATTTGTGCGGCAAGTCCACAGGGACTAAAAGGTGTTTTATTCTATGCCTTCCTGTACGTTTTAGCAAATACAGGTGCTTTTGCCGTAGTTACCGTTGTTGCACTTGAGAAAAAAGGAACCGATTACGAGCAATTTACGGCTCTTTCCCAAAGTGCCCCTGTTTTAGCCATGGTCATGTCCGTATCGCTTCTTTCCATGGCAGGTATTCCTCCTACAGCAGGATTTGCCGGTAAATTGTATTTGTTTATGGCAGTTGTTGAACATGGTTATCTATGGCTTGCCTTTGTTGGTTTCATCATGTCTATGCTGTCCGTATACTATTATCTAAAAGTTGTCAGAGTAATGTATACCGGTAAAAGCGATGGTAGTACCATCACTATATCAGGTGCTGTACGTGCCGCAGTCCTGATAAGCATGACAGCCACAGTTGTTTTCGGTGTATGGCCGCAATATTTATCCATGTTGACAGATTTCGCCGCCATAACATTTTTACGCTGATTGAAGATAATTTTATATTAATATTAAAAAAGTAGTTGCCACACCACATATAAGTGCGCAACTACTTTTTTTTATAAACTTTAGGCCTTCAAAAATTTGGTTAATTGTAAAATGAAATTGAACAGATAAAAATCCATAGTGACCTCGTGTTATGATTTAGGTGTCTAATCAAAAATATAACCTGAGGTAATC
>NZ_SMAA01000008.1 GCF_004341685.1 Pectinatus cerevisiiphilus
TGGCAGGCCAATAAAAAGCGCATTTATGCGCAGCCAGTGTAAAAGGGCTATGCCCGAAAAAGAAAAACCACCCGCTATGCGGGTGGATAGTTATTATTTATAAAATTTTTAAAGTATCAAAAGTATAACTAAAAGGCGGAGTTTATATGTCGGAAAATCAAAATTTATCAAGAGAATTAAAAAATCGTCATGTACAATTATTGGCAATTGGCGGGGCGATAGGTACAGGGCTTTTTCTTGGGGCGGGCAGATCAATCCATCTGGCGGGGCCTTCTATTCTTTTAGCTTACCTGTTGACAGGTATAATTTGTTTCTGGGTTATGCGGGCATTGGGTGAGCTTTTGCTTTCAAATTTAAATTATCATTCATTTGTTGATTTTGTTTATGAGTACATGGGAGATAGGGCTGCTTTTATTACAGGCTGGACTTATTGGTTTTGTTGGATTTCCCTTGCTATGGCAGATTTGACGGCGGCAGGACTTTATATCCAGTACTGGTTCCCCAGTATTGGACAGTGGGTACCAAGCTTTATACTGCTAATGGTTTTATTGATAATGAACCTTACTGCGGTGAAGATGTTTGGTGAGATGGAGTTTTGGTTTGCCCTGATAAAGGTAGTAGCAATATTGGCCTTGATCGTTGTGGGTGCCGTTATACTTTTCCAAGGTTTTTCAACTAATGCCGGTGAATCAAGTTTTGCCAATTTATGGAATAATGGAGGCTGGTTCCCAAATGGAATAACTGGTTTTATACTTTCTTTCCAAATGGTCGTTTTCGCTTTTACAGGTATTGAATTAGTAGGTATAACTGCAGGAGAAACAAAAAATCCGAGCACTGTCATTCCCCAAGCGATTAATCATATTCCTATACGTATTATAATTTTTTACATAGGCGCGCTTGCTATTATAATGAGTATTTATCCGTGGACAGTGGTAAGCCCAGACCAAAGCCCGTTTGTCCAAGTTTTTGCTGCGGTAGGTGTGGCGGCAGCGGCTGGAATAGTAAACTTCGTTGTACTGACAGCAGCAGCATCAGCTTGTAATAGTGGGATTTTCAGTACGAGCCGGATGGTGTATTCTTTATCAAAAGAGGACAATGCACCAAAATCAATGCAGACGCTTACTTCACATCAGATACCGGCAAATGCTACAGTGTTTTCTGTCGCAGTCATTTTGGTTTCAGTCATTCTCAATTACATAATGCCTAAAGGTGTTTTTGTTTTGATTACCAGTATATCGACAATTTGTTTTATTTATATCTGGGCCATTATGGTTATCTGTCACATGAAATACCGCCGCTCAAAGGTTCAGTCCGCGGCAGCAAATAAATTCAGGATGCCATTTTATCCGTTGAGCAGTTATTTGATTCTGCTGTTTTTTGCTTTTGTTATAGTGATATTAGCCTTTAATGAAGAAACACGGGTCGCCTTATTCGTGACGCCGGTGTGGTTTGTTATGCTGGCTGTTATCAAAGCAAAAATGAAAGAAAAAAAGCTGTGTACAGAGTAAATTTGTACAATAAAATATATCTTTTGTTGTAGTTTATTAAAAAAACTTTTAAAAATATGCATACTACTATTGAATTAATCATAAAAATGCAATAGAATTTTCTTTAGCTGTATATGAATTAAGTTTTGCTTTTGTGAGGTTTGAAATTGGAAAATTTTTCACAAAGACAAGGGCAAAAAATTTATATGGGGAAATAGGGCTATTGGAGGATATTAATGGAACAATTGCCAAATATTCAGCAACTGGAAAATTTTATTATTTATGGCAAGGTCAGAAATTTTACGACAGCAGCAAAAAAGGCAAATATTACTCAGTCTGCATTCAGTTTTCAAATGAAAAAGCTGGAAGAACTTTTGGGCGTGAAGCTTATAGTTCGCTCAAACAGAGGCAGTGACCTGACAGAAACGGGTGAGAAATTTTTGCATCGCATTCAGAAAATTATGGGAGATTTATCTGATTGCGTTTATGAAATGAAGCAGATTAAAGAGAAGATAGTGCCTTTAAATGTAGGCGCGCTGATGTCTTTGGGAGATGTGCTTATGAACCAGCATTTAGCATATTTTCAAAAACATAATACAGATTTGACAATAAATGTCTATAATCTAGAGGCACACGAACTCTTTCACCAATTGGAAGAAGGCTCACTGGATATAATATCGACTTTTTATATGTCACAATTTGATTCAGCGAAATATGGAAAAACTTTTTTCTGCAACGAAAAGATGGTTTTTTATGCACCTCATTTGCATCTTCAGCAAAAGAAGCTTGATATAAAGACCATTGCGGACTATTCTCTGGTGCAGTATGCACCACATTATTTAATGAATTCGATTATAAAAAATTATTTTATGGTGAATAAGGCAACACCAATTATTAAAGCGTGGCTATCTACTCCTTATGCTATTATGAATTATTGCCAGCAAAATGAAACGGGGGCTGTCCTTTCTGAGCGTTTACTCAATGCAGTCGGCATTGATACTGGTTATTATAGTATGGTACCTTCATTTAATTTGAAATGTTATTTAATGTACAAGAAGAATAATCCCAGATACAAGATTATGAAAATCTTTATTGATTATGTGCAAAATTTGTATGCGAATAAGCAATAAGGCAATATTGTAGTTGTTTTAGAGCACGAAAATGTGCCGATTCTTTCCTCTGGATATAACATAATTTTATGATAGGTATCTATTTCTTTTGTTATACAAACCCATTTCCAAAGTATATAATAGGCGTTATCAGCTCATTCGGAAGTGTCAAAAGCCTTTAAAATAAGGCCTTTAAAACATATGCATGGCAGCTGTAAAGAGACGCAAAATGAAAATGGAGATGGAGTTATAGTTATGAGCAAAAGTTCTTTATTCAACAAGGATTTTGTATTGGATACCGGTATAAATTTTGTCGTGTATCTTATTTATTATTTATTAATGGTTATAATAGCGGTTGTAGCAAAAGAACAGCTAAATGCTTCATTGAGTGAAGCTGGATTGGCATCTGGAATTTTTATTCTCGGTACATTGATAGCTAGGTTGCAGCTTGGGAAGGAAATAGAGTTATACGGAAGGAAAAAGGCTTTATATTTCGGCATTATATTTTATTTAGTAACTACCTTGATGTATTTTTATATTCCTAGTTTAGCAGTTATGTTTGCTGTCCGTTTCCTTAATGGTATGGCATACGGTGTTATTTCTACGGCAACCAATACAATTATTGCCAGCTGCATCCCAGAAGAAAGACGCGGCGAAGGTATTAACTATTACGGACTTAGCACAAGCCTCGCTGCTGCTATAGGGCCGTTCCTCGGTATGTTATTGATGCTCGTAGCAAACTTTAGTGTGATAATAATTACTTGTGTGGCATTAATTCTTTTATGTGTAGTAGGTTGTTTTGCACTGACGATAAAAGAAATGGATCTTACGCATGAACAAAGAAAACAGATGAAAAAATATACCTTGGATAATTACGTGGAATCACGTGTTATGGTTATATCGTGTATTGGCTTTTTGATGGGCTTTGCGTATTCCAGCGTATTAAGTTTTCTGGCTGCCTATACACGAGAAATAAATTTGGTAGACGCAGGAACATTTTTCTTCGTAGTATATGCGGTTATCATTACTGTTACACGGCCGGTTACAGGTGTTATTTTTGACCGTAAAGGTGAAAATTATGTTTTATATCCATGCTATTTGTTCTTGGCTGCCGGCTTATTTTTACTGAGTGTAACCGGTTCTTCAGCTACTTTGCTGTTGTCAGGAGCATTGGTAGGTCTTGGCTATGGAACATTCATGTCGAATGGGCAGGCCGTTTGTATAAAGCTGACGCTGCCACATCGCATCAGTGTTGCCTTGTCTACTTATTTCGTGGCGTTGGATTTAGGAATAGGTGTAGGCCCATATGTTTTGGGGTCTTTGAGAGACTTTATGCCTTTTGAACAGCTTTATGCTGTAGCAGGTGGTATTGCGGTGATATGCTTTATATTGTACTTCCTCTTTTATGGAAGAAAAGCAGGTCGTCGTCCTATTACTGAAGAAACAATTAATACAGATTGAAAATTGAGATAGCTAAAGAGTCCAGTGCGATAATTGCACTGGACTTTTTGTATTTCAATAGAAAAGTTTTCTCAATTAAACTGAATTTATTGACATTTTTTGTTAAAAGTAATATAGTAAAAATGAATGGAAAAAGGAACCGTCTTTGTCAAGTATAAGGCGGCTTTTTTGTTAAAAGCTGACAAAACTGTTCCTGTTTCAGTTCGTGAAAATTGTTATGCTGAGGGGTCTGTTTTTGATGTTTATTTTATTGTTTAAATAGGAACATTATTAAAAGGCTGATGCATAACAATAATTGATAATGAAGGGAGCGATGAGAAACTGTATATTGCTTTATCCGTTTTATTCCATAATATTTATGAGCATATGTTTAACTGTTAATACGTATTGGAAAATTATGGGGCAATGTACGGGAATTTTTTATTTGCTAAGCGGCTGTTGCGGTTTTGCGTGAGAACGATGAGTGCGATCCTCAGGAGACACGTGAACGGGCAGACGTGCAAATGAAATTACCAAGCTAAGCTTGGTAGAGACAACTTAATAGGAATCCTGATGTTAAAAATGTACAAAATGAATGAAAATTTTGTAAGTAACGAAACATGTAATTGCTTTAGAGGAATTACAGACTAGTCGGATAAATTGTTTACCGGCAGGTCATACCACTAACACAAGGGAAATGAGGACAGAATAATGAAAGGAATCAATTTACAGAAAAGGATATTGCTGATATTTTTTTGTATGTTCTTTTTTGTAGCTACAGCCAAGGCACAGGTGGTACCAAATGCCATGTATCAGGTTTCCACAATAAATGCACTGATACAGGGTGTTTATGAAGGTGAGATCTCTGTTGGTGAGCTTAAAAAATATGGAGATTTCGGCATAGGTACTTATGATGGTTTGGATGGGGAAATGGTTGTACTGGATGGACAGGATTATCATGTAACATCAACAGGGAATGTTGTTGCTGCTGACGATGAAGTAAAGACACCTTTTGCCAATGTCCTTTATTTCAAACCAGAATTATTTGGCGAAATTAATGATGCTAAGAGCTTTTCTGATATAGAAAAAGCGTTGGATTCTATCATTAAAGATACAAATTATATTTATGCTATTCGTATAGATGGTGTAATGAATTTGCAAACACGTGCTATCCCGAAAAAAGGAAAACCTTATCCCACATTGGCCGAAGCAGCAAAAACTCAGTCGGTATTTGATCTTGAGAACGCACATGGCACAATAGTTGGAATTTGGTGTCCCCAATATATGAATGGAATCAATGTCCCCGGATATCATTTACATTTTATTTCGGATGACCGCAAATCGGGTGGTCATATATTAAACGGCGGAATTGTCCATGGTAAGGTGCAGGTGGCAAGAATAGCGGATTTCCGAATGGTCCTGCCAAATGGTGATGCTTTTAGAAATGCAGCACTTAATAGTGATTACAGCAAAGAATTGAAGGCAGTAGAGCAGTCTAACTGAATACGGAAAATTTTTTGTACGACAATGGAGGGTTGTAATGAAAAGTTTAAAGTTTCAATTATTGGTGCCTCTCGGTATAACCATCACAGTTATTTTATTGTGTGTTATGGCTATATCATATTGGATCACATCTAAAATGGTAGAGTCTAATTTGGAGGAACGCTTTCAAATCCAGGCACAGGAAATAGCCAATGCTTTTGATATACGGTTTCAAAAGGAAAAGACAGTTATAGATTCGTTCGGTAAGCAAGTTGCTGGTGATTTTCCTGCTTATCAGGCAAATGACCAAGCACAGTTTGAGTTTACAAAACGCATGCATGACACTTATACAGAATGGAATCCTGTTAGTTTTATTGCGGACTTGTCTGCTAAAAAAGTTGCTACCAGTGCCGGTAAATATGTTGATGCTTCTGCTTTGGCATACATAAAAAAGATACCGGAAGGCAAGACTTTTATGGATAGCCCGATTGTCGCGGTAACGACAGGAAAGGCTATAGTAGTAGGTGCAGCTCCCGTAACTGTAGGCAATAATGTTGCCGGTGCAGTAGTCGGCGGTATTCCTTTGGAAAAGTTTACTGATGGTTTCAGTGAAATGAAGATAGGTGCAGACGGGTACTGCATAATAACTGCTCCTGATGGTATAATTACGAGCCATCCGAACGCGGAACTGGTAATGAAGACGAATATCAAGGACTTGCAAAATCAGGATTTGACAGATGCTATGCAAAATATTTCCCAAGGGAAAAAAGGGTTTATGATCACATCCGTTAATGGGGTAGAATCTTTGGTGGCATACGTACCAACGGAAGATAAGTGGGGGGTATTTACCGTTGCTCCTGTAGCACAGGAATTCGCAGCCGTCAAAAAACTCACATGGATGTTTATTATATTGTTCGTTGTAGGATTGGGTATTGCTGTATTGGTGATTAATTGGCTGGCTGGCAGAGTAACGCGCCCAGTTAGGGAAATGTCCCAATATGTAGAGGCAATAGCAAAGGGTGATCTTTCAAAGGAAACATTAGAAAAAGCAGATCGCTCTAAATATAGCGCACAGGATGAAATTGGTACTTTGCGCAAGGCAATGCTTGGTATGCGGGAGGAATTATGGAATTTGATGCATCACGTTGATGAGGCGTCAGGACATACAGCCAGCTCTTCTTTACAGCTTAAAGAAAGTTCCAACCAGGCAGCGCAGACAGCAGCGCAGGTAGCAGAGTCAGTGACGAAAGTATCAGAACAGACTATACGCGGCCAGAAGGCAATGAACGAAGTTAATCAGGTCTTTGATGGTTTTATGCAGGACATTGGCAAGATGAAGGACAATACTCAGGATGCTAATAGTTTTGCTGATACTGCAGTGGAAAAAACACAAAGTGGTACCCAAACTGTTCAAAGTGCCAGAGCGCAAATGGAAAATATAAATAATAGTTCTAAAAATGTTACCGATGCGGTAACAGAGCTGTCCAAGGGAACCGCAAAGATAGGTGAGATTGTAAACATTATTTCTGGGATAGCGGCCCAAACAAACTTGCTGGCATTAAATGCTGCCATTGAAGCGGCTAGGGCAGGTGAACACGGAAGAGGTTTTGCCGTTGTCGCAGATGAAGTGAGAAAGCTTGCTGAACAGTCACAGGATTCGGCAGGACAGATAATTTCACTTATAGCGGAGATCAATCAGGATGTAGAAACTGCTGTAACGGCAGTAGAACATTCGGGCAGTGATGTCGGTGAAGGAATAGAAAATGTTGTCGCTGCTGAAAAGCAGTTCTTAGAAATAGCGGAATTGATTCAAAATGTCCAGAAAAAGACAGCAGAAGTTTTATCTTACGCGGATAAACTTGTTGATGATGGACGTAAAGTAGAAAAATCATCAGCAGAAATAAATCAGGCTATGAATGAAACTGCTGCCAGTTCACAAAGCGTTTCTGCTGCTACAGAAGAACAATCTGCGGCGATGCAGGAAATTGCTGCGTCAAGTGATGATTTGGCACAATTGGCAGAAAAACTTAAAACAAGTATTCAAAAATTTAAATTGTAATGCTTGAAAAATAACATCAATTGACAAAAGTACCCCCTATAGGCAGAGCTAATGCTTTACTGCCACATAGGGGGTACTTATTATTAGATTGGGGTTTATTACTGGATTTACTGTGGTATTAGTCGAAAATGACTTCCCAGTTTTTTTTATTATGTGCTTTGAAACAGAGGGCAAGTTGTTCTCTGGTATTTCTCTTTTCGGATAATGGTGGTAACTTGGCGAAAGAGAAATAGGCACTATCTGAGGTTTCGCTGTTCTTTTGGAATGAGCCATCAATAATGTCGCATTCGATAAAAATTTTGCAAACGGAATATGCATAAACAGGACGGTTATGACGGTTGCGTTCCTGTACAGCAATAATGCGGCGGGGGAAAACGGTCAGGCCGCTTTCTTCAAATGCTTCTTTAGCAGCATTCTCAGCTATGGATTTATCAATATCTACCCATCCACCGGGCAGCGACCAATTGCCTTTTTCATCTTTTTCTTGGATCAGCAGTATTTCATTTTGTTTATTGAAAATAACAGCACGCGTATCCAATTTAGGAGTTTGAAAGCCGTATTCGTTACAAAACAAAGTCTTTATTTTATCAGTGGAAATACCTGTTTTTAGATTAAGCATTTCGACAGCTATTTCTGAAACACGTTCGAATCTTTCCAGATCAAATTGGTTTTTGGAATAATAAAGGCCGGCTTGGGCGATAAAACGCAGTTCCATTGCCCATTTAAGCCATGGTAATTCAAGCAATGGGTCAGTTTTCTGCTCTAAATAATATAAAATTTCAGCAGGCTTTTTGAAATAATAATCAGCCCTTATATGTTTTATCGAGGTACAGCCCCATAATGCTAAACCAGAAGCTGTCTGTGCGGCAGCTGCACAGTTTATGTCATAAATAGTATCGCCTATATACAATACATCTTGTTTTTTGGTTCCTGCTTTTTCTATATATTTAAGTAACGGATCAGCAAATGGTTTGTGTTTTGCGGTATCATCGGCTGTAATTATTATGTCAAAATAAGCGGCGATGCCTAAAGGAAAAAAGTCTGTCTGGCATTCGGTTTTTAATTTTGAGGTAACAATACCGAGCTGTATACCTTTTTCTTTTAAGGTCAGCAGCAATTCTTTGATTCCGTCAAAAAGTTTTATAGAACTATGATAATATTTCATGTATGTATGCCATTTTGCCATACCGTCCGCGATGTTGTCTATACCAAGACGACGCAGCCCTTCCGTTCCAGGGAGGCCGATAACACTGGAAAGCTCATCGTCAGTGAAATGACGCGCAGTCAGTTCTTTTAAAGCTTCCCGCAGTGTTGATACCAGAAAAGAGTGTGTGTCGAGCAAAGTCCCGTCCAGATCGAAAACAATATTTTTAAATTTCATAGTAAAAATATTACAGTCCCCTCATGAGTTTTATTGGCTGATGAAACAGATAGTGCAATTTATTATACTATGTTTTAAGACGTTTTTTCAAAAAAAAACTTACTGCTCTTGCGGAAAAACAAACAAGATGTCATAATATGAAATAAATTCACGTGAAGCAGGAGGTGTTTGACATGAAAAATTTTACTAATTTTAGAATAAAAGCTATCATTATTGGAATAATTTTAGCGGTAATATGTTGCAGCACATTATATTGGTATTTCGGTTATCACATAAAAACACCTGAATATGCATTAAAAATGATTAATGAATCAATTGATAAGCATGATGTAAATACATTTGACAAATATGTAGATCGTAAGAAATTACTGGACGGATTGTCTGATGTAATTATAGCCAATATTACGCAGTCGGATCAACGCTCTACTGAAGATGCAGCATTTGCCCTGCAAGAATATTCAAAAATATTTAAAACGGCATTTACCAAAAATCTTGATGTCGCTTTGACCAGTTATTTGCAAAATGGTAAATGGGCGGACGACGGACAGGCGTCAACTGATGATGAAACGACAAATTATATGAGTTTACTTGAAAATGCCGGATTGAATGAAATATCCTTTGTCGATTATAAAGTCGTATCGGTGGATAAAGCTGCCCAAACGGCGACTGTAGATGTTGATGTCATGCAAAATGAGATAGACAAACCATTCACCTTTGAAGTGCTCTTGGCGCAGCAGGATGATGGACATTGGATGGTAGAAAAAATAAATAATTTTTCGGATTTTTTAACGATGGTTAACGGGGAACGGAAAAAATACCTGTTGTCTTATGTACAAAAAACAGATGCATTGATGACTGAACACAAAAAGACTTTTAATAACATTGACGGACAATTGCAGCAGATAATAACTTCAAGCAACATTGGCAGTGATTCTGTGCGAAATGACTTGAAAAAAATCATAAATGAAAATATGCTCCCGCATTGGCATATGCTCAAGGAAGCCTTGACGGCAATAAATCCACCTAAATCAGTGGAAACGTTGCAGACTCTTCGGCTTCAAATTTGTGATGCTTATATAGCTTATTACGAAAATTATGCAAAATGGCTTGATGATAAGGACATAAAAAGTCTGCGTGAAGCCAATGAAAATTTGAAAAAAGCTAAAACTTTAACGGCTAATGAAAGTAATCTTACTAATATTATCAAAAGGGATTTAGCTAAATGATAAATTGAAGTATGCAGCTTTTAACTGGGAATAAGAATATGAGAGCCTGCCATGAAAGGCAGGTTCTTTGCGTACAAACAGAAATAACACTATTGAGCGATTAGATATTATCACGTATAATAATAATATGAGGTGTAATGCGATGAGAAAGATAAAAAATGAAGAGGTTTTGTTGTATAATTTTGTTGAAGAGCAGGAGCGACAGGAGGTACAACAATTTTTTACGGCACTGCATATAAACCCAATTGTAGTGAAACAGGAAGATTATTGCCAGAAGGTTGGTTATTTGCTAGGACTCACAGGTTTCTCCGTAGTGGAAAAAAATAATGAGGGCGATTTTGATTTTAGCCATAAGGTAATGGTTTTCCACAATATAAAAAATAAACGGCTTGATGATGTATTGGCAAAATTACATAATGCTAGTATAGCTACTCCGTATAAAGCAGTAGTTACACCGCTAAATAGATTTTGGTCGCTAAAGAGGCTCTGCCTTACCATGTACAAGGAACATGGGGCAGTTATTGAACAGAAAAAGAAGCAGGAAAAAAATGTATAATAACCGTGATAATGAATTGGATAAAACCCGTAAAATGGATCCTGTTACCCCCAATGATTTTGTCGGCAGTGATCGTTCTGATATCGAAATAAAAGATGTTAAGCCAAAAGAAAAGACAACGCATGGAGTTATGCGGTTCTTTCAAAAAAAGCAGACAAAAATATGCTTATTGGTGATTGTTTTTATTCTTGCATTAGCGGGTGGATTCTCTTTATCATCTTATTATAATGACAAAGAACAGCTCGCAGAGAATGAAAGTATCCACCAACAGCAAGAATTAAAAAGACAGCAGGCTGATTTGGAGCAGCAAAAAAAAGACTTAGAAACACAGCGTAAGCAGCTTGAACAGGAAAAAGAAGCATTAAATGCCAGCAAGAACGCTCCTGACCAGTCTGCCTCATCATGGTTGGGCAGTGTGCTTGATTCTGTGACGGGAGAAAAAGGGCAAAAGGCAGAACAAGGACAGGGTAACAATAGTAGCGATAATAATGTGCAAATTGATAAAAAAATAGCGCAGGCGCAGGAAAAGATTGATGAAATCAATAATAATCTGGGAAAGTTTGAAAGTATGAAGCAGGGGGTTTCCCATCTGCAAGGAAAACTAGAGGAAACATACCAGAATAATCAGGAACTGTTTGATACCATAAAATTTAATTTGCAAAAAATTTTGCAGTAGGTTTTGAAAGTTTGATTCTGTGCTAAGTTTTATTTTAAACGGAAAATACCACTTGGTTATTACAACTTCATTCGTAACTAAATTTTAGATTAAATGAGATATTTATTTTTCCGTTTGCATAAATCGGAAAATTAAATTATAATAGCTAATGGGAAGCATTTTATCTTGGAGATACTTAAGTTTACTTTAGTTTTTTAGAAGGGACGGTAATGTTGGAAAATCAGAAACTATCTCATAAACGTCGATATATACATTGCATACGCAAATACGTGCAGTTATTTATAGGCACGATAATCACGGCGGCAGGTTTGGAACTGTTTTTGGTTCCTAATAATATTATTGACGGAGGTGTTGTTGGTATTTCCATAATGGGAAGTTATCTCTCCGGACTGCCTTTAGGTGTTTTCCTAACAGTTTTGAATATACCTTTTCTGTGCTTAGGATATCGTCATATTGGCAAATCTTTTGTCATTGCCAGTATTTTTTCCATCGTTTGTCTTTCAGGATGGACTAGTGTGTTTTTACCAATAAAAGAAGTTACTGAAACTCCTTTTTTGGCTGCTGTCTTTGGCGGGTATAGTAACAGGGCTTGGCGTCGGCTTTATAATCAGGAATGGCGGCTCCCTTGACGGTACAGAAATGGTAGCGATTATCTTAGACAAAAAAAGTGTGTTTTCTGTCGGCGAAATAGTAATGTTTATTAACTTATTTATTTTGAGCAGCGCAGGGCTTGTTTTTGGCTGGGATAATGCTATGTATTCATTGATTGCTTATTTTATTATTGCGAAAACGATTGATGTGGTTATTCAAGGCTTGGATGAATCGTACGCGGTAATGGTTGTTACCTCCAGTTACGAAAAAGTCGCCAATAAACTGATGAATGAACTGGGCAGAGGTGTTACTTTGCTGCACGGGGAAGGCGGTTATTCGGGAGAAACACGCAAGATATTATACTGCGTGGTGACACGGCTGGAAATAGACAAGCTTAAGACCACTGTTTTAAAGATTGATGAAATGGCCTTTGTAACTATTTATAAGGTTAACGATATAATAGGAGGCCGCTTAAAGAGACGATAGGCAGGGAGCTTTTTCAGATATTCTGTACAGGCTCATACATATTTATTGTAAGTGGCTAGTTAGTTTTATATGAACACTTTCCGGCTGTGCTCGGGTTCTCATATATGGCATAAGAGCAGGGCACATTTATAAAAGCAGGGGTGAAATTCTTTCTCTTTTATAAATGCGCGACTGCTTAGAGAAATAAAGGTTAAGAAAATTTCAACAATTATGCTTACTATAAATATTGTATATGCTTATATAATTTAATACAATGTTGTTAAATCTTTGGGAAGGAGGTAAGGAGAAGACCGTCACGCAGAAAAATTTTATATTTATTTTAGGAGGATTCATAAATGGATAATTTGTTTGGCGAATTTTTAGGAACGGCAATACTGGTCATTTTCGGGTGCGGTGTTGTGGCAGATGTTTGCTTGAAAGGTTCTAAAGGAGAAAACAGCGGCTGGATAGTAATAACGGCAGGATGGGGATTTGCTGTTATGCTGGGTGTATTTACTGCTACTTCATTAGGAGCTCCGCAAGGGGATCTGAATCCTGCGGTGACTTTAGCGAAGGCCATGAACGGTGTATATACACCAACCCAGGCAGTAGCAACAATGGTGTCACAGCTTATAGGCGGTATTGTCGGTGCTATAGTTGTCTATCTTGCTTATCTGCCACATTGGGAAGCTACTGAAGACAAAGCTAGCAAATTGGGTGTATTCTCAACCATCCCAGCAATAAGAAGTTATGCAAGTAATTTTTTATGCGAAGCAATTGGTACCTTCCTTCTTGTTTTAATGATTTTTGCAATGTTCCATGCTAATAACGGTAAATTCCCTGCTGGTGTAGGACCTTATCTTGTCGGTGTATTGATCTGGGCTTTAGGTTTGAGCATTGGTGGGCCTACCGGATATGCTATTAGCCCTGCCCGTGACCTTGGCCCTCGTATTGCACATGCTATATTGCCGATAGCAGGCAAAGGTACTTCTGACTGGGCATATAGCTGGGTACCTGTAGTAGGACCTATGGTTGGCGGTGCTGTGGCTTATATATTTGCTAAGCTTGTCGGGATAATCTGATAAGATTTTTGCAAAAAGATAATATTATATAATTATTTACGAAAGAAAATTTTAGGAGGTTTTTTTGCATGGAAAAAAAGTATGTATTAGCATTGGACCAGGGAACGACAAGCTCAAGAACAATCTTATTTGACCATGATTCCAATATAGTTGCAGTGGCTCAGCGTGAATTTACGCAGATATTCCCCAAACCAGGTTGGGTAGAACATAATGCAAATGAAATTTGGTCAACACAGGTAGGAACTATTTCAGAAGTAATTGCAAAAGCTAATATAGATGCGAATGAAATTGCTGCTATAGGTATAACCAATCAGCGTGAAACTACAGTAGTATGGGATAAGAAAACCGGAAAACCTATTTATAATGCAATTGTCTGGCAGTCACGGCAGACAATGGACATTTGTGATGAACTGAAAGCAAAAGGGCTGGCTGATGTTTTCCATAAAAAAACCGGTTTGCTTATTGATGCTTATTTTTCAGGAACCAAAGTAAAATGGATTCTTGATAATGTTGAAGGGGCACGCGAAAAAGCAGAAGCTGGTGAACTGCTTTTTGGAACAATGGATACATGGCTTCTTTGGAAACTGACCGGCGGTAAAGTTCATGTAACAGATTATTCTAATGCGTCACGTACTTTGATGTATAACATTCGCGAACTAAAATGGGATGATGAACTTTTAGGTTATTTGAATGTTCCTAAATGTATGCTTCCAGAAGTAAAACCTTCTAGTGAAGTATACGGTGTCACCATACCTAGCGTTACCCAGGGTACAGAAATACCTATCGCTGGTATAGCCGGTGACCAACAGGCAGCACTGTTCGGACAGACTTGCTTTAAAGCTGGTATGGCCAAAAATACTTATGGTACAGGCTGCTTTATGTTGATGAACACAGGTTCGCAGCTTTATGATTCCAAAAATGGATTACTGACGACCATTGCATGGGGACTCGATAACGAAGTCGTATATGCATTGGAAGGAAGTATTTTTGTTGCTGGTTCAGCTATACAGTGGTTGCGTGATGGCTTGAAAATATTGGATTCAGCGCCTGACTCTGAATATTATGCAAACAAAGTAAAAGACGCGGAAGGCGTTTATGTAGTTCCTGCTTTCGTAGGTTTGGGTGCACCTTATTGGGATATGAAGGCACGCGGTGCTATTTTTGGATTGACACGTGGTACCAGCAAAAACCATATTATCCGTGCTACACTTGATTCCCTGGCATATCAAACAAAAGATGTCTTGGATGCTATGCAGTCTGATTCAGAAATTAAGCTTGCTGCTTTAAAAGTAGACGGTGGTGCTGTTGCTAATAATCTGATGATGCAGTTCCAAAGTGATCTGCTGGGTGTTCCAGTTGATCGTCCCAAAGTTGTTGAAACGACAGCATTAGGCGCATCCTATTTGGCAGGGCTTGCCGTAGGTTTCTGGAAAAACAAAGAAGAACTTGTTAAGAATTGGCAGCTTGATCGCCGCTTTGAACCGAATATGGACGAAGAAAAAAGAAATGACCTTTATGTTGGCTGGTTAAAGGCCGTTCGCCGCACTATGAATTGGCTTTGATTAGTAAGCAATATATGTAATTTTAGATAATAACAGAGGTCGCAGATGTCTTTTGAATCTGCGGCCTCTATTATTATCTATTTCATACGAAAAATAGTAAACTTCATACGAAATAAATACTTTTATTAATGCATTCAAAAAATATTGCTATAAACTGTCACATGCTTTATAATAATAATTAAGTAATCTTATTTGTCAGGCGTACATGGGCACTATTTGAAAATAGATAGAACAAATAACGAAGGTTTATATATACAAAGGGATTACATTTATATAAGTTATATTTATGAAATGAAAGTGCCTGACAATTAAGTATTAAATTTAAATCCTAATGTAAAAGAATATGTATTGTTAAAAGAAGATTATTGAGTTATAATCTGAAATCTGACAATATATAAGTCTCGAGGGGGAAAAGGAAAGAGCTATGTTAAAAACAACAGTAGTAGTTATCGGCGGTGGTGCTACCGGCGTCGGTATTCTGCGTGACTTGTCAATGCGCGGAGTAGATGCGATTCTGGTAGAACGTGATGACCTTGGTTATTGGACCAGCTCAAGATTTCACGGATTGCTTCATAGCGGCGGCCGTTATGCTGTAAAAGATAAAGAGGCTGCGAAAGAATGTATTCAAGAAAATACTATTTTGCGCAGGATTGGGCGGCATTGTGTGGAAGCTACCGAAAGTCTTTTCGTACGTGCACCTGAAGATAGTGAAGAATTTGAACAAGAATGGGTAAAATCCTGTGGCGAATGTGGTATTTCAGCAATCCCTATTTCTATGGATGAAGCTTTTAAATTAGAACCTAATTTAAGCCGTAAGTTATTATCAGCGTATCGCTGTCCAGGGGCTGCCATTGATGGGTTCCGTTTATTGTGGCAGACTGTCGCTTCAGCAAATAAATACGGCGGCAAGGCAATGACTTATAAAGAAGTTACTGCTATCGAAACAGAAAATGGTACCGTTGTTGGCGTAAAGATTCGTGATAAATGGACAGGTGTGGAAGACAAAATTGCTTGTGATTTTGTTATTAGCGCAGCAGGTTCTTTTGCTGGAGAAGTTGCCCATATGGCAGGCCTTACTGTTAATGTAAAACCAAGTAAGGGGACATTGATAGCTTTCAATCATCGTATTTGCAACCGTGTAGTACATAGACTGCATAAATCATCTGATGCAGATATTTTTGTGCCGCATGGTTCAATAACAATATTGGGCACTACTTCTATTGATAGTGCACCTGATGATACAAGCACTGAAACTGCAGAAGTTAAGGCAATGTTGGAAATCGGCAAGATAACATTTGAAGAAATTTATGATTATCGCATCTTACGTGTTTTCGCGGGAACACGTCCTTTATATAGTGCTGATCCGAATGCGAAAGGCCGCAGTGCATCACGTGGATTCGTCGCACTTGATCATGCACATGACGGAATTAAACACTTTATGAGCGTCTGCGGTGGTAAATTTACAACCTACCGTTTGATGGCTGAAAAGGTTTGTAATATAGTTTGTGAACAGCTTGGTGTCAATGAAAAATGCCATACTGCGGAAGAAAATCTGGTGGATGACCCATCCCCTGAATTGATGAACAGAGCGAAGGCTGTGTTCCCAAGCTATGGGGCTGAACTGGCATCTTCACGTTTAGGCAATGAAAAACTGGAACGAGTTATCAAACATATTGAAACCGATCCGGAAATGAAAGAACTTGTCTGTGAATGCGAAAACGTTACTTTGGCGGAAATCGATGAAATAGCGGCTGAACCAACAAGCCATACTGTAAGTGACGTAAGACGGCGCACGCGCTTGGGCATGGGAACATGCCAGGGAACTTTTTGCGCTTACCGCAGTGTTGGGGCAATAAACAAAGAAAATATGCCGTGGGCTAAGGATTCAGTAGATTTGCTAAAAGACTTTTTAGAAACGCGTTGGAAGGGAATCCGTCCCGTATTGTGGGGCAACATGCTTCGGGATATTGAACTCACACGTGCAATTTACGATGCAGCCTTAAACTTGAGCGGGGTGGAAGATATAAAATGAAGAAATGTGATATTTTAATCATCGGCAATGGTGTCGCGGGTTTGTTTGCAGCCTGTGTTGCCGCTGACAGAGGGAAAAAAGTACAGATACTATCTTATGGTGCCGGTACATTGACAATAGGCGGGGGCATCATTGATGTCTTGGGATATGATGACCAGGGAAAATTCGTTAGTGATCCCCTAAAGGGAATGGAAAGCATGTCTCCAGAACATCCGTATGCAAAGACCGGCCCTAAAATAGCAAAAGAAGCAATTGACAGCTTTTTGAAAATAACAGAAGCAGAAGGTTATCCTTATTTAGGATCTGCTGATAAAAATATGTGGCTACCGACAGCTATGGGAAACTTTAAGCCGACTTGTTTGGTGCCACGTACTATGGATGCAAGTGCTTTGTTTAAAGCAAAAAATATCTTAGTAGTTGGTTTTGACACAATGAAGGATTTTTATGCTGAAATGGCAACCAGAAATTTACGTGAACGTTTTGGTGCTGATAAAAGTGTTGAAGAATTTGTTGTCAAGCTTAATTTTGAATATGGGCGTGATTTACGTGATATTTCTGCTATGGATGTGGCTAGATGGTTGGAAACAGATGAAGGCCACCAGGCTTTTGTCGCACAGGTTAAAAGCCATGTAAAAGCTGATACAGCAATTGTTTTACCGCCTGTTTTGGGATTGGAACCAAATTATGAAGTGCTTGATTCCCTGCAAAAAGAATTAGGGTGTCCGTTGGTGGAAATGTCATCTTTGCCACCGGCAGTGACAGGGACACGTTTGAACAAAATGCTCCATTCGTATGCAAAAAAACATGGTGTGCAGATAATTGAAAAGGCACGTGTTGTGGGTTCTGAAATCGTAGACGGGAAATGCCTTGCTGTCATAACAGAAGGTTTTGACCGCCAGAGAAAATTCTATGCAGATCAATTTATCCTTGCTACTGGCGGGGTTTATGGTGGTGGTATCACCACCCAGATCGGTACCATGACAGAACCTATTTTCAATATTTCTATAAAAGTTCCAGAAGTACAGACAGATTGGTCGTACAAGCAGTTATTTGCGGATAAAAAGCAAATTTTTGCCCAATATGGGGTCAAGGTTGACGAAAACCTGACACCGGTTGCGGCAGACGGCAGTAAGCCTGCTTCCAATGTAAAAGTTGCGGGCAGAAGTCTGGCAGGATATGATTTTTGTTATGAAAAGTCAGGCAATGGCGTGGCTTTAATTACAGCTTATAAGGCAGCTGCCGCATTTTGTGGGGAGGCATAAAAAAGAATGGCAATAAATAAGCAACATGCGATAGATCCTGATAAATGTACCGCTTGTACTATATGTGTCACTGCATGTCCAGTTACTGCAGCGACAAGAAAATTTCGTGGACCGAAAATGACTGGCCCAGCACTTACTCGTTTAAGAAAATTGGTTTCTGATGATGACCCGATGCTGGATTATTGTTCTAATTGTAAGACGTGTGATTTGGTTTGCCCATCAGGGGTGCCTATTTCTACACTGAATATGATAGCCAAAAATGAATATTATAAAACGCATCCGCGAAAATCAAAAGCTGATGATATGCTTGCACATAGTGAAAAGATGGGAAAACTCATAACGTCATTACCGCTTGGTTCGACTTTTGCCAATATGGGAATGTCAATTGGTAAAGCTTTTAATGTTATGGGTGCTATGGGGATTGCGCAAAGCGCAAAGATGCCGGCTTATGCCAGCGAATCATTCATTAGCAAGTTTAAGAAAATAAAGCAGAATCCATATCTGCGTAAAGTAGTCTTTTTCTCAGGCTGCTATATTAATTACAATCAACCTGAAGTTGGTGTAGACCTCGTTAAGGTATATCAGAAAAACAAAATAGAAGTTGCTATTGATGAAAATTTTGTTTGCTGTGGTTCACCAATGGTGGCCGGTGGATATATTGATGACGCACGGGTTAATGCAGCGAAGAATGCAGCATTGCTGAAGAGCTGGGTAGACAGGGGTTATGATATAGTTACCGCATGTACAAGCTGTGGGCTTATGCTCAAACAGGAATATCAGGAACTGTTTGATTTTGCAGGAATGGCAGAATATGCGGCACATATGTATGATTCCATAGAATATCTGGCAAAATTAAATGATGCTGGTGAATTTGATACAAATTTTGTAAATGATAATACGAAATATATTTATCATGCACCGTGCCATTTGAAGGTACAGGCTATTGGCCGGCCTTCCATGGAACTATTGCCTTTGATTCCGGGAATTGATATTGAAGAAGCAGATGCAGGTTGCTGCGGTATTTCGGGCAGTTATGGTTTTAAGGCAGACAAGCACGAAATAGCGATGAAAGTCGGCTCTAAGTTATTCAATAGAATAAAGAATTCCCATGCGGAATTAGGGGTTTGTGAATGTGGTACCTGCCGCCTGCAGATGGAAAACGGCAGCGGTGTAAAGGCAATCCATCCACTTACCGTTTTGCGTAAAGCATACGGATTATAAGTAAATGGGATTTTGTGATAAAACGGCATTTTGATCTTAAATGCCGTTTTTCTTTTATAGTTATATAGTATGATTTTGATAGAAGTTTGACAGGCTTTATAGTATAATTATCATAAGTTATAAATAATAAAGGAGAAAATTATATGAAAAAAATTATTAATAATCCGGATAATGTCGTAGAAGAAATGTTAAATGGGATGACAGCATCCCAGCCGCAGTATTTAAAGAGATTGAAGGGCTTTGATGTCATTGTCAGAGCAAATAAAAAGACGGATAAGGTTGCACTGGTCAGCGGCGGTGGCAGCGGACATGAACCAGCCCATGCTGGTTATGTAGGCCGTGGAATGCTTGATGCCGCAGTAGCTGGACCTGTTTTCACTTCGCCTACGCCTGATCAAATTTATGAAGCCGTAAAGGAAGTTAATACCGGTAAAGGTGTGCTGCTGATAATAAAGAATTACAGTGGTGATGTTATGAATTTTGAAATGGCAGCTGAAATGGCAGCGGCAGATGGCATTGAAGTGGAAAAAGTAGTAACAAATGATGATGTTGCTGTAGAAAACAGCACTTGGACAATAGGCCGCCGTGGTATAGCCGGCACTGTCCTTGTCCATAAGATTGCCGGAGCTAAAGCAGAAACAGGAGCAGCACTCGCTGATGTAAAGAAGGCAGCAGAAAAAGTAATTGCCAATGTACGTTCGATGGGAATGGCTTTGTCACCGTGT
Source organism: Pectinatus cerevisiiphilus (assembly GCF_004341685.1). Lineage (GTDB taxonomy): Bacteria > Bacillota > Negativicutes > Selenomonadales > Selenomonadaceae > Pectinatus > Pectinatus cerevisiiphilus. The sequence goes on from NZ_SMAA01000008.1 coordinate 20,357, forward strand.
ACTGTACCAGCAGCGGGAAAACCAAGCTTTACATTGCCCGATAATCAGATGGAAATCGGTATAGGGATACATGGTGAACCAGGTACCCATCGCGAAGCTATTCGGAGTGCTGATGAAATCGCACAACAGCTTGTCGATAAAATTTTAGCTGAAAATATTTACAACAGCGGTGATGAAGTTGCTGTTATAATCAACGGCTTGGGAGCAACACCGTTGATGGAACTTTATATACTCAGTCACAAAGTACAGGCTATTTTGAAAGAAAAAGGCTTAAAGATGGTTAAAACATATGTAGGTAATTATATGACCTCTTTAGAAATGGCAGGCTGTTCAGTAACACTTCTAAAGCTTGATGATGAACTGAAAGAACTTTTACTGGCACCGGCTGATACGCCAGCGCTTGTCCAGTTTTAAGCAGTAAAATTGTGTGGTAGGAAGGTTACTTATCTAGGGACATATATTTATATAAGATAAGTAGCCTTCTGCCAAATCCATCGACTAGAAGATGGCAGTAATAATATGCCGTTATTTAGATTTTGCTTGATAAAAATTAGTGCAACGAAGGGAACGGATTATTAATGACTGTAAAAGATGCTATAAAAGAAGTTGGCCAGGCTGTTATTAAAGATAAAGTATTTTTGACAGATCTTGACCAGGCAATCGGCGATGGTGACCATGGTATCAATATGGCACGCGGTTTTGAAAGTGTATTGCCTAAAATAGCAGCGCTTGCCGATGATAATGATGTGGCGGCTGCTTTGAAGGCCGTAGGTATGGGACTTATCTCAAGCGTAGGTGGAGCGGCTGGTCCATTGTACGGCACAGCTTTTCTACGGGCGGCAGGGGCATGTAAAGGAAAAACGGCTATTGATGCTGCTACAGCTAAAGCGATGCTTGATGCGGCAATAAAAGGTATCCAAGATCGGGGCAAAGCACAGCAGGGTGAAAAGACGATGCTTGATGCGTTGATACCGGCGTCAGATGCATTTGCCGATGGAATAAAGGCAGGAAAAAACGCTGTTGAATGTTTAGGTGATGCTGTACAGGCAGCTGAAAAAGGCGTTGAATATACAAAAAAAATTAGTGCGACAAAAGGAAGAGCAAGCTATTTGGGGGAACGCAGTATCGGTCATCAAGACCCAGGCGCTACATCTTCTACAATTATGCTGACAGCACTTTATAAATATTTGAAGCAAGAGAGGTAAAAAATGGTAGGTATTGTTATAGTTTCGCATAGTAGTAAAATTGCCGAAGGGGTAAAAGAGGTAGCTTTACAGATGGCGAAAAACCATCCTGTATATACTGCTGGTGGAACCGCGGACGGCGGGATAGGAACAGATCCAGTGCGCATTCAAGAAGCTATAGAAGCAGCCAATACTGGAGATGGTGTGGTCGTTTTGGCGGATTTGGGCAGTGCCGTCATGAGTGTGGGACTGGCAAAAGAAATGATTGATCCTGCTTTGGCAAAATCGGTGAAGCTGGCTAACGCACCGCTGGTTGAAGGAGCTATTGCGGCTACTGTTGAAGCTTCTATGGGCAGCCCATTGGCAAAAGTACTGCAAACTGCGCATGATGCCCGCAATATGGATAAAGTTGAATAATATTTTATTAATGCTGAAATAAGTATCCAAGCTGCCAGAAGCAGTGAGGGTACTTATTTTTTTATATTTTAATAAATGGGTAGTTAAGGCTTTTTTTTCAAAGCATATGCGGATATAATATAGGTAATATTAAAATGAGGTATTTTTTAGTAAATATAGACATTTATTGATATATATGTTGCTTTAAATTTTCAAGAATATTTTCAATAATATGCTAAGCAAAAAAATATTTTGTATATAGATAATAAATACTATTTCTCCTTCTTGACGAACAAAATAAATAGGGCTTATAATAGGCCTAGAATATACAGTTATCAATATTATAATATATGATAAAATTGTGGGAGGGTCATTATGGAAGGATACGATTCTATTTGGGACATGTATAAGAAGAAAGGCATAAGTCGGCGTAGTTTTATTAAAACTTGTACAGCAATGACCGCACTGTTGGGATTGGCTCCGGCAATGCTGCCAGAAGTTGTCAAAGCCGCAGAAAAAAGATTACCTGTAGTTATTTGGCTGCATGGCCATGAATGCACAGGTTGCAGTGAAGCCTTTTTGCGTTCAGGTGCACCGCTGACATCTGATGTTGTCCTCAATATGATTGCGTTGGAATATGATGATACGCTGGGAGCTGCTTCTGGGGAACCCTTTGAAAATCATTTACAGGAAATTATGAAAACTTATAAGGGGCAGTACATTTTAGCCGTTGAAGGAGCCGCACCACCTGATCCCAAAGGTGGTTTTTGTATGGTCGGTGGCCGGTCATTTGTTGAAGAAGTCAAAGAAGCGGCTGCTGGAGCGGCTGCTATTATCGCCTATGGGAGTTGTGCTGCATGGGGCGGTATACAGGCGGCGCGCCCTAATCCGACGCAGGCGGTATCACTGAATGAAATTATTGATAATAAACATATTGTAAATGTACCGGGTTGTCCTCCTATTCCTGAAGTAATGACGGGTGTTATTGCCCATTATGCAATGTTTGGTAATTTACCACCGCTTGACAATAGAAATTGTCCTAAGCAGTTCTTTGGTAATCGTATACATGATACATGTTATCGTCGGCCGTTTTTTGATGCGGGTATGTTTGCTAATGATTTCAATGATGCTGGTGCTAGGGCTGGTTGGTGTCTTTATAAACTTGGCTGCCGGGGACCAGAAACATATGCGTCTTGCGGTAATATGCGTTGGTGGAATGGATTGTCTTATCCTATTCAATCTGGTCATGGCTGCATTGGCTGCACAAGTAAGAATTTCTGGGATAATGATCCTTTTTATACAAGACTGCCTGAAGTCGCAGGACTTGGGCTTGGCAATATAGATAAAATAGGTGCTGTCGCAACAGGGGCTTTGGCTGTTGGCATAACAGCGCATTTGGCCACATCAGCTGTCCAGAAAAGAAGACGCGATCAAAAGGAATTAGAAGATGAAAAGAAAGCTGCAGAAGAAGCTGAAAGAATGAGTAGAGGAAAGGATTGAGTTTTTTTATGAAAAGAGTTGTGGTAGATCCAGTTACTCGAATAGAGGGGCATTTGCGTTTAGAGGTTGAAGTCGATGAAGCTTCAGGGAAAGTCAATGACGCACTTTCCAGTGGAACAGCATGGAGAGGTATTGAAACAATAGTAAAAAATCGTGATCCGCGCGATGTATGGGCTTTTGTACAGCGTATCTGCGGGGTGTGTACCAGTGTCCATGCATTAGCTGCAGTCCGTGCTGTCGAAGATGCACTTGGTATAAGAATACCTAAGAATGCACATTATATTCGTAACATCATGGCGGGAACAATAACAGCACATGACCATATAGTACATTTTTATCATCTGCATGCTTTAGACTGGGTAAGCCCTGTTGAAGCATTGAAAGCAGACCCTAAAGCAACAGCGGCTTTACAGGAAACTGTTTTGGACACATATACTATACCGGTTGAAGATACTGGTAAGTTTGATTTCAGTGCATATCCAAAGTATTTTCCTAAGGCTACAACGGCTTATTATAAAGAAATTCAAGGTAAAATAAAACAACTTGTTGACAGTAACCAGCTAGGAATATTTGCGGCTAACTGGTGGGATCATCCTGCATACCAAGTATTGCCACCGGAAGTACATTTGATGGCTGTAGCGCATTATTTGGAAATGCTTGATAAGCAGCGTGAAATAGTAATTCCCCATGTTATATTTGGCGGCAAGAATCCGCATCCCCATTATGTGGTTGGTGGCATGTCCTGCGCTATCTCCATGAATGACATGAATGCACCAGTTAACAGCCAGCGGCTGGCCGCAGTGGAAACGGCAATTTCTCTGACTGAAGCTGTAGTTAATTATTTTTATGTGCCTGATGCGTTGGCTATTGCGCATATCCATGCACAAAAAGGCAGTGCTATAGATGGTGGCGGTCTGGCAGGTGTACGTGTAATGGGATTTGGCTCGTATCCTGATGAACCTTTTGCTGGACATGCTGACTTTGCTTCTGCAGCGCTTGTACGCTGTGATGGTGTAGTAGAAAATTTTGCGCAAGGACTCAATAATGCCCGCTATACGGCATTGACAGGTAAAGATCTTGAAGACAGCGCAGTTATAACAGAAAATGCCAAGCATTCTTGGTATGAAAATGATGATGCGCTTCATCCGTGGGATGGGGAAACTAATCCTAATTATACGGGTGACAAAAATGGCAATAAAGATAGATGGGAAACCCTTGATAAGGATAATAAATATTCTTGGGTAAAAACACCGAGATGGCGTGGTAAGGTTTGCGAAGTAGGACCTTTAGCACGGTATATTGTCGTTTATACTAAAATAAAAAAAGGCATTGTCGCACCGACCTGGGCAGAACAAATGATGGTTAACCAGATTGACCATGTATCTAAGCTGCTCAATCTGCCACCGGAAAAATGGCTGCCATCAACAGCCGGCCGTACTTTAGCCCGTGCCCTTGATGCCCAAGTGGCAGCGAAAATGGAAAAATATTTCTTTGAAAAATTAGTGGAAAATATAGGTACTGGCGATACTAATATTGCTAATACGCTTAAATGGGAACCGTCTTCATGGACTGACGGCGAAATAAAAGGCGTTGGCCTTTATGAAGCACCTCGTGGCTCTTTATCACATTGGATAGTGATTCAGAACAAAAAGGTAAAAAATTATCAGGCTGTAGTACCGACAACATGGAATGCTTGCCCACATGATGATGAAGCGGGAAATGGGGCATATGAAATGTCTATGATGGATACGCATGTGGCGGTACCTGATAAACCGTTAGAGATTGTGAGAGCCATTCGTTCCTTCGATCCATGCCTTGCTTGTGCGGCGCATGTATATGATAGTAAGAAGAAAACCCTTAGTATAGTTAGTACCGATCCATATATAGGGAGTGGTAAAGTATGACGGTCAAGGAAAGCCAGTTTATCGAAATATCTATGGACAGTGGCAAGGAAATGCATTTAACAAGGTACTATATTTTTAGTCCTTTCCTGCGCATTTTCCACTGGTTGATGGTTGTTTCCATAATAGTTTTGTTTGCCAGCGGTATAGTTATAATGACACCTATGTCTATGGGAGAAGGACAGTATGTAGTACTGAATAATTGGCATTTGTCAGTTGATTGGATAAGGAATCTTCATTTCGTGGCAGGTTTTGTGTTGACTGCATCATTCTTATTTAGAATATATGGTTATATAATAAATAAAGGGGACAGACTTTTACCTAATATCTTTCGGATGAAGTTCTGGGATGATCTGGTAGAAGTAATGATGCATTATTGCCTGCTCAAATATTCGCATAAGCAATTTTTGCGCAACCCGATGGCGCGCATGTCTTATGTGGCAATTTATGGTCTGATCGTAGTTGAAATGTTGACAGGTTTTGCAATGTATTTTCAGGTGAACCCAAACGGTGTGGGCAGTTTTCTCTTTGGTTGGCTTGTCATTCCGTATGGAGAAATGTTCCTTCATGTCGTTCACCATATTGTGGCATGGTGTATTTTCCTTTTTGCTGCTATTCATGTATATATGGTAGTACGTGCCGACTTTATGGAACGTGAAGGTGAAATATCCAGTATGATTTCAGGAACGAAGGTATTGGCTCATTTACCGGATGACATAAATGATATAAGGGATAAACGCGGTAGAATTATTAAAGGATAAGGGGATGTTTTTATATGTGTTCAACATGCGGTTGCACGGGACATGGACAGGGAACGCAGATTCAATTTTTTGTTACTGGTTATGATGAAAAAAATTCTAAAGAAGTAGAAGAAAAACTCTTGGGTTTACCTGGCGTATTGTATGTACATATCCATACGCATGACGGAGAAACAACGATAAATTATAATCCCGCCAAAACACGTTTAAGTGAATTGACAGCTGTTTTTGAACAGAGGGGTCTGCAAGCAGCTATTTAAGTGAATAATAAGAATAAAAGCTGCTGCAGTATGGGATTGCAGCAGCTTTTTTGATTGCAGGAGTGGCTTATGCACGAAATGGCAATGGCACAAGGCGTAATGGAGATCGTAGAGGATTACGCACAAAAAAGTAAGGCAAAAAAAGTTTGCACTGTGGCTCTTTTAATTGGTGAAATGACAGGGGTAGTTCCTGAATCGTTGGAATTTTGTTTTAAAGCCGTGGCCAAAGGTACTGTTGCTGAGGATGCCAAAATAAAACTTACAAATGTGCCGTTGATGGGACATTGTAATAATTGTGGCAATGAATGGCATATTGAAAATTATAACTTTTTTTGTCCGCAGTGCAGCAGTGCTAAAGTGGATATAATTTCAGGCAGGGAACTACGTGTTGAGTATTTGGAGGTAGATTGATGGAAGTTCAAGTAATGGAAGATATTTTGGGGAGCAATGACAAACAGGCTGCCGAAAATAAAAAAATTTTTGATAAATACGGGATTTTGGCACTTAATCTGATCGGCTCACCAGGAGCAGGTAAAACTTCGTTGCTGGAAAAAACCATAGGTTCATTAAAAGGTTGCATGCGTTTAGCAGTGATAGAAGGGGATTTATTCACGAGTAAGGATGCTGACCGTATAGCAGATAAGGATATCCCTGTCATTCAAATAAATACAAGCGGTGGCTGCCATCTGGATGCAATGATGGTGCAAAAAGTCCTTAACAAATTGGATTTAGCAAATTTGGATCTTATTATTATAGAAAATGTAGGAAATCTTGTGTGTCCCGCGGAATTTAATATTGGAGAAGATGCCAAGGCTGTAGTTTTGAGTATTACCGAAGGCGATGATAAACCGCTTAAATATCCGTTGATATTTAAAGAGGCTGCTGTGGCAGTACTCAATAAGATAGATATACTGCCTTTTACTAATTTTGATATGGCAAATGCCAAACATGATATGAATTGCCTGAACCCCGGAATCAGTATAATCGAAGCCTCCTGCCGTACCGGTGACGGGCTTGAAACATGGTGCAACTGGCTTAAAAATACCGTCCAGATAAAAAAAGAACGGATGAAAAAAACTAATGGGTAATATAACTGTTTTAGGTGTAGGCAATATTCTCATGCAGGATGACGGTTTCGGCGTTAGGCTTGTCGAAAGATTGCAGAAAATGAATTGGCCGGCCAATGTGAAGCTCCTTGATGGAGGGACACTGGGCATGATTCTTTTGCCGTATTTAGAAGGAACGGAGAAACTGCTTGTACTTGATGCTATAAACGCTGAAGGAGAAGCAGGAGACTTTTTCTGTTTTACGGGAAATGAAGTAAATGCTTATTTTTCCGCTAAAATATCTGTACATGATTTGGGAATAAACGATCTGCTAGCGGCTTTGACGATAACCAATGAACCAATCAAAGAAACCGTAGTCATGGGCGTTAAGCCTGCTGTTGTTGAATTGGGAACAGAAATGACGGAAACGGTGGAGAATAAAATGGACGAGACTTTGGACAAGGTTCTTGCCCAATTGAAAAAATGGGACACAGCGCCCCTTTGACGGTGAAATATTATGAAAAGATTAGCAGTACGGATCAAAGGTATCGTGCAGGGAGTGGGTTTTCGGCCCTTTGTCTATCGCTTGGCACGGCAAAATTCCCTTACCGGTTTTGTTTTCAATGATGATGAAGGCGTTTTGCTGGAAATACAGGGAGAGCAGGATTCCCTTGCTAAAATGACGGCAGCACTTCGCACTGAGGCACCGCCGGCAGCTTCTGTTACGGAAGTAATTGTGCAGGCAAAAAAAGTTTTAACAGCAGATAAAATTTTTACAATAAAAAAAAGTCCACCTGCTATAGCCAGAAAGACATTTATATCTCCTGACCTGGCTATATGTCCTGACTGCCATCGGGAGATGATGGATAAGCATGACCGCAGATATCATTATCCGTTTATTAATTGCACTAATTGCGGTCCGCGTTTTTCTATAGTGGAGGATGTTCCCTACGACAGACAAAATACCACAATGAAAAAATTTTCAATGTGCAGTAAGTGTCAAAAGGAATACACTGATCCGCAGGACAGGCGTTTCCATGCCCAGCCAAATGCTTGTGCCGAATGTGGCCCGCATTATACTTTATTGGACAATAAGGGATGTTTGCTGGAGGATGACAGTGAAAAGATACTGGTTTTAGCACACAAGGCTATAAAACAAGGGAAAATAATTGCGCTGAAAGGGATCGGCGGCTATCATCTTGTCTGTGATGCATATTCTGACGGCGCCGTAATGGCACTGCGCAATAGAAAAAAACGTTTTGCCAAAGCTTTAGCAGTAATGGCAGGTTCTATAGAGGCGATAAAGAAGATATGTAAAGTCAGCGCTGAAGAAGAAATGCTGCTCAAAAGTCCGTCGGCACCTATTGTATTACTAAATAAGAATGAGGATTGCCAGCTGTCTGTAAATGTGGCTCCAGACAGTGACTGCATAGGTGTCATGCTGCCATATGCACCAATACATTGCTTGCTTTTTCATAGTGATGATGTTTTTGTGATGACCAGCGCCAATATGAGTGAGGAACCTATTGCTTATGACGATGCAGATGCACAAAAACGACTTACGAATATTGCTGATTATTTTTTGGTGCATGACCGCCGTATCAATATGCGTGTGGATGATTCTGTTATGCGGGTATTCAGGAAAGTACCTTGTTATATCAGGCGCAGCAGAGGTTTTGCCCCGGCACCGCTCCCCTTTGTTGCCAATAAGAAGAATTTGGCCATTTTTGCCGCCGGCAGTCAGCTCAAAAATACTTTTTGCCTGACTAAAGATGATAAAGCTTTTATGAGTCAGCATATCGGGGATTTAGCAAATAAAGCTGCCTATGATTCCTATAAAAAAGCGATTGAACATTATCAAAGGATTTTTGACATACAACCACAATTAGCTGTCTGTGATTTGCATCCTGAATATTTTTCCACCAAATATGCTTTGGCAACGGGATTGCCGGTTATTAAAGTGCAGCATCATCATGCGCACATTGCTTCTGTTTTGGCGGAAAATAATATTAGCGAAAAAGTGATTGGTATTGCGCTTGACGGTACAGGCTATGGTGCTGATGGGCATTTATGGGGCGGCGAATTTTTATTATGTGACTGTACTTCTTATGAACGGATGGCACATTTTGCTTATTTGCCTTTACCGGGAGCTTCCGCAGGAATAAAGGAACCATGGCGCATGGCGGCTTATATAATGCATTTGCTTTATGGTGGGCAAATGCGTAAAATGGAATGTGATTTATGGAAAATAATACCGGGTAACTGGCCTTTGGCAGTGCAGATAGCGGAAGCAGGCCTAAATTCACCGCTTACTTCGAGTGCTGGCAGGCTTTTTGATGCGGCAGCAGCGGTTTTGGGAATAAGGGGAAAGATAAATTATGAAGGACAAGCTGCTGTTGAACTTGAGCAAGTAGCCGCTTCGGGACAAGGAAAAATTCTGCCTTACGAAATACAGCAACGGCAGGGAATGCGATCGATAAATTTTTTACCGATGTTTAAAAGCCTGATCGAAAATAATGATACATTAGCCGACAAGGCAGCGTCTTTTCATCTGACAATAGCTGCTGCTGTTGTGCAGACAGCACAGCTGCTAAGCAGGCAGACAGGTGTCAAAAAGATTGTATTGTCCGGTGGTGTTTTCCAAAATTTAATTTTATTAAAAAATGTTTTGACTATGCTGGAAGGTGGATTTTCCGTTTATATAAATAGAAAAGTACCAGTGAATGATGGCGGTTTGGCATTTGGCCAGGCTGCAGTAGCATGTGCGCTCATAAATGAAAAATAGAACGCAGTTAAAAAGGAGCGATATAGATGTGTCTTGCTGTTCCCGCAAAGATTATAGAAAAAGATAATATGATGGCTACTGTGGATGTTGAAGGTATACAGCGGCAAATAAGCTTAATGCTTTTACCTGATGCGCAGCTGGGGGATTTCATTCTCATGCATGCCGGTTTTGCCATTCAGAAAATTGATGAAGAAGAAGCAAATTATACAGCACAGCTGCTGAAAGAGGTCGCGCAAGATGGTGAAGGCTGAGATAAGTAGAAAAGCAGCAGATTTTTTTTTGAAAAATATTGATATGCTCATAGAAAAACCTGTGCGTTTTATGGAGGTCTGTGGTACCCATACGGTATCTATTTTCCGGTCAGGAATAAGGCAGATGCTGCCAGAGAAAGTGGAACTGGTCAGCGGCCCGGGCTGTCCTGTATGCGTTACCCCTAATGACTATATGGATACGGCTATTGCTTATGCTAAAAATGAAAACGTAATTATCGCTACCTTTGGCGATATGTTAAAAGTGCCGGGAACAAGTACGAGTTTATATGCTGTAAAAGCAGCGGGCGCGGATGTACGTATTGTTTATTCACCGCTTGACGCTTTACAGTTAGCGGTGGGCGAACCTGCTAAAAAAGTAATTTTTCTTGCTGTCGGTTTTGAAACGACGGCGCCTTTAACAGCAGCTACTATTCAGGCGGCACAAAATCAGGCAATAGAGAATTTTTTTGTTTTGTCTGCACATAAATGGACAAATGAAGCCTTAAACGCATTATTAAGTGATCCAGAGATAAAGGTGGACGGTTTTTTGCTGCCGGGCCATGTTTGTGTGATAACAGGCGAAGAACCTTTTCATTTTGTTGCTGAAAAATACAAAAAACCAGCGGTGGTAGCCGGCTTTGAGGCGTTGGACATCCTTCAGGCTGTCTATATGCTTGCTAAACAGGTACATGCTGGACAGGCGAAAGTAGAAAATGCGTATAAGCGTGTGGTAAAAACGCAGGGAAATCCTGCCGCCCAGGAAATGATGGCCGCAGTTTTCCAAAAAACGGCGGCTAATTGGCGTGGTCTGGGAAAAATAGAAAATTCTGGCATGGCAGTAAATGAGAACTATGCAAGATATGATGCATTGCGCAGTATTCCTGTGCAAAAAGAGTTGTCGAAAGAAAATCCGGCTTGCCGCTGTGGTGAAGTATTAAAGGGCAATATCCGACCTGTGCAATGTCCTTTATTTAAAAAAATATGTACGCCGGAGCACCCGGCTGGAGCCTGTATGGTTTCTGTCGAAGGCACATGCCATGCATGGTATAAATATGGACAGGGGAGGTATCACTATGGAAGATAAGTTTATCACTATGGCTCACGGGGCAGGTGGCGCTAAAAGCCAAGAGTTGGTTGCGGAGATAATGATGCCTGCCTTTGATAACAAATATCTGCGGCAAATGCACGATGGTGCTAAGCTTTCTGTCAAAAATAATATCGCTTTTACTACTGATTCTTATGTAGTGGAACCTTTGTTTTTCAATGGTGGCAATATCGGTAAGCTGGCTGTTTGTGGTACAGTAAACGATTTGGCGATGACAGGGGCTGTGCCGAAATACATATCTGTGGGAATGATTTTGGAGGAAGGCTTTCCTGTAAGTGAGCTGCGTTCTATTGTTGATACGATGCGGCAGGCAGCAGATGAGGCCGGTGTTTATATTGTCACAGGTGATACAAAGGTAGTAAATAAAAATAACGGCGATGGTATTTTTATTAATACGGCAGGTATTGGTGAATTGATTGAGGGGTGTGATATTGCACCGCAGAATGTGAAGCCGGGGATGGATATTATAGTCAGCGGGTATCTGGGTGACCATGCGGCGGCAATTATGGCATTAAGGCATAAATTGCAATTACCGGATACGTTGAAAAGTGATTGTGCCCCTTTAAATAAACTTGTAGCTAAAATACTAAAAGCCGCACCTGGTATTGCGGCCTTGCGCGATGCTACCCGCGGTGGAGCCGCAGCAGTGCTTAATGAGATCGCCGGGCAGGCAGGAGTAGGTATGCTTATCGACGAGGAATGCCTGCCTGTTCGTAGGGAAGTAAGGGGGTTTTGCGATATTTTGGGATTTGATCCAATGTATCTTGCCAATGAAGGCAAGATGCTTATCTTTGCCAATAAAGCTGACACTGCTAAAATACTTGCTGTTATGCATGCGGACGAATACGGTAAAAATGCATGCGTAATAGGCAGCACCAATGATACTGCTCCGGGTGAGGTAGGCTTGCGTACAAACATTGGCGGCATCAGGATTATTGATATGCCTGCCGGTGAGCAGATACCGCGTATTTGCTAAGATTGAATAACAGAGAATCTTTGCCCATAAAATTTAAGAGAAGCCACTTCGTTTATCTATAATTGTTTGGTAAACGAAGTGGTTTTTGTTTTAGTTTTACTTATTAGCAAGTCATTTTTAAATTATTACCATTTTTTTACCGGTAATAACTAAAGTCCGAATATGATATAATAAACTAAATAAAGGAAAATGAGGTGAAAAGTAAAAAAATGCCCGATAATATATATGGAAAATACTATCCGATTTTGAAAAACGTTTTAGACGATCTTGTTGGGCGTATTCAGCAGTATAATAAAGAAGAAAAAGAAAAAAGTGGAGAAATGGCCTATGAACATTTACTCTACCGTATTAAAACGCATGACAGTATGGTAGAGAAATGCAATCGCAAGGGACTGCCTGAAATACCTTGCTCGGCTCTTCGTGATATAAGGGATGCTATCGGCATCCGTATTGTCTGTCGTTTTATTGATGATATTTATGTGAATGTAGCACGTATAAAAGAAATGCAGGACTGCCGCGTTATACAGGAAAAAGATTATATTAAGCATGTGAAACCAAACGGCTATCGCAGTTACCATATGATTGTTGAACTTACAGAACCTTATGAAGATGTGAACGGAATTAAACCAGGACATTTTTTTGCAGAGATCCAGATACGGACTATTGCCATGGATTCATGGGCTAGTCTGGAACATCAGATGAAATATAAGCATGATATAAAAAACCAGGAAATGATAGTGCGGGAATTGAAACGTTGCGCCGATGAACTGGCGGCTTGTGATGTATCAATGCAGACTATCCGAAATTTTATTCACGCTAAATAATATTTTGAGGAGAGTGAACAATGAAGATATTGCTGGCAGAAGATGAACATGACATGTCGTCTGCGCTAGTTGCTGTTTTGAACCATTCTGGTTATGAGGTGGATGCAGTATATGATGGAAAAGCAGCAGTGGCAAAGGCACAGCAAAATATTTACGACTGCATGATTTTTGATATTATGATGCCTAAGATGGATGGCGTTGATGCATTGAAATATTTGCGCGGCAGTGGAGATGTGACGCCTGTTATCATGTTGACGGCAAAAGCAGAAATAGACGACCGCATAACAGGCCTTGACGCAGGCTCAGACGATTATTTGACAAAGCCTTTTGCCATAGGGGAGTTGTTGGCTCGCATACGCTCGATAGTGCGGCGTACTAATACTTTTACACCGCAGAAACTTTCTGTCGGTGATGTTGTGTTGGATTTAGAGGAACAGGAGCTGTCCTGTAAAAATTCTATTCGGGTAGGTAACAAAGAAACAAAACTGATGAAGTTTTTTATGCTTAACTTTGGTAAAGAGCTAGATATAGATACGATTTTCACACATATTTGGAAGAATGAAATAAATGTGGATAAGACTATTGTACGTATCTATGTGTCTTATTTACAGGAAAAGTTAGAATCCATAAACGCTAATATTCAGATTAAAGAAAATACGGGAGAAAAATTTTTATTGTTAAAATTATAGTGTTAAATATTAATGAAGGCGGATGGTATGGTTCATGAATATGATAAAGAATCTGCGCCGGAAATTTATTCTGGCGGCCACGGCGGCTGTTGTTATTATTGTTGTGGGCGCATTAGGCTTGATTAATACAATTGTATATATGCGTATGCATGTTCAGATCGAATCAATCCTTTCCTATATTTCCCAAAATGGTGGGCGGGTTCCGCTGGAAAAGACACCGCATGGCAGCAGTTGGTTTGGCGATACGGACTGGTCGGACGACACACCAGAATTTTCATACCAAACTCGTTTTTTTAGTGTTTTGGTAAATCCAGAAGGCTATGTAGAGAACATTAATATCAAAAACATTGCCGCTTTCACAGAGGACGAGGCTATTCAATATGCACGTTCTACCGTCCAGGAGGGAAAGTCCAGAGGTTTTTTTAAAAAAGGGCGAGCCAGTTATGCTTATATGATTACAAAGGACCAGACGGGCAATTTCCTTATCGTCATCATGGATTATACCCGTGATATAGGTGCCGTTGCGTCTTTTGTACGCTATTCGGTTTCCTTTGGCTTTATTTGCATCTTGTTGTATATTTTTGTTTTCGTTGCTTTATGTAATATGGCAGTTAAGCCTTTTGTCCGTAATATGGAAAACCAGAAACGTTTTATTACTAATGCGGGACATGAATTAAAGACACCTATTGCCATTATTTCGGCCAATACTGAGGCCATGGAATTTATCAATGGGAAAAATCAGTGGACTGGTAATATTTTAAAACAAGTCCAACGTTTGTCAAAATTGATAAATGACCTCATCATGTTGTCCAAAATGGAGGAACGCTCTCAACTTGACCTTACTATTACCAAAATCAATATGGCTGAAACAGTAACCGCTGTGGCAGAGTCATTCCGACAAATGGCAGCTGACCAGGGGAAGAAGTTGGTTTGTCATATCACGCCGATGGTTTATGTCAATGCTGATGCAAAATGTGTCTACGAACTTGTGAACATCCTTGTGGATAATGCCGTAAAATACTGCGATGACAAAGGAGTTATAGATATAAACCTCAAGAAGGGGAAAAAAATACTGGCGCTATTATTGCCATTACCAATACTTATGCAGAGGGAGCAGCTATAGATTATTCCCGCTTTTTTGAACGGTTTTATCGCGGTGATACATCACACAGCAATGAAAAAAAGGGATATGGTATAGGTTTATCCATGGCAGAAGAATTGGTACACCTCATCAAAGGAAAAATAGGTGTATCTTATGCAGCTGGCATGATTACCTTTACTGTAAAAATCGAATGCTAGCGTATTTTTATAAAATAAATGGTTCCAATTATTCTCACCACATTTGTAAAAAAATAATGTCAGAGTAAGCTTGAATTTTTGCTTACCCCAACATTTAGTATAGAACCAATAAAAAAGCAGCAGGATTAATTTCCTGCTGCGGGAGATTTGGGAATTTACATTAACTATCGATAATGAAGAATATTTTAGACAGCGTCGAAGGCTTGACTCAAATCCCAGATAATATCGTCAATATGTTCAGTACCTATTGATAAACGAACGGTAGAAGGTGTAATACCGCTTTGTGCCAGTTCTTCAGCACTCATTTGTGAATGTGTGGTGCTTGCAGGATGGATGACGAGTGATTTTACGTCAGCTACGTTAGCAAGCAATGAGAAAATTTTTAAATGATCGATGAATTTGCGGGCTTCCTTTTCTCCACCTTTTATTTCGAAAGTAAAGATTGATATACCACCGTTAGGAAAATATTTTTTATAAAGCGCGTGATCTGGATGGTCAGGAAGGGAAGGATGGTTAACTTTTGCAACTTTAGGATGCTTGCTTAAAAAGTCTACTACCTTGAGTGAATTTTCTACATGACGTTCTACACGTAATGATAAAGTTTCTGTACCCTGTAATAATAAAAATGCATTAAATGGTGAAAGTGTTGCACCTGTATCGCGCAGAAGTAAAGCACGTAAATAAACGGCAAAAGCTGGAGCACCAATATCTTTAGCAAAACTTATACCATGATAGCTGACATTTGGTTCAACTAAATGCGGGAATTTACCAGAAGCTGCCCAGTCAAATTTACCGCTGTCCACTACAACACCACCTAATGTAGTACCATGACCGCCAATGAATTTTGTGGCAGAATGTACAACTATATCAGCACCATAATCGAAAGGTTTTACTTGATAAGGTGTAGCAAATGTACTATCAACAACGAGAGGAATTTTATGTTTATGAGCTACAGCAGCTAATTTTTCGATATCAATAAGATTAGCATTAGGATTACCTACTGTTTCGATAAATATTAAACGGGTATTTTCTTTAACAGCAGCATCAAAAGCATCTATTCCCTTTGTTGGGTCAACGAAAGTTGTTGTTATACCGCGATCTGGTAAAGTATGTTCCAAAAAGTTATATGTACCGCCATAAATAGTGGTGGCAGCTACGATATGATGTCCTGCATGTGCTAATCCTTGAAAAGCATATGCTACGGCAGCAGCACCTGATGCTACTGCAAGAGCAGCTACACCGCCTTCTAAAGCAGCTATACGTCTTTCAAATATATCTTCAGTAGTGTTTGTCAAACGGCCATAAATGTTTCCTGCATCCCTGAGACCAAAACGGTCACTTGCATGTTGGCTGTTTTTAAAAACATAAGATGTCGTTTGATAAATAGGTACGGCTCTCGAGTCTGTTGCCGGATCTGCTTCTTCTTGTCCTACATGAAGCTGTAATGTTTCAAATTTATACTGATGCTCACTCATATTAATTACCTCTTTTTTAGTATTTTTAATAATTATTATTAAACAATGGGAAATGGAAATAACCAGAAATCAATAGAATAAATAGATTTGTTTATTTTAACCTCCCTCATTGGACATACGTGATTGGATAATATGCATAATAGGAATATATTTTCTGGCCGAGAGAAAATATTTTAGAAGGACAATGCCATTATCCCATCAATTAATTTTAGTAAAACATTTAAGATCATAATAACTGACTAAAACACATTATATAAATATTATAATAAAGAATACCCTGTGTTACAAGAAAAAGGTCAAAGTATGCCGTCTGCACACTTTGACCTTTAGTTTTCTAATTAGTCAGATGTAATCATGTAAGAATATGCTAACATACATTTGGGAAGCTGTCAATAGAAATATGAATTCAAAGTATATCAGTTGCATAAGGATTAAAAAAAATGTAGTTTCGGTATTATGCAAATGTTTTATTGAAGATTAATTTTTTAGAAAGTATATTACTAATCTTGACAAAAACAAGAGTAATTATCTTAAAACTACTATAGGACGTTATGATTACAGTCCAGCTTTTAACATAGATAAAGCCACTTATACTTATTTTTGTTTGAATGTCGTTCTCAGTTTTATAAGGCATCACATACATTTCTGTGAAATAATTGTTGCATAAAGGATAAATAATTAGTAAGATTTTATACATAGATTTAGAAATTATGGCAATCAATAATTGTAATGCAAAAGGAAAGACAATATATGCTCACAATAGGTGTTATCAGCGCATCTGCCGCGTCTGCGCTGCATATGATAGCAGTTGCTGAAAATATGCTGGGGAAAAAGACGTATATATATAAACCATATATTTATAAAAATTTAGAAGAGCTTAAAAATATTTTTAAGCAGCACTGTGTACATATTAGCGGTTGGCTTTTTACAGGGCCTAATCCCTATTATGTGGTAAAAAAATACCTCAAACCAGATTATAATGCAGTTTGCAGTACAATTTCCGGCAATGAAATATATAAATATTTACTTGAGTATTTATATCAAAATATGGGTAATTCTTTAAGAATATCTATAGATTGTCCTATACAGGATTTTCAGATTTTTAGGGAAGCTTTGGAACAACTCAGTATTCCCCATAAGGATTTATTTTTGCAACAATATGCATTGGATGACAATATTAGTAAAATTGTAAAAAATCATCAACAGTTATGGGATTCTCATAAAATAGATATAGTTTTTACTACGCTGCACGCTGTCCATGTTGAAATGAACAAACTGGCTATTCCCTGTACGCGCATAGAAGTCGGCATAAATTCATGGCGTCAGGCGATAATGCTTTTGGAAGAAAAATTGACTGGATTTCATTTTCGTGAAAGCCAGCTTGGTATTATCTGCATAAAAATAAGAAATTATGATAATTTTGTAAGTGATTTAGGCAATTATTATAAAGTGCAAAAAATAGAGTTATTACTCAAGAGTAACATAATTGATCTCTGCCAAAAAATAGATGGTTATCTTGTAGAAAAGGGTAATGGTTTTTATGAGATATTTACTTCCCGCGGTTCTATTGAAAGATACAATGAGGAAATAAAAAGTTTTGTAGATGAAGTTTGTATTACTCATCGTATTCATATTCTCTGTGGTATTGGTTTAGCTGCTACAGTTTTTGATGCACAGTTAAATGCCCATAAAGCACTTGCCAATGAATGTATTAGTGATAAAAATTCTATTTGTATTATTGACGAGGGAAATATAATAGAACACTTTGCTACAAAAAATGAATTGCATTATGCGGTAGAAACGGATAGACCTTTTCTCACAGAAAAATTAAAGGAAGCAGGAGTGAGTATCCAAACTTATAACCGCATTATTTTCATCATGGAAAAGATGGCTATAACGACTTTTTCCGCAATGCAGCTTGCCCAGCATTTAAACGTGACAATTCGCAATATCCAAAGAATCCTTACTGGCCTGAAAAAAGCTGGTCTCATAATTGAAGTTGGGCAGGAAACACTGAATAAACGAGGCAGGCCAACAAAAATATATCGTTTTGTTGAATGTAAAAATCTGTAATTTAAAAAAATTTAGCGTTACCAAGAAGATTATTTATTTTCATTTGTAAATTTATTTAATGTCATTAATTATTATAGAAAGATATATATTTTACTAGGCCGTATATGTTGAATTGGGTTATAAGAGACTGTATAATTTATGTAAAGATTGATTTAAAATAGCGTAAATATTTAGCTATATTTAGATTATACATATGCATTATGAACTGGATTATTTTTTGATGCAGAATGCCAAGGAGGTTTATATTATGCATTGGAAAAAAG
Organism: Pectinatus cerevisiiphilus; assembly: GCF_004341685.1. Classification (GTDB taxonomy): domain Bacteria; phylum Bacillota; class Negativicutes; order Selenomonadales; family Selenomonadaceae; genus Pectinatus; species Pectinatus cerevisiiphilus. The sequence continues at coordinate 39,142 of NZ_SMAA01000008.1, forward strand.
AAATGAAAGTGAAGAGGGCATTAGTTTTTACAGCATTTTTTGCATTGTCTGTTAATTTTGCGGCGATGCCTTCTGTCCATGCACTTGATCTCAATAATTTGGGCGGGGCGCTCATCGGAGTGGCAGCCCAATATGCTAAACTCAACAGCACTGTGAATTATTGTGATGATCAGGGGCGGGGTGAATATTTTGATCAAATGAAAAATCAATACGGTGTTGATCCTGATCCTACTAAGAATGCTATTTTAGATGATATAATGACTAGATTATCAGCATCAATTGCGCAAAGTGATCCTAGTATAAATGAAAAGCCATATAATTATTTTGTTAATCCTGATAAGACGTTTAATGCTTTTTGTTCACTGGGACATAATCTCAGTGTAAATTCGGGACTTTTTGATCTGCTGAATAATAATGAAAATGAAATAGCTTTTGTTGTAGGACATGAAATGACACATGGGCAGAAAAATCATGTAAAAAAAGGAATACAAAAATCATTGCCGATAAGTCTAATTGCCAGTATTTGGGGCTCACAAGCTGGTAGTACATTGGAAATAGTGGGTATAGACATATTGGCTAAACAGGCTGATGCTAGTATTGTTACTAAACCACAGGAATGGCAGGCTGATAATACGGGCTTTGAGTATGCTGTTGGTGCCGGATATAATCCGGGAGCTGGGGCTGCTGTTTGGCAAAGGTTTATAGAAAAGATGGGGCAGGATAGATCAAATTTTGTCGGCGAAATTTTTTCACCGTCTGATCATCCTTCTGAACCAGATCGGCGAGATAATTATGCAAAAAAGATTACGTCTTTTAGTAATAACCATATAGTTGTCACTGATGGGGTCGTCAAGGTGAATGGCAAGGAATTTATGCATGCAGCTGATTCTGATACAATGAGTGCGCAAGAACGCGCGTATTTAATAGGCGGTGCATTAGCGGCAGTATATCACAATAGTGCTACTGCACCAAATGCGTATGCTGGTTCAAATGGGTATCTTTATATGGGAAACCAGGATATATGTCTGCCTATAGCAGGTGAGGATAATGTGTGGGCATTAGCTGATAGGTTGAATACGTTAAAATAATTTTTTAGTTTTAAGCATGGTTAACCTAAGAGAAATGGGGCAAAATTTTGAAAAAATTTAATCGTAATGTATTATTGGTAATGGTTATTCTTATCTGTGGAATATTTTTTTATTCGGCAAAGGGCTTCACTTTTTTTAATACTGATGTGCAGGAATCGTTGGTGCTTTTCACACAAATAAATTTAAAGAATGATTTTACGGATGCTGCTAAAATCGGCATGGGTGACAGTACAGTACAGGCTGATTGGCAGAGTAATTACCAAAGATTAAATCAGCAATATTTTAAAAATGAGTTTCGTGGTCAATTACCTGATGAAAAAATAAAGCAATTGATGGACGCGGAGCTTACCATGAATAAGCGAAGAAAAATACAAGTGGATGATATAAAAGTAGATGGAGATACTGCTTCTGCGACTGTTTCGATAAGTAAAGTAAACTATAGTGATATTGTTGATAATGCCGTAAAAAATGTGAAGGATACAGAAGCCAGTAATGGTACGCTTTCGGCAGAAGACTTTTCCGCAGCTTTGGCAGATGAGTTAATTAAAGGGTTTAATGATGCAGCACCTACGGACGATATGACAAGTTTTTCTGTGGATGTGAAAAAAGTTTTAATAAATAATTCAGCTGATAAGTCGGCTAATTCGGCAAATTGGCTGGCAATGTATGTTATTCCTAAAATAGCGGGGCATTGCTGGTATCCGCAAGATGTGGATGATTTTTTTGGAAAGCTAAGTAAGGCAATAGAAAGTTAAATGCAGGGAAAATAAAAAGACGAGGACAGCTTTAAGGCTGACACTCGTCTTTTGGTATATAATACTATAATTGTCTTGTTAAACGGGTATACATTTTAATTATTTATCGTAGGCCATTTTATTGATTTGTGCCGATAGATAACCAGCTCCATAACCATTGTCGATGTTTACCACAGCAACTCCGTTCGCACATGAATTGATCATTGTTAGCAATGCCGAAAGACCGTGCATATTTGCACCGTAACCTACAGATGTGGGAACTGCAATAACAGGTTTAGCAACTAGGCCACCGAGAACGCTGGCCAGCGCCCCTTCCATGCCAGCAACAGCTATAATGCAATTAGCTGCTTGAATGATATCAAGGCGCGCTAAAAGGCGGTGCAGTCCGGAGACACCAACATCGTAAATCCTTTCTACCTGAGAGCCAAAGAATTCCGCTGTTTGCGCAGCTTCCTCAGCAACAGCAATATCAGCAGTTCCTGCTGTGCACACAGCAATATTTCCCAAGTGGGGTTTGTCGGTGCTTTCTATCTTAATTATTTTTGCTAAAGGATCATATTGAGCTTTTGGATAGCTTTTTTTGATTAAAGCGTACTGTTGCGCGGATGCTCTTGTACCAAGTACTTCCCCCTCGTTTTCGTACAGCTGGGCGAAAATACTTTGTAAGTGTTCATCTGTTTTACCATTGCAAAAAATGACTTCAGCGAAACCAGTGCGCAATTTCCTGTGTGTGTCCAGCTTCGCATATCCCATATCTTCAAATGGTTTACGACGAAATATCTGCTCTGCTGCATCAACAGATATTTCCCCATTTTTTACTTTTGTTAACAATTCGTGTGTATTCATGATGTTGCTCCTCATTAAAAAGACAATTTCTGAATATATTTGAAGTAGTTTAGAGCTTAATATTTTTGTCTTTCTTTTAAGGCTCTGTCTATTTCACGTTTAGCTGTTTTTTCAGCTATGGCTTGACGCTTATCATAGTTTTTCTTACCGGAGGCGAGGGCAAGTTCTACCTTCGCTTTACCCCGGGCAAAATATATTTTTAAAGGAATAAGCGTAAGTCCTTTTTCTTTTGTCTTGCTAAATAGCCGCGTAATTTCAGCTTTGTGAAGCAGTAGTTTTCTGGTTCGTAAGGGATCATGGTTAAAAATGTTACCATGTTCATAGGGACTTATATGCACATTTTCTAGCACAGCTTCCCCATTCCTTATAAAGGCAAAACTGTCTTTTAAATTTGCCCTTCCTGCGCGCAGCGATTTTACTTCTGTGCCCACAAGAGCCAAGCCTGCTTCGAATGTTTCATGAATGAAGTAGTCGTGGCGTGCTTTTCTATTTTCGCAGACTATTTTTATTTTAGAGTTCTTTTGACCCATTGTTATATTCCTTTCCTGCATTTATTAAGTTCCAGAACTACCGAAAAGAGAACATAAGTAGGTTATTTCGGCAGCGGAAAGATTTTGTGTCATTTGTGCGTGGATTTTCTCTTGCCTTTTTTGAAGTTATTTGTACCGGAGCTGTGTCTTCTGGTATTTTTTTTATGCGAATTTGTGCTTTTAGTGGTTCCTGTTTTAGCAGTTCCCGCTTTGGCTTTTTCTGTTTTACTGGTTTTATGGTTATTGTTGACAGACTTGTAATTTACTTGGTTGTAAACGCCATTATCTTTTAAAATAAAATCTATCATACGTTCTTTTATATCGGCACGCATAAGGATAACATTAACGACATCCCCAATTTTGTAAGATGTATTAGTCCGGCGTCCAATTAGAGCGTATTTTTTTTCGATATATTCGTAATAGTCGTTGACCATACTGGATACATGAACCAATCCTTCTACGCCATTGTCTAGTTCTACAAATATACCAAAGGCCGTAACACCGCTTATAACACCGCTAAATTCATCACCAACAAAACGCGCCATATATTCGATCTTTTTCATGTCAACGGTATCGCGTTCCGCATCTGTAGCCACACGTTCACGAATAGAAGAACTCAGGGCAATTTCGGGAAGCAGCTTTTTTAGCTGTTCTGTACGGGCGGTTGAAATCTTTCCGGTAGGCAGAATCTCAGTGAGCAGCCTATGCACTATAAGATCCGGATAACGGCGGATTGGTGAAGTGAAATGGGTATAATATTTTGCCGCGAGACCAAAATGGCCAAAATTTTCTTCACAATAACGTGCTTGCTGCATTGTTCTTAGGGCTACTGAAGAAATTATCTTTTCTTCTGGCTTGCCGCTGACTTTTTCTAAAACATGCTGTATAGCTTTGGGATTTATTGAATCAGTTTCCGTATCCTTATTTATATGCAGATTAAAGGCTGACAGAAGATCGTTGAGTGAATCAATTTTTTCTTTGTCAGGTTGTTCATGTATTCGATAAATAAACGGAGTTTTTTTCATAAACATATGTTTAGCCACTGTTTCATTGGCTGCGAGCATACATTCTTCTATAATGGATTCACCCAATGAGCCTGTACGTTTCAAAAGAGCAATAGGAAGTCCTTTGCTATCTAATTTTACTTTAATTTCGGGAATATTAAAATCTATCGAACCACGGATATTACGCTGTTTTTTTAATATATTGCGTATTTCCAGTAATGGATTCAAAAGGGGCAGCAGATCAGCATTAGCATCGATTGTTTCTTTATCTTTGTCAACGAGGATTTTGTTGACAATATCGTAGGTGAGCCGTCTGTAAACGTGAATGACCGTTGGTAAAATTTTGTAAGAAACGATTTTACCATTGCTGTCTATTTCCATTTCTGCGGCCATTGACAATCTGTCTTCCCCGGCATTTAAGCTGCAGATGCCATTGCATAAACGGGTAGGCAGCATAGGGATAACCCTGTCTGCCAGGTAAACACTAGTACCTCTTTTGCGGGCCTCTAGATCTAGTGGCGAGTTTTCGCGTACATAATGACTGACATCAGCGATATAAACGCCTAAGAAAAAATTCCCGTTATCAAGTTTTTTTGCATAAACACCATCGTCAAGATCTTTGGCATCTTCACCATCTACTGTGATAATCTTTAAATCGCGGCGATCTGTTCTTTGTTTATAATCCTTTTCTTGAACGGTAAGGGGAATTTTCTTTGCAGCTTTTTTAACTTCTTCTGGAAAGTCCAAGGGTAATTCATATTGGTGGATTACTGAAAGAATATCAATGCCGGGATCATCAATTTTCCCCAATACTTCTATAATTTTTCCTTCGGGATTTTGTCTTTTTTTCGGCCATCTTGTTATTTGGACAACTACCTTTGTGCCAATAGCAGCACCATTGAAGTTGCGTTTGTGGATAAAAACATCCTGCGTTAGTTTTTTATCATCTGGCGTGACAAAACCGAAAGAGGTACTTTTTTCAAAGGTACCTACTATTTGTTTATTGGCATGTTCCAGGATGCGAATGACTTCTCCTTCGCGGGAACGTCCGTTGAGGCTGCTGTCATTCAAGCGGGCAATAACTTTGTCGTTATTCATTGAGCAGTTGAGCAGGGTGGGCGGAATAAAAACGTCTCCCTTTTCCGCTTCGCGCGGATCATCCGGTATAATGAAGCCAAATCCCTTGCTGTTCATAGACAGGTGGCCGACGACCAGATTCATTTGGGATGGAAGACCGCAAAGATCGTTGCGGTTGCGGACTATAAGCCCGCGGCTTTCCATGTCATCAAGTACAGAAAACAATTGTATTAATTCTTCATTGTTTAATGTCAATCCGTTGGCTATATCTTCTTCACTTACAGGGCGTGAGGCTTGATTTTCCATAAAGTCTAAAACACGTTCTTGTAGTTGCATAATCTCTCCTATTAATATCTTAAGTACGCTTAAGCATGAATTTTTCTATTTCTTTGAAAACAGTTTCTTTTTCCATATCCAGAATCACCAGATGTCCAGATTTTTCTAACTGTAAAATTTTCTTATGAATGCTTTTTATTTTACTGTAAATATATTGTCCGCTCCTGTTATCAACTGTACGGTCATTTTTGCTTTGCACAATAAGTGTCGGGACAGTTACTTTGTCCAAGTTATTCTTTAAATGACGTATACAATCAAGCAATTCATGAACACATATAAGTGGCATTTTTTTGTAACTGATATTGTAATACTCAGGTATTGTTGGAAATTTACGCCGCATCTTAGGCACATATACATTCTTGGACAGCTGGCGTGAGGGTAGAAGGTTAAGACCTCTTTCTGCACTGATAAATACAGGGGTGCTTAGGGAGACAACTTTTTCAACAGGTAAATTTGTGCTTAAAATAAGAGCGAGCGCTCCGCCCATTGATAAGCCGATAACTGATATGGACGAGCAGCGTCCTTTTAAAAGATAATAGCCGTCGCAGACTGAGTGATACCAATCTTTCCAACTGGTACGTGCCATGTCTGAAGGAGTGGTACCATGTCCAGCTAAGCGGATTCCCATAACGGTGTAACCGAGACGGTTCAGATATTTTCCCAATAGCAACATTTCGGCAGGTGTACCGGTAAAGCCATGTATGAGGAGTACGCCGTGTTTTCCACCGGGAAGAAAGAAGGGCTCAGCACCATGTAAAATCATAATATATCCTCCAAAGGTTTTATTCTACGGAAGAACTTTTGTGATGTGTTTTTAGTAGTTAAATTGGTAAATAAGGAAATTTGGTTCTGTTAATAAAAAATGTTCTCTATCACACGATAGAGAACATTTTTTATGCAGTCATCTTAGCTATTATTATCGTTAAGATGCCGAACAGAATAGCAAACAGCACGGTCACCTTCGCCATAAGAGCATCAAGACCTCTTGCCTTAGTGCTGAAGACTGTGTCTGTCTCACCGGAAAGACCGCCCATACCGGCACTCTTTCCTTCCTGCATAAGAACTGAAACGATCAGCCCAATCGCGATAATCGCATCTATTATCATTAAAATAGTTAATTTCAAACAATAACCCTCCTAATGAGCAATGTTTAATATCTATCACATAGTTATACTTTATTTTAGCATGTTGACATATATTTGTCTATAATAGGAAATTTTCTGCGGGCAACATGGAGAAAATAAAAAAGAACTGTCACACACATCACAAGCTTGATTGAAAATACAAACCATCTATTAAGTAGTATTAAAACGTTCTATAAGGGTTTACAGAATAAACGTTTTATAAGGGTTATATTACATAGTAGATACTTTTGCAAATTCATTAAGCGAAATGTTGTGTACGACAGTTCCCTTTAGAAAAGATTTAGTACAGACCGGAAGGTTTTTCCGTCATGCTTATAAAGATGTTCTTGGTCTGGCTATAATTTTTGAGAATCATCTTATGTGTTTCTCTGCCAATACCTGATTTCTTATAGCCGCCAAATGGTGCATGGGCAGGAAGGTTGTTGTAATCATTTACCCACATTCTTCCTGTTTCGACTGCACGTGCCACGCGGAAGGCTTTGTTGATATCTTTAGTCCAGACGGCACCGCCTAGTCCATATTGGCTTTCATTGGCAAGTGCTACAACTTCATCTTCAGTATGGAATTTTATGAAGCATACTACTGGGCCAAAAATTTCTTCGCGTGCTACGCGCATATCATTAGTTACATTACCAAGTATGGTAGGCTGCATATAGGCACCCTTTTCAAGCCCTGGTTGGTTGACTCTTTTACCACCGGTAACGACGGTAGCTCCTTCTTCCTTAGCTATATCAATGTAAGAAAGAATTTTCTTCAATTGGCGCTGACTAACCTGGCTGCCAAGCATAGTATCCTTTTCCCACGGAAGGCCAATTTTCACAGCTTCAAATTTTTCCTTAACTGCTGCTAAGAATTTATCATAAACTGTGTCTTGGACGAATACACGTGAACCTGCGCAGCAAACCTGGCCCTGATTGAAGAGAATGCCTAGGCATACGCCTTCCACTGCTTTATCCCATGGCATATCAGCAAAGAATATATTAGCTGACTTTCCGCCTAGTTCAAGTGTAGCAGGAATTAATTTTTCGGCTGCTGCTTTGGCAATATCATAGCCAACTTCAGTGGAGCCGGTAAAAGCTAATTTTTTAATATCTGGATGCTGGATAATGTAATTACCAGTAGTTGAACCTTTCCCAGTTAAAACATTTAAGACACCAGCCGGTAAGAGGTCAGCATCATTAATTAGTTTTGCCAGTTCTAATACACTAAGTGATGTTTCGCTGGAAGGTTTGAAAACAATGCAGTTTCCGGCAGCCAAAGCAGGTGCCAATTTCCATGCAGCCATCAAAAACGGAAAATTCCAAGGAACAATCTGCGCAACTACACCAAGCGGTTCATCCGTGACGATACTTAATGTGTTTTCATCTAAAAAAGTTGCTGTTCCTTCATCGGCTCTAAGTACTCCGGCAAAATAACGGAAATGGTCACTTGCTGCTGGAACGTCTATATTTAAGGTTTCACGGATAGGCTTGCCGTTATCCATACTTTCAACCATGGCCAGGTTTTCTTTATTAGCATCTATTAAATCAGCAATTTTCAGCAAGATATTAGAACGCTGGGCAGGGCTGGTTTTTTTCCATGCAGGAAAAGCCTTCCATGCAGCCTTTACAGCGGCATCAACGTCTTGCTTTGAAGCTTCTGCACAATTTGCGAGAAGTTCACCAGTAGCCGGTGATACAGTTTCATAAGTTTTGTTATCTTGGGCGGCAACCCATTTACCACCAATCCATAATTTATAATTCTTATCAATGAGTTTATTCATCTTATATCCTCCTTAATTATATTGCTAAATTACTGACAACGTGTCATTAATTAAAATATAGCAAATAATTGACATAGTGTCAACTATAAATTAAAATTTACAATTAGAAATCTAACATGCGCTGCGGTATAATAAGAAACTATAGAAAGTAGGGGAAAATATGGATTTTCAAAGGGCACGCACTGAAGAGCAGATAACCCATCGGCAAAAAGAGATTATCAATGCTTGTGACGCACTTTATGGTAAATCAAATTTTGATAGTGTAACAATTAAGGATATTTCTGAACTTACATCATTTACTAGATCTGCCATATATAATTATTACAAAACCAAGGAAGAAATATTTTTAGATCTTATGCAGCAGGAATACATGGATTGGTATATTGAAGTAAAAGTAAAATTTGAGGATACTGAATCGATGACTAAAGAAGAGTTTTGCCGATTTCTTACAGAATCTTTGGTAAAGCGTGAAAAAATGCTGCGGCTTTTATCAATTCATCTTACAGCCATAGAAAATAATTGCCGTATCGAAAAATTAGTAGATTTCAAAAAAAATGCGGCGGTTGTATTTAAGATATTTTATATGGGCATTGATAAATTCTTTCCTGATACGCCCATACGTGTAAAAAAAGCCTTTCGGTCGGAATTTTTTATCTATATTTTTGGGATATATCCATTTACCCATTTGAGTAAGAAACAGAAAACGGCCATGAAAGAAGCACATGTCATATTTAACACAATGAGTTTTAGAAGATTATGTTTTCATGGTATGTGTCTGTTAGCTGCCAATTTGGTGGAAAAAGAGCCTGAATAATATGTGGGCGTTTTGTTACTATTGATCATATTGAGAAAAAAATATTGATTTCTGTCTCAATATGATATAAAATAAAGATGCTTTAAATAAAGCTGCTACAAAAAAATAATCGGCAACGATGCCATAACTAAAATAGATATTTTAGTTATGGCATTTTTATTTTTTATTTAAAGCTAATTTAACCATATTTAGATTGAGGGGGAGCAAAATGGTTGTAATATGGGGAATCTTTATTTTTTATATGATAGCAAACTTAGCTATTGGATTTTATAGTCGATCAAAGATCAGTAATAGTACTGATTATTTATTGGCTGGAAGGAGGATAGGCTTAGTGATGACTGCCGGAACTTTAGCCGCTACAGAAATAGGCGGGGGCAGTACTGTGGGAGTAGCAGCAAAAGCTTATGGAAGTTGGGGCCTTTCTGCTGGATGGTATGTGACAGCAGCAGGATTGGGGATAATTCTAGTCTCTTTTATTGCTCCCAAGTTAAGAAGGGCAATGGCTACGACAATGCCCGAAATTATAGGACGTAGATTTGGCGTGTCCAGTTATGTGATTACATCGTTGCTTTCTCTTTTAGCTAATATAGCATTGGCGGGAGTGCAGATTACGGCATCTGCTACAATAATTAGTGTTTTGACAGGGCTTTCACAAAACGTTGGTATTTTAATTTCAGGTATTATATTAGTCCTGTACACTACAGTAGGCGGTATGTGGAGTGTTACACTAACAGATATTATTCATTTTTTAGTATTGATTATAGGTTTTGCTTTAGCTGTTCCTTTTGCTATACATAGCGCTGGAGGATGGACTTATGTTGTTAGTCAGTTACCACCAGAACAGCTTGGTTTTACTAAAGTTGGTTGGAAAACTATTGTTGGATTAGTTGTAATGTATTTTATGACTTTTTCCACAGGACAGGAAGCGGTACAGCGATATTATGCTGCTAAAGATGAAAAAACAGCTGTTTGGGGTTCAGTGCTATGTGGCGGGCTTATGGCATTATACTCCTTTGTTCCAGCAATTCTCGGTCTAGTGGCATTAGCAGTATACCCACAAATAAATCCTAATGATGCAATAGCAACAGTATCTATTAATCTGACTCCAGCGCTAATAGCCGGATTAGTTATGGCTGCGGTGATCTCTGCAACGCTTTCAGCAGGTTCGGGCGATTTATTGGGAGCCGCTACTGTGTTTACTAAAGACATATGGCAACGATATATACATAAAAATATGACAGATGGAGAAATTGTTAAGTTTAGTAAGAGTACTGTATTTATTTTTGGTATTATAGCCATTGGTATTTCTCTATATAGTAAACAAATAATACCAATGCTGGTATTTGCTTTTACTATGCGTTCTACAGGTCCATTTGCTGCATTTGTATTTGGTTTAAATTGGAGAGGAGCAACTCCTTATGCAGGAATATTTTCAATAATATTTGGAACTATAGCAGGTTTATATTGGCAATATATAAATGAGCCTTATGGAATAATGGCTATTATTTTAGGTTCATTAGTGAGTTGCGTGACATTCATTATTGTCGTAGCTATAGAAAAATTACTTCATCATGAACCGGCTCCACCGGCACTTTGATATTTTGGAAAATAATGTAAAAAATTGCTGCTTGGTTGATGTTATTTGCCAAGCAGCAATTTAAATTAAAAGACATATTGAATTTTATAATGAGGTTTAACTTAAAGGAAATGTTTTAGCTATACCGCGAAAAATATACATTACAGCTGTTGCACCTGGATCTTGTTGATCAATTGATTTTTCATTATAATAGGCAGCACGACCATGGACTGATTGAAGGTTTTTGGTATGCGAAATTCCGTAGTATGGCCATTTCCATTAATCGTAATAAAGGGATACTTTTGCTTGTGGATATGGGTTCGTTATATGAATTTGGGAAACGGTTGCAACAAGAAATAGGGATATTAACTAGAGTTATTGATAATATTTCTACACCATTAGCCATTGAATTGTTGCGGAAAGTACTTTATAAAACCAATGATCTTGATTCTATATATCAATTTACTATGATGGCAAACGAAACATATCCTAAAAAGAAAATAGCTGTTCTTTCTTTATGTATGACTGGTAAAGGAACGGGGAAGGTAGCCTATGCTGTAATAAAGAATATTTTACCTAAGGAGTATAATGAAAAAATAGATATTGTTGTTACAAATTATTTTGATATAAAGGGCAATTATCATGAATTACAAAAATATAATAAATTTGTTGCTGTAGTCGGCAATGTTGATCCCCAACTTGATATTCCCTATTTTCCTATTGGACAATTAATGGATGGTAATTGTCAAAAAAAATTTTTTAAGCTTATTGATGCAGAATATAACAATAATAATAAAGATAAACTATCATTAGATATTTATGAAAAAGCACGTCTTTTATTGGAGCAATATGTCAGATATCTTAATCCTAAAATGGCTATAAAGGACATAAAAAAATTTATGATACGTATTAATTATCCGATAGAGTCGGAGGAGAAAAAACTAAATCTTATTGTGCATATGGGATGTATGCTGGATCGTTGTATACATCAAGATTCAATTTATTTTGATAACATACGGACATATATTCATGAACATATAACACTTTTTAAAATGATACGTGAGGCAGTTGATGTTTTAGCACAAAATTATGATACAAAAATAAATGATGATGAGGTATGCTATATAATTAAGATATTGGAGACAAATTAGATATAGTAGTTCAGTTATGTTATGAGTGTTATAGATAGGATGCGGTTAAGGATAATGAATGAACTTATAGAGCAAAAACTGCAACAACTGCCTAAAAATCCCGGCGTATATATCATGAAAGATGCAAATAAGAGGATAATATACGTGGGCAAGGCAATCATCCTGAAAAATAGGGTACGGCAGTATTTTCAGAGCAATAAAAATCACTCGGCTAAGGTCATTTCGATGGTGAAGAGAATAGCTGATTTTGAAACGATAATAACGGGTTCTGAAATTGAAGCATTGATTTTAGAATGCAATCTTATAAAAAAGCATCACCCGCGATACAATATAAGTTTACGTGATGATAAGACATATCCTTATTTGAAAGTTACACTCGCTGAAGATTTCCCGAGGGTTTTGATTACAAGACGCGTAAAAAAGGATGGTTCACGTTATTTTGGGCCGTATACAAATGTTGGGGCTGTTAAGGAAAGCTTAAAATTATTGCGCAGATCTTTTCCTCTGCGCACATGCAAAAATATGAATGTAGACAGGCCGTGTCTGGAATACCATATAAAAAGGTGTTTTGCGCCTTGTGTTGGTAAAATCGGTAAAAAAGCATATGGCGAAATGGTCAATTCTGTAGTTTTATTTTTGGATGGCAAAAATGATATTTTAGAAAAGGCCTTGCAGCAACAAATGGAAAAAGCAGCGGCAAATCTCCAGTTTGAAATGGCGGCTTCATTGCGTGACCAGCTGGCCGCTGTCAGGAAAACAATTGAAAAGCAAAAAATCATGACTGGCGAAGGTGACCAAGATGCCATTGGCATGGCGCGTTCGATCTGCGGAGCATGTATGCAGGTTTTTTATATTCGGAATGGCAAAATGATAGGACGCAGTCATTTTATTCTTAAAAATAGTGAAGAGGAAACAGATGAGGCAGTCCTTACAGCTTTTTTACAGCAATATTACAATCAAGCCTCTTCGCTACCAAAAGAAGTTTTATTGCCCTGCCAAGTGGAAAATCAACTGCTGTTGGAAGATTGGCTGACAAAAGAGCGCGGTTCAAAGGTAGAAGTTATTGTTCCTCAGCGGGGACTGAAAAAAGATATAATAAAGATGGCTGAGGAAAATGCAGAAAAATATCTTAAAGATGAAGAAGAAAGAATTTTACATGAAAATGCCCAGACAATTGGTGCTGTTGAAGATTTGGGAAAATATCTCCGTTTGCCACATTTGCCGAGGCGGATGGAATGCTTTGATATATCACATATACAAGGTTCGGAAACAGTGGCATCAATGGTGGTTTTTGAAAATGGTGAAGCTAAAAAATCTGACTACAGGCGTTTTAAGATAAAGTCGACAGAAGGAAAGCCAGATGATTTTATGTCTATGCGTGAGGTCACGAAACGCCGCTATGAAAAACTTGCTGAAAATGAAATGCCGGATTTAATAATAATTGACGGTGGTAAAGGACAGCTCAGTTCAGCCCTGGAGATAATAAGGGGGGCGGGGCATTTGACGGTACCGGTAGTGGGACTTGCCAAACAATTTGAATATATTTTTACAGAAGGAGAAAGTGAGCCGGTGATTTTGCCACGACATAGTGAGGCACTTTATTTGGTACAGAGAATACGTGATGAAGCGCATCGCTTTGCGATTACGTACCATCGTAAATTACGCGGCAAACGCAATCTGGTTTCCATTTTGGATCATATTAATGGTATCGGGCCGAAGCGGCGAAAGATTCTATGGGATCATTTTGGTAAGCTTGATAAGATAAAGGCCGCTTCCGTTGAAGAGATGGCATCTGTAAAGGGAATGACTAAAGCAGCAGCGCAGGCAGTGTATAATTTCTTCGCAGCGCAAGAATCATTTGTGCATAAGGAGTAATTGATAACTGGTAAAAAAGGGCACTACTGTTGTGTTTATTTGTAAATTGCTTTACAATAAATATATTATATAGGTTGATTCATTATTTACGAAAGGTGTCAAAAAATGAAATTTGTTGATTTGCATGTTCATTCTACTATGTCAGATGGAACGTATACACCGCGAGGTATAATCCAGTTAGCAAAAGAACGTGGGATAACAGCACTTACGCTGTCTGACCATGATACTATAGATGGTATTGACGAAGCTGAAGAAGAAGCCCAGCGACTGGGCGTGGAATTTATTCCGGGAATGGAAGTTTCTGTAGACTATAAGCAAAGAAAGCTGCACGTTGTTGCATTGGGTTTTGATAGAACACATCCTGCCTTTAAGAAGATTTACAAAAGTATACGTGATAATAAAGAAGATAAAATGGAGCGGGTAATTGAACGTATACGGGAAAAAGGGGTAGACATAAGCCTGGCAAAAGTAAAACCTTTTGTATATGGTAAAAAATTGGAACGTTATGCTATAATGCGGTATCTGACAACATTGCATTTGACAGATACGATACAAATGCTATGGGACACATATTTGAATCCAACGATACAGGAATTGGGTTTAGATAAAAATGTGGAAGTAACCGAATTAGCTGAAGGCATTCATGGGGCGGGGGGAGTAATCTCACTTGCTCATTTTCATAAATTAATAGGGCTCAAAGGAATGTCTCGTGCAGAACAAGAAAAAACTATTGCTGAACTTCATAAATTAGGTCTTGATGGTATGGAAAAGTATTATACGAATTATAGTGAGGACGATAAAGCCTTTGCCGCGTCTATGATAGAAAAGTATGGTTTATTGCCAACAGGCGGCAGTGATTTTCATGGACAGAACCGCATAGGCGTAGAATTGGGAACGGGGACAAATAATAATCTTTGTATTCCTTATAGTATATATGAAAATGTATTGAAGCATTGTGGCAAAAGAGTTGTTTAATATTATGTATTTTGAGGTTGATACCCATGGAGAGTTTATTGCAGCAGATACGGCCAGTTGTACAAAAGACAGCACAGGCTATAGCAGGAGTAATCGGACTTGAAGTTGAAGTCGCGGATAAAAACTTTATACGTATTGCCGGTACGGGAAAATACAGCGAAAACTGTGGTGAATTAATGAATGCAGGTTTCGTGTATAATCATGTATTGAAAACGGGAAAAATGATAATGATAGAACATCCTGGCTTTCATATATTGTGCCAGCCTTGTCCCAATTACCAGAATTGTCCCGAATTCACTGAGCTTGCCGCCCCAATAATTTTTAACGGAGAAACT
This sequence comes from Pectinatus cerevisiiphilus, assembly GCF_004341685.1. Classification (GTDB taxonomy): domain Bacteria; phylum Bacillota; class Negativicutes; order Selenomonadales; family Selenomonadaceae; genus Pectinatus; species Pectinatus cerevisiiphilus. Next base: position 54,411 of record NZ_SMAA01000008.1, read on the forward strand.
GTTGGTGTAATTGGCTTGGTTAGTTTTGATGAAAAACAAACAAAGCACTTTATGGAGAATAAACCATGGATGGTACAATTTATCGGCAAAATGGCTGAACTTATTGTTAGCAATATTGCTGAAGTTGCAGCAGAAGAAGAAAGCGCTGATAAAGATAAAGAATACAGTGAGCTTAATTTGGATGATTTAGAAAGGCGCACTATAAAAAAAGCTTTGGAAGAAGTGGCCGGTGAAGTTCGCAAAGCAGAAAAAGCCGCAAAAATGCTTGGCATAAGCAGGGCTACTTCATATAGAAAAATACAAGAATATAATTTGATGGACTGAAAGCAAACTGCGTATTGACATTTGTTTCAAAATAAGATACTATTAGTCTCATAAAGAGATTAAATTAATGGCAAAGGTGCCTGGAAAATAGAATTTTCCAGGCTCTTTTTTTTAGAGGAGGAAGTTTTATAAATGCAGTTGACAGCATTTGCTAAAGAGAAAAAAAACATTAATGGTATTGAGTTTTTGGACAGTGAACATGCCGAAAAAGTTTTGTCCTTTCATAAGTCTTTTCCTATGTATAAGGAAACTCCATTAGTGGAATTAAAACGAATGGCAAATTTTTTAGGTGTTAAGGATTTTTTTGTAAAAGACGAATCGTATAGATTTGGCCTGAATGCCTTTAAAGTACTTGGCGGTAGTTTTGCCATTGGCAGTTATATTGCTAAAAAATTGGGAATGGATATAAGTGAACTGCCTTTCAAGAAAATGATATCACCGGAAATACGGGAGAAACTGGGGAAAATAACCTTTGTTACAGCTACGGACGGTAACCACGGTAGAGGTGTTGCCTGGACTGCCCGGCAATTAGGGCAAAAAGCTGTGGTATATATGCCTAAAGGAAGCAGCAAGGAACGTTTTGCTAACATCAAAGCTGAAGGTGCGGATGTAACAATTACAGATTTGAATTACGATGATGCTGTGCGGCTGGCAAATTCGAATGCTGATAAATATGGCTGGGTCATGGTGCAGGATACATCATGGGAAGGTTATCAGGACATACCTAAATGGATAATACAAGGATATGGGACGATGGCACTAGAAGCTTATAAGCAATTACCAAAAAAACCTACACATATTTTCATCCAAGCTGGTGTGGGGGCTTTAGCTGGTGCTGTTACAGGTTTTTTTGCTAATGTTTATAAGGGTGCGGATAAACCAGTTGTCACAATTGTAGAACCTAATACGGCTGCCTGCATTTTTGATACGGCAAAAGCGGCTGACGGAAAGCTGCATTTTGTAGGAGGCAGCATGAAGACAATGATGGCTGGGCTGGCCTGTGGGGAACCTTGTGATGTGGGCTGGAAAGTATTGGAAAGTTATGCTGATTTTGCTATATCGTGTGCTGACAGTGTATCGGCAAAGGGCATGAGGGCATTAGGGGCTCCTTTACTTGGTGATCAACGCATTATCTCTGGTGAAAGCGGAGCCGTACCGAGCGGTGCCGTTATGGAACTTTTATCGAAGCCGCAATATGCAGATTTGTGCAAACAGATCGGCCTTGATAAAAATTCAGTGGTTTTATGTTTTAGCACAGAAGGGGCAACTGATCTATGTAATTATCGGGCAATTGTTTGGGATGGTAAGGAAGCAAGCTGCGCCGAATGAAGATAGATAGAGAATGAAGGAGAAATAATTATGTTGAAGCAAGAACGTAAAGATGAAGTTATTGATCTGTGCCGTGAACTAATTCAAAATAAAAGTTATTCGGGCGAAGAAGGTAATGTTGCCCAAGTGCTGAAAACTTATATGGACAAAGCTGGTTTTGATGATATCCAGACGGATAAATACGGTAATGTGATCGGACATATAAAAGGTAAAGCTAAAGGTCCCAAAATATTATTTGACGGGCATATGGACACCGTTCCGGTAGAAGATGCAGGTAAATGGCAATATCCACCGTTCGCTGCGGAGATTCATGACAATAGAATTTATGGGCGGGGCGCTTCTGACATGAAGGGCGCTGTAGCTGCCATGGTTGCTGCCGCAAAATTTTTTACAAAAGATATGGATAGAAATTTTGCCGGTGATATTTATTTTGCAGGAGTTGTCCATGAAGAGTGTTTTGAAGGGGTCGCTGCCCGAGAAGTAAGTAAGATTGTGCATCCCGATTATGTGGTGATAGGCGAATCCTCAAATTTAAATTTAAAAATAGGGCAACGCGGCCGTGCTGAAATTGTTTTGGAATCTTTTGGTAAATCCTGCCATTCGGCCAATCCGGAAAAAGGAATAAATGCTGTATATAAAATAGACCGGGCGATAGAAGCCTTGCGGCAAATAAAACCATTGCACCATGATGTTTTGGGCGATGGAATATTAGAACTGACGGATATAAAATCTGCACCTTATCCTGGTGCATCTGTTGTGCCGGATTACTGCCGGGCAACTTATGATAGGCGGTTGCTGACGGGAGAAACCAAAGAATCCGTATTGGAGCCGCTTAAGCGTGAATTGGCAAAAATTATGCATGAAGATAAGGAAGCAAAGTATAAAATATCTTATGCAGTTGGCGAAGAAAAATGTTATACGGACAATTCCATAAGGGGAGAACGGTTTTTCCCCGGCTGGCTTTATAAAAAAGAAGATGACTTCGTTAAAAATATTGTTGCAGAATTAAATACAGCTGGTTTTTCACCTGAAATAACGCAGTATAATTTCTGTACAAATGGCAGTCATTATGCGGGTGAAGCAGGTATAAAAACGATAGGCATGGGACCATCAAAGGAAAATATAGCGCATACAGTAAATGAGTATATTGAAATAGAGCAGCTAGTTAAAGTAGTGGGTTGCTATACTGCAATTATGAAGGCACTGTTAAAGTAAGCAGAAAATTTTTCGGGGCGGGGTTGTGTGATGAAAATCGTTATTCAAAATGGAACTATTGTGACCGACCATGATATTTATAAAGCGGATATTTTGGTAGAAAAAGGAAAGATAGCTGCTATTGGCAATAATTTTACTGGAGAGCAAATAAAAAAAATAGATGCTGCCGGTAAATATGTGATGCCGGGCGCAGTGGATGTGCACACCCATATAGATTTACAGGCGGGCAGTTACCATACGAGCGATAACTTTTTCACGGGAACCCGTGCTGCTCTTTGTGGAGGAACAACTACAATTGTCGAGCATCTTGCATTTGGTCCGAAAAACTGTCCTTTGCAATATCAAATAGATAAGTATAAGGTCGCAGCAAAAGATAATGCTGTTAGTGATTATGGGCTGCATGGCGTTATTCAGCATGTCGATGCGGATGTTCTGCGTGATATGGGGAAGATCGTGGCTAAAGGGATTCCCAGTTTTAAGATATATATGACATATGATTTTGCGCTTACTGATGCCGAAATTTTACGTGTCTTAAAAAGGGGCAGAGAACTTCATGCAGTGGTTGCGGTGCATTGCGAAAACGATTCAATCATAAATTATTTGCGCAGTAAATTTGTTGCAGAAAATAAGAAAACTCCATATTACCATGCTTTAAGCAGACCTGCCGAATGTGAAGCAGAAGCTGTTGCCCGTGTATTACGTCTTGCCCATATGGCAGGTGATGCGCCTATTTATATAGTGCATTTATCTACTGCCAGAGGATTGGCTGCGGTTAGAGCTGCACGGGCAGAAGGACAAAAGAATATTTATGCGGAAACTTGTCCGCAATATCTGCTTTTAGATGAGAAGTGTTATAACAAAAATGATGGCATAAAATACATTATGTCACCACCCTTGCGCAGCGCAGCAGATCAGACAGCTTTGTGGGCAGGGTTAGCTGACGGCAGCATCAATACTGTGGCAACGGATCATTGCCCATTTAGTACGGCTGATAAACTGCATGGCAAAGATGATTTTTCTCAATGTCCTAATGGTGCACCAGGTATTGAAGAAAGAGTTATGGCTATGTTTTCGGCTGGTGTTGTAGAAAAGAAAATGACATTAAACAAATTTGTAGAAACGTTATGCACAAGCCCAGCCTGCATTTATGGGTTATATCCGCGCAAAGGGGTACTGTTGCCTGGCAGTGATGCCGATATAATGATTATTGATGGAGCAGGCGAAGAATACTTTCATATAGATAATTTACATGGGTTGGCCGATTATTCCCTTTATGAAGGAAAAAAGGTAAAGGGCAGGATGGATACTGTCATAAGACGCGGTGAAATAGTATATACAGACGGTAAGTTTCTGGGACGGAAGGGAACAGGGTTATTTATTGAAAGAAGGATAGGCCTATGATAACGATATTGACAAATCTCAAAATTTTCGATGGCAGTGGTACAAAGCCATTTTATGGAAATATTCTTATAGAAAATGATAAGATAGAAAAAGTAGGCAGCTTTCTTGCCAAAAATGCTGATGAAGTAATAGATGGGACGGGTTTATGTGCTGCTCCTGGTTTTATAGATACGCATAGCCATAGTGATTTAAACGTGCTGACAAAGCCGCAGTTGCTGCCTAAAATAATGCAGGGGATAACAACCGAAGTGTTGGGACAGGACGGTGTATCCATGGCGCCTTTACCACTAAAATACATAGATCCATGGCGAAAAAACCTGGCAGGACTTGATGGTGACAGCAATGAAGTAGACTGGCAGTATGAAACCACGGCAAATTATTTAAAGATGATAGAAAAAGCCCAACCTTCTATTAATGAATGTTATCTTGTACCACATGGCAATGTGCGCATGGAAGCGATGGGGCTTGTCAATAAAGCTGCTGACGCTGAAGAAATGCAAAAGATGAAAAGTGTTTTACGGCGTGAACTTGAAGCCGGTGCGTATGGTATGTCTACTGGTTTGATTTATATGCCGTGTGCTTATGCACCAACTGAAGAATTGATTGAGCTTTGTAAGGTAGTCGCCGAATATGACGGTGTTTTTGTCGTCCATCAGCGAAGTGAAGCAGATACTATCATAGATTCAATGAAAGAAATAATAGAAGTAGGCAGAAAGTCTAAGGTAAAAGTCCATTTTTCCCATTTTAAGGTATGTGGCAAGAAAAACTGGCATTATATAGATGCGATGGTGGATTTGTTGGATAAAGCAGAAGCCGAAGGCATAAGAGTTTCTTTTGACCAGTATCCGTATGTAGCCGGAAGTACTATGCTGGGAGTTATTTTGCCACCGTGGGTACATGACGGTGGGACAAATAAAGTGTTGGAACGTTTGCAGGATAAGTCGGCACGGCAGAGAATGATTCATGATATAGAAAAAGGTATAGATGGTTGGGATAATTTCGTTGATTTTGCTGGCATGGATAATATCTATATTACAAGTGTCAAATCAGATAAAAATAAAGATGCTGTAGGACTATCTTTGACTAAGTTAGCAAAATTGCGGCATAAAAATGTTTATGATGCGGTTTTTGATCTTTTATATGAAGAAGAAAATGCTGTCGGTATGGTAGATTTTTATGGTACAGAAGATCATGTAAAATTGTTTATGCAGCGGCCTGAAATGAATGTGTGCACTGATGGTCTCTTAGGTGGTAAACCGCATCCACGGGTATTTGGCGCTTTTCCGCGCGTGTTGGGAAAATATGCGCGCGAAGAAAAAGTTTTATCAATGGAGCAGGCAGTATATAAAATGACAAAAAAACCGGCTGCTGCTTTGGGCATAAAAAACAGGGGCGAACTTAAAGGCGGCTTTTTTGCCGATATTGTTATCTTCGATGAAGACCATATTATTGATAAGGGGACATTTATCGAACCTGCACAATACCCGGCAGGTATCAAATATGTCTTTGTAAACGGACAAAAAATGCTCGAAAAAGGGAAATACATCATGGAACAGGAACGCTGCGGCAAAGTATTGTATAAGTAATCTATACCTGTTTGGTGTGTTATGGTGAGGCTTATGAAATATCATAAATATATAGAAAAAGGACCCATGCCTTCACGTCAGTCAATGCGTGAATTATTGCGAAAGGCAGTCAGCTTTAACTGCTCAATAGAAGAAGTAGATTTACTGGATTCGTTGGACAGGGTTACTGCACAAGACATAAAGACTAAACGGGAATTGCCGAACCTGCCAACGGGGAAAATGGACGGGATAGGCGTCAAGGCAAAAGATTTTGCAGCAGGTATACCTGATACCCATTCATGGCGGGAAGGCTGCGAATATGTCTTTGTTAATACAGGTTGTAGCATCATACCACCATATGATACCTTGATAATGATTGAAGATGTTGACTTTTCTAAAGGTCATTTGATTATAAAAAAATTGCCGAAGGCTGGACAGCTGGTAGACCTTCCGGGCAGTACCATTCGACGGGATGAGATACTGCTGCCGCGTTGTACACGCATAACACCGCCCTTGATGGGGCTTTTGGCTGCCGGCGGTATAAAAAAAATACCAGTGTTTGTTAAGCCTAAGGTCGCCTTTATACCTACCGGAGATGAGTTGTCTCCATGGCAGGAGGAGACGCTGCCGCCTGGTAAAAATGCTGAATCAAACAGTGTAATGGTATATGGATTTTTACAGAAATATCAAGCAAAGCCGTTAATACTGCCGATCGTTTCTGATGATAGGGAAGCTTTAAAAAAAGCTTTGCAGACAGCGGCGCAGAAAGCTGATATTATTATTATTAATGCGGGTTCATCAAAGGGAACAAAAGATTTTACGCTGGAAATTTTGGAAGATGAAGGCAATATACTTGTTTATGAATTGGGTTGCCGTCCCGGTAAGCATTCCAGTTTTTCTTTTTTTCGGGGAAAACCAGTTTTAGGTATGGCTGGGCCGCCTAATGGCGCTGAACTTGCTGCAAGGTTTTATCTGAGTGAATTAATTGACATCTACTATGGACAGAAAGAAAAAATTGTAGCAAGTATCACGGTCAATGCTGATTTTTCTTTTCAGCCGACAGGAAAGGCCGATTTTTGTATACAGGCGCATGTCTATAAAAAAAATAATGAGTATTATGCTGAATTGCTAAATGCCAAAACAGTAACACGTCCGTATTTGTTGCAGAAGTGCAATTCTTTTATATATTTACCGGCAGGGCAAAGAATAGACGCAGGTGAAAAAGTAGAGGCTGAATTGTTGGAGGGCAGAGAAACAATTGACTGGCGATGACTTTTGGTAAAGGATGTTTTATATGCTGGATAAATGGGGACGCAGTATAGATTATCTGCGTGTTTCCTTAACAAATAAATGTAATATGCGCTGCCTGTATTGCCGACCGGCAAGTGGGGATAAAACAGTATTGCAGACAGCAAAGCCCGAGGAGCTTTTGTACCTGCTTTCCATTTTTATCGAAGCTGGCATAAAAAAAATTAGACTGACAGGCGGAGAACCGCTCCTTTTTCCTGGAATAATTGATTTCATAAAACATATCGCTATTTTGCCGAAGCTTGAAAAGATTGCCATGACGACAAACGGTATTTTATTGCAGCAATATAGTGAATCCCTTATAAAAAGTGGTTTGGGTAGTATCAATGTGAGTATAGATGCGCTGACGCCAAGTGTTTTTGCAGCAATAACACGCGGTGCTGATATTAATAAAGTCATTGCGGGAATTAATTCCGTATGTAAATACATTCCTGTAAAAGTAAATAGTGTTATCATAAAAGGACTTAATGAACAGGAAATAATTCCGTTGGTTGACTTTTCGCGTGAATATAATATAGCAGTGCGTTTTATTGAATTGATGCCATTTTCCCAGACAAAAACTTATGAGGGGATTTCTGAAGCGCAGATAAAGGCAGTCATATCATCCAAATATGGTAAGCTGTATGCTGAAAAAGATGATGCAAGTACAGCCCATTACTATAGTTTTGCCGATAAGCGTGGTAAAGTCGGTTTTATATCAGCGATGTCGCATAAATTTTGCAGCAGTTGCAACCGTATTCGCCTTATGGCAGACGGAAGTCTGCGGCCGTGCCTATATTCTGATGCAGAATATAATTTAAAAGATATGCTGGAAAAAAATTATCCTAGAGAGAAAATAGCGGCAGCAGTTAAAGAAATTATTTACGAAAAACCTGCGCAGCATGCAATGCAAAAGAAAATCTTTTTTAATGTTAAACATAAATTTATGTCGGAAATTGGCGGCTAACAGGGGTGTTTTTAGTAAAAGGGAAATTTCCCTGTGGTTGGCGGTTTAGGAGGGCGTTGAATAAATTTTGTGTGTAATTTATTTTACAGATTGACAATTGTCTCAAAATGAGCTATGATATGTCTCATAATATATAAAAAATAGGCAATGGAGCCTGCGGACAGCTTTATTTAAGCTTGTCTGCAGGCTCTTTTTGTTTGAGTTTGAGAATTATTTGGTCTATGCATTAATTTGGAGGGAATAGAAATGGAAAAATCTTTACATCCTGTGGATCAGAAACTACCGTTAGGACAAACTTTTTTGTACGGTTTGCAGCATGTTTTGGCAATGTATGCAGGGGCAGTAGCAGTGCCGCTGATTCTTGCCAGCGCTTTAGGACTTGATACAGAACATCTCATATATTTGATAAATGCGGATTTATTTACTTGCGGAATAGCAACGCTGATTCAGACGTTAGGCCCGTGTAAAATAGGCAGCAAACTGCCTATCATCCAAGGTGTTACTTTTGCGGCTGTGACGCCGATGATCATGATTGGCAAAAACGGCGGTTTGACAGATATATATGGAGCCGTAATAGTTTCTGGTTTGGTAGTATTTTTAATCGCACCATATTTCAGTAATTTAATAAGATTTTTTCCTCCTGTTGTGACAGGATCAGTTATCACCATTATTGGTATATCATTGCTGCCTGTAGCAGTTAGATGGGCGGGCGGTGGTAATCCTGCCGCTACTGATTTTGGTAATATACCGTCACTCCTTTTGGCATTGTTGGTATTGGCGATAGTAATAGTTTTTTACCGCTGCTTCACAGGTTTTTGGCGCAATATATCCGTATTATTGGGACTGGTTGCGGGAACGATTATTGCAGCATTTTTAGGACAAACTGATTTTTCGGCGATTGGTAACGCAGCATTAATTGGTATTACAACACCGTTTTCTTTTGGGCTGCCGACCTTTGATGCCTCGGCTATAGCTGCCATGATTTTAGTAATGCTGGTTGTTATGACAGAAACAACGGGTGATTTTATAGCTGTTGGAGAAATAGTGGGCAAAGAGATAGATAAGCAAACGCTGACACGTGGTCTTAGGGCAGATGGTTTTTCTACTTTTCTTGGCGGTATATTTAATGCCTTCCCTTATACGGCATTTGCGCAAAATATAGGATTGATCAGTTTGACCAATGTAAAAAGCCGTTTCGTTGTCGCCGCCTCAGGTGTGATTTTGATTGCGCTGGGACTTTTTCCTAAATTGGCGGCATTGATCGCTTCGATACCGGCACCGGTGCTTGGTGGAGCAGGACTCGCCATGTTTGGGATGGTAGCGGCTAATGGCATAAAGACTTTGAGTAAGGTTGATTTTAACGGCAATTATAATGTATTGATAATAGGCGTAAGTTTGGCAATGGGATTGATTCCTATGGCAATGCCTAATATTTATTCACATCTTACAGGAACTATGCAGGTTATTTTCGACAGCGGTATTACTGTGGGAAGTTTAACAGCGATAATATTGAACGCTATTTTAAATAAAGGCATAGAGAAAGAACCAATGCAGGAAAAGATAGGGCAGACCGATAGGATATAAAAGAAGATGAAGGATGGAAAAATGTTTATTATAGGAAACGGCACCGTGATAACACATGACGAAAATGATACGGTTTTACAAGACGGTGCTGTTGTGACGGCGGGAGATTCTATTCTTGATTATGGAACCCTCGATAAAATGCGTGACATATATAGTGATGCCTCCTTTATCAATGCTGAAGGAGGTTTAATTTTACCCGGTTTTATTGATGCGCATGAACATATATACAGTATGATGGCTCGTGGTATGGCGGTCGATTTACCCAAACATGCTGATTTGAATATGATATTGCAGAATTTGTGGTGGAAATTGGACGCGGCGCTTACCAATGAATTGGTTTATGAAAGCGCAATGGCAGCATATATGGAATTGGTCAAGAACGGGGTGACTACAGTTATTGACCATCATGCCGCTTATGGTGAAATAGCTGATAGCCTGTCCGCTGTTGCCAGTGCGGCTAAGGTGTTTTCTGTAAAGTCCTGTCTTTGCTATGAAGTATCTGACCGTGCCGGTAAAGCTAAAATGCAGCAAGCTGTTCTGGAAAATGAGCGTTTCATAAAGGAAACGGCAGAGTCAAAACTTCTGGCAGGTCTTATGGGTTTGCATGCTTCATTTACATTGTCTGATGAAACATTACAATACTGTGCTGAACATTGTGCAGGCGCAGGTTATCATGTGCATGTTGCCGAGGGGACTGTTGACCAAGAAGACTGTCTTAATAAATATGGTCTGCGTGTTGTTGAACGGTTTAAGAAATTTGGCATATTGGGAGAAAAGACAATAGCGGCACATTGTATTCATATCAATGACGCTGAAATGCAGTTGCTGCAAAGCACTAATACAGCAGTAATCCATAATGCCCAGTCTAATATGAACAATGCGGCAGGCTGCCCACGAGTGTTAGAAATGCTGAAAAAAGGTGTATTGGTCGGTCTCGGTACAGATGGATATACACACGATATGTTGGCATCATGGAAAACAGCGGTGCTTTTGCATAAACATGTTTTGCAGGATGCTACCGCTGGGGATGGGGAATTGTACCAAGCAATGTTTTTTAATAACAGGAAGATTGCCCAGCGTTATTTTGCGCGGGAAATGGGAATAATTAAAAAAGGGGCGGTGGCAGATATTGTAGTTGCCGATTATAGACCGCCTACACCGCTAAATGCCCAAAATGTCAGTGGACATCTTCTTTTTGGCGTCAGTGGCAAGGACATTTCCTTTACGATGGCGCAAGGTAAAATCGTGATGCAGGACAGGCATTTAGCAACATTGGATGAAGAAAAAATAATTGAAAACTGTAGACAGGGAGCAGCGAAGCTTTGGCAAAAACTTCGCTGAGAGAAATATGGGCGACAAAATGATACCAGTGGATTTTACTGTGCTGCTGCAAAATATCAGGGCAGAATACAAAGACAAAAGAACTGTTTATGGTGTACCAGTAAAATTTATTGACAAAAAGAAATCATATAAAAATGAATATATGGATATTGAATTGCCTTTTGGGCCGGCAGCAGGGCCGCATACGCAGATGGCGCAAAACATAGCAGCAGCCTATGCGGGCGGAGCGCGTTTTTTTGAGTTGAAAACAGTACAGATACTCGACGGAGAATCAATGCATATAAATAAACCGTGCATTAGTGTACCTGATGAATGCTACAATATCGAATGGTCTACTGAACTTACAATAGAACAGGCTTTTGCCGAATATGTAAAAGCGTATTTCCTTTTGAAATTTATGGCTGTTGAATTTGGGATGGGACGTATTGACGGCTTTAGTTTTAATATGAGCGTAGGGTACGATTTGCAGGGAATAAAAAGTGATAAAGTAAACAGATTCATTGACAATATGAAAGATGCTGGACGGACTGAAACTTATAAATATTGTTATGCGCAGTTAAAAAATGAATTAAGCACTTGCGAGTTGTTTTCTGCTGCTAATTTAGCTGATATAGATACTAATATAGCTGATTCCATAACTGTATCCACCATGCATGGCTGTCCTGCCGGAGAGATAGAGAAGATAGCAGGTTATTTACTGACAGAAAAAGAATTGCCCGTTTATATAAAGCTGAATCCAACCTTGAATGGATTGGCTGAAACACAAAAATTACTTACTAATAAAGGCTATGGTTATATAAAACTTATTGAAGGTAATTTTAGGGACGATTTAAAATTGCCTGAAGCTGTGGATATGCTGGCAAATTTATTGGCACAAGCAGAAAAATTAGGCCGTTTTTTCGGGGTAAAGCTGACTAATACATTACCGGTATTGGTAGACAGAAAACAACTGCCGGATGAGCAGATGTATCTTTCAGGCAAACCACTCTTCTTGCTTTCTTTAGCTGTGGCAGATAAATTGGCAAATATATTCGGGGAAAGGCTGCCAATATCATTTTCTGGAGGCTTGGACGGGCACAATATTGCACCTATGTTGGAAGCAGGAATTTATCCACTGACCATGGCAACCGTTTTATTGCAAGGAAAAGGTTATGGTTACTTTACCGAGTATGCTGACATAATAGGCAAGGTACAGAAAAATGCCAATAGGCCGCAAAAAAATAAAATAAATATTTTATTAAAGAATTCACTGGCTGATACCTATTATGAGAAAAAACGCAGCGGGCATAAAAAAAATGATATAGGTCTGCCGATGCTCAACTGCAAAAACTGCCAGCTTTGCATAAAGGTTTGTCCAAATAGAGCAAATATTATGCTGGAAGCAGGAGAAAAGCGGCAGATTATCCATATTGATGCTTTTTGCAATGAATGTGGTAATTGTGCGACATTTTGCCCTTATGCTGGTAAGCCATACCGTGCAAAATTTACGATATACAATTCTCCAGCAGCATTTGCAACAAGTGAAAACAGCGGCATGGTATGGCTGAATGGTGAATGTAAAATAAGATTGAATACGACAATCAGGCATGAGGATGACATTGCTTACAAAAATTTACTTGCAGCGGTGCAGGCTAAATACATGGCTGTAAAGGTCTATGAGTAGGGATTAATAATAAGGCAGGATTATCTGTCTTATGGTTATAAATATTTAAGGAAGGTCGTTTTTTTATGATAGCTTGTGATATTGGTAAACCTGTCAGAAAGGTCGACAATGACATAAAATTATCAGGGCAGGCACAGTATATTGCTGATTTTCATGTTGATGGTATACTTTATGCAAAAACCATCAGGTCATCTTGTCCGCGCGGCAAAATAAAGAAAATAGATATGCCTGTTTTACCAAATGGTTATTTTGCTGTCACGGCTGATGATATTCCAGGGAAAAACAGTATAAAATTTTTAATTGATGATTGGCCGTTTTTGGCGAAAGATAAAGTGAATTACTTTGGTGAGGCCATTCTTCTGCTGGTCGGGCCGGATCGCGCAAAATTATTGGAACTGGCTGATAAAGTACACATAGGATATGAGAAAATACCAGCGATCTTAACTATTGAGGATGCTTTGAGCGGTAATTTTGTACCAATATTCGGACAGAATAATAAATTTGCTGTTTATGATTATGAAAAAGGCAATGTGGATGAGGCTTTTTCTAAAGCAGTAAAAATTATCAGGGAAAAATATGCTACAGGATACCAAAAACAGGCTTATTTGGAAAATCAGGGCATGATAGCTGTACCAGAAAAAGATGGAAAAGTTTCTGTTTATGGTTCAATGCAGTGTCCCTATTATATAAAAAATGCTCTGGTACAGGCTCTTGCTGTTGATGAAAAAAAAGTTCGTATAGTACAGGCCTTTACCGGTGGGGGATTCGGTGGCAAAGAAGATTATCCGTCTTTATTGGCTGGGCATGCGGCTTTTGCTGCCTTAAAAACACAACATCCTGTAGCTGTGCTTTATGAACGGGAAGAAGACACGGCTTATACAACACGGCGCCATCCCGCAGAGATAACGTTGGAAACGGCACTGGATGGTGAAGGTAGAATATTGGGGATGAAAGCTGATATAAACTTGAACGGTGGAGCTTACGCAGGAATATCAGAAGTCGTTTTGCAACGCAGTATTTATAATATATGCGGAGTCTATAATATTAAAAATCTGCGGGTGACAGGGGCGGCAGTGGCTACCAATACTGTACCCAATGGTGCTTTTCGTGGTTTTGGGGCTCCGCAGGTTATTTTCGCCATTGAAATGCATATGGAAAGTCTGGCAAAAGCTTTTTCCATTGATGTGCTCACTTATAAAAAGATGCATATAGTTAAGCAGGGAGACAGAACGGCAACAAATGGAATATTTTATGATGAAGTTAAGCTGCCGGCAATGATAGAAAAAGCACAGCGTATGTCTGGTTATACGGCTAAGCGAAAGACTTATCAGGCCAAACCAAAATTGCATAAGGGAATAGGCATGTCCCTTTTTCTGCATGGCTGTGGTTTTACCGGCAGCGGTGAAAGAGATATAATCAAAGCCCAATTAAAGTTGTGCAAACAGAAAAATTCGTCAAAAGTGGAAATTTTTGCGGCAAATGTCGATATGGGACAGGGATTGCAAACTTCTTTTCGTAAAATAGCAGCAAAGGCATTGGAAATACCTATTACAGATGTGCTTTTCGCATATCCAGATACAGAACGAGTGCCGGATTCAGGCCCGACAGTGGCTTCGCGCTCAATAATGATAGTAGGAAAACTGTTACAAAAAGCTGCTGAAAAGTTAAAGAAAAGATGGCAGGAAGATAATGATATAGAAATAATACAGAACTATGAGGCACCGCAGCGGATAAAATGGATGGGAGAAAAATCTGAGGGGGATGCTTATCCTGCCTATTCGTGGGGCGTTAATGTAGTGGAAGTAAAGGTTGACCCTTTGACCTATGAGGTATCCGTGCTGGGGACATGGTCTGTTTTTGATGTCGGCCAGGCTATTGATGAAAGAATCGTGGAAGGGCAGGCACAGGGCGGAATATTTCAAGGATTGGGTTATGCTGCGATGGAAGTTATGACAAATGACGACAATGGGAGATCACGGCAAAATAATCTGACCAATTATACGATACCAACGTCTATGGATTTTGCGCCGGTAGAGAATCATTTGTTAAAAACGTATTATGAAGATGGACCTTTCGGCGCTAAAGGTGTAGGTGAGCTCACTTTACTGGGAGCGGCTCCAGCATACGCTTCTGCTGTTGCGCAGGCCATGAATATCCATGTGGCAAAATTACCTGTGACTCCCGAGTATATAATGAGGGAGGCAGAACAAAATGAGTAAAATAAAATTTATTTTAAATGGCAATGCGGTAGAACTCGACGTTGTGCCGACGATGCGCCTGCTGGATGTTTTGCGCAATAATCTCGGCTTGACCGGACCCAAGGAAGGGTGTGGAGAGGGAGAATGCGGGGCATGTTCAGTGCTTGTTGACCATCAATTAGTAAATAGCTGTATAATGCCGGCAGGAAATGTGGCAGGCCATGAAGTAATAACTATTGAGGGTTTTAACAAACAAAGTCGTTATAAAAAACTGGCGGATACTTTTGCCAGAGCTGGTGCTGTCCAATGCGGTTTTTGTACACCAGGTATGATTTTAGCTGCTGAGGCCTTATTGAATGAGGTACCACATCCAGATGAACAGCAGATACGGCAGGCGATATCCGGTAATTTATGCCGTTGTACAGGTTATAGTATGATTGTAAAAGCAATAAAAATGGCAGCAGAAGAAGGTGGGGGATTATGGTAAAATCATTTTTCCCTGTAAATTTGGCAGAAGCCATGGCTTTTTGCAAACAAAAAAATATTTGCCCTATTGCTGGCGGGACGGATCTTATGGTGCGCAACCACCGGGGTACAGGTATTTTACCGGCTTTTTCCGCAAATATGCTTTTTACAAAAAATATAGCTGAAATGAATGTCCTGCGCAGAGAAGATACGCAGTTATTTATAGGGGCAAATACTACTTTGGCGCAACTGATAAAGTGGCAATACACACCGCGGCTTTTGCGCATGGCGTTATTGGAAATGGCTGCTCCGGCAGTACGGAATGTAGGTACGCTTGCCGGTAATATTTGCAATGCTTCTCCAGCGGGTGATACTTTACCGCCTTTATATGCAATGGATGCAGTTGTTTGCTTACAGGCACCGGCGGGAAAACGTGAATTACCAATTAAGGATTTTATTACAGGGCCGGGAAAGACAGTATTGCATGAAGATGAATTGTTGGTAGGTGTTAAGCTGCCGTTTTTGGTGCTTGACAATGAACTGGTGTTTTATAAAAAAGTCGCTATGCGCAAGGCAGCAGCAATAAGCAAGGTATCACTGGCGATGCGCGCCATCAAAAAGAACGGATATATTGAATCGGTAGCTGTGGCTATAGGTGCTGTAGGGCCTGTTATTGTCAGGCTACCAGCAGTTGAAGTCTTGGCAGCGGGAAAGAAAGCGTTGACACAGGAACTGTTGAAAAATATTTACAGTGAATATGATAAGGCTATCCGGCCGATAGATGATGTCAGATCTACAGCAGCTTACCGTAAGCGTGTAGCCATGAATTTATTACAGCACGTGTATGAGCACTGTATAAAATAGGGTAAAAGGAGAATATGATGTTTTCTCTAAGGGTTAATGGAAATAATGAAACATGTAAATACGATAAAAAGCTTATAGATTTTTTGCGCGATGATCTGCATATAACTTCTGTAAAAAATGGTTGTGGGTCAGGTATATGCGGAACATGTACTGTTTTAGTAAATGGTAAAAAAATAAAATCATGTGTTTTAAAGCTTTCGCAGTTGAAAGATGCGGATATAGTGACTGTTGAGGGATTAACACAGCGTGAGAAAGAGATATATGCTTACTCTTTTGCGCAATGTGGTGCAGTGCAGTGTGGTTTCTGCATTCCCGGAATGGTCATATCGGCAAAAAGCTTACTTGATAAAAATTTAACGCCTACGGTGACAGAAATTAAAAAGGCGATTAACGGTAATTTATGTAGGTGTACCGGTTACATAAAAATTGAAAAGGCAATAATGCTGGCTGCTGAATTTTTTCGCGAAAAAAAACAATTGCCGGCACCGCAAAAAGAAGCTTTTCTTAATACCAACTTTCAGCGGGTGGATGCGTATCAAAAAGTGCTGGGTGAAGGAAAATTTACCGATGATGTAGTTTTACCGGGAATGATTTATGCAAAGGCACTGCGTTCTGCATATCCGCGCGCAAGAGTTAATAAAATAGATATATCAAAAGCACTCAGGCATAAAAAATGTGTAAGGATACTTACGGCGACGGATGTTCCCAACAATAAAATTGGTCATATCGTGCAGGACTGGGATGTCATGATACCAGAAGGCGGGATTACGAGATATGTCGGTGATGCACTGGCTTTGGTCGCTGCTGAATCGAAGGAGGCATTGGATGAAATAATCGACTTGATAGATGTTGATTATACTGTACTGAAACCGGTAACATCAGCGCAGGATGCCTTAAAAGCGGATGCCCCGCTTATTCATTCAACAGGCAACGTAATGAGCAGGGAACATTTGAAGCGTGGTGATGTCAGTAAAGCACTGCGAGAATCAAAATATGTAATAACCAAAAAGTACCATACACCGTTTAATGACCATGCTTTCATGGAACCAGAGTGTGCCATTGCCATGCCGGAAGGTGATGACGGCCTTTTGCTTTATACGGGTGGGCAGTCAGTATATGATGAACAGCGGGAAATATCAAACATGCTTCGCATATCGCCTGAAAAAGTACATTGCCACTCTATGCTGGTAGGGGGAGGCTTTGGCGGTAAAGAAGATATGAGCGTCCAGCATCATGCCGCATTGATGGCATGGTATACAAAAAGACCGGTAAAAATAAAATTTTCCAGACAGGAAAGTTTGGATTATCATACAAAACGTCATGCCATGGACATGGAGTTTACATTGGCTTGTGATGAAAATGGGATATTTACGGCCATGCGGGCTTCTATCATAGCAGACACAGGCGCATATGCTTCACTGGGTGGACCAGTTTTGCAAAGAGCTTGTACACATGCCGGCGGGCCGTATAATTATCAAAATCTCGATGTATTGGGCATGTCAGTGTATACCAATAATGTAGTGGCTGGTGCTTACCGTGGCTTTGGTGTTACGCAAAGCTGTTTTGCCATTGAAAATAACATAAATCTTTTGGCTGAAAAAGTTGGACTGTCAGCATGGGAGATACGTTGGCGCAATGCCATAAAACCAGGGCAAATTCTTCCAAACGGGCAGATTGCTGATGAAAATTGCGCTATGCGTGAATGCCTTGAAGCTGTTCGGAAAATATATGAAGATAATCCCTATGCAGGTATTGCCTGCGCTTTTAAAAACAGCGGCACAGGTGTCGGCCTTAAAGATATTGGCAGATGTATTTTATCTGTTGAAAAAGGTGTCGTGCATATACGCACTTCAGCAGCTTGTATGGGACAGGGAATCGCCACCATGTGCGTACAAATGGTATACCAAACAACGGGAATTGACCCGTCACTTTTATTGCACGAAGACCCGGATACAGTAAGAACACCAAATTCGGGAACAAGTACGGCTTCCAGACAGACTGTAGTTACCGGCGAAGCTGTGCGCAGGGCGGCAGAAAAGTTAAAGATTGCACTTACAGATAAGACACTGGCTGATTTGGAAGGAAAAGAATTTTATGGTGAATTTTCGGCAAAGACAGATCCTATGGGTTCTACAAAACCTTTTCCGGTCAGCCATATAAGTTATAGCTATGCAGCACAAGTAGTAGTACTCGATGCTGCTGGTAAACTGCAACAAGTTGAGGCCGCTTACGATGTAGGGACACCAGTAAATGTTCCTTCCGTTGAAGGACAGATTGAAGGCGGTATAGTCATGGGACTAGGATTTGCCCTGACTGAAGATTTTATAGTAGAAGATGGGTATCCGAAAATGAATATGGCTTCTCTTAATTTAATGCGGGCAACGGCTGTACCACCGATAGATGTGAAGTTAGTCCAGGCTAAGGGTAAAAAATCACCTTATGCGTATGGTGCCAAAGGTGTAGGTGAACTTTGCCTGATACCAACTTCGCCGGCTTGTTCACATGCCTATTATCGGTTGGATAAAAAATTTAGGACAGCGCTTCCCTTGCGGCAGACATATTATAAGAAATAGGTGGAAAAATGATAGGTGCAGTGATTGCAGCGGCCGGTTTATCAAGCCGTATGGGAGATTTTAAACCACTGCTTCCATACAGAGGAAAAACAATTCTGGCAGCAACTGTGGAAAAATTGCAGGCTGTTGGTGTAGCCGAAATAGTTGTCGTAGTAGGATATCGCCATCATGAAATAGAAAAATATTTTGCAGAAAATACAGCTTTGCATTTCGTATATAATCCATATTACAGGGAAAAAGACATGCTTTATTCGCTGCAATGTGGCATAAAAAAATTAGGAAAAGCAGATGCAGCCTTTGTCATGCCGGCAGATATGCCGGCTATTTCATTACGGACTTTTTCCCTGTTAATTGATGCTTGGCAGTTTAAAAAAGGGAAAGTTATTATCCCTGTCCAAAACGGGCGTTGGAAACATCCTCCCTTAATAGGCAAAAAATATTTTTCTGATATTGTATCCTTTACGGGAGAAAATGGTATGCGTGGTATTTTACAAGGCCTGGCAAAAAAAGCGTTTTTGGTGGAAACAGTGGATGATGGCTTGAATATTGATGTCGATACACCTGAAGAATATAAAAATTTGTTGGCTAAAGAAACATCTTTAAAAAATGGATAGCGGAGATTTTTATGAAAGAAATTTATAAAAAAATTTTAGATTTATATAAACAGAAAAAAACTTTTTATATAGTGACAGCACTTACACCTAAAATAGATGAGAAATTTTTGGCGGAATATGCGGATGTAAAAAAAATGGGCGTTGATCCCGATCGGGAAAAACTGCCCAAAGTAATTGTTAAGGACGAAAAAAAATATTTTATAGAAAGTATAAATAACACACCAACAGTGGTTATTGCGGGCGGAGGCCATGTAGCTTTAGCTATTGCAAAACTGGCAAAGTTTCTTGAATTTGATGTAGTAGTAATAGATGATAGGGCTGAATTTGTGACACAGGAACGGTTCCCTTATGCGCAAAGATATGCAGAAGATGTTGAAACTGCATTGCAGCGTGACTTTGGTGCCGACGCTTATTATGTAATAGTGACAAGAGGCCATAAAGACGATTTTCGCGCCTTGAATGCTGTCTTAGCTAAAAAATATTATCGCTATGTAGGGATGATAGGCAGTAAGCAAAAAGTGGGAATTACAATGAAGAAATTAGAGGCAAAAGGTTATCCGCAACAGACATTAGAGCAAATACATGCACCGATAGGACTGTCAATAGGAGCGATCACACCAGAGGAGATAGCAGTGAGCATTCTGGCAGAAATTATTGAAGTGAAGAGTGCTTTTGTTGGTGATAGGTCGCAGCATAATGTATTTACGGCATTAGAAAAAATAAGTACCAGCCAGTTAAAACAAAATGCAGCTATCGCAACTATAATAGAAAAACATGGCTCATCACCACGTGGCGTCGGCAGTAAAATGCTGGTTACCGAAAAGGGGGAAGTGTTTGGTTCAATAGGTGGTGGTGCTGTTGAATATGCAGCCCAGAAAAAATGCGCGGAAATATCATCTACGAAAACAGCAACGCTCATTGAATATGATTTGGGATTGCAAAACACTAGTAAACTTGGAATGATATGTGGTGGCCGGATAAAAGTTTTGATTGAACCGATTAATTGAAACCTAATACAAATATAGTAGAAAAAAGTCTGTAGTAATGAGTTTCATCATCACTACAGACTTTTTTTATCAGTGCATCGTTCATTTGTGGGCACATTCGCCGTCTAATCCGGTCATTATTTTTAAACCATGTTCTAATGAGGGAAGAATATAGCTGAGACATTCCTTTACAGCCTTAGGACTGCCAGGAAGATTAATTATGAGCGTCTGTTTCCGTATTCCTGCTACAGCTCTGCTCAACATACCGGCTGGGGTTATTTTTAGACTGTAAGCACGCATCGCCTCCGGTATACCGGGCACTTCTTTTTCAATAACTGCCCGTGTAGCCTCAGGCATATTGTCCCGTGGCGAGAATCCGGTTCCACCAGTAGTTAAAATAAGGGTAATATCACTGTCGCATAATTCTTTTAATCGCTTTATCAAGGGTAATTTGTCATCAGATAAGATTTCATAACTGACCACATCATAAATAGTATTTTTAAGTAATTGATTTATTGTAGGCCCGCTTAGATCTTTGCGGATTCCCTTATAGCCTTTATCACTGGCGGTTATTATAGCTGTTTTGAACATATAAATCGGCTCCTTCATAGGATCTGCTTGCCATCGCTATACAAGATAGTAAAAGCTGCTGTAAAATATCAGGCGGGGAGTACGGTGATTATATCACCAGGCTGCACTGTGCCGCCGTTTAGCACTCTGGCAAATATACCTTCATGTGGCATTATACATTTTCCGGTACGTTTTTGGATATCACAACCCAAATGACAGGTCTTGCCAATCTGGGTTACTTCGAGTAAGATGTCAGCGGAGCATTTTAATTTTGTACCGATCGGAAGATGTTTCAAGTCTATTCCTTCAACGAGTAGATTTTCACCAAATGCACCGGCAGCAAGGTTTAGTTTGTATTCATTGGAAAATGCTCTGACAGCTTCATTGGCAAGAAGGCTTATCTGGCGATGCCATGTGCCCGCATGGGCATCGTTTTCCAAACCGAAATTAGGTATTATCTTAGCTTGGGCAACAGCATTTTTTACAGTGCCGCGATGCGGACTTATGCATACAGCTATTATTTTTCCCATATTATTTTTCTCCTGTAGTATAAATGCCGGTTTTGCCGCCATCTTTATAAGTAAGATGAATATCAGAAATTGTCATACCATGGTCTAGTGCCTTGCACATGTCATAGATGGTCAGTAAAGAGACAGAAACAGCGTGGAGCACTTCCATTTCAATACCTGTCTGGCCTGTTGTTTTTGCTTCAGCTTTGGCATATACGGACAAGGTATCTGCTTCTAAAGTAAAATCAATGGCTATTTTACTTATTGGAATAGGGTGGCACAGCGGGATAATATCACTGGTCTTTTTGGCGGCCATTATACCGGCTAGACGGGCTGTTCCCAAGACGTCACCTTTTTTGGCTGTTCCATTTTTTATGGCATTAAAAATCTCTTGGTTTACACAGATTCGTCCGGTCGCAATTGCTGTACGCTTAGTAAGGGGTTTATCACTTACATCAACCATGGTTGCTTGGCCATTTTTATCGAAATGAGAAAGTTTATTCATTAAATTCACCACTTGTTTTGATAAGATTATCTATTTGAGACAGAAACAACTAAATAATAACATTTTTGGTGATTGTTGTAAATTTAGAAAAGCATGGTGATCTGATAGTATAAAAAAAGTAAAGCAGAGAGATTATTAATTGACAATCTTAAAAACATGTGTTATACTGCAAAAGTATTAAACATGTGCTAATTGAACTCACATATTTTTGTAAGTTATTGTTTGTACAATGATTTACAAAAATGTGTGAGATTTTTTTATGCAAGTATATATTATAATAGGAGGTACTTTATATGAATAAAGGTACAGTAAAATGGTTTAACGCTGATAAGGGTTTTGGATTTATTACAAGAGAAGATGGCGAAGGTGATGTATTCGTACATTTTTCAGCTATACAGTCAGACGGTTTCAAATCTCTTGATGAAAATCAAAACGTAACCTTTGATATCGAAAAGGATAATAGAGATCCGAAAAAACTGAGAGCAATTAATGTTCAGGTGATCTGATATAAATCAGATAGGAGACCAGTTATTAATTTAAATGGTTAACCTTTTGCCACCATACATACCGTTTTGGTATACGGCGGTCTGATACTTAGCAGAAGGAAGAACCAGTTATGCGTGTTTAACGTGTAGCTGGTTCTTTTTAGTTTGCTTAAGTTGTTGTTTTATATTACAAGGCTTGATATAATTAACATATTTCAATTATACTCTAAAGATTCCTTTAGAAAATTTTGTTATATATGCTAGAAAAAATTAAAGCCAAGTTTCTTTAAAGCAAAATTTTTTATTGTGGTTAAATTTTGTGATTGAAGGTGAAGTTATGATTTATTTCCCATTAAATGAATGTGATGTTCCGGAAATCCGTTAAACAGCGGATAATTTCCGCTGATAGTTTCAAAATTGAATTTTTAAGGCGGAGGAATAAATGAATTCAAAAAAATTTTTAGGGGCCGTTTTTCTTAGCACATCTGCCAGTATTTGGGGTGGAATGTTTGTTGTCGTCAAAATTGTTGTTGAGTATATACCACCTATTGAGTTAGTTTGGTTGCGATATTTAATTGCATTATTTTTTTTGACTTGTTTTGGATTGGCAAGAAAAATAAAGTGGCGTATTGCACGTAAGGATCTATTTTTAGTTTTTTTAGTTGGATTAATCGGCAACACGATTTCTATAGTTACACAGGAAACTGGAACATGGCTGTCTTCAGCGCAACTAGGTGCAGTTATTACATCAGCAACGCCCACGTTTATGATCATTTTTGCATGGTTGTTATTAAAAGAACGAATTACTCTAATAAAAGTAGTTTCAATTATTATGGCTACAGCAGGTGTTGTCATGATTGTCGGGATTCACGTAACAGGTGCTCAAAGTGTATTGGGAGTTTTGTCATTGGTTGTTGCCGCATTAACTTGGGCGATAATGTCGGTACTCATAAAAAAGATACCAAGAAAGTATGATCCACTTCAAATTACAATTTATACTACTTTGGTTGCGATTCTTTGCCTAACACCATTTGTACTGAGAAATTTTTCTGTATTTCATAATATTTGTTTTACTGATTTTAGGATAGCGTTTAGTTTGCTTTATTTAGGTCTTATTTCTACCGCGTTTGCTTTTGTAATGTGGAATAAAGGTCTTCAATTAATGAATGCGAGCAGTTCAGGGTTATTTTTTCTTTTGCAGCCGATTGTAGGAACATTGTTGAGCTGGCTGGTTCTCAATGAAGGTGTTTCATGGGGATTTTTTGGAGGAACAGCATTAATACTTAGTAGTGTTTGGCTTGCAATACGATTTGCTGATTGAGGATAGACAATTAATAGCGGGTAGAACGATTTTTTATGGATTTAGTTTTGTTTTATAATTGAATATTATTAAAAATACCGTAATAACATATAATTTATTATTACGGTATTTTTATGAGCAAATTTTTTGCATAACTGGTGAGTTAGTTTTCTGATGGGTTTTTATAGAAGTAAGGTTTTGCTTCTGAGGCTATCTCTTTCATGTCTTTTTTGAAGGCACTACGTTTTGCCCGCAGGTCGCTGGTGGCGGAGTTATCTTCTTTTGATACGTCTACTGTTTTTATAATAGAGTTTTCATCCGCTAGATATGCCTTTACTTCAATAGCAGCGCGGCTTACTGTTTCTTCTCCCCATAAGAGGCCTAATCCCCGTTCTGCTTTATCGACAACTGGGTCCTTGATGAGAATAAATAAAACTTTGTCATAGTCACTATATTTCACAAAGTCTAGCGCTGCATCTTTGGTCAATGGTTGTTCATCAAGGAAACTTTTATCAGCCCAGTATTTTTGGTATTTACCCTGCACCTCTGTACCAGAAATGAGTACATATTTTTTTTCTTCTGCCTTACTGGGAGATAACGTGTCTGTGATAGCATCAAGAAAATCAGGCGTTTTCACATCAGCACTGCCGATTATTACCACACCAATTTTTTGTACCGGTTTATGTAATAAACTAGGTAAAGTTGAGTTATCAGCAGCAAAAGCTACCTGCGATAATAACAATACGCACAATAGTGAAGTTAATAATAGAACCTTTTTCAAAATAATCATTCCTTTCTTTTGTATAATAGTAGGTATAAATATATCATGTTCTATCAATTAATGCTATAGTAATATTTTAAAAAATATTTTCTTACAATTTCTGTGTTTATTATAAATTTAATTTATGTAAAATTTATTTTTGGTGAAAATTTGATACATATAGTAAAAATATCTGTAACCTACAAAAAGTTACGGCTTTTTTATTTTACTGTAAATTATGTTATACTAACTTGTATTTAAAAAATATTCTAAAGCAGTACAGATGGATATAAATGGATAATGTGTATGGAGGAAAGACAATAATTGGAATTCTATACTTATAAATTTATTGAAAATCAAGCACAGATAAATCACGTTTTTGAGTATGTAATATCATTTTTTGTTTTAAGTGGATTTTTTTTTGCAGGCGTTAAATATATGCGTGATCGCTTAAAAACGAAAAATAGGGATTTATTTATCATATTTGTATTACTAATTATTTTGGTAATTGGTTTTCGTTTTACTGATTATAAGCAGAGCCAGACAGATGCTGAACAAACATCTCAGATGATAGCATTCCTTAAAAGTGTGGCGGAAGAAAACCATGTTTCTAAAGATATAATAAGTGCTGATTCACCACGAATAAAAAATGAAATGATTATTTGTATAGGAGATTCTTTTTATCAAGTAAATTTTTTCTCAAATTATAGTGCATATGAATTGAAAAGTATTTCTATAATAAATTCTAATATACGGTTTATTGATAAATAGATATATGGAATAATTAATGTAGTTGTGTTGGGGAAAAGAATTATCTGCCAAATAAAATTTAAAGAAGGGATTATGGTATTTTTAGTATAAATACCATTCAAAAATATGCTTATATATTATCCTATAATTATGAAGCTGACATTAGGTTTGTTATGCTTAATATTGCAAATTAATATACTGGGAAAGGGAAATCTTGCGCCAACCTCAGCATTGGATCAAGTCCAAAATTATGTTTTAGGTGGTATTATTGGTGGCGTTATTTATAATGATGATATAAGTGTAGTACAGTTTATTTTGATTTTATTGATATGGACATTGTTAGTGTTAATATTAAAATATATAAAATCTAATAACCATTTAACAAAAGTATTGATTGATGGGCGTCCGGTATTATTAATTCTAAATGGTAAAATTCTTGTAAAACAATGTATGCTATATGGCGTTTCTGCTTATGACCTTATTTTAAAACTTAGAAGCTCTGGTGTATATCATATAAAGAATGTTAAAAGAGCTGTCATGGAGCAAAATGGGCAACTGACGATAATACAGTACGGAGAAAAAGATGTCCACTACCCAGTTATTCTTGATGGGCAAATTGATGAAACTATTTTAGAGTTAATCAATCATGATAAACTTTGGCTCTTAATTGAGGTACAAAAAGCAGGCTATAATATTGATGAAATTTATCTTGCGGAATATATTGCTGGTGAGTTGTACATATATTCATATTGATGCATAGATGGATATTAAATTTTGGTACTCAATTAAATTGCATATGAATAAAATAATTTGTCTGTATATTCTACATAATGTAGAGGTTTTTTCTTATCAATCACGAAGTATAAAAATTAAATGAGGATAATTTAAAATATTTCTTTTATTTAACGAGGTGAAAATATTGTTTGCTGACAAGGCTAAAGACGCATTTATGGAAGAAATTATAATGAACTTAAAAAAATGTCTAAACACAGAAGATGTTTTTTTATTTCTAAGCGATCTGCATGAAGGAATCGGCAGTGGATGTTTTGTCAATTTTCAAGCTGATGAATTTGCCTTGAGCAGATTTATCATGAAAGATTTTAGTAAAGATAAAATACAGGCATTAAATGATGCTATTAGGACAAAATTTTTGAATAATAGTGCAGATAAATCTAAGCAGTTCATAGTTAGGCCGTTAAAATACAAAGATGAACTGACAGGTATTATAATATCTTGTTACACTATAAAGGATAAGAATTTAAAAAGACAATTAGAGAATTTATGGAGGATTCATTCTCCTTTTCTGGCGATACTTATTGATCAGTACAAAAAATACATATTCGCGCAAGAGAAAATAGCCAAACAAAAATTATTATTAGCTATCAATGAGCACAAACTTATGACTACTGCCCGATTAGCCAATCTCGGTCTCTGGGAGTATGATGTAAAGACTGAAACTTTTGAGTTTAATGAGAACTTTTACTATATATACGGGACAAGCGTAGCTAGGGAAGGACGTTTCATGTCATTTGATAAATATGTCAATGAATTTGTCTATCCAGAGGATGCATGGATACTGGACGGGGAAAAAAGTTATTTGTCATTGAAAAGGAATAAAGGCTATTGTGATGCTCAACACCGTATTATTCGTAGAGACGGTAAAATTAGGACCATATTGGTTCGCAGGATATTCTGGGAGGGCGAAAATGACGGTAGTATTAAAATATATGGAACCAACCAGGACATATCTGAACGTATCGCAATGGAAAAAGATAAACGAAGACAGGCCGCAACAATACAAAATTTGGCATACATAGATTCGTTGACGGGATTAGCAAATAGGCATAGCTTGGGTAAATATTTAGCCGAAGATTTAAAAAAAGTTTATATAAAAGAAGTTTATAATAAAGCATATAAAGGCGTGCTTTTTTTCATGGACTTGGATGATCTTAAAATGATTAATAACACTTACGGACATTCCTATGGAGATGAAATTATCCGTGCTGTGGCAAAAAAGATATCCCAAATTTCTGGCAAAGACGCTTTTGTGTCCAGGGTTAGTGGTGATGAATTTGCTGTAATCCTAAAAGATGTAGATGATATAAAAACGATAAAGTTGTTTGCACGCAAACTGCTCAGTAAAATAAGTGAGAAACAGACTATTTTAAGAGTGGATTTTCACATAACTGCCAGTATGGGAATCGTTATGTATCCTAAAGATGGGGATACTGTGGACGAATTGTTAAAAAATGCTGATAATGCAATGTATGCCGCAAAAACAAGTGGTAAAAACAAATGGCAGTTCTATACAGTAAAGATGCAGCAGGATGCTTATAAAAAAATACGTTTGACCAATAGCTTACGCTATGCTTTGGACAATAAAGAGCTTTATTTGGTATATCAGCCGCAAATCTCTACACAGCAGAGAAAATTGATCGGGTTTGAAGCACTTTTACGCTGGAACAGCAGTGAATATGGTACTGTGTCCCCTGCGCATTTTATTCCGCTGGCGGAACAATCCGATCTTATCCAAGAAATTGGTAATTGGGTGCTATATAAAACTTGTTTTTTCATCAAAGATTTACTTAATGAAGGTTGGCACGGCATACATATCGCGGTTAATATATCTTCAAGACAGATTGCTGATGAAAATTTTGTCGCAATGATCGGTGATGCGATAGAAAGTACAGGCATACGTCCTGAAAACCTTGAAATAGAAGTTACGGAAAGTTTATGCATGGCGTCGCTAGATGATGCCCAAAAGAAATTAAGTGCGTTACGGCAAATGGGCGTTCACTTATCTATGGATGACTTTGGTACTGGTTTTTCTTCTTTGACTTATTTAAGAAAATTACCGTTTAAATCTCTTAAAATAGACAAATCCTTTATTGATATAATTGAAACAGACGTAAATGGGGCGAAAATTATAGATTCAATAATTAAAATGGCACATACGATGGATATGAATGTCGTTGCTGAAGGGGTAGAAACACAAGGTCAGTTAGAATATCTTACAGCTAATAAATGTGATTTTATTCAAGGCTATATTTTCAGTAAACCGCTGTCAGAATACAATGCAAGGGAAATGTTAAACACTCGTATATACGGGTGAAAAGGGTAAATACTAATGTCACCGTGGCCAATACATTATTATAAGAACACCTACCAAGGCTATGACGGCCCCTATAAGATCAAAGCGATCGGGAGCCGTATTATCTATGAACCAGCCCCATAATATGGATAAAATGATGAATATACCACCATAAGCTGCATATACTCTGCCAAAATTAGCAGTTTGCAATGTAGGAATAATCCCATAGATGATGAGAGCTAGAGCACCTAATAACATATAGATAATTCCCTTATCGTTTTTAAAATACTGCCAAACGAGATAGCCTCCGCCTATTTCAAAAATACCAGCAATCACGAAATATATAATTGATTTTAAAATTTCCATGGTATCCTCTTCCTAAATAAATTTATTGATGTTATTATTATATTATTTAATGTATCATTTTGTTTTTAGGTCGTAGATTAATACCAAAAAGAAAAAGACCTTACACCAAGAAGGTGTAAGGCTGAGTAAGATATTAATTAGTTCGTGATTATTATAATGCGGTTATGTATAATTTGCAATAGATATTACAAATATATTTTTGTATATTGCAGCATCCGATTGAATCATATATTAATCTGCGTTCAATATTCAATTAAGGGATGATAAAAATGATTTTTGTTTATTTGCTGGAACATACGATGCTGCCTATTTTTAGTTTAATATTAATCGGTTTTTTACTTGATAGGAAATTTAAAATAGATATAAATACCTTGGCAAAGTTGATGTTTTATTTAATCGTGCCAAGTTTTATTTTTGAAAATATCTACGAAACAGAATTTCCGGCGGCAAGTTATAATATTCTTATTTCTGCTTTTGCACTTATGCTTCTTATGTTTATGATTGCGACTATTGTTAGTAAAATTAAAAACTATGATGGCTGTATGCTCGAATCATTGCGTAATGCTACCATGTTTAATAATTCGGGGAACCTTGGCGTTGCACTTGTGGCGCTGGTTTTTTCGCATCCTCCCTTTTTAGTGGATGGTGAAACACCATATTTGGGGGAAGCCATGGTAGTGCAAATCTTATTGCTAATTGTACAAAATGTGACATTGAACACCATTGGTTTGTATCAGGCAGGCCGAGGAAAAATGTCAGCTCAGGCGGCCATCAGCGTCATTATGCATATGCCTATTGTCTATGTATTTCCTCTTGTGATCCTTGTAAAATATTTTAACTTGGATGCTACTCAATTCTTTTTATGGCCCGTGATACAACATTCAAGCGAAATGTTGCTGCCTGTTGCCATGGTCAGTATGGGTGTCCAACTTTCACGCACCAAGATTCAATGGCTTAATGCGGATGTATGGTTGGCATCCTTTTTGAAACTTGTTGTTGCGCCTATCCTCGGTTTAGGAATCATCCTTCTGAGTGATCATCTGACTAGTGGTGGTTTTTCAGCTGTTGCTGCTTTGGTTTTTCTAATTTATTGTGCTGTTCCCTCTCCAGTAAATTCAGCAATATTTGCAATAGAATTCAATAATTGTCCAGAATACGCAACGCAGGTTGTTATGAATACTACAGTCCTAAGCGGGATAACAATACCTTTATTCATATTTTTAGGGCATATTTTATTTTCTATATGATTTATTGAGAATAGCATAAAGCTAATGAATTTGATGTGCGATTTACAATTAAGTTTATTAAGGCTTTTTATGGGGGTAAAGGATACTGTCTTTAAATATTCCATCACCCCAAATTTCACTTTCCGATAAGGTGGTTTCTATTAATTCGATCAATTGATTATTAATTAGTACCATCGCACAATAATAGCCTGCAAATGGTTTATAAAGCGGCATAATTATTTCTTTATTTTGTAAGGCGGTTTTAATATCGCTCACCTTAAAGGCAATGTGTGTTTCCTGCTGAATCCTGCTGTCCAAAGGGCAATTCTTACCAAAGGCATGTAGTTCAATGGGAATAGATAGGTCATTTTTCATATCTAAGGAATACATATCAAATAAGCTGCTGTATTTTGTGTTCTTGTTATTTTTTATACTTCTTAGTGGAACAGGTTTTCCGATGTGATGGAATGTCATTTGAAAATTGGTTGCCATATTAACAGCTCCTTTTTTCTAATTATATATTAGGTGGAGGGCAAATAACAGAGTATGGTTTATATATCTTCTTTAGTGCTATACTGCAAATAATCATCAAAGTTATTTCGCTATATCTTTTTCATTTGATTTGTGTTATAATAAAGAAACTAATAAAGAAGGGAGTTATGCCTATGCATCAAAGATACCAAAAAGAAACTGGAGAAATGTTGACAGCATTATACCAAACAGGCTTTAATAAACAGAATTGTCCTGTTTGTGATTGCGATTATATATTAGCTACTAAGATTGGCAGTGATCTGAAGCTCACATGTAAAAAATGTGGCGATGTGCGATTGTTTAATACGTATATGATGTCCAGCAAATAAGAGTTTATGAAAGCAACACCCCCTAAAGGGTGCTTTTTTTATGCTTATTTTTAATAATATATTATGTAAAATACCCCTGTATTATAGTGGTGATGCGCATTGAAAGCATCACAGCCATATAATACAGGGGTATTTAAGAAAAATTTATATTTTTATATCATCCAGAAATTATCATTGAACAAGATATGGCGCCACTTGGTGCAGTCAAGCCATTTGTTCCAGAAGGAAGCATGGTTTTTCCCTTCAGTATATTCTGCCCGGAATTTATCCAATTCAGTTTGGTCATGGATATTGATAAAGAAGCCACGCGTATCAGCCAATGGTGCATTATACTGCGTATCAAAGCTATACTGTGACAATGGCAGGATTTCAGCTATTTTTCCATGCCGTACACGGATAGCCGCATTTTCTGCAAAGGCAATGATGTCTATTTCTTGTGGATAATTATAAGTGTCACCTTTTAGCGGTAATGTATCACCTACAGTAAAAGCCTTATAATTTCCCTGCGCCGTGTCTATTTTCATATCACTCATATTATAATAGTATTCATCAAAAAGAGTTGCGGAAATTTTGATGTTATCACTGACAAAACTATAATCATCATCAGTAAGCTGCTGGACATTTCTTATAACACCACATGCAGATGTCATGTTACTCAACCTGTCTATTAATATAAAGCTTCCCAAAACAGGATATGCTGTAAATTCAGCAGCCGTTATTTTATCAGCTAATGAGATGGTACAGTTGGCAATTTCATTTTTCCGTAAAACAGAAGCAGGTAGTTTATCTCCGCTATTGACATCAGTTTTGTAATTTATTTGCTTAACAACAGCTACCGTACTGCTTGAACCAAGCTGTAGGATATATTCATGTTGGAGCAGTAATGGATTGTCATCCATCCAAAGAATATCGGAAGTTATTGATTTAGTTATATTTGCCTTTATATCTTTGGTAATTACACAACCGCGTGATACGTCGATTTCCTTGGATAATTCAATTGTTAGTGCCTGGCCGGCAAAAGCGGTATCTGTTTTTGCACCAGCATTATAAATGCTTTTGACATCAGCTGTTTCTCCACTGGGAAGGACTGTTACTGTATCACCAACATGCAGCTGTCCGCTCTCACATTGTCCCTGAAAGCCGCGGAAAGTTCTATCTGGACGGCATACACGCTGTACTGGTAAATAAAAACCGTCCCCGGCAGCAGTATTTTCCACATTTATATTTTCTAGCACAGAAAGAAGGGTATCACCTTTATACCATGGCATATTTGCTGATTTCTTAGTGACGTTGTCACCTTCAGTTGCTGACAATGGTATAATTGTGACATTTTCCAATCCAATTTGCTTGACTAATACGTCGATCTGTTTTGTAATTTCTTGGAAACGCTTTTCGTCATAATCGATGATATCCATTTTATTAACAGCGAAAATAAAATATTTTATTCCCATTAAATGGCAAATGCGTGCATGACGGCGTGTTTGCACAAGAACACCTTTAGATGCATCCGTTAAAATGACAGCAAGGTCAGCAAAAGATGCGCCGACTGCCATATTACGGGTGTATTCTTCATGTCCCGGAGTATCTGCGACGATAAAGCTTCTTTTTTCAGTAGTAAAATATCTGTAGGCAACGTCGATAGTTATTCCCTGTTCGTGTTCGGCCATAAGGCCATCTAATAGTAAAGAGTAATCTAATTTACCACCACGGCTGCCCGCCTTGCTTTCAAGTTCCAGTGCCTTTTCCTGGTCCGCATATAAGAGTTTTGAATCATATAGTATATGACCAATAAGTGTTGACTTTCCGTCATCAACACTGCCGCAGGTTATAAATTTTAATAGTCCGCTCATCAAAAATACCCCTCTCTTTTACGCCGTTCCATACTGCCAATAGAATCTTTATCTATAGCTCGGCTGGCTCTTTCCGAGGTGACTGCCTGCAAAGTTTCTTCGATTATTTTATCAAGTGTATCTGCTTCAGAGACAAAACCACCGGTCAATGGATAGCAGCCAAGTGTGCGGAAACGGACTTTTTCGTTAGTGATTTTTTCACCTGGACGAAGTTTTAAGCGATCATCATCAACCATAATAATCATTCCGTCACGTCTTATGATAGGGCGTACTTTGGCAAAATAAAGTGGTACTATTTCTATATTTTCCCGTTTGATATATTGCCATATATCTTTTTCTGTCCAGTTGGAGATAGGGAAAACACGCATGCTTTCTCCTTTTTTAATACGGGGATTGTATAGTTTCCACATTTCTGGGCGTTGGTTCTTCGGGTCCCATACCTGTGCTTCATTTCGGAAAGAAAATATTCTTTCTTTCGCACGTGATTTTTCTTCATCACGTCTGCCGCCACCAAATGCTGCGGTAAAACCATATTTTTTTAGTGCCTGTTTCAAGGCCTGCGTCTTCATAATGTCAGTATAAGCTGCTCCGTGGTCAAAAGGATTTATGCCTCTAGCAACACCATCTTGGTTGGTATATTTAAGCATCGTAATACCATGTTCTTTAGCAATTCTATCACGGAAAGCAATCATGTCGTGAAATTTCCATGTCGTATCTATATGTAAAAATGGAAACGGTGGTTTTTCCGGGTAAAATGCCTTTAAAGCAAGATGCAGCATTACTGAGCTGTCCTTACCTATTGAATAAAGCATTACCGGTTTTTCACAGACCGCAGCTACTTCACGTATGATATATATTGCTTCCGCTTCAAGTTTATCTAAATGTGAAAGCATAAAAATCCTCCTTATAATAATTAAAGTTGTCTTCAATTAGCAATATTTCCTGAAATGCAGTTAAACTGCATCAGTATTTATTCGCAGCCCGGCTGTCTGTTTCTAAAACTGTCTGCGTACCATCTGGTTTTGTAATAATCCATTGGGTTATGCTGCCATTCCTTTTCGTGTACATTACTGCGCCGCGCCCACCTATATCAGGCCCAAGGAAAAAGCGGACAGCACCTACCGGACATTCCTTCAGGCATGAAGCACACCCCCAACAATCGCGCGGATAAAGAATAGCGGCCTTATGTTGTGCAGTCATCTCTATAAGTGTACCAGGGCACACTTCACTGCAGCGTCCACAGCCAATGCATTGTTCTTCATTGATAGTTATGCTCATAATGGCTCCCTCTTTTGATGATTGGTCGACAAATAATTTTTATTTGCCCGTTTTGTAGGCGGGAATTGATATATTCTTCAAAGGCGTTGTCCTTGTCAGGATAATCAGCATTCTCTGCAAAACTGTGCCAGCGTGTTTCTTTGCGGGCTTTTAAATGTTCTATAAGAAAAAGGCAGATTAATAGCCTATCCTTAAGCTCATGTATGAAAGTCAGCTCATGCATATCATGCGCTGTAAGTTCATCGCTCAGGATAGATAATTTTTCGATCTCTCTTTTTGCTATGCTAAGACCGGCTTCGTTATATTTATAACCTGTTTTTATGCCGCCGGCATATTCGTCCATTATTTTCTGCATGGCTTCTTCAAGATCTTGTACCAGAAATTGTTTAAGGGATGTATGGAAAAAATGTTCTTCCTGTTCCTTATATAATTCGGCAATTCCCTGGTAGTCGATTCCCTTTTTAGCAGGTGATAATGCGTCAAGATATTTTATTATTGCTTCTGCAGCAATGTCTGCTTCTGCTATAGCCCCTGTTACATATTTTTGGGGACAACCGCCAGCTGTATCTCCTGCGGCGAAGAGTCCCTTTATGGTGGTCTGCCGCTCGGTGGATATCCAAAAGCCGGCAGCAGCGTGTCCACCGACAAGATAAGGCTCTGTGCCTTCTATTTCAACATTTTGTTCCCGTGGAGACCCTTGTTCAATCCACTTTAAAGTCTGCGACGGAGCCATGTTCAAATATGCCTTTTTTAAATCTATTTCCTGCTCAGCACTGATGCCAGCAGTTCTTAAAAAACATGGACCATTGCCTGCTGCATTTTCCATCACTGTACCATAAAGGCGGTTTGGTGTCGATAAACCATATTTTGTTTCATATATTTCGTTACGGGAGTTTATCTGTTTTGCACCAACACCTTGTGCAATGGTACCTGTGGGGGCTATTGTATCCTTGCAGCGCAGCGCAATAAAACGCATTTCCAATGTTGTCATTTCGGCACCACTGCGCATGCCGGCAGCCATACCAGCACCGGTGTTAAAAGGAGGATACCACATTTTATGACGTGAAAATCCGGGGTTATTAGGCCTATATAATCCTGCTGTACCGCCTGTAGCACAGAGCACAGCAGACGCTTTGATTATGTAAAGAACAGGCTTCTGGACGTCAATGGCTGCGGCACCATAAATTTTGTTGTCCTTTACTATGAAATCGATGATATTCATATGGTTGTGAACCTTCACAGAAGGCAGCTTATATACAGCGGCTGCCAGGATAGGTTTTATATTTTCACCGTTGATTTTTATGTTGCGTGTGCCACGTTCGGCATAACTGCCATCACTGTTTTTTAAAATTACTAAACCCAATTTTTCCAATTCCGCAGTACATTTATTAAGCCTTTCAGACATGGTTAAAAGAAGGTCTCCTCTAGCAATTCCTTCAGCATCGTGCTCAGCATAATCCACATAAAAATCAGGCGTACGCCCTTTTGTTATATAAGCATTGAGGGCATTGACACCGGCAGCCAGACATCCGCTGCGCTTAATATTTGCTTTTTCGGCAATCATGATATGTTGCCTTGTTTTCCCAGCAAGTTTTAAGGCTGCATAACAACCGGCTGTACCACCTCCGGCGATAAGAATGTCAGTATCAATGTATTCAATTTTTAGTTTTTCCATTCTATACCTCTTTAGATTATTACCGAATTATCTGCAATAAGTGCTTCGTTTTCAACTTCTCTTATATTTGCACTATCAACCAGGTACATTTTTTTAATAAGCACTCCCACCTTTTCATTAGGATGCAAAATTTCTCGGTCTGTAGGCCATACAGTTTTTAATTCCGTATCATGTAAATCGACAATTACTTCAAGATAAGAGCCGCGGAAGGTGACGGTTTTGACAATACCAGGTTCGGTAGTGTATGCGTTTTTATATTCCTCATTTTCCTTGAATATAGAAATAAATTCAGGACGAATTACAGCTGTAGAAAAGCCTTCCTGCCTGTAAAAGCCCTTAAATATATCGTAATTGTTAATCAGTGAGTTTTCGCCGATGAACTGGGCAACGAAGGGGGTAGTTGGTTTTTTATAAACTGCTAAAGGAGAACCGCTTTGTTCTACACGGCCTTTATTGATTATGAGAATTTCATCAGCAACTTCACTGGCCTCGTCTTGATCATGTGTGACAAAGATACTTGTTATATTTAATTTTTTTATTGTCGTTTTAAGCCATTGCCGCAATTCTTTCCGTATTTTAGCATCGATTGCAGCGAACGGCTCATCAAGCAGCAAAACTTTAGGTTCCGGTGCGATGGCACGAGCAAAAGCGACACGCTGTTTTTGTCCACCGGAAAGCTGTACGGGATATCTGTTTTCCAAGCCCTTTAGACCAATAAGTTCTGTCAGTTCCTCTACCCGTTTTTTAATTTTGTTTGCGGGTACTTTTTTTATTTTCATACCAAAAGCAATGTTTTCAAAAACATTCATATATCTAAAAAGGGCATAATTTTGGAAGACAAAACCAATTCCCCGTTTGGCTGGGGCAATATCATTGACGCGCTGTCCGTCAATAAAGATGTCGCCGCTGTCAGGTGTTTCTAGTCCAGCAATAATGCGTAAAATTGTTGTTTTGCCGCTGCCGGATGGACCTAAAAAAGCAGAAAGGGAACCAGCCGGCAAAGCAAAACTGACATTATTTGAGGCTTTATAGGCACCAAAGTTTTTATTGATATTTTTTAACTCTATATACATTGTATTACTCCTTCGCGCTGTGCCATTTGTATTCGACAACATTTTTCAAAATAAGCAATATCAACGCAAGCAGGACGAGGATGGTGGAAACAGCAAAAGCATCAGCCATTTTGAAATCATTATACAGGATTTCTACCAGCAATGGTAGTGTATCCGTCTTACCTCGCAAATGTCCTGATACAACTGAAACGGCACCGAATTCTCCCATCGCCCGTGCGGTACAAAGGATAATGCCATATAACAATGCCCATTTAATATGGGGAAAAGTTATTTTTCGAAAAATAGTAAAACCACCTGCTCCCATCAAAGCCGCCGCTTCCTCTTCTTCTGTGCCGCGCGCATGTAGAACAGGCATTACGCTTCTAGCTATAAATGGTAAAGTGACAAAAATAGTTACCAAGACAATACCAGTTACAGCAAACACTATTTTTATGTGGAAAATGTTTAATATAGGCTGCGCCCAGCCGATGCGCCCAAAGGTTAAAGAAAAAATCAAGCCGGCGATAACAGGCGATATAGCAAATGGAATATCGATAAGAGTAGTCAAAAATTTACTACGTTTATAGTAAAATCTGGTAAGCGCCCATGCAGCGAATAAACCAAAAATGGTATTACATACTACTGACACAAAAGTAGCAAAAAGGGTTAGCCGTAAGGCATGTAATGTAAAGGCGTCACTTAAGACGTCAGCATAAGCACTAATGCCATTTTTAAAAGCTTCGCTCAGTATAACCATAAGCGGCATGATGAGCATAACAAAGATAAAAATACTACTGAGCGTGATCAGTAAATACTTGGTAAATGATCCTTTGCCCATTTATTTCGTTCCTCCTTGTACTATTTTTTGCTGATAAGCTTGTAATGAATTTATAGCAAACATAATAAAAAAGGAAAACAGCAGCATGACGATAGCTATTGAAGTGGCTTCACCATAATTGAACTGTTGGAGCTTGACCATTATTAATAATGGTACGATTTCACTTTTGAAAGGCATATTACCGGCAATAAAAATAACGCTGCCGTATTCGCCAATAGCGCGGGCAAAAGCCAACCCACCGCCGAGCAGCAATGCCGGTATAAGTTCAGGAAGAATTATCCGCCGAAATATTGTAAATCTGCTAGCACCCAGTGTGTAGGCTGCTTCTTCAAAAACAGGATCTATGTTTTTAAGCACAGGTTCAACCGTACGCACTACAAAAGGAATCGTGACAAAAATCAATGCTATAGTAATACCAATCTGTGAATAGGCGATTTTTATACCGAAGGGAGCAAAAAGCTGCCCGATAAAACCAGTGGGGGAATAAAGCGAAGCAAGTGAAATACCAGCTACAGCTGTGGGAATTGCAAAGGGAAGCTCAATCAACCCGTCTATGATCCCCTTGCCAGGAAATTCATAGCGTACGAGCACCCATGCAAGCATAGTGCCAAAAAAACAATTGATAACGGCAGCAATGAATGAACAGAAAAAACTCACCTCATATCCAGCAATGATTCGGCTGTCAAGAACCGTATCTAAAAAATTCTGCCATGTTATGCCGCTGGTAACTATTACTATGGATATGAGTGGCAGCAGAATAATAAAACTTATATAGAAAATAGTTATCCCCATGGACAAATTAAATCCGGGAATGATACTGTTCGACTTTGTTCTGCCCATCATCCTGCCTCATTTCTTTAATGTTGTGATATAAAAATTAATTACCAAGTACAATTACGGCTAAAGCTTATTTACTATAAATCTGGTCAAAGATGCCACCGTCTGTAAAATGGGTTTCCTGTACCTTGTCCCAGCCGCCAAACAATGGATCATTAATGTTAACTAATTTCATATTTAAGTCGAATTTGTCAGCATAATCTTTTAAAATATTTTCATCTGTAGGACGGTAGAAGTTTTCTGCAGCCACCTTTTGTGCTTCTGGTGAATAGAGATAATTCAAATATTCTTCTGCTAGCTGACTTGTTCCTCTTTCTTCAGCAATTTTATCGACAACAGCAACAGAAGGCTGTGCTAAAACGCTTATCGAAGGAGAAACTATTTCAAATTCTCCCGGATGTTCTTTTAAGGATAAATATGCTTCATTTTCCCAAGCAAGTAAAACATCGCCTTGACCATTTTCTACAAAAGTTGTTGTTGCACCACGGGCACCGGAATCAAGGACAAGCACATTTGCAAATAATTTTTTCATATAGTCTTTCATCTGTGTGTCGTCACCCTGATATTTTTCGTTGGCATATGCCCATGCAGCAAGGTAGTTCCAGCGTGCACCACCGGATGTCTTAGGATTTGGTGTGATAATTCCTACACCGGGTTTTATCAAATCATCCCAGTCCTTGATATTTTTAGGATTTCCTTTGCGGACAAGAAATACTATAGTTGAAGTGTAGGGGGCACTGTCATGTGGAAACTTATTTTGCCAGCCTTTACTTATAAGTCCTGCTTTTTCAATGGCTGTTACGTCATATTCAAGAGCCAGTGTTACTACATCAGCATCATTTCCTTCAATAACGGAACGAGCCTGCGCACCGGAACCGCCATGTGATTGGGTAACTGTCACATCCTGTCCGGTTTTTTCTTTCCAATGTTTAATGAAAAGTTCATTATAATCTTGATAAAGTTCGCGGGTCGGGTCATAAGATACATTTACAAGTTGAGTGGATGATGCCGATTCACTGTCACTTTTGCAACCTGCCATTACCGCCAGAGCAACAAGTAAAACAGCAAATAAAATAATCCTTTTTTTCATAATTAGTCCTCCTTTTTAAAAATAAAAAGGCCAGAGAGACAAATGTACAATCCATTTATCTCTCTGACCTTTAGTTTTCTAATTGGCCAGCAAATATATCAAAATATTTTCTGTATGTCTGTATTAATATTATAAGAGCTATAATAACATATTGAATTTATATCGTCAACAAATAAAATAAAAAAGGAAATATCTTTTTCACTGCGAAGAAGATATCTATAAACAATAGCGTCATAGTGTTGACAAGCAGTAGGAGGTATATATGAATATAGAAAATTTTGAACAAGAACTCAATGAATTAATTTTAAAAAGAGGAGAAAAATATTATAAGGAAGGCCGTGTGCGGTCATTAATGGAAAAAAGACCTGGTTATTATACTGCCAATGTAGCAGGTACAAACAGCTATAGAGTACATATTCACATGAAAAATTCGACAGATATAGAAAGCATGGAATGCGACTGCCCATATACATATAGACCATATTGTAAGCATATGGCAGCAGTTTTATATGCATTACGCGGCCGGTTGCAGGCTATACCGGATGTTGTCGCTGACAATACTGTCCCTTCTGTAAAAAAAGCACCGGAAAAAGATTCACTTAGTGAACTTTTAAATAAACAGCCTAAGGCTGCCCTTGTAGAGGTACTGCTTGCGGCAGCAAGGGAAAACGATATATTAAGAGCTCATATGGAAGCTATATTCAGTAATCCCGCTGATGAAAAAAATTCATGGTTAAAATTGATGCGTAACTGTATAAATAGTTTTAAGGGACGGGATAACTTTATACGTTGGAATGAATGCGATAAGGCACTTCAGGGGACATATAAAGTGCTTGAACATATCCAAATAGCGATTGACTGTAAAGAATTTCTCATGGCGACAGAGCTCATTTTGGCGGTAATGCGCGAAATGTTAAAAATGACACAGTTTGCGGATGATTCGGATGGTGGAATAAGCTATGTACTGGATAGCGTAAAATCTTTGCTGGCGAGTGAGGTTATTGCTATAACGGATAAAGAACAACGTGAGATATTGTTTACGAAAATTTTGACAGAATCCAAAAATAAAATATATGGGGGTTGGCTTGAAGAACGCGTATCACTTATCACCGCATGCATCAGTTTAGCTGATTCACTTAAGCAAAAGCGACGGCTTGACAGTTATTTTGAAAAATACATGGTGGATAATGATGCTTCATATGCATTTAATAATTATACGCAGGAAAAAATTGCCATATTAAAATATCAATTACTAAAAAAATTCGATAAAGAAAAGGTTGACGCTTTTCTCTCAGAAAATAGAGCTTTTGCTGAAATTAGAGAAATCTTGTTAAAAAAAACAATAACTGGGCAAAAATATCTTGAAGCAGAAAAATTATCTTTAGAAGGAGAAAAAAATGATGCTGAACTTCCGGGATTAGTAAAAAAATGGAAACAGATTCGTTTCCAAATCTATGAATTAGAAAACAAAACTACTGAAATGCGTTCGCTTGCATGTGAGCTGTTGATAAAATATACTTGCTTTGATTATTATACAAAACTGAAAAAATTGTATGATGAAAAAGAGTGGCAGAAAATTTATATACAAATTCTTGATAGATTGGAAAAACAAAAATATGTATCGCGTATTTATTGCCAAATAGTCATTGCGGAAAAAGACTGGCATAGTTTGCTTAAATATACGAAATATTTTCCTGAAGAAATACTAAGGTATTATAAATACTTATGGGAGATTTATCCACAAGAAGTATTTGCTGTATTTAAAGAATTCATTATGCAGTTTGCGGAAACATGTACAGAAAGACGGCATTATAAAACCCTTTGTTCTTATCTGCGGATACTTTGTAAGATAGGCGGAAAAGAAACCACAAGTGACATTAAAGAAAAATTATCAGCTAAATATCCGAGACGGCGGTCACTTTTAGAAGAACTTGCGAAAGTGGATTAGAAATAAAAAAAGGATAGCTGCACACTGCACATTGTTCAAAAATGTGATGTACGACTATCCCTTTTCAATTCCTAGTATAAAAATTATTCGCCGTGAACGGAAATTCTTTGTTGGATATGATTTCCTTTTACTGCTTCATCAATCATTGCAATGGCATAATCTGCATAGCTTATTATGCTTTCTCCCTTAGCATTTACGGTAAATTCTTCACCAGCAAGAACATATTTACCAGTCCGTGCTCCATCAGCCTTAAAAGCTGCTGCAGGACTTATATAAGTCCATTTAACGTCATCACGTTTACGAAGTTCATCGAGTGACTTACTCATGTTACCAGCTGTAGGTTTAAAAGCATCAGGGAAATCTGGCGCATCAATAACTTTTTTAGTATGTTCAGGATTGGTATAAAGGCTGCCTGCTCCGCCAATAATCAATAAACGATTATTTTTACCGCTCAAAATATCGCAAAGATGCATTAAAGAAGTAATATGCTGAGGCGCATTTGCCGGGCTGGTACCAAAAGCATTAATTATAACATCAAAGTCTTTTAAATCTTCGTATTTAAGAGAAAAAAGATCTTTTTGCAGGGATTTTGCAGCATCACTCTTATTTTCGCTGCGGGTAATGGCTGTGACATCCAGATTCCTGGACAATGCTTCCTTCACGATCAGGCGCCCTGCTTTTCCGTTTGCACCAATAACTGCTATTTTCATAAAACTACCTCCACCTAAATATAAATTAGTTTGTAAATTTTTATCTCTAGGTATATAATACGCCTATAGGAGAGATTAGTGAAGTAAGCACATTAAAGTTTTATAGTTACTTGTATGAAACCTTTTTTGAGTTTAAAGGAGTGACAATAAATAATTATGGAAAAAGTATTACCAGACTGCCCAGTAGAAACAACTTTGATGTTAATCAGCGATAAGTGGAAGATATTAATAATACGTGATCTTCTAACGGGTAAAAAAAGGTTTGGTGAATTAAAAAAATCAGTTGGCAAAATATCACAGAAAGTTTTAACAGCTGACCTGCGTTCAATGGAAAAGGCGGGGTTGTTGACTAGAAAGGTTTTTGCTGAAATACCACCGCATGTCGAATATGCTTTGACCCCAGCAGGCTATACATTAAAATCTGTACTCGAAGCAATGAGTAAATGGGGCGAGTATTATAAAGAAAATGTTTATTATAAAGAGAATGATTATGCTCTTGAAGCAGGGAATAGGCAATAGGCAATAGGCAATAGATTACTTGATCTGTCCATTTTCCCATAAACCATTACTCAAATCATCAGCAATTCTCTTATATTTATGATCTGATAATCCATAAAAGACGCCTATTATAGCCGCTGCTATGCCTAATGCTATACCGGGATATAAAGTCATAGCGGCTTTAATTCCCGTTAAAGTTTCTTCAGTTTGGATATTGTTGGCTACATAGCCTGTCATTACAAGCATACCAGAACTTACTATCGCAGCGAGTGCTTGCGCTATTTTACGGGAAAAATTAAAAGCGGCATAGGTTATTCCTTCTTTTCTTATACCATTATGCCATTCACCATAATCGATGACATCAGAAACAAAAGCCCATGTAATTCCATTTGGTATTGCTAAAGCAACGTACCCTATGGTTACTAAAAGAATAAAAGTATAAATATTTGTTGCAATTACAAAATTCATAATATTAGCAATAAAACCTATCATAAGACCGACTACGGCAGTTTTCTTTTTACCAAACATCTTTACTAACTTAGGAATTAAGAGAATCCCCAAGACGGAGCAGCCCATCATTATTCCGTTTACTAAAGGTTGCAGCCCCATATTGCCCAAGTTATATTGGCAAAAGAAAATCATCATTTGATTATTTGTGTTCATTGCTGAAATAGTAAATAGGGTCATTAAAATTATACAAAGCAATGGCTTATTTGTAAAAACCACCTTAAGATATTCTTTGAAACCTGCTTTTTTTTCTGCTTGAGTATTGCGCATGACAGGTACACTTTCACGAGTGTTTCTATAACAAATATAAAAACCAATTACACCAATAACGGCCATAATAGCAGCAGCAACAAAAAAGCCGTAATGCGGGTTGT
Source organism: Pectinatus cerevisiiphilus (assembly GCF_004341685.1). GTDB lineage: Bacteria > Bacillota > Negativicutes > Selenomonadales > Selenomonadaceae > Pectinatus > Pectinatus cerevisiiphilus. The sequence continues at coordinate 97,866 of NZ_SMAA01000008.1, forward strand.
CAAAAATGAGCACTATTGGTACGAAACCAATACCTGTGATAAGTTGTGCTCCTATTGAACCAGCTTGTCTTGTAGTAGCCAGCTGGCTTCGTTCATTTACATCACGAGTCATAACGCTGGCTAATGATCCGTAAGGAATATTTGTAAAAGAATAAACAAGTCCCCATGCCATATAAGCTACATAAGCAAATAATATTTTTCCTGACAATGATAGTTCCGGCATTGTAAAAGTGACTATTGTAAGTAAAGCCAGTAAAATACTAGAAATCATCATTATAGGTCGAAATTTCCCTCGTTTACCGATATTTTTCCGCCTATCAATCAGAGAACCAGCTATAGGATCCATAAATGCATCAAAAATTTTTGTAAAAGCAAATATGCCTGCTACGGCAGCTGCTGGTATGGCGCAGATATCTATCCAGTATTTTGTTAAATAGGACTGGCCAAGATCAAACATAAAGCCATTACCGAAATCACCAAATCCATAAGAAATTTTTTCTTTCCATGATAATTTTTGGAAATGAACAATTTGTTTATTCAGACTTTGCGTACCATTTGATTTCTCAGTTGCGGTATTTATTGGGTGGTTGCTGTATTCTTGCATGAATTATCGCTCCCTTATAAATAATGTATTCTTGTGAAAAAAATAATTATATAATGAATACACTGATTATTTAGAAAATAATTATTTGTAATAATGCTGACTAGCAAATTACTGCAGTACAGATATAACAAAGTAAGTACTGCAGCATTTATATATAATTTTATTGTATATCAACTATAGAGGAATACTTTAAATAGGAAATTTAAAGTATTCTTTTGCGTTATTATAAGATATATTTTGTACTAATTTGCCCAAATATTTGATGTCAGACGGATATTCTCCGTTTTCAACTAGATCACCCATAAAATTACAGAGAATACGGCGATAATATTCATGCCGTGGATAGGAAAGGAAGGATCTAGAATCCGTTACCATCCCCAAGATATTACCAAGCACAGAAAGATTGGCAATATTAGTCAACTGATTGGTTATTCCTGCTTTACTATCATTAAACCACCATGCACAGCCTTGCTGTATCTTACCAAAAGCTTCCGTTCCCTGAAAAGAACCGATAATAGAACCAAGTAATATATTATCTGCTGGGTTAAGCGAATATAAAATCGTTTTTGGTAATATATCAGCAGAATTTAAAGCGTCTAAAAATGCTGTAATACCTTCAGCACAATTATATGTGGCTAAACAATCAAAACCGGTATCAGGACCGAGTTTATTATACATTTTAGTATTATTATTACGCAATGCTGAATAATGGATCTGCATTGCCCAGTCACGTTTGCTGTATTCTCCTGCCAAGAAAAATAAAATTGCAGTTTTATATTCTTCTATTTCCTGTACAGTTAAAGATTCTTTCTGCAAGGCTTTATGGATTGTCTTATTTATTTTTGTATCATCAGCCGGACGGTAAAAAATATATTCCAAAGCATGGTCGGTTACGCGACATCCCATTTTTTCAAAAAAGTCCATTCTTTTATGAAGTGCTTGTCTAATATCGTCAATTGTTTTTATTTCCAGAGAGGTACTTTGCCCCAATTTGACGAGATAATCTTTATAGCCGATGGCATCGATGCGCATTATTGCATCTGGGCGCATTGCTGGAACTACTTTAGCTGTACAAGAGGCATCTTTTTCTATTTTTTGATGCCATTCAAGAGAATCAGCAGGGTCATCAGTGGTACAAATTACTTTAACATTAGATTGTTTGATAATTCCCTGTACACTCATTTCTGGTTGATGCAGTTTGGGGTTACATATATTCCATATTTCTTCGGCAGTATCTTCACTTAATGTTAAATTACAATTAAAAAAGCGTTTTAACTCCAAGTGGGTCCAATGATAAAGTGGATTGCCAATTGCTTTTGGAAGCACTTTCGCAAATTCTTGAAATTTTTCCCAATCAGAGGAAGTCGTTCCCGTTATTTTATCTTCAGGAGTTCCGTTAGAACGAATCAGTCGCCATTTATAATGGTCGCCGCCAAGCCATACCTGTGTTAGATTTTCAAATGTTTTATTTTCAGCTATTTCTTTAGGCTGTATGTGGCAATGGTAGTCTATTATAGGCATCTTTTGAGCATAGTCATGAAATAATATTTCCGCTGTTTTGGATTTAAGTAAAAAATTGTCATCCATAAATTCTTTCATTTCTGTTCTCCTTTTTACTATAATATTTTATGTAAGCACTTACAATTCTCAAGAATAAAATACCACGTTTATGGATCTTTGTCAATATATATTTATTTTTCAATAAATTCAATTAATTTACTTTTACTAAAATAAGATACAATGATTTTTTTGGAAACTCAATATGTTATAATATGATATTAGCTTCAATATAAGACGGCATATAAAGCACGGAGGCATTGATAACTTATGACAATATACGATATCGCGAAAAAATGTGATGTATCAATTGCTACTGTTTCGCGTGTATTGAACGGCAGTGATAAAGTCAGCGCTAAGACCAAAGAAAAAATACTGGCAGTGATGAAAGAACAAAATTACCAGCCTAATCCTTTTGCCCGTGGTTTAGGTCTTAACAGTATGAAAATGATCGGTGTTTTATGTGAAGATGTTTCTGATTCTTTTTATGCGAAAGCCATATCATTGATTGAAAGCCATTTGCGAAAACTTGACTGGAATGTAATTCTTAGCTGCACTGGCAGAGAACATGAACCAAAAGCTAAATACCTTCAGTTTTTAATAGAAAAACATGTAGATGCCATTATAACTATAGGAACACCTTTTAATCAGGCTAAGGATATAACATATCTTAAATGCGTAGCAAATAAAAATCCAATTATAATGGTAAACAGTTATATTAAACATGACAACATCTACAGCGTGATTTGCAATGAAGAAGCTGGGATAGAAGACATAGTTGGTAAATTGGCTGCTAAGGGTTGCCAAAGCATCCTTTATCTATATGATTCACTTACATATAGTGGTAAGCAAAAACTAGCCGGTTATAAGAAAGGCTTAGTAAAATATAATCTGGATGCAAATCCCTTGCTGCAAAATAAAATTAATCGTTCATTAGATGATGTAGAGAAAATCGTAAAAACTCTTATTGATGAAGAAATATATTTTGACGCTATTATCACCTCAGAGGATTTATTGGCTGTAGGTGCTCAGCGGGCTGTACGGCAAATGGAACGACATATGCCAATCGTTGGTTGTAATAATTCCATATTGTCACAGTGTGCCACACCGATGCTTACAAGCTTAGATAATCAGTTGGGTACGCTTTGCAAAGAAGCGGTCAATTTACTTACTAAACTTATGAATAACGAAGAAGTTCCTTCAAAAATTATTTTTCCAGCTAAATTAATACAAAAAGAGAGTTTCGTATATCTTTAAGCATGGTGCTCACTGAGCTGAGTCATTTCAGTTAAATATGGCCAATATTTTTCTGGCATAAAAGAACGGCGTAGATTGGGATTTTCTCTTTCTTGTATGGAAATGTGTCTATAATACTGGCACCATATACTGCTGAAAAGTTTTTCTGATTTACTATATTTTATATTTGTTTCTTGTTCTGTGACATCGGTAGTAATAATACGCTTTTTATCATAATAAACAGCGAGGTGTCGTCCCAAGTCATGAATAGCCCATTCTTCTCCGCTCAGCCGTTGCGCAAAGTGACCAGCCATAAGCGGTGCAATATTATATTTAGGGCGTATCGCTGCATATAACATACCTTCTGCAAGTTCACGGAAACGCAAAAGGCCAAGCATACGGTAGCGTTCATTACTTGTTTGCAAAGCCCAGTTTTCGACCTGGCCTATCCAAGGATCCGTTTTACTGTAGGATAACATATGTGAATTGCGAAAGGCCGCACAAATAAAATAAAAAAGCAGCATTTCCCGTTCTGGCCGCTCCGCCATAAAAGCAAAATAAAGTGTCTGCGCAACGCGCGCCCCACATTTACGATATAGGCCATTTAATACTTTATCAGCTTTTGTCAGATTAGCATCGACCTTTTTTTCTTTTTCAAAAATATTTGTTCCTGCACAAATATTTTCTATTCCTTCCACATGGCTCGTTCCATCGTGGTATGCCTCATAAATCACAGAAAGAAAACCAGAAAAAGATCCATCATACTGATAATACATATTTTATACCTGCCCCTCAAAAAGACTGATCTGCTGGAATAATTTTCGACAATTTTGGGAAACAAGAATGTTTTTTATGAGTACAGGGTCATCCAGACCCAGCCCGTAATAACGACCACCACAAGTAATGAAATGGCGGGCTCTTTTAAAAACAATACCGATATGTTTAAGGTTGTCATATGACAGCGGCGTTAGGCGGCGCATGGCAACTATCCTAGCAGCTGAACGGATGCCAATCCCCGGTATCCGCAAGATCATCTCATATGCAGCTGTATTTATTTCTATGGGGAAAAGCTGCCAATTTCGTAATGCCCAGTTTGTTTTTGGATCAACAGCTAAATCAAAATTCGGTTGTTGGTCTGTTAAAATTTCATCAGCGGAAAAATGGTAATAGCGAAGCAGCCAATCCGCTTGGTAGAGTCTGTTTTCCCTAAGAAGAGGCGGTTGTTTTACGGCGGGAAGGTTTTTCCCTGTCATTATAGGTACGTATGCAGAATAATAAACTCTTTTTAATGACATTTTTTTATAAAGGGCTTCACTTAATTTTAAAATATGACGGTCATTTTCACCGCTTGCACCAACTATCATTTGAGTCGTTTGGCCTGCGGGAATAAAAGGCTGCATATATTTTGCAAGATGTTTTTCACTATGTCGTTCAACAAATTGTTCATGAATAAATTTCATTGGTTGGATGATAGCGGAACGGGTTTTCTGCGGGGCGAGCAATTGTAACGCGTGTTCTGAGGGTAATTCCATATTAATACTAAGACGGTCTACATAATGGCCCAGTTCTTGTAATAATTTTGTATTTGTACCAGGAATCCCTTTCATATGAATATAGCCGTTAAAATTTTCTCGCAAGCGCAATAGTTTTGCTATTTTAAGTAAAAGCTCTGTTGTATAATCAGGTGAACTTATTATACCGGAACTTAAAAAAAGTCCTTCAATATAATTCCGGCGATAAAATTGGATAGTTAAAGAAACGATTTCTTCGGGTGATAAAAAAACTCTTTTTGTATCATTACTGCGACGATTAACACAGTATTCACAATCATAAATACAGCTGTTGGTCATAAGTATTTTAAGCAGGGATATACAACGTCCATCGGCAGACCAACTATGACAAATACCACTTCTAGCGCCATTGCCAATTCCCCCAGGTCTATTCATTCTGCTGGAACCGCTTGAAGAACACGATACATCATATTTTGCGGCGTCAGCGAGTATACTTATTTTTCCTTTTAAATCCATTTATATTCACCACACGAATAACTTCTATAATCAGAAAAAACTGCATTATATTTTAGTAGTTTTCTCTAAATCGAACCTGAATAGAGTATATCATTTCAATTAAGAAATGTAAATATTGCGGTTCAGATTATCGAATAACATGCACTTTTTCCATAAATAATATATTATTTATAGAGATAGAATATATAAATGGTACTGTAGAATATGGGGGCAGTTTTATGAATGTTTTAAAGGTAGTTTTGCATATTGATGAAATAAATAAATGGCAGATGGTACTTAACAATGCGCAAAATCTGATCAATGGTGCCGCTAATAAAAAATATGACATAAAAATCATAGTAAATGGAAATGCCGTGAATTTGTTTGGGCAAGAAAGTGACAGCAATATTTTAAAACAGGTAGATGCACTGACCAAACAAAAAACAGAAGTTTTTCTTTGTCGTAACGCATTGCAGGGGAATGGTATAAATGAAGTTGAATTACCTTCTAACGTAAGTGTCGTTCCTGCTGGTATAATAAAATTGGTTGAATTAGAAATGACAGGTTATGCCTATATAAAGCCATAACTGTAATTTATGAAATTATAGTTAAATATTGACAACTTTAACATGGTATGTAATACTATCATTACGGCAAGATAAATTAATATTTGAGACAGGTGTTTTAACTTAAAAGAGAAGCCGGTATAAGCCGGCACGGTCCCGCCACTGTAAGGGGAGTTGTTTATAATTATGTCACTGAATATATTTATATTCGGGAAGGCTTAAACAATGATGAACCTAAGTCAGGAGAACTGCCTGTTTAACAATCACCGTTTTACCTACGAACGATAGGGAGGCGATTTGCAATGCATTTTTTGCAATCAGCCTCCTTTTCTATTTTGAAAAGGAGGTTTTGTTATGTATAAAAAAACATAACTGCGTTTGTGTAGATAAAAAGCCCAAAATTTTTTTAATACAGGAACGGAGTGTTAATTTTTATGCATAAAAAGACTAGTGTAATTTCCACAATGCTTATGTGTACGGTTATCCAAATAGTGAATGTTCCTATAGGTTCTGCAGCAAAGGATGATAGCTCAAATGATGTAGACTATGCTTATTCGTTAGAGGATAAAACTATTTATGCCCAAAGGTCACCAATTATTGATAATCCTTATTTAACAGGTGGTGATGTTGATATTATAAGCAGGCAGGATATTGAAAAACATCATTATAATGATATAATTGCTGCTTTAAAAACGATTCCAGGAGTACAAGTATCAACACCAGGATATAAGGGCGGTGAATACGGTTACAGTAGTTATAATACAGAATTAAGTATAAATGGTGAGAATAGCATAGTTATTTTAGTTGATGGTCGTCGCGTAGATAATGATGCGAATTCTTATGGTGGTGATAAATCACGTGTTAATCTCAGTACATTACCAGGTATTGATAATGTAGAACAAATAAATGTGATAAAAGGACCTGGTTCTGCTATTTACGGAGCAGACGCAGCGGGTGGAGTAATAGACATTATCACGCGAAAGGGATCAGCAAAACCTAAAACAACACTTGATATTGCTACAGGTTCTTGGCAAAGACACAACTATTCATTAACGCATACTGGATCTTCAAAAGATGGTACTCTAAAATATGCTGTTTCTTTAAGCCGGCAACTTAGCGGTAATGCAAAATATAAAAATGATTATACAGACCGAACCGAAACTTTTGATAATACGGGATATCGTGATGAAAATGCCGCAATAAATGTTACGAAAGATTTTGACAAAAACCATAGTCTTGATTTCACTTATAACCATTCCTACGAGAAGGCATATTATCCTATAACGGCTCCAGATTTGCAATATATAGATTCATTTTACAAGGGAACTATGGCACCGATAGATCCTGTAACGCATAGATACATTAATTTAAATAGTTTAGTAAAAGGGTATCGTAATATTTTCCTCTATGATGCGTGGTTAGGATCTTATGATGAAACACAAACAAATAATGTAGACATAAAATATGTTTTTAATAGAACAGACGAAAATGCAGAAAGTTTTATTAGAATTTATAAAAATTATACACGCTATAATATGAAAGATTATTCAGACATATGGAATGTACCTTATACATATTTGAATGAATTCTGGGATACGGCTAAAGACTCGTCTAACACACATACTGATATAGAAAAAGTTACGGGTACGACAATACAGTTTGCCAAGCATATAAAAAATCAAAGTTTAACAACTGGCTTTAATTATAAAAAAAGTGATTACACTGGATGGGATAGTTATGACAGTTATAGTTCAAAACGGCATTCTTACAATATGTATTTACAGGATAAGATTAAGGTAAGCAATAAATTTACAATAACTCCTGGACTGAATTATACATATTACAGTGATGGCGATTATAATGGGATGAATTTTGATTCTGCGAGCAGACTTACTTTTTCCAACTACAGTAATTATAAGTTTGATGATAAAACAAATGCGTATTTTTCTATAAGCCAAATATTCAAACCAGTTACTGGCCTCGATTATTCTCGTGCTTTTAGCAGTGATCCACTAAAAAATGAAAAAGGATATAATTATAACCTAGGTATTGATAGAAAAATAACTGCTAAAGATGATTTAAATGTTAATTATGCAAACACTTATATGGATAATACTATTGGTCGTTACAGTATATTGAACTCGACCAAGGGTGATTGGGAAACCAAAGCAGTTAATGCTAAAAGGAAAAAGCAAGCGTTGAATATAGCTTATACACATACATTTGACAATGTATGGCAATTATCTTCTTCATATAGTTGGGTTAAGGAAAATTTTCATGCGAAGAATGTCTTTATTAATCCTGATGGAACCACTCCAGACAGTCTTATAAATGCTTTTCGGCCACGCAATATTTATAGAACAAATTTGACTTATGAAAAAAATAATTGGTTTGGCGATCTTTCTTATACGATTTATTCAGGAAATGATAGAAACTATTTTACAGACAGCCATTTTGGTGTACTGGATTTTGTTTTGAGTCGCAAACTAAATGATTCAATGCAGATATATTTTAATGTTAACAATATCCTAAACAAAGCATATCAAACTCGTGCGTTATCTTCGTATGATGTTGGTGCATTTCCCGAAAACGGTCGCAATTTTATGATAGGGATAAAATATAGCTTTTAAAATTTAGCTAATTTTAATACAAGAGGTGTGACAAAATAAAATATGCATTAGCAGGGCTAATAATAATCTTTGCTTTTTTAGAAATCACGAGATCATCAATAATACCGAGTAAAGAAGAAACAACAGAATTACCATTTGCTCAAATAGTAAATTATGATACAGAGTTGAATCCTATACAGTTAATTTTTAAAGAACCACCTCAGCGGGTAGTCACTTTTTGGCAGAATTCAACTGAAACATTGTTGGCTTTAGGTTTAGAAGATAAGATAATAGCTTCTGTAGGTGTTCCTTCTGTTGATTGTATAAAGGAAGAGTATCGCCCAGCATACGAGAGTATTCCGATACGGCAAATGCAGTCTATTGATAAAGAAAACTTATTATTGCTCAAGCCAGATTTTATATTGGGGTGGAAATCGACTTTTACGCAAAATTATACGGGTACAACTGAATTTTGGCATAATCGAGGTGTAAATACTTATATGGCACCATCTACTATATATAATACGAAAAACAAAACAATAGAAAGTGAATACCAATATATAATGGAATTGGGCACTATATTTGGGCGTAAAGAAAGGGCTCAATACTTGGTAGAGCAAATGAAGGGAGAAATATCATTTGTTGCCAATAATACTATTGGGCGTCGGAAACCAAGAGCTATCATCATAGAGAAACAAAACGATATATTAAGCGTATATGGGAAAAATACTCTGGCTGGAGATATTTTAAAAAAAGTAAATGGAGATATTATTGACCCTGGTAAATCTATAAGTTATGAGACACTAATAGATGAAAATCCAGAGGTAATATTTTTGATCGTAAGTGAAGATAATTATGCTAATGCAGAACATATCGCCCAGCAGTTTTATGACAACCCTGCTTTACAGGATATCAATGCGGTGCAACAGCACCGCATCTATACCCTGCCCTTGTTTATGGTATATAGCAGTGCAGTACGTACTTATGATGGGATAAAGCAAATGGCACAAGATCTTTATCCCGATTTACATGAAGGAGTACCACAAAATTGAAAAAAATATCTGTCAAATGGTGGATAGGCATATTAGTGATAACACTCATTCTAGAAATCTTTTTTGCATTAAGTATAGGTTCAGTAAAATTAAATAACGAAGATATTTTGGCAACTCTACTGCAAGGAATAAATAGTGATATACCTATAACAGCGCCTCATCAAGGTCCTCTTTTCGATATTATATGGTTACTTCGCTTTCCTCGGATTTTGTTGGCCGGTGCTACTGGCGCGGGACTTGCTGTTTGCGGTGTAGTAATGCAGTCAATTACGAAAAATCCACTAGCTGATCCATATATTCTAGGTATTTCTTCTGGTGCTTCTTTAGGAGCAGTAATTTCTATCTTTCTTGGTATCGGAACATTTTTCGGCAATGACTTCATAGGTATATGTTCTTTTATCGGTGCTTTTTCCATATCTTTACTGGTTCTTATTATTTCACAAATTGGTGGGAAAGCGAATTCGGTAAAGCTGTTACTTACTGGTATGGCATTGAATATTGCATGTTCGTCACTATCAAGTTTCATAATATATTTTGCTAATGATAAGGAAGGTATCCAAACTGTGCTGTTCTGGCTGATGGGAAGTTTTGCTGGTGCAAAATGGAGTATTCTGCAAATTGTACTTCCAATTGTATTTCTGGGCATAATATTTTTTTGGACACAGAATCGTATTTTAGATATGATGCTGCTTGGTGATTATACTGCTGTTACACTTGGTACCGATCTGGAAAAGTATCGACAAACATATTTATTAATAAGTGCGTTTATTATTGGCTTTCTTGTATATGCTTCGGGTATGATAGGCTTTATTGGACTTGTAATACCACATATTGTGAGGATATTTACAGGTATTGGACATAGGTACCTATTACCTTTAGCTGCAATAACAGGTGCGATTTTTTTAATTTTGGCAGATGTTTTTAGTAGAACATTGATAGCAAATACAGAAATTCCTGTGGGAATAATAGTTTCTATTGTAGGTGCACCAGGATTTATTTTTCTTATTGCAAAAAGAACTTATTCTTTTGGAGGGGAAGATTAATGGAAATATCAATAAAAAATATATCCTTTTTAATAAAAAATAAAAAAATACTGTCTGATATTTCAGCATCAATACCTTCTAGAGAATGCATAGGTATAGTTGGGCCAAATGGTAGCGGCAAATCGACTTTATTAAAATGTATATATAGGGTTTTACAACCAGCCGCTGGGGAGATTTTTTTCGATGGACATAATATAAAGGATATGACACTCAAAGAATCATCACTTGTTGTGAGTGTTATGGCACAGGATAATGGCTATGCTTTTGATTTCCTTGTAGAGGATATTGTGCTTTTAGGGAGAGCCCCACATAAAAAATTGCTTGAATTTAATAATGCAAATGATTATAAAATTATGAAAAATGTCTTAAAAACAGTTGGATTGGCAGGTTTTGAAAAAAGAAAATTTTCTACAATGTCGGGAGGAGAACGGCAGAGAGTTATTTTGGCGAGGGCGTTGGCGCAAAATACACCGTGCCTTATATTGGATGAACCTACAAACCATTTAGATATAAAATACCAAATGCAAATGATGGAGATTGTTAAAAGACATCAGCTGACTATTATCATAGCAATTCATGATCTTAATATTGCGGCACTGTACTGCGATAAAATAATAGCATTAAAAAATGGGCAGATAGTCGGCTATGGTATCCCTAAAAAACTATTTACACCAGAATTTATACGTTATCTATATGATGTAGATGCGGAAGTCTGCATAAATAAAACAACTGGGAAACCCAGTATTACATATATACCACCACAATAATAACTTGCAGTCATATAATTTAATTAAAAAACTATTAATTATGCTTCATCTGGCCAATTAAAAGTAAGCGATCAATCAAATAGTGTATAGCAATAATGCCGCTAATCCTGTATTGTAGTTACAAGGGTTAGCGGCATTTCATATATGTTTGCACATTA
>NZ_SMAA01000009.1 GCF_004341685.1 Pectinatus cerevisiiphilus
TAAGCTGGCAGGCTTATTTACAGGTTAGCACATTAGGGTTCACCGCTTAAGCTCTCTGGAACCACGCGACTATCGCGTGGTTTTCTTTTATACAAAAAAAAACGACTGTCCTTTTAGACAGCCGTCTCTAAGCTATTCTTTAAAACGCTGGAACTATAGCACCTTTATATTTTTCTTCAATAAAGTTCTTAATCTTTTCTGATTGCAGTGCTGCTACAAGTTTTTTAATTTCAGGGCGATTTTCATCACCTTTTCTTACTGCAATTATGTTCACATATGGTGATGAGGAATCTTCAATCACCAGTGCGTCTTTGGTAGGCACCAAATCTGCCTGAACAGCAAAATTCGTATTAATTACTGCTGCATCAACATCATCAAGCGAACGAGGCAACTGTGCCGCTTCAATTTCCTGAATTTTAATATTCTTAGGATTATCAACAATATCCTGCACTGTAGCCTTTACGCCTATGCCATCTTTAAGCTTTATAAGGTTAGCCTGCTGTAATAAGAGCAATGCGCGGCCGCCGTTGGTAGGATCATTAGGAATAGCGATCTGGGCGCCGTCTTTGATTTCATCTAAATTTTTTATCTTATGTGAATAAAGTCCCATCGGTTCAATGTGTATTCCGCCTGCATTGACCAGTTCCATGCCATGTTCAGCATTAAAGTTTTCTAAATATGGTTCATGTTGGAAAAAGTTTGCATCCAATTCCTTATCATTAAGTGCCATATTAGGTTGTACATAATCATTAAATTCTGTGATCTGGAGATCAATGCCTTCTTTAGCAAGATCATCTTTTACCTGTTCCAGTATTTCTTCGTGCGGTACAGGAGTCGCGCCAACTTTCAAGACAGTTTTTTCTCCACTGCCCGAAGATGACGAACTATCTGCTGATTGATTAGTATTTGCTCCGCAGCCCGAAAAAACCAGCAACATCATAACAAAAGTAGATAACACAAATAGTATTTTCTTCACACAAAGTCCTCCCTCTATTAATTATAAGTATTTTGCTATCCATTGTACTCCATAATATACCATTTCGCAATATTATTTTTTATTCAACCGCATTGCTATCCGATTGCCAATAAACTGTACAAGTTGTACTACTACAATTAATATCACTACGGTCGCAAGCATGATATCAGGACGAAACCGCTGGTACCCATACCGTATCGCCAAATCCCCAATACCGCCGCCACCGATTGTTCCGGCCATCGCCGAAGCACCAATAAGGCCAATGATGACAGTAGTCAGCTGCGATACAATACTGGACAAAGCCTCCGGTAAAAGGACATGCCGGATTATCTGCAACGGAGTGGCACCAAGGGACTGGGCTGCCTCAATTAATCCGTATGGGACTTCCTTGATAGAATTTTCTACCTGCCGACCGATAAAGGGTATCGCTGCCAGCGTAAGCGGAACCATTGCTGCCGTTGTCCCTATGGAAGTGCCTACAATTATACGTGTAAAAGGTATTATTGCTACTAGCAAAATAATAAATGGTACTGAACGTACTGCATTGACTATACCTGCCAATACCCTATTAAATGCCACACATTCAAGTATTTGTCCCTTAGCCGTCGTAACGAGTAAAACTCCTAATGGTATGCCGATCAAAGCTGCTATGACCATCGATACTGAAACCATATATATTGTTTGTCCCAACGCTTCAAACAAGCGCAGTATCATTTCTTCTGACATAACCGATCACCTCTACTTTTAGTTCTTGTTTTTCCAGCCATTTTCTTGCCATTTCCACTTTCTCTGCACTGCCCTTCAGTCCTATTATCATCCTGCCATAAGGAATCGCCTGGATTTGGTCCAAATCACCAAACAATATACTCGCATCTATGTCTGGTGCATTTTTTATAAGCTGCATAATTACAGGTTCATCTGCCGATTCGCCAATAAAAGTCAAGCGCAGTAAAAGATGTCCTCCCTCAATAGGTTCTTTGGAAACAGGCTGCTGCCTAAAAGCACTCGGCAATTCGTCACTGAGCAGAACACTTATAAATTCACGTGTTATTGCTTGCTGAGGATTTATAAAGACATCTATGACAGGTCCTTTTTCAGCGATCACGCCATGATCAATGACAGCTACTTTCGTACATATATCCTTTATCACTTTCATTTCATGGGTGATTATAACAACAGTTATTTGTAACTCCCTATTTATCTTTTTTATAAGATTAAGTATTGCCTGTGTTGTCTGCGGGTCAAGTGCCGATGTAGCTTCATCACACAACAGGATAGACGGTCCACTTGCCAATGCCCGTGCTATGCCGACGCGCTGCTTTTGTCCGCCAGAGAGCTGCGCAGGATATTGCTGCGCCTTTTGTTCCAGACCAACCAGTTTAAGTAAAGGCATAACTTTTTCCCTAATGGTTTTCTTATCTGTTCCTGCCAGCTTTAATGGAAATGCGACATTTTCATATACGGTAGACGAAGAAAGCAGATTAAATTGTTGAAATATCATACCAATCTTTTTACGCACCGCACGCAGCTGTTTTTCATTCATTTTTGTCAAGTCTTGCCCATCAATTTCCACTGTCCCCTCGGTAGGACGTTCGAGCATATTAATACACCTGACTAAAGTTGACTTTCCTGCACCTGAAAGACCGATAATGCCATAGATCTCTCCCCGGTCAATAGTTAAGCTTACATCTTTAAGTGCTTGTAATGGTCCTGACGAAGTCTCATATATTTTCTTTATATGGGAAAGTTTTATCATTTATTTACACTTTCCTTTCTCAAAATAAATGTATTTGTAATATACATTGTTTATCATAAAAAAAACTTGCTGTCAATGCAACGCCTTATTTCCACCCGCAATTAATCCATAAACGGAATATATGAAAGCCAGCGTCACATTACAGATAGAAGCATTGACTTTAAAGATGATACAACGTAAAATAAATAAAGTTGACCGTAATTATTTTTTAATAAGGATGGAATTATAATGGGAATTTTTTCTCGCTTTTTCAATAAGCGTAACAACAAACAACCGGCACCTATAAAAAATACTGTGCCAGAAGAAAAAAAGACGATAAGAAAAGCTTTCGGCGTATATTGCCATGGTCATCACAACACCAGCGGCAAAATGCTGTGCCCTAAATGCAATGCGCTGCTCATGACAGCCATGACCAAGATTCAGCGTTGTCCATATGGTATAACCAAACCGCTTTGCCATATATGTGAAACACCTTGTTTCGGACAGAAACAGACTATAGCCTTCCGCAAGATAATGAAGAATTCACGAAAAGGCATGTTCCTGCGACACCCCATCATGTTTATCAAGCAAAAGTTGAAAGAATGGGGCTTTGCCTATATGAAACAGAAACAGTCCCAGAAGAAATAAATAAACCGCAGTATCAGCGAAGTATTGCCGATGCTGCGGTTTATTTATTTTTCAATCCTTTTTCGTTATATCTTTACCGAACCACTTCTCTGAAATCTGAGCCATTGTACCATCTTTTTTCATTTCATCTAAAACTTTTTGTACTTCATCCCGCAAGGACTTATTATCCATAGCAAAACCTATACCAAAACTAGTGACATCACCTATGACAATATCACGTGCTTCAAATTTATCAGGATGCTTATTCATATAATACCGGCCGGTTATTTCATCCCCTACAATAGCATCGATACGTCCATTTTCTAAATCCATAAAGGCTGCTATATAGTCAGGATATGCTTTTACTTCTTTAAGGGAATCCTTCAATGCCTGATCCTTATTTAAATTTTCTTCACCGGTAGAACCGCTTTGCGTGCCAACGGTTTTACCTTGTAAATCAGCTAAGGTATTAATGGATGAACCCTTTGTAACAAATAAAATCTGCCGGTTATCCATATACGGATCGCTGAAAAGCATGTTCTTTTTACGGTCTTCTGTTATATCCAAACCGTTCCAAAGCACATCAACACGGCCGCTTTTCAGTTCTGCTTCTTTACTCGACCAATCAATCGGTTTAAATTCAACTTCTCTATTCAAACGTTTAGCAGCTTCTTTTGCCAAATCAACATCAAAGCCTGTTATTTCATTGTTTTCATCCCTAAATCCCATAGGTGGGTAGTTATCATCAAGGCCGACAACGATCTTTCCCCCTTTATCAGAGCTGGAAGAAGATGAAGCGGCTTGGTTCTGGTCTTGCCCGCAGCCAGCCAAAAAAACGGCAGCAAGCATAACGGACAAACACGCCAGTACAATTTTTTTCATTAAAAGTGCCTCCTAAAATATATAAAATACTTGATTTATAAAGTTTTACGCGTAATAATTATATTATAATTTACGTTTTACTTTATTGCAATAAAAAATTACAAAGTGAAACTACGAAAGGAAAGAGAAAATATAAAAAATTTTTTATTTACGCTTGTCCTTGTGGCTTTCTTGCTCGTAACGCCGCTTGCGCATGCTCAATTTATGCAAAATTATGATGAACTGCACGAAGCTTATGCCGTCAGCAGTTGTCTGCATCCTGGCACCCCTTCTATTTCTCTCTACATACAGAAAATTTTCCCGATGGACGGTTCGCCCGTTTTTTACACATTCGCAGCTTATGACAATACTTGGCGAAATCTTTTTACAGTGGATTCATCCGTTACTTTTCTCATTGACGGGCAGTCTTTTTCTCCAAACGCAAGGCTATTTTCACGTCAGCTAAGAACTTTCCCCACTGTCCATAATGCTTCCCGAGTCGAATTTATCTTATCCGACGCACTGATTGCAGGCCTTTCTTATGCACAGGAGGTTTCCATTATTTCCGCTGATGGAAAAATTAATTACAAGCTTCCCCCAGAAGAAATAGACGAACTAAAAAATATCATAAACCAAAATCATTATTGAAGTTAATGCGGTTTCGTTTCTATTCCGCACCAACTTTATTCCAACTATAAAATCTAGTCTTTCAGGAGTAAATTTATGCACAGTATACTTAACACGATCACTTTAATGCTAGAAGGAACCGAAACTACACTACAGATATTTCTTATTACACTCGTTCTTTCCATTCCCATAGGCATGCTGGTTTCTTTAGCCAGGCTTTCACCATTAAAGCCGCTCAGCTGGCTTATGGAAATATACATCTGGATAATGCGTGGTACCCCACTGATGCTGCAATTATTATTCGTTTATTTCGCACTGCCAATGGCCGGCATAAAATTATCTGATATCGCCGCTGCACTGCTGGCCTTTACTTTAAATTACGCGGCATATTTTGCCGAAATATTCCGTGCCGGAATACAATCGATAAACCGCGGCCAATATGAAGCTGCCAAAACATTAGGAATGAGCTACCAACAGACAATGCGCCGCATAATACTACCACAAGTATTACGACGTGTCCTGCCGCCGATAAGCAATGAAACCATCAATTTGGTCAAGGACACCTCACTTATCTATATTTTAGCAATGAACGATTTGCTGCGCGTTGCAAGAACCATCGTCCAGCGTGAATTTGACATGACACCGTTTATGGTTGCTGCCGTCTTCTATCTTATAATGACATTCGTTCTGACATGGATTTTTAAACGCCTTGAAGCACATTACGGGAAATATGAGGTCTGATAAATGGAAAACAATACCACTATGATTCAAATGGATAATATATATAAAAGTTTTAACACTGTTCCCGTTTTAAAGGGAATCAGCTTAGAGGTAAAAAAAAGTGAGGTACTTGCCGTTATCGGTCCCTCAGGATCTGGAAAATCAACATTACTGCGTTGTCTAAATACACTTGAAACAATTGATGACGGTACTATCAAAATAAAAGACGAATACTTGGCAAAAAGTGTAGACCATAAAGCTGTATATGTCGATAAAAAAGCGCAAAAACGCATTTTGGGACATATGTGCATGGTTTTTCAACAATTTAATTTATTTCCGCATATGACCGTTCTTGAAAATCTCTTAGAGGCTCCTATCCATGTAAAAAAAATGGCAAAGACTGAAGTACTTCCCATTGCCGAAGAACTTTTACGCAAAATAGGCTTATTTGCCAAAAAAGATGCTTTTCCCAGCCGTCTTTCCGGTGGGCAGCAACAACGTGTCGCTATTGCCAGAGCACTTTGCATGTCTCCTGATATCATGCTTTTTGACGAACCCACATCAGCACTTGATCCAGAATTAACCGTGGGTGTTTTAAACACCATGCGGCAACTGGCTGAAGAACAAATGACAATGATCGTGGTAACGCATGAAATGGGATTTGCCCATGACGCTGCCAACAATGTCATCTTTATGGCAGATGGAAATATAATTGAAAAGGCTCCTCCGCAGGATTTTTTCAATAATCCACAGGAAGAACGAACCAAATCATTTTTAAAAAATATGCTTAAATAATTCTAGTTAAATATCTAAAAAAAACAGACCGGCTATCATATCAACTGATAGCCGGCCTGTTCTTTTTTCCACAATTGTCACTTACCATTTCCATAAGCCGCAATTATTTCCTTCACTTTTTCTTTTGTTGTTTTTTCTACAACTGCTGGTGCTGGTTTTTTATTTGCCGCAATTCCTGCTGCCTTAAGTTCTTCAGGCCTGATTTGGTCATGCTGCCGCTGCATTAACTCAGCTTTATGTGTCGTTGCATAATCAATGATAGTGTCATAAAAAATCTTATCCAAATTTTTATTTGACATCTTATCAAGGCTATCAACATTATCCTCCGCAACAGTCGCCAGAGGACTCCACCAAATATCCAAATATTCAGCTTGCACATAAGTTACCGTACGCGCACTAAGATCAATGTGCACTACTCCTGCAAATCCCCAGAGATTATTAAACTCACTAATATCTCCGTCGTTCCAGCGTCTCTTTTCTGTTACATCCTGTATTTCTATCCAATCGTACTGTTGCAAAACAGGCACTTCCAAAACATTTGTATCTGCCCAGCCGTCACTACCGATTGCATATTTCATTTCCGCCTTATTAAAATAGTAACCTATTCTTGGGGATGACTGTACCCACTGATATACATCACTTGGTATATCCTGCGCTGCTGCTGTCGGCAAGCTCACTGTCAACAACAAAACTGCTGCTGCAAAAAAGACAATTATTCTATGCACTTTCTTTATCAACCTCCTAAAGGTAACATGCTGATATTATACCATATCATTTATTTGGAAACAAAGCCCCAAAAATCCCTTACCGCAACAGATGCCAGCTTTATCTATGATTACCCTCCAAAACCAAAACTAACAGCGTTAATCTTTACTATTCCGGCAAAGGTTTCAATAAAAGAACTAAATATAAATAGATTTTTCCCCAAGACTTATAGAGGTTTATCCTCGAAGTTTTAAACCAATTTGATCGATTTATTGGCTTGTTACCATATTTCAGCTTGCCTAATTATTCCTCTTTTAGTACAATTAAGAAGTTATAAGATATGTATTATTACTTATCTTTATTATTTTTAGGAGGTTGATTTTTAATGTCTTTGAATGACAAATTCAAATTCACCGAGCGTAATACGACTTTGAATACTGAAATCATCGCTGGTATTACTACTTTCGTAACAATGTCTTACATTGTTATTGTAAACCCAAGTGTCCTGAGCAAAGCCGGTATGGATTTCAACGGTGTATTCATCGCAACGATTTTAGCTGCTATAATCGGTACGCTAATAATGGGCCTCATCGCAAATTACCCTATCGCCATCGCTCCTGGTCTTGGTCTCAATGCCTATTTTGCATTTGTGATAGTTCTTGGTATGGGCATTCCATGGCAATCCGCATTAGGCAGTGTTTTTATATCTTCAGTTGTCTTTCTGCTATTGTCTCTCACTAGTTTCCGACAAGCACTGATAGAAGCCATCCCCCGTTCCTTAAAAGCCGGCATAAGCGGCGGTATTGGTCTTTTCATCGCTTTTATCGGCATGCAGAACTCCCATATAGTTGCCCCTTCTCCTGCAACTATCATAACCCTAGGCAACTTTGCCGAACCAGTCGCCTATATGACTATTATCGGTCTTATTATTACGATCATACTGCTTGTAAATGACGTTCCCGCAGCAATTTTTCTAGGAATGTTGATAACAGCCATAGTTTCTTTCCTCATGGGCTATGTAACATTGCCTGATTCCATTTTCAGCCTTCCTACAGGTTTTGACAATACTTTTATGCACCTTGATATCGCTGGTGCATTTACGCCAAATCTATTTGCAATAATCTTTACCTTCTTCCTAGTAACCTTATTTGACACCACTGGTACCATGATTGGTGTAGCCGAACAGGCTGGTTTAATTAAAAACAACAAATTCCCGAATGTCAGAAGTGCTTTATTGGCAGATGCTTTTGCCAGTACTTTTGGTTCACTGCTGGGCACATCACCGACTTCTGCTTACATAGAATCAGGCGCAGGCGTAGCAGCAGGGGGACGTACTGGGTTTACTTCTGTAGTCGTCGCTATTTTATTCTTCTTTATGCTTTTTCTCGCACCTATCGCCCAAGTATTGGCAGCCGTTCCAGCAATAACTTCACCTGCTTTGATCATCGTTGGTTTTCTAATGATGGGTAGTCTCAACCAGGTCGATTGGAACAATATTGAAGAATCTTTACCTGCTTTTTTTGTCTTATTTTGGATGCCTTTATCCTACAGCATAACTAACGGTGTAGGCGCTGGCCTTATTCTTTATCCGCTCATAAAAATTTTCCGCGGTAAAATACGTGAGGTACATCCTTTACTATATGTATTTATGGTATTATTTATAATACAATTCATTATGATGAATCATTGACATCAGTAAGGAGGATTTGATTTCATTGTTTACATCAAAGAAAATCCTGCCTATCCTTTTTTTAGCGGCAGGATCATTTTCAATCATTCCTACAAGCAGCTGCTTTGCCAGTAAGTTTGCTGCTCCCCAGCATGACAGTAAAGCAAATACTGTTGTGACTATCAACGCTGACCAAGCGCACGTACAACAGACGCACATACAACAACCTCAACAGGCGTCCGATCAACAAACTGTTTCTGGAAGAATCCAAAAGATCTTGGATGATTACAACAAAAAAGATACAGCTACGGCTCCTGTTAATCCTATCCTGCCAAATAATGGTCTGGCCGGTTCTTATTCCATTCTTGGCAGTGCAGTGGCGACCCCTGAACAATGCGTTAGATATTTGTTGCGTGAAAACCCTAAACCTGAAATTACAGTCTCACCGCAGGAATTGGTTTCTTATTATTACCAAGAGGGCAGCAAAGAAGGCGTACGTCCTGATATAGCCTTTGCGCAAGCGATTGTAGAAACTGGCTTTTTCCGCTACGGCGGTACAGTTACTCCCGACCAAAACAATTACTGTGGTCTGGGAACAACTAACACGGTTGTCAAAGGTGCCTATTTCGCAACTCCAGAACTAGGTGTCAGAGCGCATATCCAACATTTATTGGCCTATGCGTCCGATATGCCACCACAGGCGCCTATTGTTGATCCCCGCTATTCATTGGTTAGATCCATCTATCAGCAACATACTCTGACCTCATGGCAGGACCTAAACGGCCGATGGGCTGTTCCAGGTGATACATATGGACAAAATATTCTTAGGATATACAATGCCATATTAAATTCCTAAAAGTTAATTTAATTAACTGATCAATAGCCCTGATAAAAACACCGCCAATACAAAAATATTATTGGCGGTATTTTTATGCTATAATAAGTGCTTGTGATACGGATACGTTCTTTTTCCTTCTTCTTACTTCATTTTCCATATGTTGTGCTTTCATTGACACAAAGATCTATATATAGTATAATTTCTTTCGTATTAAGTCACATTTTTTATCGCAGCCAGACACTTTCTAAATGTTTAATACCCCATTTGCAATCGAAATAAAATGAACGGGAGTAAAAAATGACTACTACAATTTCAATTAAAAAACGTACAGGCGACATCGTTGATTTTGATGCCCAAAAAATTTTCAATGCAATAAAAAAAGCCAATTTAGAATCTATCGATGATACCTTTTCGCAAGAAAAATTGCATAGCCTGACACAAAAAGTCATAGACGCTATAACTGCTTTTGCAATTCCTTCTGTCGAACAAATCCAAGACGCTGTAGAACGCGTATTGATCGCTGATAATTCGGCCAGTACAGCAAAAGCGTACATATTATATCGCGCCGAACATACTAAAATACGTGAAGCAAAAGTAAATTTGATGGATATTTATCGTGAACTTACCTTTAAGCAAGCTAAAGATGCTGATTTAAAAAGAGAAAATGCCAACATAGATGCCGATACAGCCATGGGCACTATGCTTAAATATGGTTCCGAAGGATCAAAATACTTTATTGATAACTATATTCTCCCAAAAGATATAGCCGTTGCCCATGTTGATGGAGATATACACATCCACGACATGGATTTTTATATGCTTACCGAAACCTGCTGCCAAATCGACTTGCTGAAATTATTTCACAATGGTTTTTCCACAGGACATGGAGCACTGCGTGAACCTAATGACATTCGCTCTTATGCTGCTCTTGCCTGCATTGCTATCCAGGCAAACCAAAATGAAATGCATGGTGGCCAGGCTGTTCCCAATTTTGAATATTCCATGGCACCCGGTGTAGGCAAGACTTTTATAAAACAATATTATAAAGCATTAACCCAATACCTCATCATAACTTTGGATGAAACTGAAGATGATTCACGGGCACTCGTCCAGAAAATAAAACAAGCCGTCCAGCCGAAGATTACAATGGCTTCTGCTGATGCTTTCGGCAATCATTTAATAAAGTTTTTTAATGACTATCATCAAGAAGCTTTATTTGCTCCCATTCCTCTCGATATAATCAAGGCAGCACACAGTTATGCCGTAAAGACGGCCATTTCCGAAACTGACGCCGCGACTTATCAGGCAATGGAAGCATTTATCCACAATTTGAATACAATGAATTCGCGCGCCGGTGCCCAAGTACCGTTCAGCTCAATAAATTATGGTACAGATACTTCGCTTGAAGGCCGCATGGTAATGAAAAATCTACTTCTTGCTACTGAAGCAGGCTTAGGCAATAACGAAACACCTATTTTCCCTGTGCAGATATTTAAAGTAAAAGAAGATGTAAATTATAACCCACAGGACCCCAATTACGATATTTTCCAATTGGCCATAAAAACTTCTGCCAAAAGGTTATTCCCTAATTTTAGTTTTCTTGATGCCCCTTTCAATAAACAATATTATAAAAAGGGAGATTATAATACAGAAGTGGCCTATATGGGCTGTCGTACACGTGTAATGTCCAATGTCTACGATCCGCAGCATGAAACTACCTGCGGACGTGGTAATCTAAGCTTTACCAGTATCAATCTACCCCGTCTTGGCATTGAAGCACACGGTGACATTGATAAGTTTTATCACGATCTCGATGCAATGATTGATCTTGTCATCAGACAGTTACTGCACAGATTTAAAATTCAATCTGCCAAATGCGGCCGTAACTATCCGTTCCTTATCGGTGAACATATCTGGCTTGATTCAGAAAAGATATCTCCCGATGATACAATCGGCGATATCTTAAAGCATGGCACTTTGACTATTGGTTTCATAGGTCTTGCCGAAACACTTAAAGCTCTGATAGGTAAACACCACGGTGAAAGCGAAGAAGCACAAAAGCTCGGTTTGGCAATCATTGGCCATATGCGGCAACGCATGGATGAAGAATCAGAACGCACACACCTCAACTTCTCGCTCATCGCCACTCCTGCAGAAGGCCTGAGCGGTCGTTTTGTAAAAATAGATGCTAAAAGATATGGCCGTATTCCCGGCGTAACAGACCGTGAATACTACACCAATTCTTTTCATATTCCCGTTTATTATCCGATAAGCGCTTATAAAAAAATTCAACTGGAAGGTCCTTACCACGAACTTACTAATGGTGGACACATCAGTTATATTGAAATGGACGGTGATCCGCTCAAAAACTTAAAAGCCTTTGAATCCATTATCCGCTGTATGCATGATAATGGTATAGGTTATGGTTCCGTAAACCATCCTGTCGACCGCGACCCTGTCTGCGGTTATACCGGCATAATAGATAATGTATGCCCAAAATGCGGACGCACTGAGGAAGAACATCTGCATCACATGGTCATCCCTCGTGCCAATTGTTTTTGCTGCTAAGCATATAGACAATTATAGTATGTTTAACATTTTATAAAACCAGTAAAAACAGGTTACCACTTATGAACTGGAAAAAGCAAAAGCAATACAACCTCACTAAAATAATAATTTAACAAAAACAAAGGAAGTGCCCACAATGTTAATAAAAGGTATAGAAATTAATGTAAACGGCGTAAACGATATTTCCGAAAAAGAAATAGTAAGCTACATTGACCGCATAGAAAATGAATCTGCCAAAAGATTGAAATCGCTCTCTATAACTGATGGAGGAAATGGTAATATAGCGCTTGACTATAAACTCCGCCCCGCCAAATTTGAACGTATCCGCCGCATTACCGGTTACCTTGTTGGCACTACAGACCGTTTCAATAATGCAAAACGCGCAGAGGAGCATGATCGTGTAAAACATGGTCTCAATTAAAATTGCTGGCACTGTCGATGATTCAATAGTAGATGGGGAAGGTTACCGTTTTACCATTTTTACACAAGGTTGTCCCCATAACTGCCCCGGCTGCCATAATCCCAATACCCATGCAGCTGACGGTGGTGTAACTGTTGACATTGATACCTTATTTGCCAAAATATGCCAAAATCCACTGTTATCTGGTGTTACATTCAGTGGCGGTGAACCTTTTTTGCAGGCAGGCGCACTTGCTGCCCTCGCCGAAAAAATTCACACGCGACCACTTCTTGATATAACCACTTACACAGGTTATACCTTAGAACAACTTACAGCGATGCATGACAGTGATGTCACACACTTGCTGGCAGCTACCGATATTCTCATAGACGGTCCATTTTTACAGGAAAAACGCGACCTGTCATTGATATTTCGTGGCAGCAGCAACCAACGTATTATTGATATGAATGCGACAAGAGAAAAAGGCTGTATTGTCCTAAAAAACTTTGATTAAACATTTATACTCCCCGACAGGAAACAGAGCAGAAACCATCTGCCTTGTTCCCTGTCTTTTTAATTTATTACTTCCGCATAGCTGCCGCTGTACGGCTTTTTGCTGACCCTTATCTGCTTATCTATACGCTGTTTCAGTTCTCCCACATGGGAGATTATGCCTACTAGTTTATTTCCTTCAGCAAGTGAATTGAGTACACTAATAGCATATTCCAAGGACTCTTCATCCAAAGAACCAAAACCTTCATCGACAAACATCGTATCAAGCTGAATACCACCTGCCGATGACTGAATTTCATCAGCTAAGCCCAATGCTAAAGATAACGACGCCTTAAAAGATTCCCCGCCTGACAAAGTTTTTACACTGCGCCGGCTACCATTATAGTGATCAATGACATCCAACTCCAATCCACTCTGACTTCGTAAATCCTGCCCAGCCACTTTCCGTACCAGTTCATACTGCCCTGCACTCATAACCATAAACCTGCTATTAGCGCGTTCTATTATTCTATCGAAATATTTCATCTGAATATATGTTTCCAAAGTAATCTTACTCTTACCACTCTGCATACCGCTTACAGTCTGCGCCAAATCAAGCTGCCAGATATATTTTGCTGTCAAATCTTCATAAATATCCTTCTGCTTAGTAATATCTGCCAAAGCCTTCCCATTAGCAGCCATTCTTATATTAAACACCATCAGCTGTTCTGCTAAATCTGTTTTTTTAGCTAAAAGTCTATCATGTTCTTCCTGTAATTGGGGCAAATCGCCATTACTGCTATTTGCCAATTGCTTATTTAAAGCAGCTAATTTTGCTTTTTCGTTATTTATTAAATTTTCTTTTTCCAAAAAATTTTTCTGTGCTATATCAACATTTTTTACCAGAGAAGCTGCATAACTTTCTTGCGCTTTTAATGCCTGTACGGCTTCTTGCTTATTAGCATAAAGAAGCAATTTTACCTTTTCCGCTTTTTTCCCTTTAATATTTTCTATATTAGCAGATAACACCGCTATTTCCTGTTGCCAAGCTCTTACTTTCTCACCGCTGTCTTCATATTCCTGCTCCAATGCAGGTACTTCTTTATCCAACTTTTCTTTTAAAACAATCTTTTTTTGCAGCTCCAGCAATTTTTGTTGAAGAGCTTTTTTCTCCTCAGCCAATCTTGTGCATAATGCTGCTGTTTTTGCTTTTATTTCACCACGTTCGCAATTTTTGAACAGGTATTGGGCTTTTTCCAATACCTGTTTTTCTATTGCACCCAACTGCCCTTTTAGATCACCCGCCTGCACACTTAGCCTGCTCACTTGTTCATCCAGCCGCTGCCGTCTTTTCTTTATTTCTTCCACTTGCGCTTTTGTTGGCGCCTTTGCTAATAGAACCGCCGGATGTGGATGCTGCTTTGAACCACATACAGGGCACGGCACATTATCTTCCAATGAAGCGGCTATAATTCCAGCTTGCTCATCCAGATACATTCTTTCCATTTTGTCAGCTTCAGCATGTACAAGCAGCTGGGCGGCCTGTTCTTTTTTATATGTATCACGTGCTTTTTTATATTTGAGCAGGATGGCATTATAGTCCTCCGTCTTTACCGCTAAGTCCTGCAAATCTTCAAACTGTTTTTGCAAGACATCTTCCTGGCGTTTACATTCTTCTTTTTGCACCAAAACATTCTGTAAAAGAGTTTGTTGCTTTTTACCCTCTACAATTTTTTCTTTAAGTTTTTTTACCTTTTCCGCTGCATTTTGAGTTTCTTTAGAAAGTATATTAATGCGGGTATTGGCCTTCTTCTCTTCCTGTAAAATATTTTCAAATTCATCATATGCGGGTAAATTATCCTTTATACCTGTTACAACTTCTATTATTTTGGCATATTCATTATCATATTTTTGTTTTATTTGTTCATAATTATCTCTTAAAGACCGTACCAACGATGTATTCTTTTGTATATTTCCCTGACATAAAATCGCTTCTTTACGCATTTTCTCCAAAGAAGCAGCATATCCCAATTTTGTGTTATTTTCGGCTAGCCCTTTATCATTAACATCGATTTCTTTATGTAATTTTTTTAAAAGTTCCTGATCTTCATTCATATAAGCACCCATAGCTGCGATAAAATCGGCTATGATAGGTATGACCGGTAATTCTCTATCGGCTTGCAACTGTATATTTTTCTTATCGTGCTCGATATTTCTTTTTACTGTTTCAAGCTTTTTGGCAGTTTCCTCAGACTCCTTCTTCAGCCTGTCCTGAAGTTTACGGTATAAGCCTGTATTAAAGATCTTGCGGAATATATCACTGCGTTCCTTTGTAGGCGAAAGCAGCAGGCGCAAAAAATCTCCCTGGGCAATCATAGCGATCTGGGTAAATTGTTCCCTATCAAGCCCGATTAATTCCGTCACCGCCTGTGTAACTTCCTTCAACCCGCTTATTATTTCCCCATCCGGCAGGTTTAATACTGCCGCAGGTTTTTCCAGCACCATTTTACTGCCTCGTTTGGCAGGTCGTTCATACTCTGGATTACGCTGTAATCTATAATCCTTGTTTCTATAGTGGAAAATCAATTCCACATAAGTTTCTGTTCCAGCGGTCGCATATTTACTGCGGAACATATTACTTTCACGTACGGAACCGCTGGCTTCACCGTATAAAGCATAGACTAACGCATCAAAAATAGTTGTTTTTCCGGCGCCTGTATCTCCACTTATAAGATAAATCCCTTTTTCTCCCAATTTACTAAAATCAATTTCTACCACTCCGGCATAAGGACCAAAAGCTGACAATATAAGTTTTTTAGGTCTCATCAGTGTTCCTCCCAAATCTGCCTTATCAAGTTTTCCGCAAAATGTTGCTGCTCGTCACTAAAGGTTTTATTATTCTGTAAAAAATAGAAATCTTTCAACATATCAATGGGTTGTTTATGTTCTTGCGTATCCGCTGTGATAATATTATTTGTCTGTGTCCTTTTATTATCATAATTTATTTTCATTATATTCGGATAAATAACCCGCAATTTATTTATTGCATCCGGTATTTCATTCTCATCGGTCAACGTGATTGCTAAATAATCCTGTGTATTGGTTGTTTCATAATTTTTCCGCAAAGTCAGTTCAGCATAAGTCCCGCGCAATTGGCGCATATCGTGCAATGGATGTAAATTTTTGAATTGAATATCTATATTATTTTTTTCTTTAAGCTCCACAATCGTGAGTACTTTTTGATGATTGCATTCAGAAAATGAATATTTTAACGGTGTTCCGGCATAGCGTATCTTTGCGCTTCCTATTTTTTGCGGCCTGTGGATATGTCCTAAAGCAGCATAATCAAACGGCGCAAATATTTCTGCTGAAATATTATCGAGTCCGCCTATACTGAGTTCTTCAGAATCGCTTGTCTGCGCGCCTGTCACAAATTGATGCGCAATTATCACATTTCGTTGTTCGCAGTCAATATGCATTTTTGCTACGGCAATTCTAATAGCGTCATCATACGTCTGAATATTTTCCTCTGGCCATATTTTTCTCGCGTATATTGGTTTTAAAAATGGCAACATATATATATTCACCATACCGTACCGATCATGGATTTTCACGGGCAGCTCTTTTCCCGTAAATACAGAGGTTATATACACGCCGCTCTTCATCAGCAATTCAGTGCCAAAAGACAAGCGCTCTGCGGAATCATGATTGCCGCTTATGATGAATACAGACACATGCATCGCTGCCAACTCAGTGAGAAATTTATCTAAAAGCCGTACCGCTTCAACTGGGGGGAGCGGTGTATCATAGATATCACCAGCAATAAAAACCGCATCCACTTTCTCTTTTTCTAAAAGCGCAATAATTTCCGCCAGCACATATTTTTGCTCTTCAATCATAGAGAAATTATTTATTCGTTTACCAATATGCAAATCAGCCAAATGCGCAAATTTCATAAAAACCTCCATAAAAAAATTCTCATTTCAGCCGCAAGCCCAGCTAAAATGAGAATTTACTTCTTCGCCAAGTAATACGACATCATTCCTTGGACTATATTATATCATGAATTAAAAGGTCTTCTATAGAAGAAAGGGCGGTGGTTTTCATAGCCCATCTCGCGATAGTTCAACACCGCTTCTGTTCCTCCTACGAATAAAATACCACCAGGCTTCAACGCTTTAAAAAATTCCTTATAAAGCTTATCCTTCGCTTCTTCTGTAAAATATATAACAACATTACGGCACAAAATAAGATCAAACCCTGTTTCAAAAGGATCTTTTAATAAATTATGCCGACGAAATTCAATTTTTGCTTTTATAGCTGCACTAACGGCATATTTACCATCATCTGTTTTAGTAAAATACCGCTGCTTGCGGCCGATAGCAATAGCTTTTAATTCATTATCCGTGTAGATACCTTCTTTAGCCTTAGCCAGAATATCGACATCCAGGTCAGAAGCTAAAATGCGGTGACGCGTTCCCGGTGTTTTCTCATCCAATATCATTGCAATGGAATAAGGTTCCGCCCCTATAGAACATCCTGCGCTCCATATATTGAGCTTTGGACTTTTTTGCAATAATTCCGGAATAATGACACTCTCAAGTTCTGAAAACTTTTCCGGTGTACGAAAAAATTCAGACACATTTATCGTCAAATACTCTATGAAAGAGGCAAACTCATCTTTATCCTTGACGGCGAAATCAAAATATGTTGAAAAAGTTTGGTAGCCTTTGCGCATAACGAGATTATTAATTCTTCGTTTCATTTGTGCTTCTTTATATAAATCGAGATCAATTCCTGTTTTATTCTTCAGTTTTTGTTTAAAAATGCTCCAATCTTGTTCATTCACTTGAGTGATATCTTCCTCTCGGTTATTTTTCAGCGTATATATTGGCATTCCCCATGTTTCGTCGATCTGTAAAGCCTTGTTTTTTTTCTGCGCATCCATGCGTATTCATCCTCATATCATATACATTATAAAGCTGCTATCATTTTATCATAAAACAGGCATTAAGAATAGAATGATATTTCCACTTTTAGCGAAAAATTTATTTATCTCCAACTATATAGCTGCTACCGTCTTATTTTAAATGGACATTCTTCCACAAAATCATTATTCCTTTTGATAATGGCTGAAACTGCCAATAGAAATATCTGGAAATTCCCCTTTCAATCCACCAAAAAACATTTTTGTACCCAATGGTGGTGTAAACTGGGGCATAACTTTTGCAAATTCATCTGGATCTATATTTAAATTGCGCACTTGAATCATATCCACTGGCGCCATACGCAAGAATTTCCGCCATGCGGCTGACTCTGTTTTACTGTCATTAAAGCCCGGAAAATAAAGCATATTCAGGGAAATATAAACACCCTTGCGCTTGGCATATTGTATCGAAGCAATAACATCTGCCAATTCATAATTACAACGGTAATAGGCCTTATAATTTTCAGGCACCGCACTTATTATGCTCACACGCATACTATCAAGACCAGCATCCGCCAATCTTGCTATTCCTTCTGTAAAACCTGCATTTGTATTTATGTTTATCTGCCCTTTGTCTGTATGGGCTCTTATCATTTTTAAAGCCGGAACCAGATTATCAACCGCTAGGGAAGGTTCACCTTCACACCCTTGGCCAAAGCTTATGATCGCATCAGCTGCCCTGGAAAGATGATATGTACCAATTTGTGCTATAGTTTCCGGCGACGGGCTGAACTTTATCCTACTTTGCGGTGAAGGACAGCATTCTGCCGCTTGCAAAGATATACAACCAAGACATGCCGCATTACAAACAGGTGATACAGGAATACCTGCTTCCCATCTTCCGTAAAAAAGATTCTGTGCTGTACAACAATGCCATTGCAACGAACAATTTGCCAAATGATCTACAAGAATATTATCAGGCATGTCCTTTTTGACCCTATCAATCAGCATAGGTAAATTGTCTGTATTATAACGAGCTGGGTCCCATTTATCATTTTTATCTGTATAAACAGCAGCCGCATACATTTCGTCTTTATACAAGGCAACAGCTGTATAACCATATAAAGGCAGTACTTTCGCATTTTCGCTTTTCTGGAACGCGGGCATATAAAGCCTTGTGTATCCAGCAGGCAACAACGCTGCTACAGCCTGTCCCGAAATCGGCATGGTTTCGCCATTTTTCTGTCCTAACGGCATACGATCTGGCAAATACATAAGATCAGCACTTTCCGGCAGCGGCAATAAATCTTTAGTTCGCAATACCACGTTTTCATTGCCCGTTCTTCCCATAGCGCTTATCCCCGGTGCATCAAAGATCTCTCCCGCCTCGTCAGCATAAAGAAGTGTTATCTTTGCTTTATTCATTATTAGCTGCCTTTCCCGTCGCCAGTTTCGTCAATGCTTTTTTTGCTTTGCGTGGATTATATTTATTCATTGCCTTATCAACAGACTCTGTAATGATACATTCTACTGCCGGAATTAGAGTTTCAATAGCACTTTCGACAGCTTTCTGCGCATCAGCAGAAAACGGGGAAAGTACATGGTCATTTACTTTCCAGTTTGGCAAGGGTCGACCAATACCTATGCGGACATGGATAAATTCATTACTTTTTATACATGCTATTATTGACTTTATCCCATTATGTCCGCCAGAACTTCCTTTGACACGTATTCTGATCATCCCTGCTGGCAGATCCATATCATCATGCACAACAATAAGATCCGTTGGTTTTAATTTATACCAGTTCATCGCCGGTGCCACTGCGTTTCCACTCAAATTCATAAACGTTGACGGTTTCAACAAAAGCACCTTTTCCTGCCCGACCATTGTTTGTGCCGCACAGCCATTAAACTTTTCCTGCCAGTTATTAACTGCCAATTTTTTTGCTAACGCATCAACAAACATAAAACCAACATTATGTTTGGTCTTTTCATATTCTTTTCCTGGATTGCCAAGACCGGTAATTATTTTCATCGTGATATCCTCCTGTTAACCATTTTACCACTGCCATAAATTCACAAGCATCACGTTTTTACCAATAGCTGCTCCATCGATTCAGTAACATCAAAAATAGATATATAGAAAAAGCTGCACCGATGCAATTCAGCAACTGTAAACAGCCGTATTTTAAGCCAACATTTATTTTTATTTTTTCTTTTTAAAACTACTATCATATCCGCTGGCGTATTTTCCAACAAAACCTTTTTTATATTCTGCTTTATCTTTTCCCTATCGACATTGTCTAAAAGTTCAATTATATCAATGTCTGCATCCTGCCCCAGACCATTGTGCCGTATTATATACCCATATTCTTCATTTGCCTGTTGCAAATGGAGCTCATCATTTTTATAAGAATATATCGCCAAAGCTCCTATTATTTTTCCTAAGAGCTGGCTGCCTAGAACGTTTTCATGAAACAGTCCATCTATGTCTGTCGGCATATATTTTTCATCTGTTAAATACTTGCCCATCGGATAATCAATTATCTCTGATTTATCTATAAGTTTTTCAAAAGCCTTTTCTTCCATAGCCCGATAATAGAAAAATCCTTGTGCGTAGGTGCAGCCTATTTTGCGCAGGAAATCAACCTGTTCCTGTTTTTCTACCCCTTCCGTTATAATGAGCATATTAAGCCAGCGTCCCATATATACCACTGATTGAATGATATCCTTGCTCTTTTTATCTTCAGTTTCTAAAAAGCGCATATCTATTTTCAGTACGTTTGCCTTAATATCTTTTAGTATATTCAAAGATGAATAGCCGCTGCCAAAATCATCTATCTGGACGATAAATCCATAATCCATTAATCTTGCTGATAAATTAATTATTTCTTCAGTTTTATCAATATAAGCACTTTCCGTAATTTCCAATTCCAAGAAATGTGGGTCTATTTCATACTTTTCTACAAGTCTTGTCAAAAATGAATAAACATCCATATTAGTTATATCAGTACGGGAAATATTAACCGATAAAGGTACTACATTCGCACCCATTTCAATACGTTTTTTTAGCCAAATTACAGTTTCTTCCCATATATAACTGTCTAGTTTTTCAA
The DNA here is from genome assembly GCF_004341685.1 of Pectinatus cerevisiiphilus. Classification (GTDB taxonomy): domain Bacteria; phylum Bacillota; class Negativicutes; order Selenomonadales; family Selenomonadaceae; genus Pectinatus; species Pectinatus cerevisiiphilus. The sequence goes on from NZ_SMAA01000009.1 coordinate 21,057, forward strand.
TAAAACCATTTTTTTCAAACAAGGGAATAAACACCCCTGGCATCACAATACCCTTACGCGGATGCAGCCAGCGGATAAGAACTTCCGCGCCAACTATTTTCCCATTATTCATATTGCATTTAGGTTGGAAATACAGTTTAAATTCACCATTACTCAACGCTTCCTCAGCAATACTCAGCAGAGCCTGCTCTTCCAACATTTTTTCTCTTATAGTGTCATCAAAAAGTGCCACATGCCGAAAATAATTACGCTTTATCGAGCGCAATGCCAAAATAGCCCAATCACACAAAAAACTAACGGCCGTATTCTCTTTGACACGACAGATGCCAACAGCCGGAACTATTTTCATTGGCACAGGAGCATTAGTGAAAATACTGAACACATTGTCCAGAAACTTTTGTTGTTGTTTATCCTGTAAACATACCGCAAATATGTCACCACCAATACGGCCGATGACAGCTTCGTCCGTCAGGCTTTCCTGCAAATAATGCGCTATGTACCATAGAATAAAGTCACCTGTTTCATTACCATACAAAGCATTAACAAAACTAAACTTTTCTATATCTATACAGATGATTATATAATCACCTGTTTTCTTATCTTGTAATAATTCTGCTGCTTTTTTATAAAAAGTCATCTTATTATAAATCTGCGTTAATGCATCATTGTCTCTATATGACTCCAATTTTTCTTTAAGTATTTTTATTTGTGCGTGAAAATCCGCAATTTCATCTGGCATCTTACATACTCCCTTCTCTTCAATGCTTTTACCGCATCCCTGCATAATTTTTTATCTTATCAGCGCAGTATTTATAATAACGAGCTTAACGCAGAAATAATACAAACTATTTTACACTTTTTCCAGTATAAACAACAACTATATTGTCTTACCAGCGGAAAAAAATAAAAGTTTCCATTTATCAGATGAAAACTTTTATTCTTCCTACATATCAAATCTATTTAGCCTAGCAAAAGGAAATATGCAAAAACAATAACACCTAATATTATTCTGTACCAGCCGAAAGCCTTAAAATCATTTTTCTTTATATATAGTAACAAGAATTTTATAGATGCAATAGAAACTAAGAAAGCAACAACCATACCTACAAGCAAAATAACGACTTCATCGGTAGAATAATTAAAACCAAACTTGACCATCTTTAGAAGACTGGCTCCAAACATAACTGGAATAGCCAGAAAGAAAGTGAACTCAGCAGCCACATATCTGGAGGTGCCAAGAATGATACCACCCAAGATAGTAGCGCCTGACCGTGATGTTCCTGGCACTAATGACAGGACTTGAAAAACACCTATAATAAAAGCTGTTTTATAATCCAATGTCTCTAGTGTATTTATACGCGGCTCCCTGCGTTTATTGTAATTTTCTACTACAATAAATAATACTCCATATAAAATCAATGTAAACGCGACTACATGGGCATTCATAAAATGCTCTTCCATATATTTATTGAAAAGTAACCCAATAACACATGCCGGAATACAGGCAATGACTACTTTTGACCATAAGCAAAAGGTCTGTCTTTTTTCAATTGCAGTCTTACTTGCAGCAAATGGATTAAGTTTTGTAAAATTCAATACAACTACTGCCATAATTGCACCCAATTGGATAACTACCAAAAACACATCCATAAACTTCTGATCCACTGCCATTTTTATAAACTCATTGACAAGGATCATATGACCTGTACTACTTACCGGCAGCCATTCGGTAAGGCCTTCAACAACCCCCATAAGAGCCGCTTCCATTATTATCACTAAATCCAAATATCGTGTCCTCCTAAAACGTCAATTTTAAGCTAACTGAAAAGCTCGTATCTGCTAGCTTAAAAAACTTGTATCTGCAAATTACTCCACACAATGCAGATTGATATAATTAAACCTTTGTCTGTACAGCATCAGCTATATCAAATAATTTACTTACTGAGGTCTGTGTATAAATGCGTGTAATAGCTTCTCCGATAGCCGGTGCCATCGACAAGGATATTATTTTACTGGAATGTTTATCTTTTGGTAGAGGAATGGTATTTGTAATCACTAATTCGTCTATAGGTGAATCATCAATGCGTTGAATGGCCGGATCACTTAAAATACCATGCGTACAACAAGCATGTATTGATTTCACACCGCGTGCCTTCAATGCCTTAGCCCCTTCACACAAAGAGCCGGCTGTGTCTACTATATCGTCAATAATCACAGCATTTTTATCTTTTACTTCACCTATCAGGCTCATTACTTCAGCCTTTCCAGGCATTGGCCGTCTTTTTTCAATGATAGCAATAGGTGCTTCTAAACGGTCTGCAAGACTGCGGGCACGTGTTACTCCGCCCAGATCCGGAGAAACGACTACTATATCTTGCAGATTTTTAGCGCTGATATATTTGGCCAAAATAGGAGCGGCAGCCAAATGGTCAACAGGAATATCAAAAAAGCCCTGAATCTGTCCTGCATGCAAATCAACGGTAACTACTCTATTTACACCGGCAGTAGTCATGAGATCAGCAACTAATTTAGCAGAAATGGGTTCACGCCCACGTGTTTTTCTATCTTGGCGGGCATATGCATAATATGGTACGACTGCTGTTATGTTACGGGCTGACGCTCTTTTGCAGGCATCAACCATTATAAGTAATTCCATAAGACTGTCATTCACAGGCTGGCTGGTAGGCTGAATAATGAATACATCCTTGCCACGGATACTTTCGCTGATCATCACCTGTGTTTCTCCATTGTTAAAATGCCCCACAAACGCATGACATAACTCCACACCAATATAATCTACTACCTCTTGTGCCAGCTGTGGATTAGCATTACCGGTAAGAATACATAGTTTGTCTGTGTCCAAAATCATCAATTTTCCTCCTGCATTATATATGCATAAATAAATTTTTATTATTAAAGATATATTTTTATATCTTAATAAACGAAAGTTTTCCGTTGTGACAAAATCTTACTCTCCATTAAATCAGCCTATATATTTTTTAAAATGAGTGCCAAGGTTTCAGCCAATTTATCAACCCTGTACTCACTCTTATCATTTATTTCTTTTATCCCGCCATTTGGCGATATTGGTCTGCCGTGCCCTGCCTACAGCTAATTCACCAGCGGGCACATCCTTCGTAATCGTGGAGCCTGCACCTATATAGGAATTTTCTCCCACTTTCACAGGTGCGACCAGATTAGAATTACAGCCGACAAAAGCATTATCTTCTATTGTTGTTCTATATTTTTTACTGCCATCGTAATTAACGGTGATACAACCACAGCCCATATTGACACCTGCTCCTACATCACTATCACCGATATAACTCAAATGGGGCAGCTTTGTTCCCTTGCCTACATTAGAATTTTTAACTTCAACAAAATTACCAATATGTGCTTTATCGGCGATTTTGGTATTCGGGCGTAAATGTACATATGGTCCCATTGTAACAGCTGTGCCGATCTCACATTCATGTGCGTAAGAAAAAGAAATTACTGATCTATCGCCTATAGTCGTGTCGCAAAAACGGCTGCACGGCCCTATTTCACACTCAGTACCAACGACAGAATTTCCCTGTATCCATGTAGACGGATAAATAATAGTGTCACGGCCAATCTTTACATCACTATCAATATATGTTGTATCAGGGTCCATGATAGTCACACCTGCGGCCATAAGCTGCCTATTTTTACGCTGATGTAGTATTTTTTCAGCTTGGGCAAGTTGTTCACGTGAATTTATCCCCAATGTTGCCTTATAATTTTCAGCAATAACTGCTGCCACTTTTTTGCCATCGGCATGAATTATTTCCAGTACATCAGGTAAATAGTATTCTCCTTGGGCATTGTCACGGCCAATTTTCCCCAAAGCTGCAAAAAGCTCGCCAGCATTAAAGCAATATATTCCTGTATTCACTTCAGTAACAGCTTTTTCCGAAATACTTGCATCTTTATGCTCAACTATCTTCTTAAATTCTCCACTGAAGGTTCTTATTATCCGACCATAGCCTGACGGGTCCGGCATAACAGCAGTCATTACAGAAGCATGTGCCTGTTCTTCTGTATGTTTTTCATAAAAATGGCGCAGAATATCAGCCGTAAGCAACGGTGTATCACCGCACAGAACCATCACTGTATCCTTCTTATCAATCATCGGTTCTGCCTGCAAAACAGCATGGCCGGTGCCAAGCTGTTCTTCTTGGATAACTACCTGTGCACCGTTTCCTATAACTTGCTGTACCTTTTCACGGCCAAACCCGATAACAATGACATTGTTCTTTGCCCCGGCTCCTTTTGCCGCATCAAGGACATGTTGCAGCATCGTTTTTCCGCCAACCCGATGCAGTACCTTCGGCAATGCCGATTTCATACGTGTTCCTTTACCAGCGGCCAGTATTATGGTAGAAAAATTTTCCGTACTCAACTATTTTCACTTTTCCCTTCTATATTTCCGTCATTTCCATCCTCATTTTCATCTTCAATTTCCATATTTTGCTTTATATCCTTCATGCTCTTCAATAGTGTCTGTTCTGATTTTTCCATATGTTTTTCTGCAGCCTTTTGAGCATCCGCAACATTTCCTTGTGCAATAGTATCAACTATCTGCCGATGCTCTTCCAATGTCTCCCGCAGACGTCCAGGATAAGACATAGATTTTGTGCGAAAACTCGTTAACTGTTCCCGCAAATTGGAGATTATACCAACCAACCGATTATTTCTGCTGGCTTTGTATAACAAATCATGGAATTTAGTATCAACTTCAACAATCTTATTCATATCATTTTCTTCAATATATTCACCGATTTGTACTAAGAGTCGTTGAAGTTCTTCAAGCTCATCTTCTGATATTCTCTCTGCCGCCAAACCACTTGCCAAAGAATCTAACGCTGTGCGTATTTCAAAAACTTCATTGACATCGCGGATGGATAAATTTGCCACATAAGTACCGCGGCGCGGCATCATGATCACATAACCTTCCAGCTCCAATTTTCTAATGGCTTCCCGCACCGGTGTGCGGCTGACACCAAGCTGTTCCGCCAAATGGATTTCCATAAGGCGCTGCCCCGGCTTTAATATCCCTGTCCTAATAGCATTCCTCAAAGTTTCAAAAACAACCTCACGCAATGGCTGGTAACTGTCCAGCTTTATCGGCATGAGTTTTTTATTGTTACCCATAATACTTCCCCCTACTTCCTTGCACTCGCAGGTACTGCCTCGTATACTTCCAGTTCTGCATAATCATTACGCATCCTGTCAGCAACCTTCCTGGCAACCTGTATATTTTCGCAAACAGCGAAAATACTCGGCCCGCTTCCTGACATCAACGCTGCCTTAGCACCATACCGGCAAAGTTTTTCTTTATATGCAGCCAGTTGGGGATATGCACCAATGGTTACACTTTCCAAAACATTCCCTAATGAACCACAAACCCCGTTAAGGTTTTTATCTTCCAGCTCTCGTAGCATCAATCTGTTATTCGGATGCTTTTTCACACGCTGTGCCTGATAATTCTTATATACCCACGCTGTAGAAACACCAAGCTGTGGTTTTATAAGAACAAAGGCACATCCCGCGGGCAATGAAGCCACCGGTGCCAGCTTTTCACCTCTGCCCTTAGCCAGCATCGTCCCTCCCCTTACACAAAAAGGGACATCCGACCCCAGCTTCGCTGCCAGAGTACAAAGTGTCTCCACCGATAGACCACACCCGAACAAATCATTCATGCCACACAATACAGCAGCCGCATCCGTGCTTCCGCCCGCAAGACCAGCTGCAACAGGAATATTTTTTTCCAAGGATATTTTTACGCCGCAATCTATATTATAGGTTCGCAAAAACAAATCAGCCGCTTTATAAATGAGGTTGTCTTTTTTATTTAATACTCCCTTTACAACACAATCAAGTATTATATCGCAAATATCTATTTTTTCAATTGTAAGTTTATCACTAAGGTTTATCGACTGCATGACCATCTCAACTTCATGATAGCCATCATCCCTTTTCCCAAGAACATCAAGCGTAAGATTGATTTTCCCGTTTGCCATAATTGTAATCAAAATTTCCCACTCATCTCATATAATAAAGTGTCTTTTTCAGGTAAAACTTTTCTATCATAAAAATTTCCCCTCACACCTGCGTAAAGCTCTATTAGCAATTATTAAAGAAAATACAATAAGATTGTAACAATTTTTTATTCAAACAGCAATAGTTTGCGTCTTTCTTCTTGACATTATTAGTAATAAATCGCATAATTGAGGTGAAATTAATAGTTTTATATATTAAATTTATTGTTCATAATTATATTAAATTTACAAATTCAATATAATTTTATCAGTGGTCTCGCTAAATTTTGTATTTACAATACATATTCGCAAATTTATCGAAACCACTGATTTTATTATCATCGAAGGAGTTATTCTTTATGTCCCTCCATCCCATCATACATACGAAGGCAAACAACAACGCCACAAAATATCCCCGTCTCATATTATCCACATCCATAATTGCCTCACTATTCCTACTTTACATTTATTTTGCGCCATTGGCAGGTGCTCCTTTACCTGCAATCATAAATCCACATTATGATCAATGTGCTTTTTTGACCGCCCGTTTCTTCATTATCATATTAATATTACTCATCAATTACCAATATTACATAAATAGCAGCAAAGGGCCTAATAACTTTTGGAATTATGACATATTGATCTGTGCCAGTACTATAATACTATTCTTCCTTAGTATCACTACGGCGGTTCCCATATTTATGGGTTCTAATCTTCCCACAAATGCTTTTTGGGGAGAAACAGCCGCTCTTATTATCACGTTCGCTGTTGCATTGAAAACTTATACACTGCATCTCCTGCAAAAATCAGCTGACTCTCTTGACCAGTTCGTCTCCCTTCCTGCTTTCACTACGGTTCTTGATCTTGATACCGACGAAGAAAAACAGCTTCCCTGCTCAGCCTTGCAAAAAGACGATATTGTCATAATAAAAGACAAGCAAATCATTCCTGCTGATGGAAATATTTTTTGGGGAAATGGTAGTATTGACGAATCCTGTCTTACAGGGAAAAAAGAGAAAGCAGATAAAGCCTCAGGTGACAAGGTTTTTATGGGAACAATCAATACCAAGGGAACATTCCATTATCGTGTATCAGCGTCACAGGATAATTCTGTATTTACCCAGCTTCTTAATATAAAAAACACTTCGACAACTGTAAACACCGCGACGGATCTGTTCGCGCTAAAAATATCAAAATACTTTACTATATTTACTTTACTTATGGCCGTTTGCACGCTTATTCTTTCTATTTATCTCCAAAAATCTCCTGCTTTCATTTTTTCCCTTTTGGCCGCTATTTTCGTGACCGGCCTGCTTCACTCTTTTATCAGTTGTACACGCATACAATTTTTAACAACACTCAATAAATTTGCCCGCGCTGGTATTTTTTTTAAAACCCCCGCCACAATTGAACAGGCCCGCCACATTGATACAGTCATTCTTGGTAAAACAGGAATACTAACAGAAGGACATCCCGTTGTTACCGCGCTCCAAGCAGAAGGTATAACGCCAAAAGTCCTTTTGGCACTGGCCGCAAGTGCAGAAAAAGATTTTGATGTTCCTTTAGCAAGGGCATTAGTCACCTCTTCTATAAAAAACCAAGCGCATTTACAACGTATTTCCTCAGCACAACTGCTAACCGGAAAAGGGGTTGAAGCTCTCATCAACGGTGATATCATTCGTGTGGGAAAAGCTTCATGGTTAGAAGACGAAGGTGTCAAAATCAGCAATGAGCTGCAAATGAAAGCATTCCAGATTGCCCAAGAAGGTGGTACACCTATTTTTATTGCTTTAAGAAAATATTGTCATGGTGTTTTAACACTGCTTGATCCTTTAAAATATCGTTGCAAAGCTGCGCTCGCACTTCTTCAGCACATGAAAATCAACACGATTCTTTTTACCAGCGATAATAAAAATACCGCCAAAACGATTGCCAAAGATTTGTCAATCGATCAATATAGAGCCGAGTTACTGCCCACTGATAAGGCACGGGAAATTGATTTGCTGCACACCCATGGACTTACCATTGCAGCCGTTGGCAATGCCGACAATGATTTACCTATGCTGCATGCGGCAGATATAGGTGTATATCTAAATAACGACATCCAAGCCAATGTTGTCACTGCGGCTGATGTTATCATCCCTGCCAACTCCCTGTATGAAGTAGGCGAAATGATCAGTTATTGCCAGTACATAATGAAAAAAATACACCGCAGTTTTTTATTTTCTGGACTCTGCTTATTTTTCATTCTCGTTGGTATCCTAATCTCTCCACTTTACTTTGCGCAAGCTGCCTTTCTTCCTATAGCAGCCGCTGTTTTAGCGGGAGGTTTAAGCTTTTTGCAGATTAACTTTTCCCACCACTCACGAAAATTCTAAACCATGTATTATTTGGCAATAAAAATTGGCAAAGGTTTACTGTATATTACAATTTATTTCAGGAGGTCCTTATCATGTTAAAAATGTATATTGATGGTATGAAAGATGAACATTGCGCTTCTCTTATCAGAGCTGCCTTAGGTGACCTTGAGGGAATGCATGAAATACGGGAAGTCAACTGCTACAAACATTATGCCCTTATCAGTTGCAATACCGATGAAAATATTTTGCGTGACGCAATCGAAAATGAAGGTTATAATGTAAGCAAAATAGAAAAATGCGACTAACAAAAATCTTAGCAAAAGGACTTCATCTATGAAAAAAACACTATTATTTCTTTTTTTTCTGCTTCTTTTCATGCCCCTTACCACACATGCTGAAATACGCCAAACAGAAAATGGTACAGTTACTGCCAGAGAAAGTGCCTTCACATATCTCCAGCCCGTATCTGCCAATGATACACAGCCTCCCGCAGAAAATAATAATACTGCCAACAAAAAAAACAGCTCCACCGTTAAACCAGAAAACCTATTTACTGTTTATGTAAAAACAACACGTTTTTATGATCGCCACAAAAATCATTTCCGCGAATTAGATGAACTTTCCCTTACTTCGCATAACCAAGGAACTGATTTACTGTTCGATAAAGATTTACCGCCCAAAATCGAATATACCAAAGACGGTATAACCCAAACGCTTCCCTTGAAAAAAATTTCCTACAACAACCAGTATTTTATATCTTTTAAAATCAAGCATGATTCGCTGACACCGCTTTATACTGCTGATAAAGTAGAGATTGTATTTCCGGTAATAACTAATGGCAGTCATATACGCCACGTTAAGGATAAAAAAACAGGTAAGGAAAAAACTTTTTATAGTAAACAATCTTTAAAAGAAGATTCTACAGTCATCGAAAAGCGTTATACACTACCACCTGAAATCATAAATGAATGGCAACAGGTCCTGACTGCCGACCTAGCTCCTGGTACTATAAAAGATACCCTGTCATAAAACCAAATGGTTAGTATATATTTTATTCATCTGGAAGGTTTAAAACAAAGCAAAAGGAATCATGCAGCAATATTATACTATTGTGTGCATGATTCCTTTTGTTTTATTATAATTTCGGCATATTTTTAACTTTTGCCGCCACTTCCAAAACTTTCTCCACGGGACTTCCCAATGATGCTTCCACTGCTGCTATGACTGCCCCTTCTAAAACAGGCGCATCTGCTACATAAATACCTTTCTTATTTAATTTTCTTTCATTTTTAATCATATCAGCACAAATTATCGCACTTCCCAAATCTACAAACAGGACTACCCCATCATCTTTATCTGCCGCTTCAATAGCAGCTTCTACTTTATCAAGGTCAATTCCCAGCCGCCCGTCTTCACTGCCACCCGCAGCAGTAATTGGCTGGCCAGGCTTTCCCATCTCAGCAGCAATTTCTCTAATTCCCTCCGCCGCTTTTAAGCTATGCGATACTATTACAATTCCTACCATTCATATCCATCCTCATTTTATAAAATATATGTACTGTTTATTGGGATTTTTTACGGTGATGATTCATCATTTGCTCATATATACAAAATAATCAATATTATTTTAAATGATTGATTTTTCTCCATTATACCACAGTCAGCCCTGATATAAAGTATATTTTTACTCTTAGCCTGCCATTATAAATACCTACAATAACCACAAAAGAGTAAAGTCATTGTTAATATATATTATATCTGATAAAATAATACATATATTACATTAGGGGGTAAATAAAATGAAATTCAAGTTTGTACATAACAATCTCAATGTTTTAGATTTAAAAAAATCAATGGCGTTTTACGAAAAGGCACTCGGTCTTAAAGAGGTTCACCGGAAAGAAACCCCAGATTTCACACTCGTGTATTTGAGTGATGGGCAAACTCCCCATGAATTAGAACTAACTTGGCTTAAAGCCCGTAAAGAAAAATATAATCTAGGTGACAATGAAGTACATTTGGCTTTTACAGTTGACGATTTTGCAGCAGCACATAAAATGCATGAAGAAATGGGCTGTATCTGCTACGAAAATAAAAAAATGGGCATTTATTTTATAAGTGACCCTGATGGCTATTGGTTGGAAGTTCTTCCCCAAAAATAATAACAAATTGATTCAACATAATTTAGTGGAAAATGGAAAAGAGAGCATCATAATGGAACACAGCTGTTTTGCACAAGCAATCAAAGAATTTAATGTACCAGCGGCTGCTTTATCACAAGTTGCTGCCTGTGTACGCTATGATATTGAACAAGGTCTTATCGATGGATTTAGTTCTCTAAAAATGCTTAAATCTTATATAGGCCTTCCTGCGGGGAACGAATCTGGTGAATACCTAGCCCTTGATTTTGGTGGTACCAATCTGCGCGCTGCTTTGGTACAGCTAAAAGGCAACGGCAATTTCAACATTCTGAAAAAAGTCGCCAAACCACTGAAATTTTCAGGTCTTTATGACTTCACCGGCCCAGATTCAACCAGCAGCGACTTATTTGACTTTATTGCTACTGTCATTGATGAGGCAATCGACGGTGATAGGAAGAAAAAATATTATTTAGGCCATACTTTTTCTTTCCCATCTAGCCAGACTAACATCTACAACGCAAAATTAATAACATGGACAAAAGAATTTGCTACCAAGGGTGTCGTTGGTGAAACAGTCAATGACCTGCTCAAACAGGCATTGGCAAGACAAGGTGTTGTCAATGTAGAACCTGTAGCTGTCATCAACGATACTGTTGCTGTATTGCTGGCCGCAGCCTACCAATCAACCAATACGTATATAGGCTCTATTTACGCAACAGGACATAATACATGCTATTTTGAAACTGATACCAGTAAAATAGAAAAACCAATGATAATAAATTTGGAAATAGGTGGCTTTAATAAACTATCTATCAACAAATATGATAAAAAATTGGACAGTGTCTCTGAACATCCCTATGAACAACGCTTGGAAAAAATGGTTTCAGGCCGTTATCTGGGGGAATTGTTCGCATTTTGTGTACAAGACATATTTAAACTGCCTGCAAAGCCGTCCTTTACCAGTGTAGACCTCTCTCATATTTTAGAAGATGCCGATCCCGGTCTTTCCTCTACCATTAAACTTTTTCATACACACACTGGCATCACTTTGACAAAAGATGATGCTGTTTCTCTACAAGAATTGGCAACCGCAATAATGAACCGGTCAGCTCGTCTTACCGCTGCAACTTACTGCGGAATTTTATGGCATATATTTCCCAAAGCTATCCCCGCCCACAAAATTTTCATTGATGGTTCTCTTTTTGAAAAAGTTCCCAGCGCAGCACGTAATATGCAACAAGCACTCAGTGAAGTGTTAGGTGAAAATGCTGCCAAGATCAGTCTAGAGCTGGAAAACGGCGGCTCAATTTTAGGTGCAGCCGTAGCAGCGGCTATGAGTAAATAAAATCAATGAGGTCAGTAAAATGAAACAAGATTTACACCTTAGCATAAAACAGAAAATGGTCATGACTCCTAAAATGCAGCAAGCTGTCAAAATCTTGCAAATGTCATCACAGGAGCTGCATGAAATAATTGAGCAGGAATATAATGACAATCCTACCCTTGAATTTGCTGAGCCTGCATCTGATGCTGCTACCGATACACCAGAAAAATTAAATACGGAAGACATTAAACATCTCGCAGAATTTCTCGAAGGAGGAACTCCTGTCCACCATTCTGGAACAGCGGGCGATGGCTATGATTTTAAACGGTTGCCCGCTCCCGGAAAGGGGCTTGCCGATAATCTTTACGAAGAAGCAGGCATGACATTTAATGATGAGGAAGAACACCGTATTGCCAATTATATAATAGGCTGCATTGATGAACGAGGCTATCTTACAGTATCCGTTGAAGAAATAGCCTCGCTCATAAACGCAGCCCCCCAATTGGTAAATAAGGTCTTACAGGTTATCCAAACCTTTGAACCTGCCGGTATAGGTGCACGTAATCTTGCGGAATGTTTGCGGCTGCAAGCTTGCAGTCTGGGACTTTACGAAGGCCTCATTGCCGTTATCATTGATAAATATCTTCACAATCTTGCCAAAAATCAATTGAAGCTGATAGCGGAAAAGGAAAATTGTTCTATTGTCGATGTCCAAAACGCTGTTAACGTCATCAAAACACTTGATCCCAAACCTGGTGCGGCATATAGCAATGAAGAAATAGAACACATTATCCCCGATGTGACAGTACGGAAAATTGATAATAAATATATTGTTTTTGTAAATGAATATACTGTGCCCAGTCTGCGGATCAGCGATCTTTACCGCAATACCCATAACATGGATCAACAAACTAAAAAATACGTAGAACAGCGTGTCAACTCAGCTATATGGCTGATTAACAGCATAACCCAGCGCAGGCAGACCCTTTACAATGTCGTGACACAAATTGTCAACCACCAAAAACCTTTTTTTGATAAAGGTTTATCTTACTTACGTCCCTTATCAATGAAGACAATAGCAGAAACATTGCATATCCATGAATCGACAGTGAGCCGCGCTATCGCCAACAAATATATGGAAACACCACACGGTATTATCAGTATAAGAAAATTTTTTGCAGCCAATGTTGTCTCTACACCTACAGGTGAAGAATTAATAGCTGTACAGATAAAGCAAATTATAAAAGACCTTATCGAAAACGAAGACAACGCAAAACCGCTAAGTGACCAGAAAATATGCGATCTTTTAAAACAACGTACTATAAATATATCCCGTCGAACAGTGATGAAATATAGAGAACAACTCGGTTATCAGTCATCAACCAATCGAAAACAATATAAGTAGTTGCTTTTCTTCAAAGTGCTTTTTTATTATTCATAAAAACCTATCTAAACAACATATTATTTTATCGATAGATGAATAATTATCTTACCGCATGCATATTTGTTTGTAAATAATTCGTTGATTAAAATGATAGTGGAGGATGCTATGAGTACTTCTTGCAAATTTAAAATAGGACAAACTATAACACATGCGGAATTAATAAATGAATTTCGGTGCGGAAATATGGGCGGAATGCGTCGTTCAAGAGCAACTAACTCGTTGATAATAATATCAGACCATACAAAAAAATTATACAAGGATGAGTGGTTCGATAATATTTTACATTATACAGGTATGGGGAAAAATGGTGATCAAGATTTATTTTTTATGCAAAATAAAACTCTAGCTCAATCCAACACAAATGGTGTCGTCGTTCATCTATTTGAAGTCTTAGTTCCTACTAAATACATATACCGCGGTGTTGTAGCTTTAGCAGATAAACCTTATCAACAAATACAAAATGGTGCTGATGGTATTCCCAGAAAAGTATGGATTTTTCCCTTAAAATTACAAACGCAATAAAATAGTTTTATATTAAATGTTGACATAAACAAAAACTTAAAAATTCTATACTAAATGTTGGGGTAAGCAAAAATTCAAGCTTACTCCAACATTATTTTTTTGCAAAAAAAGAGCATAAAACAAAAAAATCCGTTACAATTAAAGTTCCTACACTAAAAAGAAAGGATTGATGTTTTATGCTCAAAGAGAATTATACTATAGAATTATTAAATTTAAAAGGATTTAACGTAATAAGGACAGCTGGCAAGGTAATTACTATTTGTCTACCGGTCAAACCACATATATGCCCACAGTGTAAGAATGAAACAAGGAAGATACATGATTATAGGTTACAAAAAGTTAAACATTTGCCTGTAGCACATACAAGCTACACTATTTTAATAAAAAAACGTCGTTATAAGTGTCCTCACTGTAATAAGCGGTTTTATGAGAATAATAGCTTATTGTCTAAATATAAGTCCATAAAGGATCCATACAAAATTTTATGCTATTAGTATATCACGTTAAGCAGGTAAATGTGTCCGTGATATTACTCATGCTGCTAAAATAATTGGGAATGGCTGCCCAAACGATACAAAAGAAGAACAAGTACATCTTCTCTTATTTCATAAACGAGGAGCCAATCTGGATCAATATGGCATTCCCGGCAATCTTTGTATGTTCCACCTAAATTATGGTCTCTGTATTTTTCATCCAATTGTTTTCCTTTGGCTAATTGCTCAATGACAGAGAACAGCACATCTATATCTTTGTTCTGCTTCTTTGCTAATTTCAAATCTTTCTTAAATTGAGTGGTGAATTTTACTTCGTACTTCATTTTTCAAGGGCTACACGCAAATCTGTCATATTAGTATACCCTTTTACTTTTTTATCAGTGGCGATTCGGTTGCCTTCTTCAATAGCAGACCTAGTTATTGCATTAGGAACGTCAAGAGTGAGACGGAAGGGAATGCCATTTTCTCGTATCGTTGTTTTTAAGAAGATGTTTACCGCTGTCGTCATATTCATTCCCAATGCATTGAATATTTTCTCAGCCTGATTTTTTACTTCCTTATCCGTCCGGATATTCAAATTTGTATTTACCATATTCAACACCCCCATTTCTGTCTTAAATGTAGCATTATTCTTTGCTGATGTCAACACAATATTAACACAGCGACACAACAAACACACGAATAAAAAATATATTCAAGGAAACGTTCAGACTGTATAATGGTTAATTGTAAAATGAAATTGAACAGATAAAAATCCATAGTGACCTCGTGTTATGATTTAGGTGTCTAATCAAAAATATAACCTGAGGTAATCACTATGGACTACAACAATCATAACACGACATTACGTACAAATAAACACTTAAATTTAGAAGAACGTTTTTATATTGAAAAAGGTTGCTTGCTGGAGATAGTATAACCTCTATAGCCAGTGATCTAGGCCGCTCCAGAACTACAATTTACAACGAAATTAAACGAGGCAGTGTAGTTCAAATTAAGCAAAATAAAGCAGGTCTTACGTATTTAGCCGATACAGGGCAAACTGTGTATAAAAGGAATCGCCAAGGATCTTTTAATACGTTGCGAGCAGGTTTTATTGAGCCTTTTTTATCGCAGATTATATGTAGCGTTACGCTGTCCTTCAGCAAAAGCTGCTAATGTAAAGAATACATTGGCAGATTGGCTTGGGTCTTTTTCTAAAAACTCAAGTTTAGCTGCTTTATGCAAAACTATTACTTCTGACAATGGTCAAGAGTTTGCAAAAATATCTGAGCTTGAGCGTAGCGGATTGGATATATTCTTTGCCCATCCATATTCAGCTTGGGAACGTGGTTCTAATGAAAGACATAATGGGTTGATTCGTCGTTTTATACCTAAGGGTGTTCCTGTTAAAACCATTACTGAAGATACCTTAAAACGTGCCATTTATTGGTGTAACAATTTACCTCGTAAATTATTGGGATATAAAACTCCTCAAGAAGTATTTTTAGAAGAAGTTGGGCAGTTAGTGGATTTACAAACTGTTCAATTTGATATTACAATTTAAGAAAAGATAAAAGATGCAAGGCAAGAGAAAAAGTATAAGACACGCCTAACGAAATAGTTCACTTTTGACAAAAGCCTAATTAATCCATACTAAACATCCAATAATCACTTTTAGTTAATCATAAAAATACAATTAAAATATTTAAAGCACGCTAACAAATTAGTTAAATAAGAATACTAAATGTAAGCGAGCAATCAAATGATATATAGCAATAATGCCGCTAATCTTGTATTCTAAATTACAAGGACTAGCAGTATTTCACATGTATGATTATTGACTACAGTTGTTTTTTATTTCGTCACTCCACGGCAGATAATTTTCTATCAGCACAAAATTATGAATAATCGGCTGGTTAGGCAGATTTTTAAATATATACCAAAGATATTTATAGATATCTATTTTATTTGCCTTACATGTTTCTATTATTCTGTACCATAATAATAAAAATTTTGATGGTTATTGCATTTTGAGTAGCAAATTTGATATGATTTTGTCATGAGGACTCTTCTCCTTTGGGATGTATATTATTCGTGGCAAAACTATTGTACCAGAAGAACTAACAGGGTCTCAACTTTCATTTGACTTTACAATGCGAATAAATAATTAAGGAGAATTTTATTTTGAAAAATAATATAGAAACTGTGACGGAAGAAACACTGTTCCATATTTTAAACTTTTTCGAACATATGAAAGTACCTTATTGGTTAGACGGTGGCTGGGGCGTAGATGTCTTAACCGGTCAGCAAAACCGAAAACATAGAGATATTGATATAGATTTCGATGCTAAATATACGGAATCTGTTATTTCAAAATTAAAGGAAATTGGCTATATCGTCAATGTTGACTGGATGCCTTCCCGTATGGAACTTAAACATGATAAATATGGATATTTAGATATCCACCCTATTGATTTTAATGCAGATGGTTCTATCACTCAAGCAGATCCACAAGGGGGAAAGTATATTTTCCAGAAAGAATGGTTTACTTCAACAGAATATAAAGACCGAGAAATACCCTGTATCTCAAAAGAAGCGCAGCTACTGTTTCATTCAGGTTACGAATTGAGTGATAAGGACCATATTGATATTGATAATTTGAACTCCATTCAATAAATTCCCTAAAATAAAATATATTTTAGAGGTTTTGCAGAAAAAGTATAGCATTTGCATATAAGCTATGAAGGCGATAATGCAAAACTTTATTTTAGGGATTATCTTATTGAGAATGTAACCATTGCTAAAAAATATGAGTATAACCGAGATGCGTATACAGATACAAAAACAAATTTCATTGTAAAATATACGAAACAAGCCAAAGTGTTATATAAGAATAGGTATCACTAGTATTAATATCACTACTATTTGAAAAATATTTTGAAATTTAAAACATTATTGTAGTAAACACACTACTAAGTTAAATAACAATTTGATAATATTAGTAAACAGGAACAGGATACTTTACAATACTGGTTGTAGAGCATCTTGTTCCTGTTTAATTATAATATTTTTATCAACATGTAATTTTATAAATAAACATCATACTTGACCTGTGCTTAGTAAAGAAATTTTTTTTAACATGTTATTCGATTGAAAGTACGTTTTTCATACACTCTTATCCAAGTAAATACAGCATTAGTGTTTTGAATGTACAATCCACTATCTATTTCGAACTATATTACTCATTTTGAGATGAAAGCTGATAAATTCTGCTTTTGTCATTTTTAGATAATAATAAATCCATAATTTTAACCATTAACAATATAGCAGGGACATCTAATGCATATCGCAGTAACATAAAATTCCATCCCATTATAGATGCCTCAAACAAGGATATGGGAATCTTTGTAGCAGACCAAGCACCGATAAAAATAATAATATTTGTGAATTTAGCCCCTTTACGCATCAGCACTTCAGTAAAAGGGAATGCCATATAACCGGGACCAGCAGCAACTGAGCCAATAAAAAATGCAATGAAAATGCCACGAATTCCAGAATTTTTTCCCATGAATTTCATCATAGTTTCTCTATCAACCCAAATATCTAAAAAACCGAGTAAAATAAAAATTGGTGGCATAATAAGTAACATTTCTCCCAAACTTCCAAAGCTCTCAACCAGTGCAGCCTTACCACGCGCTGGATCTATAAGGTATAGAATGAAATAAATTATCAAAACAGCAATTAAAAGCTTGTAGCGCGAAAGTAAATGTTTCATTGTAGCAACGCCTCCATAGTAAATGCAATTATTAAAGAAAAAAATATAGCTAATACATTACGAATATACGCCGATTTTTTCCCAAAGTATTGTATTTCCAATGGTAAAGTAAGCACACCAACCATTACAGAAGTTGAAATGAACATAATAATCTGCAACATACCCGCACCATTTTCTAATAAAGTACGGGCTAAAGGAAATGTAACAAACCCAAGGATAACCGTACATGAACCTACAATCGCGGCAAGCAATGTACCATGCCAACCAGATTCACTGCCTAAAAGATAAGCAATTGTTTGTGGTGTTAAAAATGAAAGAATGAGCCCAATACAAAAAACAATTAACAAGAAAATGGGCAAAATATTTTCAAAAGAGTGCCAACCTTTTAATAAAGATTGCTTAGTTTTTGTACGATCTTTGTAGCTTGACCAAATAATTATCAAACCAGCCAACAAATAAAAAATAAGAGTAATCATAATATCCCCCCAATAAATGTTTTAAACATCTTAGTGTTCTTTACAGTATAATATAAAATGCTTTTTCATTTATGTCAAGAAAGATTGACGTAATAATGGTTAAAGCAGTATACTGTTTTTAACATTTAGGAGAGATGCAATTATGAACATTGGTAAAGTCCAACAACATAGACACTTACCTGCTTTTATTTTATTGGAATTGGCACATGGTAATGCGCATGGAGGTGCTATTTATAATGCCTTGATTAATAATATACCTGATTTTCAATGTGACACAGCTGCAATTTATCGTACCTTAAATCAATTAAATAAAGATGGTGCCGTCACTTTCTCTTGGGATACAAGTCATGCTGGTCCCGCCCGAAAGATTTACAGCATCACACCAATAGGATATGAGCAGTTAACATTATGGAAATCGGACATAGAGCAAAGAATAAAAAAATTACAATTCTTCTTGCATACATACGAAACGACATTTGAAGATAAACGCGCAAAGAAAAGATAATAGAAAGCTTTCCCTTAGAATTATATTGTTGCAGACTCAAGATACATGAGACAACCGTATCAATGTCAAAACTACTATTTCACTAAAATAAATTAAAACAGTTCCAGATAAATTCCAATGGCTTTGACTAAAAAAATGATAGGAAATAACTAACCACCTCTATTACAAGTCTTGGAGGATAGCTATTATATGAAAAAGGTAATAGTAATTGGATGTCCCGGTGCAGGAAAAAGCGAATTTGCCCGCAGATTAAAAAATACTACACAGCTTCCACTTTATTATTTAGATATGTTATGGCATAAAGCTGACAAAACTAATTTTACACAAGATGAATTTGATATAAAACTAATTAATATATTGAAACAAGACAAGTGGATAATTGACGGGAATTATCTTCGTACACTAGAAATAAGATTAAAAGAATGCGATACTGTATTTTTATTAGACTATTCACTTGCTACCTGCCTTTCAGGTGCGAATTCTCGTATAGGTAAAAAACGTGAAGATATGCCTTGGATAGAAACTGAATTTGATGGAGAATTTAAACAATGGATTATGAATTTTCCAGTAAAACAATTACCACAGATTTATAACTTATTAAGAAAATACAAGCAAAAAAATATCAATATATTCAAATCAAGAGAAGACGCAGACAACTATTTGCATTTGCTAAAGAAATAATCACTTCACACCAATTTTAAACATAATATAATTTGACATTACAATATAAAAATGATATTATTGCTACAATTTATATTCATTTCGGTGCTAATCAGAAAGCTGAAGGCATAAAATTCTTAAACGAATTTTATGCCTTTTTGTTTTATAAATATGATTTAGAATTATTTACTCACTATTGATATTAAAATCGACTTAAACTTTTTACCTCTGTACCATTTATACGTCCCTTTAGATAATTGATTTTATATTCCACAATTCTTTGATAATTTTCTAATTCTTTCAACTGTCCTTCAATAACATTTTTTTGAGCTTGAAAAAGTGCAAGCCTTTTTTTGAGAGTCGCATCTCCCTGCATACACCAATCCATATAAGTTCGAATTTGTTTTAAAGGCATTCCTGTGTTTTTTAAACATTGTAAAACAGTAATCCACTCATAATCTGTCTCATTAAACAAACGATTCCCATTTGCCGAACGTTCAATGAAGGGAAGTAATCCTTCTCTATCATAATAACGTAATGTATGTATAGAAATGCCTGTTTTTTTAGAAGCCTGCGCAATTGTATCGTGCATATTTTTTCTCCCGCCTAATAACGATCAATATTCAATATAATTTATAGGTATAAATATACACCATGTCAATAATTATTTATAGAACACCTATGTTTTTTAAAAATTTTTCTTGCGCTTGAGTATACTCAAGGCCTTACAGTAATATTACAAAATTATAGGAGGTAAAACATGAAAAATTTTGAGTATTATGCCCCTACACGGGTCGTTTTTGGGAAAGAGACAGAGAAACAAGTTGGTTCATTAATTCATTCACTTGGCTGCCAAAAAGCACTTGTACTTTTTGGGGGAAATAGTGCACAACGTTCTGGTTTATTAGAACAGATATATGGCTCATTGTCTGAATTTGGTATCTCCTTTATTACTTTGGGCGGAGTTGTCCCTAATCCAGTATTATCTAAAGTATATGAAGGCATCAAAATTTGCAGAAATGAACGAGTCGATTTTATTCTAGCCGTTGGTGGAGGCAGTGTTATTGATACTGCTAAAGCAATTGGCTACGGTGTAACAAATGAAGGTGATGTTTGGCATTTTTATAATGGGAAAAGAAAGCCTTCCTCTTGTTTGCCAATTGGTACGATTTTAACAATAGCTGGCTCTGGAAGTGAAATGAGCTATTGTTCGATTATTACTAATGAAGACGGAAATTTAAAAAGGGCATGTAATTCTGATTTGGGAAGATGCAAATTTGTCATTATGAACCCCGAGCTCACTTACACATTACCAAAATGGCAGACAGCCTGTGGTTGTACAGATATTCTCATGCACTCTATGGAACGATATTTTTCTTCTGAACCATCAATGGAAGTTACAGATAAAATCAGCGAAAGTATTATGCGTACCGTAATTCATAATTCTAAAATTTTAATGAAAGACCCCAAAAACTATAAAGCACGTGCTGAAATTATGTGGACAGCGAGTTTATCCCACAATGACTTAACAGGTTGCGGTGCTGCAAGTGATTGGGCAACACACCAACTAGAGCATGAATTAAGCGGTATGTTCAATATTTCGCATGGCGCGGGCTTAGCTGCGCTATGGGGAAGCTGGGCACGCTATGTATTAAAAACCAATCCGAACAGATTTATGCAATTTGCCTCCCAAGTCCTAAATATCCCATGTAATTTTTTTGCACCCGAAAAAACAGCACTTGAAGGAATTGAAACATTAGAAGAATTTTTTATTTCTCTTGGTATGCCTGTCAAAATAAGCAATTTAAAGATAGCATTAACAGAATCACAAATTGAAGAACTCGCACAAAACTGTAGTTTTAAAAACCAAAGAACAATAGGAAATTTTAAGGTGCTTTATAAAGAAGACATGAAAAAAATATATAGAATGGCTTCATAATAAAAAAGATATTTTTTATTATAGTAACTTAATTCAATTTATGAACGGCAGAAAATCTAAACTACATCTGATTTTCTGCCGTTATGCATTTATAAAGACCAATAGATGTAAAATATCCATAAATTTTTAAAAGTACCTTGACTTAAAGTGCGCTTTAAGTGATATTTTAGGTATGTGAGGAGGTGCTTCGTATGGCAGACATTGAAATAAGCGATATGGCAAAATTAATGAACTTAAATTCAAGTACTCTAAGGTACTACGAAAGCATTGGCCTAATTACAGATATAAAAAGGAATGCTTCAGGGAAAAGAGTATACAGTGAAAGGGACATAAAATGGATAGAAATGATAGGCAGACTTAGAGAAACCGGAATGAATATAAACAAAATGAAAAAATATGCTCAACTGCGGAAAATGGGTGATTCAACTATTACAGAAAGAAAAAATATTATGCAGGAACACTTAAATTTCATTGAAAATAAAATTGAAGAATTGGCAAAGTCACGTGATTACGTTGCCAAAAAGGTAGAAATTTATACTAAAATGGAGGAAAAAATAAATGGAAAATAGATTAAAACGAGGATTGGCAAAATTACAGGAAGTGGACGGGAAATCCGGTGATGCTGTAGTAAATAGTATGAACACTATATTTCCAGATTTGGTTAAATATATGATCGAATATACTTTTGGTGATATATATTCAAGGGATATACTGGATCTAAAAGCAAAAGAAATGGCCGTAGTTGCCGCATTAACCGCACTGGGAAATGCAAGGCCACAATTGAACGTCCATATAAACGGAGCACTAAATGTTGGCTGTTCAATTAATGAAATTAAAGAAATAATACTTCAAATGTCCGCATATGCTGGTTTTCCAGCAAGTATAAACGCGATGAACGAATTAAAGGATGTATTAAAAGAACGTGAAGAACAAGGCATCAACGACTGTATTGGCAAGGAACCAACCAGTAGCGTTTTACCTGCGGAAAGATATGAAGTTGGCCTAAAGGAACTTTCTGAGCTGGACAGCCAGCAAGCGGAACTACTTAAAGAAGCTTATAAGGATATTGCACCAGAACTTGTCCAGTTCATAATATGTGGACAAGCGGATATCATGGCAAGAGATAATCTAAATAAAAAATTTAGGGAACTTTCCACTATTTCAGCTTTAACAGCGCTGGGAACTGCCGGTCCACAATTAAAATTCCACATCAGTGCAGGTCTCAACATAGGTTTAACGGCTGAGGATATTAAGGAAATTATGCTTCTAATTTCCGTCTATGCAGGCTTCCCACAAGCCATAAACGGAACAAACATTTTAAAAGAAGTTCTAACAGAAAGATCTGCTAAAGAAAAGGTAAAAGCTGAGTAACACTATAAAAATTTTATAATTTCCAATTTGCATTTCCAAACTAAAAAACAAGTGCTTATCCCCATTTTCAATAGGAATAAGCACTTGTTTTTTGTAAGTAGTAATTGCAATTTTTATACCGGACTGCCCGTCCGAATATTTAAAACTGCGGAAAATTGCGCTGGCTGCAAAATCAGATCCATGCTGCCATGCCCAAAAGACTTATGTACAAATATTTATTTATATTTTTCAATAAAAGAATCCAGTTGTTCAGCTGCTTTCGTGATATGCGCAAGTGTAGCTGTTATTTCTTCTGTAGAAGCCGCTTGTTCTTCACTGATTGCTCCCACAGTTTCTATTGACTTAAATATCGCCGCAACGGCATGATTCATTTCTTCCAAAATAGAATGTATCTGTTCAGTTGCTGTTTTAGATTGATCAGCAAGTTTGCGGACTTCTTCAGCAACAACAGCAAAACCTCTGCCATGTTCACCTGCTCTAGCCGCTTCAATAGCTGCATTAAGTCCCAGTAAATTGGTTTGTTGGGCAATGTTATTAATAAATTCAATTACTTTTGCCGTTTCGCCGCTTTTTTGTTTTAGATTACCAGCTTCGGTTATTGAACCTTGGCCTGACTTTGCCAGTTCACCAGCACTATTTGCCACCTGTTCAATGGATTGATAGGCTGCCTGGGCTGATTTTACTACATCCTGCACTCCTTCTAACAGTTTAGCATTTTCTTTCATATCAATGCCACTGCCTATCGTGCCGATGACCTCACCCTTTAGCCCAGAAATAGGCACAAAAGTTGTTTTAATAGGAACCCCATATACATTAGCTTCCGTATCTTCCTGAACAGCAGCTTTGTTCCTTATACTCTTTTCTATAGACGTCGTAATGGGTTTTCCAGTTTCGATATTAATATCAACTTTTTTCCCTTTTTCGTATGCTATATATTTTTCGCAATCAGTGAGGGCAACGACCATATCCTCACGGACAATTTGTTTTATATACGGCATAACCACTTTAAACGCGTTCAAAATATCCTCATTGGTTTTTATGTTATCTGGATAATTCATTATACTGTACTCCTCCCTGAGTCAAAATAATTCTAAAATATCAATTATTGAACGATATAATCCTTTTCTGATTGTAGTTTATCGATGCCTAAAAGTCAACATAACCAGCAACGCAAATCGGGCTTAAATTTAATCTTTGTAAAAAAGTGATTTTATTCACAAATGTACTTGTTATTTTATTCACAATTGTTTATAATAACTTTGTGACAAAAGGTACGTATTTATCGTGCTATACTATCATCCATAATTGTAGTTAATCATATTTAATTCTAGGAGTGGGAAAATATGTCAGAAAAAAGACCTCATGTAGTAATCATTGGCGCCGGATTCGGGGGAATTAAGGCTGCCTTGTTACTCGCTCGGGAAAATGTTGATGTAACATTGATTGACCGCAATAATTTTCATTTATTTCAACCATTGCTCTATCAGATATCTACTTCAATGTTATCAATTGATGAAATTGCTTATCCGACAAGAGCATTTTTCCGCAAGTACAAAAATGTCCGTTTTATGCTGGCACACGTACAAGGGTTTGATGTAGAAAACAAGGAAGTAATTACCCCTTACAAACGCGTAAAATACGATTATCTCGTTCTTGCCGCAGGCTCAACTACCAACTACTTCGGCATGAATAAGTTATCCTATTCCACGTATGGTATGAAAACCTTGCGCGAAGCTATCCATATCCGCAATCATGTTCTTCACATGTTTGAACGTGCCGAACGCGAAACCGATCCAGAAATCCGCAAAAGAATGCTTACCTTTGTTTGCGTTGGCGGCGGCCCTACGGGGATTGAAGAAGCCGGCTCTTTGTCAGAACTAGTTTATATCGCCATGAAAGATGAATATCATGGTCTTGACCTAAATGATGTTTCCATCATCTTGATCGAAGCTACCGACAAAGTATTGCCAATGATGCCAGAAGACCTTCGCAAGGAAACGGTACGAGTCCTCCGTTCCAAAAAAGTGGATGTACGCCTCAATACCCAGGTTGTTGACTGTGACGAAAACACCCTTACATTGAAAGACGGTACCACTATTGCCACTAACACTGTAATCTGGGCTGCCGGTGTAAAAGCAGTACCTGTCATCGAAAAATTAGGTTCTGAAGTAGACCGTGCCGGAAGAGTTATTGTCAAAAAGACTTTGCAGGTTCCTGACCATCCAGAAATTTTTGCAATAGGTGACTGTGCCCATTTAGAACAAAACGGACGTCCTTTAGCGACTATTGCCCCTGTTGCCACCCAAGGTTCAGTTGTTTGTGTAGAAAATATCAAGAAACTTATAAAAGGGCAAACCGATTTAAAAGAATTTGTCTACCATGATGTAGGCAGCATGGCAACAATTGGCCGCGGACAGGCTGTCATGTTCAAAGGCAGTTTAAAAATGAAAGGCTTTTTTGCTTGGTGTGCATGGATGCTTATTCACTTGATGCGACTAGCAGGCACCCATACCAACATCACTGTAGCTTTGAAATGGGGTTGGAATCTATTATCAGGTATACGCTTAGGCCGTATTATTACCAATATCCCAGACAATCGCAACGAACAATGAATTCTCTCTTCACTACATATAAGAAGTACCAAATCATGCAATATGGTTTGGTACTTTTTATATATAGCACATTTTTTTAAATTTTTCTTAGCCCAAAATAATTTATGGTATAATAATGTTTGATATTTTCTTTTATCATTTCCATACCAACTTTCAAAAATTCTTTAAAGGATGTGCGTTACATTTGTTTAAAGCCATACTAATATCTTGCGTTACCACCTTGCTTGCCTTACAGTTTTCCTATACATATGCAGCTGTTCCTACTCCCACGAAAGCTGTACAAGAGCAGGAAAAAATAGAAAAAATCAGCCTCGTGTGGCCGCCCATTGCCAGTGCCGTCCAATACGAACTAAATATTATCGATCCAGTTACCATGCAGCAGGTACTAAATATAAAACCTATATATGCCGCAGGTTATGAGCTTGATGCAAAGTCTTTACCTGAAAACCCTGGCAAATTTCTATGGCAGGTACGCGGTTTAGATTATGATGGCCAACCCGTAAATAATTACAGCCAGCCCGAGCCTTTAAACAAAGCTTCCATTAACGCCAACAGTCCCATTACCACTACCCAATTTGAGCAAATGGCTTATACCCCTCTTTATCCCGTATACTCATGGATACCATACTTACGTGCCGCCAAATATACTGTTCGTATCTATTACGGTGAAGATGATAATAGTTTAACACCTGCTAAACTTATTAATGAATATCAAGTTGATGGCCACGATTCATTCGATTTTTATGATCCGGCTTCCTATACACAAGCCGGCCAATACTATTGGACGGTACAAGCACGTGATATTAATAACCTTCCCATAAGTCGTTGGTCAGCACCTGTCAAATTTTATGTCACTACACAAAATATAACAACAGCTGCATTAGGAGACAGTATTACCCACGGCGGTGGTGCCATCAGCACACCTCCCGGTTATACATTATATGACTGGCAGACTTATTCTTCCGTACCGGTTTTAAACCTCGGTTACAGCGGTGACACAACAGCTGCTATGCTGCAGCGTTTTGCCAAAGATGTATTACCCTTTCATCCGCGCATTTTAGTTATAATGGGTGGTGTAAATGATGTCCGTACCGGTGTCAGCGCAGAAGAATCCATCCAGAACCTTTCTGCAATACGGGATTTATGCATAAAAAATCATATAATCCCCGTCATGGTCACAGCCAGCCCTATCTGTCCGCAAAAAATGCAAGAAACTATTGATATCACCCCCGCGCCTGACTGGCAGGAACAGTTATCCTTACTCAACCATTGGATATTGTCCTATCCTGGTTCGATAGACACATATTTACTTCTTTCTGACAACCAAGGCTTACTTAAAAGCAATTTGACGACTGACGGTCTTCATCCTGACGCCACCGGAAAAAGAATAATCGGGGAAACCATTGCTGCTTCACTACGCCAAAGCTATCCAAACATCTTTACGCAGCAATAAGCATTCTCTTTTTAAAGGTATAGATAAATGAAAAATAATACTGATTTCGAAAATATTGAAAAAGCGATCAGCGCGATTGATAAATTGTGCAGCCATTGCTCTATATGTACCCCTGACTGCCACGTGGCCATAGCCAGACGTGCCATGGAATCACTTCGCTATGACCTGCAACAATTTTACAATAACGAAGAAAAATGACTCTTTAATAAAAATCGCTTAAAATTTTATACCGACCTAATAAATGTTAAAACTTTTTTAGCAGGACAGTATAATAATTGTAAGCGATTTTATTATCTTTACAAGAAATTATTAAATAGCTATAATTTAAATATGGATAAACTACACATGCCTACGCTTCGGGTCTTAAATATTTTTGAAGCGATATACAATAGTAAAAAAGGTCTTACTTTGACTGAAATTTCGCATAATACGGGTATAGCAAAAGGAACACTTCATCCGATTATTACAACACTTGTAAAAAAGGAGTACCTCGAAAATACCGGAACGGTCATCTCAATCGGTAAAAGTGCTTTCAAATTAGGTTATGCCTATGCCCATTCGCTCAGTTATTTATATATTCTCAAACCCCATATGCGTGAAATCGTCATTGCCTGTGATGAAATATGCCAACTCGGCGTTCTGGATGGAAACGACGTGCTTTATATTGAAAAAACCGAACCTAAACAGGCAATCCGCATCGAATCATCTGCCGGAAAAACCATCAAGGCTTACGCAACTGCATTGGGAAGGTGTCTGCTCAGTGACCTGTCTAGCAAAGAAATCGCAGCATTATATCCAGAAGGTCTTTCTGCGTATACTGCGAACACTGTTACTGACAAAAACACACTCCTAAAAATTTTGTCCGCAGTCAGACAGAAAGGTTATGCCCACGAAGTTGGGGAAACAAACATTGATATCGAATGCATTGCAGTTCCAATAAAAATAAAAAATAAAATCTATGCTGCCATTAGTGTAAGCCTGCCTATTTTCCGCTCCAACCCTGAAAAAATAATGCATATAATAAATGTTCTACAATTTCATCAAAGGGCTATTGAGACAGAAATTTCAGCATTGCCTGATGGCATAAAACTATTCTCCGATTAATAGCCAATTTAAAAACCAACTTATATAAACACCTTGCTAAACTCTAACCAGAGCATGCAAGGTGTTTTTGTATAGTTAACAGAAAATTTATATTAGAATCATTTGTTTAAATATTAGCTTGACGGCTGTTTATAGTTTTGTTATACTTTTCTTGTAAGTATATACAAACTATATTAATATATGCAAACGAAGAGGAAGATTCTAATGAAAGCAATCCATGTAAATAAACTGGACAATGTCGCTACAGCCTTGGCATCCTTACACAAGGGTGATACTGTTCTAGGTACGCTTCTCCTTCAAGATATACCACAAGGCCATAAGTTTGCTATTAAAGACATTGCCCAGGGTAATCCAGTTATAAAATATGCGTCACATATTGGTATTGCCATTTGTGCTATAAAAGCAGGCCAATGGGTTCATATCCACAACCTTGAAGGTGAACGCGGGCGAGGCGATACAGATTCATCAGTAAGAGAAATTAAGCAAAGTTCCCATCCTTCTTTAAATATTGCACACAGCAATAAAAAATACGCACTTATGGGCTTTCGTAGAAGTGATGGCAGCTTTGGTCTACGCAACCACATTCTCGTCATTCCTAGTGTACATTGTGCAAACAATGTGGCCGCCCGCATAGCCAATACAGTCATTTACAGTAATACAGCCACTTCACCAGAAACCAACGTTGTTTATGTGACACATCAGCACGGTTGCAGTGAATTATCATATGATGCCTTGCAGACGAAATCGGTAATCGTCGGTACAGCTGCGAACCCGAATGTATACGGTGTATTAGTGGTCGGTCTCGGTTGCGAAGGTGTGCAAGCAGATGTTGTCGCCAAAGAGATCCAGAAACGTTCTCCGTATAAAAAAGTACAATACCTTATAATCCAAAAGGCAGGAGGTGTCAATGCTACTATCAGACAAGGAACAAAAATCGTAAAGGAAATGCTCGCAGAAGCTCTCCAAGAAAAAAAGGCTGCCGGCTCCCTAGCAGATATTGTTTTAGGTACCGAATGCGGTGGCAGCGACAGTTTTTCTGGCTTAAGTGCTAATCCCAGTCTTGGCACAGTTTCTGATATCGTCATTGAACAAGGCGGCAGCGTCATTCTTGCAGAAACCACCGAATTAATTGGGGCAGAACATCTTTTGGCTGAACGCGCCAAAAATCCAATAATAAAACAGCAAATTCTTGATACCGTTAAAAATTTTGAAGAAGCTGTTATTCATGCACATGCTGATATCCGTGGTGCTAATCCAAGCCCAGGAAATATCGAAGGGGGGCTCAGCAGTATTGAAGAAAAATCATTGGGCTGTATTTATAAAGCAGGCAACCAGCCAGTAATAGCTGTTAAACAATATGCCGAACAAATAACTGACAAAGGTCTCACTCTTATGAATACACCAGGAAATGATATTGAACAATTAAGCGGCATGGTCGCTGGTGGATGTAATGTTTGTGTGTTCACGACAGGACGGGGAACGCCTACCGGCAGTCCCATTACTCCGACCATAAAGGTATCTTCTAACTCCGAAATATTTAAAAACATGAATGATACTATAGATTTAAATGCCGGCGCCATTATCGAAGGAGAAAAAAATGTTCAGCAAATGGGCGAAGAAATTTTAGATTTTATTGTATCGGTAAGCAATGGAAAAATGACAAAAGCCGAAATAAACCAACAAAACGATTTTTCTATCTGGCGGCTTGCGACCACAGTTTAAAACAAACATAAAATAACTTTAGGAGGGATTTCTATGGATTTACAACTAAATAAAAAAGTTGTCTTGATTACAGGCGGTGGAAAAGGGATTGGCAGTGGTATTACTCTTGAATTAGCAAAAGAAGGTGCTATCCCCATAATTTTATCACGTTCTAGTATTTTACCTGCCTTCAAGGAACGTTTAGAAAAACATACTGATAATTATGAATTTATCCAAATTGATTTAAACGAAGCAGACAAAATAAAACCTATAGTAGATGATATCGCCAAAAGGTATGGCAGCATATATGGCATTGTCAATAATGCTGGTGCAAATGACAACAAAGATTTAGAAACCACTTCATGGCAAGAATTTGAAAAAAGCCTGCACGGTAATTTAACCCATTATTATGAACTCGTCCACGCATCAGTTAAGTATCTAAAAGCCAGCCGCGGTTCAATTCTTAATATCACCTCCAAAACAGCCTTTACCGGCCAAGGAAAAACGAGTGCTTACGCCGCTGCCAAAGGAGCTATCCTCGGTCTGACACGTGAATGGGCTTCCGCCCTTTTTAAGGATCATGTAAGAAGTAATGCCATAGTTGTCAGCGAATGTTGGACACCACTTTATGCCAAATGGATTAAAACTTTTGCTGATCCTGAAGCACGTAAAAAAATAATTACTGATAAAATTCCCTATGAACATCGTTTTACTACAATAGAAGAAATTGCCGCTACAGCAGTTTTTGTATTATCTCCTATATCTTCACATACTACAGCCCAATGGATATTTGTCGATGGTGGGTACGTCCATCTTGATCGAGCTTTAACTTAAGAAAGGAAAAGGACATGAGAAATAATGCAAATACTAAAATCATAAAAATTGCTTTTTGCCTGGTTACTATCTTATTTTTCCTATGGGGATTAAGTTACGGATTACTCGATGTTATGAATAAGAACTTCCAAAATCAATTAGGTATTACTAAAGCTACCTCCGGACTGCTTCAAGCAGCTTATTTTGGCGGTTATTTCATATTTGCCACACCAGCATCATTAATAGCCAAAAAGTACGGATTTAAAGGCGGTATTATAATGGGATTATTTTTGTATGCTGTAGGAGCCTTATTAATTATTCCTGCAAGTAATGTACACAATTTTCTCATGTTTCTCGGTGCCTTTTTCATCCTTGCCTGCGGTCTTGCCAGCTTGGAAACAAATGCCAATCCTTATATAACTAAGCTGGGGCATGATAAAGATGCTGCTTTTCGTATTAATGTAGCCCAAAGTTTTAATGGTGTCGGTCAATTTATCGGCCCTATTATAGGTGGCAGTTTATTTCTTTCCATTACCAATGGCTCTGATATAATATCCAATATGCAGAATGTACAAATGGTTTACGTCGGCATAGCTGCCATTGTCATATGCCTGCTCCTAATTTTTCTATTAGTAAAGTTACCAGAAGGTTCAGAGATTTCTAACGGTGAAGATAAAGCTCAAGGCAACGGTTCCTATGGACAGCTTTTTAGCTATCGTCATTTTTGCTTCGGCGTATTAGCCCAATTTTTCTATATAGCCGCGCAAGTAGGCGCGGGTGCCTTTTTCATAAACTATAGCGTTGAACACTGGCATGCCTTATCAGACACCAGAGCTTCTTATTTCTTTGGCATAGCTTTGATTGCCTTCATGGTCGGTAGAATTATAACTACTCCATTGATGAAAAAATTTAGTGCCAATAAAATTCTGGGAATATATTCCATTATCAATGTTTTCCTAATGCTGCTCCTTAACGTTACTTCAGGCAGTATAAGCGTAGTGTTACTAATTGCTTCTTTTTTCTTCATGTCCATCAGCTTCCCTACAATTTTTGCTTTAAGCATAGTACACATACCAGAAAATCTTGTAAAAACAGCTTCAAGCATCCTTATTATGAGCATTGGCGGCGGTGCGATTATGCCTTTCTTCATGGGACATGTAGCTGATAACTTCGGCATAGCTGCTGGCTATTTACTTTTAGCACCATGTTATTTGTTTGTCGCCTGGTATAGCTTTAAAGGATGCAAACCAAAAATGGTAGCTCATTAAATATCACTAATCTAAAACATGATTGGAGGAAAAAATGTTAGAAATCTTTGACAGTCATTTTCATATCTGGGATCTAAATGTTCTGAACTTGCCTTGGCTCAAATCATGCCCTGCAATAAACAAAAGTTACGCGATGGATGATCTTTGCAAGGCATATGCTGAACATCATGACGTAATCTTTAAAGGTGGGGTTTATGTAGAAGTAGACTGTGATGACACTAAAAAAGAAGATGACTATATTTGCCAATTAAACCATCCATTGATACTTGCTAAAATAGCACATGCCCAGCTCCACAAAAGTATGCGGCTTCCTCTCGGCATCGTAGGTGTCAGGGAACCCCTTCATGTAAAACAAGCATCACCGGGGCGGTGTCTTGAAAAAGATTTTATTGAAGGCTTAGAAATCCTAGCGGAAAATAAGCTTCTTTTTGAAAGCTGTAACCGCACAGAAGAATTGTCCGACCTATATAAATCCCTATCCACTGTGCCCCAAGTAACAGCTGTGATTAACCATTGCGGCAATGTAACAAAACTCACTGCCGGCTATAAAAGGGATATGGAAAATTTGGCAAAGCTGCCAAACATCTATTGTAAATTATCTGGTATCCCCACACAAAATAAAATATTTGTGCGTGAACTACTCGATTTTCTGACAAGTACTTTCGCTCCGTCACAATTACTGTATGCATCAAATTTTCCAGTTATTTCGCTCTATTCATCTTTCAATGAACATTTAAATCTATTGCGCGAGTACTTTCATGATGATGCAGATTTCTTCAGTAAAAATGCTAAAAAACTATATAAAATAAATAAGCCACAAATTATTGCCAATGTAATACGACTCCGTCCCGATAAAGCTGCCTATTACAAAAAACTACATGCCGCCCCATATCCCGGTGTAAATAAAATGATTAAAGAATGTGGCATAAGCAAATACAAAATTTTCAACCGTGATGACCTGCTTTTCTCTATCATGGAATATTGCGGTGACGATTACAAATATGACATGGCAAAAATGGAACATGACCCGGAAACTTTACGTTGGTGGAAGGAAACTGATCCCTGTCAAACGCGCATAGAAGGCGCAACTAAAGACGAATGGTGGGCCGACATGGATCTCGTATATGATTTAAACAGAAAAATTTAAAAGGAGAATGAATTTCATGGAATGTAAATATATTTGCCCCATTTTAACATCAATAGATAAGCAAGGTAATGTACTTTATGAAGATATGCATAAGCTGTATGACAATCTTATCGAAGCGGGAATAGATGGTGTTTTAAGCGGTGGTAGTGCAGGCGAATTTTACGCATTCACCTATGATGAAGTAAAAGCCCTTATCCTCGATGCCATAAAGTACATCAACCACCGCGGTATTGTTCTCGCCGGTACTGGGCGCATGGCAAAATCTGAAACAATCAGCCTTTCCAACATAGCCTTGGAGGCAGGCGCAGATGCGGCAATTATCGTAGGTCCTTATTATAGTGCTTGCAGCCAAACGGATATATTTAATTATTATGACAGTGTCCTTACACAAATTCATGGCAATGTATTCATTTATAATTTTGCTGACCGTACTGGCTACGATATATCCAGTGATACCATTCTCCGCTTATTAGCAACACACAAAAATCTTGTTGGCGTAAAAGATACACATCCAGTCTTACGCCATACCCAGAAATACATCATAGATATTAAAAGTAAATATCCTAACTTTGCTATTTTCACCGGTTATGACAATAACTGCATCCCTTCTGTTATCTCCGGCGGCAATGGTTGTATCGGCGCAATCTCTAATGTTTATCCCAAGCTTTGTCATGAAATCGCCACAGCATTACGTCAGGAAGATTTGGGACAAATAAAAAATTTGCAGCACCAGATAGACAAATATATGAGTTTTTACGAAATATATCCTACCTTTAACCCCATCATGAAATGGGCACTGAAGGAAATGCATAAACCAATACAGGAATATTGTAAAGAGCCACTTTCTGCGCTGCCGGACAAGATCAAAGAAAAGTTAAGCCCAGCAGCAGATATCTTATGGCGTAAATAAATATTTTATGAAGGCAGATAAAATTCAAGGATATTCCCTTCATCTAAAGCTCTCATTGACAAGTATTATTTTATCTGCTAGACTAAAAATGCTTGCGATGAACAGTATTATTCGATTTTAAAATAAAGCGAGGCGTGACAGTGAAAGGCGCTGCCAAAATCGGAGGGCAGACTGCGAGCATAAACTTAATTGCAGATTAAAAAGCGGGCATATTGCCAATCAGGGTGGAACCGCGGATTATAAACAAATCCGTCCCTGTGATGTTTTAAAGCATCACAGGGACGGATTTTTATTTTATATATCAACGAATTTTCTCATGTCTGCTGTAAAAAATACTATTTTACTCAAGGAGGTTTTTATTTTGATGACATTTCAGGAAATTATCCTGACGTTACAAAAATTTTGGTCTGAGCAAGGCTGCATTCTAGCTCAGGCTTACGATGTAGAAAAGGGCGCAGGGACGATGAATCCTTCCACTTTTTTACGCGTATTGGGGCCTGAACCTTGGCATGTAGCATATGTTGAACCATCCCGCCGCCCTGCTGACGGACGTTATGGAGAAAATCCAAACAGGCTTTTCCAGCATCACCAGTTCCAAGTAATTATGAAGCCTTCACCGGATAATATCCAGGAACTTTATCTGGCCAGCCTTAAAAAGCTCAATATCAATCCTGAAGAACATGATATCCGTTTCGTCGAAGATAACTGGGAATCCCCCACACTCGGTGCCTGGGGACTCGGTTGGGAAGTCTGGTTAGACGGCATGGAAATCACCCAGTTCACCTATTTCCAACAAGTAGGCAGTGTTGATATAAAACCAGTAGCTTCAGAAATCACTTATGGTTTGGAACGTCTGGCAATGTATATCCAAGGGAAAGAAAATGTATTTGATCTCGTTTGGTCAGGCGCCTACACCTATGGTGATGTATTCAAACAAAATGAATTTGAACAATCAACCTACAATTTTGAATTATCGGATGCAGCGCTCCTTTTTGATCTATTCGACAAATACGAAAAAGAAGCCCTGCGTATAATCAAGCTTGGTTTTGTCCATCCTGCCTATGATTATGTGCTGAAATGCTCGCACACCTTTAACCTGCTTGATGCCCGTGGTGCCATCAGTGTATCAGAACGCACAGCTTTCATTGGCCGTGTAAGAAACCTTTCCCGGTTATGTGCCAAATGTTATTTAAAACAGAGAAAAGATCTTGGTTATCCGATGTTAAAACGAGGTGACAAATAATGAGCAAAGATTTATTGTTGGAAATAGGCACTGAAGAAATCCCTGCCCATTTTATGCCTGCTATTCTCAAACAGCTGAAAGAAAAAGCTGAAGCAAAGTTTTCTGAACTGCATATTGATTTTGCTGAAGTAAAAACATATGGGACACCACGCCGTATTGCCCTTTTCATAAAAGAGCTGGCGAAAAAACAAGCTGACATTTCTACAGAACACAAAGGTCCCTCTATAAAAATTGCTTTTGATGCTGATAATAAACCGACAAAGGCGGCTATCGGTTTTGCCCGCGGCAAAAATATAGCGGTTGACCAGCTCACGGTCAAAGACGGTTACGTCTATGCGGCTGTACATGAACAAGGCCAACGTACAGTTGAACTGCTGCCCAGCATTCTGCCGCAATTGATTGAAGACCTCAGTTTCCCTAAAAATATGCGCTGGGGCAATCTTGATTTTCGTTTTGTCCGTCCTATCCGCTGGATTGTAGCTCTTTTGGGTGATGAAATCATCCCCTTTACAATAGCGAACGTACATTCCGGCAACAAAACACGCGGCCATAGATTTTTAAGTGATGGAACGCATGTAATAGAAAACGCTTCAGATTATAAAAAAGCGATGAAAAAATTATTTATCGTTGTCGACCAAAATAAACGGCGTGACATGATCAAGGAACAAATCAATGCCCTTGCCGCCAAAAACAATGGCCATGCCCAGATAACGGAAGATCTTTTAGAAGAAGTAACCTATCTGGTTGAATACCCTACTGCATTATGCGGCAAATTCGAAGAAAAATATCTCAAACTGCCTAAGGAAGCAGTCATCACTCCTATGCGTGAACATCAACGCTATTTCCCTGTTATTGATGATGCCGGCAACCTGCTGCCGCTGTTTATTACCATCCGCAACGGCGGTGATAAAGCACTGTCCACTGTCCAGCATGGTAATGAACGCGTACTAAGGGCCCGTCTTGCTGACGCGCAATTTTTCTTTGACGAAGATCGGAAAAAGAAACTTGTCGACTATCTGGAAAAATTAAAAACTGTAGTATTTCAGGAAGGCCTTGGCAGTGTTTATGATAAAGCGCTGCGCTTGCAAAAGCTTACCGAATATCTAGCTGCTGTATGCGAAATAGCCCCTTCTGTAGAAAGATCTGCCAAACGGGCAGCACTGCTTGCCAAAGCCGATCTCGTTACCGCTATGGTATGCGAATTTACCGAACTGCAAGGTATAATGGGACGCGAATATGCACTGCTTGACGGCGAAGATGAAAGTGTCGCCAAAGCAATAGACGAACATTATATGCCGCGTTTTGCCGGTGACAAGCTTCCCTCCACAGTACCAGGTCAGCTCGTCAGCCTTGCTGATAAAATGGACACCATCACAGCTACCTTCAGCCGTGGCCTAATTCCTACCGGCTCACAGGACCCCTTTGCCCTGCGTCGTCAGGCACTGGGGATTGTCAACACATTAATCAGCGCTAAGATGAATATTTCCTTAAATGCTTTTATCGAAAAGACCATGGAATTGCTGTCAATAAGTGCAGACAAACAAAACGCCTTAGCTGCCAGTATCATTGAGTTTATAAAACTACGTCTTAAAAATGTGCTTACAGAAGCAGCTATCCGTTATGACATAGTAGATTCCGTACTCGGTGACATTGACAACGTCTACGCCGTTTACGAAAAAGCACTCGCCCTCAATAATAAATTAAAGACAGAAGATTTGACCGGTGCGATCCAATCCTTTGTCCGTGTTGGCAACATTGCCAAACAGAATCTTTTCACAATCGACAAAACGCTATTTTCCGTTCCCGAAGAAAAAGCATTGTACCAAAGCTATCTCGATGTTAAAAACGAGCTTCAAGCATTGGGAAATGATTACAATACTATCATAGATAAGCTTGCCACCCTATCCACTCCCATTGATAATTTCTTTAATAAGGTAATGGTTATGGATAAAGATGAAAAAATTAAAAACAATCGACTTGCGCTACTCAAAAATATTGACAAATTAATCAAAACAATTGCTGACTTTAATAAAATCGTTCTTTGAAATTAATCACTTCAAACTTCCTATTACTATTTTCACTACTAGCCGCACTAAGCAACCTTTATCCTATTTCCCCAGTTCAGACTATTTGTGCTGCTTTGACTGTAAAGTGCAGCTGTATTTTTATAATACCGAAGTTTGAACAAATATGGTAAATTATGGGGTGAAATAAATGGAAGAAAAGAAATTACAACGCAATCTCAAAGCACGTCATGTCGAAATGATCGCTCTAGGTGGAACTATTGGTGTAGGGCTCTTTATGGGCTCCGCCAGTACTATCCAGACCGCCGGTCCCTCCGTACTACTTTGCTATGGAGTTGCCGGACTTGTCATCTTTTTCATAATGCGTATTATGGGTGAAATGCTCTACTTAGAACCGGTAACTGGCTCTTTTGCCTCTTACGGTTATAAATACATCCATCCTTTTGCTGGCTATTTGACCGCATGGTGCTACTGGTTTTTATGGGTGACGGTCGGCCTTTCGGAAATAACTGCCATTGGCATTTATGTAAGATTCTGGTTTCCCCTAATACCACAGTGGGTCTCGGCTTTCGGCGGTATGGCCATTGTAGCTCTGGCAAATATAGCAGCAGTAAAATATTATGGTGAATTTGAATTTTGGTTCTCTATCATAAAAATTACTACTATAGTCGTGATGATAATTGTAGGTTTCGGTGTTATATTATTTGGCTTTGGTTACGGCGGGCAACCACTCGGTTTCTCCAATCTGTGGTCACACGGAGGATTTTTCCCCAATGGCCTGACAGGTATGCTCACTGCTTTATGTATTGTAACGGCTTCCTTCCAAGGCGTAGAATTAGTCGGCATAACAGCAGGTGAAGCACAGCATCCACAGCATACGCTTAAAAAAGCCATCAAAGGAATTGTTTGGCGCATCCTGATCTTTTATATTGGTGCTATTTTTATAGTTATCACTATTTATCCATGGGACCAACTTAATATGATCGGCAGTCCTTTCGTAACTACTTTTGCTAAAATTGGCATACCGGCAGCAGCAGGCATAATCAATTTCGTTGTACTGACAGCCGCTCTTTCTGGCTGTAACAGCGGTATCTACAGTGCAGGCCGTATGCTTTATACCTTGGCAGAAAACAACCAGGCGCCCAAATGGCTTGGCAAATTATCAAAAACCGGTGTACCCCAAAATGCTATTATTTTTACAATAGCATTATTAAGCATTGGTGTCATTTTAAACTACCTGATACCAAATTCTAAACTGTTCCTATATATATACAGTGCCAGTGTTTTCCCCGGCATGATTGCTTGGTTTGTTTTAGCCGTTGCCCAGAAAAATTTCCGCCAAAAACATGGGAAAAAGATTATGGCTGAACATCCTTTTAAATCCCCATTTTATCCGTACAGTAACTACTTCTGTATAATTTTCCTCGCTTTGGTCACGGTTGGTATGTGGGTTAATAACGATACCAGGATGTCTCTAATCATTGGTTGGATATTTTGCGCCCTATTAGCGATATATTATTTCTTCAATCTGAAAAATAAAATTTATCCTGATATCAAAATTACACCAGTAAAGACAAATCGTCATTAATTGTCTTCCCATCTGTTTTATGTTATAATTTTTAGTAATGTAAAAATTTATTTTCCATTGTATTATATTGTAATTTAACGATGATAAAGAGAGTATGTTCTTGCTTTTTGTACAGAAAGCATTGTTTCAGCTGAGAACAATGCCAGAAGGCTGAACAGAAATTCACTTTTGAGTTCTATGGTGAAGATTCGGCAGAAATATTTCAGTATAACTTTTTTATACTGTTTATAGATATTTATTTTGCCAATTGCGTAGTCATTGCGTCGGCGGCGTTAACGCATTTAAAGTATCAATTAGGGTGGTACAGCGAATCCTTACCTTCGCCCCTTACAGGGCGGAGGTTTTTTTATTTTCTTTGAATTTATCAACCCAACTTCATCAGGAGGTATTAATTTTGGAACAGCAATTATCCCAAATCAAACAAGACGCTATAGCAGCTATAAAAGCGGCTACTAGTTTAAGTGAGCTCAGTGAACAACGCGTAAAATATCTTGGTAAAAAAGGTTCCCTTACTGCCATTTTGCGTGGTATGGGGAAACTAGCCCCGGAAGACAGGCCACGCGTCGGCCAACTGGTCAACGATGTTCGCAAAGAACTGGAAACATCATTAGACGACAAGCAGGCAGCTTTGAAAGCCAATGAACTTGCCAACCGCTTGTCAACCGAAAAAATAGACGTGACACTGCCTGGCCGTCATCATGAAATAGGCCATCTGCATCCGCTTACACTGACTTTAAATAAAATTAAAGGCATATTTAAAAGTATGGGGTATTCTATAGCGGAAGGCCCGCAGATAGAAACAGATTATTTTAATTTTGAAGCCTTAAATTTACCTAAAGACCATCCCGCCCGCGACATGCAGGATTCTTTTTATATAACAGAAGACATCCTCATGCGCACACAGACATCTCCCGTCCAGGCACGAACCATGCAGGCACATGATCCTAACAGCCCTATCCGTATAATAGCACCGGGCCGTGTCTTTCGGCGTGATGATTACGATGCCACCCATTCTCCCATGTTCACACAGGTAGAAGGTTTGTGTATTGACAAGGACATTAGTTTTTCCGATCTAAAGGGAACGCTGACTTCAGCAATGCGCCAGCTTTTTAGCGATGATCTTGAACTGCGTTTTCGTCCAAGCTTTTTCCCTTTTACAGAACCCAGTGCTGAAGTGGATATCACCTGCGTGATGTGCCATGGTAAAGGCTGTCGTGTCTGCAAAGGTACCGGCTGGCTTGAAATATTAGGTTCAGGTATGGTGCATCCACATGTTTTGGAAATGAGCGGTTATGATCCGAAAAAAGTTAGTGGTTTCGCCTTTGGCCTTGGTGTTGAACGCATTGCCATGCTTTCCTATGGAATCGAAGATTTACGTTTATTTTTCGACAATGATATACGTTTCTTAAAACAATTTTAAAAGAAAAGGAGACTCTTAAACATGCAGGTATCTATAAAGTGGCTTAAAGATTACATAGATTTCAAGGAAACACCCGAAAAACTTGCGGATATGCTCACAATGGCAGGTGTCCCCGTAGAAAATATAATAGACCCTGGGGCTGGCCTTGAAAAAGTGATAACGGGACGCATTGAAGAATTAAAACCACACGAAAATTCAGATCATCTCCAAATCTGCACTATGAATGTCGGCTTACCAGAAAACATCATCATAGTCACCGGCGCCCAAAACGTAGCCCAAGGACAGATTGTCCCCGTTGCCATGATCGGCGCACACTTGCCTAACGGCATGAAAATTTCCAAAGGAAAACTGCGCGGTGTAATGTCGTATGGTATGCTTTGTTCCGCACAAGAGCTCAAGCTTGATCTCGAAGCCCTGCCCGATAAACAAAAGACCGGCATTTATATACTGCCCGCCGATACACCTGTCGGTGTCCCTGTCAAAGACTTACTCGGTCTCAATGATGTAATCCTTGAATTTGAACTCACTGCCAACAGAAGTGATTGTTTCAGTGTTTTCGGCCTAGTACGTGAAATAGCCGCATTGACTGGGAACACTCCTAAATGGCCTGCTATCACGCTTGAAGAAAATTCTTCAGATAAAATAAATGATCTGCTCTCAATCGAAATCAAAGACGCTGATCTTTGTCCGCGTTTTTCCTGCCGCATGTTAAAAAACGTGAAAATCGGTCCTTCTCCCGAATGGATGCAGCAACGTCTTGAAGGTGCCGGTATACGGGCAATAAATAATGTCGTAGATGTGACAAATTTTGTCATGATCGAAATGGGGCAACCGCTGCATGCTTACGACTATGATGCCATAAGCGGACATAAGCTGATTGCCAGACGCAGCATAGAAGGAGAATTACTGCATACGCTTGACGATACTTCGCGCAAAGCGAAAAAAGACATGCTCGTCATTGCTGATACCGAAAAGGCTGCCGGACTAGCCGGTATAATGGGCGGCTTTGAAACAGAAATCACAGATAAAACTACAACGGTTGTCCTCGAAGCTGCCAAGTTTTATGGTGCCTGCATACGCCGTACCGCCCGTTCCTGCGGACTTGCCTCCGAAGCTTCAGGACGTTTTGAACGCGGTACTGATATAGAAAATACAATCCGCGCATTAGACAGGGCTGCCCAACTGCTCGTCCAGATGAATGCTGGTACTGTAGTAAAAGGTGTCCTCGATGTATATCCTGAAAAGAAAAAACCAACCACAGTTGACTTTACTGTCGAAGCAGTAAACAGACACTTAGGAACTGCTCTCGACAAACAGACCATGCTTAATATCCTTGCTAAACTGGAAATAAAAGCTGAAGAAAAAAACAACGTTATTACTGCCCATATTCCTTCATGGCGCGGTGACATTACCTGTATGCAGGATATCTCAGAAGAAGTATCGCGTATCTACGGCTTCGACAAGATAACCTCAACTCTCCCATCCGGTCTGGCCTTACAGGGTAAACAATCTGAAAAACAGACCTTTGTCGATAAGATAAAAGACATTATGGTAGGCCTCGGTCTCTGTGAAACAGTTTCCTTTAGTTTCACACATCCATCCCTCTTTGATAAACTCAACGTTCCTGCTGACCATACTATCCGCAAGGCCATTCCTATTATGAACCCACTCACCGATGAATATCCGCTGGTTAGAACCTGTCTTTTAACCTCAGTAATGGAAAATCTCACACGTAACTTTTCCCGTAAAAATAATGACATAAAAATATTTGAAGTAGGCACTACATTTCTGCCCAAAGCTTTACCAGTAACTGAACTACCTGATGAACACCTGAAAGTTGCCGGTGCAATAGCAGGACGCAGAAATCCAGTCGGCTGGAATGAAGACAATGCTTCAGTTGATTTTTATGATGCCAAAGGCATCGTTGAAGAATTATTGAAAAACCTGTCTATCAGCCGCTACAAAGTGGAAGCCGGCGAACATTTTGCCATGCATCCTGGTAAAACCGCCCTCTTTAAAAAAGGACGCGACACTATTTTCACCGTAGGCGAACTGCATCCTTCGGCAGCAGCGGCATTTGCCATCAACAAACCTGTTTATATCTTCTCTGCCGATATAGACACACTCATCAAATATGCGGCTAAAACCATAAAGAGCAAACCATTGCCAAAATACCCTGCTACTACGCGTGATCTTGCTATAATTATTGATACTTCTGTTGATGCTGCTTCAATCGAAAAAACAATAACAAAATCAGCCGGACAATATCTTATTTCTCTTGATTTATTTGATGTATATGAAGGCAAGCAAATTGATGCCCACAAAAAAAGCCTGGCCTTTTCTTTAACCTTCCAAGCCAATGAAAAAACATTAACAGACGCGGAAATAGATGCTGCTTTTAAAAATATTGTTACTGCATTGCAAAAAAATTACGATGCAGCTCTGCGTGCATAAAGCATATTTATTCAATAAAATCTTAAGCTATAAAAAACAGGAACTGTGACTAATTACGTCACAGTTCCTGTTTTTTTATTCTATACCAAAAGCTATTTTATCCCCATGTCTGCTACATCTTTAACAATCTGTAAAGTTAAGCGGGCTGTATCATATAAATCTTTTTCTTTGATAAATTCAGCAGTAGTATGTCCATTTGTCGTGCCTATCCCTAAAACAGCACAGAGGATTCCATAGCTATTAAAAAAGTTGGCATCACTCCCACCGCCAGATTCTTCCAGCAAAACAGGTAAGTTTATTTTTTGTGCGGCTTGTGCTGCGATCTGCACTACTGGTGAATTTGGGGAAATTTCATATGGATCATATGCTTTTCTTACTTCTACATCTACCTGCGTTCTTGTTTCTCTACCACCTCGTTCAAAAATATCACATATGTTCTTTGTCAGCTCATCTAATTTTACTTTGTCACGGCTGCGCGCTTCACAATCGACTTCCACTGTTTCTGCCACAATATTGGTAGCCTGTCCCCCTTTAATCCGACCTACATTGCAAGTGGTTTCTTCATCAATGCGTCCTTGCGGCATCTTTGTTAGCATCTTAGCTACCGCCATTATCGCATTATTGCCTTTTTCTGGTGCAATCCCTGCATGGGCAGCGGTTCCCTTCACTTTGACAAAAATTTTATTCTGTCCAGGAGCTTTTATCACTATTTTCCCTGGAGCCCCATGTGTATCCAAAGTATAGCCTAAATCAGCTTTTAAAAGCGTTTTATCCAAATTCTTGGAACCATTAACGCCGCCTTCTTCAGCAACAGTAAAAACTATTTGTAAATCGCCATGAGGTATATTATCTTCTTTCAAAACACGAAGTACTTCCAAAATGGAGGCAACACCAGCTTTATCATCTGCCCCTAAAATAGTACTGCCATCAGAACGGATAATGCCATCTACTATCTGCGGATGGATATTTTCACACGGTTCCACACAATCCATATGTGCCGTCAGCATAAGTACAGGTGCTTTAATACTCCCCTTCAAATCAGCAATAAGATTACCTGTATCACTATTTAATTTTTTTGCGGCATTATCCTCTTGTACTGTACAACCCAATTCAGTAAGCTGCTTGGTCAAAAGGTCGGCAACTTTACGCTCCTGTCTTGTCGAACAACGAATCTGCACCAACCTTAAAAATTCGTCTAGAAGTCGTTTTTCCTTAATCATATATTTACAATCCCTCCATATTTATATAGGCGCCATCCATATTATTTAATAAATTTTTTATAAAAGCAACATGAAAGTAACAACTCCCAACAACATAGGAATAGCATTTCGCTTTGCTAATTCCATAGGAGATACATTAGCTAATTCTGCACAAATAAGTGCGGCTCCAGCAACTGGTGACATAGAACGGCCAATGGCTCCCGACATTTGTGCTAATGAACCTAGATCCATTATAGACATTCCAAAATGTTCAGCAAATGGTGTGATTGCACCATTAAAAGCTAAAGCTGCGGCATCGCCTGAACCTGATAACACTGCAACAATAAATGGGCCAAAAGCTCCGGCAATTTTAGCCAATGATTGCGAGCTTTTCATTATTTCAATAAGGTTGTCCGTAAGTCCTACAGCTGCCATTCCCTGTGTAAAAACAGCAGCAGCAACAATTAAACCAATCACGTTACCGTATGCATTCCCCATGCCATCAAAAAATTTTTTGCAAACATCCTGGGGATTAGACCATGTTACGAGAATAGCAAGAATTGTACCAATAATCATTGCAAGTGGAACACTTACAAATGGTAATATTGCAATCTGCGCACTTCCCAAAACCAGTAAGATCAATGGAACCAAAGGAATCACTGCATGCACTGGATTTACTTTAAAAGTATCTTCGGCTCCCTTTCCAGCAACAATCTTGTTACTGTTTTTCGCATTAGCAGTTTCTTTATTAATAATAGCTATTCCGGTTAATGCGGCTATTACGACAAACGACGCAATAACAGCAGCTGGTGTTTCATTTATAATTACAGTCATTACATCCGTATTAGCTAATTGAGCCACAAAAGGATTATGCGATGTGCCAGGACTAATAGCACTTCCCCAAGTTCCAGCCAAAACTGCACAGCCTGCCA
This sequence comes from Pectinatus cerevisiiphilus, assembly GCF_004341685.1. Classification (GTDB taxonomy): domain Bacteria; phylum Bacillota; class Negativicutes; order Selenomonadales; family Selenomonadaceae; genus Pectinatus; species Pectinatus cerevisiiphilus. The sequence continues at coordinate 65,980 of NZ_SMAA01000009.1, forward strand.
TAGCTGGATGCACACCAGCAGCTATAAGGGTAGGGATAAGAATACTTCCGACAGCAGCAGCGCAGCCTGCCGCACTAGGAATGGCAACGCTGATCCACCAGGTAATTAAAATCGTCAATGGAATAAGGACCGATTTTCTTTTCTTGATTGCTGACGAAATGGCTATAGCTAAATGCTTATCACAGCCAGTATACCTCATTACAAAGGAAAACCCCATGACTGTACAAATTGTTGGTACTAAAGAACTATGCACCATAGTACTTGTAAATGCAGTAATTGCTGAATTTATTGCTCCACCTAATATACACATAACGATACCAGCTGTACATAATACCATACGTGCTTCATATTTTTTAATGATAGCTGCAAAAGCAACTAGAACAGTAATAATTCCGCCTAATAACATAATTTGCCTCCTTATAATTAAAATTTAATTCTTTATTTTCTGTATTTTATGATAATAAATATAATATATGTACTAATAAATTTAATACATAATTATATTATACATTATATAATTAATTTTTCAACAAAGGCTATATTTATATTATTAAAATAACACTATAAATTATCTTAGTTTGTAAAAATATCTCCTAAGACAAATTACACTATCCAATTGAACATATCATCTTAAATTATACAGAATATCCCCTAAAGATAATTATTGGTAAAAATTTTACTTGCCTTATATATATTGATCTCATTTTACAATAAATTATCAACTGAATTTGCGATATCCGCAAAATCTTTGTCTTGCATTTAACATTATTACGTGATAAAATAATTTAATGAAATATAGTGTAAAGGGGTGAATTACTTGCCAAATATTAAATCATCAATCCAAAGTGTTAAAAGTGATGCTGAACGCCGTGCGAAGAACGTAGCTGTAAAGTCTACTGTAAAAACTGCTTTTCGTAAGGTTAATGATGCAGTTAAAGCAGGCAATACCGACGATGTAAAATCTCTTTTAGCTGTTGCTTGCAAAAAAATAGATAAGGCTGCTGCCGACAATATTTATCACAAGAATGCTGCAGCTCGTCGTAAATCTCGCTTAGCTAAGAAAGTTAATGCTTCAGCGAAATAAGTTTTTACCTGCTTCTAAAATAAAATTGTGGAGCAGGTTTTTTTATGTGTCAAATGATAATTACTAATATAACTGCTTTATAAAAAATTCTTGACACTATTATTCATCTATGTTAGAATAGTTATCGCAGTTATGAAAAGAATATGGCCCTGTAGCTCAGTTGGATTAGAGCGTTTGACTACGAATCAAAAGGTCGCAGGTTCGAATCCTGCCAGGGTCACCATTATTATGGGTAGGTGCCCGAGTGGTTAAAGGGAACAGACTGTAAATCTGTCACCGTGAGGTTACGATGGTTCGAATCCATCCCTGCCCACCAATCTTTTCAATTATAATTACATATCATGGCCCTGTAGCTCAGTTGGATTAGAGCGTTTGACTACGAATCAAAAGGTCGCAGGTTCGAATCCTGCCAGGGTCACCATTATCATGGGTAGGTGCCCGAGTGGTTAAAGGGAACAGACTGTAAATCTGTCACCGTGAGGTTACGATGGTTCGAATCCATCCCTGCCCACCATCCTTGTAATTACGATTGATAATAACGAAAAACCATAGCAATTTGCTATGGTTTTTTTAGTTCCAAATAAATTGTTAATCAACGGCAACGATCACTGAACTTGCTTTCACTATTGCATAAGCTTCTTTTCCCACAGCAAGCCCCAGTTCTTCAACGGACTTTTTAGTAATAGTCGCGGATATTATATCCCCGCTTGCGAGTTTAATTTTAACAACGTCGTTTACGCTGCCTACATCAATCCCACACACTACACCCTTTAATTGATTTCTTGCGCTCAATTTCATTTCATCACCTCATTTCTTTAGTAAAATAAGTTTATTTTCCGGGATTGTTAGAAACAGTGGCTTCTCCCTCAAACGCAGCCACTCAGCTTTATCAAGTTCCCAGCGCAACGGCCGTCCTTCTGTCCCATAAGGACGCACCATAATGATATAGGAGAACGTATCCTCGATTACTTTGAGCACCTGTGCGCGAAAACAATTCATAACCTGCTGCTGTGTTGATTTCGGTTCAAAAAAATGTGCCCTAAAGCCGACATAAGACAAATCATCAGGAATTTGCTGATTGACACTAAGTTGCAACTGCCAATCCTCTGCATATAAGCTGTGCGCATTTACTTTATGTGCCCTTGAGTTATTCTTACATCCCGTCAAAATCGCAGCCGTTAATGTCTGTGGATCTTCAAATATCCCATGTTTATCACTTATAGCTTCAATTTCTCCATTATTCATCACGGCAATACGGCTGCATAGACGATATACTTCGTCACGGTTATGTGATACAAAAAGTGTTGTTTTGTTATACTTATCGAGCAGTTCACCCAGCTCCAGTTCCAGCTGCCATTTCAAATAACTGTCCAATGCGGAAAAAGGTTCATCAAGCATCAACAGCTTTGACTGCGCAGCTAAAATTCTGGCAAAAGCCACTCTTTGCTGTTGTCCTCCAGAAAGGCTGCATGGGTAATCATTTTCAAGCCCTCGCAAATGAAAACGGACGATATTTTCCTGTGTGAGTTCATCCTTATATTCTTTATTACCTTCAATAACAAAAGCGATATTTTCCCAAACTGTCATATTGGGAAATAACGCATAGTTTTGAAAAAGATATCCCGCATGCCGTTTCTGCGGTGGTAGATCTATCCGCTTGTCACTGTCAAAAAAGACCTTTCCATCAAGCTCTATATGGCCGCTATCCGGTTTTTCTACACCGGCAATACATTTCAGCGTCATACTTTTCCCGCAACCTGAAGCGCCTAAAATAGCAAAAGTTCCATTCTCTACAGTAAAATTTACATTCAGTAAAAACGCATTAAGCTGCTTTTTTATATTGACTTTTAATGTCATCTTCAGCCCTCATTCCTCACTGGGGCTTTTGCCGTATAACGTGCACTATTTTTCAGCCATAAATTCATCAGCACTATTACCACAAAAGAAAATATCATGATTATCCCCACCCAGAAAAAAGCAGCATCATTATCTCCGGCTTGCACAGCCGAATATATAGCGGTAGATATAGTTTGTGTTATTCCCGGTATATTACCGGCGACCATTATCGTCGCCCCAAATTCACCGAGAGCACGGGTAAAGGATAATATGACACCAGCTATAAGTCCATGCTTTGTGTTTGGCAATATGATATGCCAAAAAATTTTCCAATCAGAAATACCAAGTGTTTTCGCGGCATAAATGATATTCTTGTCCAATTGTTCAAATGCACCGCGCGTAGTTCTGTACATCAGCGGAAAGGCGACAACAACTGCCGCTACAACCGTTGCTTCCCATGAAAAGACCAGCGAATATCCCATTGAAAGCAGGATCTTTCCCACCAGACTGTTTTTACCAAAAGCAACCAACAGTATAAAGCCTACCACAGTAGGAGGCAATACCAAGGGAAGTGTTAGAATAGCATCGACGACACCTTGAAAATGTTTGAGCCGTACCACTACATAAGCTGCATAAATTCCCGTAAAAAAAGTTATAACCGTTGCTAAGCACGATGTTTTAAGCGATATTAGAAGCGGTGAATAGTCCATAATCATCCAGCCATGCTGAAGCCGTAATGTTCAAATATTTTTGCTGCTTCAGGTGTTTGCAAAAAGTCGACGAAGTCTTTTGCCGCCTGCATATTTTTTGTTGATTTCAATATCGCAATAGGATATACTATCGGCTTATGTGAGTCTTCTGGTGCTTCGGCTACAATTTTTACTTTATCGGAAATAGCAGCATCGGTTTGATATACTAATCCGCAATCGACCTCACCATTTTCAACCCAGGCGAGCACTGCGCGTACGTCATTCCCATAGACAGATTTTGGTTTCACTGTATCTTCATAGTTTAAATTTTTGAATATTTCTTCGGCATACTGTCCTGCCGGTACGCTTTTGGGATCACCGACAGCGATTTTGCTGACCTTATCGGTCGTAATATCAGCAAGCTGGGTTATATTATTTTTATTATCTTTTGGTGTTATCAACACTATTTTATTTATAAGCAGATCTTTGCGGGTGCCATCCGCCAACAAAGCTTTGTTATCTAACGCATCCATTTGTTGCTGCGCGGCCGAAATAAAAATATCTGCGGGAGCGCCTTGTTCAATCTGTGTTTGCAAAGTTCCGCTTGCAGCAAAATTAAAGGTCAAATCTACATTCGGATTCTTTTTCTTGTACTCTTCCGCCAGTGTATTCATAGTTTCCTTTAGGCTGGCTGCAGCTGAAACCACTAATTTTTGTTGCTGGCCTGCATCTGCGCTGCTTGTCTTTTCCCCTTCATTTTGCTGGCCGCAGCCAGATACCAATACAGCTGTCAACGTTATCATTAACAACATCATAAAGATAGAGACTTTACACCTTTTCATCATCATACAACTCCCTTATTTTCAAATTCTGTTTTAGAATAGCTGAAAATTGATAGTTAACAGTATACATCTTGCCAATACCTTTGCAAAATCATATTGATATATTATATTTTTTTACTATTTATGTCAATAATACTTTAAATAAAGAAATCGAATGTATAACATTAATAATTTCCGTATTTTATTTAACAGTATCATAAAAAAAGATAAATTTGCTTTTCAACCTACTTTTTATTAGGAAAAACTATTAGAATCTATATTTGGAAAAGAATTTGGAAATATGTCAGAAAATTCATTCTAAGTAGAGTGCATTCCTTTTCATATCAATGATTTTGCACAAAAAAACAGGCACATTACAAAATTAATTGCATGTGCCTGCATGACATAATTCTCCAAGCTATAAGCCCAGTTATATCAAATTCTAAACTTTTTAGTTTCGTTCATTAATTTATCAGTTAACTGTTGCAAATTTTGGCAGGATGCAGAAATTTCTTCCAGTGAAGCGGTCTGTTCTTCTGTAGAAGCAGAGGTATTTTCCATTTCTCCAGCGACGACTTTCGTTTCTTTGTTTACTTCCTGTATCCGGGAAAGGATATTATCACCATTTTTAGCGACTTCTTCCATTGTTTCCGACATTTCACGTACTTGCATTGCCACAGAAGCGGCTATCTGCATTATATTGGAAAAAGCTTCCCCTGATTTATTTGCAGATTCCATGCCAGCCTGTACTTCTCCTGTGCCTGCGGATATAGCCTCTACAGCTTCCTGCGTTTCCTTCTGGATCTTGCCTATTAGTTCGGCAATCTGTTGAGCTGATTGCTGTGATTGTTCAGCCAGTTTCCTGACTTCTTCTGCTACTACAGCAAATCCTTTCCCCTGCTCACCTGCACGTGCTGCTTCAATAGCTGCGTTAAGTGCCAACAGATTGGTCTGGCCAGCCAGTCCTGAGATGGTATCAACAATCTGGCCAATCTCCTTAGACCGGTCACCTAATGCCGAAATAACGCTTGATGAATGTTTCGTAGTTTCTTCAATCTGTTTCATCTGTTCAATAGTCGAGAACATTATCTGTGTACCTTCATTAGCCGTATTAAGTGCTTTTTCAGCATCGTTTGACGCGGTTTTAGCATCACTTGAAACAGCCTTCATATAAGTAGTTATACTGGCAGTATCCTGTGTTGATTGATCAATTCCTTTAGACTGTTTATCAGCCGATTGCGCTACAACTGTCACTGACTGGGCTATATTTTGGATAGCCTGCGCAGACTGGTCAGCACCTGTAGATACTTGAGAAACTGTATCTGATACATTATTTGCCGTGCTTTGGATTGTCTTGACCAGGTTTCTGATATTTTCTATTGTTTTATTATAAGCGGTCGCCATTTCACCGAATTCATCATTGCCAGTAAATTCAATTTGCTGTTTAAGGTCACCATTAGAAACCTTTTGGCTTACTTCCAAAAATGCATTGATAAACTTACTCATATAACGTGTGACAAACGTCGCTATTGCCATACCAATTATTATTGCCAGCAATAAACCAATGCCTGTTAAAAATTTACTTCTAGTATATTGGGACTGCCCATCTGAAACATTTTGAACCGTAGCTGCAGTTGTTGCTTCTATGTATTTATCAATTTCTCCGTTAAGCTGCTCACGCACCTGTTTCAATTTATCTGTTTGTGCTCTCATTGTATCTGTTTCCATATTCTGGCCCGATTTTAAAAGCTGTATTCTCTCATTAGAAAGCTTTTTATATTCCTGCCATATGGAAATAGTATCAGCTATTTGGCCTTTATAAGTAGATATTGATTTTTCCTGTAATTCGTTTAATTCCTTGTCTATGGCCTGTTCTGCTTTTTGCATATCAGCCATATCATCATTAGAAGAAGCACTATGTAAAATCACATTGCGCTGTGCCGCTAAATATTCACTAAGTTCCTTGTCTATATTAGTTATCAATAAAAGTCTGGGTACCTTTTGGCTGCCCAATTCATTTAAACGGGAATTTACACCGTCCATCGCGTACAAGGAAAACAACCCAATAATACCCGTTAAAACTATTACTACTGCATACGAAATATACATTCTGGCTTTTAAATTCATAGCAAACACATCCTTTGTCTTTATGTAATTAATTGATATCCCACACCAATAATATACATGTATAGGATACTGCCCTCATCACGGTTGACAATACCATCCTCTTTTTAGTAAATATTCTGCAAACACTTTTTAGAATAAAATTAGTAAAAATATTCTCAACATTAATAACACATTGTTTATTTTCTCCAAACCACCTCTTTCTTTATTTGATAAACGGTATCTCCTTTTCATCATTATCAGAAAAGCAAATACCGTTTTATAGAAAAAATTTAAAGCTTTATTTTTTTACTGATGGTGAGAATACTGGAGGCAAAACATCCGTGAAGCCATAATAATAAAGAATTGCTTCAACAATCCTTTTAGCGGCTTTACCATCCCCATAAGGATTGCATGTACTAGCCATCCGCATATATTCTGCCTTATCATCAAGTAAATATTTAACTTCGTTATAAACACGCTTTTTTTCTGTCCCAATCAATTTGACAGTACCAGCATCCACAGCTTCAGGACGTTCAGTAGTATCACGCAATACCAAAACGGGTTTTCCCAAAGATGGTGCTTCTTCTTGGATGCCGCCTGAATCTGTCATAATAAGATAAGAGCGATGCATCAGGTTAGCAAATGGTTCGTAGTCCAAAGGATCTATTAAATGGACACGTTCCAATCCGCCGAGTTCTTCATTAACAACTTCCCGTACCTTGGGATTTTTATGAACGGGAAAGACGACTTCTACATCCGGATATTCTGCCACTATTTCCTTCATGGCTTTATATACATGACGCATTGGTTCTCCCAGATTTTCCCGTCTATGTGTAGTCACTAAAATAATACGCCTATTAGCGTAATCTATACCATGCAGCATTTCATTGCTAAATTTATATTCATCACCAACAATTCTGTGTAAAGCGTCAATAACCGTATTGCCAGTAACAAAAATATTTTTTTCAGGAACATTTTCCTTACGCAGATTTTCGTGGGAAACCTGTGTTGGTGCAAAATGAAGATCAGCAAGCGCACCGGTCAGTTTTCTATTCATTTCTTCCGGAAAAGGTGAATATTTATTATTTGTTCTCAGTCCTGCTTCGACATGGCCTACCGCAGTTTCATGGTAATACGCTGCCAAGGCTCCCGCGAAGGTTGTTGTCGTGTCACCATGGACTAGCACCATATCAGGATTTTCTTTCGTTAAAATCTTATCAAGCCCCTGCATAGCTTTAGTGGTTATATCAAAAAGTGTCTGTCCAGCAGCCATGATGTTGAGATCATAATCAGGTTTTATGTTAAAAAGCTGCAATACCTGGTCAAGCATCTCTCTGTGCTGTGCCGTAACTGCTATAACGGGGTCTATTTTGTCACTTTTAGCCAATTCCAGTATTACCGGAGCCATCTTAATTGCCTCCGGCCTCGTACCGAAAACAGTCATTACTTTGATTTTTTCCTTCATGATCCTTCCTCCTGCCGCCAAACAGCATAAAATGTCAGGTATGAATATTATTTTTCGGATGGAATATCCCAATCTTTTTTGCGCCATAAATAATTACCAGCAATATGAATAATAATATTATCCCGCCGGCATATTCACTAACCTGTGTCAGTGCTATAGCACTCAACCCTAAAAAACTACTGAATACATACATCAACAGCACTGCCTGCCGTTGCGTAAAACCTAAATCTAAAAGTCTATGATGAAGATGTCCTTTATCTGGTTTAAAAATAGGAACACCGCTCCGGTACCTTCTTATTATCGCAAAGGTGGTGTCCAAAATAGGCAGTCCCAATGCTAAAATAGGTACTATCAAGGCAATTGTCGTAGCACTTTTTACAACGCCGATTATGGAAACTCCAGCTAATATAAAACCTAAAAACATGCTGCCAGTATCACCCATAAAAATACGCGCAGGATTGAAATTATACTTCAAAAAACCTAAAGCAGAACCAGCTAAAGCCGCAGTGATGAAAACAACAAATGCATCCCCCTGCTGATATCCCACCAGAAGCAACGTTATTGAAGCAATGGTAGAAACACCGGCGGCAAGTCCGTCTAAACCATCAATAAGATTTACCGTATTAGTAAGACCGACAATCCAGAAAACAGTAACCAGTACCGACAAATATTCTAAAAATATCCAATCACCGAAGGGGTTTGTCAAAAAATCAATCCGCACATCAAAGGATGCCATGATACACGCAGCAGCGATTTGGCCGATAAGCTTCACTTTTGCGGGTAGATTTTTATAATCGTCGATAATACCGATTATGACGATAAAAGTTCCCCCGATCAGTAGTCCCGCTAAATCCATTCCGTGCCCAGCCACTACATCAGTAGTAAGTGATAAGATCAGCACAGCTGCTAAAAATCCAATGTATATTCCCAACCCGCCAAGGCGAGGAATTGGCTGACAATGTACTTTTCTTTTGTTTGGTGCATCCATCGCATCCGTTTTAACAGCAAATTTTATTACCAGTGGCATTATCAGTAAAACGATAACCAATGAGATAACAAAAGCCAAAAAAGAACTCGGCATATTTACAGCGCACTTCCTTTACTATAAGCAAACAATACTACCATCTGCAAACAGATTTACCATGCAAATTGAACTGACCGTTTGCAAATAAGCTCATCAAGTCCAGCACTAAACCCTTCACAGAAAACTCCATTTAAAATCAAACTTTGCTGAACATCAGTTTTGTTTTTTTATTTGATATTGATACTGCTCTTATATTAGCCTAACCCAAAGAATATATCAATATATTTTTCTGGGATCAGCTTCCACGACCGAACCATCTGTTTCCAAATAAACTACTTTACCGATCATAGCATTGCATATCATTCTTCTGCATAAAAGACATGGTTTTCCTGATGCCAGTGTACCATCCTCATTATAGCCGACGATATAAATTACCGCATCCTTCATTTTGACAGGATCAGCAGCAATTATCGCGTTTTGTTCAGCATGTACTGCCACACAAAGTTCATATCGCTGTCCCTTGGGAACATGCTGCCGCTCACGCTCGCAAACACCCGTATCAATACAATTGGCCTCGCCGCGCGGTGCTCCGTTATAACCTGTACTTACTATTATTTTATCCTTGACAATAATTGCCCCATAACGACGGCGAAAGCAAGTAGCTCGACGCCCCACAGCTTTCGCTATATCAAGGAAATATTCCGTCCAACCAGGACGGTTGTATTTATCCATATTTTTCTCCAAACGAATAATCGATACTTTTATGGTCTAAGCTTATAATGTACCGAATAATCTATCGCCTGCATCGCCAAGTCCAGGAACTATATAACCATGTTCATTAAGTCGTTTGTCGACTGAAGCTGTATAGATTTTAATATCAGGATGTAATTTATTTATAGTCCTTATTCCTTCAGGAGCAGAAACAAGGCACAAATAAATAATATGTTTAGCTCCTTTTTTCTTGAGCAGGGAAAGTGCCGACGCAGCAGAACCACCCGTTGCCAGCATCGGATCGATTACGATCAAGGTGCGTTCAGCAACATCCTTAGGCAGCTTGCAATAATATTCGACAGGTTTTAATGTTTTAGGATCCCTGTACATGCCAACATGACCGATTTTTATCGTCGGTATGAGTTTGACAATCCCATCCACCATACCGAGACCAGCACGCAGGATAGGAATAAGGCCTAGTTTTTTACCATCAAGTGTCTTTGAAGTACATTCAGCCACTGGTGTCTTTATCTGCACATCGACAAGCGGCAGATCACGTGTTATTTCGTAAGCCATCAGCATGGAGATTTCTTCTAAGAGTTCCCTAAAATCTTTAGTACCCGTTTCTTCCATACGCATCAGCGTCAGCTTATGCTGCACCAGCGGATGGTCAATAATACTTATCTTTAAATCATCTGTCATTTTCATTCTCCCTTGACTCAGTATAAAGGATATTTTTCACATAAAGTTTTTACGCGCTTTACCGCTTCTGCCATTTTACTTTCGTCATTTGGATTATTTAATACTATAGCCATTATGCTGGCTGCTTCTTCCATATCTTTTTCTTTAAAACCGCGAGTTGTTAGTGCTGGTGTACCAAGTCTTATTCCGCTTGTCACAAATGGGCTCAACGGTTCAAATGGTATTGTATTTTTATTTACGGTAATACCTACATCATCAAGTAATTTTTCCGCATCTTTACCAGTGATGTTTTTATTTCTAAGATCGACAAGCATCAAATGGTTGTCCGTACCGCCAGAAACAATACGAAACCCTTCTTTTGTCAAAGCTTCTGCCAAAGCACGTGCATTTTTTATAATCTGCCGCTGATATTCTTTAAATTCATCACTAAGTGCTTCCTTAAAAGCTACAGCCTTGGCTGCGATTACATGCATTAAAGGGCCGCCCTGGGTTCCCGGAAAAACTGCCTTATTGAATTTTTTCCCAAATTCAGCATCACGGCAAAGTATAATACCACCGCGCGGTCCACGCAGCGTTTTATGTGTTGTTGATGTAACTACATCGGCATATTCTATAGGGTTTGGATGCAACCCAGCGGCTACAAGACCGGCAATATGTGCCATATCTACCATCAAGTATGCCCCTACCGATTTGGCAATCGATGATAAACGCCGAAAATCAATTATCCGCGCATATGCACTCGCACCAGCGACAATCATCTTCGGATGATGCTTCTGGGCAAGTTCCTGCAATGCATCATAATCAATGCGTTCTGTTTTTTTATCAACACCATACGGTATAACATTAAAATACTTACCGGAGATATTAACCGGACTACCATGTGTAAGATGTCCGCCGTCAGTAAGGTTCATGCCAAGCACAGTATCGCCAGGGTATAGGAGAGCGAAGAAAACAGCCATGTTGGCCTGTGCCCCGGAATGAGGTTGTACATTTGCATATTCAGCGCCGAATAATTTTTTTACACGATCAATTGCCAGCTGTTCCACTACATCGACACATTCACAACCACCATAATACCGTTTCCCTGGATATCCTTCCGCATATTTATTGGTCAGGACACTGCCCTGCGCTTGCATTACTGCACGGCTTACTATGTTTTCCGAAGCAATAAATTCAAGCTTATTGCGCTGTCGTTCCAATTCGGCATTTATAGCATTACTTATCTCCAGATCAACTTTCTCCAAATCGTCCACAAGATTCATTTATATCCCCCTAAGAAAAACCTACTCAATTATCAGCTATTTCGTTTATCTGCTATCGCCATAATCTTATTTACACGGCGTTCATGACGACCACCCAAAAATTTTTCTTTCACCCAGACACGTACCATTTCAGTTGCCGGGCCAAAACCTACATCCCTGCCGCCCATTGCCAGAACATTGGCATTATTATGCTGGCGCGACATACGTGCTGTAAAAACATTATGGCAAAGTGCAGCACGGATACCTTTGACTTTATTGCATGCAATAGAAATCCCTATACCTGTGCCACAAAGCGCTATACCTCTATCAGCTTCTCCCGAAGTGATTTTAGCACATATTTTTTCCGCTATATCTGGATAATCCACTGAATCTGTAGTATAGGTGCCTACATCTTCCACAGTTATATCAGTAAACTCCTTCAATACTTCCTTCACATGTTCCTTTAGTTCCAACGCACCCTGATCACAGCCAATAACAAGTTTCATAAAAATCAGCATCCAATTTATGGATGCCTCTCCACCACCTATCTTTTTTTAAGATAATTTTAACATACCGTGTTATCTAATGGCAAATTTTTACATTTAACCCATAATAAATATTATCAATAAAACCTTAGTCCTATTGCGTTATCGTTAATTAAATTTTTATGATATTTTGCCCGCTTGCTTTTTTCAGGCGGTTCATAATCGCAAGGCCAATCCCCTTTTGCGTTGTTCCCTCCGCCAAAATAATATCTATATCTTTATCATCAAAATAAAGTAAAGCATTATATAAATTAGAGGCAATCGCATAAAGGTTTTTATTGCTGCCATAATCATATACAGCATCATAAGCCAGTGCTTTTATAACTTCACTACTTGCTATGATACCTACTTTTTGGCCTTCTCCCTGGTACTTCTTCAATGCCTTCGCCAATGCACCCAGCATAGCTTCTTTTTTCCCTTCGAACAAAACCAAAGGAGCTTTTGGCGCATAATGACGATACTTCATACCAGGAGCTTTTGGTATTTCATCTTTTTTGGTCAAGGCTGGATCTATACGCACTTCAGCAAAAATTTCTTCCAGCATTTCCTTGGTAACTGCTCCGGGGCGTAAAATAACAGGAACTTCCTCAGTACAGTCAATTATAGTGGATTCAACGCCAAATCCCGCGGCGCCACCATCTAAAATCAAGGGAATGCGGCCTTTCATATCACGATATACCGATGCCGCCGTAGTCGGACTGGGGCGGCCTGAAATATTGGCGCTGGGCGCGGCTATTGGTACACCGGACAGGTTTATAAGTTTTCTGGCAATAGGATTAGCAGGCATCCTTACCCCAACGGTAGACAACCCACCTGTGATAGTATCAGGTATTGTCTCTTTCTTGGGTACAATCATTGTCACCGGACCAGGACAAAATGCCGACAATATTTTTACCGCCATAGGCGGCATTTTCTTTGTTACCATAGATAACATTTCGACACTGTCTATATGTAAAATAAGGGGATTATCAGAAGGGCGCCCCTTTGCCCTATATATTTTTGCTGATGCCTGTGTATCAAGGCCGTTTGCGCCAAGGCCATAAACAGTCTCCGTCGGAAATGCGACAACTTCACCGCTTTTTATAAGCCCTGCTGCTTTTTCTATGGCTTCGTTATCCTCTGGAGTTACTTTTATTATTTCTGTTTCCATAATACGACTACCCGTTCTATACCCGCTAAATCTTTCAATATCTCAATTTTCCCCCAAGCATTTTCCGCTGCTATTTTTTTTACAGATGCCGCCTGCTTTATCCCAATTTCACAAGCCAAAAATCCATCTGCAACTAGTAATTCCTTACTTTCTTCTAAAAGACGCCGATAAAAATTAAGACCGTCAGCGCCGTCTGTCAACGCATCAGCTGGTTCATACGCGCGCACTTCCGGTTCCAATGTATCCATGTCAGCAAGCGGAATATATGGTGGATTAGCAACAATAGCTGCCAATGGTTCTCTATCTGGTATATCCCGCAACGGTTGCAATAAATCTCCCTGCAAAAATTCAATTTTATCTTCAACATGAAGAATCCCTGCATTTTCTTGTGCTGCTGCTATTGCCTCTGCTGAGATATCGACTGCGTACCCATGAAGATTTTTTCTTAGCTTAACAAGCGATATCGCTATAGCGCCGCTGCCCGTACCAATATCTGCAAACACAGCTGTCTGCTCACTGGGCAGACGTTCGATAGCACACTCTACCAAAAGTTCAGTTTCCGGACGGGGCACCAGAACATGCCTGTTTACCTTAAACGGCATCCCCATAAATTCTTTTTGCCCTGTCAAGTAAGCCACCGGTATACGTGCTGCCCTTTTTTTTACCAGCTCGCGAAATTTGATAAGCTCATTTTCCTGCAAGGGTTCATCAAAATGCACGTACAGATATATTCTTTCTTTGCCTAAAAGATAAGAAAGCAGCACCTCTGCATCAAGCCGCGGAGAATCAATTCCCTTCGCCGAAAAATATTCCTGCGTCCATTTCAAAATTGTACCGATAGTCCATATTTTCCCGTTGCCGGCATATGTCTTGTTTTGCGTCATATATTTATTTGACCTGCTGTAATCTTTCCGCTTGGTCAGCCGTAATAAGCGCATTTATCAACTCATCAAGCTCACCGTTTAAAACAGCATCAAGTTTATGCAATGTCATACCGATACGGTGATCTGTAACACGCCCCTGCGGAAAATTATAAGTTCTGATTCGTTGGCTCCGGTCACCCGAACCTACCTGACTTTTTCTATCAGCAGCAATTTCTTTCTGCTGTGCTTTCTGGGCTTCATCATTGATTCTGGCACGCAGGACACGCATGGCCTTTTCTTTGTTTTTCAACTGTGATTTTTCATCCTGGCATTGGACGACAATGCCTGTGGGAATATGTGTAATGCGGATTGCCGAATCTGTCTTATTGACATACTGTCCGCCAGCTCCACTTGCTCTATATGTATCTATACGCAAATCGGACTGCTTTATGTCTATTTCTACATCTTCCACTTCCGGCAATACTGCTACCGTCACAGCAGAGGTATGTATCCTGCCGCTGGATTCTGTTTCCGGCACACGCTGCACACGGTGAGTCCCGCTTTCATATTTCAGGCGGCTGTACGCGCCACGGCCTTCAATACAAAAAGAAACTTCCTTGAAACCGCCCAGCTCAGTAGCATTTGCATCAAGAATTTCGGTTTTCCACCCCTTCATTTCCGCATAACGTGAATACATGCGAAACAAATCTCCGGCAAATAAGGCCGCTTCGTCACCGCCTACACCACCGCGTATTTCAATTATGACATTTTTAGTATCGTTGGGATCTTTAGGTAAAAGTAAAAGGGGAAGCTCTTTTTCAAAAGCTTCCTTTTCCTTTTGCAATGAAGCTATTTCTGTTTCCAATAATTTTTTAAATTCATTGTCATCTTCTTCAGCGAGCATTGCCTTATTTTCACTTAATTCGTTACATGCCTTTTTATACTGCCTGTACTTCTCCACGATCTCGCTGAGTGCGGCATGTTCCTGGTTGTATTTTTGCCAACGTGGTACATCCGCTAAAATATCAGGATCACTTATCAATGATTCCAATTCCAAATATTTATTTTCAATTGCAGCTAACTTTTCTAACACGAACGCTTATTCCCTTTCCCATATATCAATTATTATCAACTAGTTGTGTAAACGATGACGATTTTTCTTCATATGCCTTTGCAGGTTCTTCCTGCGTTTCGACAACAACTGCTTCTACCGCCTTAACCGCTACCTCTATCATTGATGCATCAGGTTCTTTCGTCGTAAGACGCTGTAACCACAGTCCCGGTAAAATAGCAATATGGACAAGC
This sequence comes from Pectinatus cerevisiiphilus, assembly GCF_004341685.1. Classification (GTDB taxonomy): domain Bacteria; phylum Bacillota; class Negativicutes; order Selenomonadales; family Selenomonadaceae; genus Pectinatus; species Pectinatus cerevisiiphilus. The sequence goes on from NZ_SMAA01000009.1 coordinate 81,522, forward strand.
GGATTTTTCGAGCGTCCAGAAAATCTGATAATTTCATATGACACACCAGCTACAACAGGCAATAGCACAACACGTGACAATATTCTATAGATCAGGTCCGGCCAGCCTAAAAAGGCAAATATCACTATACTAACCAACATAACGATCAGTAGAAAAGAAGTACCACAACGCGGATGAAACCGGGAAAATTTTTGGATATTTTCAGGGGTAAGTGGAACACCTGCTTCATAAGCAAAAATCGTCTTATGTTCAGCTCCATGATACTGAAAAACACGGTGGATGTCCTTCACTTTTGATATTCCGTATATATATATAAGAAATATTGCCAACCGTAATATTCCTTCTCCCAAATTCATATAAAAAGGATCATTGGTTGGAAAAAATCTTGCCGCAGCCGTTGGGATAACCACAAATAACAAAATCGCCGCTGCGATAGATACAAAAATAGTAACTGCCATATCTTTATCCGAAAGCTTATCATCTTCATCTTCTCCTGCCATCTTAGCAGAATAGGAAAGTGAACGCATGCCGATTACTAAAGATTCACAGAGTGAGAGGACACCTCGCAGAAAAGGTTTTTTCAAAATAGGATATTTATCGCCGAGTGAATTTACAGGTCCTTTTTTTACGCAAATCTCGCCTGACGGTTCGCGAACAGCTGTAGCTACATATTTAGCACCACGCATCATCACGCCTTCAATGACAGCCTGCCCGCCTATATTCATTCTGGTACAGCATTTTTCTTTCACCACTAAGCTCCTTTGCCCTATAAGTTAAATAATTCTATATATAAATGAAGCAGAGCATTGCTGCTCTGCCGCCCATAACAAATATTATTTTGTTCCGTAACGTTTGTTAAATTTTTCAATTCTACCACCGGCAGCAGATTCACGCTGACGTCCCGTATAAAACGGATGACATTTTGAACATATATCAACGCGAAGGTTTTCCTTTACGGATCCGGTTTTAAAAGTATTGCCGCAGCCGCAAACAACTGTCGCTTCTTTATAATCAGGATGTATTCCCTTTTTCATATAACACACCTCATTTCTCCTAAACTATATCAGTTAGTAATTATAGCACACCGCTTTAGCTCTTGCAAGCATGCTGTTTAGTAAATTATATAGACATCCCTGCAGAAACTAAGTCACGCACACAAACATATAAACCATGTATAGCAGCAAAATTAATTTACAGTTCTGCCCAGCTCATATAATATTTTGTAAATAAATTTTATTATATTAGGTACCTGAAAATAATGCTTGACACTTATTTTTTTTTATGTTACGATAACATTTGTTAGGTACCTAATAAATAATTTTTACGGAGGAAAAAATGAATACTAACTCTCTTGGTAATAAAAATCCAAATCTTATTTCAGAAAAACTTTACTCACTCTTTTTACGCTGCTCTCACGCATTAAGTCGTGGTCATCATCAAAGTGGCGGTATGCACCCAAGCCAGCAACGCATACTTTCATTGCTGGCATCCAGCGATAAAATTACACAACATGACTTACTGGACATATTGCAAATCCGCGCTGCTTCTTTAAGTGAGTTATTAACTAAATTAGAAAGTAAACGACTCATCAATCGAACCAAAGCAGCTAATAATAAACGCAGCATTGATGTTGAAATAACTGATCTAGGTGAAGCAGTAGCCGCTGAATATGCTGACAGTCACCAAGCAGTGACGACTAAATTATTTTCCGTTTTATCGGAAGATGAGCAGCAGCTCTTAGTCCAATTATTAAGCAGGCTTATTGAAAATTGGCACAATTACCATCATGGTTTAAACGGAAATAAAGATTCTCTACATGGACAGAAAGACGGAAACGATCATACTGCTAATCATCATGATGAATCCACATGTCCATAATATATATAACACTATAAAGAACTACCAATATTAGTACAGTGAATAGGTGAAAAATGATTCAAAAAAAGTTCCCCCAAAATACACATATTAGTGAGCGCCAAAGAATTGGCCAACTGGCAGGTATTATCGGCATAGCAGTTAATGCCTGCCTATTCTTCTTAAAATTAACACTAGGATTATTAAGCAATAGTGTTTCTGTCATTGCTGACGGTTTTAATAACCTTGGGGACTGTATCTCTTCTCTTGTGACAACAGTTGGTTTTTATTTAAGCGGAAAAGATGCAGATACCAAACACCCATACGGATATGGGCGAATGGAATACATTAGTGGTTTTATCGTTGCCTTGCTAATAATTATAACAGCATTATCAGTAGGAAAATTTTCTATTATGCGTATGCTATCCCCAGAACCCTCTATGCTAACAACCAAACTTCTATTTGCCCAGATATTTGCAATAATAGTAAAATTAATCTTTGCCTTTTATATTCATGTTATAAACAGCAAATTTGATTCAGCCGTTTTAAATGCTACATTAAAAGACAGTTTAGCTGATGCTGGTGTAACTACTGCTGCTTTACTGTCATTGCTCACTTCACAATTTACATCATTGCCCGTTGATGGTATCGCAGGATTTATAATTGCCATTATGATTTTAGGAGCTGGCATAACTTCCTTCAAAGAACATCTGGATTTGTTACTCGGCAACTCTGTCAACAAAAAACGATAGAAGAAATTTCAACTGTTATAAAAAAATACTATGTTTTAGGTGACATGAAAGCTTTATATATATATGATTTTGGTCCAGAAAAACAAGTTGCCTTCTTAAAGATTGTTCCCAAGGTAAGTCCACATTTCAAAGAAACACAAAATGCTATTCAAAATTTTACTTCTCAATTAAAAAATGACTATAATATTGATGCTACAGTCTATTGGGATACCACTCATGTTGAAAACCACAGTACTAAGAAAAAACAATCTTTTACTTATATCAACTACAGCCAAAATAATTGATATAAAAATACGCTATTAAATAAACAAGGAAAATACATTCCGCCACATTCTTTTTTATCTTCTCATAAATAATCCGATGATAAGTGTATCTTTATCATTGGATTATTTTGCGTGTATAAGATCTATACACGCAGACTATTTTTATCTCTATCAGTAAATTTTTATAAAAATTTATTTGTTTAGGTTGCAATTATAGATTAATAGTAATATTATAATTGTATAAGCGATTATTCGAGTACGCAATTATATATAAGGAGGACATATGTGAAAAAGCTAGTAGACGTTTTAAAAGCACTATCCGATGAAACGCGATTAAGAATATTGAATCTACTATATGAGCGAGAACTATGCGTTTGTGACATTATGGAAACTTTACAGATTACCCAGGCAAAAGCATCCCGGCATTTGATTTATATGAAAAATGCCGGACTAGTAAAAGACAGAAAGCAGGCACAGTGGGCATATTATGCTTTAGAAAAAGATGAACGCTTAAAATTCATTAACAGCTTAGTTTTTGACAATTTGCGATGCATAAATCTGTACAAAGAAGATCTAGCAAACTTAAATAAATGGCTAGCACAAAAAAATGGTTATTGCGACAAAAAAGAAAAATGAAAAGGAGCTAATTTAGATGAAAAAGGTTGAAATTTTTGATCCGGCAATGTGTTGTACTACAGGTGTATGTGGTCCATCAATCGATCCTGAGCTTTTACGAATGGCAACGGTAATTAATTCTTTAAAAGAAAAAGGTATCCTTATCGAACGGCATAATCTGGCTAATGAACCACAGTGTTTTGTTGATAATAAGCTAATCAATAAGATACTGCAAGAAAAGGGAGCTGAAGTTTTGCCTGTAACGCTTGTTGATGGCAACGTTATTAAAACAAAGAGTTATCCAAGCAATAGTGAACTAGCCGAATGGCTTGGTGTAAATATTGAAATAAAGCAGATGAAAAAGGATGATGGCTGCTGTTGTAACACTAAAGGGAAGTGCTAATATGGCGGATATCCTGCAAGAAACATTTGCTCCAAGCAAGATAAACCTTACAAAATACTTATTTTTTACTGGCAAGGGTGGTGTTGGTAAAACTTCTACAGCTTGTGCCGTAGCTGTCAATTTAGCAGACCATGGTAAAAAAGTTCTTTTGGTCAGTACTGATCCTGCCTCTAATTTACAGGACGTTTTCCATACCACGCTCAGCGGTAAGGGTGTTGTGATTGACGGTGTTCCCAATCTTACCGTTGCCAACCTTAATCCAGAAGAAGCAGCAAGAGAATACAGAGAGGCCGTTATTGCTCCCTATCGTACAAAACTGCCTGAAAATGTTCTTACGAACATGGAAGAACAGCTTTCTGGTTCTTGTACCACTGAGATAGCCGCGTTTGACCAATTCGCTCATTTTATTACTGACCGTGTTACCAAAGAATACTATGATCATATCATTTTTGATACAGCGCCAACTGGACATACACTGCGTATGTTGCAACTTCCTTCAGCTTGGAGTAATTTTATCAATAAAAGTACACATGGCGCCTCTTGTCTAGGACAGCTTGCAGGACTTAAAGAGAAAAAAACTATGTATCAAATTGCTGTCAATAATTTATCAAACCCTATGAAAACAACGCTTCTTTTGATTGCAAGACCAGAAACAACACCTTTATTGGAAGCAGAGCGCTCAAGTATCGAATTGCATGAATTAGGAATTGATAATCAGTTCTTGATTATTAATGGTGTCTTAATTGAAACTTCCGATGATATTTCACAAAAAATATCTGCTAAACAGCACATATCCATGGAAAATATGCCCCATACCCTGAAAAAACTCAAAACTTTTTTCTTACCACTCCGTTCTTACAACATTTTAGGGTTAGATAATATCCGGGCATTTTTTCAACATGATACATATAAAAAAACTGTCGCACCAATAAAATTGGAAGAACATTTATCAATTCATTTATTAGTCGAAGATTTATATAAAACAGGAAAAAAGGTAATTTTCACAATGGGCAAGGGCGGTGTTGGTAAAACTACCCTAGCAGCCGTAATTGCTTTAGCCCTTGCCAAGAAAGGAACAAAGGTACGTTTAACCTCAACGGATCCCGCCGATCACCTGCGCTACGTTATTCAGAAATCGGCAAATATAACATTTAGTCACATTGATGAGAAACAGGAATTGCTACATTACCAAACAGAAGTACTTGAAAAAGCACGTGAGACGATGAATGATGAAGACATTGCTTACATTGAAGAAGATTTAAAATCTCCTTGTACACAAGAAATTGCCATATTCAGAGCTTTTGCTGATATTGTCGATAAGGCAGAAAACGAAGTTGTCGTAATCGACACTGCTCCAACCGGCCATACACTTTTATTATTAGATTCAACCCAGAGTTATCATCGGGAAGTACAAAGGGCCAAAGGTGAAACACCGATTTCGGTGCAACGTCTTTTACCAAGACTGCGTGATAAACAACAAACAGAAGTCATTATTGTCACATTGCCAGAAGCAACACCTGTATTTGAAGCATCAAGGCTGCATGATGATCTGCTGCGGGCGGGAATGCATAATAAATGGTGGATTGCAAACCAGTGCCTTTCTATGACTAATACGAAAAATCCTATGTTAATGGCACGTGTCAAAGCTGAAAAGCAATGGCTGAAAGAAATAAATAAAATTAGTGATGGTAACTTTGTTACTATTCCTTGGTTGCAAGATACTTCTATCGCAAATATCTATAACTGCTTTTAAATAAAAAGATAAATTTGTTATTTTTCGGCTACCCTTGGAGACTCCCATGCCAAAGGCTTGATATAAAACAACCCAAGTTTTGATATATTTTATATAAAAGATTCGTTAAATCCTTTTAATTTAATAATCTATAGCCCAAGTTTTATTGAGCATAAAACATCTATCCTTCCTTTTTAGTGTAGAAATCTTAATTGTAACGGATTTTTTGTTTTATGCTCTTTTTTTGTAAAAAAATAATATCAGAGTAAGCTTGAATTTTTGCTTACCCCAACATTTAGTATAGAACCGATTTTTGCTTTGCATAACAAAAAAGCCAGCAGGAAAATTCCTACCGGCTTTTTAATTTCTATGTTTGCCTCCAATTTGCTCTCAGTGAGCATTTAACAATTGGGTGCAGAACTCTAAGAATATTAATTTCATATGGTGTGACTGGCAGGAGTCGAACCTGCGGCCTATTGCTTAGGAGGCAACCGCTCTATCCGTCTGAGCTACAGCCACGTTATAAAAGACCTATATATTATAGCAAATTATGAACATCATAGCAAGACTGTTTCCCAGTATGCCATTACCTTTCGCTGCACAGCACCATATTCCATCATGGTTACATATAGTGCAATGCTAGGCTTTATAGTCAATCCCTATTACACAGGTTCTTTGATAACTACCTGTTCTTTTTTATCAATAGCATTGAGCTGCACGTTAATAATTTCCCTCGCCGCTGTAGGTACATTCTTGCCAACGTAATCAGCACGTATAGGCAGTTCTCTATGCCCGCGGTCAATAAGCACCGCCAGTTGGATAACATGCGGCCTACCGAGGTCAGTGAGCGCATTGAGGGCTGCGCGAATAGTGCGTCCTGTATAAAGGACATCATCTACCAGCACAAGTGTTTTTCCTGTGATATCACAAGGAAATTTTGTTTCCCGTATCACCGGTTGATAAGCAAGTGTGGATAAATCATCACGGTATAACGTTATATCAAGCACGCCTACAGGAACAGAGACGTCTTCGATGTTCTTAATTTCAGCAGAGAGTCTTTCCGCGAGAGGAACTCCCCGTGTACGAATACCAATGAGAACAATATCCTGGACGCCTTTATTTTTTTCGATTATTTCATGGGCGATACGTGTCAAAGCACGATGAATTCCCTTTTCGTCCATGAGAACAGTTTTATCGATAAAATCAGCCATTATTTTCACTTCCCTTTTTATTTTTTAAAATATTGAGGATATTAAGCATATCATCAGGCAGTGGTGCCGTAAAGAGCATTTCCTGCCCTGTAGAAGGATGATAAAGCTTTAACGTATGGGAATGCAGAGCTTGCCCCGCAATTTTTTTATCCAATGGTTTATTGCATTTTGAATAACAGGGATCACCAAGCAACGGGTACCCTATATAAGCCATATGTACACGTATCTGATGTGTACGGCCTGTCAAAAGTCTGCATTTTATAAAGGTATATTGGCGGAACCGTTCAAGTACTTTAAAAAGTGTCGTAGCCGGTTTTCCTTTATCAAGTAATACTGCCATTTTTTTCCGGTCAACAGGATGGCGGCCTATATTACCACTTATACGTCCTGCATTTTCACTTATATTACCGTTGACAATAGCAAGATAACAGCGCTGTGCCTTTTTGCTACTTATTTGTTCGGCCAGTTTGATATGGGCTTCATCAGTTTTGGCAGCTACCATCACACCAGAGGTGTCTTTATCGAGCCTGTGCACTATACCGGGTCGGATAATGCCGTTTATGCCAGAAAGGTCTTTACAATGCGCCAGCAGGGCATTGACAAGGGTTCCTCTATAAACTCCGGGGGCGGGATGGACAATCATGCCCCGCTGTTTATTGATGACGATAATTTGTTCATCCTCATACAAAATGTCAAGCGGAATTGCTTCTGCTTTTATGTCAAGCGGTACGGGATCTGGAACAGTGACCGTAATACGGTCATTTATTTTCAAGCGGTAATTTGCCTTGACCTCTTTACCATTCACAAGGACATTGCCACCAGCAATAAGTTTTTGGACTGCGGAACGTGAGAAAGTAGTGTTTTGGGCTGTAACAAAAGAGTCTAAACGATCATTCTCCTGTTGCGCGATATACTCATATGAAGTCATTATTCAGGAAGTCCTCTTGTATAAATATAATAAATAATGATAATAACGCCGAAGACTATGGCCGTATCGGCTATGTTGAAAATTGGCCATATATGGAAATCACAATAATCAATGACGATGCCAAACCTTATCCGATCAATCAGATTGCCGGCAGCACCACCAAGCAATAAAGCTGTACCAAGACGTAACAGCAAAGCTTGTCTTCTAATCACAGGATAAAAATATATTCCACATACCAATACGAGAATTGTTGCTATTATGAAGAACAAACGCTGGTCTTCTAATATACCGAAAGCGGCACCCGCATTTTGGATATAGGTAATACTAAATATGTTAGGAATAACGGGAAAAGACATCCCCGGCAGCATTGTTGACCGAATATAATATTTGATTACCTGATCAACAATAATTACAGCTATAATACACGCGATGAACATAATATCGTATCTCCAAGTTTTATATATATCGTTTTAGCAGGATGCCAGTACGTCCTTTTTTTGTTTTTCCCCGTATCTGAAATACTTCAATCCTTCCTCGTCCACGCATAGAAATGACGTCGCCTTCCTTGACCGTTTGCGACGGGTTTTTGACAGGCTGCCAGTTGAGTTTAAGTTTATCTGCTTCAATATCTGTTGTCATTTTACTACGCGACGATCCATAGCCGGCCGCCGCGATAGAGTCAATACGCAACGAAGCAACAGTTGCCGATATTTCTTTACAGCGTTCTTCTCTTTCCGGTATAGTCGAAAAATCACTATGTGTGCAGGAAACCGAAGTAGAGCCTATAGTAGTTAAGTTAGTTACGAGAAATTCTGCTATTTTACTTAAACAGATTATTTTCGCGTGCCCAGTGCTTATAATTAAATCGCCTATATTGCGCCTATCTATACCCAACCCCATCAAAGCACCTAACACATCACGATGTAATAAATGACAAAATTTTTCATTCCATGCTGCATCAATTACTTCTAAGCCGAAATTCACCTTACCCATGAAATCATCATGGATAAATGCCGCACATTGCCGTTCGGCTCCATTGTAACCACCGTTGAATTCAACATTAATGCCATCATAGTTGGCAGCAATCGTTTCAGCTATTTCCTGTCCATAAGGATCTAAAAAATCGCTGGAACGAAATTTCCTTGTTTTATTAACAACTTCTATATTGTCAACTAAAAGAACAGCAATATCTTCTCCTTCCGTGCCTTTATAAAAACGGATTATTTTTTCACGTTCAGCCATATTATTTTTTCCCCATTGCCCTAGATTTTTCTACGGCTGCAGTCACAGCATCTATCATCGCCCCGCGGACACCACGTTGTTCCATGACATGGACACCTTCAATAGTAGTCCCGCCGGGAGAAGTTACTTGGTCACGTAATTGTGCAGGATGCATCCCCGTTTCAAGCACCATTTTTGCAGAACCTAAAACTGTCTGTGCGGCAAGCTGTATTGCAGCATTTCGTTTCAACCCTGCCTTTACACCAGCATCAGACATTGCATCAATCAGTACAAAAATGAAGGCAGGACCACTGCCCGAAAGACCAGAAACAGCATCCATAAGTTTTTCTTCGACAAATATAACCCGCCCTGCTGAAGAAAATATCTTTTCGGCAATACTGCCATGGACTTCTTCGGCCTTTTTGCCGAGAGCTATTGCCGACATACCGGCACCGACAGCCATAGGCGTATTAGGCATGACACGAATGACGGGATTAACAGGAAAAGCCTTTTCCAGTGCAGTAAGAAGCATACCGGCAATAATAGAGATAACTATGGCATCACTTTTTACAAGCCCCTTTATTTCATCAATGGCTTTAGCAGCTGACTGCGGCTTTATTGCCAAAATTACAACGTCGACACTTTTTATAAAAGATTGTGCACCTACTGATGCATTTACGTTGTACTTGTCATGTAGATAATTACAACGTTTTTCTTTATGGTCAGAAATGTATATATCTTGTGGTTTAATCCAAGGCTGTGAAGAAATACCGCAAACTATGGCTTCAGCCATGGCACCACCGCCGATAAATCCTATTTTCATCAATAATCACTCCCAAATATATTATTCAACCAGTTCATTCCCAAGGTAATTTATCTTCATGGGAAGGTGCCGTTTTTTGTGCTACTGTATCAGAAAAAGTTACATTTACATTACTCGGTGCACACAAGAAAATATGCTGTCCAATCTTTTTTATGTCGCCAGCAAGCGCATAAGTAGCACCACTTATAAAATCTATTATTCTTCTGGCTGTGTTGTCCTCAGTATTTTCAAAATTTAAAACTACCGGTTTACGGGTTTTTATATAGTCTGAAATCTGCTGTGCATCATCAAAGGAAGTCGGTTCAATGATGATAACCTTCATTTGCTTAGATACGCCGCTTCCGGAAGAGTTGGCAGCTGCTGATTGAAAATCGACCACATTATCCTGCGCTGACATACTCGCATAAATATCAGTCTCATCGAGTTCGTGGTCCATCTGCCGCTTGGCATCCGCATTATTTTTATCATTATCATCAGCCAGTCCCATTTTACTGCCAAGCTTATCAAAAAAAGTCATAATCGCTCCTCCTTAATATTGGCGCGGTCCAAATATGGCAGTACCAACACGTACAATATTGGCGCCTTCTTCAACAGCGATCTTATAATCATGTGTCATTCCCATAGAAAGATATTTTACATCAGCAGTTTGATATGCCGTCTTCTGAATCTTTCTAAATAATTTATACATTGATTTAAACATAGGACGGACTTCTTCAAGATTTTCGAGGTTAGGAGCAATAAACATGAGCCCACATAATTTCAGATTGGGAAGACCGTCTATATCCGACAACAATGCTGGCAGATCTTCTATATATACACCATACTTACTTTGTTCTTTAACCAAATTTACTTGTACAAGAATATTTTGCAATTTATTTATTTTGATAGCTTCTTTATTTATTGTTTCTGCGAGTTTTATACTATCTACAGATTCAATCAAATCAAATATCTTTACAGCTTGTTTTACTTTGTTGGTCTGCAAATGACCGATGAGATGCCATTCCACGGTATTACCGATTTGTGGGTATTTTTCTAGTGCTTCCTGAACACGATTTTCACCTATGAAGGCAGCTCCGGCAGCAATTGCTTCGCGCATTTCTTCAACGGTATGGTTTTTAGTAACAGCAACAAGCTTTACCTTTTCAATCATATCTTGCTGCCGTTTCTTGCTGGATTCATCAATACATTTTTCTACTGCTAATAAATTTTCCTTGATCATTATTATATCTCCTCTAAAGATATATATTTGTCCATAATCGTCCAGTAAAGGTATTTATATAATATACCATATGAAAAAGGTTTTTTTATTTATCTTTACTGATGATCGGCGCACATATTATATAACATGCTAACTAAAATAAATTCCGCTTAAAAGCAAGAATTTCCTGCAACGATTAAAATTTTTATATATCAGGCGATAAAAGTCTTAATCATTTTAAATAGATAAGCGCCGCATGTCTACCTGTTTTCCCATTTTCTGCCCGATACGAATAAAATTTTTCGACGTTACAACTAGTGCAACAGTGTTCAGCTGCTATATTTTCCATCTTGACACCTTGCAACAGCAACAATTCTTTATTTGCTTCATAAAGTGAAAGATGATATTTATCTGCACGCCGTAATAATATCTGCGAAAGAACGGAAGATGGTACAGAAAGTGATGAAAAAAGACTAATAAATTTTTCGGCTACATTATCACCTATCTCATAACAGCATTGTCCGATACAGGGGCCAATGGCTGCAATACAGTCAGACGGTTCTGTACCGTAAGTGTCATGCATAACCTGTAATGTATTTGCCGCTATGTTGCCGACAGTACCGCGCCAGCCGGCATGGGCAAGACCGATGGCATTATGCTGGGGATCATAAATAAGCAAAGGCGCACAATCTGCAAAAAAAAGCATAAGAGGAATATTTTTTTCATTTGTAACCAGACCGTCGGTATCCTTTATAATATCATCAAGCGTAAAAGCACCGCTGCCCATATCTTTTTTAGTAACAACATGTATATTGGTGCCATGTACCTGTTCACAACAAACCACACGAGACAGGTCAGTCCCCATTTGTTTACTGAAACGCTTTCTGTTTTCGACAACAGCATCCGCGTTATCACCGACATGCAACCCCAGATTTAAGGAACTATAGCAACCATTGCTACTTCCACCACTTCGTTGTGATATGCCATGAACAACTCTGTCTTTAAATTTATTAAAAACGGACAAGGTATAAACTGCAGGTTCTAATTTCATTATAATTTTCCTTTCAACAAACACCACAGCGTTTACAGCCTTTAAAACACCTTACAGTGCGCTTTTGTTCTTTTGCCATTTCCAGTTCATGTACAAAATAACTGTTATTGACACCCATGTCGAGTGTATCCCATGGTAAAAGTTCAGCAATATCTCTTTGCCTGTACAGGTAAAATGAATCATCAAGATTATGTGCCTTCATCACTCGCCGAAAACTCTTACTACCACCTAATGTATGTGCTTCATAAAGTATCTGGGCAAGTTTTCTGTCACCACGCGCCAATATTCCCTGTAAGTATGATTCTTTTGGCGACTCAGTAAGGACTTCAACATATTTTATTTTTTTCAAAGATGTCCTTATATATTTTAATACTGAAGATATTCTTTTCATATCTGCCATAGGCATCCATTGGAATGGTGTAAATGGCTTGGGTACAAATGGATTTATACTTAATGTCAATTTACCATGGGCTTTGTTTTTATCCATATAGTTTCTCAAATCAATTGCCATTTTTATTATCGCATCTATATCTTCGTCATCTTCTTCAGGGAGCCCAACCATTATATAAAGCCGGAAATTATGTATCCCTGCTTTTATACCCATATCTATAGACTTATATAAGTGTTCATCCTCGATACCCTTATTTATAATATGGCGCAGCTTTATACTGCCTGCCTCTGGAGCAAGGGTAAGTGTTTTCTGCCCGCTTGCAGCCAAAGAATCGACAAGCAATTGCGTAACGGAGTCAGCGCGAAACGAAGCTACCGACATAGGATGTTTTTTTTCATTGATAAAGCGACATATTTCATCAATTTGTGGATGGTCAGATACTGCTGCGCCCATAAGGCCTATTTTTTTTTGCGCAGGAACATTTTCTATCATTGCTTTAATCGCCGCAACACTTCTATTGCGCGGCACGCGAAAACAATAACCGGCCATACAAAAACGACAATGCCGGCCACAACCACGCGCCGTTTCAATTAAATAAAAATTAAACTCTGTATGTTTGCTTTTAATCACTGTATGGCCTGGATAAGCATCTATATTTTTAACCCATTGACGCGCTACTTTATGTGGTACATTTTCAGCTGCTTCGATATGTAAAAGCTTTCCCGCAGTATCATATTGGTGCGTATAAAACGCGGGTACATAAACTCCCGGAACACTAGCAAGGCAAAAAAGCGCTTCCCGCCGGGAAAGTCCCTTTTTGCGTGCAGTAAGATAGACATCCAGAAAATTGTTTATTGTTTCTTCTCCTTCACCGATAATAAACGCATCAATGAAAAGATGAAGTGGTTCTGGGTTAAAAGTAGCACAAGGGCCGCCGGCAATCACCAATGGATCATTTTCCTCGCGATCTGCGGCTAGCAGCTTTACTTTACCAAGGGACAGCATCTCTAATATATTAAAATAATCCAGCTCAAACGATATTGCAAAACCGATAACGGCAAATTCATAAAGAGGGTTTTGCGATTCAAGACTCAAGAGCGGAGTATTGCTATGTTCATATTGTTTTTGCAAATATTTGTCAGGAAGGAAAAAGCGTTCGGCAGCACTATCCTCACGTGCATTTATTTGATGGTAGATTATATGCATCCCCAGATTGGACATGCCAACACTATATTGATTGGGATAACAGAGGGCAAAACGGGTGCGGATGCCTGCCGGATATAGACTATATCCTTCTTCATCGTCCAAAATTTCCCGTAAATAATTTTTAATTTTCCATGACAAAATTTCTACCTCCAAGAAATTAGCATTAATATTGTTTAAATTAAACGACCAGATAAAAAAAACTATTGTCAAAACTGCGTTAAAGGCAGCATAATATTTTATTATGGCAACCGAAAACAGCTTTGGCAACAGTTTTTTTTATTTTCTCTTTTTTTTTGTCGAACGTAATTCTGCAAGTTCCTGGGCAAAATTATCAATATCTGTAAACTTACGGTAAACAGAAGCAAAACGTATATAAGCAACCTCGTCAAAATGTTTGAGCCGTTCCATAATAAGCTCACCAATTTTTTTACTGGAAATTTCTGATACCATCATATTGTGTAAATCTTTTTCGATATTATCAGCAAAATGAATTATCTTTTCAGTAGGAATATCCCGTTTATAACAAGAGCGAATGATACCGTTTAAAAGCTTGTTCCGATCAAAAACGGCACGGCGCCCATCATTTTTTATGACTATAAGGGGTATATTCTCTACTGTCTCATAAGTCGTAAAGCGTTTGCCACAGGCGGAGCATTCTCTGCGGCGTCTTGTTGAATTTCCGTCATCAGCAGACCGCGAATCAATGACGCGGCTGTCAACTGTGCCGCAAAATGGACATTTCATTTAAGCACCTGCTTTATTTTTTTACATCTTCTACTTTATCTTTGGTAAATTTTTTCGTAACAACTGCCCCATTAGTACCTAAACTACCTAAATCTTTACCATTTAAAACAACTTTAGCAGCACCGGCATTACCAAGAACCAGCTGTACTTCCTGCTGTCCATCCCATTTAAAATTAGCACCCTTATCAACAGTCTGTTCAAGTGCAGTCTTTCCATCAACTTTAACTTCTACCCAGCACTTGTCATTGAATGTAGCTTCAACATGGACTCCGTCTGGTACAGGTTGTGGTGCAGCGGCTGGTGTTGCTTGTTGTTCAGTCGGTGCAGGTGCCTGCGTCTGGGAGACATTTTTAGCTGGCGCTGCTGGTGATGTAACGAGGGGAACGATAAAGTAGGCTATACAGCCTATAACGATCACGGCGATTATTACAGCAAATACAATATTCACCAAATTTCTTTTTCCCCGATTATCTTCTACACGCTGATGGAAACTATTATCTTCTTTTTTATTTCGTTCAGAAGGAAGGTCAGTTGCTAAATCAGATGCAGTATTCTCAGAGGTTGGTTGCTGCTTTTCAGAAGAAGTTTCGGTCGTGGGATTAGCAATCCCTTTTTCTTCATAATATTTGTTTAAGATATCCTTATAATCAAGGCCTAAAAATTTTGCATATGTTTTAATAAAGCCTTTTAGATATACTTCACCGTGGATTACGTCGTAATCGCCCTTTTCTATCGCCTCCAAGTACAAAGTACGTATATTTGTTTCGCTCTCAACATCCTTTAAAGTAATCTGCTTTTTTTCCCTTTCCTGTCGGAAAATATCGCCGATCATAGCATCTTCTCCCTTCGTCAAAGTACTTTGCTTTACATTATAGCGTATATAAGATTTTTTGACAAATGTATAGTAGGATGCAGCTTAATAAATACGTTATTGCTTTAAGTGACGCGGCATTTTCTCAAAAATTATTTTATGCGGGACTTAACAAACCGTAACTCGTCATCGTATAAAAAACAATATATTTAACCTTGTCGACTGCCAAGCTGTCAGATGACCAAAACGTATTCCACCACACATTTTAAAAACATTTTTTAAGTAAGGTACAGATGTTCCTTGCGTATATATTGCTCAACAGCTTCTGGCAATATGTATTTTATAGAATAACCCTTTTTTAGGCGGTTTCTTATATCTGTCGAGGATATTTCAAGCTCAGGCGTAGCTAAACGGTGTATGCGTTTTTCACCCAATGTGCCAAAGTGTTTTTTTATCGCATCAACATCAGGAATACAGCCCTGACGTGTTGCGGCAATAAACTGGCAGATATTTAAAAGTTCTTCTATCCTATCCCATGTAGGCAATTCCTGGACTGCATCGGCTCCTGTTATGAAATAAAATTCAGTGTCGTTTTCATAAGCCTTGATAAGTTCATATACTGTATCGATCGTATATGATGGGCCTTTGCGGCGCATTTCGATATCGGATACTTTAAAATAGGGATTAGAGCATGTTGCCAGCAATGTCATATTAAAGCGATGTATGGCCGGGGTAATAGTCAGCCCTGCTTTATGTGGTGGATTTGCCGCCGGTATAAAAATGACTTGTTCCATTTTATATTCATCGCGTACAGCTTCGGCCGTCATTAGATGACCGTAATGGATCGGATCAAACGTTCCGCCCATTATGCCAATCTTTTTCATTAAAATTCTCCCAATAAATATTTTACTAAAAAATACATAAGCAGCATGACTATTATCATGATAACTAATGCCCGCGAATAATCCCAAAAATCATGGCTGCCTTTTTCGGTATTCAAATATTGTCTTAATGTTCTTAAATATCCTGTAAACCGGCACATCAGCGTACTTGTCCGTTCCCATTAATCAAGTATTTCATAGTCGTTAACGCATTTAAACCCATTGGCCCTCTGGCATGCAGTTTCTGTGTACTAATACCTATTTCCGCACCAAACCCAAATTCAAAACCATCTGTAAAGCGTGTAGAAGCATTGACGTATACAGCGGACGCATCTATCTTCTGCTGAAAAAGCTGCGCACTGGTATATTCATTGGTTATAATTACTTCTGAATGTTTAGTTCCATATGTGTTGATATGCTTAATAGCAGCATTTATATCATCAACGACCTTTATAGAAAGGATGAGATCATGGTATTCTGTAGACCAATCATCTTCAGTAGCTTCTGCCATATCAGGATAAATGGCTCGTGTGCGTTCACAGCCACGCAGCTCCACATTACATGCGGCAAGTTTAGCCACAATAAACGGAATAAAATCTTTAGCGATATCCTGATGGACTAAAAGTGTTTCTATTGTATTGCAGACAGCAGGCCTGGATGTTTTCGCGTTTACTATTATATCAGCGGCCATTTCTTTATCGGCGCTTTTATCAACAAACGCATGACAGATACCCGCACCAGTTTCTATAACAGGAACAGTGCTGTTTTCAACTACATATTTTATTAAACTACTGCCTCCGCGCGGAATAATAACATCAATATATTTACGCAGATGCAGTAATTCTGTTATAGCACCGCGGTCCGTCGATTCAATAAACTGGATTGCCCCTTCAGGCATCCCTGCACTACTGGCTGCTGTAGCTAAAATAGAACTGATGATTTTATTTGTGTTTATAGCTTCCGAACCACCCCGTAGAAGGACAGCATTTCCGGATTTTATGCATAACCCAGCAACATCAGCAGTAACATTGGGCCGTGCTTCATAAATTATGCCGATAACACCAAGTGGTACACGCACTGCCCTTATATCAAGCCCGTTTGGTCTCTTCATTTCCATGAGTCCACTGCCAATGGGATCAGGCAGGGCAGCTATCTGCCGAAGTCCATTCGTGATCTGATGAATGCGTTCTTCGTTAAGCATTAAACGGTCAAGCATGGCAGAACTGAGATTTTTATTGCGTCCATTAGCTAAATCAATTTTATTTTCCGACAAAATAAGTTTTTGCCTATGCTCCAAAGCATCTGCCATTTCCTGCAATGCCTTATTTTTTTCAAGAGTTGATAATCCAATCAGCTCATTTGCAGCAAGACGGGCCGCTTTTGCCTGATCGTTCAAAGATAGTGTTTTTTCCATAAAGGGCTTCCTCCTTAAAAACTATAGCAGCGCATTGGCCGACAGCGATATCAAACCATAAGTACCATGTTATCACGATGTATTACTTCATCATATACTTTACCAGCCAAAAGCGAAGCAAAATCCCTTGTATTATGTCCTATTATTTTTTTTAGGGATTCAGTATCATAATTTATAATGCCACGGGCTATTTCCTGGGAATCTGTAGATAAAACCCGAACAGTGCTTCCTGCAGGGAAATCACCTTCAAAAGTTGTTATGCCTGCGGCTAATATACTTGAACCGTGTTTTATAAGCGCATCTTCACACCCATGGTCAACAACTATACTGCCGGCTATTCTCTTGCCAAACGCAATCCAGCGCTTTCTTTGTTTCAAATGAGCTTCACGTGCAGGAAAAATCGTCCCTACACTTTTTCCTGCAAAAATATCTGGCAGTACATTTTCCCGGCTGCCATTGGCAATGACCATCGTGACACCAGAATTAACCGCAATTTTGGCAGCTTGAATTTTTGTAAACATGCCGCCGGTACCAAGAGTAGTACCGGCACTACCGGCAATATCTTCTATTTCCGGTGTTATTTCTGAAATTTTATCTATTAGCTGCGCATCCGGGACTTTTTGTGGATTTGCCGTATAAAGGCCATCTATATCAGTTAAAAGCACCAAAGCATCAGCATCAACTATGCTGGCAACAGTGGCTGACAAAGTGTCATTATCACCGATTTTCAGCTGATCGATAGCAACGACATCGTTTTCATTTATTATCGGAATAACATGCATTTGCAGCAAGGCCAAAAGAGCATTACGGGAATTTATGTACTGTGAATATCTGACTGAATTCTCTTTCGTTAAAAGCACCTGTGCTACAGTCTGCCCATATTCACCAAATAATTTCTCGTAAATATGCATCAATATACCTTGCCCTATAGCGGCCAAAGCCTGCTTATCCGGTATATTATCTGGCCTTTTTTTTATTTTCATACGGCTCAGGCCTGCCCCTACGGCGCCTGATGTTACAAGCAGAATATCCTTATCTTGATTGGCAAGATCGGCTATCTGCCTGACCAGACATTCGATGCGGTGTATATTTAAGCGTCCAGCAGTGTGGTTCAAAGTACTTGTGCCAACTTTAACAACAATCCGCTGCGCCTTTTTGATTTCATTTCTGTCTTTCATCAAAGCTACCTTCATATACCTTAATTAGGTAATTTTATCTTAGGCTTTTTAAAATTTCTACGAAATAAAAGTCCATTGCGCCCTATCAGTTGGACTAAATCACAGTCTGTTCTTTCTGCCAGAAGCGATATGGCACTTTCTGGTGTTTGCAGACAATTTTGTAAGACACGAACCTTGATGAGTTCCCTTTTCGTTATTACGTCATTAGCGCTTTTAACTAATTGTGGTGTAACTGCTTCTTTACCTATTTGGACAACGGGCTCGAGAGTTGTCCCCATAGAGCGTAAAAAGCGTTTTTGTTTACCTGTTAATGTATTGCGAATCAAATTGCATCCTCCAAATATTTATTCCCTAAATTCAAATTCCATTGCACCAATATGGACGGTGTCCCCTTCTTTAATACCTTTGGCCTTAAGCTTACCATCAATCTGCTTGAGACGCCAAATGTATTGAAAGCGGCGCAATGCTTCATCATTTGCAAAATTAGTCATAGCGACAAGCTTATCCAATGATTTCCCCGAAACGACAAAATCACCTGTCATATCACGAGATATTTTTATTTCATCCTCATTATCTTTTGCAGCATCATATACTTTAGTTTTTTCCTCAGCTTTAGGCTGTTCGGTATAATTGATCAGCATAGTATATACATGCTTTATCAAATCAGTGACGCCTGCTTTAGTGGCAGCTGATATTTTAAATAAAGGAATTCCTTCCTTTTTGGCAAGGGCTTCGAGCCTTGGCAAATTCTCCGCGGCTTCAGGCAGATCAATCTTGTTAGCGGCAATTACCTGCGGACTTTTTGTCAATTTATCGGCATACAAGGCTAATTCCTTATTAATCTTATAAAAATCGTCTACAGGATCTCTTCCCTCTATACCTGACGCATCAATAACATGGACCAAGATTTTAGTCCGTTCAATATGGCGCAAAAAATCATGGCCGAGACCGACGCCTTCAGCAGCTCCTTCGATAAGGCCTGGAATATCTGCCATCACAAAGCTTTGTTCTGGTCCCACACTGACCACTCCTAAAATAGGCGCCAGCGTTGTAAAATGATATTCAGCTATATCAGGACGCGCTGCTGATACGGCAGCTATAAGACTTGATTTGCCGACACTTGGATAACCGATGAGTCCCACATCTGCCAGTACTTTCAATTCTAAAACCAGTTTCTTACTTTCACCTGGTTCACCGAGTTCCGCAAAGGTAGGGGCGCGATTGGCACTGTTGGCAAAACGGGCATTACCTCGTCCACCCCGTCCGCCTCGGCAAATAACAGCAGTTTCGCCTTCTTCTGTCAGATCGGCCAGCACTTCATCAGTATCTTCATCCTTAATAATTGTACCAGCAGGAACCTTTATTAATAAATCAGCGGCATTTCTCCCAAACTGATTCTTAATATCACCATTGCCACCATTTTTCCCTACAAATTTTCTGTTATAACGGAAATCCAGCAGCGTATTTATATTGCCGTCAACAACAAATACTATATCAGCGCCTTTTCCACCGTCTCCGCCACTAGGTCCACCTTTAGGCACAAATTTTTCTCGCCGAAAAGCAGATTTGCCATTACCACCGTCACCGGCTTTAACGGTTACTTTCGTTCTATCTATAAACTTCATATAATTCTCCTGTCATAGTCATCATTAAATAAAAAAATTATTATATCTCTCAAACAATATCAGAAAATCTTGTATTTGTAAAGTTTCCCGCTATCTTCACTGCTCTTTCCAGAATGATTTTAAATAAATAGTTTTGCATAGGTTCAAGAATATGATAAAATGTCTTATTAGTTTATACATTGGTTTTTATCAGAAGGATGCAGTATAA
The DNA here is from genome assembly GCF_004341685.1 of Pectinatus cerevisiiphilus. Lineage (GTDB taxonomy): Bacteria > Bacillota > Negativicutes > Selenomonadales > Selenomonadaceae > Pectinatus > Pectinatus cerevisiiphilus. The sequence goes on from NZ_SMAA01000009.1 coordinate 102,031, forward strand.
TAGCTACTTAAGATTACTTCAAAGTAGGAATTGATGCTAAAGAGGGGAATCAGCAATTGTTTACAACGGTTAATATATTAGGAACAAAAGTAACTTCAATAACTATGCAGCAGGCTGTGGAAACAGCGGTACAATTTATTGAAGCAAAACATAATTATATGATTGCGACCGCTAATGCTGAAATGATCATGCGGGCTACGAAAGATCAGGAATTAAAGGAAATATTAAATAAAGTCAATCTAGTAATTCCAGATGGTGCCGGAACAGTCTGGGCATCCAATTATTTGGGCGTCCATATGCCTGAAAGAGTCGCCGGTTTTGACCTAGTGCAAAACCTTTTGCAGCTAGCACCGAGCAAAGGTTGGCGCGTATTCTTTTTCGGTTCGGCACCAGGAGTAGCTGAAAAAGCAAAACTCAAAGCGCAACAAGACTATCCCGGTATTGAAATTGTTGGTGTGCGAAATGGTTTTTTTACGGCTGCTGATGATAAAGCCATCGTAGCAGAAATAAATGCTGCTAAACCCGATCTTTTACTTGTCGCACTTGGCGTACCAAAACAGGAAAAATGGTTATACAAGCATTTACCAGAACTTGATTGTGCACTGTCTATCGGTGTCGGTGGTACCCTTGATGTTATGGCAGGAGTAATGAAACGAGCTCCTTTATGGATGCAAAAGGCAAAACTTGAATGGTTATTTCGTGGAATGATGCAACCAAAAAGAGCGGGCAGGTTAATGGCTTTACCAAAATTTGTAAATGCTGTGCGGGTGTGGAAAAAAAAGGCGAATCAGTAGACAAAAAATTTTAATTATACTATAATTAGTATGTTATAAGCGCATGTCAAGTGCATATTTAATTTGATTATTCAGCTTTTAAAAATAGAAGAGGTAATAAAAATGAATATTGTTAAAGAAGGATACAAGTTCATTGGTTTTGCCACGGCTCTGACTGTTGGCGCAGGTGCTTTAATAAGTCCATATGCAGCTGTTGCACCAGGTGTCTTGGCAGGATTTTTTACGTTTTTCTTTAGAAACCCGAAGAGAAACATACCAGATGATAATTCCGTCATCGTTTCACCTGCTGATGGCAAAGTTATGAAGGTAGTGAAGGTCGACCATGATGATTTTGTCAAAGGACCAGGAACTAAAGTAACCATTTTTTTGTCTGTCTTTAACGTACATGTTAATCGTAGTCCGATGAAGGGCAAAATAAAATTACAACAGTATACCTGCGGTCGTTTTCATCCAGCTTATAAAAACAGCGTCGGTTTTGAAAACGAACGTCATATGATTGGTATAGATAATGGCAAAATGCGCGTCACAGTTACGCAGATAGCCGGAATTCTGGCCCGCCGCATCGTATCTTGGGTAACGCTTAATGATACGTTGACGAAGGGAGAGCTCTACGGCCTCATTAAATTTGGTTCATGTACTGAGGTCGTTATGCCTGACAACGTCAATGTCGTAGTAAAAAAAGGCGACAAAGTTGTAGGCGGAGAAACAATTATTGGGAGGATAAAAAAATAATGAGTAAAGCATGGATACCGAATCTTTGTACTTCGATGAATCTAGTATTCGGTATACTGGCCATATTTGTAATGCTTATGGGAGGCGTCAAATTCGGGCCTTTGATTGATGCACCTATCTGTATATTGTTAGCATTAATTGCAGATGGTTTGGATGGACGTTTAGCCCGCCGTTTTGGTACAGTCAACGAACGGGGCAAAGAAATGGATTCTCTTTGCGATGTCGTTTCTTTTGGCGTTGCACCTGGAATAATATCGGTATTGTTTACTTTATCGATTATTAGCATGGCTGCAATGAAAGCAGGAACACCTCCTGATAGACTGAAGTATTTTATGTATTTTAGCATCGTAGCAGGTGTTATTTATGCTGTTTGTGGAATGTGGCGTTTGGCTCGTTTCAATGTAAATGCCAGCATCGTACATGGTCATTTTATGGGACTGCCTATTCCTGCCGGTGGTTGTATGATAGCGACAGCTGCTATGCTTATAGCTAACCTGCCATTTATCCCACCAATAGCAATTGGTTACGCAATACCTATAATTGTTATTATTACAGGATTATTGATGATAAGCAGCATTCATTATCCCGATTTCAAGGGAACCGGTGAAAAAATAAATATAATCGCATTGATTATTTCCCTGCTATTTGCGTTGGCTATTATATTCCTCTGCCGCGCTGTATTCCCATTTGCGGTTTTGTTTGCTATTTTTTCTACCTACGCTGTTTTTGGTATATTAAATACTATTTGCAATAAAATCGCGTAATGCACTTTATAGTTTGTTTGTGGAGGTGCAGTATGCCTAAAGATATACAGCCAAAGGGGAACTAATGCTAATGACATACGCTCTTGATTATATTATGCTGCCGATTCAAGGGTTAATATTTTTATTTACTGTATATTACTTTTGTATTGGTATCTGTGGCTTATGGAGACGTAAGGAGAAAAAAATCCTTACGCCTCAAAAATCATTTGCGGTAATTGTTGCCGCGCATAATGAAAAAGCTGTTATCAGCCAATTGATAGATAATCTGAGGCAGCTTGATTATCCTAAAGATTTGTATGATATTTTTGTTATAGCTGATAATTGCAGCGACAATACGGCACAGATTGCAAAAGATCATGGTGCTATCGTACATGAACGAACCGATAAAGAAAAACGCGGCAAAGGCTTTGCTATGGAATGGATGTTTGCCAGGCTTTTCAAAATGCAGCGCCAATATGATGCCGTAGCAATTTTTGATGCGGATAATCTTGTAGACAAACGATTCTTATTGGAAATGAATAATCGCCTGTGCAAGGGAGACAAACTTGTACAGGGTTACTTAGATGCTAAAAACCCTTATGATACATGGGTGTCTGGTACATTTGCCATCGCTTTCTGGGTAATTGACCATATATGGCATTTGGCTAAGACGAATATAGGATTATCTTCTGTTCTCGGTGGCACGGGTATGTGTATCACCACAGGCGTATTGCATAAATACGGCTGGGGTGCTACCTGCCTGACTGAGGACATGGAATTCACAATGAAAGCGCTCACTGAAGGAATAAAAACTACATGGGCGCATGATGCTATAGTCTATGATGAAAAACCGCTTACTTTTATGCAATCCTGGCGGCAGCGGAAACGCTGGGCACAGGGACAGTTTGACGTAGCCCATCGCTTTATACCCAAAATGATCAAGGCGGGTATTAAAAGACATGATATCCGTATACTAGATGGTTGTATGCACTTGATACAACCGCATATTTTAATGATGTCGACCTTTTTCGTCATTATGAGTTATATCCAGATGGGTTTAGGCGTAACTATTTTTACCAATATATATCAGTTTTTGCCATCATCCTTGCTTACCGTTATCACATTAGGACAATATATATTACCAGTCATTATTCTACTTAAAATACACGTCAAATTAAAAGCATGGTTTTATCTCATCTTGTACCCAGTTTTCATCTACAGCTGGATTCCTATAGTTTTCTTAGGTTTTATACATCGCAATGACCATGAATGGAGTCATACACAGCATACACGTGCCGTTTCGTATGATGATATTGCTCATTAACATGGCATAAAACTGAGCAGAATGTAATGTAAAATTTAAAAACTGTTTTGTATGATGTATTTATGTACAGCAAAACGCAAGAGTTTTTAAGTATCAGTTAAGAGATTTATTCGTAAATAATAAAAAAGCTATTGCAAGTAGTTCGTTCTGCTGTGCAATAGCTTTTTGTTATTATATATTTTGTATTAATAATGAATGTACAAATATTTTAAGGATGTAATATGAAAGATAATAAAGAACGTCTTAGCATAAATATTGCTAAGCTATATTATGAATCAGACTATAGTCAACAAAAAATTGCAGAAAAACTTAATATATCTAGACCCACTGTTTCGCGATTACTACAATATGCAAAAGATCAAAAATTCGTACAAATAAATATCATCGATCCCATAAAAGATAATAGTAATTTGGAACAACTATTGATTGAGAAATATGGATTAGAAGATGTAAAAATTGCATATACACCATTAGATACACGAGAAGAAATAAAAAAAAGTATCAGCGCAAAGGCAGCCGAATATCTCTACTCAATAACCAAAGATGGAGATATTATAGGTGTTAGCTGGGGATTGACCATTTATAATTTAGCCCTTAATTTAAAACCAAAAATGTTAAAAGGCGCTCAATGTCAAGGTAGTTGTCAGTAATTCTTCAAATTTTATATGTGCATCTACTGACTATGCTCCAGATTCGACTGTATGTTCGAAGTGGGCA
>NZ_SMAA01000010.1 GCF_004341685.1 Pectinatus cerevisiiphilus
ATTACCTCAGGTTATATTTTTGATTAGACACCTAAATCATAACACGAGGTCACTATGGATTTTTATCTGTTCAATTTCATTTTACAATTAACCAACAAAAATTTTTATTGGATTTTTCGCACAAAGAAATCTTTATCATTGAGCAGACCTTCTAATGTATGAAAGTTTAAGCGTGTCAACAATTCTAAAACGTATGGATTATCAAGAGGTGTCTTATACACAGCAGCTTTACCATAAGCATTTACTTTATTGCGGGCGTCTTCTTTTTTTAGCAATGATTTGGGGCCGCCTACACAGCCACCTGCGCATCCCATTCCCTCAAAAAAATTGGCTTTACTGCTGCCGCTTACTAATTTATTTATCATTTCTCTGCAAGCTGGAATACCGTCTGCTTGTTGGGCAGTTAAGGCAATTTCGCGATCAGGGTGAAGGCGTGCGAGCGTGGCTTTGACAGCAGTACTTACACCACCAGTGCGGGCGTAGATACGACCTGTCCCAGAGGAAAATTCCTTTATGGAATCTGGTTGCTCCAAGAGATTGACCTGTAAAAGGTCAAAAATTTCCTGTGTTTCTTGGAAAGTTAGGACAAAATCGACTGCACCGGCAATATCCTTTTCTCTGGCTTCAGCTTTTTTGGCAATACATGGCCCTACAAATACAGTTATTGCATCTGGATGAAGTCTTTTTACAGTACGGCCGGCTGCTATCATCGGCGATACGGATGGAGGCATATGCGGGACTAAATTAGTGTACATTTTCTTTATCATTGCCAACCACATTGGGCAGCAACAGCTTGTTAACATAAAATCTTGATTAGTGTGAATATTGCGGTCAAATTCTAGAGCTTCCCTTAAGGTAAGAATATCCGCGAATACAGCTACTTCGAGCAGGCCGTCAAAGCCAATACTTTTAAATGCGGCCCTAATCATTCCCGGCTGTACTTTGTCACTGAATTGTCCTAAGAATGCCGGTGCAATCAAAACAAAAGCTGTTCTGTCTTTTTTTTCGGACAATGCCCGTAAGACAGCTGACGTGTCCCGGCTTACTGTTTTGCCGTCTTTGGTTTTATTGTCTGCGTTAATAATGTTATTAATATTCCATGTAGGAATATTTTGTTCCGGGGTAAAAAGGCAGTCAAGCTGTTGCGGGTCATATGAAAAATTCTTTTTGCCAGTGGCCTCTAATGCCTTTTGATATAAATCCTTAATTGTCTCCATAAAAAGCTCCTTCCAAGAAATACGTAATGAGTAAAAATAGTAAATAGATTAAACTGTTTTAAGGTTTTAAATTTGGTAGAAGTAGTTGGTGGGGCAATGTTTTGTTGGTGTTTCCAACATTAATGAAATTTTTTAAAAAGCGATGCTTTATAAATATATTTTATACTTTTTTTAATATATCGGCAAATGTAAAATATGCAAGGGAAAATGTTTCTATATTTTTGCAATAGAAAAACCGCTCTCTAAAATTAAATTGTCTATCCATAAGTTGGCTTTCAGAGCCGACTTATGGAAGCACTGGATTTAGAAAGCGGTTTTTATTTAAACAAATTTTTTACTGATAATAAACAAAGTCTATTTAATTGATTCCATGTATTCAAGATAAGTTTTTTTGGTCATGATAGGAGTGTTTTCTGCTAGGATTGTTTCTAGTTCGGCAGCATTGTCGTAAAGCAGGTCGATTATCGTCATTGCCATCGCTTTTGGTGATTTGCTGTACGCGGTGTTCCTGTCAAATAAGTCGTACTGTGCGCTGTGCAATGCACCATGCACGCAGCCTACCCATGCATGTACTACCGGCATCAGATGGGATACGTCGCCCATATCGGTACTGCCGGCGGAATGTGTGCCGTCGTAAACATCGGCAGGAGCAAAAAGTTTGGTGCTGTTATTGCGTAAAAGGGAACTCATACCTTTATTGTTAAAAAGTGGCAGATAACCGGGCAGGTCTTTTATGATGCATTTGGCACCGATCGCGTCGGCACCGGCCTTCAAGGCACGGTTAACTTTTGTGTTGCTTTCTTTTAAGGCGTCTACGCTGGCTGCTCTGACATAACTTTCCATTTGGACGTAGTCAGGAACTACATTTACAAGGTCGCCGCCGCTGTTTATTATTGAATGAAAACGGACACAGTCAGATTCCTTAAAGGTTTCACGCAGGGCATTGACAGCCATTATGCCAAGCATAGCAGCATTCAAGGCATTTATTCCTTCTGACGGGGAAAACGCTGCATGGGCAGCTTTACCTTTATACTCGATGATTTTAGCGATAAAGCCATTGTTGCTGCCGGCAACCTGTATTTCACCATTGGTTTTTTTGGTAGGATTGACATGCATTTGCAGGGAGGCATCGATATCATCAAAGCCGCCTTGTGCGATGATTTCTTCTTTGCCGCCGAGATATTTAATTTTACCTTTTTGGCGAAGAGTATTGCGAAAATCTATTTCTATACATTCTTCAGCGGGGACGGCAAATAATACTAGATCCCCATCAAGGTACTGCATGGCATTAGTATCTTTAAACGCCATTGCGATAGCTGCCAGATTAGCAATCTGTACATTATGACCGCAGCAGTGCATGGCACCAGTTTCTTCATCAGCGTCAGGATGATTGCGGCATACAAGGGCATCTAGTTCGCCCAGCATGGCGACAGTACGTTTTGAAGTACGGCCTTTTAGGTGTCCCTTTACGCCGGTTATACCCCAGCCGGTGGTGTAATTTATCCCCAGCTTATCAAAAACGGCCTGTACTTTCGCAGATGTCTTATGCTCTTTATAGCCAAGCTCAGGTTCAGTATAAATATTATCACCTAAAGCAGTGATATCCTTTTGACGCTTGTCAATGGCGGCACAGACAATTGCTTTTAATTCATCCTTAGTCATCAGTCTACATCTCCTAGTTTATTTTAACTTTAAAATATACCTTCTAAGTGTAACATGATTTCTGCCATTAAGGTAGCACAAACGAATGAGCCGGTAGATACTGCCAGGCATATGGGAACAATGCGCCAGGACAATTTCTTGAACCCTTCTATTTCTTTACCGAGGGCAAGCCCGGCATACGCTAAAATAGGAGTAGTGGTTGCCAAAAAGTTGATATCTTTTGTTTTGGCAACTATCCATTCGGCACCCGGGACGCCGGGGACAGATAAAACTACGGCCAGGACGGACACCCAGAAAACAATGGGCAGTTTATTTAAAAGCGGCAGCCTTGCCAGAAAAACGCCACCGGCAGCTATTACTGCGAGTAATAATGCACCTATGAGATCGCGCTGGATACTTCCACCGTAACCTACTATGTTGGAAATAAGTACGAGAACAGCTGTAGTTATAAGAATAAAAATTATATCGGCCCATGTGTCTTTCATGATGTTATGCTCCTTATTTAGTGTTTTTATTTCCAGTAATAAATTCATATACTTTAATAGTTACCGGCAGAGAAATAAACAAAGCAAAATAAACACCAATAACTGAAGTCATGAGGTTAGCGGCACCCGCATATGCTTGTATTTTTTCCACATCCGCTGGAAATGATGCTATTATTGAACCGGTCGCGGCTGCCATCATACTGGCACTGCCGATGCCGGCGCCCATAGCCAATGCATAAGGATGGAATATGCCAAGTTTGGCAATAATACCGACCAAAATAGATATCCAGAGTGCACCGAACAATGTGCCACAGATGTACATGCCCATGACACCGCGGCCTTCTGGTGAAAAGACGCCAAACTTTTCGGCAATAATGGCGACATTTGGTTCACGGTCTATTGAGTAACAAGCACCAATTGCTTCACGCTTCATTTTTAATAAGAGTGCGACAGGCAGCCCAAAGAGCAATGTACCAAAGAAATGGCCAAATTCCTGCATGATAAGGGCTAAGCCGGAATTTAAAAGCATATGCAGATTCGGTCCTATGCCAAGGCCAAGCTTTGCCATGAGGATCAGCATTGCTATAGGCATGAATTTGCCGGCTCTTTCCATATTGGCAGAGGATAATATTTTAAATTTGGGGACACTTAAAATACCGCCTAATGCCAATGCATAAAATAAGGGAAGGAAAACTACCAAACCAAATTTTTGCATACCAATTTTTTCTGCTATAATGACGAGCAATAAGGCCAGTACATGAATCTTCCAGTTTTTAATCAAGTCCATTGTTCTAACTCCTTTTTGTGTATAATGGTATCAATTATACATTATAAAAAATAATATAATTTCTGTTTAGATATAAAAAATGACACTTATCTTTAACGATAAGCGCCATTGCCTAATCTAATGAGGTATATTATAAAATCCTTTTGTCGTTGTTGTCAAGTATACATTTATTTTCATATGTCCTTCAGAAAAATACAATACAATGGTTTTGTACTGAAATATTATAAACGTATATTAATCGAATAGCGATATGCATTTGCCTTTAGAAATAAAAAGTTTATGCTGGATAAGGTTTAATTATCTTTATATAGCACTAAGATTTTTTTCAATATTACAAAAAAATGTATACCGCTATTAAGTATCATGACAAATACAATTACAAAATTTTTTTATTTTATTCAACTATTACGGAAAGCCCGTCTGGAATGACTGTTATCTGTGCATCTTTTCCCTGGAGCTCAAAGGCTCTTGCTAAAGCTTGGTCAAAAGAAGTAGCTGTTTCCATATGCAAATTGTGGATAATCTGCGGATCAATCAAATCGGATACAAGTATTACATGATGGTGGACTAGTATTCTTGCTAGAATTTGGGAAGTCCATTGTTCTGGTACTGTTTCCTGCCGCGGAGTATTGATTGACTGCTGTAAAAATGCTTCTGGGGTTTTGGCATCGGCGATATTTCGATAAAAACCTTCACCGCCATGTCCGTCGGCACAGCCTGCCACCATTATGATGACACCGCCTTCTTTATTAGTGGCTTCAGCTGCGGTCATCCCTTTAACAGCCTGGTAGATGTTCTGGTCAAGCGGATAACCACCGTTAGTGGAGATAGCTATATCAGATATCTGTTTAGGGACTCTGGCCAAATCCTGTAAAAATTTACAGCCCTGTAAATGGGCCTTGTCACAATCACCGGCAAAAGAGGCGATGATCTTTTTTTCTTCGTTGAGCACTACATTTATTATAAATTTCAATTTAGCTGCTTTGGCAGCATAAATCATATCTTCATGGATAGGGTTATTTTGCAAGTTCCCTGTACGTGCCTTGTCTGAATCAATAAATTCCCCACAATGGTTTGCCATGATCGTCTTATATGAAGCAATCCCTGGTAATACAGATTTCCGTCCACCGGAAAAACCAGCGAAGAAATGGGATTCAATAAAACCTTCGGCTATAAGCAGGTCAGCCTGTACGGCAAGCTTATTGATGATACATGGCCCGCCTGATGGCAATGTGCCGATTTGGGTCATAGCAGTATCATCGTCCGATACATGTATTACTATCTTTTCGTTGTTTACTATTTGGGCACCGTATTTGGCAAGCAATTCTTCTTTTGTTGAGGCACGGTGGAATCCCGTAGCAACTAAAATCGTTATTTGGGCATCTGGTGCTGTTTTGCGGATACGGCGCAGTAAGATGGGCATAATTATTTTTGAGGGAACAGGTCTGGTATGGTCAGAACTGATGATGACAATGTTTTTCTTACCTTTTGCTAATTCCTCGAGGCGTGCTGACGCAATAGGTGCATCAAGTGATTGTTCAACGATGTCATTTTCTGGTAAAGTGGCCTGAAAATCGGCGGCCTTGGAAGAAAGTATTCCCGCTATATTGGCCTTTTTAATTTTAGCGTCAATAATCTTTTTGTCATAAGGCAGTTTTATGTTTACATATTCATCCATCTTTGATTCAACTCCTATCATTTTTATTTTTTGGCAGCATGAGAAATAGACATTATCATTTCAATAATGCTTTTTGCTATGTACTCTATTTAATGTACACTTTTAGTATAAAGGTAGACACTTGCACTGTAAAGAAAAAAGAAAAACAGACATACCATGTGCATGCCTGTTTTGTATCGTTTATTTATAATGAAAAGTTATTTTACTAAAAATAATATGTTGAGAGAAGGATCATAGCGGTTGTCAAATTTCAGTAGACTTTTTAAATCATCAGCGGCAATCATTGGTGTATCTTTTACAAGTTTTACAGGATGCGTCAGGGAAAGGGTATTATTGTTTAAGATAGCAGCATTGCTGTCCGTCTTTAAAGTGATTTTGTCTTTTTTATAGATAAGTGCCAGCGTGTTATCCTTTATATCCATATCACCGCCTATGAAATCAATGAAACTGCTTAGTGGTAGGTACCAAACATTTTCTATTTGCTGTGGAGGAACGGGAATAAGCGGTGTTTGTAAAAGGTTTCCCCATATCGCCAGCCGGGTATAATTGGCTTTCCCCGGTAAAATCGTGCGCGGTGAATCCGTCTTGGCCACTTTGTCTATAGTATATACATCTATGCAGCTGCCGCTTTGTGTATAGGCGGAAATAACCAGCTTTGGCCCGTTTACTGTCACGACCACATAGTTGGGTTCTGCCTGTGGATCATGGAAGAAAGCATCCCATACTTTTTGTGAGAGGTCTGTATAATATTTGTTGCCGCTGCGGCCGGTAACGAGATAGACGGTACCTTTATCCGGGCTGCCCACAAATTCATCATTATAAATAGGATATGTGCGTGAATAGCCGTGGTCATGGCCATTTATTACCACGTCGACATGATGCTTATCAATGACAGGGGCAAAGGCTTTTTTTACATTTTCGTTTGACCGTTCAGCTTTATTGTAATAAGGGGTCTTATGGAAAAAGACGAGTTTCCAGGTTTGCTTGGATGATGCCAAATCTTTATCCAGCCAATCCGCTTCTTTTTTCAGCATGTTTTCGATATAGGAACCTTCTTCGTTTTCCTGGCTGTCAAGAACAGCAAAATGGACATTGCCATAATCAAAAGAATAAACTTGTCCTTTTAATTCTTCAGGGCCGTTGAGCGGTAAAGAAATTTGTTTTTTGAAATACACAGGCAGCACGGAATGGTCTTCCTTCGGTACGTCGTATGTTTCGTGGTTACCGGTTACTGCCATGCCGGGAATTTTTTCAAGCACATTTGCGGCGGCAGCATACCAGTTTTTCCAATGGGCATAATCCTGCCCTATTTCCACAAGGTCACCGATATTCATAAAAAAAGCCGCATCTGTATTTGCTGCATATGCGCTTTCTATTGTTTTTTGCCATGGTTTATATTCGGGATTGGCAGGTATACCGCTTTGCGAGTCGCCAAATATGAGAAATTTGAATTTGGATAAATTATCCGCTTCAGTTGAAAAAGACTGCGGATCGCTCCATTCGGAACCGTAGCCTACGCGGTAAGTATACGCTGTACCCGGCTTGAGCTTTTGGGCAGTAGCGTAGTGCAAGCGTACATAATCTGTATTGGCGTCGAATTCTTCTGTATCAGCCTGCACAGAAAGGGCATTTTGCCAACCAGTTTTTTTATAAGCTTGTGTATCAATATATTGCAAAGTCCCTTTGTCTGCCGCTACTGATGTAGTCCAGGCAAGGGTTTGCGTAGTTCGGGGATCAAGCGTCCATGTCAGCGTAGTATGTGCGGGCTGTCTGGAAAACGCATCGGCGGCAAAGACTTTTGTTAGATTGACCGGCATACTTGCTACAGCTAATGCCGCACCGCAGCTCTGTAAAAAAAGGCGGCGGCTTATACCATGATTTTTTTCTTTAAATAGGTCAAGAATACTTTTTTTCTCTTCCACTTAAAAATCCCCTCCAAAATAAAAACAATGTTTTAGTTTTATTTTAGATGAGTGGCTGGTACATACTGTTATGCCTTTATTAATTTTATGTTATTTTTTAAATTATGATTGTGCCCTATGTACTTCTATTCTTGTTTTGCCCCATTCGTTTATGATTTCAAGGGCGGGAAGAAGTGCCTGGCAATCTGCTGTGATTGAGTATTCAACATGGGGTGGTATTTGGCCGTAATCCGTCCTATTTATTAAATGATGCTGCTCCAAAACTTGCAGTGATCGGGTTAACATAATATTGGTAATTCCGTCAATGTGGCGTTTCAATTCATTATAACGCAGGCTTTTATAGTGGGAAAGTTCCCAGATGATTGCCAAGCGCCATTTGCCCCCTAAAATTTCCAATGCTTTTATGACTGGGCATTTTTCTGAATAATACGGCCTTATAATATTGGCATTTCCCTTCATAAAAACTCCTTCTCCTATGGGCACAAAAATGTGCGTACTTAAATTTTTAATCCTTATTACTTATAATAACATAGTAGGAAAGAAAGAGAAAAGTAATTACCATATTGTTTTAGGGGAAAATATTGTCTGGAGGAAAAGCAATGGACTATGAAGGACTCATTAACTCAAGGTATTCCGTTCGGAATTACAGCGGCCAACAGGTAGAAAAGGAGAAACTGGACAAAATATTAGAAGCCGGCAGGATTGCGCCCACGGCGGGAAATAGGCAGCCGCAACGAATTGTTGTTATTCAGGATGAAAATGCACGGGCAAAGATAAAGCAGTGCACGCCCTGTCATTTTGATGCGCCATTAGTATTTTTGGTGTGTTATGACAAATCCGTAGAAAACAATAACCATTATGGCGATAAACGGCCATACGGGCGGGTCGATGCCAGTATCGTCTTGACACATATGATGCTGGAAGCACATAACTTAGGGCTTGGTGCTGTTTGGGTAGGGCTTTTTAATCCCGAATTGTTAAAAAAGAATTTTAGCATTCCGGATAATTATGAAATTTTGGGTTTGATGCCGCTGGGATATCCATCCACCCAGGCGAAACCAAGTAAAATGCATAGTGAAAAATTCCCAATTGAACATACAGTATGGTATAATTCCTTCGCAACGGAAGGATAATTACTATAAAATTGCAGGGTTAATTTTTATATATGATATACAAGTTTTTGCATATTAAAGAGAGTTAGAAAACCAATAATTGACGCAGTTGATAGCAGAAAATTTTACTAAGCAATATTTTCTGTGATAGATGTGCATATAAAAGGGTATAAAAGGGGAGTATATTCATGAAAGTTTTATTAATTAATGGCAGTCCACATAAAGAAGGTTGCACCTATACAGCGTTAAACGAAGTTGCAGGGCAACTGGCAAAAGAAAAGATTGAGACAGAAATTTTTCATATAGGTAATAAACCGGTACATGGGTGTATAGACTGCCGGCGCTGTTTTTCGTTAGAAAAATGCGTATTTGATGATGATGCGGCTAATAGTATTTTGGCAAAGATGAAAACGGCGGATGGAATTGTCGTCGGCTCACCAGTATATTATGCAGCACCTAATGGTGCCTTATGCGCGCTTTTGGATCGGGTATTTTATGCGGGCGGTAAGTTTATTGCAGGCAAACCGGCTGCTGCTGTCGTAAGCTGCCGCCGTGGTGGTGCGAGTGCTGCCTTTGACCGGCTTAATAAATATTTTACGATTAACCAGATGCCAGTGGTTACATCACAGTACTGGAATTCTGTGCATGGTTTTACACCGGCAGACGTGAAAAAAGATTTGGAAGGCTTGCAGACAATGCGGGTGCTGGGACATAATATGGCATGGCTGTTGCGCAGCACGGCCAATTCTTTTTCGGCATTACAGGAAGAACGTATCATGACAAATTTTGTCCGTTAAATATAAGCAATTTTTTGTTAGCTGTCGTCGCAAAAGCCAATGATAATTGGCGTATTGAATTTTAAATATCATAGATATATAATAGGAACGAGCAGCTAATTGAGAGCTTTTTTCAAAAGGCTGAAAATTTTGCATTCTGTTTTATGCTTTGGAAACAAATATTGTGAAAGTGGTGATGTGTGTGAAGTTGTTTACCGAATTTGCTCTCAAAAATATGCCCCTGAAAAACAGAATAGTAATGCCGCCAATGTGTATGTATTCCGCTGCATCTGATGGTAAGGCCAACGATTTTCATCTCGTCCATTATGCTTCAAGGGCTGTTGGGGGAGCTGGGCTTATAATTGTAGAGGCAACAGGAGTCAGCCCGATAGGACGTATTTCCGATAATGATTTGGGCCTTTGGGATGATGCACAGATTCCTGGCTTGAAAAAAGTAGTTGATGGCTGCCATCTTGGGGGAGCAAAAATAGCATTGCAAATAAGCCACGCGGGGCGCAAGAGCCAATCTGTCAGCGGGCAGCCTTTAGCACCGAGCGCATTGCAATTTAGCAGTGAGTACAGACAGCCTGCACAGCTGACTAAAGAACAATTGGCCGATGTTATAGAAGCTTTTAAGCAAGCGGCGGTTCGCGCTGATAAAGCCGGCTTTGATGGATTAGAGGTACATGCGGCGCATGGTTATCTGCTTCACGAATTTTTATCACCGCTTACTAATAAACGCACTGATGAATACGGCGGCAGCCTGAACAATCGTGTCCGTTTTTTGCGGGAAGTTTTAGAGAAGGTGCGCACGGTCTGGCCGGCACAAAAACCTATATGGATAAGGGTATCCGCATCTGATTACAATGAAGGCGGCATCGATGAAAATATGATGGTAGAAATAATCAATTCTATAAAACCGCTTATTGATATGGTACATGTCAGCTCCGGTGGTTTGCTCCCTTCCCCGGTCACATCTTATCCGGGATATCAGGTTCCGTTTGCGAAGGTAATAAAAGAAAAATGCCAGATACCGGTAGTTGCTGTCGGACTTTTAAATGATGCCGATATAGCGGAAGCTGCATTGCGAAATGATGATATAGATCTCATTGCTTTTGGCAGGGAACTTTTACGTAATCCATATTTTGCTCTTCAGGCAGCATTGCGCTACAATATAGACGGATGTATTCCCAAAGCTTATGAAAGGGCATATCATCACCACTGATTGCTATAATAAAATTTATGAAAAGAAGGGATACAATGAAATTAGTATTAATAAGACATGGTGAAAGTGAATGGAACCAGAAGAATCTTTTTACGGGTTGGACAGATGTAGAACTTACGGAAAAAGGGCGTAAAGAAGCGCATACGGCAGGTGTATGGCTCAAGGAAAAAGGGTTTGATTTTGATGTATGCTATACATCGTATTTGAAAAGAGCCATACATACACTCGACATCGTGTTGAGTGAACTCGATAGAGTATGGCTGCCTGTTACTAAAACATGGAAACTCAATGAACGTCATTATGGTGCTTTACAGGGCTTAAATAAATCAGAAACAGCTGCGAAATATGGCGAAGCCCAGGTTAAGATCTGGCGTCGTTCTTTTGATGTGCAGCCGCCCTTGCTCAAAGCAACAGATGAAAGAAATCCGGCACTGCTCTCTGCTTATAGAAAAGTTGATAAAAATGAACTGCCTTTGGGAGAAAGCTTAAAAGATACTATCGCCAGAGTAGTTCCTTATTATCAGGATAATATCCTGCGTGATATGAAGGCTGGTAAAAAGGTAGTTGTTGCTGCTCATGGTAATTCACTCAGAGCATTGGTAAAGATTCTTGATAATCTGTCTGCCGAAGAAATTGTAGGTGTTAATATTCCAACAGGTGTACCGCTTGTTTATGAATTTGATGAAAAATGGCAGGTTAAAAACAAGTATTATTTAGGGGACGAAGCTGCTATTAAAGCTAAAATTAATAGTGTTGCCGCACAAGGGAAAGCTTAAACCGATAATATTTTCTGGAAGGCATAGGCTTTTAACATGTGCGTGCGTTGACTGTAAATACAGAGTTTGAATGATAGGCTTATCTTAATTAAGCTAAAAAAGGTACGATGCAGATATCTCCGCATCGTACCTTTTTTAGCATTGTTTTTATTTGACTGTAGCTATTTGTCCTTCTTTTTGCAGTTCAGCTTTCGTTTCGGCTTCTAATTCTGCCTGTGTACGATAATCCTGTTTTACTGTTTGCGCGTAACGAATCCAGCTGCGTATAGCTTCTACCATTACGACGGCAACCAATACAAACATGATCGTACTAATGGCTACAAGCAGCCATTTTCCGCTTGGTACATAACTGCCAAAGATATTTAAATAGTCGGCATAACAGGTGATGAAGGCCATAAATATACAGGGAACCATTGTTACCCATGCATAGCGGCCGCGGCCTGTATGGTAAATATACGATGTCCCTATTGCTAAAGTAACAGTACCTAAAAGCTGGTTGGATACACCGAATAGCGGCCATATTTCACCGATATTCCCTTGCAGTACAAGGTAACCCCAGCATATACTGATCAGGGCACTGCAGAAAATAATTCCCGGCCACCATTCTGTATCGCTGAATGGTTTATAGACTCTGCCCAGAAGTTCCTGAAGAAGATAACGACCTACGCGTGAACCAGCATCAATTAATGTTAAAATAAACAAGGCTTCAAACATTATGCAGAAATGGTACCAGAAGCCCATGAATTGCGCCATAAAAGGAATTTTCGAGAAAACATCGGCCATGCCAACAGCAAGTGAAACTGCACCGCCTGGTCTGTGCATAAGACTTTCACCGACCATACTGGACAGCATCGGTAAGTCTTGTACATTAATTCCCAGTGCACTAAATGCCTGCTGTGTTGAATTTATGGCAAAATAGTCGGATGGATGCAGGCTTGTTGCGGCAATAAGTGCCATCATGGAGATAAATGCTTCGGTAAGCATGGCACCATACCCTATAGGGAGAATCTGGCGTTCATTGACAAGCATTTTGGGTGTGGTTCCTGTAGCGATAATTGTGTGGAAACCAGATAAAGCACCGCAAGCGATAGTAATAAAGACAAAGGGAATTACCGAGCCTGTGATTACAGGGCCGCCTCCCCAGAGAAATTGGGATGTGGCTGGCATACGGATTGCCGGTGCAACAATAAGTATACCAAGAGCCAATGCTGCGATAGTGCCTATTTTCATATAGGTGCTTAAATAGTCACGTGGAGCAAGCAAAAGCCATACGGGCAATACGGAAGCAAAGAAACCGTAAA
The DNA here is from genome assembly GCF_004341685.1 of Pectinatus cerevisiiphilus. Lineage (GTDB taxonomy): Bacteria > Bacillota > Negativicutes > Selenomonadales > Selenomonadaceae > Pectinatus > Pectinatus cerevisiiphilus. The sequence continues at coordinate 12,942 of NZ_SMAA01000010.1, forward strand.
CGGCAATCGCTATTTCTATTTGTACTACGCTAAATGTAAAATATGGTGCCAGTGTGGTAGAAGCTTTTATGTAAGGACCGACACCAACGGCTAATAATATTAAACCAACACCTATGATAGTGGCTTCGCGGATTTTACCGGGACGTAAGAATTTAAGATAAAGACCAATAAATATTGCGATAGGAATAGTAGAACCTACAGTAAAGGCACCCCAAGGGCTGTTAAAAAGGGAATTAGCCACGACAACGGCCATGCCTGCTTCAGTTATAATCAGTAAGAATAATGTTGCCCATAAGGCACTTGTTCCGGCTAACTTACTTATTTCGGCTTTCGCTATTTCAGCGATGGATTTGCCGTTGTGTCTGACAGAGGCTAAGAGGATTACCATATCATGGACTGCTCCGGCAAATACTGAACCGAATAAAATCCACATCATGCCTGGCAAATAACCGAATTGGGCGGCAATAACCGGACCTACCAGAGGACCGGCACCGGCGATAGCAGCAAAATGGTGCCCAAATACTACCCATTTATTAGTAGGTACATAATCGTGGCCATCCTCTAAGCGAATAGACGGTGGTACTTTAAATTCATTTAAAGTGAGCACCTTCGCGGCAATAAAGGCGCCGTAAAACCGATAGGCCAAAATGAGAAAACAAGCTGTAATAATAACAAGATATACTCCGTTCATAAATACAGGTCCCTCCTTTTTATACCACTAATTTAGCACAAATATTCTTAATTGTCTAGAATAAATTAAACATTATGCAAATTATTATACAATAAGTATAGATTATTAAAAGTAATTATATTTAATAATTTGCAAATAAAAAAAGTGTTTGCGGATATTTCGGCGAATTATGATATATTGCCCAGAAAATAGATCAGGGAGGCGCTTATATGCTAGCGTGTATCTTTTTAGATGAAGTCGATGAATTAACTGAGCGGCTTGTCCGCCAGGCTGCGCCTAAAAATGCGCAAGTCTTATTTTTGAGCGAAATAGAAGAAAACAAACGAGCTGAATATCTTGAAAAGGCAGATGCTCTTCTAACGGCAACATATATTGTTGATGAAAAATTGCTCAGACAATGTAAGAATTTGAAAATAGTCCAAAAGACCGGTGTAGGTACAGATAACATTGATAAGAAAGCAGCGGCTGCACTTGATATAAAAGTGGACAATGTTCCCGGTGGTAATGCCAATGGTGTGGCTGAACTGACAATGGGGCTTATTTTAGCCATTTATCGCAACCTTATTCCCTTGGCGGCACTGGGACACCGTGGCAAATGGGCCATGTGGGAATATCGCGGCGCATCCTTTGAAATACGGGGCAAGGTACATGGTATTGTCGGTTTTGGACATATAGGGAAAAGGACGGCACAACTATCTAGGGTTTTTGGTGCAAAGCTTATTTATTACAATCGGACAAGGCAGGCGGAGGACATTGAACGCGAATATGCTGTTAAATATGTACCGCTTGATGTTTTATTACAAAAAGCCGATATTATAAGCATTCATCTGCCGCTGACCAAGGAAACAAAAAATCTCATTGATGCAAAGCGGCTTAAATTGCTTAAGGATAATGCCGTAATTGTCAATGTGGGACGCGGTGGTATTATCAACGAAGAGGCACTTTATGAAGAAATGAAAAAAGGACGGTTTGCAGGGGCTGGCATTGATGTGTGGGCTAAAGAACCTTTTGATTCGCAGAATAAACTCATAACCCTGCCTAATGTTATTGCTACACCGCATGTCGGTGCCGGCACATTGGATACTATGCGGGAAGTATATAGACTGTGTTTTGAGAAAATAATAGCAGCATGTGATTAGCAGCATTGAATCAAATAAAGTTATCAGCATTTAAAAGTACATATACAAAGAGCGTATATGTACTTTTAAATTAAAGGAAATATTGTATTGTAAGATGGCAAAGAATATTATCTAGTAAAAATTTAATCTATTTAAAAATTATAATTTGCTTTTAGCCAAAAAGTTCTGCCTGGTTCGTTGACCCGTACCGTTGCAGGCTGATCGACGGTAGTTATATCCACGCCGCCGCGGCTTACAAATTCAGCATAATTTTTATTGAGAATGTTGTCTACGCCAGCAGCAATGGTCCAGTCCTTATTGGGGCGGTATGAAGTATTGAGTGATAAAATACCGAAGCCTCCTGACGGACCTATATCAGTACCGATTTCATTGCCTTCACCTACTGAATATCTTGTTTGGGATGCTACGAGGCGCCACAGTAATCCTGCTTCCCATTTGTCAGTGAACTTTGAGTTTAGGCTGAAGGTCGCTTCAAAAGGCGCTATTTGCGGCAACGGCCGGCCATTTGTTTTATTGCGGCCATACGTATAGGCTAAAGATGTTCCTGCTGACCATTTATCCGAAAATTTGTAAGTGTAGTTAGCTTCGCCGCCGTATAAAGCAGCATCAATATTTTTTACTGCATTTCCGGCATCAGTAACTAAAATAAAATCATCTATATTTGAATAAAAAAGTGATACATCGGCATGTGTTTTGTTCTTATGGTAAAGCCAGCCTACGTCTAACTGTGTGTTTTTTTCTGGGGATGCGGACATTCCGCCTGTCTTTTTGCGTTCCCACCAATCAGCCGGCCGTTCTGCATGACCGATTCCCACGTACGAAGTAACAGGTATATGTTTAGAATCATGTTCATACCGGAGGAAAGCGGCATATGTTTTATCATGGTCATCTTTTCCGGGATATTTTGCATATTTAACAGTAAGGTCATCAAAACGCACACCGCTTAAAAGTCGGCTGTTAGCGTCAACATAAGTTTTAAAATCAGCAAAAACACCATAGTTGGTAAATGTCATATCTGGGGTCAATGGTTGGGCAGAATAATCTTTAACGCCCATGATCATGTTTCCCGAATGTTTATTTTTTTGGTAATCCAGCCCAAATACTGCTGAAGATTTGGGGGACATATTAAATTCAAATGCCATCCGCCCACTTGTAGTAGTCCTCTTTACTTCCATAGAAGCCGGCATGGTTCCCGGTTCTAAAGGACGCAATGTATAATTGTCCATAATATGGTCAATTTTGTTGTGGGAAAAATTAATTTTTATATTTTTCAATACATTGGAAATATTCCTTTTTTCAAACCGTACATTATAGCTGTCACGATCAAATTGGGTACCATCAACAGTGCGGTCCGCATAGTCGGCTTTACCCGAACTTGTGTCGAAAGAGAATTCCAATAATGTATTTTCATCTGGCGTAAAACCAATTATACCGGTCGTACTATTACGTAGATAGGCAGAATGGACATAATTGCCATTGCCGTCTCTATAGTCACCGGCTTTGTTTTTGGTCCTGATTACACGCACGTAACCTTTTTTGTCACCTTGGGTAATATCGAATAATTGATCTCTACGGTTATCACTGCCAAAGAGGAGACTGGTATTCAGTCTTGTCCCGGCTTCGGCAAAAGGAGCGGTATCCCGTTCAAATAAAATTGACCCTGCCACACTGCTGCCGTATTCTACACTTTCTGGTCCTTTCAAGACCGTAATTTTGCTGAAAGTTTCGGGAAAGATGTAAGCAGTGGTTGGGTCCATGCGATTGGGGCAGCCTCCTAAAATATAACCGCCATTCATAACTATATTCAGCCGGCTGCCACCTAGTCCCCTAAAAATAGGGTCGCCGCCTGTTCCACCTTTTCTGACCATAGAAAAGCCTGGAATGTTTTTTAAATAGCCTGCACCGTCTGCCGCTGGGACAGGCTGTCGCGGATGCTTTGGATCCGTTTCCACTTTTAACGGTTCCTTTGTTTTGGGAGCAGTTACAACTACTTCTTCTAAAGTGAAGTTTTGTTCCTTTTCCGGTTTTGCTGGTTTATCTTCTGCTTTATCGGCTGCAGCTGCTGTAGAGATAGAGGATAAAAAGAATAAGAGAGTATAGATCGATACATGTTTAAAGCACTTTCGCAAGATAAAGACGCCCCCCTGTATAAAATAAAATATAATGATAATAATTATCATTAGCATTACTGACTCATTATATATGACGGATTGAAAATATGTCAAGTTATGCTTTTTCGGTACTGCCTTGAAAACAAACGGGGATATTCAGGCTCAATACCTGAATATCCCTGTCTGCAGTGTTCTGCTCAACGTAGTATTTAATTGATGAAACATAGTATATTATAATTCAGCTTTAGTGTAAGTCGTTTTGGTGACAATAAAAAAAGTGATTAATATAGATTTAAAATGGCAAAATAGATTAATTTTGCATTTCCTCAATTTTTTTGTCTTCTTATCTAATGACATTCAACAGCTTTTGCTGTCATTCTAAATGGAATGTTAATGAGTAGATAAAGACTGCCTACCATAAAATACATATTAAATACTTGCTGAATAAAAACGCCCTTTTCCCTTGTTATAAGAGCAGCAAGAAAAAGGGCGCCGGTTTGGTATTTTTGCAATAAAGGGCAATACCATATAAAAATCCGTTTATTTATAGATTGGGTTTTTGGATTATCCGTTCAGTGATAATGGCAGTTACCATGGCATCACTTACGTTGAGTGCTGTACGGCCCATATCAATCAAAGGTTCAATTGCTATAAGCAGGCCGACAAGACCGACTGGCAGTCCCATGGTGGATAGGACAATTAGTGCGGCAAACGTGGCACCACCACCGACACCGGCAATCCCTAAGGAACCAAGCGCAGTAACGAAAACAAGCTTTACTAAAAATGGTAGCGTAAAAGGGTCAATACCAACAGTAGGTGCTATCATGACAGCAAGCATAGCTGGATAGACACCGGCACAACCGTTCTGGCCTATGCTTATGCCAAAGGAAGCTGCCAGATTGGCGATACCTTTTGATACACCCATCTTATTTTCCAGTGCATTGACTGTGAGCGGCAGAGTGCCGGCACTAGTTCTTGAGATGAAAGCAAAAGACAATACTGGAAAAGCATCCTGTATATAGTGTAATGGATTGTATTTTGCCAGAGCCAGCAGCAAGAGGTGAATAATGAACATCACGATAATTGCTGTATAAGAGGCAGCCACAAAGGAAAGCAATTTGAGAATACTGCCAAAATCACTTGTGGCAATAAATTTAACAATAAGGGCTAAAATACCATAAGGAGTGATGCGCAAAATAAAATCGACCACTTCCATGACTATATCTTGTACAGCCAGTATAAATTTTTCTAAAAGGGCGGCGGAATCTGGTTTGTATTGACGGATTTTTAGGATGCTTATGCCAATAAGAGCCGCGATAAAGACTACAGATAGCGTGTCAGCACTGTTTTGCCCTGTGAATGCATAAAATATATTGGTCGGAATGATTTCAACGAGTTGTTCCTGGACGGGTTTAGTTTGAAAGCTGTCAAGCTTTGTTTCTATCTTTTGGCCGGCGGTGATTTCATTGTCACCGACAGGCATACCCACTGCTGATAAATTATAACCAAGTGCTGAAAATGCACCGACCGAAGCAGCTATAACAGTAGTGCATAATAATATACCAATGATGAGAAGACCTGTCGTGCGAAAAGTTTTCAGATCTTTTATTTTGAGGATAGAAGATGCGATAGAAACCAAGACTAAAGGAATGACAATCAACTGGAGCATTCTTATATAGCCATTACCAACTATATTCGTCCAACTGAGAGTAGCTTTTACTATGGGGGATTGGATACCATAGGCCATTTGGTATACTGTACCGATGACGATACCTATACACAGCGCTAGTAGAACGCGTTTGCCGAAGGATACTTTTTTGCGTTCTAAGTAAAATAACAAAATAAACATTAATATAATGAAGAGTAGATTAAACAATACCATAATTGTGATACCTGCCTTTCTGGTGTAATTCCTAGCGTATTGATAGGCATTGATAATGGGTATACTGTAACATAAATAGAATAGATAATCAATAAAAATCCGCGAGACTGTATATACTGTCCCGCGGATTTTCCAGTAAATATTGTATTATAAAATGATTTATGCTTCTGGTTTTATGAGGCGTTCAGGATTCATATAGAAATCAAAATCTTTTTCCGATACATAGCCAGACGCAAGTGCGGCTTCTTTAAGGGTAATGTTTTGTTTGGCTGCTTTTTTGCCAATTTCTGCGGCTTTGTCATAACCAATTAAAGGAACTAATCCAGTAACGAGTATCAGACAATTTTTTAAATGTTCCTTGATTCTGGGCAGATTAGGCTGGATGCCAACAACACATTTATGGTTAAAGGAAGTTATGGCATCAGATAGCAAGCGTATGCTTTGTACCATATTATAAGCTATGACGGGCATGAATACATTCAGCTGGAAATTCCCCTGGCTGGCAGCAAATCCTATTGTCGCGTCGTTGCCCATTATTTGTACAGCTACCATGGTCAGTGCTTCTGCTTGGGTCGGGTTAACTTTGGAGGGCATTATCGAACTGCCGGGTTCATTGGCAGGAATTGTTATTTCACCAATACCGCAGCGTGGGCCACTGGCAAGCCAGCGAGTATCATTTGCTATCTTCATGAGATCTGCGGCTAATGCTTTTAATAATCCATGGACAGCAGCAAGTTCGGCTTTACTTGACAGGGCTTGGAACTTATTAGGTGCCGTTTCAAATTTTTCACCAGTAAGTTCGCTTATAGCAGCTGCTACGCGCACTGCAAATTCTGGATGTGTATTTATACCGGTACCCACTGCGGTACCACCCATTGCCAAATAATGAATGTATTCTAATCCTTGCTGTAAAATGGCACGGTCTCTTTTTATCATACCAGCCCAGCCGCTTATTTCCTGACCAAGTGTAAGCGGTGTAGCATCCATCAAATGTGTGCGGCCAATTTTTATTATATCTTTAAAAGCATCCACTTTTTTGTCTAATTCAATGATGAAATCATCCATCGCAGGAAACAATTCTTTCTTTAACAAAGTCGTTGTCAGTACATGTAATGATGTCGGGAAAATATCATTTGAACTCTGCGAATGGTTAACATGGTCATTAGGATGAACTTTTATGTCTTTGCCGGCTTCGTGCAAAATCTGTGTAGCACGATGGGCAATTACTTCGTTCATGTTCATATTAAATTGGGTACCGCTGCCGGTCTGCCAAACAGCGAGGGGAAAGTTGTCATCCCACTTGCCCGCATATATTTCATCGCATGCCTTTGTAATAGCTTCAGCACGTTCAGGGTCAATCAGTTTTAAATCCAGATTTACTTTAGCAGCAGCTTTTTTCAGGCGGGAAAAGACTCTGACCATTTCTATAGGAATTTTCTCCGTTCCTATTTTAAAATTTTCATAGCTTCGTTGTGTCTGCGCTCCCCACAGTTTATCACATGGAACCTTTATTTCTCCTATAGAATCCTTTTCAATACGATATTGCATGTAAATCCCTCCTGTTAATGTTTCGATCGGTGATACTTTAAAATCGAAGAAAATTTGTGATTTATCACTCACTATTAAATATTTCTATATAAATGGTAAAACTCCTTGCATATTTGAAACTAAGTTTACAAAAAAGTGCATAAATTATGTATATAATACTCTTTAATAATATATAATAGTACAAAATAATAGTATAAGTGATAAATAAATCTCTGGGGAATTGCAGCATTGGCAAAATGTCTTATCTTATTTCTCGAAGTAAGATAATGGGTTACTTCTTTTGGGGAGAAGTTTTCTTTGTTTTTAAATAGTCGAGATATTGTCTGATTTCGATATTTATTTCATCGTCAGCAGAAATTATTTCATGAATGAGGGTTTTCTTTAGCAACGAGAGTTTATGGGATTTAGGGGTATTTATTGAGATATCATCATTACCCATTAAATAATCAGTACTTACATTATAAAACCTTGCAAGTAGAATTATGGTGTCTATATCTGGTTCATTCCTTCCTGTTTCGTAATGATTGTATTTTGTATAGCCGATATGCAATCTTTTGGCAGCCTCTCTTTGTGTTAAACCTTTACGCTCACGAACCTCTCTAAGCCTTGATGTAAATAGGCATTTTAGCATAAAATCCCTCCCTACACCAAAAAGTTTAATCTACGTATTATGGAAAAACAATTGAATCTAGTAAATGTATACTTTGAATTGACGAAGTTATATATATAAGCTATTATTTAAATAATAAATATACATTGTGTAGATATAGATATGGCAAAAATATGTAAATTCTGTTTTGCATGTTTATTTTTTTTAGGAGGGTATTTTATAAGATAAATGACAAATTTTTTTTAAAATGAATAAGCTTAATAAGCAAACTAGGCAGGTATTTTTTTTGTTTTAGATAATAAAATAATATATAGTAATTTAGCGTTACAGTGTTTTATAGATAGACAGCACTGTAACTATTGATGTGTTTTTATATGTACTAAGTGTTTTATAAGCTGAACTGGATACCATTTGTAAAATATTTAGAAAATAATGCAACATAGGGTAAGTGATGATGGGGAAGAATATAAAGTAAATATGCTATTTTATGTTTTAAAAATATATTTTAAAAATTAGAGAGAAACAGCGGCTTGATGGAATTATAGTACTTGCCCGCGTCTTTTTTACAGCATTATTATGTGGATATAGGGTTGAAGTATCTAAGCATTTTTACAGATTGTAGTATGGCAAAATTCATATGGATAGTATTGCCATATTTTAGATGGAAAAGTGGAGGTATTTTATGAAATCAGATCAGCTGCTTATTTTGACAGAAAAACTTATAACCGGATTTTACAATTTGGGCAGAGTGGAAGATATTGTATCATTGTTGGCATGTCCAGTAGCAGAGCTTTCCAGTTGTCATTCTTCCCGGTATGCACTTGGGAAAAAAGCAGTTTCTGATTTGCTGCGTAAGGAATATGATTGTGTAAAACCGTGTAAAATAGTTGATATACGTTTTTATGAAGAAAATATTAGTGCGAAAGATACCACGGTCAGAAGTGATCTTGTTTTATATATGCATGACAATTTAGTTCCCCAAGATTATCATATCTTTTTTAAGTATGATACGGTACAGCCACAGATCGCGATAAGGGGATTACGTATTGTTGCAGCAAGCAATGAAATAAATGCATGTTTTAGTCATGTATGTGAGACGGTTGGAGATACGCATATAGCATATGATAAAAATTTTGAGCCAAACAGTATTAGGCAGGGACATGTTATCTATGCTATTGGTGATAAAAATGACATCCATTATCATGATAAGACATTTGCCAATATTTTAGGGTATAACCGTTCGCTTAAACTGTCGGCCATAGATGATTTGATAGCTGCTGGAGATATTGCTGCTATACGCAATGAACAGAAAGCACAGCTGCGGAAAAACAATACTTATCAGTTGCGGTACAAACTAAAAGATAGAAATAATAAACCTATTTCTGTAATAGAGTCCGGTTACTGCATGTTAAAAAAGGAAAATTATTTTATTCTCAACAGTATAATTATTGATATTAGTCCATTACAGAAAATTAATGAATATTTTCTGACCAGTTTGTTTTATGATGATTTGACGGGTATTTATAATAATGAAACATTTTACAAAAAAGCACGTATACTCATAACGGAAAATAGTGATACAGTATTTGAAATTATGTGTGTGGATGTAGAACGATTTAAAATAATAAACGAAATTTTTGGCAAAGAGGCAGGCAACCAACTGCTTCGTCAAATAGGCAGATGTTTGGGCGATTGTCTGATAAAACCATTAGTTTATGGAAGATTGTATGCAGATAAATTTGCTTTATGTTATCCGTCAAGTAAAGAAAACAGGCAGCAGGTAATGGCGTCACTTAATAAAGTGGCCGCAGAATTCAAACATAATTACAAGGTCATATTATCTTTTGGGGTATACGTTGTCAGTGATAAGAATATACACATAAGTGCAATGTGTGATAAAGCTAATCTCGCATTGAAAAAAGTAAAAGGCCATTATTTGGTAGCCTGCGGTGAATATGACGAAAGTATGCACCAGCGTTTACTGGATGAGCAGTCTTTTATAAATGGCATGAATGAGGCCTTGAAAAATAGGGAATTCTTATTTTACCTTCAGCCTAAATACGAATTGGCTGGTGGTAAAATAATTGGAGCGGAGGCACTTGTTCGCTGGCTTCATCCACAAAAAGGCTTTATCGGGCCAAATCGATTTATCCCCATTTTTGAACAAAATGGTTTTATTTTAAATCTTGATAAATATATATGGGAAGAAGTATGTAAATTATTGCGCAGCTGGATGGATGAAGGCAGGCAAATCCAGCCGATATCAGTAAATATTTCGCGTGTAGATCTTTATGATAATGACCTTGTCGGTTTTTTTGCCAGACTTGTTAAAAAATATGATGTTCCACCGCGTCTTTTGGAACTTGAACTTACTGAAAGTGCTTATATCGATAATCCTGAGAAAATTGTTGAGATTACCCAGAGATTACAGGAAATGGGTTTTATAATTCTTATGGATGATTTTGGTAGTGGTTATTCTTCCCTAAACATGCTTAAGGACGTAAATGTAAATGTCCTAAAAGTAGATCTGAAATTTCTGCAAAATACGAACCATAATAATCGCAGCGGCCAAATACTCAATTCAGTAGTGCATATGGCGAAATGTCTTGAGCTGCCGATTATTGTAGAGGGAGTAGAAACATTACAACAGTCGGAGTTCCTACGGTCTATCGGCTGTAATTGGGTACAGGGCTATTACTATTCTAAACCTGTGCCTATAGAGACGTATGAGAAACTTATTGAACAAATGGACGGCGCAAAAGATGTGGAAGAAAGTGCAGAAATTTGTCATTCGCAACGAAGGGTGCAGATAGAAGACTTCTTTAATCCCAATGCCAAATTTAATATATTGTTTAATAGCATGACATGTTGCATAGGTATTTATGAATTTAGCAAAGAAAATCTAAAACTCTTGCGGGCTAATGCTAGTTATTTTAACGTATTTAGGCATGATGTGGAACATTTTTATGCCACTAACAAAAATATTTTTGAGTATGTACATAGAGATGATAGAGCCAATTTGCGGCAAACTATCACTAAAGCATGCCAGGATGGAAGCGTAATGGATTGCTCAATACGCCGGTATACGGCGGAAGGTCAATTGCTGCATCTATTGGTACATGTTAATTGCATTGTCAAGGAAGATGATTGCTATATTGTTTATTTAGCCTTAGAAAGAATTGTACACCAAAACGATATATGTGGGGAAGTGCAGAACGTATTTAACAATATGCCTGTGGCATTAGGCATATTTGAACTATGCGATGGTGAGGTATGGGTAAGACAGATAAGCAAGGAGTTTAGTAAGCTGACAGATTATTCACCAGAACTGTTTATGAAGCTCACTGGGGGGAATATGAAAAACTTTTTGGATAAGAAAAATTTGGCTGCGTTGAAAAAAGCAATTTTAAGTGCCTATAGAGAAAAAAATACGATAACGTTGACAGAAATACTCACAACCCGTATGCACAAAAGACTTATTATTAAAGCTGCGATTAATGTAGTAAAATCAAATACGGGAACGTTGTTGTGTTATATGCATGTATGCGGCAAATTTTATAAATTAAGGAAAAGTAATTATATAAGTTGAGTAGCTTAGTCGATATAAGCTAAAGCAGCTCTTTGGTCTGTAGTTATAAATGTATATTGCACATTGGTGTGTTATAAAATATATTTCTTCCAATGAATATATGAATATATAATCTGGTTTATAAAGAATATAGTCGTAAAGGGGATAAGAAATCTATAAAATTAACAATTGTATATTATTTTAGTAAGCATAAAACATCAATCTTTTCTTTTGTTACAGAAACTTTAATTGTAACAGATTCCTTGTTTTGTGCTTATTTTTTTACATATTTTAAGATAAAACGCTAATATAAGATTTCTGCAGCGGTTGCATTGCAAAGAAAAGCTCACCTTAATTTTGTGGGAGGTACATTAATGTAATATATCATTTTAAGGGAAAAATAAGATTTTGCTTTTGCGGGCAAGTGATAGGAATTAATTCGAAGAAAAATTAATTAGTATTTTTTTCAGCCAGTATATTTTGCAAGGATTCGATTTGATTTTCATGGATCAATATATACATATAATCACCAGACTGAAGCCGTGTTTGGCCGTCTGGAATAATTTCTGTTTCGCCGCGTTTTAGGCTGACGATAAGACTGTGGGCAGGCCATTCAATGGAATGGATGAGTTTGCCATCGGCAGAGCTGCCATTGCCGACAACCCTTTCTAAGAGGACGCGCTTATAATGCAGATGTGCTTTAATCTTGGGATGATTGCGCAGTGAGCGGTTTAAGAGGGCATCATAAACAGGTTTTCCTTTTAATAAATCGGTTACGACATAAGCTGTCATAGACACACAGATTAATGCCAGCATATGTTGGAAAGAGCCGGTCATTTCCATAATTAATATGCTGCCTGTTATGGGTGCTTTGACTACAGCTGCAAAATATGCGGCCATACCAAAAACAATAAAATTAGTTGCATAAAAAGCAGCGTTAGCGTTCAGGATTATTGCAAAATGATTGAAAATGCCACCCCCAATAGCACCAAGTACAAGCATGGGGAGAAAAATTCCGCCAGGCACACCAGAACCAAATGACATAGCAGTGAATAGAAGCTTACCAATATAGAGTATACATAAAAATGCCAGTCCGTAATTTTCTTTTATTAAAATATCTACTAAATGGTTTCCACCACCCAATATCTGAGGAAGAATAAAACCGAGAATGACTGCCGTAAATAACGGCAGGGCTGGTTTCCACATTTTTTTCAGCAAGGTCTGTTTTTCGAAACAGTCCATAGCTTTAAAGAGTGAAGTGTTGAAACATATGCCTAGAAGGGCAACAAAAGCACCCAATAAAAATAAAAAACCATACATGTTCATTGGTAGTACTTGAAGGCTGCCAGTATGAAATACAGGTGTATTCCCAAAAAATATATCCGTAACAGCGGCTGCTGTCACGGAAGCTGCTGCTGTGCCCATGAGCACTAATGGAGAAAAATTTTTGTATAATTCTTCAAAACCGAAAATAATTCCAGCAAGCGGTGCGTTAAATGCAGCAGACAGACCGGCGCAGGCACCGCTAGTCAATAAAAAGCGTTCTTCCATGCGTGAGCGTTTCCTGCTGCGACTGACACCCTGTGCGAGTGCTGCGCCTAATTGTACACTGGGGCCTTCGCGGCCTAAGGACAGGCCTGCACCTATGGCAATAACACCGCCGATAAATTTACAGATTAATACCCTTAGCCAATTCATGTGCATTTTCCCTAAAAGAATGCCTTTTATTTGCGGGATACCACTGCCGGTACAAAGTGGTTCTTTTTTTATTAACCAGTAAAGGAAAAATGAAAAGAATAGAATAAGGGCACAATAGGCCACAAAAAAAGGCCAATGAGGTAAAGTGAAGTAGCTGTATAACCATGGCCGTAAAATCTCTGAACCTTCCAGTAACCCTCTATAGGCAGATATAACTAGGCCGGTAAGTGCACCAATAATGATTCCTTCGATGCAAAGCTGTAAACGGAAATAACGACTGCGATTACCTTCTAAAGTGTTTAAAACATTTACTATTTTTGTTTGTTTCATAACGTATTCCTTAGGGAAGGATTTTCTCCTTATAATGATATTTTTAATTATTTTGTTCCTTTTTTATATGTAACCATATTATTTTTATCTTCAAAAGTCAATTAGAAAACTGGTATTAAATAATTGCACTCAGAATTAAGAAGACTGCAGATGGAAGTTTTTTGTATAAAAAGATTATTAATAATTAAATCCTGTACAATAGAATTATAAACACTACTGTACAGGATGAAGTTAGGTATTACTACTGAGGAGTATATTAAGAAATTCAGCATATGTATTTTAGGGATATTTGAATTATGTATAATTTTTGCTAGTAAAAATTAGAATTACATTAACAAGTCCAGAAACGTATCATTTATGAGCTAGAACATAAATAGTAATTTTACTACCTAAAAATACGAGCAAATCATTTTTATAATAAAATTATCGTTAATGTGTGATTATAAAATAAACATTAAAATATAGAGAACTTAAGATTAACTAAAAAGTAGAAGAAAAGGAATTACTTTTCTTCTACTTTGGTAAACCAAAATACATATATAATTATTTAAAAACTGATTTTAGATAAGAGTGTAGTGATAATGATTGCTGTTACAGAAGCTATGCAAGTGGCTAATGTATATGATTTTAGTGCACCTTCTACAGTAAGGTTAAAATACTCTTTAACTATCCAAAAACCTGAATCTGTAACATGTGAAAAACAGATAGCACCAGAACCAACTGCTAGTGCAACTATGGCAGGATCAAGCCCCGGATATTGTGCGAGCATGGGGGAGACAATACCTGCTGCAGTCATCATGGCAACTGTAGCAGAACCAACAGAAAATCGCATGACAGCAGCTACTACCCAAGCCAAAAGCAAAGGGCTCATGTCTAGGGATGTTAGTATATCACCTAGTTTTATACCTAGACCGCTATCGATAAGAACCTTATTAAAAGCTCCACCGGCACCGATAACTAATAATATTCCAGCCACAGGGGCAAAAGATTGGTCAGTGAATTTGAGCAGGTCACGCATAGAAAAACCTCTATTTAGACCAAGTGACCAATAGGCAAAGAATGCTGATATTAAAAGAGCTACTATAGGATTGCCGATAAAGTTTACAAGTTCAGTATATTGAGAATTTTCAGTAGCACTTAAATCAAATAAAGTTTTTGAAACCATAATAAGCATTGGTAATAGAACGGTAAATAAAGTTATTCCAAAATGTGGTAGATCTGCGTCGGCAGTCTGTTTTCTTGTTCTTGATAATGAGGCCATGTCTGTTTTAACATATTTTTTAATAAAACTTGTCCAAATAGGGCCGGCGACTGTTGCGGCAATTATACAGACAATAAGGCCTAAAATAATTACTTTACCTATATCTGCATGTAAAGTTGCAGCAATAGCCATTGCTGCTGGATGGGGAGGTAACATACAGTGTACAATTTGGAGGGATACACCTATTGGAACACCAATTGCGACAATAGAAAGACCAGTTGCTCTGGCTACACTTATAATGAGTGGGATGAGTAGGACAAGGCCAACCTGAAAAAATACAGGTATGCCAGTAATCAAACCTACTACCATCATTGCCCAATTGGCACGCCGTTTACCAAATGCGTTAATAAGTGTGCGGGCAAGTCTTTCTGCCCCACCAGAAGTTTCCAACATTTTCCCTAAAATACTGCCAAGTCCGAGTACTGTAGCTAAAAAACCGAGGGTGCTACCCATGCCAGCCTCTATAGAAGCACATATTTTTGATAAAGGCATACTTGTTATGAGACCAACATACAGACAGGCAACAATGAGACTGATAAAGGCATGTAGACGGATCTTCATGATTAAAAATACAACTAATAGAATTGCACTAAACAGAGTGCCAACTAAAAAGGCAGTTTCCATTTATTTTCCTCCTGAATTATTTCCTAATAAAATTACATTTTGTAAAAGTAAACCAATCAATATATCGTTCTACTACAGCAGTCATTCTTTCTTCGGAAAATTTTGTCATTGTTTCAAATCTTGTATTTGGATCAGTATGTTGTGCTAAAAATTCTCTTGCTGCTTTTATACCAGTGGTAGATATTTCTGTGTTAATGTTTATTTTTCGAATTCCTAGATGGATTGCTTCTTGCAAAGCATTTTTTGATATTCCTGAACTACCGTGTAACACAAGTGGGAGTTTTACGGCAGCATGTATTTCCTGCAAACGCGTAAAATCAAGTAAGGGGACTCCTTTGTAAATACCATGTGCATTTCCTATAGCTATTGCCAAGGCATCTGCATCTGATTCAGTAGCATACGTTTTTGCTGATGATACAGTTGTATAATCATGTTGGCGTACTTCTTTTTTGGCATCAGAACCGTCTTCTTCATTCATGTACCCCAGTTCACCTTCGACACTGGCGCCGATGGTATGTGCTAAAGAACAGATTGCTTTGGTTTGAGCTATATTATTCTGTAATGTTTCAGCGGAGCCATCATACATTACGGAAGTGAAGCCGCATTTAAGTGCTCTTTCTATGGTTTCTATATGTCGACTATGATCAAGATGCAGCACGAATTGTCGATCTTTATCTTTGGTATAAAATTTTACTAGTTCAGCCATTGCCTCTAGTGGCATATGTTTATCGTAGGCTTCACCAAATGCAAGTATTGTTGGTGCAATTGTTTTTGTAGAACCCTGCATTACAGCTTGCAGGGATTCTACGTTATAAACATTAAATGAACCTATAGCAATATTTTGTTCTTCAGCAAAATGAAGAGCTTGTTTTAAATTGATCAGCATATTTTCACCTAAAACCTTTCAGTGAGTACTGAGCATATCAACAACTTGGCGCAGGGTATCTACAGCACCTACATTACCAGGGAAAATGATATATGACATACCGGGGAATTTACTTTCCTTGCCTGTTTTCCATACAGGAATACCAGGAGCTACCTGCCCGAGAACAAGCGCTCTTTTAACGGATAAGCCTTTGGTTCCAACATCACTTGATGTGATGCCGCCCTTTGCGATAAGAAAACTTGGTTGAACAGATAAACGACCTACAATACTTGTAATAGCTTCTGAAATTTTTACAGAAATACGCAAGGATTCTTCTTCCGATCCAGCATCAAAACGTTTCCGGCCTGTAAAAACAGTGACCGTTTCCCCTTTTTTGATGAAATCTTCAGTGCTTTTAATAATTTTGGTAAGTTCTGTTGCTAATTTTGTGGGATTGAGTACTAAGAGATGATTGAATTCAATAAATTTTATATGGGGATTTTTCATTAATTCATTAAGTTGATCAGTAGTTTTTTGTACATGTGAGCCAACAATAATAAGACCACCATTTTTATTTTCAGTAGCAACTAGTTCACTTCGACGTAAGAGTGGTTTGTCAGGTATGTTACCAATCACTTTTGTAAAAGCTGCTGCCGTACGAAACATAAAGTTTTTTCCAGCTTTCATTGCTTGTATAAGTGCAGCTGCAAATATCTTAACATCTACATAATCAACAGCATTGACGATAATTTTATTAAAATTATTAACTTGCATGAGTTGATTACAAATAGAATCTATTTTAAGATTACGTAAATCATCAAGAGAAATACATGTTGTGTCTGCTGCTTTATATTCACCGTGTGTCTTTTCTTCAACATATGCGCACATGTCTGAAGCATTATAAGCAAAAGTTTTATCTTTAGCAAATTCTGTTTCACCAGCAGGAATAAGATAATCACCTTCCTGTACGTAATGAATATTTCCAATGGTGAAACGCCCACCTTCTTTAAAGAAGGGCATAAGTATTTCTCCATCAATTTTTGTTTTTGTATTTTTCTCAAGAGTATTTCGCAGTGTTTTTGTTTCGAGTGGATAATGTCCGCGTAAAGTGGAATCACTACGGCTGATAATCATGAAATCCTTACCACAACGCTGGCTTTCTTTTACTATGCGTGATGCTATTTCTTCATGGACTTTTTCAGTATATTCGGCAGAAAAAGCACGTGAATTGGTTAAAATAAAAAACATGGAGCGATTTTCTGCAAACCCTGCAGCTATACTCTTATCAGACCAGTCTGTATATACAGAAATATCATGTATAGTTTGTACTCCGGTCGGATCATCATCGAGGACAATAATTTTTTTGTTAAATCCGTGAAATGCTTTAGCAAGGAGTTTATCAACTTCTGGCTCACTAACTAATGGAATCTCTTTAAAAATATTATTTTTCAGTATTTTCACCATAATGAAATTCTTCTCCTATTTTTCCAAATATTTTCAGTCATTCTTGGGATTTTACTATAACATCAGATATTTTTTCATAAAATTGAACTATACCGCTATGGTCATCCATAATATGACCATTAGCTTTCAAACTGAGCATAATCTGTTGTAAAGAACTTGTAAGGATTAATGGGACATTCAGACTTTTGGCGGTGTCCATAACATTGGTAATATCTTTGAGATTGATAGCGAGAGTTCCGCCTGGTTTAAAATTGCGACTATACATCATTGGGGCTTTGGCGTCTAGTACAGTGCTGCCGGCTAAACCACCACGAACTGCTTCATATACTTTTTTGGGATCAGCACCTGCTTTTTGGGCTAATACTAGTGCTTCCGATACTGCAGCAATATTGAGATTTACCATGATTTGATTTGCTAATTTTGCAACTGAACCACTACCATTAGGTCCTACAACTGTTATAGATTTACCCATTGCTTCAAAAATATATTTGATTTTTTCAACAGTTTTTTCTTCTCCGCCAATCATGAAGGCTAATGTTCCATCAATAGCACCTGGTTCTCCACCACTTACTGGTGAGTCGAGGAAAGGACAATTTTTTTCAGCAGCAAGTTTGGCAAATTCTTGCGAAGCCACAGGAGATACCGAACTCATATCGACAATTACTGTTCCTGGACATGCACCAGCAAGAATACCATCTTGACCTTCTAAAAGACTCTTAACAATGGCCGCATTTGGCACCATCGTAATCACTACGTCTTTATTAGAAGCTACTTCTTTTGGTGAAGTGGCTGTTTTTGCGCCCTCTTTTGCTAATATTGCCATAGCATTTTCACTGATATCGTAAACAGTGGTATCAATGCCAGCTTGCAGTAAATTTTTTACCATTGGTTTTCCCATAATTCCTAATCCAATAAATCCTACTTTTGACATATTAAGTCCTCCTTAAAATAATATATTGCATGTAGCATGTTACATACTAGTTAATGCAAAATCAATGGCATATTAAAATCAATTAATATGCCATTGATTTTGCATTAAAACATGTTTTTAGAATATTTCCTGTTATTAGCATGTGCTCATTGAAAATGCTTTCAGCTTTTTGTCCATCACCACTACAAATACCTTGAAAAATTTTTTGATGTTCAGCCAATGCATCTTTATGGCGATTTTTGAAAGTTAATGAATTTACAGTAATTTGTTCCAATTTACTTCTCATTTGATCAACAGTCTTGATAAAATACGTATTTTGAGTGAAATGAACAATAATACCATGAAATTCAATATCAGCTTTCATGTATTTATAATGACTAGCATTGTCGGCAAGAAAATTTTTAGTTTCATTTAAACAATTCTGCATTTGTTGAAGTGCTTTTTGACCTTCAACGGTATGGATATGTTCTGTGAGGTATTTAACGCTATAACCTTCTATTGCTGTTCGAGCTTGTAAGATTTGATTTATATCATCAAGTGAGATTGGTTTTACGCTGATACCTCGATTGTTATAAATTTCAACAAAGCCTTCATGTTTGAGTTGAAGGATGGCTTCTCTTACCGGAGTACGTGAAACTTCTAGTTGATTAGCAAACATTTGTTCAGAGTAGATTTCTCCAGGATTAAGGTCACCTTTGACAATTAACTGTTTTAAATGTTGATAAACTTGATCTTTATATGAAATTTTTTTTATCATTTAAAATTCCTTTCTCCCTGATATGTAGCATACTATTCTTATTTTCAAAAGTCAATTAAAAATTTAATTCTAGTATGATAATTAAACTAAAAAATGTAAATTATTATGAGCTTGTTTTTAAAAATGAAGAAAAGATATGAATTAAGTGAGCTTTTTTTCAAAACTGAAAAAGAAGATACTGACAAATATTCTCTATATTAATATATTATAATTATCAAAGGTGAAAGGAATTTTTAAAATGCAATGGTTTGATATTAATATTGGCTGCCAGTTTTAAAAACGCGCAGCAAGTACAGGCACTTTGTGAATATGGAATCGGTGCGGCTACTGTTGCACCAGTTGTTTTACATGGACTTTTGCAAAATGATTCTGTTTCTGCGGCGGTAAAGGCATTTACAGCTGATTTTACGAAACTCTGTGGTGAAGGAAGCACTATGGCAAATTGTAAATAAAATAATGTAACCGTTAAATTGATTTTGATTGTAATATTTTTTTAGTGCTCTATGAAGTGTTATGTTATTAAATATATTACTTGACAGGTATTATATTGATCAGTTATAATTTAAATGTAATTAAAAGGGAGTAACTTTAACATCGTTGTCAACAACACTGATGCAATTGTATTATGCGTCTGGCAGCGGCGTCGTGAATAGCGAAAGTGAGACTTTTAATGTGTATTTTATGCGCATTGAAAGTCTTTTTTTTGTGCATAAATAAAAATTTAGTGAGAGTGAAAAGGGGAAAATAATGGATTTTATTACTGCATTAGGAACAATAATAATTTTGGATCTCGTTTTGGCTGGAGACAACGCTGTAGTGATTGCCTTGGCTTCACGTAATTTACCACAGAATATGCGGCAAAAAGCAATCTATGTAGGAACTGCAGGGGCAATAGGCATAAGAATAGTGATGACTGTTTTAGCGGCATATTTGTTGACAATTTCTTATATACAGGCTATTGGTGGACTGTTGCTGTTGCCAATTGCGATAAAGTTGCTTAAGCCGTCTGAAGGAACAGGCGAAATAAGTGTTGCGGCTAATTTTAGCAGCGCAGTAAAGACGATAATAGTTGCTGATGCTGCCATGGGGATAGATAATGTCTTAGCTATAGCGGGAGCCGCGCATGGTAATCTTACCTTGGTGGTAGTAGGACTTTTGATAAGCGTGCCTATAATTATCTGGGGCAGCAGCTTGATAGCAAAATGTATGGATAAATTTCCCATGCTTATTACCTTGGGAGCGGCCATTTTAGCTTACACTTCAGCGACTATGATAATTGGTGATAAGGTGATAGGCAGTCTGCTTTTAGATTTGAATGAATATATACGGTATATACTGCCTGTAATTTTTGTAGTTGGTGTAGTTTCTTCCCCTTATTTCTTTAGGAAAAAGGCATAAATTGCTTATGTATAACTGATTATTTTTGGATATCATAAGTGTTGCATTAATAAAAGCCCGCTTCAATTTTGAAGCGGGCTTTTATTAAAAAGGATATCAATTACACAGAAAAATTAATTATTATTTTCGGCAGGAGCATCGGCATTTGCATCGGCAGGTGCTTGTGCGGCATTGGTATTTGCATCAGTAGGTGCTTGTGCAGCATTAGCATTTGCATCAGTAGGTGCTACTGGTGTAGCATTAGCGTTTGCATTAGCGGGTGTTCCCTGTATGGCATTTGCATTAGCGTTTGCATTAGCGGGTGTTCCCTGTATGGCATTTGCATCAGCAGGCAATTCTTTGAAGGATATCAAACCGTTTTGATAATCGGTGCTGTCCTGAGTAGTCATTTCGCCTGACTTAAAAAATACGATGACATAATTTGTTTTTTGGCCAGGAATATAAGTTTCGATACGTTGGCTGACATTGCCTTTTACTGCATCGGCTTTTTCTTTTTTATTTGCATCAACATATACATCCTGTTGACCAACCGCATATAATACTTTATGGCCGTTTAACGGAATAAATAACACGGTCTGGTATCTGCCGTTACTATTCATTACAAAGTTAGCGGCATATTGTTGCGATTCTTTATCTGTCATTTTATCAAAATTGGGAATCTGTGATGAATCAAAAGCATTGGTAGCGATTATCCATCCTTCTAGGATATTATACCCGTCATTTTTAAAAACGAGTACTTCACCTTTTTGGTTAGGATCTATGAGCGGGATAACCCCAAGTGGTTTTTGTGGACAGTCAATGCTGTAGCCATAATCTTTACTGGTATAAGTATAGGCAGCAGATGCCTGCTTAGGCTGCATTAATCCTATAGACATGGAAACGGCAAAAATTCCCGCAA
This sequence comes from Pectinatus cerevisiiphilus, assembly GCF_004341685.1. GTDB lineage: Bacteria > Bacillota > Negativicutes > Selenomonadales > Selenomonadaceae > Pectinatus > Pectinatus cerevisiiphilus. The sequence goes on from NZ_SMAA01000010.1 coordinate 34,717, forward strand.
ATATTTTCAACATATTTATCATTCTCATTATTGTTCCCTCCTATTACATAATGTACATTATATCGTATTTCCACAAAAAAATATAGGGATGTATTGTAATAACATCTACATCCCTATATCGAGGCAAACTATATCCATATATTAAAACATTTATTTTAGCCCATTAGAAGCATATGAATCACATGTATTCGTCAGGACTCTTCTTTTTATGACTTTGCTTTTTATTTGTAAAGAAAGCAGCAATTTTTTCTACGACTACAAACAGGACTGGAATGAGGAATATCCCAAACAGTGTAGCTATAAACATACCACCGACAACGGCGATACCCATATTATTACGTGCGCCCGCACCGGCACCAGTCGCAATAGCAAGTGGTAAACAACCGATGATGAAGGCTAGTGACGTCATCAATATAGGGCGCAGACGAAGATGTGCAGCTTCTAGTGCAGCTTTTACAATAGGCATACCTGCATCAGTTCTGACTTTAGCAAATTCAACAATAAGAATTGCATTCTTAGCAGCCAGACCGATAAGCATGATGATCCCAATCTGCATATAAACACTGTTTTGCTGACTCATTATCATTTCTGATAACAATGCACCGAAGATACCAGTTGGTACGGAAAGAAGTACCGCATAAGGTACGCTCCAGCTTTCGTAAAGAGCTGCCAAGCACAGGAAGACGAAGACTAATGCCAGGATCATTACCTGCGTTGTCGTATTGCCTGCTTTTGCTTCTTCACGGCTTTGGCTGGACCATTCTGTTTCAAACCCTGATGGAGCTGCTTGTTTAACAACTTCTTGGATGGCATCCATAGCCTGTCCAGAACTGTAACCGGCTTTTGCGCTCCCTTGGATGGTTATACTCTTGGCAGCGTTAAACCTTGTTACAATAGTAGGCGCTGATTCCAATTGAGGTTTGAGCAAGGTATTTAACGGAATCATTTCGCCCGCGGAGTTCTTTACGTAAATAAATCTTGTGGAATCGACATTACCGCGGAAGCCTGTATCAGCCTGTAGCATGACCTTGTATGTCTTACCAAATTTGTTGAAGTCATTTACAGGATAACCACCGAAATTGACCTGCAGAGCATTGAACACATCACTTAAGCTTACACCGAGTTGTTTTACTTTATCTCTATCAATATTAAATTGATAGTTAGGTGTATTTATTTGGAATGTGGTATAGACACTTTGCAGTTCAGGACGCTGGTTAGCTGTCGCAGTGATTTTTTGTGCTATTTCATTCAACTCTTCATCACTATGTCCACTCATATCCTGCAATTGCAGGTTAAACCCGCCTAATGTACCTAAACCAGGTAAGGATGGTGGATTCATCGCTATGATAGAAGCTTGTGGGAATTGCGCACCGGTTTTAATGGCGGCACCTATTTCTGCACCGATTTGTGTTTCAGCAGTTTTGCGGTCTTCCCATGGAGAGAGACCAACGAACAGAGTACCGGCACTTGATTTGCTTGCGCTTGTCAGAATATCATAACCGGTTATGGCCATTACATTTTTCATTCCCGGTAATTTCTGGATTGTATCGGCATATTCATTAACCGTTTTTTCTGTCTGGTTGGCTGACGTACCTTCCGGCATATTGACAGAAGCGATAAGAAAGCCTTGGTCTTCATCAGGAATAAAAGTCGAAGGCAATGTCTTAAACAGCCATCCCATCAGACCGATAACTACGGCTAGAAAAATAAGGCTTAGTTTAGATTTATTAATGAACCGGCTGACATTTTTTACATAACCGCGATTCATTTTATCAAAACCATTATTGAAGACGGCAAAGAATTTAGCTAGTTTGCCAGAATGAGCATTAGGATCATGCGGTTTTAAGAGTATGCCGCACAATGCCGGTGTCAGAGATAAGGCTACGAAGGCTGACAAAGCCATAGAAATAGCTATGGTCAGAGCGAACTGCCTGTACAAAATCCCTGTCATGCCGCCTAAAAAGGCTACTGGTAAAAATACTGAAGCCAAGGTGAAAGCTATGGCGACTACCGGTCCGGATACTTCATCCATAGCACGGCGGGTGGCTTCTTTAGGGTCGAGTTTGTCCTCGGTGATATGTCGTTCAACATTTTCAATAACGACAATCGCATCGTCGACAACCAGCCCTATGGCTAGCACCATAGCAAAAAGTGTAAGCGTATTTATCGAAAAGCCTAATACCACGAAGGCGGCAAATGCACCAACTAAGGATACTGGTACAGCCAGCATCGGGATAAGTGTAGCACGCCAGCTTTGCAGGAAGATAAACATGATGATCATGACTAGGACCAGTGCTTCAACGAAGGTCTTGACAACTTCAGTAACAGATTCTCTTATAAAATCGGTTTTATCTACTATCGTTGTATAAGTAAGGTCTGGTGGGAAGTCAAGGGAAGCATCTTCGAGGACTTTTTTTACACCTGCTACGGTGTCCATGGCGTTAGCAGTTTCAGTTAACTGGATTGCCATATTAACGCTGTCCCGACCATTGAAAACGCCAGACATGCTGTTATCTTTTTTGCCAGTTTCTACACGGGCTACATCTTTAAGTCTTACCAGAGAACCATCGCTGTTGACTTTGATGATTACATTCTGGAAGTCTTCTATGCTTTCAAGACGACCCTGGACTTTACCTGTATATTGGATTTCCTGGTCGTTGGAAGCTGGCCGGCCGCCAATTGTTCCTGCCGGTGCCTGTTGGTTCTGTTCCTGGATGAGCGTTATTATGTCATTGGCAGTAAGTCCAAGTTCCGATAATTTATCAGGGTTCAGCCAGATACGCATGGCATAGTCAGAGCCGAAAACCGTTACATCACCGACGCCGGCGACACGCTTGATTTTATCTGTTAAGTAAACATCTGCATAATTTTTAACGAATGTACTGTCATATGTGCCATTAGGAGAATACAAGGAAAATACCATGGCCATATCAGTTGATGATTTGGTAGTTGTAACACCATTAGTCTGGACGTTTGAAGGCAGACTGGGATTTGCTGCGGCAACTTTATTTTGAACCTTTACTGAGTCTATATCGCCGTCAGAGCCGACATTAAAGACGACCTGCAGGCTGTATGAACCATTATCGCTTGATGTGGCGGACATATAGTCCATGCCTTCAACACCGTTTACCTGTGCTTCTATTACCTGCGCAACAGTTTCGTTTATGACATTCGCACTTGCCCCGTTATAGGTGGCGCTGACGCGGATTGTCGGTGGCGATATCTGCGGGTATTGGGCTATAGGCAGGCTAAACATGGATATGAGACCCACTAGGACGATAATGATTGATATAACAATGGCGAAAATCGGCCTGTTAATAAAAAATCTTGCCAAATTGTCTCACCCCTTACTGGTTTTGTCCGGAGCTTGAAGAATCATCATTTGAACTTGCCTGTGAATCTGCTGATGAGTCGGCACTTGCATCCATCGAAAGACCTAGTTGATCACTTGTAACCATTGTCACACTGAGTGGAACACCTTCACGTAATTTTGTCAGGCCTTCGACGACAACATTATCACCAGGATTTATACCGTCTTCGATGATATAGTAACTGCCAATTTTAGGTCCTAATTTTACTACACGAGAAACAGATTTGTTATCATCACCCACGACCATAACAAAGGATTTATCTAAAAGTTGTTGTACGGCCCGCTGTGGTACAAGTACAGCATTTGGAACCGTTTCACCAGTCATTTTCACACGTGCAAACATACCTGGTAAAAGGAGGTTGTCCGGGTTATCAAAGATGGCTTTGACTGTTAGGGAACCGGAATCATTAGGCATGGAACGGTCTACCTGGTCTATTTTACCGGTGACTGGATATTCGCTGCCATCACTGAGCGTAATGTTTACTTCTTTACCGATAAAATTACCGTTAAATATTTTGTTGAAGTTCAGGTATTCGTTTTCACTTATACTGAACTGTACATAGACAGGATTGATTGCACCCAGCGAAACTAAGGTTGTATTTCCTGCTGTTGCATAAACACCAGTAGCAACATCATTGACATCAAGCCGCCCGGAAATAGGTGCGCGAACAATAGTATCGCTCAAATCTTTCTCTGCTTTGCTGACCTGTGCCAGGTTTGCTTCTACAGCTGCTTGGTAAGAAGCCACTGTCTGCTGCTGATTGGTATACTGCTGATCGGAAATGGCATTATTATTTATGAGCTGTGCATAGCGGGACAAATCCTGCTGGGCATTACTGAGCTGTGCCTGTGATTGGGCAAGTGTTGCCTTTGCTTGGTTTAATGCGCTTACATAATTGCCATCGTCAACTTTGTATAATGCCTGTCCTGCGGAGACTTCCTCACCGCCATGAATGTATTTAGTCACGACAGAGCCTGAAACGCGCGCCTGTACATTCACCTCGTTGGTGCCTTTTACTTCACCTGCATATTCAAAAGAAAGCGGCGCATCCTGTTGAATTGCGGCGATCGCTTTTACCTGCGCTTCTGCCGGAGCCTGTTGCTGTTTTGCACCACAGCCGAACAGCAGGACCGGCATCGTCAGAAGAACAGAAAAAGCACAAATCGTTTTTGTCCAGCTTTTTGCTAACAATTCGTTCTACCTCCATACGTGCGATAATGTTAAAATATCAAAATAAAAAGGGGAATTTAGAAGAAATATATCACTATTATATAGTAATCTTGAAATATATTCTACATTAAATAGGTATTCTTATGTAATGAATAAGCATTCTATGTAAGCTAATCAAACCTAGTATCAAATTGTTCGTAAATAAACATTTACTATCAATGAACATTATAGTATAGTATATTTATTGAAAAGTCAAGACTTTACTGTGTGCAATGCCTGACAAATGGATGCATGTAAAACTGGTTTTTTTAATAACAAAAAATTTTTTTTGTGGCAAAATAGCCACTTGATAATAATAAAAAGAAATTATTTTATCGAAAGTGTATATAATAAAATATAAAATGTAAAAATTGGAGATTTTTAATATATACGTTTGATGTAATTTGCAATGAAAGGAACAATAACATGTCTGATAAGAAGAAGATTTCCAATGATTTTTTAGAAGTACTTTTTTTGATGCGTCACCGCATCTTTCGCCATATTTCCATGCCGATACCGATTAACCAATTTGCAGTGATGGTACTCCTCAGTGATGAGGGGAGTCTGACTTTTTCTGAAATAGGAGAGCGGCTTTCCATAATAAAGCAGCAATTATCACCATTGATTGACCGGCTGGAAAACGGTGGTTTTGTTAGAAGGGTTTCAGATACGAAAGACCGTCGCCGGGTAAGAATAAAGATGACAACAAAGGGCAGACAGTTTATTAATAATCATCAACAACTGATAAAAGTCCGTTTGGAAACAACTTTAGCGACGCTTTCTGAAGAAGAAATTGTGGAATTTGGTAATTCGCTACATACTTTGGCAAAATTATTTGGTAAAATATCAATGATATAGTGTTAAATATTTATTTTCAAAAGGAGTAATTATATTGCAAAAAAATAAACTTGCGATCATTGGAATGGGCAACGTAGGCTCAGCGGTTTTGGTACAGGCTGTAGCACAGCAATTGGCGGCAGAAATAGTCTGCATTGATATTAATGAACAGAAAGCACATGGAGAAGCATTAGATATGACACATGCGACTCCGGCTGGATGCAGCCCAGATGTTAAAATATATTCCGGTGGTTTTGAAGAATGCAAGGATGCTAGTATCATAATCTGCGCAGGCGGCCCTAGCATTATGCCTGATGAAAAACATGAACGGCTTATTCTTGCCAAACGAAACATAAAAGTTATTGGCGATATTATGAAGGAAGTAACTTCGTATACGCGGGATGCGGCTTTTATAATGATAACTAATCCTTTAGATGTTACAACATACCTTGCTGTTACTAGATTTGATTATGCGCCAGGAAAGCTTTTCGGTACGGGAACCACGCTGGAAACGCTGAGATTTAAACGCATAATAGCCAATCATTATAATGTAAACGCAAAAGATGTACAGGGGTTTATGCTCGGCGAACATGGTAATTCCGCTTTTCCAGCATGGAGTACTGTCAGTATAGGCGGCGTGCGTCTTAATGAGCTTGATAAATATTATGACTACAATGAACCCTTTGATAAGGAAAAGATTGCTAATACGGTTGTAAAGACGGCGTATGATGTGCTTGAATCCAAAGGCTGGACTAATACCGGTATCGCTATGGGTGCCTGCTACCTTGCTAAAGCAGTTTTACTGAATACACGTTGCGTGACGCCGGTATCAATACCATTGACGGGTGAATACGGATTGAACGATGTGGCGTTAAGCCTGCCAAGTATAATAGGTGAAAATGGCGTAGAAAAGCGTCTGGCTATTCAGTTCCCTGATAGTGAACTGGAAGCGTTGCACAAAAGTGCTGAAAGTATAAAATCAATACTGCGCGCTAATTCGCTTATTTAAGATAGTTACATAATAACGTGCCCCCAGCATGAGCAAATATATGCGCTCTGTCTGGGGGCAATTTATTGTAAGCAGAAGATAAAGGTTAAGCATTATCTTTATAATATTTTATTAAACTTTGAGTTCCTTTTTCTGACAGTCCTTTTTCTGCAAGTTCCTTCGCTTCGAGCAGCACCTGTTTTAAAACTGGCATGTCTACGGAAAAGGCTTCGCCGGTTTGGACACCAATTTGCATATCTTTGATGAAATGTTTGAGCATAAAACCAGGTTCAAAATTACCTTTGAGCGCATTGGCAACCACATTTGTCATCTGGAAACTGCCGGCAGCCCCTTGGGAAATGGCAGAAAAGACTTTGCTGACATCAAGCCCTGCTGCTTTGGCGTACGAAAAGGCTTCACATGCTCCAGCCAGTGCACCAGCTATGGCAATCTGGTTGCAGGCCTTTGTTTTTTGCCCTGCGCCTGCGCTGCCTTCATATATAATATTGCTGCCCATTTTTTCTAAAAGTGGTTTTACTGCAGAAAAAGCATCTTCATCACCACCAACCAATATACAGAGTGTACCTTTTTGGGCACCGATATCACCACCGGTTACAGGCGCGTCGATGGCATAAATGCCCTTCTTTTTTGCTGTTGCGTATATTTCTTGGGCGAGTATAGGAGAAGAAGTAGTCATATCTATGACATAAGCTCCTTTTTTGGCATTAGCCAAAATGCCATCAGCGCCAAGGTATGTTTCTTCCACATCTTTAGGATAGCCGACTATACTTATGATCGCATCTTGTCCGCGGGCACACGCACCGGCATTGTCGCACCATTTTGCGCCTTTAGCCAACAGGGCAGTGGCCTTTTCTTTGGTTCTGTTATAGACGCTCAGTTCGTATCCGGCAGCGAGCAGGTGTTCTGCCATCGCACTACCCATTATTCCTGTACCAATAAACCCGATTTTTTTCATTTCTTTCCTCCTACACAAATTTTTTTACTTAATTATAGCATGAATGAAATCGTATAATTCATTATTTATTTACAAATTTATTGTAATTTTTTATTGATAAATTTTTGTTTAATGGGTATCATTGAACATGATATCAATTATATTTTTGCAGGAGTTAATAACATGAGTGAAAAAAGTAAGCGGTGTACCGCTGATTTATTAGTAGAATGTCTTGAAGAAGAAGGGGTAAAGTATATTTTTGGGATTCCCGGTGAAGAAAATCTAGCTATTATGAATGCACTTGAAAACTCAAAAATACAGTTTATAACTGTTCGGCATGAACAAGGCGCAGCTTTTATGGCTGATGTTTATGGCAGACTTACAGGAAGAGCTGGTGTATGTCTAGCAACATTGGGACCGGGCGCGACAAATCTCGTAACAGGTGTTGCCGATGCTGACAGCGATGGTGCACCGCTTGTTGCCATAACGGGACAGGTAGGTACTGACCGGATGCATATTACTTCGCATCAATTCCTCGACTTGACGAAAATGTTTGAACCGATAACACGCCGCACTAAAATGGTAGTAAGACCTGATACCGTGAATGAAATAGTCCGTTTAGCCTTTAAGTATGCTGAACGGGAAAAACCAGGCGCATGCCATATTGATTTACCTGTTAATATAGGATTGATGCCTATTGCAGCTTCGGAACGTCCCTTGCAAAAACAGTATCCGATCAGTGAATATGCTTCTGTTCATACAATAGATGAAGCCGCAGAAATGATTTCTTATGCTAAAAGTCCGGTCATTCTTGCTGGCAGCGGAGTTATCCGGTCACATGCGGCGAAGGAATTGACGGCTTTTGCGGAAAAACTTAAAATACCGGTAATAAATACCATGATGGCAAAAGGTGCCATTCCGTTTGATAATAAATATGCGATGTGGACTGTAGGAATACCTTTCCCTGATTATCAGAATAAGTTACTGGAAAAGGCAAGCCTTGTAATAGCAGTTGGCTATGATATAATTGAATATGCACCATCTAAATGGAACAAAAGCGGTGACGTGGATATAATCCATATAGATGCGTCTCCTGCTGACATCAATAAGCTGTATCAGGCTAATATAGAAGTAGTCGGCGATATACCTGACTCGTTGAAACGCATTAAACAAAAAGCCGCACGTCTCCAGGAACCTAAGGAAGCACTGGCAATGCGTAAAAAAATGGTGGCTGAACATGAAAGTTATGCTGCTGATGATGCTTTCCCGATGAAACCACAGCGCATTCTCAATGATGTACGTAAAATCATGGGACCGGATGATATAGTCATTTCAGATGTTGGAGCTAATAAAGTTTGGATAGCGCGCCACTATAACTGCTATAAACCGAATACCTGCATTATTTCTAATGGATTCGCCACAATGGGGATAGCAGTACCGGGGGCTATCGCGGCAAAACTTGTTAATCCTGATAAAAAGATATTGGCAATAACGGGTGATGGCGGTTTTATGATGAATTGCCAGGAATTTGAAACGGCAACTCGTCTGGGAACGAATTTTGTGACATTGATATTTAATGACAGCAGCTATGGACTTATAAAATGGAAACAGCAAGCTCAATATAACCATACTTATGGTGTTGATTTTACAAATCCTGATTTTGTGAAATTTGCTGAAAGCGTGCATGCTGTCGGTTTCCGCATCAAAAAAGCAGATGAACTGATCCCTACCTTGAAAAAAGCGTTTAGTTTGGATACACCGGCAATTATTGATTGCCAGGTAGATTACAGTGAAAATATGAAACTCACAGAACATCTGCAAAAAATTATGAATGAAATTTGAGTTAAAAATATCGTTGGACTGAAATCGTTATAAAACAGGGAATACATATACTGCGAGAAAACGATTTGGTTTTGCCTATTTTAGGTGGGGTATTTTAATTCTAGTAAGCTGTATTGTATTGAAAGAATATGGACAAGGTCAATTTTAAAGCCTTGTCCATTATATAAAACTGTAAGATTTGTAAAAAGTATAGTGATGAAGCTGCACAGGGATATAGAGATAAAAAAAGATAAAAAAAAACCTTGCTATAAAAGCAAGGCCCTGCTATTGCAGTGTTTAAGAGGAAGTAAAACTCTATGAGCAATCCCCTATGTATTAGCTGAAGATACAAAGGGGCTGAAAACAAAATAAAACCCTTTTCAAGGCGAACGCCAAGAAAAGGGTAAACTATACTAAAATTATTTATTCAATAATCTCCTTCCCATCGCTCGCAGGTACTATACAAATTAATGTATAACGGTGACTGTCAATCAGGTAGTTCTCCTGGCTTCACATCATTGCCTTACCGCTCCTTCTCAGAATAAAAATTCCAATGGAAAAACTGCGGGGTTGCTTCGTGTTACAGTGGCGGGACCGCACCGGACTAAAAAAAATACCGGTTTCCCTATTAAGTCATTGCTGACGCCTGATTCTTCAATATTTAATTGTATATTATGATAACACTCAAAAAAATTTTTGTCAACCTTGCAATAATCTTTGATAAAGGGTATATTAAATACATATCGCAACAGCTATTGCTAAAAAGGAGGAAAACATGCCGCAGTTATATACTGAGCAGAATTTTGAAAAGGAAGTTCTGCAATCGTCAGTGCCTGTGCTTGTGCATTTTAGAGCTGACTGGTGTGTGCCGTGCCAAAAGTTTGCGCCTATAATAAACGAGATGGAAGCTAATGCCTTGGGAAAATATAAGGTGGGAAGCGTGGATGTCGATAAATCACGCGAATTAATAAAGCGTTATAACGTGAATACGATTCCTACTATTATCATATTTAAAAACGGCCGGTCGGCAGCCCAAATAACCGGAGCCGTTTCAAGAGAAGACTTGTGTCATATGATGCTCAATGATTAATCCTGTACGTGATGTTAGGAATACAGCAGGGCTTGCAATGAAAAATTATGCAAATGCGCGAACACTGCTATGTTAGCTTTGGAATAAACTGCACTGTCCAAAATGAGAACTCTATTGATGAAATAGAGTCTTATTTTATTTGGCAGATTGTTCAGATTAAATATAAAGGGGTGCGGTTGTCATGAAAATAATTGACGCACATATGCATTTTTCGGTTATAGGTAATTTTGTGGAAACAGCGGCAAACATAAACTGCGAATGCGATATTCCTACGTTGAAAAGAGAATTTGACAAATGTGGAGTCGTTTTGGGAGTGGGAATGGGAGTAGATCCGTCCAATATGGTTGAAGGCAGCATAAATCCGCAAATAATAACGCATGGATTTACTAAATTTCCACCGTATCTGGCGCAATGCCTTGGCATCGCAACAGACATGATAACTGCTGAAAACCGTGAACAAACACTTGCTGCCTATGAAAAATTACTACAGGAACCGTCTAGCCTAGGCTTTAAAATTTACGCTGGCTACCAACATTATTTTGTCGACGACGAGATCTATCATCCGTTTTTTAAAATGGCAGAAAAGTATGATGTACCTGTCGTGATCCACACAGGAGATACAGCCAGCAGCCATGGTAAGCTCAAATATGCCCATCCGCTCACAGTTGATGAAGCAGCCGTTGATTTTCCCAAGGTTCGTTTCGTAATAGCCCATTGTGGGAACCCGTGGATAATAGATGCAACTGAAGTAGCTATGAAAAATCCAAATGTTTATCTTGATATGTCAGGTTTGATAGAAGGGCTTGTTGATTCGACTGAATTTTTGCGTGAAAGGGCAGGCTACATAGAACATTTGAAAACATGGCTTAATTATATGGATCGTTATGATAAGGTTATGTACGGTTCCGATTGGCCGCTTGCTGATATGAAAAATTATATTGAAATAATAAAAGCCGTTATTCCCAAAAAATATCATCAGGCTGTATTTTATGATAATGCTTTGAATGTTTTTCGTAAATTAAAAGATTATTTACCACGTGAAAAGGCAGTAAGGATAGATTAATTTAAAAAACATTTTATACCGAGGAAAATGAGGGACAAAATGTATACGTTGAAGATTACTGGCAGGGATGCTTTTTTGGATGATGTGTTGGCGCATTACCAAAATAGGGAAAAATTCTTAAAATACTGCATGGCTTGTAAAAAATATAATACATGCTGGTCATGTCCGCCGTTAAACTTTAATATAGACGAATATCTCCATGCTTATAAATATATATACTTTTGGGGTATCCAAATTTTTTATGCGAAGGAAATAATAGCAAATGTCACTGAAAAGGGAAAAATTTGGGGAATATCCATGCGGACAACGGAAACGGTGAAAAAACAAGTGAATAATATCTTGCTTTCGGCCGAGAAAAAAATACCGGATACGCTGTCATTATCTTCGGGAGGATGCAGCTTTTGCCGCAAGTGCTCCAGAATAAATAATGAGGTGTGTTGTAAACCAGAGAAGATGCGGTATTCGTTAGATGCTTTTGGTATTGATTTGGGAGGCCTTTCGGAAGACTTTTTGCGAATAAAATTACTTTGGAGTAAGGATAGACTGCCGCAATATCATACGCTTATTCATGCATTGCTCAGTAAAGATAAAATAAGTGAACAGGCAATGCAAACTGTTTTCAATGAATTGCAGGCACTTTCGTGAGAGCATAAATTTCCACCAATGAATAATACCAATAAAAAAAGGGATAAGCTATTTTATCCCAGGTGTAAAAAAGAATTGCATATAGAAAACTATTGTGGTAAAATTATTGAGTGTTCTGCGGGCGTAGTTCATTGGTAGAATATGAGCTTCCCAAGCTTAAGAGGTGGGTTCGATTCCCATCGCCCGCTCCAGAATAGAAATGTTTGAGCTGCTTAAAAGGCAGCTCTTTTTAGTTTGTAAAATTAGCTGGAGTCATAAAACAAGCTGGTGTTTTTCGTTAAATTTAAGCATTTTTATATGCTGTCTGGCCAGTAGTTCCTTTTCGTGGCTTGCGATCAACATCGTTTTCCCCGCAGACGAAAAATCTGTTATAAAATTTTCTATCCAGATTCTTGCTTTTTCGTCGAGGCCGTTTAACGGTTCATCCATCATTAAAATATCAGGATTAAGTGCCAATACCGCGGCGATGGAAACTTTTTTCTTTTCACCACCGCTAAGGTGGTAAGGTGCTCTGTCACGCAGATTTTCAATTTGCAGGAAATCCAGCAACGATTCTACACGTTCATTTACAGCCGCTTCGCTAAATTGCAGCTGTCTTGGCCCAAAAGCGATTTCATCATAAACCGTAGGATTAAAGAGCTGGGCGTCTGGGTTTTGAAATACATAGCCTATTCTTTTATGGAATTTTTTAGCTTCGCTATTATTTTTTAACAGCTGCGGTGTAATTTCTTGTTCGTCAAAAATATATTTTCCTTTTGATGGGAAAATAAGGCCATTGAGTAATTTGAAAAGGGTGGATTTGCCACAGCCATTAGGCCCTACCAGCAGGATGAGCTCACCAGTATTTATCTTAAAGGAGATATCCTGTAAGGCTATAACACCATCATAACCATATTCTACATGGGAAAGTTCTATTAATGGAACCATGTCGCTAAATATCCTTCTGTATATAAAAATATAATAAGTAAAAATAATGTTACCAATACATACAATACGTGTTTTTTCTGGAAGTGATGGTGTTGAGCCACATGATATTCACCAGTGAAACATCGGCACAACATCGCGTTATATGTTTCAGCAGCATATTCTTGGGATTTTATAAATGTCATTCCCATTATACCGCCAAGACTTTGGTATTTTCGCTTATTTTTACCGACTGATCGCAGTTTTAAGGCGATCAGCAGGTCATAAGCTGTATTACCGAGCAGAGCGATATATCTTACAGCTATATCTATTGCCATTATAAACAATCCGGGAATATGCATACCTCCCATCGCCTTTGTAAGCAGGTAAAAGGGAGTATTGTATGCCAAGAGGGCAACTATTACAGTGGTTAGAAAAACTTTAAAGGGCAGTACCCATAAGCTGGACATACCCCAAAAAGCAGCCGGCAGCATAATCAACAAACAAAACAATGCAGCTGCTAGTGCCGGTTTTAATATAGCTAAAAGGCGATGCCCGCTTAAAAAGCATAGATAAATAAGCACAACAGCCAAGACTATCAGCAGGAAAAGCAGCGATCTTGCCAGCGATATCAAAAAAATCAGTAATAGTACAAAAAAGAATTTAAAAGATGCACTTACGAAACTTTTCTTTGAACCAATCGCATTTTCTCGAAAAATTATCATTTTGGCGATGATGGATAATAGGGTCTTATTGAGAAAATTTTCTGTGCTATGTCCAGGTTGGTAGTAGTCTTTTTGCAATAACCATGCGGGCATTTTGTTACGTCCTTGTCCTGCTGGACAATGCTTAAGCTGTTTTATTCGCTCCACCTAGCATACTTCCTATTATTTTAAATATTATTATCAAAAGTGCTGTACCTATCACTGCTGATAAAATATATCCGGCGGCATCAGGAATGCCACTGACCGCATAGTCAGGGAAAAGTGCATCATAGCTAAAGCCGTTAGCCATTTTATCAGGTATATAGCCCAACATCATGCCCAGTGAATTGTCTGCGGCTATTTCATCAGCACCCCATTCACCCCAGGCTGTTCCGCTCGCAAGCAAGCCTAAAGGTGAAGCCAAAATTAATACTAAGATAAGCGCAAAAATCGGATTAAGTTTCATCTTTTTACTGTTATGAACGATTCCTGGTGATACTTTGATAATGAATTCATATATTGCTAAAGTGAAAACAGCTTCAGCGATACCGGCGATTAGCAGATGCGCCATAAGCATTGCGGGCACCGAAACATTCAGTGGATATGGGCAGTAAAGGGCATGTCCTGCGGCATCGGTAAACAGCAAAGGCTGTATGCCAAACTCTACAGCTGCGAAAAGGGCAGCCATATTGATACCTATATAGGCACCTATTAATATAGCTATTTTATTTCCTAATGCAGAAGGCCAAATATTTTTTATAAGGCGGAAAATATAATATCCGGTGAAAGGGAGAATAAATGCCATGTTAAAGGCATTGGCGGCAAATGCCAAAAGCCCTCCATCACCAAAAACGACGGCTTGTATCAGCAATGCTACACTGATGGCTATGCAGGCTGCATAAGGCCCCAGTAGAATGGCTATCAGTGTTCCACCCACAGCATGGGCAGTTGTACCTCCTGGGATGGGTAGGTTAAACATCATCATCAGAAAGGAAAAGGCTGCACCTACACCAATGAGCGGTATTTTATCTTTAGGCAGTTCTTCTTTTACTTTTTTTATTGAATAATACCATAAGGGAAGCATCGCGACAGCAAATACGCCGCAGGTAGAAGGACTTAAATAGTTATCAGGAATATGCATGACAAAACCTCCTTTTATAATGGGCTTATTATAGCATCTATTTATATTTAGAAGAAGCCTGTACCTGGGGATAAACGATACAGACTGATAATACAGTATTGTACGAAATTGGTATATGGGGGGGATAGGGGAATTAGCACCATTAAAATGCCCGGCAGTCTTTATAGGCTGCCGGGCATTTTTATCAGTTTAACGTCGAAAAAACACGTTTATTAGCACAGTAAGCAATATGCTTATTATTATGGATGAAGCTAAGGGAAAATAGATACCGAATCCACTGGTTTCCCATTTAAAATCACCAGGCAGACGACCCAATGGTATAAACTTTCCACCAAAATACAACAGGCAGCCAATTACTGTCAATACGATACCTGCGTATATCATCATTTTACCAAGTTCATTCATATGCCATTCCTCTTCGAAAGAATATCAGTATTTTTCTAAAATACTATTCTTCACCCGCATCATGGTCAAAAACCGCCATTGCTGCAACACTGTCATTAATTTCTGTTTTCATGAGTTTTACGCCTTGGGTATTGCGGCTAATGATCGAAATACCGCTGACGTCCGAACGTATTACAATGCCGTCATTGGTAATCAGCATAAATTCCTGATCTTCACGGACTACCTTAATACCGACGACTTCGCCGGTCTTCGGTGTCACTTTAATATTGATAATGCCTTTACCGCCACGTGCCTGTCTGCGGTATTCGCCGACAGCAGTGCGTTTGCCATAACCATTTTGTGTTGCTGTAAGTACAGTCGCACCGCGGTGCAAATTATCCATACCCACAACTTCATCGTCTTTGCGCAGAGAAATGCCTCTGACGCCGCGTGTGTTACGGCCCATAGAACGGACATCGCTTTCTTTAAAAGAAATGGCCAGTCCCTTTTTAGTACCGATGATTACCTGCCGGTCACCGTCTGTAAGTTTTACAGCGATGAGTTCATCGTCATCATCAAGTGACAACGCAATAAGGCCTGTCTTTTTGCGGGCTGTATCATATTCCGGCAATGCAGTCTTTTTCACGACACCTTTTTTAGTAGTCATAAACAAGTATTTGTTATCGTCAAATTTATCAATTGGGATAACTGCGGTAATTTTTTCGCCCTGTTCTACCGGTAAGAGATTGACAACAGCAGTCCCCTTGGCAGTGCGTCCTGACTCAGGTATTTCGTAACCTATAAGCTGATAAACACGGCCTCTGTTTGTAAAGAAAAGCATTGTTTTATGGGTAGAAGTGATTATCATGTTTTCCACAAAATCTTCTTCTTTTGTTCCCATGCCCGTTATCCCGCGGCCACCACGTTTTTGGCTTCTATAAACATCAACAGGCTGCCGTTTCACATAATTATTGTGGGTCATAGTCACAACAATATCTTCTTCGGCAATCAAATCTGCCATATTTAATTCGGAGGTATCCTGTGTTATCTGGGTGCGGCGTTCATCGTTGAATTTACGTTTAACTTCCGTAAGTTCTTCTTTTATGATGTTAAGTATCTTTTTTTCATCAGCTAAAATATCTGTTAAATCTTTGATTGTTTGCAGTACCTGCTGATATTCATTTTCAATTTTTTCCTGTTCTAAGCCTGTCAACCGTTGCAGACGCAGATCTAAGATTGCTTGAGCCTGCTTGTCTGACAAACCGTAGTTTGTAGTCAGCGCTTCTTTAGCAATATCTGCTGTACGTGAACCTCTGATTGCGGCAATGACTGCATCAAGATTTTCCAAAGCGATGGTCAGACCTTCTAGGATATGTGCCCGTGCTTTAGCTTTTTCAAGATCATATTTAGTACGTCGTGTTACAACATCTTCTTGATGCTTTATATAATAGTTGAGTATCTGCGGCAATGTCAGAATACGTGGCTGCCCGTCAACCAAGGCAAGCATAATTACACCAAATGTATCCTGTAATTGTGTATGCCGATAAAGCTGGTTTAAAATGACATCCGGATTTACGTCTCTGCGCAAGTCAATAACGACGCTCATTCCCTTACGGTCAGATTCATCGTTTAATCCGGTTATTCCTTCAATTGTTTTATCGCGGACAAGCTGGGCTATTTTTTCTACTAATCTAGCTTTATTTACTTGGTAAGGCAGTTCAGTAACGATAATGCGTGATTTGCCGTTCGCTTTTTCTTCGACATGTGCACAGGCCCGCATCTTTACCGCACCACGACCTGTAGTATATGCAGAGATAATTCCTTCCCTGCCCATAATAAGTCCCCCAGTAGGGAAATCAGGTCCTTTTATAACTGTCATCAGTTCATCTACTGTGACTTCCGGGTTATCAATCATCATTAAAATACCATCGATAACTTCACCTAGATTATGCGGAGGGATGTTTGTTGCCATTCCTACGGCGATACCAGCTGAACCATTGACAAGGAGGTTAGGCATCTTTGCAGGAAGGACTGTAGGTTCTTTTAACGATTCAT
This sequence comes from Pectinatus cerevisiiphilus, assembly GCF_004341685.1. Classification (GTDB taxonomy): domain Bacteria; phylum Bacillota; class Negativicutes; order Selenomonadales; family Selenomonadaceae; genus Pectinatus; species Pectinatus cerevisiiphilus. Next base: position 51,883 of record NZ_SMAA01000010.1, read on the forward strand.
CATAGTTAGGCATGAACTCTACAGTATCTTTATCTATGTCAGAGAGCATTATTTCTGCAATCTTCGACATGCGCACTTCGGTATAACGCATTGCTGCCGCTGAATCGCCGTCGACGGAACCAAAGTTCCCATGTCCGTCAGCAAGCATATAGCGATAAGAGAAATTCTGTGCCATGCGCACTATAGTATCATATACGGAAGTATCACCATGGGGGTGATATTTACCTAAAACTTCCCCAACGATACGTGCCGATTTTTTATACGGCTTATTGGATGCCATACCGGCTTCCTGCATCGCATAAAGTATACGGCGGTGCACAGGCTTCAACCCGTCGCGGACGTCAGGCAGCGCTCTCATAACAATTACGCTCATTGCATAATCAATATAAGAGTTTTTCATTTCTTCTTCAAGCTTTACAGGGATAACTTTGCCTAAATTACCGAGCTGCCATGAACCGTTCTGCCCGGAATTTTTAGCATCATCCTTTTTATCAAAATCGTCTGCCACTTTCTCACCTCAAATATATAATAAACGGTGTAAAAACCGTCTGAAAGCATAGATATACACATACATATTAACATTTTTCGGTTTAAAAGTCCAATTTTGGACAAGTATGTTTATACAAGCCAATTTTATCATTAATAATTCAAGTAATTGTGTAAAGTAAAATACGCTTTATCAGAATATAGGTCTATGCAGTAACTGCTTTGCACGCATCAAATAAGGAAAATGAAGATTTAACCAAAATTTGAAGAATGTGTGCTTGCGTATTTGGAAAACAGGTACCCTGTTTAAGGTATACACGTCATCGCTTGCTGCATCATCGCCTAAATTTACGGTGAACGCTGCCCGGTAGCCATATTCTTTTACTAATGAAATTACGTGTTGGTCATAATCGCCATATGGGTATGCAAGGTAGTCTACTTGATAACTAAGATGATTTTGTAAGTCGATCTTAGAATCGTGCAGTTGTCTTTTTAGTTCATTGTCGTCTTTTACTTTGCTTAACTGTGGATGGTCGTAAGTATGTCCTTCAAATGTAATGTTGTTATTTTGCATTTCGTTTATTTCCGGCCATGTAAGGTAGCCTTGCCAACCAATATAATGAGATATCAGGAAAATAGTAGCATTGAGGCCATACTGTTTTAATACCGGATACGCGTTAGTGTAATTGTCTACGTACCCATCGTCAAAGGTTATTAAAACTGGATTGTCAGGAAGTGGTTTTCCCTTCTGCATATAATCCAATAATTGATCAGGGGTAATAGAATTATAATTATGTTCCTTAAGATATTTCATCTGCGCGGTAAATTCATCAGTAGTTACTGCTAATGGTGAATGCTTATCATTATTGATCTCATGGTAATTTAAAACAGGAATTTCTTTTTTGTTGATTATTTTTATGGCAGAAAAACTGCAAAGCAATAGTAAAACTATGATGATGTAAAATTTTTTATTTTTCAGCATTTAATACCAGAATCTCCTTATCTTAAATAATATGTATAGGATACATGTATAATATGAAATTTTTCTGATAAAATGCCGTATTATTTATTGTGCGTTTATGAGTGAACAACTTTTATAGCTATGGCTCTGCCAAGCTGTTTTGGGCACCTAAATTTAGTAAAAGAGGTTAGCTCAGTGTCTGCTTTTTTTCACCCTATAGCCGGCATAAATACATAAAAGCCAAATTGGGCACAGGTATACAGCCAACCGATAATCAGGCATGGCAGCCATTGTTATGCCAATTGAAAGGAAATATATTATTCCTGCGTAATTTAGTAGAGGAAATAAAGGCATTTTGTAAGATAACTTTTTTGCCTTTAAGCCTATTTTTTGTCGGAATTTTATCTGTGTATATAAAATCATTATCCAATTTATGAGCGCCGCTATTGTAGCGATGGACATTACGTAATTAAAAACTTCTTTAGGGGCAAGATATGTGATAATAACAACTATCCCTACAAATAGTGAAGAAAACAATACAGCTGCTCTTGGCACACCATCAGATGAGAGTTTCTTTAAAAACGCCGGCGCGTTGTTTTGTAAGGCAAGTCCATGCAGCATCCTGGCATTGCTGTATAAGCAGCTGTTGTAAGCTGAAAAAACACCTGTCAATACTATTATGTTGAGTATTGAAGCAGCCGCAGGAAACCCAATCGCTGAAAAAATTTCTACAAACGGGCTGCCATTCATTCCTACCTTATCCCAAGGGTATATGGTCACTAAGACAAACATTGAACCTACATAAAATATTAAGATACGGCCTATGATCAGGTTTATCGCCTTAGGGATGGTTTTTACTGGGTTTTCAGCCTCACCTGCTGTTATACCAATTAATTCAGTTCCACCAAAAGAAAAGGTAACGACAACAAAAGAGAGCATCATACCTGTTAGACCTTTAGGGAAAAAACCACCGTTGTCGAAAAGATTTTTAAGTCCGATAGGAGCGTCAGCACCTACCCCAAAAAAGATCATCAAGATACCGAAAATTATCATAAGTAAGATGGCAACGACTTTTACTATCGCACCCCAAAATTCGATTTCGCCAAATGAACGCACATTAACGAGGTTTATGATATTGACGATTACAAATAAAACTAAACCGGATACCCACATTGGCAGCGTAGGAAACCAATGCTGCATATAAATGCCTATTACTGAAACCTCTACCATCGATACAGCTACATAATTGAACCAGTAGTTCCAGCCTGATAGAAATCCGGGGAATTCACCCCAATAATCGTAAGCATAAGCACTAAAGGAACCAGATATAGGATTATCGACGGACATCTCGCCCAAAGCCCTGACGACAAAGTAAATGAATATACCGCCTATCAAATAGGACAGCATAACAGCGGGACCAACCATCTTAATCGTACTAGCTGAGCCGTAAAAAAGTCCTGTGCCGATAGCACAGCCCAGCGCTATCATTTGAATATGGCGGTCTTTAAGACGGCGTTGTAATTTTTTATCTTCTTCCAAAATAATTAATCCATTTCTTTAATATGTTTCTATTTTTTTCCATTGTCGATAATCTGGTCATAAATAAAACCTTCACGCATCCCTGTATCACTATAAGTCAAACATTCAGCGCTAAAATGCTGGCAGATAGTATTGATCAGTACTATTCCTGGTATTATTGTTTGTAATCTGTCTGGTGCGGTTTTCAACAGCATAATAATGTCTTTTTCCGTTGGTTGATTATCGCGTACATAACGCTGTATCAGTTCAGAAAATTCTTTTACCTGCATGTGCATATTATCAGCAGGGCAGGCGAAGAGCTTATTGTATAGTAGCCGTAGGCTTTTAGCAGTGCCGCCTATACCACAAATATTAGCGGTTTTTATATTGGTAAAATCTTTTGCTGAATCCAAGAAAGAGTTTATTTCTTTTTTCATGTCGGTAATTTCATCATTGCTAGGCAGAAAATCTTCCACATATTTCGTATGCAGCAAAAGCGCACCGAGCGGTATGCTGGTTTTTTTTATGATGGTTGAATTTTCGTAGTGAATAATTTCGGTACTACCGCCGCCTACATCGATAATAATGCCTGTTTTTGAATCGATTTCCCGCATGACGCCGATAAAGTCAAACTTGGCTTCTTCTTCACCGGTTATAATCCGTATGGGAATATGTGTGCGCCGCTGTAATTCTTCGATAACTGCATTACTGTTTTTAGCATTGCGGATAGCAGCCGTGGTGAAGGCGGATACATTTTCTATCTTGAAATCGTGTAGAAAATCCCGAAATTCATTTAAAATAGTACAGGTTTTATCTATTCCCTGTTGCTTGAGAATGCCGTTTTCCACATATGCGGCCAGTCCCAGCGTATGCTTTTTTTTCATGAGCATTTCTATTTTGCCGTAGTTTATATTGTATATAGCCATTCGTACTGTACTTGAGCCAATATCAATTATTGCATAAAGCATCTACTTATTCCTCCAAATTCCCAATTGATGTGTAGTTATGACAAATTTACGATATCTTATTTAAATAAATCCCATACTTGTTTGCCAATAAGCAGCACGGTCATTAGGACAAAGAGCGGTTTGACATAGGAAGCACCATGTGACATAGCTGTCCGTGTTCCACAGTAAGCGCCCAATACCATAGCTAATCCCATGGGGATAGCATAATGAAAATAAATCTGGCCCAGATAGGCAAAAGTCACTACAGCAGCCAAATTGCTGGCGAAATTGAGAACTCTGGCATTTGCGGCAGAACCGACAAAATCAAACCCCATACATAAAAAAGCAAACATGAGAAATGATCCGGCTCCCGGGCCGAAGAAACCATCGTAAAAACCAATACCCAAAGCAAGGCCAATACCGCCTATAAGGATTTTAGGCGTTCTTCCTTTATATACTGCTGCTTGTCCCCAATTTTTTCTACATAAAGTATAAATAGTAATAAGCACAAGCAATACGACTACAAGGGGCCGTAAAAAATCGGCAGGTATCCGGTGCACAACAATTACGCCTACAAATGAGCCTATTAGCGATAACGGAAATAAATATTTGACAAGATTAATGTCTACCTTTTTATTTCGTATAAAAGTAAATGAACTGGTAAAAGATCCCATGACCGAAGCCATCTTGTTGGTTGCTAAGGCCGCTACAGGATTAATACCGGTAAAAAGAATAACTGGCAGCGAGATTATTCCACCTCCACCAGCTATGGAATCAACAAAGCCAGAAATAAATCCGCCGCAAATTAAAAAAAGTATGGTAAAAATATCATCCAAAAAATATAGGCCTCCAATATTATCTTTTTAAAATAAAAATACATCCTTTGTATATTGTAATCAAGCCTCTTTAAAAATAAAAGTGTTTTATTAAAAAAATATTAAATCGCTTTATTAATAATGATTTTTTAAGTAAATAAACACCTTTTTTTAGATGAAAAGCTTTATTTATATATTTTTTTTTAAAATGCATTTGACAAATCGCTTTATTTTCTGTATACTATTTAACGTTCGGGGCATGGCTCAGTTTGGTAGAGCACCTGGCTTGGGACCAGGGGGTCGCAGGTTCGAATCCTGCTGCTCCGACCAATTAAAAAAATAAGCTGTCTTTTGTGACAGCATTTCTTTTTACCCTCTTATCTGTTAGATAAGAGGGTTTTTCTTATTTTATTTAAGATTGTCTAACAACATCTCAGCAACGCTGCCATATATCTTGTTGGCACATTGCTTCACCTCTGCACAGGCAGAAGTGATTGTAAAACCTTCAAATCCTTTTATCATAGGTAAATCGTTCAAACCGTCGCCAATGGTTAAGACTTCATTGTCCGCCCATTTATTAGCTTGTAAGATGCTATTTAAACCAGCCGCTTTATTTACATCGGTCCTGACTATGTCAATCGCTTGGACATTACGGTAAGCAGTAACACCAAGTTGTAAATTATTTATTTCGTTGACAGCGGCTGCCGCTGTTTCTTCATCTTCATATTGCAAACTGATTTGGCAGATCCCCTTTAGGCATTGTGCAGTGAAAAAATCAATCTGCGTGAAGGCTATTGGTTTGGCAAGCGTTCTAAACCATGAGGTTTCTGACTGCACACAGATATACGCTGCGTAGGCTGTAAGGCAGGCAATGTGACAGCTATGCTGTAAAATTGGCAGAGAAATCACTTTCCTGCTAATGGTATTATCTATAGCGCTTTGTGATATTAAACCACCAGTTTTATCATATATTGCCGCGCCTGTAAGACAAACCGCGAAATCATAATGCAGCGGGCTGTCCTTTACACCATGTAACAGCATCTGATAACTTCTGCCCGTAACGATACCAAAATGGTGACCTGCCGCGTGCCATGTGTCAACAGCAGCCATATCTGTTTGGGCGATACCGTTTTTATCTGGAAAATGTTCTTTGGGGAAAAATAAAGTACGGTCAAAATCACTTGCTGCAATTTTCATTTTATGCCTCTAAATTATGCTTCCTTTAAAACCCCTGAGTGTAGCGAAATAATCATCAATCGTTTCCGCTCTGCGTATAAGTTCGACGGAGCCGTCTTCTTTTAGTAAAAGTTCCGCACTGCGCAGCTTTCCGTTATAATTGAAACCCATTGAATGCCCATGTGCGCCCGTATCGAAGATTATTACTCTATCACCAATAGCAATTTTCGGCAATTTCCGGTCAACCGCAAATTTATCACAGTTTTCGCATAGGGAGCCCGTCACGTCATAGGTATATGTAGATGGTTCATTTTCTTTTCCGGCGATGACAAGGTGATGATATGCCCCGTACATTCCTGGACGCATCAAATTGGCCATTGAGGCATCAAGTCCAATATAGTCTTTATAGGTCTTTTTTTCATGTAATACAGTGGCTACTAGATAACCGTATGGGCCTGTTATCGCCCTGCCGGATTCAAAAGCTATTTCTGTCTTGTTAAGGCCTGCCGGTAACATGATTTTTTCATAAAGTTTTTTAATATTTGCACTGATTGCTTCTAAATTAACTTCGTTTTCCTCTGGTCTGTATGGAATACCGATACCGCCGCCTAAATTTATAAATTCCATAGCGATACCCAATTTTTCTTTTAGTTCTACGGCTAATTTGAACATCATTTCCGCTGTGGTGGAAAATGCATTTTCATGGAGCTCATTTGATATGACCATAGTATGTAAACCGAAACGTTTGATCCCTTTTTCCTTCATAATTGCATAAGCTGCAAACATTTGTTCACGTGTCAAACCATATTTTGCTTCTTCTGGTTTGCCGATTATGTCATTGCCTTCTATTACCGAACCGGGATTGTAACGAAACGAAATCACCTTAGGCAATCCGGCATTTGCTTCCAAGTAATCTATGTGGGAAATGTCATCCAGATTTATTATTGCGCCTAGTTCGATAGCTTTTTGAAATTCATCTGCTGGGGTGTCGTTTGAAGTCAGCATAATTTTTTCACCAGTTATACCTGTCTTCGCCGCAAGAATAAGTTCAGGCAGGGAACTACAGTCAGCTCCGGCACCTTCTGATTTTAATATTTGCAGTAAGCGCGGATTGGGTGCTGCCTTTACAGCGTAATATTCACGAAAACCAGGAGCCCAGGCAAAAGCTTTAAACAATCGTTTCATGTTGGCACGGATAGCCTTTTCATCATAAATATGGAAAGGTGTAGGATATTTTTCAATAATTTTTTCAAGTTCATCAGCCTGCAACGGAAAAATTTTCTTTGACATTAAACTATTCCTCCAATTAATCAATCTCCGATGATGAAGTTCCTGATTCAGGAGGAACCTATCGCAGCCGGGATTTAAAATCATCAGCTATAGCGCCAAACAACAGTATAACCAATATGTGGATAATTATACCATTGTATAAAAAAATATGTCAATTCCGAACAATGTTATCTTGTAAATATAGAAAGTGGCCAATAAACTGTACACTCGTTGAATTATGGGGTAAACCACATGATTTTTCATATAAAAAGCAGCAGGACAAAGTCTCTGCTGCTTGAACCGCTTTTATTGATAATAAATATTAACAGTAAACGAATTTATTAAAAAAAATTACTGTAATTTGGAGAGGAATATTTATTATATAGTGCCTAGCTTGCGGTCTTCCTGAATTTCGGTATAAAAGAACCAGGCTATAACTGCAAAACAAATTAAAGGGATTATGAAAGCTATATGCATAATACCCGTTATATCGATGGCTAAGCCTAAAATTGCAGGGAATATAGCGCCACCGATTATAGACATAACCATCGCTGCGGCGGCAGCTTCACGATAAGATGGGGCAACGTTTTGCAGAGATTTTGCATAAATGGTTGGATAACCAGGCCCCATGCACGCACTAGATAAAACCACTGCATACATTACAGAAAAGTTGGGAATAAATACAACATATGCTAAACATAAACAACCGCATAATGAATACCACCATAAAACCTTGCTTGATGATATTTTACTTAACAATGCACTGGCTAATATTCTGCCCACGAAAAATATAATAAAACTTGCTATCATATAATTTGCTGCTGTACGTTCGTTAATAGAAGCATCCATTGATAAGGCTAATCTGATAGTAAAGGACCATATTGCCGTTTGCATACCATTATAAAGAAACATGGCTAAAAGACCACGTCTGAATCTTTTTACACTGAACATGTACTTTATTGTATTTAGTGAAAATAATTTTACTGGTTTTTCTTCGCTATTGTTATTTGCATTTATGATTGGTTTACATTTTGGAAATTTAACGAATACGAATAATAAAAATAATACTAATAAAATGCATACAATAATTTTATATGGAGTCAACGTGTATTGTAACATGTCCAATCGAAAAGCATGTATCTGCTCTGTTGACATTTGCGCCATTTTAGTAGAAAGACTATCACCTTCTTGGAAAATAAGATATTTTCCCAACAGTATTCCGCAAATATTGCCAATAGGTGTAAATGTCTGGCTTAAATTAATTCGAAAAGTTGAATATTTTTCTGGACCAAGCAACGTGCTATAAGTGTTAGCTGATGTTTCCAGAAAGCTTAGTCCAAGAGCAATAGCAAATATTGCTACTAAAAACATGTTATACGTAGCCATATGCGAAGCAGGGAAAAATAAAATACAGCCAATAATATAAAAGATTAATCCTGCTAAAATTGCAGATACGTATGATTTTTTCTTCATTAGCATTGCCGCAGGAATTGCCATGATAAAATATCCACCGAAAAATGCACTTTGCACTAATGCACTAGCGAAGTTGCTTAGCTCAAAAACACTTTTAAATTGCGTTATCAATACATCATTTAATGCATTTGCAATACTCCATAAGGGAAATAGCATCGTCATTAAAATAAATTGCATAATAGGAGTACTGGTTAAATAACCATTAGATAATTGTTTCCATTTTGCCATTGTTTTAACGTCCTTTCATTACGTACTATTTACGACGTTTTGAAAATTTATTCAATATAAAATGAATTTGGTAAATTATTTTATTAATATATATCAATAGCTGCTAAATCTTGCCAAAGTTCATCGGGAATATCCCATTGAGCCCATTCATAATTCTTTTTTACCTGTGAAGTAGACGTTACACCGCAAACAACAGAAACAACGTTTTTATTTCTAAGTGGAAATTGCAAGGCAGCCGCTCCAATAGGAACGCCGTGATTATCACAGATTTTAGAGATTTCTTGAATCCTTTTAAAGACTTGGGGAGTAATTTTCCCATATTCATAATGACCTTCTGTAATGCTTTTTTTCACCAATGCTCCAGATGCAAATACTGCTGCCGCTGCAACAGAAACATTATATTTTGCACACTTTGCAAAAAATTCCTCTTTCCGTGGTTCGAGTAAGTTGTAGCGTTGTGCCAACAATACTATATCCAAATTGGCATAATCCATTGCTTCTAACATAATTTCTGTTTCATTAGCACCTATTCCATAGGCTTTTATTTGTCCGTTTTTCTTGAGTTCTTCTAAGGCTTTAAAACCAGATTCACATAATGTTTTAAAATATTTTCTTTCTTCTGGTGTTGCACCATGTGCATATTTACCAATATCATGTACATATAATATATCAATGCGGCGAGTTCCCAAACGACGTATTGAATCTTCATAAGAACGCATTATGCCGTCGTATGAATAATCATAAACACGATTAAAAGGATTTTCGTCATAAAATTCATTACCGTTTTGTAGACCGTCTTCAGTACGAGGCATTAAAAGACGACCGACCTTTGTGGATAAAATAAAATCGTTTCTTTTGAGATTACGTAGAGCGAGTCCCAATCTGAGTTCTGCTAAACTACTGCCATAATGCGGAGCAACATCAAAGGAACGCCAACCCATTTTTATGGCTTCTTCTACGACATTTATGGCTTCCGTATTGGACAGCCGATGATATAAATTACCTATACCAGAGCAGCCAAGTGTTAATGATGGAATATTAGTCCCAGTGCTTTTGATTATGTTTGTTTTTATCATGGAATATTTCCTCCAATTTTTATGCATATCATATCTCATAAATAAATTTTTGTTATATCTGTTATAATTGTAATGTATAGATAAATTTCTTAATAAAGATGGTAGACTTTTATCGCGTTTTCGAAAAAAAGTTTATCAGGATTTACTTCTTGATGCCTAGATAACCAGTTGTGCAAAATATTAACTACTTGTGAATATTTTGCAGCTGTTAAAGAAACAGGCCAATCGGAGCCAAACATGATTCTATTTTCACCAAAGAATTTATAAATAGTATCTATATATGGGTCAAAATCAGCTTGCTGCCAATTATGCCAGTCGGCTTCTGTGACCATACCGGATATTTTACAGTATATTTTGTCGGAAACAGCAGCTAATTTTTTTATGTTTTTCTGCCATAAAGAAATGTCATGTTTTTTAATAGCAGGTTTTGCGATATGTTCTAGTACGAATGTAACATCAGGGCATTTTTCAACTAAGCGGATAGCATAGGGAAGCTGATCAGTGGTTACAAGTAACTCATAAACAAGATTATTTCTACCGACCGTACGACACCCAGCTATAAAATTTGGTTCTAGTAAGTGATTGCCAGGTAATCCTTGTGACATAAAACGTATGCCCTTTAAAAATGTTCCTTTGCTTTTTAAATTATCTATAGACATCTGGACAATTTCAGGACCTTTGCTTATATCACACCAACCGATAACACCTTTTATTAATTCTTCTTTTTGCGCCAATGCCAATAATTTTTCCGATTCTTCTGTTACAGCGATAGCTTGCACTAATATAGAACCAGAAATATCATTAGCAGCTAATACTTTTTGTAAATCTTGAAAACCAAAATCTCTTCTTAGACAATCCATACCTTCTTTTATCCAGGAAAAATTATCATTATTCTCAAACTTCCATAGATGATTATGCGTGTCAATTATTTTTTGAACTACAGCCACCTTTTACACCTCGAATTATTTTTTTATTGCATGTGGTTTGTCGTGCCAATTGATGGTGATTTCAGAGTTAACTTGTAAAAATGGTACTAAGCTTGAGAAATGAGGATAATTGTATGCTAAATGCACCTAAATGATTTCACAAAATACTAATGGAATATTAAAAAAATTTTGGATTTTGCTCTCGATAGGTTTGTTTAGGCATAGAATACCCATCAAATGCCTCCCTTGCTTAATGGATTTTATAATTGGCTTGTTATAAACATATTGCTTAAAGTGAACAAATATTAATTATTGTTATCTGCAGATGGAATGTAATGTGTTCAAGCAGATGAAATCAATTGTTTGAATTCTTAGGAATTGTCATGAATTTGATGGATCACTATCAACTCGACACGCATGCACATACTCTTTTATTGCAATTCTTGTGCCAATAATTAATTACTTTCGTAAATGTGCTTAAATATCAACTTGCATTAGGGTTACATTGATTAATTATATAATTTTTTTTAAAATATTGTAGTCAATATTTTTTCAATATTGCATTTCATAAATTTCTATTATGAAACAATAAAAACACTACATAAAGTGAACTTTTTATTTACCGTTAGTTTTTTGCTAATAAGTATATTTTTAAGGTTACTTTTCCAGAAAGTAAATGTATAAATTTTAAATTTACTAATAAGCTTTTAAATTTATGGAGCGATTTAAATTTAAAAATGTCTTTTTTATTACGTATAATTTGCATATAGTTTAAAACTTAAGCGTTCTGCTGGTAGGTATTTCTTATTGTGTTATCTTGTAAATTTAAAAGTCTAAATAATATCTTTACACTATTTACAGTTTCTTGCCTATTTACAGTCATTGCATAAAAAGATTGCACTAAAGAAAAACAGAATTTATAATATAAGATAGTTTTTTTATGGGCATTAAACTAAATTATATGATTATTGGAGTATTCACTATGCATAAAAAGAAAAGAAAGTATTTACCAATAGTAATACTGTTGCTGGTCTTTCTGGTTGCAGCCGGGTGCGGCGCCATATTCGCCGGCTTTTTGGACGATGATAAAACAACTGAGGTCAATCAGGACAGCGGCATGCTGGATTCAGCAGATAAAGCCACTGTTATGATTATGGGTGTCGATGCCAGGCATGACGACGTAGGCAGAAGTGATACACTAATGATCGCAACAATTGATCCGAAGAAAAATCAGGCTGCACTTTTATCTGTACCGCGTGATACACGTGTAAAAATAAATGGCTATGGTTGGGATAAGATCAATGCAGCTTATGCTTATGGTGGCTATAATTTAACGCGGAAAACAGTAGAACAGCTCCTCGCGGTACCTATGGATCATTACATTATAGTAAATATGGAAGGCTTCCAAAAGATAATAGACGCAATCGGCGGCGTTGATATTGATGTGGAAAAACGTATGGTTTATGATGATCCATGGGATGATGAAGGCGGCCTTAGTATAAATCTTTATCCTGGAATGCAGCATATGGACGGCAAAACTGCTGTGACCTATGTCCGTTATCGTGATGAGGAAGGCGATATTGGGCGTATAAGCCGGCAGCAAAAGTTTATGAAGGCCGTAATGGATAGAATTCTTTCGCCATCAATAATACCCCGGATTCCTTCTATAATAGCGGAAGTATTTGACGCGGTGAAAACGGATATGTCCATCAGACAACTCCTAGCATTTTTCGGCTCATTAAAGGAAGCGCATGATAATGGCTTGAAAACTGATATGGTTCCTGGTACACCTATGTATATAGAAGGGATAAGCTATTGGATCCCCGATATTACCAAATTACGCCAAGCTATGTCCGATACGCTCGGCATTGAAATGACATCATCAATGCGTGCCGCGATGGAAAGAACTGCCGCTGAATATAAAGATGCTATTCCTTCCACTGCCGAAGAAGCACCTACTAGTGATTCTTCAGTTAGCCACATTCAGGTACCGCGGAAGACACCAGTAAAAACGGAAACTAATAAAGATAAAATAACTGATAAGAGTAAAAGCAGCACTACTACAGTGCCAAAAAGCGAATTGAGAGAACCGTCTGCCGGCCCGCAGGGACAGCCTGCACCAGCAAATGATGTTCCTTCGCGAGGAAATCAATCAATAGGGAAAAACTAGAGTTTATTGAAATCCCATTCAAGTGGTTATATGTTGCCGTTGGGATGGGATTTTCCCTTTTTGAAAAATTTACTTGCAATTAATTTTTAAATATGATAAAATATCTTTGCTCATGACTGATAGATAATTAGTCAAGCAAATGTGGCGCCTTCGTCAAGCGGTTAAGACACCGCCCTTTCACGGCGGGTTCATGGGTTCGAATCCCATAGGCGTCACCACAATATGGGCGATTAGCTCAGCTGGGAGAGCGCTTGCCTTACAAGCAAGATGTCAGCAGTTCGATCCTGTTATCGCCCACCAAAATCAATGGCCCGGTAGTTTAGTTGGTTAGAATGCCGCCCTGTCACGGCGGAGGTCAGGGGTTCAACTCCCCTTCGGGTCGCCATTTGCTTATAATAACATGGAATGCCATGTTATTTTTTTGTCTGTTGATGCCTCGGTAGCTCAGTCGGTAGAGCAGGGGACTGAAAATCCCCGTGTCAGTGGTTCGATTCCGCTCTGAGGCACCATCTTATTTTAGACATAATCCGGTTATCGGTTTAAATTGACATGACAGCTGGTCAATGCTATGATATACGGGGGTAGAAAGTACCCCCGTATATTTTTTTTGTCTAGGAGGACACCGCCAGATGATTGAACGTTATACAAATCCTGAAATGGGTAATATATGGACACTTCAGCACGAATTTGAAGTAATCCTCGAGGTAGAAATAACCGCATGTGAAGCTATGGCTGAGCTTGGCCAGATTCCTAAAGAAGCTGCCAAAAATATTCGTGCCAAAGCGAAATTTGATTTACCGCGTGTTAAAGAAATTGAAAAAGTCACCAATCATGACATTATTGCCTTCCTTACGAATGTTGCCGAATACGTTGGCGAAGATTCAAAATATATACATAAAGGTCTCACTTCAAGTGATGTAAAAGATACAGCACTTGGTATTATGATGAAAAAATCTGCGGATATAATTATTAAAGATATAAAAAAATTGCGTGAAGTCTTGTTACGCCGTGCTGACGAATTTCGTCATACACCGTGCATAGGCCGCACTCATGGAATACATGCTGAACCAATGACATTGGGATTGAAATTTGCCCTTTGGTATTCGGAATTAGGACGCGATTTAAAGCGTATTGAAAATGCACGTGAAAGTGTTGCTGTTGGCAAGCTGTCTGGTGCTGTCGGCACATATTCAAATATAGACCCACGTATTGAACAATTGGTTTGCAAAAAGCTTGGTTTGACACCTGTTCCGCTTGCTACACAGGTAGTACAGCGCGACCGTCATGCTGAGTATATGACTATGCTTGCTATTACGGCAAGTTCTCTCGAAAGATTTGCAACAGAAGTACGTAATTGGCAGCGTACTGATATTCGGGAAGCAGAAGAATATTTCAGCCCTGGCCAAAAAGGCTCTTCTGCTATGCCACATAAGAGAAATCCTATAACCTGTGAAAGAATTTCTGGGCTCGCACGTCTTGTCCGTGGTAATGCATTAGCTTCGCTTGAAGATATTACCTTGTGGCATGAACGTGATATTTCCCATTCCTCTGTAGAACGTGTAATTTTACCTGACAGTACGATAATTGTTGATTATTGTTTAGGTAAATTCACCAATATTGTGGATAAACTGCTGGTTTATCCTGATGCTATGATGGAAAATATGAATAAAACTGGCGGTTTGATTTATAGCCAGCGTATTATGCTTGCAATTGTAAGTAAGGGTGTTTTACGTGAAGATGCATATAAATGGGTACAAAGAAATGCAATGAAACGGTGGATGAAGGGTGAAGATTTCCGTAGTAATATAGAAAAAGATCCTGACATCATGAAATATCTTAGCAAAGAAGATGTTGACAATTGTTTTGACTATAAATGGTACCTGCGCAATGTCGACATGATACTGGCTCGTTTCGGTATTTGATTTGGCCAGTAGCGGACACCCGAAGCTCTAAATATATTTACCGTGGCGGTTTCCGTCACAGAAAGAAGGTTGCATATATATGTCAACAGTTGTTGTTACAGGTACACAGTGGGGCGATGAAGGAAAAGGGAAAATCGTTGATTATCTTGCTGAACAGGCCGACATTGTTGTCCGTTATCAGGGCGGTAGTAATGCCGGGCATACTGTGAGTGTTGACGGCAAGGAATTTAAATTGCGTCTCATGCCATCTGGTATTTTATATAAAGGGAAGAAATGTGTTATCGGCGACGGTGTTGTTTTCGATCCGGAAGTTCTTTTAGCTGAAATAGAAGGATTGAAAAAAGAAGGCATCGAAATGGCCGATTACCTGATTTCTAATCGGGCGCAGGTTGTAATGCCTTATCATCGCCTTATGGATGGACTGGAAGAAGATTCCCGTGGACAATCGAAAATTGGCACAACTAAAAGGGGAATCGGGCCTTGCTATATGGATCGTGACAGGCGTATAGGTATTCGCATGTGTGATCTTATCGATGATGAAGTATTTGCTAGTAAATTAAAAAATATATTAGAAATAAAGAATAGAGAACTTGAATTACTGTACAATCAACCACCGCTCAATTATGAAAAGATTCTTGCAGAATATCGTGAATATGCAAACAAACTTCGGCCTTTCGTTCTGGATACACCTTCTTATTTGAATAAAGCCGTAAAAAATAAGAAAAAGGTTCTTTTTGAAGGTGCACAGGCGACTATGCTGGATATTGACTATGGTACATATCCTTATGTAACCGCTTCTCATCCGATTGCCGGTGGTGTTTGCGTCGGAGCAGGTATCGGACCAAGAAGAATAGATGCTGCGGTCGGTGTCGTTAAGGCGTATTGTACACGTGTAGGAGAAGGACCTTTTCCTACTGAACAACTTAATGAGATCGGTAATAAAATCCGTAATGTTGGCCATGAATTTGGTACGGTTACTGGTAGACCCCGCCGTACAGGTTGGCTGGATGGCTGTGTGGTCAAATATGCCGGTTATCTTGGCAGTCTTGATTATCTTGCAGTCACCCGCCTTGATATTTTAGATCATTTCGATGAAATAAAAATGTGTGTCGCATATAAACACAAGGGAAAAATAATAGATGAAATGCCTGCTAATCTTCGTGTCTTTGGCGAAGTGGAACCCGTTTATGAAACTTTTAAGGGTTGGAATACAGATATTTCTTCTATTAGAAAATATGAGGATTTGCCTGAACAGGCTAAAACGTATTTAAAACGCCTTGCCGAAGTTGCTGATGTTAAGATTGGTTTTGTTTCCGTTGGTCCTAACCGTGATCAAACTATAGTCTGCACACAAAATATATTTTAAGGAAAAAACGGCAATGCATCTTATGCATGTGCCGTTTTTTTACAAGGTTTATATATGAAAACAAAAATTTCTGTTGAATCAGTTTTGACTAAACAGCTTTGTATAGATACTGCTAAATACATGATATGGCATAATGTTATTTTCATGTTCTTTTTATGTATCGGCATAGTGCTGACCTTGACCTTCCCTGTGTTTATTGCCATGGGGTATTCCGCTGGGGGGGCATTTGTTGCCAATGTAGGTTTTATACCGGGGCTTGCCCTGACCATTATTATTTTAGGGGCACCATGGTATATGGGTAAAAGTATGTATAAAAAAAATGGCAACCAGCTCATAAAAATGACTTTTGAAGATATGCAGATTACGGTCAATACAAAGGGGAAAGTAATTGAACTTGCCTATAATGAAATAAAAAAAATCAAATATACTGATAAATATTTATTTATATCCACTAAAGGACCTGATTCCGTTGTATATGTTTTGCCCAAAAAGAATTTCGCGAAGATGGATTTTGATTGCTTTCTAGCATTTTTAAACGAAAAGATTTCAAATTTATCAGACAGGATTTAATTATATGAATGAAAAATTTATTACAAGAACCAATTTCAATAAATCTCTTTGCCGGGATTTTGTCAGTTATATCAACCTGCATAGGCAAATTTGGTTGTATGTGGTAGTGCTTGTTGTCATTGGCATTTTAGAATATGTAAATAATCGTTCCGCTGAACGTGTAATGATGTTTGTCCTTGTCATGATAGGTATGTATTTTATATCCAGCTATATAAGTTCTCTTATTCTAACAAAACGAAATGGTAAATTTTTAAAGATTCGTTTTTATGAACATCATATGTTTGCGGAAACAGAGCACAAACGTGAAAAAATCACTTATGAATTATTGAACAGGATTGTGGAAAGGGATAAATGTTTTTATTTATTCTTTACCAAAAATAGAGGTGCTTTTATCATCGAGAAAGCAGGTTTTGAAAAGGGTTCCGTTGATAAATTTTATGATTTTATTAAATCTCATTTACCTGTTAAAAGGAAATAAGGAGGTTATCTGTTTATATTATGGATATAGTTGATAAAATACTTCAGGCTAATGATAAGTTTTTGGGCGATTTTTCTCCCACTGAATACAGTAAAATTCCTCGCTGGAAAACAGCTATCGTGACATGTATGGACACACGGCTGGTAAATCTTTTGGAAGCAGCTGCCGGCATAAAACGCGGCGATGTAAAAATGATTAAGACAGCTGGTAATATCGTAGACAAAAATTTCAATGATGTCATAAAATCTTTGATGGTGTGCGTTTACGAATTACAAGTAAAAAAAGTAGTAGTTATTGGCCACTATAAGTGTGGTATGGAAAAGACATCTTCGGAAAGTATGGAAAAACATATGCTTGAACGCGGTATTGAAGGTGATGTCATCGCTGAGATAGAACCACTGTTGAAAAAATGGGCAGATGCATTTTGCCAGCCAAAACAAAATGTGATTGATTCTGTAAATAATATCAAGGCTTGTAAATATTTGCCCGCAGACATAGCAGTATGCGGCTTTGTGATAGATCCTCTCACCGGTAAATTAACACTTGTTACTGATGGACGTGCATAAATAAAAGAAAGATACAGCTTTGCAGATTAAATGCAAGGCTGTATCTTTTTTTATGGCAAATTTTATTGACAGACTTTACAAGGATTTAAAATATTATGCGGATCAAATGCTTTTTTTATGCCTTGCATAATCTGTAATGCTTCTGCTGGCATGGATTGTTTCAAATATTCTTTTTTGGCATAGCCTATGCCGTGTTCACCAGAAACACTGCCTTTAAGGGTACGCGCTTTCTGGTACATTTTCCCCATTGTTACAGACAAGGCGTTTTTCCATTGTTCGTCTGTCATATTATCTTTGAGAATATAGGCATGTAAATTGCCGTCGCCTGCATGGCCGAAACATTTTATTCTTGTGCCTGTTTGTTTTTGCAGGTTATGGATATATTCAACAAGGTCATTGATGTTGCTGCGCGGCACTACTACGTCGACTTCATCCATGGCGGTAGTGGAGCTTTTTATTGCTTCGAGGAATGCCCCTCTTGCCTTCCAAATGGATTCGGCTCTTTCATCAGTGTCCGCGATAAGCAGGTCTATTGCCCCTTGTTTGAGACAAATTTGTGCTACTGAATCATAGTAGGAGGCTATTTCATCTGTTGTGCTGCCGTCAAATCTAAGCAGCAGGTACGCATCTGCCTGATTGTCCGGGAATTTTCTGCCGAGGTATTTTTCGGCGTCCATGATTACTTCTTTTTCCATGAATTCTATTGCCGTAGGGATTGCCTTTGATTTTATGATCGGCGGTACTGCCCTTATTGCTTGTTCCAGTGTCGGGAACGGTACGAGCAGGCTGACATTTTTCTTCGGCAGCGGTAAAAGCCGCAGGATTGCCTTAGTGATAATGGCAAGTGTTCCTTCTGAGCCCACGATAAGGTCTTTTAAGGCATAGCCAGAGCTGTTTTTTACTGTTTTACCGCCGAGTGTCATTATGGTCCCATCGGCAAGAACGACTTCAAGGCCACGGATGTAGTCACGGGTAACACCAAATTTTACGGCTCTCATGCCGCCTGCATTGGTACTGATGTTGCCACCGATTGTTGCGGATTTTTCACCAGGATCAGGCGGATAGAAGTAACCTCTTTTTTCTACGTATTCGGCAAGTTCCATGAGCAGTACGCCCGGTTCTACGGTCAAGGTGAGGTTTTGTTCATCAAGTTCCAGAAAATGGTTCATCAAGGTCGTGTCTATCATGATGCCTTGTTCAACAGCAACTGCTGCACCGACAAGTCCGGTGCCTGCTCCTCTTGGGGTAACAGGGATATTGTTCTTATTTGCGTAGGCGAGAATTTTCGAAACTTCTTCTGCACTGGTGACTCTCACTACGATGTCCGGATAATGCTGTCCGGCACTCAGTTCATCGTGGCTGTATTCTTCGTTTATTTCTTTTTTCCAGAGAATTCTTTCCCTGTCTATTATTTTAGCGAGGTTTTTAAGGTCTTCTTCAGTTATTTGCTTATAGGGTTTCATAGTACTTTTCCCCCTGTTTTTATTTTTTCGATCAGTTTGGGAATGACGTCATAGAGGTCTGCCTTTACAGCATAGTTGGCTGTCTTGAAGATAGATGCCTTCGGGTCGCTGTTTATGGCAAAGATCGTGTCGGCATGGTTCATGCCTGCCACGAATTGGACTGATCCCGATACGCCGCAGGTGATTATTAATTTTGGTCTTACTGTACGTCCGCTCAACCCTATCTGTTTTTTCGGGTCCATCCAGCCCGCTTCTACGAGAGGTCTCGTTGCTGCTGTTTGGCCACCGAGAAGGTCTGCCAGTTCTTCAAGCATTTTAAGATCTGTTCTTTTTTTGACGCCTCTGCCAGCAACGACAATGACATCAGCCCCGTCTATTGTTTGTTCTTTTTTCTTTTTAGTTACGCCTAAGACTTCAATATGGCTCTTGAGCTTATCATCGCTGATGGGCAGTGCTTCTATTGTACCCGTCACTGTGTCATTCCATTTAGGCGCATCCATTATCTTATAACGGACGGTAGCCATCTGTGGTCTGGTGTTCGGTGTGAGAATTTCGGCCATGATGTTGCCGCCGAAGGCCGGACGGATCTGGACGAGATCGGTGTTTTCTTTTATATCAAGGATAGTACAGTCGGCAGTGAGCCCTGTACCAAATCGCGCAGCTACTCTCGGTGCCAGCTGTCTGCCTACTGGCGTAGCGCCAACAAGGATAGCCGCCGGTTTTATCTTCTTGATGAATTCTGCAAAAACACTGGTATAAGCTTCTATTTTGAAGTATTCCAACTGCGGTTTATCACAGGTGTATACTTTATCTGCTCCATAATGTAATAATTCTTCGGCTTTGTGTGTGATACCGCTGCCGATGAAGAGTGCATATACCGGCTGCTTTATCTTGGCTGCCAGTTCTTTTGCTTTTCCCAGAAGTTCGTATGTTACGGGATGGATTACACCATCTACATGATCTACATAAACTGTTATGCCGCGCCATTTTGTCTTGTCAATCTGTGCTTTTTTCTGTCCTTCTACATATTCTATTGCCCCTTTAGGGCCTTTTCTTACACACATCCGGCACATCCGGCAGGCTGCGCTTATTGATATCTTTCCATCTTTTTCCTGTATGGCGCCAAACGGACAAATCGCTGCCAATGCTTTAGCGTCTGTTATCTTTTCTTGATGGATTACTAGTTTTGCCATGTTTCTCCCTCTATCCTGCTATGAATTTTTTCTGCTTCAGGGTACCATAAATCTTTGCCGCCAGTTCGTCGCTCGTTCCTTCCAGGTATTCCTGTACTTTATCGCTTACCGGTGGAAAGATTCTCTGTACGTTTGTCGGTGAACCATTCAGTCCGTATTTCATTTCATCCTGGTCCTGCATATCGCTGAAGGTATATATATCAATATCTTTTTTCATAGTTTCCTTTTTTCTCAGATATGAGGGAAGCCTCGGCTGATAGATGTCTTTTTGCACTGTCAGCAGGCAGGGAAAGGATGCTTTTACTGTTTCTATGTCATGCGGCATATCCATATCTACGACAATACCGTCTTTTTCTACTCTTTCTATTTTCTGCACGTTGCAGACATTCGGGACATCCAGCATTTCAGCCACTTCCGGGCCTACCTGCGCTGTATCTCCATCTGTCGTCTGTAAACCGCATAAGATAATGTCGAATTTGCCAAACTTCTTTATGCCCTGTGACAGGGTTCTGCTTGTCGCCAGCACGTCAGCGCCGCCAAATTTCCTGTCTGTTATGAGCGCACCGTCATCCGCACCCATAGAGAATGCTTCATACAAAACAGTTTTTGCCTGTGGCGGTCCCATTGTGATAACGCTTACTGTTCCGCCATATTTTTCTTTCAGTCTCAGTCCTGTTTCCAGCGCATAAAGGTCGTACGGATTCATTTTGCTGTCTGCGCCATTTCTTTTTAATACCCCGGTTTTCTCGTCTACTTCTACCTTATTTGTTCCGGGGACTTGTTTTATGCATACCAGTATTTTCATTTTTCTTCTCTCCATAAATGAATTTTACTTTACAACACTGTAATGTTATGCCTTATCTATGGCAATTGTAACAAGTTAGTAAAAAATTGTAAATATAGTGAAAAACATAACTAGTTAAGCTTTTATTATGGAAAGAAAGTAGGTAAATTTTCCTTTTAAAATGATGAAAAATATATTATTTTGCATAAGTTTTAAAAGTATATTATAATAGATATTTGAATATGTCTTCTTAACTTTATTTTTAATTTAGTGACTAAAGATTCCTATTAGAAATTTTGTACTTTCAGGCATTTTTGTCTTGTCAATAAAAAAATTGCTTTATATTCGAAATTCTTATCCGAAAGGTTTAATTAATGACAAATTATACAACCCGTCCCCTTATTGAAGGTGCGATGCTGACTGCTGTCACGGTCATTATGGCAATAATGGGAACAGCGTTGCCAATGTTCTTTTTTCTGGTATATATTCTTCCCGTTCCTATAGCGATAAATATTTTTCGGCATGGTCTGCGTTGGGGACTTATTTCAATCGTTGCCTCCAGCCTGATAGCTGGTACTGTGTTTGGCGTTTATTCCGCTTTGTCAATAGTGACTGTTACACTATTTGTCAGTCCTGCACTTGGTATCGGGTTCAAACGTTTTTCACCTACTAAGAATCTTATTGTGGCAATGGCTGCTTCCGTCGTTTCGGTAGTTCTTGCACTTTGCGTAGCATTTTTCTTAATGCAGATAGATTTTCTAAAAGATATGCAGGATATACTTAATTCTGCTACGGAATCATCAATTGAGATGTATAAGGTAATGGGACTTGCCGACACTGACATCCAGACAAATGCAGAGCAATTGAGAAATATCATGAAGCTAATTATTTTGTCATTGCCTGCCGGGATAGCTCTCTCTGCCGTTGGCAGTGCCCTTATCAATTTCCTTTTAACCCTTCGTCTTTTAAAAAGGCTGGGGGCAAAAGATCTTACAGGACTTCCTCCTTTTGAGTGTTGGCGGATGCCAATAATTTTCCTGTTTTTGTATGGATTTTCGTTAATTGGCATGTATTGGGGGAATACCCGGAGTATTGAATTGTTATACAATATTTCGTTTAATATAAATTATTTTGCTTCTATGTTCTGCCGTTTGCAGGGTTTATCACTTTTATATTGTGCCTTGCAGCATTTTAAGCTACCCGTTCTTCCTAAAATCTTAATAATGTTTTTCGTTATCTTTACTCCCTTTATGGAAATTCTTATGTACGCCGGGTTGTTCGACATGATTTTCGATTACAGGGCCCGTCTTTCTAAAAGGGGCAGTAATTAGTTAAGGAGTGTAAATATGCCGCGCAGGTTATCTTCATGGATAGACATTTGCATAACACTTGTTATTATCGCTGGACTTCTTTTAACTCTTTTATGCTATAATATCTATCTGGCAGCAGCAGGGCTTTTATTGCTGATATGCCTTTTATTTTTTCTGAGGGAACGCAATCATGACCGGCAGGAAGCCTTGGCTGATTATTATCAAAACGTAGTAAAAAATATAAATGAATTATCTAATTTGGCGCTTGATAAACTTCCCCAGGTTATTCTTATTGTCGATCATGACAGCCGTTTGGAATGGCATAATAATGAACTTGTAAGATGGCTTGGCAAGAAACCTGAATTGGGAACCGTTATCCACGAGTTTTGGCCCAGCCTTAATCTCGATCCGGTTTGGGGCCAAATCGGTGAAACCATTTTCAGCAACAATAATAAGTTTTATCTTCTCAAATACCGTCCGGTTTCCACTAATACAGATCTAAACGGTCTTATGGCACTTTATGTTACCGATGTGACAAAATCAGAAGAATTCAAGCGCAATGCTGCTTCCCATGCTATTTTATTCGGTTATATCCAGATTGATAATTATGATGATGCGTTGCAAGGCCTCAGTGAGGCACAGCGTACTTCTATTCTCTTTGAAACAAACAGCATTCTTGATAAATGGGCACATTCGTTGAAAGCCTTTTTACGCCGGCTTGATGATGACCTTTATATAATAGTGTTTGAACAACAGGCACTTGATTTGGCGATTGCCGATAAATTTGATGTGTTGGATCGTGTCCGCAGTATGCGCGGCCCCAACAAATTCCCGATTACTTTAAGTATCAGTATTGTCAAAAATCGTGAGAATATTCCCATCGAAGATCTTGGCGCCCTTGTCCAATCAAATCTTGATTTGGTGCTTGGCCGTGGTGGTGATCAGGTTGCTATAAACATCGACGGTAAAATCAAGTTTTTCGGCGGAAAAACAAAGGCTGTAGAAAAGCATACACGGGTGAAATCACGTGTTGTTGCCCATGCTGTAAGTGATATAATTGAAAAAACGGATATGGTCTTTATTATGGGTCACCATAACGAAGATTTTGACAGTCTTGGTGCGTCTATTGGCGTTGCTGCTATGGCGAAATTCCGGGAAAAAGAAGTACATATCATTCTTAGTGATATGAACGAAGGTATCGATAAATTCGCTGAACTTGTCAAGGATAGTCCTGATTATGCGGGCATGTTTATCACCGAGGCAGAAGCCTTGAACCTGCCTGCCGTGAATCCGGTGCTCTTTGTTGTGGATACGCATATTCCACATCTTGTTGCCGGACCAAAGCTGCTGGAAAATGTTAAAAACGTCGTGGTTATTGACCACCATCGCCGTTCGGAAAGTGTTATCCAGAATCCTCTTTTAATCTATATAGAGCCATCGTCGTCTTCTACTAGTGAGCTTGTGACAGAACTGCTCATGTACTTTAGTGAAGATCCGTTGATTTCCCGTATTGATGCTACTGCGCTATATGCAGGTATTCTCGTAGATACGAAGAACTTTCAGATACAGACAGGAGTACGTACTTTTGATGCTGTCGCGTATCTGCGCCGCAATGGTGCTGACCCGCAGCTTGTCAGCCAGTTATTCCGTACCGATTACACGACAAATCTCGTCAAGGCCAAGGCTGTGTCCAATTCTAAGTTCTTTGAAGGTGGATTGGTCACTTCGGTTTGCCCTGATGATGCACCTAATATCCAAATAATTTCTGCACAGGTAGCTGATTTCCTACTCAGTATTGACCAAGCACGTATGAGTTTGGTATTCTTTAAACTGGCACCAGATTCTATAGGCATTTGTGCCCGTTCATTTGGTGAGCTAAATGTCCAAGTCCTCATGGAAGCTTTTGGCGGCGGTGGACACATTAACGTGGCCGGAGCACAGGTGAAGCATGGTAATCTCCAGGAAATAGA
Organism: Pectinatus cerevisiiphilus; assembly: GCF_004341685.1. Taxonomy (GTDB): domain Bacteria; phylum Bacillota; class Negativicutes; order Selenomonadales; family Selenomonadaceae; genus Pectinatus; species Pectinatus cerevisiiphilus. The sequence goes on from NZ_SMAA01000010.1 coordinate 76,550, forward strand.
AGAAAAAGCTATTGAATTAGCAAAAAAAATAATAAAAGAGGTTGATAACAATGAAAGTAATCCTCGAACAGGATCTGAAAAAAGTAGGGAAGAAGGGTGATATTGTCGAAGTATCAGAAGGATACGCGAAAAATTTCCTCTTCCCCAAAAATATTGCTATTGAAGCTACCGTTAATAATATAAATGTCGCCAAGGCCAAGAAGGGTTCTGCTGAAAGAAAACAGCAGCAGGCCCTTGATGAAGCACGGCTTATGGCTGCCCAACTGGCAAAAGTGGAAGTCAGTATTCCCGTACGCACAGGAGATGGCGGCAAACTGTTTGGCTCGGTGACGGGCAAGGATATTGCTGATGTATTGAAGAAGGACTTCAATATTGATGTCGATAAAAGAAAAATCTATGTAAAGAATGAAATAAAAAGTATCGGTGATTATGATGCTGTGATCAAGGTGCATCCGACAATAACTGCAACTATAAAAGTCCACATCATTAACGAATAGGCAGCTTCTTGTTGTGCATCAATTATGTACTACACGACCCGCTCTGAAAAGCCTTGCGCTTACGAAAGCGTCACGCTCAGAGCGGGTTAGTCATCATGCTGGAAGAATGAACTTCTGCAGCTAGAAATCATACTCTTAATAAAGGAATTATTATGTCACTCAAAAAATTTCTGCAAAAATATTTGCAAAAAAAAGGTAATGCGCCGGCTGCCCATGAAGTTGAGGCTCCATTGCCGCCAACCAGCACATATTCTTTAAATCCCATTGCCAAGGATGTAGATGCTGTCTACAATATTCTGGTCGATATAATCGGCTCAGAAAAATTAGTTTTAAAGGCGGGTAAACTTGACGCAATTAATCTGCTTCGCTCGGCAAAATATCCCGAAAGAGTGCTTGCTCTCCAGAAAATTATTTATGAAGACCCAACACTTGAAACGCTTCCCACTGATAAAGAAATTCCAGACATTTTAACGGCAATGACTGAAAAAATTGCCGATATAGTTGCCCGCCGCAATATGGAAGAAAAAATTGAAAAACGTATAGCCGAAAAAATGGAAGAAAACCATCAGGATTATCTTGAAGATATACGTATGCAGGTGTTAAAGGACGAACAACCGGAAGAAGATTCTCCACAGGCGAAATCGAAACTACAGAAACTGGAAGAATTAGAAAAGATAAATCTGACACAATCTGTTATGGAGCTTCTACGCCCGCAAACACTTGAGGAAATAGTGGGGCAGGAACGGGCTGTTTATGCTTTGAAAGCAAAACTGACCTCACCGTATCCACAACATCTTATTCTCTACGGGCCGCCTGGGGTAGGGAAGACAACAGCGGCGAGGCTTGTCCTTGCTGCTGCCTGCAAAGAAAAATACACTCCTTTTGGGGAAAATGCGCCTTTTATTGAAACAGATGGGACAACGCTTCGCTGGGACCCGCGTGATATGACTAATCCACTCTTGGGCTCAGTGCATGACCCTATTTATCAGGGAGCCCGTAAAGATCTCGCTGATGGTGGTATTCCTGAACCAAAACCGGGACTTGTTACAGATGCGCATGGTGGTATTTTATTCATAGATGAAATCGGTGAAATGGACGAAATGCTGCAAAATAAACTTTTAAAGGTTTTGGAAGATAAAAGGGCTTATTTTGAATCAGCTTACTATGATCCCAGCGACCCTGCCATCCCACAATATATACGCAGACTTTTTGAAAAAGGGGCACCTGCTGATTTTGTTTTGATTGGCGCTACTACACGTGACGCTGCATATATAAATCCGGCACTGCGTTCACGCTGTGCTGAAATATATTTTGAACCGCTGACACCTAAACATATAGAGAAAATAGTATACAATGCGGCTGAAAAACTCAAAGTAAATCTTGCCGACGGTGTAGCGGAAACTATTAGTGAATATACCATTGAAGGGCGCAAGGCCATTAATATACTTGCAGATGCCTATAGCCTTTCTTTGCAAAATAAAAAAGATGCTGCCAGAGATACGATTATTACCTTGCAGGATATTTATCAGGTAGCCCAGGTTAGCCGGCTGTCCCCCTTTGTTACTAAAAAGGCTTCGGATGTACCACAAGCGGGCAAAATCTTCGGCCTTGGCGTAGCAGGCTTTATTGGTTCGGTTATTGAAATTGAAGCAGTCGCTTTTGAGACACTTCGAAAAGGACGCGGTACTGTACGCTTTAATGATACCGCGGGCAGCATGGCTAAGGATTCAGTTTTTAATGCCGCTGCTGTTGTCCGTAAACTTACAGGAAAAGATATCCATGATTATGATATTCATATAAATGTTATTGGCGGTGGTAATATTGACGGCCCTTCAGCAGGAACAGCTATTCTTACAGTGCTGGTTTCCGCATTAACGGGTAAAAAAATTCGTCAAGATACGGCTGTTACCGGCGAAATATCTATACAGGGAAAAGTGATGCCTGTCGGTGGTGTTTTTGAAAAAGCTTATGGTGCGCGTCAAGCAGGCATGAGCCGACTCATTATTCCAAAGGAAAACGAGAAGGATATTCCTGATGATCTGCTTGGATTGAAAATTTTTACAGTAGAAACTGCGCAAGAAGCTTTAGATCTTCTTTTAACCGAGTAGTGCAAAATAGATGCACGAGCTTTCTATAAAGGGCAGCATTTACAATACCTTTTATATTCCTGTTGAAGCAGTAGTTTCATAGAGAGGAGCCATGAATTTTGATTGACAGAGTCCCCCCGCAAAATATTGAAGCTGAGCAGTCAGTACTTGGCGCTATGATCATATCCCGTGATGCGATCACAGAAGCCGCACAGCTTCTTGTTGATACGGATTTCTATCGGGAGGCGCACCGCATCACCTTCTCAGTGATGATAGATATTTTTAACCGCAACGACCCAGTTGACTTGATAACTGTAACGGAACAACTGCGGAAAACAAATCAATTGGAAAAAGTGGGCGGTATAACGTTCTTGACTGCTTTGGCCAATAGCGTCCCTACCGCGGCCAATATAGCCTATCATGCCAAAATTGTAAAAGAAAAAGCCCAATTGCGTGCACTTATCAATACGGCTACAACGATAGCAGCTATGGGCTATGAAGATGATGAAAATGTAGATACCATTCTCGATAAATCAGAAAAAATGGTTTTGGAAGTTGCTGCTAATCGTACTGTTGGCGACTTTATGCCAATAAAAACGATCCTTCTTGATACGTTTAGTAAAATTGAACAAATGCATGAAGCAAAAGGTGGCATAACGGGTTTGTCCACAGGTTTTAAGGATCTGGACAAGTTAACGTCAGGATTCCAGCCATCTGACCTGATCCTTGTGGCAGCTAGACCGAGTATGGGCAAGACGGCATTTACGTTGAATATTGCTACCCATGCAGCTGTCCGCAAAAAAGAACCTGTTGCTTTTTTCTCTCTGGAAATGTCGAAGGAACAACTTGTCCAGCGTATGCTTTGTTCTGAAGGAACCATTGATTCACAGCGTATGCGTACTGGCGGGCTGGTTGATGATGATTGGCAGCGCCTTATCAGCGCGGCAGACAGACTTTCATCTGCGCCTATTTTTATTGATGATACGCCAGGTATAACGATAATGGAACTTCGCTCGAAAGCACGTCGCTTGAAAATTGAAAAGGGACTGTCGCTGGTAATAATCGATTATCTGCAATTGATGCAGGGAAGAGGCGGCAGCAGAGGAGATAACAGGCAACAGGAAATTTCTGAAATTTCCCGTTCACTCAAAGCTTTGGCGCGTGAACTCAATGTTCCGGTTGTGGCATTGTCACAGCTGAGCCGCAGCGTGGAATCCCGTCAAATAAAAAAACCTATGCTCAGCGATTTGCGGGAATCCGGTTCTTTGGAACAAGATGCTGATATTGTTATGTTTTTATATAGGGAAGATTATTATGATCCGGATACTGAAAATAAAAATATAACTGATGTCATTATTGCTAAACACCGCAACGGTCCTGTCGATACCATCCAGCTTTACTTTCAAAAGGAATTTACCAGGTTTGGCAATTTGGCGCGTGAGCAAATGCCACCTGCTCCATAATAGAAAAGTAATTAAAAAAGGCGAACCTGTTCAAAAGGTTCGCCTTAGCAATTGCCATAATAATTATGTATCTTATATAAAATTTATTCATCCGAAATACAAACCATATTTGTTGACAAAATCATGCCATGTATTTAGAATGAATAACTGCAAGGATTTATCATCTTACTTATCCCTTAACTTTTATAGTTAAGGGCTTTTTTTATCTTTATCAATAGGCAACCGTCACGTCAATATGATTTTTTTCTAGAAGTTTTTTTACTTCATCACTGACGCCGCTGTCTGTTACAATTTTACTTACTTCAGAAAATCTGAATTGTAGGACTACTCCCTGTTTTTGGAATTTGCTGGAATCAGTTAAAATAATTACTTGGCGGGCTGATTCAGCCATATTGTGGACAGCTTCCATGCGCATCATTTCTCCACTTGTAAAACCAACCTTAGGAATAAAACCATCGGTGCCAATAAACAGCTTATCTACAAAAAATTCGTTGGCAAATTTCTTCAGCAACGGACCAACCATTGCTTGCGTTTCCCGCTGATATTCGCCACCAAGCAATATGATCCGCACATTTCCCTTATCTCGTATATAAGACGCTATAAAGGCTGAATTTGTAATAATGGTAATATCTTTTTTTGTTTTTGCTACCTGTTCAGCTAAGAGTGTGCAGCTTGACCCGGATTCTACCATTATCGTTTCACCGTCAGAAACCATCTCAGCAGCAGCCACAGCTATTTTCATTTTGCTCTCATAGCGGACGGCAAGTTTATTATTCACATCATCTGCTTTCCGGCATAAGGCATAACCATGTTCTCTGTCTAACAAGCCCCTTTCGGCTAAGATGTCCAAATCTTTACGAATCGTAACTTGTGATACATCCAGCATTTCGGCTAGACGATTAACCTCGACTTTTTTGTATTCGTTTACGACATCAAGAATTTGTGCATGTCTGTCATTCATACAATTACCCCCTTTTACAAGTATAACATATACATCTTTCGTATGCAAAAAAAATATTATGATTGTTATTAATCTTTATTTTCATATTTATTTATTATTCATATGAAACAAAAAATCCGCTTATTCAAAAGCGGATTTTTTGTTTGAAGATAAATAAATTATTTTTTTTAGAAAAAAGGAAATATCTTATTTAGTAAACTAGCAGCTTTATAATAATTAAACTGCTGTCAAGCTTCTGCTTTGGACATCGACATGTTTTATGGCGGCAGAGAGCACTGCAGCCGGATCGGCAAATATTCTATTGGTAAGTGTCCGCCAAACAGGTATACCGCTGAAGCGTTCTACGCCAGTAAGCGGTGTATCGCCTGTCAAAATTGCCACATCACACAAAGATATTTCCGCTTCAGTGAGATGCCTATGGGTTAAAGGATATTCTTGTATTTCTATTTTCAGGTCGATACCTTTACTTCCAGCAGCTTTGCTCAAAGCATTAGCAGCCCTGTAAAGTTCAAGTTCATTTTGTGTATTTGCCAAAACTGCAACAATTTTGTACATTGGTCAACGCCTCCATCTTTTCATATGTAATTTAATTATTTACGAATGAGTATATTTAAAATATATAACATAATTATATATTTGTCAATAAGACTCGTATAAATTTCAAAAGAAATATGCGGAAATTTACCCATTATATATTTTATTGCCTAAGTCATATATTGGGCTATTGTATTATGTTTTTCAATTATATAAAAATATGATACAATTATGTACATATAAAATGCTTTAGGAAGTGGATAATTATTTTTACCGGAACAATCGTTAATACGGCGGCAATAATAGGCGGTGGCATCGTTGGCCTGACAATAAAAAAGGGACTTACTGCCAATATGCAGGAGACTTTGATGAAGGCATTGGGGGTAGCTACCTTGTTCATTGGTTTGAGCGGTGCGTTAGCTAAATTGTTAATCATTGAAAATGACCGTCTCCAGACTACAGGTCTTATGCTTATGGTCTTTTCTCTTGTATTGGGTACTATAGTTGGTGAATTAATAGACATTGAAAAGCTTTTGGCCTCTATGGGTGACCGGCTCAAGAAATTGTTGCACATAAAACAAAATAATAACTTTGCTGAATCTTTTGTGACGGTCACCATTGTTGTCTGTGTCGGGGCAATGGCAATAATAGGTTCGCTGGAGGATGGCATTCATAATGACTCGACTATTCTTTTCACAAAATCAATTTTGGATGGCGTAATAGTCATGATTTTTGCGTCAACGATGGGGGTTGGGGCAGTATTTTCCGCTGTACCGCTTTTTTTTTATCAGGCCGGTTTATCCCTTGCAGCAGTTTCAATCGCGCCTTATTTGAGTAATAATATGCTGGATGGGTTGTCGGCAGTCGGTTCGGTACTCATCTTTATTGTCGGCATTAATCTGATATTTGGTAAAAGGATGCATATCCGTGTGGGCAATATGCTGCCTTCAGTGCTGATTCCCATAATTTATTACGCATTGAATGTGTAAGCAGTCCCATATGATACATATTAATAAAATATAAAAAACATAAACTTTAGGAGAGAGTAAAATGGACAGAGTAGAAAGGGCAGCGATGCTACATCATAAGGGATATAACTGTGCGCAAGCCGTAGCTTGCAGCTTCAGCGATAAAATCAATGTGGACGAAAAAACAATGTTTAAGCTTACAGAAGGATATGGCCTGGGAATGGGAGATACCTATGGAACCTGTGGCGCTATTACTGGGGCAGTCGCCATATTGGGTTTTCTCAATAGTAATGGTAATTTGGATGGACCTTATTCCAAAGCTGAAACCTATAAGCTTGTAAAGAAAATGACGGCTCTTTTTCGCAATAAAAACGGTGCGACAATATGCCGTGATTTAAAGGGAATTGATACTAAGAATGTGTTGCGGTCGTGTGACGGCTGTATAGAAGATGCTGTGACCATCTTAGAAACAATGCTTGCGGATACCGCAAAATAATAGACTGATCTAAAATTTGGCACATGAATAAGCTGCCCCCCATAAGTTAGATTTTTTGATCTAATTTATGGGGGGCAGCTTTTATATTAATATTTGTGGTAAAAGTAATCTTGCCGCAGCCTTGCTAATTATTTATAGTATGCGACGCCTGCTTCAAACAACAACTGGTCTTTTTCGCCTGGTATATTTATGGCCAAATCAGTTGTTATTCGTTCAGAGTGTCCCATTTTTCCTAGGATACGTCCATCAGGGCTGGTTATTCCTTCAACCGCATCAATAGAACCGTTCGGATTGTAAGCAATATCCATAGAGGTGTTGCCTTCGTAATCAACGTATTGTGTTGCTATTTGGCCTTTCTTGCGAAGCTGGCCGATGATCTGCTTAGAAGCATAGAATTTACCTTCTCCATGGGAAACAGCCATCGTATGGATCGCACCCAGTGACGTCTTGGCAAACCAAGGGGATAGGTTGGAAACCACTTTGGTCTGAACCATCCTTGATACGTGGCGGCCAATTTGGTTATAAGTAAGTGTAGGGGTATCGATATCGAGTTCACAAATTTTGCCATATGGTAAGAGCCCCAGTTTGATAAGGGCCTGAAAACCATTACAAATTCCCAGCATTAAACCATCGCGCTGATAAAGCAGTTTATTTATCGCGTCAGCAATTCGTGGGTTCCTGAATGTGGCGGCAATAAATTTACCGCTGCCGTCTGGTTCGTCTCCGCCGGAAAAACCACCTGGTAGAAATACTATTTGTGACATCCGTATTGCTTTTTCTATTGCTAGGACAGATTCTTCAACAGCTGCTGGTGTGAGATTGCGGATGATGAGTGTCTGTACATCTGCACCGGCGCGTTGAAAAGCGGCGGCAGACTCATATTCACAGTTAGTACCAGGGAATACAGGTATAAAAACTTTTGGCCGGGCAATAGGAGTTATACGTTTTATCGTACTCTTTGTTTTATAGAAAAGGCTTATTGTTTTAGAGAAGTTTCTATTGCTGGCAAAAGAGATGTTATTGCTTGTGTCAGCAAACATTTTTTCTGCTTCAAAGCCGATTGAAGGGTCAAATCTTTCGAATTTGTTTTCATCGCGTTTGAGTAGTGCTTTGACCTGTGTAGGGAATATGTTTTCTAGCGGGGCATCAAAAGCCTTCGCTATATTATCAAGTGCTATTACAACATCACCGTATACGATGCTTGGTGTACTACTGGTTTCACCTAAAAGATAAAAATTAGTATCTTGTAGTTCGGCCAAAGTTATGTTTTTTGATACTTCAATAATTAATGTGCCATATGCACTGCCAAACATTTTTGGGATATCATAGGCAGTATCAGCTGTGAATTTAAAGCCAATATTTTCGCCTAGACACATTTTGCTTACGGCTGATGCTATTCCGCCTTTACCTACGCTCATAGCGGAAAATATTTTGCGTTCCTTTACCAACTTATGGACTACCGCAAAATTTTTCTTTAATTTTGCAAATATCGGTAAATCATTTTTATCTTTTTCTAACGGGAGGACATAAACTTTATTTCCGGCCAATTTGAATTCAGATGATATCACGTTTTCACTGAGTACAGGGCAGACGGCAAAAGCAATCAATGAAGGCGGTACTGTAAGATCCATAAATGTTCCTGACATAGAGTCTTTCCCACCAATGGCAGCCGTACCAAATTCATGTTGCGCACGCAAGGCACCTAAAAGCGCAGCAAATGGTTTACCCCATTTTACGGGATCTTTTCCGAGACTTTCGAAGTATTCCTGGAAAGTAAGTCGTGCCCTTGTAAAATCACCGCCCATTGCTGCGATTTTAGCTAATGCGGCAGTTACGGCATAAATAGCTCCGTGGTATGGACTCCATTCCATGAAATATGGGTCAAAACCAAAGGACATCAAGGTGCTGGTATCTGTATCACCGCCTAGAACTGGCAGTTTTGCAGCCATTCCTTCTGCGGGAGTCCTTTGCGTAAAACCACCGTATGGCATTAAAATGGTTCCCGCTCCTACGGTGGAGTCAAATTGTTCAACAAGCCCTTTTTGGTTGCAGACATTGAGATCCTGTAAATTTTCGAGCCAGAATTTTTCAACTGCATTTTTACCACAGTTTAATTTTGGCAAACGTGCAAAATATGCATTCTTTTCATCCGGTGCCGTTATTTTTACGTTAACGTGCTGCTGAATGCCATTAGTTTGTAAAAAAGCCCTGCTTATATTGACGATAGTTTTATTCCGCCAAACCATGCGCAGACGGTTATCATCAGTCACAGCTGCGACGACAGTGGCTTCAAGGTTTTCTTCGTCTGCATAGCTTATAAATGCTTTAGCATCGTTTTCATCAACGACAACGGCCATTCTTTCCTGCGATTCAGAAATAGCCAGTTCGGTACCGTCAAGTCCTTCATACTTTTTCTTTACTTTGTCCAAATCTATATAAAGCCCGTCTGAAAGTTCGCCTATAGCTACAGCCACACCACCGGCACCAAAGTCGTTGCAGCGTTTGATCAGACTGCTTACCTTCTTTTTGCGGAACAGCCGCTGAAGCTTGCGTTCCGTTGGCGCATTCCCTTTTTGTACTTCAGCGCCGCATGTTTCAAGGGATTCTATCGTATGTTCTTTTGAAGAGCCTGTCGCCCCGCCGATGCCGTCTCGGCCAGTCCGGCCACCTACCAAAATTATCAAGTCGCCTAACTGTGGCTGTTGTCTTACTACGTTTTCCTGTGGAACGGCACCGATCACGGCGCCAACTTCCAGACGTTTTGCTATAAAACCTTCGTGATAAACTTCATGCACCTGTCCTGTGGCAAGACCAATCTGGTTTCCGTAAGAACTATAGCCCAGCGCCGCATCACGTGTGATTTTCCGTTGCGGTAGTTTGCCCTCTGTGGTTTCTGCCAGACTGCGCCGCGGATCAGCGGCACCAGTGACACGCATTGCTTGATAAACATACGCACGTCCGGAAAGTGGGTCACGGATTGCACCGCCGAGACAAGTGGCAGCTCCCCCAAATGGTTCTATTTCCGTGGGGTGGTTATGTGTTTCATTTTTAAACATGACGAGCCAGTTTTCTCTTTTTCCATTTATCATGGCTGGTACGATAATACTGCATGCGTTTATTTCTTCCGATACATCCAAATCGTCCAGTTTGCCGAGCTTCTTTAATTCTTTCATGCCGATGACGGCAAGATCCATGAGGGTCATTGTCCGTTCCTTGGTATAAACGTCAGCCCGATCTTTTTTGTATAGGTCATAGGCTGCTTTGATGTCATCCGTATAGCGGCTGTTTTCTATTTCCACCTTGTCTATGGCTGTAGTAAATGTGGTATGACGGCAATGGTCTGACCAATATGTATCAATTACGCGGATTTCAGTTATTGTGGGATCGCGTTTTTCTTCTTCGTTAAAATATTTGCGGCAAAATAAAAAGTCTTCATAGCTCATTGCCAAGCCCAACTTATCATGCAATGCATTTATTTCACTGTCAGTCATTGTAATAAATTTTTCTATGTTTGCTACATCAGCAGGCTGCTGTATCTGCATAGCAAGCGTCTGTGGTTTTGCCATAGATGCTTCTCTGCATTCGACTTCATTTATGCAGTATTTTTTTATTTTAGCAAAGGATTCATCATCAATATCACCAATGAGCACTATTATTTTGGCGGTTCGCACAAGCGGGCGTTCCTTTTGTGTTATGAGCTGGACGCATTGCGCTGCTGAATCAGCCGTTTGATCAAATTGTCCCGGTAGAAATTCCACGGCGAATATATGGGCATTTTTCATCTGCGGTAAGTTTTCGTCATAGATAACATCTACAGGTGCTTCGGCAAAAATTACATTTTTGGCTTGGTTAAATTCTTCATCGGTTATATTTTCTATATCATAACGGCGAAAAATACGGACAACTCTCAAATCCGGCACAGTAAACATGCTTTTTAGATCGGCGCAAAGTTTTTGCGCCGGAATATCAAAAAATCCAGGACGCTTCTCCACATAAATTCTCTTAACTGACATTATCCAGCCTCCATAATGAAATACTACATACATAAAATGATATAAAATTACTCTTATTAGCTTTACACACTAACATTTTACCTTAGAAATATCTTGTTGTCTATTACCCAGTAGAATATTTGGGAATGAGGGCAGGCCACGTTTTTTATAGACGGATAAATTTTTCTTGCAAAAACAACTTTATCTATGCTATTATAAAAACAATATATATTGAGCAATGAACAAGACAGTATGCTGTATCGATTTTTCAGAGAAGCGGCGGGTGGTGCAAGCCGTAAAAACGATCTGGCAGAAAGCTACTTGTGAGCTGTCAATGAAAATTGACCGTCCTGTCCTCGATACCGGACATGAAGTGAGCAGATGCTAACTAAGGTGGTACCACGGGAACAATGTCCTCGTCCTTTTCGGACGGGGACTTTTTTTATCTATTTTTAGCAATTTGCTTGTAAAATGTTGTAATTAAAACGATTAAAGGGAGATTGTTATGAGAGAATTACTTGAACTTTTGGAGCATGATGCCCGCCGGCCTGTTAAAGAACTGGCCGCAATGCTCGATAAATCTGAATTTGAAATTGAAGAAGCATTAAAGAAACTTGAAAGCAATAAAGTGATCATGGGCTATAATACACTCATCGATTGGGAAAAGTTTGGCGACCACAATGTCACCTCCGTAATCGAAGTAAATGTCGCACCGCAAAGAGAAGTGGGATTTGATGCCATCGCTGAACGTATTTACCGTTTTGATGAGGTTAAATCTGTCTATCTGATGTCGGGCAGTTTTGACCTTCTCGTTATAATTGAAGGCCGGTCGCTCAATAAAGTCGCTGATTTTGTAGCACGCAGATTGTCGACTATAGAGGGAGTTACTTCCACACGCAGCCATTTTATGCTCAAGGCATATAAAAAAGACGGTATAATAATTGATGACAAAGAAAGTGACCGCAGGCTGGTGATGACTCCATGAGTAATTGGGAAAAAAGCTTATCCGACGCAGTCAAGCAAGTGCCTCCTTCAGGCATAAGAAAATTTTTTGATGTCGCGGCCAAAATGGATGATGTCATAACATTAGGCATAGGTGAACCAGATTTTGTAACGCCGTGGCATATCCGGGAAAGCTGTGTTTACGGTCTTGAAAAGGGGTATACTTCCTATTCCACCAATAAAGGGATGCCGCTTTTACGCCAAGAGATAGCAGCTCTTTATAAGAGAACTTATAAAATTAATTATGATCCTGCGGAAGAAATCATCGTCACCGTAGGCGTCAGTGAAGCGGTAGATTTAGCATTGCGTGCTATTTTAAATCCTGGCGATGAAGTCCTTATTCCTGAACCGTGTTATGTTTCCTATAAAGCCTGCGTCATTCTTGCGGGCGGTACGCCAATCCCGGTACCGACCAGTGTGGAAAAAGAATTCCGCGTTACGGCGGATGATTTGGAAAAATATGTTACAGCAAAGACAAAAGTGCTTTTAATCGGTTATCCTAACAATCCCACAGGTACTATCCTTACTACTGATGAATTGAGAGGAATTGCCGCCTTTGCCCAGAAACATGATCTGATCGTTCTTTCTGATGAAATATACGGAGATCTGACATACGGTGGATTAGAACACATTTGTTTTTCTTCGTTGCCTGGAATGAAAGATCGGACAATCCTGTTCAACGGTTTTTCTAAAGCTTATGCAATGACCGGCTGGCGGCTTGGTTATGCGCTTGCTAATCCTGTCTTTATTGAAGCAATGAATAAAATACATCAATATACAATGCTCTGCGCACCTGTCACAGCGCAGGTCGCTGGCATAGAGGCGTTGCAAAACGGGGAAGGCAATATGCATAAAATGATCAATGAATATGACCGGCGCCGTCATTTCATTTATGAAGGATTCTGTCATATGGGGTTGAAAACTTTTGAACCGAAAGGTGCTTTTTATATATTCCCCAATATTGAAAGTACAGGCATGACTTCAGAAGAATTTGTCGAAAAATTGTTGGAGCGTGAACATGTGGCTGTAATACCGGGTAATGCTTTTGGCGAATGTGGGGAAGGGTTTATCCGCTGTTCGTATGCGACTTCGATAGATAAAATAGCAGGCGCATTAAACCGTATCGAAAATTTTCTAAAAAATATCTGATATAAAGAAAAGAAGCCGAAGACTGATATTAAGAAAGTCTTCGGCTTTGAATATTTTTGGATGGAATAGGATTATTGTGTGGTGTTTTGATAATTATTACTTATTTTGGCGTGCAGGAGATTTTGTTATAAAAATTTTTAATATACCTGAATCGGTATACTGGTCTTGAATTTTTAAATGTAGTGGTCCGAGTATATCATTGAACCAACGAGGCATATGATTGCAGTCAAGTTCAAGTGTTTTAAAATTACCACTTTTAAGAAAGGGCATGAGGACAGCACTGGAATGGATGCCTTTGTCTGACATTATTTTACGGATGTCCATATAATAATATCCGGTATCTTTTTCCAAAGGCTGATAATTTGTCATTGCTTTTATCTTTATTTCTTTACTCTTTTTGTGGTAGAGATAGTCATATTCTGCTATTTTTTCAAATACCATCTTGGCTGGACCATCAAAGCGCCAAATGTGATAGCCTGCATTTTCAAATAGCATACGGTATATGGTTCTACCATCTTTTACCAGAAGATTATGACAGTCACTGAGAATGCGAATGTGTTCTTTCAATGACTTGCGTATTTGCTCCGCATCAATGATATTTTCTAAAGAATATTTCTGCTGTTGTATTTTTATCCATTGTTCATCCTTCTGCCGCTCATATAAAAGTAATAAACCTGATTCATTCATAGATATAGTTCTACCGCAATTATTAATCAATGCCGCTATTTTCAAAATAACCCTCCAGCTTTTATAAATATATGGTCAAGTTTTCATAGCTTATCAGTAAAAAGTTTATGTTACGGGTAGAAATGTAATTCTTCTACATTAGGACTAATGATGACACTTAATTATTATTAGGTTGTCTTTGCGTATACAGTACTGTTATGGAGTTTTATCTATTCATTATGACATTGGGGCAAAGAGAAATTTGGGATCAGCGCAGTTCCTTTTTGCAGTAAGCACATCAATGGTAAGCTTATGAACCTGTACTGCATGTCCATCATGGTCTGATTTATAGTTTTTTATAAAATCTTCCGTAAAACGTGTTTTATAATATCCTGGCATGTATTTTTCGACTAATTGTTTAAGTATGAAGGCTTTTTCTTTATTATCTTCGAGCAAAGTTACCTTGCCGAATAGAATGACGCTGAAATAAGCAGTATCGGCATGGCACGGCATGTCGTCCTTTACAGTGCCATATTCACGATAAACGGTAAAGCAGCATTGCGGACTACTGCTTAAAGCCTCTTGTCTGCGTCCTGAGGTAAGACCATGAAAGTAAACTGCACCATCCAGCCATATATAATTGAGCGGTACGGCATAGGGAACGCCCTCGCTGATCATGGCCAGCGTGCCGGTCCTCATGCTTTTCATGAATTTGTCAATCTTTTCTTTATCCTCGCAAATTCTCTGTTTATAGCGGATAGCTTTCATTGTATTTCTCCTATTTTGCTGATGCTTTCTAAACGATCCAAAAATTTTTTCATGTATTTATGCATTTGTTTAAGATAAGGAAGATTATTCAGAATAGCTTTGGGCGTTTGGCTATAATCTCCGGTAGTCATTTCATCAGAACAATGAAGCAGCAGATCCTTTATGGTACTTTCGGCAATTTCCAGATGGAACTGAAAGGCATAGACATTCTGCCCGTGGGTAAAGGCTTGCTGCCGGCAACCTTCACTGCCGGCCAGATTACGCGTATTAGGTGGCAGTTCGCTGAAGGTGTCGCCGTGCCACTGGAATACTATCATTTGCCGGGGAAAATCGGAAAATGCCGGTATTTTCTGCAGATCTTCAGCGAAACTTACGGGTAGCCAACCTATCTCCTTTTCTCTATTCGTGGTTACTTTTCCGCCAAGAACATCAGCAATCAGCTGAGCACCAAGGCATATACCGATCACTATTTTGCCGGCTGCAATGCTCTGAGAAATAAAAACCTTTTCCTGCTTCAGCCAGGGATATTTATCCTCTTCATATATATTCATAGGGCCACCCATTACGATCAACCAGTCGAAATCCTCCTGTGAGGGAAGGGGATATCCCTGATAAATCTGAGTATCGCTTAATACATGATTGTGTTCCTGCGCCCATTCTAGGATTATGCCAGGATGCTCAAATGGAACATGTTGAATATAATGCAGTCTCATTTATTAGTTCCTCTCAGCAAAATATGGTGTTTGATAAACCGCGAATCTGATTCAGGCAGAGCAAATACATCAGGATTAAACTGTCTGCCGGTGTCAGTGTGTGGCTGTCTGCGGTTTGAAATAATATTTTTCTTTTAATACATCAGATAAATAGCGGCATAAATGTAGCACCTGTAAAATCTCAGCTTCGGTGAATTTTGTTTTGCGCTGATAATTTTCCAGTGAACATATACCGTAGGCACTGTCTAGCATCCTTATCTGTCTGGTTATCTCTGCCGACAGGGTTATATCTGCGATTTGTTCCACTGTATCCATGAGCGATTGGTAATTGTGTGTCCTCGGCTCGGTCTTGTAGAGTTCGCATATAGCTATAAGATAATTTTCCACCGCTATGGATGCCACGTCAAAAACCACAGTATGGGATTGTTGGGCATCCATAAATTGTTCGGCTCGGCGATGATACATCATTGCACTGCGGTATCTTTTTTCAAATGCCGCCATATCTGTAAAATATCCTTTCATTGTCTGCCGCCTTTTTAAAATCACTTTACCACATATTGAGGAGCCATTCCTTGTTCTTGGTATACTCCATATCGGTGAACCATACATTAGCCATTTTTTCTGCCAGCAGCATGGCACCTTCATAGCCAACTGTCGGATCTCTGTAGTAGCCAGCCCTGTCAAATACGGGAAAGCCGACACGTACGAGAGGTACTTTATTATCCATGGCGATAAAGCGGCCCTTGGAATGGCCGAGTATAAGATCAAGTTTCAGCCCTTGATTCTGCAGGCGGTCGCCCAGAGTCCACAAATCTGCGTTTGTAACTACTTCCATATCGTAATCAACATTTTCCTGCAGAGCTTTTATGCGCGGATCATTACCATAGGTGGTGTTATCATCACCTAAAAGCAGCAGAACCGGTTTCATTTCCAGATCAAGGCAGAATTCGGCAAGACCTATGACAAGATCAGGATTGCCATATATAGCAACGCGTTTATCGGCCAGAAACATATGGGCTACATCTGTAATGGCATCAAGAGCGATACCTCGTTCCTTCACCAGTGATGGAGGAATAGCTTTACCCGTGAGCTTTTTCACATTTTGTAGAAAGGTGTCGGTATTGCGTATGCCGATGGGGGAAGGGCCTATTATAGTGGGAATGGCAAACTCTTCTTTAAGGTAAGAAGCTGCTTTGCCCACTTCATAGCGGTTGAGTGCTATGGTGCCGATCGCACTGCCGGTATTTTCCAGATCCTCAACAGTCGTGCTGCCGTGCGCTATATGATTGCCATCGGGCATCAGTGGGGCATCAAATTCCTCAATATCGAAAATGACATTGGCATCTACCTTCATTTCCGACAGCAGATGTTTCAGTGTGTGCACATCACCAGGATTCTGCCAACCGGTCAGCAGGTTAAGCTTTTTTTGTGGTTTGTTTTTTTGGGCAAAATACTTTATGATTGCTTCCACGCCGACATCATAACCCGTTACATGGCTCCCTTTGAAGCTGGGAGTATGGATGGGAATAAGATGCACTTCGCGGCCTGCGTATTTTTCTTTCAGTAATCCTTCATTGAGCTTATTGACTACCCCGTCAACGTCATCACCAATTACTTCTGTTGAGCAAGTGGTGATTATCGGTACAACCTTGACATGTGGATAACGCATCAGAAGGACGTCAACCGCCTCTTCGACACGATGAATACCGCCGAATATAGCCGCATCCTCATGCAGTGATGAAGATGCCAGTTCAAAGCTTTCCTTGTAGTGCTGAGAAAACCACAGCCGTACAAACATTACGCAGCCCTGTCCGCCGTGTACGATACCAATGCAGTCTTTTATACCAATGCTGGCATATTGTGCACCTGCTGGCTGGCAGGTAAAAATAGGATTGATTACACCCGTACGCTCTTTTTCTTTTAATTTACAAGGCATTGCTGCGCACCCCTTTTTGTTTTAATTATATTTTTTAAATAGAATAAATCTACCATGTACAATAAAGGCTCTCCTACACTTATCCACTGTTTACTGCAGTGGGTAGGTGCAGGAGGCTCACTGAGTAGAACTCAATAATTGGGATTTTTTAGCTCTTCGTTGAGCGAATTTGTGATCAGCTGGTAATCAAGTGTTTCTTTTAATTTGCACATCATGGTTTTGATATCGCTAGTATTCATTTTTTTCAGCCAAGGAAAACACTCCCAGTCATTTACCAGTTGTTGTGCCTCAGCCCAGTAGCAACGGTCAGCCAGAGTTTTTCTGACAGTTGTTTCCTTGCAGAGTATCTGCGTGGCTTTTCCTATGATGTTTTCATTTTGTGTTTGCCTGTCCCAACCGCGGGAATTGAACTGCCACAAACAGTTTTTCATAATATAACTCATTAAAGTATCTTTTCCGGATTCTATTGTCATTTCCACGACCATTGCCTCCTTTATCTAATTAAATCGCTGCCAGTTTTCCCTTCATCGGATACTGAGGGTATTTCCTGCCACGCAGTCTTTTCAGACTGTCGAATTCACCAGTATATTCATGAAGCTCTTTGGAGTTCAAGATTGATTCATCCAGTTGGCTGTCTGAGAGCATTTGGCGTGTTACAAAGCTTTTATCAGTGACAATTTTATCTTTGCTGATATCTACAAGCGACAGCTTGTGAATGGGAGAATAAACAGCGTTATAAATATCCCTGGCAAAGCGGACCCAGCCTTCAAAACCTTTGTATGGACCGTTGTGATAAGCATGAGCATTAATGTAGGGGACGCGGATCTTTTTTGCTACTTCACCGGGACGTTTTCCCGTGACGATCAGATCCGGTTTTAGTTTATACATCGCTTCAA
Organism: Pectinatus cerevisiiphilus; assembly: GCF_004341685.1. GTDB lineage: Bacteria > Bacillota > Negativicutes > Selenomonadales > Selenomonadaceae > Pectinatus > Pectinatus cerevisiiphilus. Next base: position 94,678 of record NZ_SMAA01000010.1, read on the forward strand.
GGCTTTCAAGTTCGTTGGGATCGTCAATGGCTAAGGCACCTGCTTCACAGCGAGATATGCCTTTTTCCATATCGCCTTGATGCCCAAATTTAGTATAGACGGAAACGACTTCCAGACCCATTTCCTCGTGGATAACATGAGCCCAGTGCCATAATTTTGAGCCTCCCGGCCACAAGCATATCTTTTTGCCCTTTAAACGGGCAGCGTACCAGTCCAGTTCTGGTTTCCAGCGCTTGGTTTCTTCTTCAATGATAGCGTTGGCACGATCCTCAATGCCGAAAAAGAGTCCTATTTTACGGAGTGAAGATGATAGAGGCTTGAAACCGAATCCGTCTATGTCCATACGCGGTATCCCATAACGTTTGCGCAATTCATCACAGATATATTCAGCTGAACGAGCGCATTCTAGGACATTGAGATGTGCCCGATGCATTGCCCGTAGGTCGTCATAGGAACCGTTTCCCGTGAACGTTGATAGTATTTGTATGCCCATTCTTTTGAAATAATCCTGCATTACCTGCTGATCACCTTGGATGTTGTATTCACCAACATAATTGATTACGTAATCGCTGGTGATTTTCGGCTCTACTTGACCAACCTTGTCATTTACCCAAGCTAGATTTATTTTATGATGGCCGCCTGACTGGCTAGGTCCGGCAAATCCGGGAGAATTGCAGACAAAAATATCCACGTCCGGCATTTCTTCCATTATTTCATTGGCAATTGCACCGATATCATCGCCGATCAGTGCTGAAGCGCATGTCTGATAAATTGTCATTCTCTTAATTTTAGGAAATGCTTTGAATGCTTCAAGGATATTATTCTTCAATACTTTTTCTGCACCGAAGACAATGTTTTTTTCTTTCATATCAGATGCAAATGTATATTTGATCTGAAAATTATCATTATCGCTTATATATCTTTTTGTCTGCCACGTATCATAGGTGCAACCGATAGGTCCATGGCTTAGATGAATAACATCCTTCATCGGTGTGCCGATAACATGTTTGGCACCGCAGTAAGCGCAGCCGCGCTCGGATAATGTACCCGGGATAGTGTTAAGATAACCTAAGGGCAGTGCCTCAGTCAGGTCATTCTTTGTTTTATCCACAGCGTGTTTGATTCTTTCGGGAATGCATTGGCTGCATTCAAATTCATGATATGGCATTTTTTATTCCTCCCTATGCTGGATAATAAGCACTTTTAGTCAGATATTCCATATTTTACAACCATGGCTTCCAGATCATCCATTTTTAAAGGATGGGGTATGACAAAGTCTTTATTGTCTATAATTTTTTGAGCCAGAGTTTTATATTCGTTTGCCTGATTGCATTCGGCATCGTATTCGACAACAGTTTTTTTATTAAATTCAGCTTTTTGGACAACATTGTCGCGTGGTACAAAATGTATCATTTTAGTGCCTATGGCTGACGTGAATTCTTCAAGAAATTCTTTTTCCTTGTCAACATTGCGGCTGTTGCAGATTATTCCTCCAAGACGAACACCGCTTTGTTTGGCGTATTTGAGCAACCCTTTGCAGATATTGTTAGCAGCATAGATTGCCATCATTTCACCGGAAGCTACTATATATACTTCCTGAGCTTTGCCTTCGCGTATCGGCATAGCAAAACCACCACAGACAACGTCACCCAGCACATCAAAGAATACAAAATCGAGATCATCAGTATAGGCACCGTTTTTTTCCATTAAATCTATTGCGGTTATTACACCTCTTCCGGCGCAGCCGACACCCGGTTCAGGACCACCAGATTCAACGCAGCGGATACCACCGTAGCCTTCCTTTACAACACGATCAACGGTTATTTTTTCTTCACCTTCGTCGCGTAACATATCCATCAGGGTTTTTTGATTCATTCCACCCAGAATCATACGGGTAGAATCTGCCTTTGGATCACAACCATGTATAAATACCTTTTTACCGAAAAAATGAGCCATAGCTCCCGCAGTATTTTGCTGGGTTGTTGATTTACCAATACCGCCTTTTCCGTAAATTGCAATTTTTCTCATTTCCTAACTACTCCCCTCAAGTTTACAAGATTACCTAAATTTCCCAACCTATTCCCTTGAAAAGTTTTTTCTCTTTTGATATACTATAAATGGGCATATCAAATAATCCTCATGTCAGTGGAATAGGCGAATACCCATGCTCTATGAATATGGTAGTATTCATAGAGCATTTTTCGTTAATAGATTTATGTGTCTTATTTTTTATGTTCCTCCTTTAAAAATACAAAAAGGTGCTTTTGGTATTATTTCAAAATTAATGAAAATACCAAAAGCACCTTTGCTCTCAATTTATAAGCATGATTCACTTTAACATATTTTTTTAATGAAGTCAATACAAATATATTAAAAATTATTGCTTATTGTACAGCTGATAGAATATTCAAACTTTATTCTTCCTGATATAAGCAGCCAGCAATGAACCGGATATATTATGCCATACGCTGAAAATAGCGGCGGGGATTCCACCTGCTGCTGTAAAATGGAGGACAGCTAATGATGCTGCTAATCCTGAATTTTTCATACCAACATTTATGGCAATGGTTTTGATAGCTGCTTTATCAGTAATAAACAGCTTAGCAGCCCAATAACCTAGAAGTAGTCCACAAAGATTATGGATTACGACAACAGCAAATATGAGCAATCCTGAGTTCAGTAAAACATCAGCACTGAGTGATACCACTGTTCCCACTAAGATAATAATTGTGAGAGCAGAGATTGCCGGCATGGCTATTTTTATTTTTGTGCAATAAGCAGCAAAGAATCTATTGAATAATATACCGATACTTATTGGTATAATTACAATTTCGATGATGCTGATCATTATCGACAAAAAATTTATTTCTACCCATGTACCAGCGATAATGAGCAGGAGAAAAGGCGTAATAATTGGCGCGACCAGTGTAGTGACCATTGTCAATGCCACTGATAGTGCTACATTTCCCTTGGCAAGATAAGTGATGACTGATGTGGCGGTGGCGCCGGGGCAGGCACCTAGTAATATGACGCCTATTGCAACGTCAGCGGGTAAAGGGAATATCTTTATCAAGGCATAGGCTAAGATGGGCATGATCGTAAATTGCAGAACCGTCCCAACGATGATCAACCGAGGATTTTTTAGCACTGTCTTGAAATCAGTTGTCGTCAGGCTCATTCCCATCCCCAGCATAATTACACCAAGAAAATAAGCAATTTTATCCGCGAACCAAAAGAATAGCTGGGGCTCTATAATCCCCAGCACACCTGCAAGTATTACACCAAACGGCATACCGCTGGTAATCAATTTACTTATTTGTTTAAGCATTTGTTCCCTCGTCTGCCAGCTGGTAGGGTTTTTCGCTGCCAGTTGTTGTGAGAGGGCGGTTATGCTTGTCGACCATAACTACTTTAGGTGTAAAGGAGCGGGCTTCTTTTTCATCCATAAGTGCATAAGCAATGATAATTACAGTATCCCCGACGACTGCCTTTCTTGCTGCTGCTCCGTTCAGGCAGATGACACCGCTGCCCTTTTCTCCCGCTATTACATACGTTTCGAGCCTGTTCCCATTATTATTATTTACAATCTGGACTCGTTCGCCAGGAAGAATACCAGATGCTTCTAAAAGAGCCTTATCAATAGTAATGCTGCCCATATATGCCAGGTCAGCTTCAGTGACGGTAGCACGGTGGATTTTTCCGTGAAATATATTATACAGCATTGCTCATTCCCCCAAAACCACATTATCTATTAAGCGTGTTGTGCCAAACTTGACTGCAACAGCGACAAGAATTTTGTTTTTGATTTTTGCGCCTATTGGTTTGAGACCTGGCAATGAGTACGCTTCGATATAGTCTATGTTACTCAATGGTTCTGCTGAAATCACGTTCCGTACTGCCTCACAGATGGCTTGAGGGTTTCGTTCACCATGCGTGTAAAGGTCTTGTGCGTGGGTTAAGCTTTTATAGAGGCATAGTGCGGCTTGCCGTTCTTTGGCATTCAAATAAACATTGCGTGAGCTTTTGGCTAAGCCGTCTTTTTCCCGTACAATTGGCATAATGCGAAGCTCTGTGGGGAAAAATAAATCTTTGACCATTTTTTTCAATACTTCCACTTGTTGGGCATCTTTTTGGCCAAAATAAGCTTTATCAGGCGTAATTAGATGAAAAAGCTTTGTAATGATTGTGGTCACACCGCGAAAATGAATCGGCCGAGTGCGCCCGCACAAAACTTTAACAATATCACCTGTAACTTCAACCCATGTCATATCCTTATCAGGATATAGCGCGGCGGCCTCTGGTGCAAAGATAATATCAGCACCGGCATTTTCTGCTTGTTGGCAATCTTTTTTCAGACTGCGCGGGTATTGTTTGTAGTCCTCTTTAGGCCCAAATTGTGTAGGATTAACAAAAATGCTTACGATTGTTAGATCGTTTTCCTTATGGCATGCATTAATTAATGACGTGTGCCCTTCGTGTAAGGCACCCATCGTTGGCACCAACCCAATTGTCTGGTTGGCGCTTTTGGCAGCCTTTACCAGCTCCTGTAGTTTTTTAACTTCAGTACATAAAACCATTGTTAGATCTCTCCTTGTTCTTTTTTTGCAACAAACAAAAAGAAAAGAGAATGCAATAAAAAAACGCACTCCGACACGGAAGTGCGCAAAATACCCTATTGCGTTCGTCTCGGTCATAATGATCCAAGCGATATAAAAATAACAAAACAGCTTATATCGTGATACAGTTCAATATGATACTGTTCATTCAAATGTTTGTTACGCGTTTATAATAGCATAGATAATAAAGCAATACAATAAAACTTATTTATTTGCAGTTAATTTATTGCATTATAACAGCTTTCATGGTTATGGTATATTTATTAATGATACTTAGATATATTTTAACATTGTATGTATTATTCTTTCTACTAATTGTCCAATCTACAATATTATTAACGACTTTTGAAAATTCATAAAAAGTAATATTGAAACTACGCAGGTTTTATACTATAATTAAGTAAATTTGAGGGCAGCGTAGCTCCAAAACATAGTGTTTTGGAGTCTTTTATGTTTTAATAGGTAATTTTGCATTTTCATCTGCAAAATTATGTATTTTTTATATTTATCCATTAATATGATTTGGTAATTATTTAAGGAGGATGGTTATGGGAAAAAAATATGGTCTTATATTAGGCGCATTAATTCTATTAATTATAATTATGCTCCCGACGCCGGAAGGACTCTCTACATCGGGGCAGAGGATGATCGGCATACTTATTTTTTCTGTAATAATTTGGATAACTGAGGCCGTATCTTATTCAGTGAGTTCGGTGCTGATAGTATCCTTGATGGCTATTTTACTGGGTTTCGCTCCTGATCCGGTACATCCAGAAAAGCTGCTCGGTACAGAAGGTGCTTTGAAATTTGCTTTGTCAGGTTTTAGTACAAGTGCTTTGGCGTTGGTCGGTGGTGCTATGTTTATCGCTGTTGCCATGGTCAAAACGAAGCTTGACGCGCGGATTGCACTTGTAATCTTATCGAAGATAGGGACAAAAACGAACCGTGTTTTAATTGGGGTTATTGCGGTCGGGTTCATTCTCAGCTTTTTTGTCCCCAGTACGACAGCAAGAGTATCATGTATGGTGCCAATTATTCTAGGTATTATTAATTCCTTTGGTGTTTCGATGAAGAGCCGGTTCGCCGCAGTGATGATGATCGCCGTGGCACAAGCCGATAGTATTTGGAACGTTGGGATAAAGACGGCAGCAGCACAAAATATGATTGCACTGAATTTTATTGAAAAGCAATTGGGATATTATATCAGTTGGGGTGAATGGTTTATTGCTGCGGCACCGTTTGCAGCCATAATGTCAGTGGTCCTTTATTTTATCATACTGAAAATCATACCGCCTGAAACTGAAGAAATCGCTGGTGGGAAAGAAGCTGTAGCCAAAGCTTTGAAAGAACTTGGCCCTATGTCTACGGCAGAAAAAAAACTTATGGTTATTTCCGTTATTCTTTTGTTTTTATGGTCAACAGAAAAAATTGTTCATCCGCTGGATACGACTACCACGACGTTATCAGCTATAACGATTATGCTTTTACCTAAAATAGGTATCATGGATTGGAAATATGTACAAAGTCGCGTGAGTTGGGGAACACTGATGCTCTTTGGTACGGGTATTAGCTTGGGGTCTACGATTTTATCTACCAAGGCCGCTGATTGGATTGCCTCTTATATCGTGGGGAAATTTGATTTATATACTATGTCGGCGTTTGGTATTCTGGCGGTGCTAAGTCTTTTCCTCATAGTAATTCATCTTGGTTTTGCCAGCGCCACGGCCTTGTCTGCCGCTATGATCCCGATTGTGATATCCATTCTGCAAGGAGCAGCACAGCTTAACCCACTCAATGTAATCGGGATGACGATGGTTTTGCAGTATGTAATCTGTTTTGGTTTTATTCTTCCTGTTAATGCACCACAAAATATGGTTGTTTTCAGTACGGAAACAGTAACAGCACGTGATTTTATCCGCACAGGCATTCCTATCACTATAGCTGCATATTTGCTTATCCTCTTGATGGCTTCAACATATTGGAAATGGTTAGGCATAATTTTGTAAAAAACTGCTAGGCATTACTTGCAAATGTCATAAAATGGCATAAATTTTAAGAGTGCCGGATAAATAGGTGAACAAAATAAAAAAATAATTTTAACCTAACCCGCAAGAAGTCCGCTACCTCTTAGGTGGTGGATGAAGGCGGGGGGGTGAATTTACGCAAGTAATTGAGTCACACGATTGCTTTTTGTCTTATTCGGAAATACATAGAAAATCAAGGCAGGTGATTATTGTGAATAAGGCATACCGATACAGACTTTATCCAACCACTGAACAAAAAATAATGTTTGCTAAGACTTTCGGCTGTGCCAGATTCATCTATAACAAAATGCTTGGCGACCGCCTTGACCACTACAAAGGAACCGGTAAAAAACTGAATAATACACCAGCACAATACAAGTCTGAATTTCCTTGGCTAAAGGAAGTTGACAGTTTGGCTCTTGCGAATGCCCAACTAAATCTGAATAAAGCTTACAATAATTTTTGGACTAATCGTAAGCACTTTGGAAAACCTCGTTTCAAGTCCAAGAAAACAGGACATTTCTCTTACTCTACGAATAATCAGAAAGATTCTGTCCGATTAGAGGGAAATACAGTCAAACTGCCTAAGATCGGCTGGGTAAAACTATGTCTGCATCGTCCACTTATGGAGAATAGCACGATAAAGACTGTTACCATTCG
>NZ_SMAA01000011.1 GCF_004341685.1 Pectinatus cerevisiiphilus
AATACAGCTTTATAGGTATCGGCAGATTCTTCCTGCATCGGTTCAACGGCTAACACATCACGGTGTCCCTTTTTATCCAGGCCAATTACGACAGCCACTGCCATATTTTGCACTCGGTGATCATAACGGATTTTCTCATATAAAGCATCCACCCATAACACTGAATATTCTTTCTGCAATGGTCTGTTTCGGAAGGCCTCTACCTGATCATTTAGCTCTTTGGTAATTTGTGACACTTGACCACGAGAAATTGAATCAATTCCTAAACTTTTTGCCAGTTTTTCAATTTTACGAGTGGAAACGCCATTAATATAGGCCTCTTGAATGACCTGTAAAAGTGCCATTTCTGAGCGTTTTTTCTCTGTGACAAAAAAGGGAATATAGCCACCTTTTCTTAGTTTGGGAACAAATAAGTACATGGTTCCCAGACGAGTATCATAGCGACGTACGCGATAACCAGACCGATAACCTGAACGTTCATCGGTTCTTTCCGACTTGGCAGCATTGATTTTTGCATTCACTTCAGTTTCCATAAGCTTTTCACAAAGCCACTTGAGCATAGCAAGCATTGGATCATCTTCGGTCATGAATTGTAGTAGCATTTTTTCTAAAGGTAGGTTAAAATAAGTATGAGCCATCGGTTTTCAACTCCTTTTAGGTTTGTTTGGTCACTTATCTTTTTCGGAGTTACCGATGGTTTTTCCTATTCCTTTTTGCGAACTTTATTATATTCTATCTGGTTATGGATAGTAAAAATGAAAAACAGTTTTATAAGAGAATATATAAATGGCTTTTTTTAGTAGAAAAATATGGTATAGATAGATTCCTTGCCATGGCAAAAACTGTCAGGCAGTGGCTCCATCCAATAAGAAGAGCCATTTTAACAGGTTATACAAATGGCTACACTGAAGGCTGTAATAATAGGACTAAGGTTTTGAAAAGAATATGTTTCGGTGTCAGGAACTTTAAGAGGTTCCGTAATAGATTGATGTTTATTGCTAATTGTACAAAAGCAGCAGGATAATTTTCCTACTGCTCTTGTACTATCTTGAATTTTTTATAACCCCAACCATTGACAATGAACCATCTTTAATATACTTGCATCTTGTTAAATACCAACAAAGAGGTTTCTGACATTATTACCACTATAAAATAAGTGATGAAGATGTCAGAAACCTCTTATTTTTACTTTTCACAACAAAAGTCTTCCTAAAAACAGATTGTATTGTTATCGTATACATTTTATGACTATTATATTTTGCGAACTACTATTGACAGTAACTATCCTATAGTTACCGTTTCATTATTGCATATAGGTATCTATATCTGAAATATTAATTTTTATTAGCAGAACCAGATAATCTAATGTATTGTTTCACTATATTATTACTTTCTTTTTCAACTGTTTTTATAAAATCAAAAAAATTTATTACTGGATCACTCAATGCTGCTCTAGCAGCATTTATATTAGCCTGCATAAAATCGCAGCCTACATTAATTTTATTAATTCCATGTTTTACACAAGTTAAAATATTCTTTTTCCCTGACCCTGAACCTCCATGCAACACCAACGGAATTTTTACTAATGCTTTTATTTTTTTTAACCGCTCAAAATCAAAATCAGGAATCATTCCGTCTGGATAAGTTCCATGTGATGAACCAATAGATATTGCCAACACATCTATTCCTGTATTTTTTATAAACTCTTCAACCTGATCTGGATTAGTATACATTGAATCACTTGTAAAATTTTCACCATCGACTGCCCCAATACAGCCGATTTCACCTTCAACACATACACCTCTGGGATGGGCATAATTAACAATTTCTCTAGTCATTAATACATTCTCTTCAAAACTATATAAAGAAGCATCCACCATAACAGAAGAAAAACCATCATCAATAGCTTTCTTGAGATCAATAATTTCTTGTCCATGATCAAAATTCAGTGCTACATTTATCTTTGACCTCCCAGCCAAAGTTTTAACCATAGGAGTTACTAATTCACTATCACAATGTTGTAAAAGATGCTCTTGATATAGGTTAATAATAATCGGTGCATTTTCTTGTTCAGCTGCAGTAATTACACTTCTTATTGTTTCTAAGTTAAAACAATTTATTGCCATAACTGCATAATTTTCAACATTCGCTTTTTCTAACATATTTTTCATTGATACATACATTTTATATACTTCTCCAATTTAATTTATCTTGATATCACTCAAATCAATTTCTTTCTCTTCTTCCTCTAATAATTTATTTTCATCAGCATCTTTTTTTAATAATGTAAGTAAAACAGCAGCAATAACTGTACCTGCCGCAAGTGCAATAAGGAAATCTACAGGTTTATTCATTGCTGGCACGATAAACATTCCACCTGACGGAACCGGTGATTCTACCCCAAATAACATAATTAACGCACCCCCTACTGCTGCTCCAACCGAACAAGAAAATATAACCCTTAAAGGATCAATCGCTGCAATAGGAATAACACCTTCAGTAATCATACAAATACCTAAAGGAAATGCGATTTTAATATTATTTGCTTCTCCCTTGCTATATCTTTTTTTGCGTATAAGCCATGATAAAGTTATCCCAAATGGAGGGATCATAGATGCACATATCTTTATAGCTTCTGGTCCATATACCCCTTGCAAAAGTAATCCATCTGCAAATAAAGAAGCGACCTTATTGACTGGGCCTCCAAAATCAAAAGCTGCCATGGCTCCCATAATTGCACCAAACAGCGCAGCTGATCCCCCCTGCATATTTTGCAACATAGTTGTAAGCTCAAAAGACACCGCAGCTATGGGTCTACCAACTATGAAAAACATAATAAAACCAATAATAAGCGATGACAACAACGGTAATATTAACATCGGTAATAAAGCCTGTGCCCAAACTGGTACTTTAACAAAGTTTTTAAGAAGGTTAACACACCAACCAGATAGATAGCCTCCAAGCATTCCACCAAAAAAACCTGCCCCAATAGCATTTGCAATCATTCCCATTAAGAGTCCTGGTGCAATTCCAGGCCTGTCTGCAATAGAATACGAAATAGCAGCAGACATTATTGCCGGAATAAGCTGCATTCCATAAACTCCTAATGTCACAGATGCCTGCCATAAAGAATATGAACTCTTATAATCTGAAATCAATGCTGGATTATTTCCTAAAATATTACCTATTGCAATCAATAATCCTGAAGCCACAACTAATGGTAACATATAGGACACACCTGTCATTGCATGCCGTTTAAGTTCACTCAACTTTAATTCATTTATCATTTTCCTTTCTCCTTTTATGTCAAACCAAGTTCGGTTTGGATTTTATTTATCAACCCTTTCGGTGATTTAATTACAATACTGGTCGGCACCTCTACAATCTTTTTATTAATAAAACGATCCATTCCATTAACTTTAATATCCGCAGCAATTATAACAACATCAGCTGCTGCTATTTTCTCCTTTGTCAATTTATCTTCTATTCCAATTGTACCTTGTGTTTCAATACTAATATTATGGCCTAATGCCACCCCAGCTTTTATTAATTTCTCTTTAGCAATATAAGTATGTGCGATACCAGATGTGCAAGCAGCGATCCCAACAATGTTCATTTTTTTCACGCCTTTCATAATTTAAAACATTTTACTTTATCAACATCATTAAACAATATCATTTTTTCTTCAATAGTATCTCTACACATACGGATACAAGATGGATATATAACATTTGGCTCACGTTCAAATCCATTTTGTTGTAAATATTTTTCTATTCCCTTCATAAAACTGAATTTAATATCACTGGATATGTTTATCTTGCAAATACCTCTTTTGACTGACTCTGCAATTTCATCATTTGCGTTACTCGAACCTCCATGTAATACCAATGGTATATCAACAATATTCCTAATTTCTGACAATAAGTCAAGTTTAAGTTTCGGTATAAATTCTTTTGGATAAATACCATGGGCAGTACCAATAGCTACTGCCAATGAGTCAACACCAGTCTTTACCACAAAGGGTGTTACATCTGCAGGATTGGTGTAAATTATTTTGGTAGTACCTCCTTCTATAGAATTTCCTGTTTGCCCAATAGTCCCCAATTCACCTTCTACCGACACCCCCACAGAATGTGCTGCATCAACAACTTTCTTAGTCAATGTAATATTTTCTCCAAATGGAAGTTGCGATCCATCAATCATAACCGAAGTAAATCCAAGTTGAATAGCATGAATGCATTGTTCATATGTACCACCATGATCAAGATGTATTACAATTGGAATCTTTGTATGATTTGCTTCATAAATTACACTACTTATAAAACTATCCCTTAAAAATTTCAATTCATCTGGATGGATTGCCATAATCACCGGTGCTTGCTTTTCTTGCGCACTTTCCATCATTGCGGTTAATAATTGTCCTGTTCCAGCATTAAAAGCCGGTACTGCAAAATTATTTTTTTGAGCGATTTCTAGCATTTCTTTCATTGTTATCAACATAGTAAAACTCCTTTATAATTATTATTTGTAATTAAAAGATTTTTCAACTAATTAATTTTTTTATAAACTATCCATACATTTATTAACTTTTATTCATTTCCTGTGATAATAACTCTATAATTTCTACTTTACTATTCGTTACCAGCAACTTATCAAGTGTATCGTCATCTGCTAACGCCATTGCTACTTGAGAAAGTAATTTCAAATGAACAGTAGTCTTATCAACATTACGTACTGCAAAAAGTATCACAACATGAACAGGTTTATTATCTGGACTTTCCCATACTAAATCATTTTGTGTTCGCCCAAATGCAATAGATGTAATTTTTACTGCATCACTTTTGCCATGCGGGATGGCGACATGATTTCCTAATCCTGTCTGTCCTTCATTTTCACGAAAATAAACATCCTTTATAAAAATATCTTTATTAATAATGTACCCTTCATGGTAAAGATGTTCTGTTAATACTTCGATAGCTTCCTTTTTATTGATAGCGTTCATATTTAAGTCAATTAAATTCTCATTAAAAATATTTTTAATTTTGATATTATTCATAAACCCTCACCATATCACCTATTTCCCAATATCCAATAGTATATTTTTTTAATAATATCTTCCGATAAATCTTTTTTATCTGGTAGATAAACATTTAAAATTTCTTTTTTTAATGTTGTATTGCTTACGTTTATTTCAACTTTATCCAAGCTATTATTTTCATAAACGATCATTTGCAACAATGGCGTCAATGACAATTTTGCTATGCACTTACTTTGTTCTGCAAATATTTCAAAATTAATATCTTTTTCTTGTATAATTTTTTTATGATCAAGAACATGTTCAGCTTTTGAAAATTGTCTAACGAACAGTTCTCGCAAATTTTGTGCATCATTTTCATTAAAAAGTGCACTAACATAAGCAATAGGAATGTCTGTCATTATACTTAGGCGCACAGTAGATATTATTAAGTTAACCTGTTTATCATTAATAATTTCCCCTACTTGTTTGGCTGAAACTACATCAATTATCTCCCATTCTGGAAAATATTTTTTGATTCTTTTCTCCAAAAGATGTGATGTCCCTATGCCACTTGAGCACACAATAACAATTCTTTTCTTATTTATAAATTCTTCTATCGCATTTTGAAAATATACTGCAAGATAACCTATTTCATCTTCTCTGATAGGTGTTAATGTATACTTAATCTGTATTTTAAGCATAATCAATTTCAAAAGGATCATTGTTTCTGGAAATTCTACTTTTATTTGATCGAGAATAGGATTTTTTATATAAATTTTGTAATTTATTCTATTCAACATCGGCCTCAAATGAAGTAGTAATGCTTTGTAAAGTTTTTTACTAAAAGAAAACTTTAAAGGATATATTTTTAAACTTATTTCAATAATATCCATAGCTATTGTTTGTACACAAACGTTATTATCACTATTGTCAACGATATCATTTATCTTCGAAATACCACCTGCTGATGTAAGATATTGAAAAATATAAAAGGTTTCTGCTTCATTCAATGTAACTTCAAAATTATTTTCGATACATTGTGTCATCAATTCTGCTGCCACATAAAATTTACCATTACTCTTTAATTGATTACCTTCAAATTCTGTATACACGGTCTTATCATGACGTATCCTTTCTATCAATATCAAAACATGTGTAACAAGATTTATATAATATGGTTCCGTAATTTTATAGTCCAAAAATATTTCTGTTTTTTCTATTATTTTCTCAATTGTTTGAATATTCTCTTTAATAAAATGTTGTTCTAGTTCTGATAATGTATCATAATTTATTCTAGAATAATTAGGTCGTATCTGAGTTTCTTTTGTTTGGATAAATTGACTTATTATATCAACTAGAGCTTTCCTTATATCAGTTTCTGCTCCTGTAAGAACAGTACCCTTAACATCTTTATGCAGTTTTAGGTTATACTGAGATATTTGTGTTTCTATCATTGACAAATCATTTACTATAGATGTTTTACTCACAAAATATTTATCTGACAAGCTTTGTATAGATAATCGTACCTGTTTACCTTCTAATAAATCAAACAATATTTTCATACGCCGTTGAGTTGTCGTTATACCATTTTTTTCTTGATTTTTACTTAATATATCATTAATCCGATCTTTTTTTATATCAGCGATCCGTATTCCCTTACCTGAAATTCCCTCTATTGTGATTCCCCTCTCCTTCCAATAAATTAAATCATTGCGAATAGTTTTATCCGAACACGATAAAAGTTGTGCAAAAACCTTAACAGGTTTAAAGTCATTAGCTTCTAACAAATATCTCAAAAGCAATTTTTGCCTATTATATAAATTTTCCATCTAGTTTCATCACCTCCTGTCTTTACTACATTTTTATCATACCATCTTTTTTATACTACAAAAATACCAAATTTTTTCTACAGTATATGTCATAACTTAGTACACTATTTCTTGTTATAATTAAACATTTGGGAAATTATATTTAGTATATGAATAATATTATCAATTAACTTTTATATACTTATCGTTGTATCTATCATCTTACGCACTAAATTCATTCTAAAAATATCCCTATCTTCCATTCTATCGAATCTATCGAAATAGTGCGGCTTTATTTCATCTTAATAGTCCATATTTTTACAAAACTGATTTGAATCAATATTTAACCTCAGATTTAATGAAGGATTTATACTGTTAATACAATAATTTAAATGTAAATATTTAATAAAACATAGTAAAAAGTCTTATGGTAAACTATAATTATTAAATCAGATACTACAAAAACGCCATAATATCACCAAAGCAAAGAAGGGAAAACAAATGCGCAGATCGGATAGAGAAATAACAACATTGGCTGAACTAATTAAAATCATGGATAAATGTGATGTCTGTCGGCTATCACTAAATGATGAATCTGGCTATCCTTACATCATTCCTCTTAATTTTGGTATTAAGCTTCTGGAGGATAAAGTGGTTTTATATTTTCACAGTGCCTGTGAAGGTAGAAAACTGGATATTATCAGACAGGATACCAGAGCATCTTTTGAAATGGATTGTGACCATCTGCTTCAATCCTTCGCAGATAAAGGCTATTGCACTATGAGTTATCAGAGCGTAATAGGGCATGGTAAAATAAGCTTTGTAGAAGACTTATACGAGAAAAAGGAAGCGCTGACTATCCTGACTGATCATTATCACAATGAGCATTTTGAATTCAATCCTGCTGCCATTCCCAGGACAACAGTTTTTAAGCTTGATGTTACCGCAATGACTGGGAAGAAAAAAGTACCAAAAGAGTATGAACTTAAAATAAAGAGAATTTATGACGCGCCTTCTGCACAGGACGGTATAAGAATCCTTGTGGACCGATTATGGCCAAGGGGAATAAAAAAAGAAAACGCGGCATTATCTTTTTGGTGGAAGGAGCTTGCTCCATCGAACGATTTGCGGAAATGGTATGGCCATGTACCGGAAAAGTACACAGCCTTCACAGCGAAATACCAGGCTGAACTAGCCGCTTCAGAATTGGCTATAGAGTGCAGGCATAAGATAAAAGATATGTTACAGCGCAATGTAGTCACACTTATTTACGCAGCGAAAGATACAGCGCACAACAATGCTGTCGTGCTACAGAAATGGCTGCTTGAAACTCTCAAACAGTGATGCATTAAAAAAAAATTTATTTTTGCTTAAATATATAATTGATATAATCCTTAGCACTTTGCTCAATTTCTTTATCGCTCACCTGAAATGAGGAACCAAAAAGGGCAAAGTATGGCAGCATAACCGCGCCAACATGTATCATACTGGCTTTAAAGGGTATAAACACTTCATCTACTGTAAATTTGACTGTGCCGGTGGGCGAATAGTTTTCTTTTTTATCGCCTATAGATATTGCTAAGCCAAATCTTTTCCCCTGCAATTTTTTACCTTTTGAGCCATATGCCCAGCCATGTGTAAAAACATCATCCAGCCATTTTTTTAGCAAAGGTGGATAACTGTACCAATACAAGGGGAATTGCAAAATAATATGGTCGTGTGCTTCCAACAACTGCTGTTCTCTTGCAACATCAATCTTCCAATCAGGATACTCCTTGTAAAGCTCATGGACAGTAATTTCGTTTTGGTATTGGCATAACTCTTGTTTCCATACTTTATTTACTCTTGATTTTTCAATATTGGGATGTGCTAAAATTACGAGGGTTTTCATAATAAATCATCTTTCCTTTTTTATTTATTTGCTTCTATCAAATCAATTATTATACATTATCTAAAATTAGTAAATACACACTTTAAAGTAAGTAAAATACTTACTGCAAGGTATGTATTAATTCTTATTTCATATGAGGGTACAGACAATGAAACAATATAATCTAGGCATTGAAGCAACACTTGAAATACTTGGTGGTAAGTGGAAAGCATTAATCGTATGCTTACTCATGTCGGGAACTAAACGGACAGGAGAATTGCAACGTCTTATTCCCCATATTTCCCAAAAAGTTCTCATCCAGCAACTGCGCGAACTTGAAAAGGATGGTATTGTAGAAAGACATGTATATGATGAAATGCCCCCAAAAGTCGAATATTCTATAACAATTTATGGAAAAACTGCTAACAAAATCATTGACATAATGTGCTCTTGGGGCAGGGCTAATATAAAAATGCGGCAACAACAAGGAGAAGCTATTACTCTGCTGAAACATGAATCCTAACACGCACTATAAAATATAAAGTTGACATCCTGTTAACTTTATGCTATAATTAGTTTACATTAAGAGTACTTTGTTCAGAGCATAGATTATGATGTTATTTATAGAAAAGCCCTTTTTGTTTAAAGGGCTTTTTTTGTGTAAAAATAATTAGTATGCTAGTTTTTAAAGTAGATAATATAAAATAGTGCCAAGTAACATAAGCTTAAGGGCAACTATTTAATGATTTATTTCTCGCAAGAGTAAGAAATAAATCAGAAAATATTGAGGTATATCATGTGCATTTTATTAGATAAATCAAATGATGAATGTTTAGATGAATTGACTAATGTCCAGAATGTTGAACTACCCAAAAAGTTCCGTACAAAAGTTGTAGACATCTTAAAAAATACTATTGGTGACAACATTGCGATATGGGATAATCTTGCAGAACAATCATGTTTTTCAGCTGATAAAACAAGCTGTTCTTCAGATAACTGTGAGAAATGCACACAGGTGCTATTAAAGGCTGATATAAAAGATACATTGCTGGCAATCAATAAAAGTTTCGCAGTAGTAACCCATCTCCCAAACAAAGAAGACGGCACACCGACTTATATTTTAGGACAATCTCCTGACGAAGCAGTCAAAAATTTGAACGTATTATTTGCCGAACACCATATTGGTTATGAATTTATTGCAGGTTATCTGCTAAAAACTGATGCCCAATATGTATTTATAAAACCGGCAATAAAAATATTGGATGACTATGATTTTCATGATGCTTTAATTGAAATGATCAGAGCGCATGAATATTACAGAAACGGTGAATATCAAAAATCAATCACTGAACTGCTGAAAGTCCTTGATAGCACTATGAAATCAATCTGTATATGTAAAAATTGGATTGTCAATTCGAATACTAGTGCCAGACTGATCAATATCATTTGCAACAATAAACTGATTCCTGGTTACTTACAAGTCCAATATACCTCATTAAACAACATCTTAAAAATGGATTTTTCAACAATGAAAACTAAAGCAAAACGACAAATAAACCAATCAGTTGGCATTCCTGAATATTTTACCGCATACGCATTGCAACTAACAGCTGCGAATGTTATTTTTCTGGTAAAAGCATTTGAAGACAGCGAAAGCCATCCTAAAGCATAATTATATTTACTGTCTATTTCCATTAAACTTACTATAAATTAGATGCTATGGCTATCGTCATTATCCCATAGCTGTCATCTTTCCCAATTAATGATAAGAAAAAATCTATAGTTTAATATAATTAGGCCTTCTATGATAAAATACAAATTCATAGAAGGCCTAATTATTGTACCAGGAAACAATAGCTAATAATTGACAATATCAATTTATTAACTTTTAAAGGAATTATGACCTTTTGTTAACCAAATTTCACCGCAAATAGACTAAATTCTTATTCATGCTCTTTACCTGTCATAGAAAGAATTTCTATCCTCAATACCTTTGTTCTCGCAAATGCCTTTTCAATATATTTCATTCCTTCATCGTAAAAATCAGGACTGTATTTTTTCACTAACGCAATAAATCCTTTTCGCTTATCCTCTTCATCACTAACTGTGCTAATCTTACCAAAGACGACAACTGATTTAAATTTAGTGGAAAACTTTTGCGGCATAAGTTGTATATCTATAACAGCAGAAAAACATACATTCGCATTATGCTCTATATTTTCCAATTTATACCCTGCTAACGCACAATGCAGATATATGGCACCATCAGTATAGGCAAAACTAATCGGTATCCCGTACGGATTATTTTCTTTATTCACCATCGATAACGTACCAAACTGTGCTTTCTGCAAAACAACTTTAGTGTCCTGCTCAGACATTTGCCTGTCTTTGCGTCTCATTTCTCTAAACATTTTTTAACTCCCCTTCGTCCTGTACAGTAGCTATTATTTTTATATGCATCTGCTAAGGAATACAATGCATTGTTTACATAACACAGTCTTTAGGCTGCGATGAAAAATAAACCATATCGGCAAAACTATCTAAAAAAGCCTGCCATATTTATATATGTAATGAACCTGTCTTTTCTTTTTCCATTTGCTGTTCTCCATTATTACAGACTTGTAACTTATATTTTATTATAAACCACCAATATTATCAATTTAATAACTTTGTAAGCATTTATCTTGCCAATACTGTGACTGTATATTATTAGCAATATTGTAAGTTTTATCTACAGTCAAGCTGTTTTTACTTTGCTTGCTTTTGCACTAAAAGGTTTCATCAAAATGAAAGAGCATATCGCTGCCAATAAAGCAAAGACTGTCAACAATTCCATTGTAGCGGTCAGTCCATATTTATCGGCAAACATTCCCATCAAAGGAATAAACATGCCTCCTATGCTGAAATAAAGTCCCAAGGTAACACCAGACGCAAACCCTACACTACGTGCCAGATAACTTTGCCCCAAAACGACAATTGAACTGAACGGAGAGAACATCGCAAAACCGATTGGCACCATTAGAATATACCCCAAGACAGCGCTTTCTGTGTGCGATAAGATCAAAACCATCGGTACCAAAAGTACATAACTTATTTGTATGATCTTCAAATAACCAAATTTATCGGCAATCACACCACCAATCATTGTGGTAACAATGCCAAACATAAATAAAATAGTCAGCGCTGAGCTTGCCGCAGCTTCAGAAAGTCCTGTCTGCGCTACCAAATACAGGGGAATAAAACTTCTTAACCCACAAATCACAAGGGAACTGCAAATAATCAACATAGTGAGTCTTAAAAAAGCTCCCCAGTCATTTTTTCTGTCAGGCATCTCTATATCTTTTCCTTGTATTTGCAAATTAACCTTATTTGTCGCAATTTCCCTTTTTATATAAGGGACGATAAAAAGCAGAATAATTGACATAAGCAACGCCAATACACTAAAAGCCAATGTGCCTTTCATACCAAATGCAGTTATGAGCGCAACAACGATTATCGGGCCAAAAGCAAAACCGGCATTTCCGCCCATAGAGAATATACTCAATGCTGTGCCTCTCTTTTTCCCTGAAATTTTATTGACCATACGCGCGGCTTCCGGATGAAATATAGCGCTGCCTATTCCGCTCACAGTCACCACTGCAAAAATAAGCCAATAATTTTGAAAAAGACCTATGGCTCCCATTGCTACACCGGAAAGACATATTCCCAATGACATCATCCAATTCTTAGACATTCTATCTGCCAGCCAGCCAAAAGTAGGTTGGACAACCGAAGATAAAAAGCAGGCACCAAACATCAATCCTGCCACTTCTTCATAATTCATTCCATAATTTGCCATAAAAAATGGCAGCACAGCTGGTAAAATTCCCATCCCTATATCATTGAAAAAATGGCCGGCAGCTAATGCATACACATATTTTTGCGCCATTATACTTCCTCCTTGTCTTTCACTTGTGAAAACACTGCTGACTGCTTGTCATATATCACGTTCATAGCTTGCAAAAATTTCAATATGGCTTTTTCTTCATCTTCCGTATAAGCTGTCAACATATCCAAATAACTCTGTATAGCCCGATCATGATACTTCTTATGTACAAAATAAATTTCTTTTCCTTCTTCTGTCAGATTGAAATACACTTCCTTGTTATTTTCTGGTTTCTGGTAGCTATCAATTAATTTTCGGCATAACAATTTCTTACAAATTTTACTAATTGCACCCCTTGTCATATGCATCTCAGTTGCTATCTTAGTCACATTGGCATCTTCAATGCTGCCTATTTTATCTATGCAGTGAACCTCCGCCAAACGCATTCCTTCAAACAATTTTTTATGATATTCTTCTAAAACATTTGGCCGCTCTCGAATCCTAATAAAGTATTTTATAATTTCTTCAGCAGTATCCATTTTTTATCCTCTCTACATTGTTTCCTTGGAAACAATGAGAGTATAACATATAGCTACTTAAATGTAAATAAAGAAATTTGCTGTTATATTGTAATTGGCTAATATTTTTATTTAATTTCGATACAGTAAAACCTCATCAATAATTCCATATTCCTTAGCCTGCTCTGCAGTCATATAACAATCTCTTTCCATATCTTCTTTAATTTTCGATAATAATTGTCCTGTAAGCCTGCAATATATTTCATTAAGTTTTTCTTTTGTTTTCTCTAACCAATCACTATGGATTTTTATATCCGTAGCCTGTCCTTGCAACCCTCCTGATATTGAAGGTTGATGAATTAAGATTTCACTGTTTTGTAGGGCAAATCGTTTTCCTTTTGCTCCAGCTGCTAAAAGTAAAGATGCCGCACTACCTGATTGGCCTATACTAATAGTAGAAATATCGCATTTAATATAATTCATGGTATCCATAACCGCAAAACTATCTACCAATGATCCACCCGGACTATTAATATAAAAAAAGATGTCCTTATCACAGTCTGCAGATTCAAGAAAAAGCATTTGTGCAATAAGTAAACTCGCCGATTCATTTTTTAATATTCCATTAAGCATAATAATACGATCATTCAATAGTCTTGAAAAAATATCATAAGACCGTTCTCCATGGGATGTCTGTTCAACTACTAATGGAATATAATTATTCATCTCAATAACCTCCAACGCTTTTTATTTACTCTTTATGCCGCCATATTTGTGATTCGTTTAGAACTATGCCTAGCATCATCCAAATTACTAAATGTTTTACTATACATTTTTCTATATTTTCCCGGTGTTAAACCATAAATTCGTAAAAATGCCCTTGAAAAAGATTCTTGAGATGAGTATTGATATTTTAGGGCAATATCAATTATTGCTTGATCACTTTCGACAAGTTCTTCTGCTGCTTTTATCATTCTCCTTTTAGTTATATATTTAGCTAATGACTCTCCTGTTATTTTATGGAAAATTTTATGATAATAATATTTAGAAAGATATATCTTCTTTGAAAGATTACCAATGTCAATTTTGTCATCTAAATTTTGTTCAATAAATTCTAATGAGTTATATACATTAACATAATGTTTCATAATATATTGCTCCTTTTGAAAAGTATATAATATATTATAATATTTTTAGAAAAACAAATCTTGATAATCCTTGCACATTTTTTTCTTTTTTAACATATGAAACTGTTGTACAAAATCAATCGAGATAATCAAAAAACTTAGCATTAAATGAACACAGATCACCATGTTCAAGTTTATGCATAGTTTTATGGCAAACATCATAACGCCGACAACATTCTTTGGCAGACAATGTTTTCCTCTGTCCATACGCATCGAGCTTTGCCAATAAATAATGGAGCAGCTTATTAAAAATAAATGTTTTATTTGTATTTGACATTATATATCTCCCCTTGTCATTCATTCTGCTAAACCTAACATAAATTCTAAAAGCAATATAACATTTTGCCTTTCGTTATTTTTATTATGCGGTATAAACAGCCAAAAAGGAAATACATTAATAGCATAAATATATAGTTAAAAGCTATATAGTATTATATAATATATAAAATTGACCAAAGGAGTTTGGCACTATGAATATAATCCAAATGCAATATTTTTACGAAGTCTGCCGCTGGCAAAATATAACTAAAGCCGCGGAACATTTACATGTATCCCAGCCTACTGTGAGCGTGGCAATGCAATCCTTGGAAACTGAAACAGGCCTTAATCTTTTTAGAAGAAACGGGAAAAAAATTTTTATATCCAAAGACGGAAATATTCTCTTGTCGAGAATCCGTCCTATTTTAGAAGAATTGGCACATCTCAAACATGAAATCAATGACATGGCTCATAAAAGAAACCATATACGCATAGCCCTGCCCCCACAAATAGGCATACGTATTGTTCCGCTGCTGCTGGGAGAATTCAGAGAAAAGCATCCTGAAATAATTATAGAAATCATTGAAACAGGACCAGTAAATTCCCTGCATATGCTCAAAGAAGAAAGCTTGGATTTAGCTGTAATGAACTACACTGAGTGTTCTACAGAAGGTTTTACTTATAAAAAGCTCGGACAAGCGGAATGCTGTTTCTGTACTTACCCAGGAGCGCGCCTGTCTAGCAAATTTTCTGTGCAGATAGAAGAAATAGGAGCAGAACCGCTCGTCTTATTGGACAGTACCTTCAACATCACTCATTTAGTGCATCAGACATTTGCAAATCAAGGTATCAAACCAAATGTGCTGCATTACTCACCATATTTACATACCGTCAGAAATCTCATAGAAGAAAAAATAGCGTCATCTTTTTTAATAAAACACGCAATTTTACCCAAAGACGATATTATCCCCTTATCAATAGACCCACCCCTTTATCTTGCCGCCGGTATAGTAATAAAAAAAGGACGGCAGATTTATGCAGATGAAAAACTGCTTATCAAATTCTTAAAAGATAATTTTATGCAATAAAATATATTTCTAAACCGATTAACAAATAAGCGCATATACTAAACCTATCAAGGGTATATTGAAACAAAATACAAGAAAATCCAACTCTTTCTTCTAAAAATAAAGAACGGAACAATATAAAAATGTTCCGTTTCCAAATGGTAACGTATGCTGTCCACCGTTAGTTAAGTATCTTCATAAATTTAAAAGGAATTATAAAAGGTATTTGCCGAGATATCGATACGTTTCCCATGGCTAAGGCTAGGCACACTCTTCTCATGTGGATAGCCGACTGGCAGGATTAGAACCGGAATAATATTTTCCGGCAAGACAAAGCTTTCCCTGATTTTTTGCGGGTTAAAGCTGCCCACCCATGTACTGCCTAAACCTAAATTTGTTATCTTGAGCATCATATGGGTAGCCACTATACTTGCATCGACTTCCCCCATATCCTTATTATCCTCAGATCTTTTCCAACTGACGGATTTATCATAACAAACTAAGAAAAACAGTGGCGCATTAAAATGATACAACGTGCATTCTTTTATTTTTGCCAGGCTGCTTTTTTCATTCAACACGAGAATGCGCTGCGGCTGGGCATTTGTCGCTGTAGGTGCGGCTTTGCCCGCTTCCAAAATAGCATTTATTTTTTCTTGTTCAACCGCTTGCGCCTTAAATTTTCTCACAGAATATCTTTGTTTAATCAATTTATCAAATTCCATAACAACATTCTCCTATAAATCTATTTTTGTAAATTTTGCACCCAGATCATATGCTTTTTGGCAATCTACGGGAAATTCTTTTTCTCTCACTTTCGCCTTTTTAGCCTCGTCAAAAACTGTTACAACATATTTAGAATAATCGTCAAATTGATACGTATCATTTACCACTAATGATTCACAATAACCAAAGATTCTTTCTAAAAGCATTTCTGAAAATTTTAAACCCTGCATATAGCCCAGATCATCCATCTGCTTTTTTGTCACATTCATGGTATAAATAAACCCAACTGGAATTTTACGTCCAAATATACTTTTATAATTTTCAGTATAGGTACTATATGGGAACATCATTCTTTCCAAAAAAGATCGCATCATTCCTGTAATCGACGCAAAATATATTGGTGATGCGAGAATTATTGCATCCGCAGCCGCTATCTTTGCGAGTACAGGTGTCAAACCATCCTTAAATGCGCATTTGCCATAACTTTTCCCACCTTTTAACTTACAGGCAAAACAACTGATACAGCCTTTGTAATCAAGATCATACAAATTTACCAGCTCAGTTTCTGCCCCATGTGCCTGTGCACCCTCAAGTGCTTTTTTTAGTAAGCTAGCCGTATTTTTGTTTTTTCTAGGACTTCCATTTACTCCAATTATCTTCATGTTATCTTCCCTTCTACTCTCCAACCTTGACTTTATATTGCAGATTATATATGCTAATAAAAAAGTATACAAGTATGCACATTATTGTTATATACTAACCTTATAGTTAGTAAAGGAGTCACAACATGACAGATTTTGAAGATAAATTTGGCAAATGTCCGTTATATTACACTATGTCGGCGGTTGAAGGTAAATGGAAATGGGTCATACTTTGGGAAGTCTATAAAGCAGAAGTAATACGCTATAATAAATTAAAAGCTAAGCTGCACCCTATTGCCCATAAAACCTTAAGTAAACAGCTAAAAGAATTGGAAGCAAGCAGATTAATCCACCGGGAACAATACAACGAGGTTCCTCCCAAAGTTGAATATTCTCTGACTAATGAAGGCAAAACACTTGTTCCTATTCTTGAATTAATGTACGATTGGGGAGAAAAACATATTCCCGCCGAATAAGGTCTGCATTTTCTCCTAAAAATAAAAACGACCCAGCAAAAGCTGAACCGTTTAACATGCTCATATAAATGTCTTGATTTATTTATTTTGGCGCAGTGTATTAATAGCATACTCTACAGGGCGGCTCCAATCGACATAAACATGGGTATTTTCCCATAACCGCGTCAGGGCAAGCTTAAAACTTTCCAAACTTTCTAATGGTTTTATTGTAATCTGCGTAAAATCCTGCATTGTCTTATGCGGTACCTGAAGCGTCAGTTTCTTTGCAAAAAATTCTTTGGCCGCAGCAACTGCCCGTTCTGATTTTAAAAACACATCAGCTCTCTTATCTTCTATGTTATATTCAACATACCCAACATCACTGTATTCGATAAATGTAGAATAACTGACTGCGACCCGAAAATTGTTTCCTATCATTTCCATTAATTATAAATACCTCTTTCTAGTAAAAGAATTAACGGCCATTCCTTTACTTTGTAATTCATCACTTATAGAAATCTATACCAATTTTACCAAAAATATGTGTAGAGTACAACAAATATGTCTCAAGTAACATATGTTATTATTTGTCAAGTCTTGCACCGTATTTTTATTTATGCTATTATTTATTAAGAAATAACGCATGTGTCCATGCCTGCGGTGTACGTAAGCTTTTTAATTATGTCTAACCTTACTCTTTTTCAAATGGAACCTGATTTTGTCATATGGCTGCTGGATCGTCTTTGAACGAATAGCAAAAGTATCGTCTTAAGGTACCGCCCTGCATATATGCAGGTCTAGGCATGTAAGAAGATACGGCATCATGGGCATAAAAAACACCATTCTTTTTTAAGAATGGTGTTTTTTAGTATGTAGAAAAGGCTGCCTACAAGGCATGCCTTTTCTTATACAAACAACGCAATCTGGTCTGTTTCGTTCATCCCATCCAAGCAGCCATGTTCCCGCAATATATCAATAGAAGGCGTAGGAACACCTGCTCTTTTCTTGAGGTCATCAACGGAAGAAAATTCTCCCTGCTTGCGTGCCTCTACAATATTATTTGCAGCTGTTATCCCCACTCCCGGCAAGGCTGAAAGCGGTGGCAGCAATGATTTTTCATGCATAATAAATTTATCGGCCATAGATTCATACAAATCCACTTTTTCCACCGTATAACCACGCAGGTACATTTCCCAAGCCAGTTCCAGCACTACCTGCAATCCCTTTTCCTTAACTGACAATTTCTTTATTTTTTCCTCTTCTGCCAGTTCTTCTAGGCGAGTCTTAACAGCCTGCTGTCCTTGGGCAATAAGGTGTGCATCAAATTCGTCAGCGCGTATAGAAAAATATGCCGCATAAAAAGCCAATGGATAATGTACCTTACAAAAAGCTATCCGGTAAGCCATCATAACATACGCTGTAGCATGGGCCCGCGGAAAAAGATATTTTATTTTCTGGCATGAATCAATAAACCAGTCAGGTATGCCGCCCTCTTTTAGTTTGGCTACTACATCTTCCTTAATACCGCGCCCCTTACGGACATTTTCCATAGTTTTAAAAGCCAGCAATGGTTCTATTCCTTTATGGATTAAATACATCATAATATCGTCACGTGCCGAGATGGCATCAGACAATGAACATACACCATTTTTAATAAGATCCTGCGCATTATTAAGCCAAACATCCGTGCCATGGGAAAAACCACTTATGCGCACAAGGTCACTGAACTTTTCTGGCCTTGTATCATCTATCATCTGTCGTGTAAATGGCGTACGAAATTCTGGTATGCCGAACGTTCCCGAAGTAGCACCTAATTCTTC
This sequence comes from Pectinatus cerevisiiphilus, assembly GCF_004341685.1. Lineage (GTDB taxonomy): Bacteria > Bacillota > Negativicutes > Selenomonadales > Selenomonadaceae > Pectinatus > Pectinatus cerevisiiphilus. Next base: position 19,230 of record NZ_SMAA01000011.1, read on the forward strand.
CGGTGTCACTCCTAATGCTTCAGTAGAAGAAAATAAACTCATTGTCGCCGGATCATCAAAAGGAATGGTTTTCGGATCACGATGCGTTATATTTTCAAGCATCTTTATGACTGTCGGATCATCATGTCCCAGAATATCCAACTTTACTAAACGGCTGCTGATAGAGTGATAGTCAAAATGGGTCGTAATCGTCGCTGTATCCTTGTCATCAGCAGGATGTTGTATTGGTGTAAAATGATGCACGTCCATATTTCTAGGTATAACCATAATACCGCCCGGATGCTGGCCTGTAGTTCTCTTTACGCCCGTGCAGCCAGCCACTAAACTGTTTATATAGGCGTCCCGTTTCTTCAAGCCCTTATCGTTAAAATAACCACGTACATATCCATAAGCCGTTTTATCGGCGACTGTTGCTATTGTCCCGGCACGAAAAACGTTGTCCTTACCAAACAATTCTTCCGTATATTTATGAGCAACAGGCTGATAATCACCCGAGAAATTCAAATCGATATCAGGAACTTTATCGCCATCAAATCCCATAAATACAGCAAACGGTATATCATGTCCATCCTTTATCATTTCCGTGCCGCAATATGGGCAGCGTTTGTTTGGCAAATCAAAACCGCAGCCATAGGAACCATCTGTGATAAATTCACTATTGCAGCATTTAGGGCAGCGCCAATGCGGTGGTAATGGGTTTACTTCGGTAATATCCGTCATCGTAGCGACGAAGGACGAACCGACTGACCCTCTCGATCCAACCAGATAGCCATCATCAAGTGATTTTTTAACAAGTTTATGCGCGATTAAATACAATACGGCAAAACCATGTCCAATTATCGACTGCAATTCCAGTTTTAAGCGTTCTGACACTATCGGCGGCAGGTTTTCACCATAAAGCAGTTTCGCTTTTGCATAACTCATATCATGTATCTGTTCATCAGCGCCCGGAATCATCGGTGAATAGAGATCATCCGGTATAGGCTTTATCACGTCTACCATTTCAGCAACCTTGCGCGGATTTTCGACTACAGCTTTATAAGCCAATTCTTCTCCCAAATAGGTGAATTCGCCAAGCATCTCTTCTGTTGTCCGCAGATATAGCGGTGGCTGCAAATCTGCATCCTTAAAGCCTTTACCAGACATAAGAATTGCCCGATAAATGCTGTCCTGCGGATTGAGAAAATGCACATCGCATGTAGCTATCAGCATTTTCCCTAACCGCTTTGCCAGTTCAGCGACTTTCAGATTTATCTTTCGCAGATCATCATCCGTCTTGATATCAGGAAAAGCTTCACTGCGGATTAAGAATTCATTATTGCCAATCGGCTGTATTTCCAAATAATCATAAAAGGATGCTATCTGCAACAGTTCTTCGTCACTCTGCCCCGCAACGATAGCCCTTACCAGCTCTCCTGCTTCACAGGCCGAGCCTATAATAATCCCCTCACGATATTCTGCCAATATTTTCTTAGGAATACGCGGTCTTTTCTGCAAATATTTCAGATGTGATAATGATACAAGTCTGTATATATTACGCAGTCCAATGGCATTTTTAGCCAGCAGAATAATATGGTTGGCCCTTTTCTGCTGTTCGTCATAGATAAGGTATCCTTCTAGGCCATATATTATTTTTATATTTAAATTTTTATCAGCAATTGTCTTGGCTGCTTCTGGGAAAGCCTGCACAACACCATGATCAGTGATGGCAATAGCAGACCATCCCCACCTTGCGGCCGTGCAAATCAAGTCTTTTGCCGAAACGACAGCATCCATATTGCTCATATGCGTATGGGCATGCAGTTCTACTCGTTTTTCCTGTGCAGTGTCCATCCGTTTTTTCATTTCGCTTTTATAGATGCTATTTGGCATCATGACAAAGTCGTTATTGAAACTATCAAAGCGAATACTGCCCGCCACTTCGATAATCAGTCCATTTGCTAAACTTGCATTGACATGCTCAAATTCATCTTTGTCTTTAAAAAATATTTTACAATCTATCCCATTAGTCTTATCAGCCAGTTCAAAGGTGAGCAAATTATTGCCCGTCTTAAATTGGCGATCGCTGATATTGTTTATCTTGCCAAGCAGTATGGCGGTCTTCATTTCTCCGTCTATACCGTCAATTTCCATAGGCTGTCCCGTTATACGTCTGCCGTATATCCAGCCGGGGTCAGTACTGTTTGGCGGTGGGCCGGATTGTTTTCGCCTATAACCATTACCCGAAAAGCCACCAGTATTTTTAGCGGTAAAGCTATGTTTTTCTGCCGGTCTTTCCGTCACTTGCGGTGGAACATAATCAACCATTACATAATCGCTGCTCTCTTTATCCGCATTTTCATTATTTTCCACGGTATTAAAGACAATACGGCATTCAAGCTCAAGCAGATCACGTATAGCTTCTTGTAAAGCCTTATTCACACTGTGCGCACGTAAGATCTCTCCTGCAAGCTCCCCATGCACATTCAACGTAAGCAAATTGCCATCGATATTATACTGCGCCGTATGCAGCAAAATTTTTATGGTAGGATTGCCATCAGCGGCGGCAGCTATTATCTTTTGCCAATTCTTTTCTATCTGCATGGCAAAATCAATGATATCCTGATAAAATATCACTTTGCTGACACCACAGTTTGCAGCTATATAATCAGCGGCTTGGCCAAGCATATCCTCTGGCAGATATTGATACGTATTAAGCAGTATTTCCCATGTGTTTTGCTTCAAATCTATTTCCACATGCTTTATAGTACTGGCCTTTAAAAGGATCATAAACTCATCGGCAAGCGGCAGCGAATCAATAAGATGACGAAATTTATCGCCTGATTGCGGAACAATACGATATTTACGCATAAAACACCCATGCCTCTTTCAACATACATTCAAATATTTCACATATGATCCCAACAATTAATCAATTACTTTATTATTAAATGGGACGTGTTATTTATCGTCTGAACATAAAACTTCTTATATTCATCATCATAAGACAGTATATTGTACGCGGTATTACTCTGTCCTACTGCCCAAACATATTCAAACGGTATATGTACAGCATAAGCCAAGATAGCCCTATTCACAGCACCATGTGCTATCACGGCTACACTTCCGCCCGCATTTTCCTTAATCACCCTTTTGATAGCCCGCATAGCCCTATCCTGCACCTGTTGGAAGTTTTCTCCTTCTGGTATGGCAACAGACTGGGGATTATCAAAGAATTTCTGCATGGCATTAGGCCATCTTTTGTTGATATCATCAAATAAAACGCCTTCCCATAGGCCAAAGCTCATTTCCCGCAGCTCTTTCACCGGATGCAAAGGCAAATTAAACCTATCAGCTATAGGTTGTGCCGTACAGCGTGTACGTGAAAGGTCACTGCAATAAATCGCATCAATTTTTGGCAAGGGAAAGTTTGCAGCAAGTATCTTTGCCTGTTCCACTCCCTCCGGCATGAGCTCTGTATCTGACTGGCCTTGAAAACGGCCTTCTACATTCCATGCTGTCTGTCCATGACGAATTAGTACGATTTTTGTGAGCATAAAGTTTCTTACCTCTTATGTATAAGTTTTTTTATTTATTGTTTCTATAATGAAAGCACCAATTTAACGCAGTGCGAAAATAAGCAATACTAAAAGTTCGCTGAGCTCTGTAACTGCCCCGTAAACATCTCCTGTCAAACCGCCCAGTTTTGCGGTAACGTGCCGGCAAAAAAGCATAGCAAAAATTATTGCTGCCACAAGAGCAGCAACGGCATGGTAGGAATCTACATAAGCTGCTGATACAAGTACCAGCGCTGTGATAAACACAATGACCAGTGAACTCTTGTCGGCATAATCGGTAAAAGCCTTTCCCAACCCTTCTTTACGGGCATAAGGGAACAATGTAATACCGATCACCATGGATAACCGCGCTATTACCGGCATCAAAAACAAGGCAATGCCAAGTATACAAATACTATTTGTCGGTGCCCCTGTAACGGGGTACAATGCCGCAATAGCCGAATACTTACCCAACAGCAATACGATCAATGACGTAACCCCATGCGCACCGACATGGCTGTCCTTCATTATCTCCAGAACACGGTTTCTTTCACGCCCCGAAAGCAAACCGTCCATCGTGTCAGTATAGCCGTCACAATGAAGCGCCCCTGTCGAGGCTATATTCACAAATAAAAGTAAAAAGGCACCAACAGAAGGCTTTATCGTAATATTAAATAATTGCGGCAGAGCGACACAAAGGCAAAGGACTGCCAATACATTTACCGCTCCCAAAATTGCACCGATCAAGGCAAAATACTTTACGCTTTTGCCGCAGGCCTCTGGTGTCCATTCAGCGTCATACTTTATAGGCAGGCGCGTCAAAAAGAGCAAACCTGTAAAAAACGAATTCAATAGTCGCCGCACCTCTTTTTCTTTATCATATATAGTATATATATTTACTGTTATAATACACAGATGTTTTTCATTTTATTTTTAACGGTATTCCCGAAACGACAAAATACACTGCATCGGCATTTTTAGCCATGTGCTGGTTACAAAATCCAGCAATGTCACGATATTGCCGTGCCAACGCATTTTCTGGTACTATTCCCGAGCCTACTTCGTTTGTCACAAAAACAGAAAAACCCTTATGTTGTTTTGCAGCATATACTAATTTTTCTATTGCGGCCAAAATTTTTTTCTGTCTTTGTGCCGCCGCCAATTTTTCAGTCTGTGGCATACAAAGGAGATTGCTCATATAAACAGTCAGACAGTCAAATAAAATAGCATCATATGCCGCACACTCGTCAATAGCCCGCTCCGCATCGAACGGTGCTTCCAGTGTATGCCAGTTGGCAGTGGAACGCTGTTTTTTATGCAGTGCCACACGCTGCTCCATCTCCTCATCCAGTACCTGTGCCGTCGCTATATAAGCCATATTTTCGCCATATTTTCGCACATAAGTCTCAGCAAAACTACTTTTCCCCGAACGGGCTCCTCCTGTCACCAAAATTATTTTTCCCATAAATACCTCCAATAATTTGACTGTTTACCTTTTATCAAAATTATGATACAGTAAAGACGATTTAATCTGATTCTGCCTTGTTAGGAGTAATAATAATGCTGGTTTATTCTCATATTGTCAATATAGCTGAAAAATATAAAAACAACGTCGTCGTACTTGGTACTTTCGATGGTGTGCACATAGGACACCAAAAAATAATAAAACGAGCCATAGAACTGGCCCAACAAATAGGCGGCAAAAGTATTGTCTTCACCTTTTCCAACCATCCTCTCGAAATCATTGCCCCGGAAAGAGCACCTAAAAGGATAAGCACAAACGTAGGCAAAGAACACGATCTCGAAGCCCTTGGCATTGATATTTTAATGAACATACCCTTCACGCAAAAATTCGCAGACATCTCGCCGTCTAATTTCTTAAAGCTTCTTAAAGACAACCTTTCCCCTAAATATATCGTAGTCGGGCCAAACTGTACTTTCGGTTATAAGGGAGAAGGAACTCCGCAATTTCTTCGTGACATGGCTTCGAAATATGGCTTCATCGCAGAAATTCCCCAAGCAGCCTACATGCATAACAAGATCATCAGCAGTTCCCGTGTCCGCCACGCCATTGCTGACGGTGAACTTGAGCTGGCCAATGAATTGCTCGGCCACCCGTTCACCATCGCTGGAAAAGTCGAACACGGCGAACATCGCGGCCATCAGCTTGGTGTTCCCACCGCCAATGTTTACGTTTCTGACAAATATCTTCTACCGCCTGATGGTGTCTATATAGTAACCGTAACTCTTGCCGGTAAAAGATATGAAGGCGTAGCCAATGTCGGTGACAATCCTACATTTAATATAGTTTCCCGGCGCGTTGAAGTAAACATTCTGGACTTCAACCAAAATATTTATGGTGAAGTTATCCAAATACATTTTTTAAAAAAATTACGTGACGAAAAAAAATTTTATTCAATCGATGAACTTCTTTCTCAAATGAAAAACGATATAAAAAACACTAAAGAATATTTTATACGATAATTTCATTTTAGTAAAACCCACTCTTAAATGATATTACCATGATTTCTTATAGTTAATTCTAATTTTCGCGTTGGCATCATGATTTTTATCAGTTGTGACTGCACTCGTATCAATTTCTCCAGTGTGCAGTTCATCAACTTCTGCTTGATCGTCATCATACATAGCGGCATCTGCATCCTCATCATCAAGTGGCAGGCTGGTCAGGCGTACACCGATCAAAAAATCTTCCATTGGATCGAGCTGCAACAGCAACCGCTGTTTCGGTGCAGTCTGTGAATTATAAATGAAATAATTATTTCCATCCAAATTCATTCTTTCACCTTTTCCATATACTGACTGCATCTTGTAAGGAGTAGCCCCGATCATGACACCTTTTGCCAAGGTGTATTTTCTGTCGTTAAGAACTATATCAACGACCTTTCCTGTCTTTTTCGCTATGCCGATCACAGTTTTATCATGATATACATAATAATCCACTGACCTGCCATAAACCATTCTGTTATCACTATACCACGGTTTACCAAAAGCTTTTTCCATAGTCGCATAATCATCATCCAGTTTTAAACCATTACAGGAAAACTCTATATTAGTAGGTGTGCTTTTCATGCCCATCAGTAACGCGGCAGCAAGTAACAACATTGCGGTCAGTGCAATCCGTATTCGCATTTGCAAATTCCTCCCAGATATTTATTCTTTATATTCGTTCTTTTGAAACAGTATAATTAAAATAAGTTTACCGGTCAATGTCTTAACAGTAAATTAAAGGAGCAGAAAAATGTCCTGTACTGAGACCGAAGATAATTTTCCTTTTAAAATCTCCGTCATCATCGCTATGAAAAACGCAGAAAAATATATCACAAGGGCTATTGATAGTATAATTGTCCAAAGCCTGCCCAACACAGAAATAATTATCGTTGATGACACTTCTACTGATAACAGCACCACGACAGTAAAACAGTATTACGAAAACTTTACGAATGTATCCTTATACCATAACGAAGGGACTCCCGGTCCTGGCATGTGCCGTAATATAGGTTTAAAATATGCCAGAGGAAAATTCATTGCCTTTGTCGACAGCGATGACTTCATAGATGCTAATTTTCTGGAAATCCTTTATAACATGGCGGTACAAAATAATGCCGACATTGCCATCTGCGGCTACGACAAAATAACCGAAACATCGTTTTTGCGCTCATATTCACCGAAAGCAGGTATCCACAACGGTGGCAGTGAAATTGTGGATAAACTCAGTAACATTGAATTCGTAATCTGGAATAAAATCTACAGGCATTCTTTTTTGACAAAAAATAATCTTCATTTCGAGCTGCCTTGTTACGGTGAAGATTGGCTTTTTTGCTTTAAAGCCATGTTTCTTACCAAAAAATACATATGCACAGAAAAATCTCTGTATTACTATTACCAGCATTATGACTCAGTCAGCCATAATCCTGCAAAAGTAGACGCATTCAATTATATTTATGATTTTTTTACTTTTCTAAATGAATTTATGCAAAAACAAAAAGGGCTTACGGATAAAATGTTCTCCCAAATAGAAAACAATTTTTTCTTTGCAGCCATAATCTGTTATATTGCACCAATTTATAATAAGCTGTCTCCCCAAGAGCGCCTTTTATTAAGAGATAAAATCTTCTCCCACCAATTTGGGAAGGGTGCCTTACATGTAAAAATTCTGTTGGACGCTTTCTTCACTCTTTATTCTTATACTGCCCAAAGCTTAAAATACGAGCAAAAACTTGTCTAAATATATCCATCAAAAAAGAACCGCTGCCTTCAAGGCTGACGGTTCTTTTTTTGTAAAATGCTTATCGAAAACAAAATACGAACAGCAACATTTTTGAACTGTATAGATTTCAAACAGGACAAAAAAACTACGATATTAATAAAACAAAATAAACATACCAATAATCAAAGCTCCAAGCATTGGTAAAACATTTCTCTTCGCTATTTCGATTGGGTTAATCCCTGCTATACCAGCTACTATAATAGTGGCACCAGCTATTGGTGACATCGTGCGTCCCAATGTTCCTGCCAAAGTAGCTGCGCTCCCCATCTGTACAGGTGTCATACCGAAATCAGCTGCATGTGGCGTAATAGCTTCATTGAAGGCAAACGTGGCTGCATCGCCAGAACCTACAAGAATAGCCAAAATAAATGGGCCGATAGCTGCACAAACCTTTACAATAGCTGGATTATTAAGCATTTCTGTAATGAAGAATTTGACCAAGCCGATAGAGGTAAGTCCTGCTACAAAAACCCCTGCCGAAATAATAATCCCTATGATAGAACCATAAGCCTTACCCATACCATCAAAGAAAGCTTTTCCTAATGCTGACGGCTTTGTCCTTGTCACCAGCAATGTCAATATTGCTCCGATAATCATAGCCTGTGGTACTCCCATCTTGAAAAGAGGGACTATATGGGTTTCACCCAGTATCAAGATGATAATCGGTATTATAGGCATCGCCGCGAAAAGCGGATTAACTTTGAATGAATCTTCAATAGTCAGGTTTTCTGAAACATATCCTTTATCTTCTTTTAATACATGGGCAATTACTGTGATTATAATAGTAGCGACAACCAGTGAGGCCAAATTTGCCTTATAATGATAGCTGATAACGTCCATAACCCCTACACCAGCTATTTTAGCGACAAAAGGATTATGTGCCAGCCCTGGATTGAGCATACTGCCATAAGTTCCACATTTTACTGCGGCTGCTGCCATGGCAGGATTAACACCACCAGCCATAAGCAAAGGTACAAAAATAGCACCAGCAGCGGCAGCCGTACCTGCTGCACTAGGTAAAGCTATATTTACCAAATACGTACAAATTACAACTCCCGGTATCAAAATCGGTCGAAAATTTTTCAATACCGTTGCCATTGCATTGATCAGATGCTTGTCGCAACCGGTAAAACGCACCGCCATGGCAAACCCCATGACAGAACAAACAGCCTGTATAAGTCCTGCATTTGTCATACTTTTAGCAAATGCATCAAGGGCTGCCATAGGAACGCCGCCTATCCCACTCATCAGAATCCCCGCTCCGATCAATACTATACGGGCATCGTACCCTTTCATGATCAGGTACACAACGGCGATAACAACAATAATGCCAACAATATACATAAATGCCGCCATACAAATCTCTCCTCTTTAATAAAATAACCCGACATGGACACTGAACAGAGTGCTGTACTATTTTGGTACAACAAAAGAGCATATGCATTAACACAGCTAAATATGCGCCATTGCATATGCCCTTAATTGCAGGAGTATTCTCCCCCGCTTAAATTCACCGTACAAAATAGCTTTTACTGCCAAAATAAACTCTTCTCTATTATAAACGACAGCAAATATATTAATAACGATATTATTAATATATCCATATGATAAATAATTATCATTTATTTGTCAACAAGTCTGTGTTAATTATTATTCTGTGTATTTTCATTATTTATATTTGTGCCAGTCAATGTGCAAAGTGTCGTATAGAGGACTTCAACGCCCTGGGCTATATGTGTCATACTCGTCCATTCTGCCGGATTATGACTGATTCCGTCACGACAGGGAAGGAAGATCATACCTGCCGGGGCAAATTCAGCCAGATGCATTGTGTCATGTCCCGCACCACTCGGCAGCAGATGATACGCAATATTATTTGCCTTGCATGCTTTTTCAATGATCTTAATTACAGCAGGAGCCAGCGATACCGGTTTTTCATCCGTTAAAAGCTCAAGTGCCGTCTTTATGCCTCTTCTTTTGCCTGTATCAATTATGAATTTTTTTACACGTTCAACTACGGCCGTTTTTGCTGCGGCATCAATGCTGCGGATATCAATGCCAAGCTCCACCTGCCCGGGGATGACATTCATTACATTAGGGAAAGCCTTCACAATACCTACCGTTCCCACAACAAGTTTCTCAGCAGACGAGGCTGCTTTTTCCACTTCAAGAATGATCTCTGCGGCTGCGCACAGAGCATCACTGCGTAACTGCATTGGGGTTGCCCCTGAATGGTCAGCCTTGCCATCAAGCTGCAAGCGCAACCGTGTTGGTGCGGCAATCCCCGTCACAACGCCTATCGGCTTTTGCATTGCCTCCAGAACCTTTCCCTGCTCTATATGCATTTCCACGCAGGCTTTAAGGTTCTTTAAATTAATAGTTTTTTCCATGTTTTCCGGATTCAACCCACGTGCAAGCAATATTTCGTACAAGGATTTACCTGCCGCATCTTTAAGCTGCTTCATGCGTTTTAGGGAAAGACCGCGACAGGTTGCAAGGCTGCCCAAAGTAGCGACGCCAAACCGACTTGATTCCTCGCACATAAAAACGACGATTTCCAGCGGATTATAATTTTGCCAACCATTTTTGTTCATTAATTTTACAGTTTCGATAGCGCCTAAGACACCCAGCACGCCATCAAAATTACCGCCATGCGGCACACTGTCTATATGTGAACAACACACCACCGTTTTAGCTTTCGGATTCAGCCCTTCCCGCCTGCCGATAATGTTACCGAAACCATCAACGCGTACAACGAGGCCTTCCCTTCTCATCAGACCCATTATAAAATCTCTGGCCTGCCAATCTTCATCAGAAAAGGCTAATCTAGTTATGCCCTCTCCCGGCAGAGAAAACTTCGCCATCTCTGCAAAATTGTGTTCTAAATCAACAGTCGAAATCATTTTCCCGCCCCCATAACTGTAAAGGTAAGGGCAGCAAGCCCCCCTGCCTTTGCACACCTTTTTAACTGATTGCAATACTTCCTGTTATTACTGCTTCTTTTGCAAAAGTCCTGCTGCAAGCGTCGTCAATATCTTCGCAGAATAGCCAAGTGCTTTTTCATCAAAGTCGAAATTTGAGTCATGATGCCCGGCTGCCAAATCTGCGCCTACCATTATATAAGCTGCTTCTCCTCCATTTTTTTGCACGCGTTCCATGAAATACGAAAAATCTTCACTGGCGCCAAAATCGCAAGCGCCGACGACATTATTAAAAATTCCTAGGGATTCAGCCTTATTTTGTATATAACGTGCTAGCTCAGGAGAATTATCAGCTCCGGCTGCTCCGCCCATCTTCTTTATTTTTATACCTACATCGTACATCGTTGCAGCTGCTTTAAGAATGCGCAATGCTTCGTTTTCCATATAATCATTTATGGCACTTGTCCCACCGCGTGTTTCCATTTGCAGTAAGGCTTTATCGCCGATGATATTACGTCCGCTGCCGGCGGTAAGCGTTCCCACATTAATACGTGATACACCAGCTGAATGGCGTGAAATAGCATGCAGGTTCAAAGCTGCGCAAGCGGAGGCCAAAAGGGCATTTTTCCCTTCTTCTGGTGCAGCACCGGCATGAGCCGGTACGCCAGTAAAGCGGGCATCATACTTGCTCGTAGCTAAAAATCCTTTTACATTACAGGCAACACTACCTGTTTTTTTCATTTTAAAACCGAAATGCGCGCCCAAAATATAATTTACATCGTCCACGTCGCCATTTTCTACCATTGCTCTGGCGCCACGGACACCTTCTTCCGCCGGTTGAAATATAAGTTTTATTTTACCATGCAGAGAATCCTTTAACTTCGCTAATATTGCCGCTATAGATAAACCTACCGTCGTGTGCCCATCATGTCCGCAGGCATGCATAGCAGCATCATTTACAGAAGCAAAACCTTCCTTATAAGGACGATGGCTTTCTTCTTTACTTTCCCAAACATCATTGGAGTCCATATCAAAGCGCATGGCTACTGTCGGCCCATCCTGAGAAAAGACCATTGTTCCTATAACACCGGTCATTCCTCCGTCCATCTTTGCCACCCATTCGGCATCAGCCCCTTGGGAGATGGCTCTTTGCATTGCTGCTTTCAATACACTTTCATCTGGTACACCCATCATATAATCTTTATTGACCGTGTCGCTGCCTGTCTGCACATTGTAGCCAAGTGTTTCAAGTCTTTTGGCTACCAAAGAAGCCGTACGGAATTCAGTCCATCCCGGTTCAGGATACCGATGAAAATCCCTGCGCATTTTTACCATGTCATCTTGCATTTCATCAACAATTGTTATAATTTTTTTATCCAGCATATTTTCCATAAACTTTGCCCCTTTTTGTCATGACATGCATCACACTATCATGTTTACTTTTTTAAAAAAATTTTTTCTACCTTAAACCTTAAATATATAGGTAAAAAAACCCTCGTTAAAAATAATCTAAGTATATCACAAAAAATGTAACCCTTACAGACTCAAACTCATTTTTTAACATGAGTATAACAATTTATTTATCGGTCTGTCCATATTAAATTTCAATTAAGAAAAGTGATAAATGTCATTTATTTTTTTGAAAAATCATGACATTATACAGCTGTATTTTTCTTTATATTTTGCTAAATTTATAACTATAAAAGATTTTAAATATTTTCTCAATAATAAAAAAAGGAGGTGTACAGATGCTTTATGTGATCATGGTAAGTCATGGCGAACTGGCCCAAGGGCTGCACTCTGCTGTCAAAATGATCGCCGGTGACCGCCAAGACGTTTTTTCTATCAGTTTGAAAGATGGTATGTCAGGCGATCAATATGCAGAAAATTTCCAAAAGCTTATCGCCGCTATCAGCCCATCTGCTAAAATAATTCTTTTGGCAGATATAATAGGTGGTTCACCGCTGACTACAGCATTGAAAGTTTTAGCCGACAAAAATCTTGTCACCAGCACCAGAGTCTTCGGTGGCATGAACCTTCCGTTGGCACTGGGAGTTATCCTTAGCGGTGAAACAGCTTTTACTGAAACTGCGGAAAAACTTTTAACCGAAGCAAAAGACGCACTACAGGAATTCAACATTAATTTAGAACAAACAGATGAAGATATTTGAGGAGGAACTTATCAATTATGTCAATTACATTTCTCAGAGTCGATGACCGTATGATACACGGCCAGACTTGTACACGCTGGGCACTTGAATATCCATGCGATGGCCTTATCGCCGTAAACGATGCGGCAGCAACCAATCCTGTTTTAAAGGCGGCCTATAAAAGCGCTTCCGGGAAAAAGACCTTTGTTTGGACATTACAAGACTGGCAAAAGAAATGCCAAAAAGTATTAGACAGTGACAGTCGTTATTTTCTTATTACCAAAAATCCTATTGATATGAAAAAAATATTAGTTGACCAGGAATTTAACCCCGGAATAAAAACAGTAATTATTGGTCCATGCAACGACCGTCCAAATTCAGTTCAGCTTGGTAATAACCAATCCATAACGCAGGAAGAAGCTCAGGCACTTGAAGATATCATGAATGCGGGATATGAAGTTGAATTTGCGCTTATAAAAGAAAAAGCCATCGGTAATTGGAAAAAATTTCGCGGGCAGTTTGGTTTCAAATGAATTACTAATTTTACTATATCCCCTAAATTGCATAGACACTATTACCAAAGTTCAAGGTTTATATCTTGCAAGCAAAGCTAATTTATTTCTTCATTATAATTTTATTTGAATTTTCTAATTTAGGACACAATTACATATTTTGTAATAGAAAGAGTGAATAATATGGAAATTAATATTTTTCAGGCCGTGCTCTTGGGAATTTGTGCCTGTTTGTCAAGTATGCCCGGTTTAGGCGGCACTACTTTCGGTAATTATACATTAGGAAGACCTTTAGTAGCAGGTCTTATCGTCGGACTGATCCTCGGTGATGTCAAAACAGGCATTATCATCGGGGCAGCAATCCAGGTCATCTATATAGCCTTGGTAACTCCCGGTGGTACAGTTTCGGCCGATGTACGTGCTATAAGCTATATCGGCATACCACTTGCTATATGTGCTGTAAAAGGAATGGGACTTGACCCCGACACCGCGCAGGCACAATCTATGGCTGCCGCCCTCGGCGCCGCAGTCGGCACACTTGGTACAGTTCTCTTCTATGGTACGGCTACCATGAATCTGATTTGGCAGCATATCGGCTGGAAAGCTGTGGAAAACGGTGATTTTAAAAAACTCTATCTTGTCGATATGGGACTGCCTTGGATTTCCCATTTTGTCTGTTCTTTCCTGCCAACCGTACTCATCACGCTGGCCGGTGCCGGTATGGTCGACATAATGAAAGCCTATCTGCCAATGGACGGCATCGCTATGAAGACCTTATTTACAGTTGGCAGCCTGCTGCCGGCAGTAGGGGTTGCCATATTATTAAAACAGGTAGTCAAAAAAACTGTTGATTTCATAACTTTTTTCTTTGGTTTTACATTAGCCGCAAGTCTGGGCTTAAACTTAATAGCTGCAGCTATTATCGGTTCTTTCTTTGCCGTCATCAACTACAAAATAATTATGCTGCAAAATAAAAAAGCTGCCGCTGGCGGGCCGACAGATGATGATGACGATGAGGAGGATATTTGATCATGAAAAAATTATCAAAAAAGACTTTAAAAAAATCGTTTGTTACTTGGTTTTATGGTAATCTCACCTGCTTTTCACAAGAACATATGCAGACGTTCGGTTACTTGTGCGCCATGCTGCCTATAGTTGAAGAACTTTATGAAAAAGAAGAAGACAAGAAAAAGGCAATGGACACCTACACTGCGTTTTTTAATACTGAACCACAGATAGGTACTCTTGTCGTCGGTATGACAGCCGGTCTTGAAGAAGCAAAAGCCAATGGACAACCCATAGACGGCGAAGCCATTAATGGTATACGTGCCGGACTTATGGGACCGCTGGCCGGCATTGGGGATTCGATGATTGTCGGTACACTAATACCGATTCTATTAGGAATAGGCCTTGGTTTATCCGGTGGCGGTAATCCATTAGGAGCTATTTTCTATATAATTGCCTGGAATTTCTTAATGTGGTTCGGCATGAAATTCGCCTATTTTAAAGGCTACGAACTAGGTGGAAAAGCTGTTGAAATCCTGGTTGGCGAACAAGCCCAAGCCATTCGTGATTCCATCATTATGATCGGTACTATCGTCATAGGTGCCGTGGCAGCCTCCTGGATAAACATCCATACCTCATTGGTACTACCCGGTGGTGGTGAACTGCAAAAAACACTTGATGGCATCTACCCTAAATTCCTTTCCGGCGGAGCTGTAGTATTCTGCTGGTGGCTCATGTCCAAAAAGAACATTTCACCAACGATGGTCATGCTGCTATTGGTAGTAATTGCCTTCGTAGGTGTCCTTATCGGTTTCTTCGATCCGGGATTGTCCTATTGATCATTTTAGCCAAAATTGTCTTCACAGGTAATCTGCTCTGTCTGGGACAAAATATTTTTGTGGTAGGATTCGTTATTATAGCAAAGGCAGCAGATTTTTCTGCTGCCTTTTAACTTTTTCAGTTATAATAATAAAAGATAAGCTAAAAACTTTTCTTCCGTTCTTTATCGACATAAGTATCTACATAAGAAATAATATGAAGGAAAATATTATGAAAAAAAGCTGCCAGCGCTATCTTTTTATAACCTTATGCTGCACCATCTTCCTGTTAGTTCTATATCAGCAGCTCCAAAGTATTATCGCTACAGATTATTCCGCAGCACAGAATGAACAGCGCAAAAAGTTTGGGGCAGTTTATATGACTTTAAATAATCCCTTCTACGAAATAATTGATGATGAAATACGCACCGCTGTGGAGAAAAACGGTGATACCCTCTTGACCCGTGATGCCGCCCTAAGCACAGATAGGCAGACAGAAGAAGTCCAAGAACTTGTTGATGACGGCATTAAAGTCCTTTTTCTCAATGCCGTTGATTGGCAGCAGATCGGTCCCGCGCTCGCGGTCGCTAAAAAGGCAGGAGTACCCGTAATCGCGATTGATACTAACGTCGATGATAAAGACAGCGCTGCGGTCGCTATAACAATCGTCTCCGATAATTATGAAGCAGGTGTAGAATGTGCCGAAAACATGCTTGCCAATTTACCTGGTGGCAATATTGTCCTACTGAAACATTCACAAGCAAAATCAGCCGTCGATAGAATAAACGGTTTTGTCGATACTATCCGTGACCATCCTTCTTTCAAAATAATCGATTCTGCCGAGTGTAAAGGCCAGCTTGAACTAGCCATGCCAGCTATGGAAGCACTCATTAAAAAGCACAATGACATAAATGTTGTCATGGCCTTAAATGATCCTGCGGCCATGGGTGCCATGGCTGCCTTAAAAAATGCCGGACAGCTTGACCAAGTGAGTGTTTACGGTGTAGATGGCGCCCCCGAAACAAAGGAAATGATTCTACGCGGTAATATGACTGCCACAGCAGCCCAATCCCCGCGCAGGATAGGCAGCCTTGCTGCCAGTAAAGCATACGGTCTGCTAAACGGTACAAGCACGGAAAGCATAATCAAACTGCCTACCACTTTGCTGACCACCCAAAACATTACCCAGTATAATATTAACGGATGGGACTGACTATAATGCATATAAAAATATATTCGATCACTGTGATGCATTATTTTCTCTACATTTTTAATGCCATAGTCGTTTTTTTCCTGGCCGGCTTTATGAGCATTACCCAAACCAAAATAAATATTTCTATGTCGGCTCATTCCTTTCTTAGTTCTATCTCAGCGCCCCCTTTTTCTGCCAGTGAAATTATTATATTTAGCAGTTGTTCTTTCTCTATTTTAATTTTCTTGAGTACGTTTTACCGCCGCTGTCTTTTAAATCAGAACAACCAGCGCCGCTATATTCTTCTTGCCCTGGAAATCTGCGCCTGCCTAATTGTCATGCGCAGCATAAACATGGCTTATGACGGTGTCATTTTGTTGGTCGTAGCTGATCTAGTAAGTGGTTACCGTGGTAAGAACCAACGCATCATCCTGACAGTTGCCATGCTTGGTCTTTACCTGATTGCCAGCTATAACCTCATCGACCTGCGCCTTAAAATGATTCCGCTTGATGCTTATATCTCCTATTATGACCAGCCGGCACAAGGAATTTTAAAAGCTGCCTGCAATATTTTCACTTCCTTTAATATGATAATTTTCGTCATATACATGATGCTGCTCGTGCAAAACCAGCATCAGGAAAAAGAACGCATACAGTCGCTAAACGAGCAGCTCAACACCGCCAATGAAAAACTCAGGAATTACGCGATAGAAGCTGAACGAATGGCAGAAACCAGAGAACGTAACCGTCTGGCAAGGGAAATCCACGATACACTTGGCCACGCCCTGACTTCCATCATAGCCGGCCTTGATGCCTGTCTTGCGACGATTGACGCGGCTCCCGCCTTTACTAAAAAGCAATTACAGGTCATCAGTGACACCGCCCGCAACGGCATAAACGATGTCCGACGCTCCGTCAAAAAACTTCGTCCTGACAATCTGGAACGGCTCCCATTAAAAGATGCCCTCTACCAAATGATCAGGGAATTTTCTTCCGCTTCAGGTATGCAGATTGAACTCCAGCATGAGTGCTGGCCGCAAAACCTGCGTGAGGACGAGGAGGAGGTAATCTACCGTATAGTGCAGGAAAGCATTACCAATGCGAACCGCCACGGCAAAGCAGCGCACATCCTCATCACGCTCACTGAGGAAAATAACTGGTTGAAAATAATTATAAAGGACGATGGCACCGGCTGTGAAAACCCAGTTAAAGGGTTCGGCCTGCGCCACATGCAGGAACGATTGATGCTTTTACATGGCGCATTAGCGTACGAAGGACATGGTGGTTTTACAATAAAGGCAGCTATTCCACTGAACCGAGGAGATGTTTACAATGATAAAAATAATGATAGCGGATGATCAGGAGCTTATACGGGAAAGCCTGAAAATCGTTTTAAATATGAACCCTGATATGGATGTCACCGCTACTGCCGAAAATGGCTATGAGGTGATGGAGCTGCTAAAAAAAGACCAGCCTGACCTCATACTCATGGACGTTCGCATGCCCAGACTGGACGGTGTCCAATGTACCAATCTTATCAAGGAACGCTGGCCCAGTATAAAAATCATTATTCTCACTACTTTTGATGATGATGAATACATCTATAACGCATTGAAATTTGGTGCCAGCGGTTATCTTTTAAAAGGTGTTTCTGTCACAGAGCTGACCAATGCGGTACGCACTGTGATAAACGGCGGTGCCATGATCAACCCTAACCTGATAACCAAAGTAGTAAAAATGTTCTCTAAAATAGCACAAAACAATTTTGCCGTCAAAGTTGAAGAAAATGGTACCAAAGACTTGACACGCACAGAGAAAAAGGTCGTCTGCCTCGTTGGCAGAGGTTTATCAAACAGAGAAATTGCCGAAAAGTTAAATTTATCAGAAGGCACTGTCCGCAACAATCTCAGCTTTGTACTCAGCAAGCTCAACCTGCGTGACAGAACGCAGCTGGCAATTTGGGCTGTCCAAACCGGTATGAGCCACCAGCTTGATGCAGAAATATAAGGCGGTAAAAATGGTTTTCAACATACAGCGACATAATTTAAAATGGCTTTTATTCATTATCACTATCTGCATCATCTCCGCGGTCTTTTTTTATAATATACATACACCCAAGCCAGAGGAAACAACTATACGGCTGGGACTATTTGCCGGCAGTAATTGGAACGTCCCGTCCGGTGAATCATATGCTGTAATAGACACAGCAATAAAAAATTTTGAAAACAGCCATCCCGGTGTAAAAATAACATATGTCAGCGGTATAAGGAAGCAGGATTATGCCGAATGGCTTGCCGAAAGAATTCTTAATGGCGACGAACCCGACCTTTTCATGGTACTGGCTGACGACTTCAACCTATATAGCAGCATGGGGATTTTGCAAAATCTTGACAGCATGGCAGAAAATGATTCTTCCTTCGACACTTCTGCCTATTATCAGGCTGCGCTCGATTATGGTAAATACAGACGTAAACAATACGCCCTGCCTTTTGAAAGTATGCCCACATTAATGTTCGTGAATAAGACCTTACTGGCAAAAGAAAATATTCCCATCCCCAAAGACAACTGGACATGGCAGGATTTCCTCGACATTTGCCGCCGTGTCACCAAAGATACTGACGGTGATGGTACGCCAGACCAATTCGGCTATTACGATTATACCTGGCAGCAGGCTGCCGCCAGCAATGGTTTACAATTATTTCGCAACGATGGTAAATTCTCTTATTTTGCCGACAACAAAATGAATGACACCCTGAAATTTATGATCGAGTTAAAAAAGACCAACCTGGGATACACGGTCACAGCTAAGGATTTTGATATGGGAAAAGTAGCTTTCAGGCCATTTACCTTTGCCGAATACCGCACTTATAAACCATATCCTTGGCGCATCAAAAAATATTCTTCTTTCGAATGGGACTGTATTGAGATGCCTTCCGGGCCTTCCGGCAGGAATACTTCGGAGCTGGATACCTTATTGATAGGCATGAGCAGCCGCAGCAAACACAAAAGGATTACATGGGAATTTCTCAAGGAACTTTGCTATAGCAGCGAAACACAAAAACTCCTTCCCAGTCTGTCGCAAGGAGTTCCCGTGATAAAAGCCGCCGTAGAATCGAATGAAGCTAAGCAGGCTCTCCTCCAAGATGCTCCGGGAGAAGAAAAAATGAATCTTTCCATAATAAGTGACGTCATGCAAACAGCCGTCTCACCTCCCAAATTTAAAAAATATTCATTGGCTATGCTCATGGCTGACAGTGAAATAAAAAAAATTATTGATGGAACACTTCCTTTCAACAACGCCTTAAATAAGGTACAGAAACAAATAAATGACCTTTTGCAAAATTGATATACTACACAAAGGAGATGCCATTATGCTGTTCAAAATAGTTTTTTCTGATATTGACGGAACTTTACTGAACTCACAACATGAACTGCTCCCTTCTACGTTAAAAGCCATCCACCGTCTCAGAGAAAAAAACATTCTGTTTGTGCCGATTTCAGCGCGTATGCCCAAGGCCATTGTTCCCATTTTAAAAGAGCTGGCAGTCAAAGCACCAATTATCAGCTACAATGGAGCTTTAATCCTTTCCGCTGAAAATGAACAACTCTTCAGTCAAAAGCCTGCCGAGCAAAACTGCCTGTCTATCCTTAAAGACATTCGTACCCAATGGCCGCAAATAGTTATCAATTATTATTGTGCTGATGACTGGTATGTGGAAGACCTGTCTGACCGTCTTGTCAAAGAAGAAGCAGCCATTACCGGTGTCACACCGCTTGAGGCTTCCTTCCAAGTACTTCTCAACTCAGGGAAGCTGCCGCATAAGCTGCTCTGCATGTGTCCACCGGCAATTTGCCAGCAAATGGAAGATGTCCTCACACCATGTTATCCAGACTTCAATATAATTCGTTCATCACCAACTTTATTGGAAATAATTGACAAATCCGTCTCCAAAGCACATGCCGTCAAAAAATTTATGGAACTTTACAATATCCCTGCCTCCCAAGCGATTGCCTTCGGTGACAATTACAATGACCTTGATATGCTCTCCACCGTCGGTATGGGCATTGCTATGGGAAATGCCCCGCTAAAAGTAAAAACTGCTGCCGCACAGATAACATCGTCGAACGATGCAGATGGAATATATAATGCCCTACGTGCTATTAAACTTTTATAGTCTTGGCATAGTTATCCGGGTAAAGCGTTGAAATTGACAAACATATAAAAACAACATATAATTAGAAGGAGTGTCAAGGCAGCTTGACACTCCTTATCTTATTGCTATTTGATAACATCTCGTAATCCGGAAACCGGATAAGATTTATTCATAAGGGAGAGCATAATTATGGCAGAAAAGCGCAGCATCTTAACTGAAGAAGGTTTAAAAAAGATTGAGCAACAGCTTGAGAATTTAAAAAGCGTTAGGCGTATAGAAGTAGCTCAACGTATCAAACAAGCTATCGATTTTGGCGATATCAGCGAAAACTCTGAATACGACGATGCCAAAAATGAACAGGCCTTTATAGAAGGAGAAATTCTCCGTTTAGAAAAAGTACTCCGTGAAAGCGATGTTATCCATAAAACGCAGGGTGATGGCAGCGGAATTATCCACCTTGGCAATAAAGTGGTCATTTGCGACCTTGAATATGGAGAAAATGAATCCTACACCATTGTAGGGTCCGCTGAAGCAGATGTCATGGAAGGTAAAATTTCTAATGAATCACCTGTCGGTGCAGCTATTCTCGGCCACAAAATAGGGGATATCGTTGATGTTAACGTGCCCGCCGGCGTACTAAAATATAAGATAGTTGAAGTAAAATAAACTGGAGGATATAAATTGGCTAAACAGCATACACCAGAAACTCAGCAGGACCTAAATGAACTCATAAAAGTGCGCCGCGACAAAATGCAGGCGTTCGCCGACAAGGGCATAGAACCCTTCGGCCGCAATTATTCCATTACACATCATGCACAGGATATTCTAGACAATTTTGAAGCACTCTCAGAAAAGAGTGTACGCATTGCCGGCCGTCTTACCGCTATCCGCGGACATGGCAAAGCCAGCTTTGCTGTACTTGCTGATATTACAGGCACAATTCAAATATATTTCAAACTCGACATTATCGGCGAAGAACAATACGCTAATTTCAAGCTGCTCGATATTGGTGACATCATTGGTCTGGAAGGCATTGTCTTCAAAACGCATCGTGGCGAAATTACAGTAAGAGTGACTTCTTTCACTATAGAAGCCAAATCACTCCGTCCACTGCCAGAAAAATTTCACGGTCTAAAAGACATTGAAACACGTTATCGCCAACGTTACCTTGACCTTATCGTAAATCCCGATGTAAAAACCACGTTTATCCGCCGCACAAAAATCATTCAGGCAGTACGTCGCTTTCTCGACAACAGACACTTCCTTGAAGTAGAAACACCTGTTATGAGTCCAATTGCCGGCGGCGCTAACGCCCGCCCTTTCATTACGCACCATAATGCCTTAGATATGGACATGTATCTTCGTATCGCAACCGAATTATATCTGAAACGTCTTGTTGTCGGCGGACTCGAACGAGTCTACGAAATCGGCCGCATATTCAGGAATGAAGGTGTCGATAACCGCCATAACCCTGAATTTACAACCGTTGAAACATATCAGGCTTTTGCTGATTATAATGAAGTAATGGACATGACTGAAGCATTACTGGCGCAGGTTACAAAAGAAGTACTTGGTACAACTACCATTACATATCAAGGCGTCAATATAGACATGGGCAGTATCCGCCGCATCACGATGATTGACGCAGTCAAAGAAGCTACGGGCAAAGATTTTTCAACAGTTACTACTATTGAAGAAGCACGTTCACTCGCTGATGAATTAAAAGTTCCTTACGAACAGCATCATGGTATCGGTGAAATAATGTATCAGATCTTTGACGAAAAAGTTGAAGAAACACTTATGCAGCCTACTTTTGTCATTCAATACCCGACTGCTGTATCACCTCTTTCCAAACGCAATAAAGAAAACCCTGATTTTGTTGACCGCTTTGAATTATTTATCTATGGGCGCGAACTCGCCAATGGATTTTCCGAATTGAACGATCCAATTGACCAAAAACAACGTTTTATTGACCAACAAAAACAGCGCGAACATGGCGATGATGAAGCCCATATGATGGATGAAGACTTCATCACGGCTCTCGAATATGGTCTGCCTCCTACAGGCGGGCTGGGAATTGGCATTGACCGTTTGGTAATGCTGCTCACAGACAGCCCTTCAATCCGTGACGTCATTTTATTCCCGCATATGAAAAATAAACCGACAGAATAAGAAAAAAGCTGTAGCAATGATGAATGCGCTCTCTAACATATTCCCGCGTTATCATCTGCTACAGCTCTTTTTATTGCACATACTGTTTCAAATTTGCTTTATCCAACAACCGATCCATTACTTCTTGTGTCAACGCATTTGCCGTTCCCTGTAATGAATAAGTGTCATTATAAAATCTTTGCCCACTATAACTAGTATATTTGTCAGTCCTACGATCATAAACAAAAAGTTTTAGGCCAACATGGCTCATCAAATAAGGGCCATCATCAAAAAGATATACTACATCTTGTCTCATAAAATCTATCTTAACGCCAATCAAAATATCGGCATCCTCTTCTGCGGCCAACTGTGCCAAACCTTCCTTACTTGTCACGTCAATGCCTGCGTTCATCATCTTTCCCACCGTTGCCGAAGTTTTATCCATATCAATATATTCAATCCGTTGTAAAACACCATTTAATGGTACATGCACCGACTCACCAAGTCTTTTATAAATATAATTGCCACTATCTGGATACCCTTTAAAACTACCAATGATTGGCATGACTGCTAATTTAACGGGAACGTTCGTTTCCTGTGCACTTAAATTCTCTTCTGCCGCTGCCGTTCCTCCCCAAAACATGAATAAAAATAGCATTAGCACACATACATTAGAGATATTTTTCCTCATGGTCTAGTCTGCCTCCTGCCCATAAAAACATCATTGGGCAATTTAATTAAATAACTTTTTTCCAAAAAGGTATTGCAATATCATACTCTATATGGTATTATAATACCCGTTGCTGATGCTGACCTCGTATCCACATAAATCGACTAAAGTTGATTTTCTGAGGCAAGTATACAGTGTAATGGCGCCTTCGTCAAGCGGTTAAGACACCGCCCTTTCACGGCGGGTTCATGGGTCCGAATCCCATAGGCGTCACCATTTTATGGGCGATTAGCTCAGCTGGGAGAGCGCTTGCCTTACAAGCAAGATGTCAGCAGTTCGATCCTGTTATCGCCCACCAAAATAAATGGCCCGGTAGTTTAGTTGGTTAGAATGCCGCCCTGTCACGGCGGAGGTCAGGGGTTCAACTCCCCTTCGGGTCGCCATTTTGTTATCCCCATCAAGCCAAAAGTTTGATGTAGATATATATGTGATGCCTCGGTAGCTCAGTCGGTAGAGCAGGGGACTGAAAATCCCCGTGTCAGTGGTTCGATTCCGCTCTGAGGCACCATCTTTTCTTTTTTATTTTTTTAATTACACAAGGCTTTGGTATCTGTTTTTATATGCGGGTGTAGCTCAATGGTAGAGCGTTAGCCTTCCAAGCTAGTTACGTGGGTTCGATTCCCATCACCCGCTCCATAATAAAGATATTCGCCGGGGTGGCGGAACTGGCAGACGCACGGGACTTAAAATCCCGCGGATAGAAATATCCGTACCGGTTCGATTCCGGTCCTCGGCACCATCTTTTTTTTTACATGCGGCCGTGGCGAAACGGCAGACGCGCTAGCTTCAGGAGCTAGTGGGGGAAACTCCATGGTGGTTCAAATCCACTCGGCCGCACCATTGCCTTATGCCCTTTTTATCTTTACTTTCACAATGCGGTCGTGGCGGAATTGGCAGACGCGCTACTTTGAGGGGGTAGTGATCACAAGTCATATGGGTTCAAGTCCCATCGACCGCACCATACCGAATATAAGCTGAAATCTTTTGATTTCGGTTTTTTTGTATCTATTTATCTTTATATCAACCAATCATTGCAAAATTAATATCAATATAATAAAATATAGGAAGTCAGAGAAATATATTATTGGGGAGGATTTATTATGAAAAAATGGGTTTGTTCTGTTTGTGGCTGGATTTATGATGAAGAAAAGGGAGATCCTGATTACGATTTAGCACCGGGCGTTCCTTTTGCTGATTTACCGGATGATTTTGTCTGCCCAGTATGCGGCGTAGGTAAAGATCAATTTGAAGAAGAACAATAACTGCTAAACAGCACGAAATATTAGTCTTCATACCAGCACCTAAAGTGATCAATTACACTCTAGGTGCTTTTTTAACAAACCACGCCTACAAATCATTTTATTTTTAAAATCTTTGTGCTATAATCAAAATGTGTATTAAAAATCTGTGAGGTGAACGCTGAAATGGCAATACAAGTAAAGAATTGCATGGAGGATTTCGTAATTGATTTGGTCAAACAGGTCATTAAATCTTATCCCGACATCTGCACATGTGATCAATGCATTAACGATATTGTGACTTGGTCCTTGAATCATTTACCAGCTCGCTATGTTAACACTAATATTGGTGACGCGTATACCAGATTAGATATTTACAAACAGGAACATTATACCGATATAATAAAAATAGTAGTGCAAGCAGTAGAAGTCGTCAGTAAAAACCCACATCATACAAAAAAAGATAAGCAGGAATGATATCATATGCGGATTACGCAAAAAATAAAAGCAGAGATGCTGTCCCGTTTGGAAAAAACTTATCACGGTGCAAAATCAGCTTTAAACTTTTCCAATCCTTTCGAATTATTAGTGGCTGTAATCTTATCAGCGCAATGTACCGATGTGCGTGTTAACGTAACCACACAACGCTTATTTAAAAAAGCGGCAACACCTGATAAAATTCTACAGCTCGGTCTTGCCGGACTGGAAGAAGAAATTCGCGATTGCGGACTATTTCGTAATAAAGCAAAAAACATCTACAAGACATGTCATATACTCTGTGAAAAATACAACGGCCAAGTTCCCAATGATTATGATGCCTTACTATCATTGCCTGGTGTTGGCAGAAAAACCGCCAACGTTGTTTCCAGCATAGCATTCGGCAGACCAGCGATTGCTGTTGATACCCATGTATTTCGCGTATCAAACCGGTTAAAGCTGGCTGTAGGCACTACTCCCGATGAAGTGGAAAGTAAGCTGCAAAAAGCTATTCCCAAGGAAAAATGGTCTGAAGCACATCATTGGCTTATATGGCACGGCAGAAAAATCTGTAAGGCACGCCAACCGCTATGCGCAGAATGCCCGCTCAACGATTTATGTCCGTCTGCCTTACTCACGGATGCGTCATAATCCCTTCTGCTTAGACAAGGAAAGAGTGATTCCTATTATTTACCGTAATGCTATATTACCTGACGTTGAATCTATCCACCGCTTAGTTTATGACTATGCACAGGACGGACTTATGCTGGCGCGCTCCCGCAACCAGTTGTACGAAACTATCCGTGATATGATTGTTGCCGAAGAAGACGGTCATATAGTAGGAGTAGGCGGCCTGCATGTCGTCTGGGACGCCATAGCTGAAATAAGGACACTTGCCGTAGCAAAAAGTGCCACGCGAAAACATATAGGTTCTGAAATAGTTTTACGCCTTATCGCGGATGGCAGAAAGCTTGGCATTGAGACCTTTTTCACCTTGACTTATCAGCCTGAGTTCTTTTCTTCACTGGGCTTTAGAGAAGTCACCAAAGATAAGCTGCCGCAAAAGATATGGAAAGAATGTATTGATTGTCCCAAATTCCCAAACTGCGATGAAATCGCTATGATACTTATGAACAAAAAATAATTTACCATTACTTAATAAATAACCTCGTACTCCTAAGCTATATCTATATAACCTGGAATACGAGGTCTTTCGTTTTTATTATTATGGGCATCTATATATTATAATATTATTTATAAATTAGAGAATTTTTTTAATCTTTACACTGCTTACAATATATGTTATCATAACTCTATTAAGCGGGTGGTGACATTTAGTTGGCCAAACCTTCAAAATAATACTTTTGGAGGAATTAAAATGAAGCAACAAATAATCTATAAGGCGAAAAAAGCAAGAAACCCTTCTTGTTTTTATCGCCTTTTTTGTATCTATGTAATTTATAGGAAGTGCGAATAAAGGAGAAAACAAGGTGCTGATTAAAAAAATATTAAATAATAATGTTGTTCTCAGCAACAATGCAGCAGGACAGGAAGTCGTTGTCATGGGATGCGGAATTGCTTTTAAAAAAAGGCCAGGTGAAAATATTGAAAACTCGCGTATAGACAAAATATATACTCTCTCTAATCATGAAATCCTGGAAAAGTTTAAGGTATTATTAGCCGATTTATCAATAGAATATATGGAAATTTCAAATAAGATCATTACCTTAGCAGAAAAAACATTGGGTAAAAAACTTAACGAAAAAATTTATATTTCCCTAACTGACCATATCCATATGGCAGTGCAAAGAGTGCAAAACGGTCATGTCATCCACAATATGATGATTTGGGAAATCGCACGTTTTTATACAAATGAATTTAACATAGGTAAAGACGCCATACAAGAAATAAACAAAAAATTTATGATCAATATGCCAGAAGATGAAGCAGGTTTTATTGCTTTACACATTATAGATGCACAAATGGAAGAAAACCATCCGATGGCCGTTCATATTCTGCAATTAATAGAAGAAATCACAAATATTGTACGTTATAGTTGTCATATTGAGTTCGATACGGAATCCATACAATATTATCGTTTTATAACGCATTTGAAATTCTTCGCTAAAAAAATATTTCAAAAACAAAATAGCATCAATGGTATCGATCAAGAATTAGTAATGTTAATAGAAAAAAAGTATCCTAAAGCTACTGTTTGTGCAAAAAAGATAGCTGAATTCATAGAACAAAAGTATTATTATCCAATAAATTCAGATGAATATTTTTATCTAATAATTCATATTGCAAAAATTGTCTATAAAAAGTAGTTTTAATAATCAATACAGAAATATTATTACCCATAAGTCAATTTATATAGCTCTCATTCTTTTTAATATAATAGTTACGCTATTTCCAAATATCTCTTAAGAAAATTTTTTTATAAACAGGGATTGTCTTAGAAGATGTCAAATTATATAAAATAATGAAGAAAAAATGCACAATAGTGGCGATTGCTTTCTTTATATTTCGGTTTAGCCGAAAATCTTCATAAAAACATAAGAAGCAGGGTTTAATCACATGGAACAGGAACAAATTGGCAATGATATGCCGCAGACTGAAAACAGCCACACACCGACGGGATTTACTGGTGAGCCTATTGAAAGCAACTATAAAATTATTGAAGAACTAAAAAACAATAGCGATGGTAACACATTGTTAGTAGCCTCGAAAGATACGGGCGATTTTTTCATTTTAAAACATGTATACGCTACAGGCCTTCCCTACGAAAAACTAGCTTCTTTTGCGGATCCGGCACTACCACAGGTCATCTACGCAAAAGAAAATACGGCCTTTGGTGTAACCACCGTTATTGAAGAGTATTTGACAGGTATAACTCTCAATGAATGGATAAAGCAGCGGGAACTAGAACCTATCAGCGATGAATTGGCAAAAATGGTCTTTACGCAGCTGTCTGGAGGGCTAAAAACCTTACATGAAAACGGTATTATGCACCGTAATATCAGTCCCCAAAACATAATGTTCATGGCCGGTCAGGTAAAATTTATCGGCTTTGACCACGCGGCTGAAGGGAAAACTTATGATGATGTGCCTTTGTATAAAGGAATGGTCGGCTTTGCACCGCCAGAACAGGCTGTCATGGGCAAGACCGATTTTCGCAGTGATGTCTATTCTCTGGGAATGACTATGCAGAGCCTTCTTGGCGCTGACTACAAAGGCAAGTATGCAAAGGTATTGGAACATTGTCTTTCAAGCGTTCCTGATGAACGTTACCGTGATGGGAAACAACTGCAAAAAGCTGTAAAAAATGCCGGTTCTATCTCCCTTATAAAAATTGCAGCTTTATGTGCAGCATCGTATATTATAATTTTGGGCGGTATATGGCTCACAAATCATTTTTATAATCCATTGCAGCAAATGCTGGCACAACGGGCATTCGAAAATGAACAAAAAGAAGCCGAGGCGGCAGCGGCTGACTTGCAGCTCGAAAAAGGCCTGAATGGTGCCGTTTCAGCAGACGGCGCACAGACCGACAATGGAGCATCAGCCATGGCTAAGGGTAAACTTTCTCTTGCTGTTGCCTTTCCCAATAAACCACAAGAAGAAAATGCAGGCGTTACAATAGTGCACATGGGAAAAGCAGCTGATTTTGCTAGTGCTGGTGCAGCAAGCGGAAAAAACCGACTCTTCTTCCCTGACAATGCCAAGATCGTACTTTCAATAAAAAACAATACTGATAGCGATATCAAAAATCCAGTAATAAAAGTAATTCCATATAATATTGATTTATCAGGGGTAAATGATCCGCCTAATACAATAACTAAACATTTGGCCGCAGCTGTAGAATATCACCGCGATGTAAGTATTCCTGCAGGCGGCGATATGGAATTTACCGTACCTCTTAATAAAGCAGTGTTTCTTTATCCGTCTGGCCAAAATTCTGCTTTAAAAATAGTCCTGCACTCGGATAATTATGCCGATACAGCGGCTAAGGTAGCATTTGATTTTAATTAATAATACTGCCTGCGTCTTCACCTCTCCATCCATTTTATTTACATAAGGAAACAATGTAATATGTAATTTCAGGCAAATACATAAACAAGTCCGTTACAAAGAATATATATAGCGCTTTCAAAAGACCGGCTTCCTGAAATAGGACATAACGTCCTATTTTTATGGCAGTCGGTTTTTCTTATTTTAAATAAAATGTTTGATTTAATAAATTATCATGTTAAAATATATCTTGTTGATAATATAAGAAATCTTACTTTTATAAAAGGCAGCATATTTCTGCCTGAAAAAGTGTCGAATTTTAAATAAAGGGATGGTCAAATGGTAAAAGACAAACACTACAAAGGAAGCGACCTTCGCTGGATAACTATAACTACCCTGCTTTTGGCCATAGGTGTCATCCTGCGTATAATATCACCAAATGTAGGTGGTATATCTCTTAATTGGAACATAGTCATGTATTCAACCGCCATATTATTATGCAGGCCTTCCCTACGCCAGGGATTTGGTATAGGCCTGGTTTCAGGCATTATTGCTACTATGACCTCAAAAGCAGCACTACCTTATGCAAATCTAATAAGTGATCCAGCAGCCGCTTTCGTTTGTGCATTACTAGCGGGCACACATTTTCTTGATATAAAGATTGGACGTGTACGCTTAGAGCCTGTGCTGGTAATATTTATAACAACCTTCATCAGCGGTGGTGTTTTCGTCACACTCACTAAAGTTATATTATCACTGCCTATGCCGCTCTATTTATATGC
Source organism: Pectinatus cerevisiiphilus (assembly GCF_004341685.1). GTDB lineage: Bacteria > Bacillota > Negativicutes > Selenomonadales > Selenomonadaceae > Pectinatus > Pectinatus cerevisiiphilus. Next base: position 49,195 of record NZ_SMAA01000011.1, read on the forward strand.
TATGATGCCGGCCGTTCTGCTGGTGGCAGCGCTTGGCAGTATAGCTGGTCAGCTGTTGTATTTCCCGGCGGCAAAAATATTTAATGATGATAACACTTTAAATAAAAAACCATTTATTCTGCACGACATCAATCTCACTGTACCAAAAGGCAGTTTTTTTATCATTACCGGTGTCAATGGCAGCGGTAAAACGACATTATTGCTGTCCATGGCCGGCGTCAGACCATCTTATTTTGGTGGTTTTGAAAATTCTTCTATACATATTGGTGAGTTTGATGTCCTAAAAGAAAACCCAGCCTTGTTGAACAGAAAAATTGGTGTGGTAATGGCCGATTATGAAGCCCAGCTTGTTACAGAAACTGTTGATGATGAAATAGCTTTCTCGCTCGAAAATACAGGGATGGCACCGCAGGACATAATCAAAAAACGCAACGACGTCCTAAAAAAGACAGGCTTGGAAAATATGGGCAAGCGAAAAGTGGCATCCCTATCCGGTGGCCAAAAACAACGCCTTGTGATCGCGGCTGTCCTGGCAATGGATACACCGGTGCTAGTACTTGATGAACCCGTAGCTGCCGTCGACCCTGAAGGTGCAAAAGAAATATACAGTCTGCTGTATAAACTCAACAAGGAATATGGCAAGACCATCATCGTTGCCGAACATGATTTAAAATATGTACTTGACATGAAAGCGCAAATGGCCGTCATTGATAAAGCTTATCTAAAATTTGCCGGCGAAATGGATGAATGCTTTAAATACATGTACGAAAATAAAGTATATCCGGAAGTGATTCCGCTCCGTTGGAAAATACGCTGGGAAATGGAGAAAAACATATGCTGAATTTAAAAAATATTTCTTTCTCGTATGCAGGCAGAGAAAAGATTTTTGACAATATAGACCTCCAAATAGATACCTCTCTGATAACAGCAATAGCCGGCCGAAATGGCACCGGTAAAACCACCCTAACACGCCTGATTATGGGACTAGTTAAGGCAAAAGCCGGCACTGTCGAGCTTGATGGAAAAATAATCAGTGATATGCCTTCATATACATTGGCAAAATATATAGGTTATGTATTCCAAAATCCCGACCATCAATTATTTGCTTCCACCGTATATGAGGAAACTGCTTATGCGCCATCTAAACTGGGTATGAATGCTGAGCAGATTAAAAAAAATGTCAGCCAGGCATTGGCTGATACAGGCTTAAGCACTAAACAAAATTTCATGCCGCAGACCTTATCACTCGGTGATAAACAACGCTTATCCATAGCTTCCTCACTCGCTGCTGCGCCTAAGCTACTCATTCTTGATGAACCAACCTCAGGGCAGGATTGTAGGGAACGGACTGTTTTACTGCGCCTCATGCGTAAATTAAACAAAGAGGGAATCGGTATTATATTAGTCACACACGATATGGATATTTTAGCGGAACATGCAGATAGAGTAGTTGTCCTGGCTGATAAAAAAATCGCCTTTAATGGAACACCGCGGGGATTGTTCGCTGACACAGAAAAAACCACCGCCTTTGGTTTGGAACTGCCTGAAGCTGCACGTATCAGCAACGAAATAGGTTTAGGGCTTTGCCTGACACCCCGGGAATTGTATAAAAAATTAGCGGAACGGAGGAAGTCTAATGACAGCAAATAACGATATGACAGGGTTTGCCGCTCTGACAAAATTACTCATGGCACTGACGGTATCAGTAGCTTCCCTTTGCACAACTGACCTGTATGCATTAGGCATCCTCATCATCCTGGAACTCATCTGCGCTGTCATAATGGGGGGCGGCAAGACACTTTGGAAAGGTATCGGCGCATTGGTTATATTTGCTGTCATCCTTGCCTTTATCCAGCTCATTTTTTCAACACCTTTATTTTTGTCCCTCGGTTCGGCTTATAAAATGTTTATAATGGCCGTATCACTACTCATTCTTGTTGCCACTACACCCACACAAACAATAACGGCATCGCTTGTAAAGCAATGCCGTCTGCCGTATGACTATGCGTTTATGATAACTGCGGTACTACGCTTTGTGCCTGACTTGCTCAAGGAAAGTAAAGAAGTCCGCCAAGCCCAAGCTTGCAGGGGATTTCACCCATCCAAAAATCCTGTGCGCCGCATTGTAGACTATATGATGATACTCAAGCCAATGGTTTTTAAAGCTATCTCCCGCAGTGAAAATATGGCCATAAGCCTATCTCTACGCGGCTTTGCCGATAAAGGAAAAAGAACCTTTATGTCTTCCACAAAGCTTCACACCAGTGACTATACTGTACTATTACTTAATTTATGCATCTGCGTTGCTGCCGTAAAATACTTTTAAGCGAACTATCATTCTATTGTGAAACTGGTTGCAGCCAAGGGGAAATTATACTTTTCCTGCTCACTACGGGTTATAGTTACTTTTTCCCCCGTAAATTCAAGTTTGAGAGGATGGATAAGCACTGCTTCTTCATTGAGCGGATGCATCGTTTTTAACGGCACTATTTTAAGATCATGTCCCTGCTTATCCACGGCCCCAATAGAAGAAATAGTTTCTAATGAAGACACTGCACCATCCTTCGTAAAAGTAAGCGAACCACTGTCTGCGCTTACATCTACGCTGTCAGGGGAAAAGGCATGTACCATACCGATAGGTGTAGATACATATTGAGCTGCTGCCGGCTCCGTAGAGTATATGCTGCCATCCTCATAAAGGGAAAAACCGCACTTGATTTTCAACTTGCCTACCGGCGTATTTAAAGACACACGCTCGCTGGATTGCAAGGTAAGGCTCTTGAGGTTGCCACTCTCATAGAAATGAAAGCACATCGGCCGGGCAGTAAACTCCCCACCAAAAAAAGTAAATGGCATCTTAGCCAACAGTTTTATTTCGCTTGTTTCAGTCCAATAACCGCTTATTTTCCCGTTCAAGGGAAAAAGACGGCACAAACTACCATTTTGGTAAAAAGTAATCAACTCTGCCGGAAGACTGCCCCACGGCGAATCAATCATTGTTTGTTTTTCCAGATAAATTGATTTTACGCTGCCATCGTCATAAAACTTTATAGAAGGTGACAGCTTACGGCGCTCGTTTTCTCCGTAATAAGGATATAGGATTGTCCCATTTATATTGAGCGGACTTTCCTTCTGGCAAATACATTCAGCGATCTGACCATTTTCATGGTTGGCAATATTATAGCAGTCATAAAGTGTGCCATATTTTGTCGTTATGTCCATATATAATCCTCCTTACGATAAATTCCCATATCATTCAAGGCATTTTTTACCTATAGATACCAGTAGAGATGATCCACTACGCCGTGTTGCTATATCCAATTTTTTATCATATTCAGGCGATTTTAACCATGCCGGAATATGTGAACAAACCAGATCGAGCCTAACAAACGGTTTATTGTCGATAAAAGACCGCAATGCTTTTTTGGAAGAAATATCCGGATGCGCGTTTTGCAGCTTTATGAGGTCTAAATAATAGATGCCGCTAGTTGTTTCCACAGGTGTAGTAACCGTAGGTACATTGTTGTTCATTTCATGAAAGTTATGATGGATGTCTGCAATGATTTTATCGAGCATACTATCATCAAGACTGTCTATTTCAAAAATGGCAAATCTCATCCGATCAAAAACATTATAGATAAGCCCGTTAATAGACATTGAAGCAATTATTTTGCAATCATCAAGTTTCAAAATAAGATTGCGGGTGTAGTCACGAATTTCCTGCGTCGTCTTTACATTAGAAAAATCAAAGGGAAATCTTTTGCGAATTTTCCATTCAGTGTCATCGTGTTCAAAAATAATTATATGAGAGAGTCCGGCAAAATCAGTAAGGTGATTATTTTTGTCACAAGTGACGGCTATTTTTTTGTCCATAGAGAACACTCCTTGTGCCTTTGTTATAACACTAATGTACTGATGACGGCCACAAATGTCAATAGAGCGTATTTTGGCCCTTTAATGATAAAACTATGTATTTAATGTAATTACTTAAAAAAGTGTTTAAAATGTATTTTCTTAAAGAATCTTTTGCAAGAATATTTTTTTCTTCATTAAAAAAAATTTTAATAAAAAAATATAATTATTGCCTTATAATACTGCATACCAGAAAGTTTTCTCAAATGATGCACAAAAAAAATAAAAATTTAAGAGAATTTTTTTCTAAACAGAGAGCAAAAGAAAATGAATAAATTATATGCCGGCTGTTAAAAAATTAACCCAAATGGCTTTGCAATTAAATTAAGTCTGCTCGTGCTTATTAAAAATGGAATTATCTGAAAGTTCTCCGATAATTTATATGATTTATCCCTATTGACAATATAAAAGCAATGATTTATAGTTACAACATCAACAGAAACGCTTAACAAAATTACAAAGATATTATAAGTAGTATATAGATAAGTTTCATTTATATTGCTTATGGATGGACAAAGATGTCCCGCTGAGGTATGAATAAACCTACAGCGGGATTTTGTTTTTCCGAGATAATTACCATGGGTGAGCTTACTGTTGATACTGTGGGATACTTTATTTACATTGGAGGGTTTTATTATGAGACAGGTTGCTATTTATGGTAAAGGCGGAATCGGGAAATCAACTACCACGCAGAATCTCAATGCTGGTTTGGGAGAAATGGGCAAGAAAATTATGATAGTTGGCTGCGATCCTAAGGCAGATTCGACTCGATTGATTTTAAACGGCCTGGCTCAACAGACTGTACTCGATACATTGCGTGAAGAAGGCGACGATGTAGAACTTGATATGGTTTTGAGAAAAGGTTTTGAAGGAATCAAATGTGTTGAATCTGGCGGTCCAGAACCAGGTGTTGGTTGTGCTGGACGTGGCATAATAACTTCAATAAATCTGTTAGAACAGCTCGGTGCCTATGAAGAAGATCTTGATTATGTTTTCTATGATGTATTAGGCGATGTTGTTTGCGGCGGATTTGCGATGCCTATCCGTGAAGGTAAAGCTAAAGAAATATATATTGTATGTTCGGGCGAAATGATGGCACTTTATGCTGCGAACAATATTTCTAAAGGCATAAAGAAATATGCTGAAACAGGCGGTGTACGTCTTGGCGGCTTGATTTGCAACAGCCGTAAAGTTGACGGTGAAGCTGAACTGGTTGAATCCGTAGCTAAAGAACTCGGTACGCAAATGATCTATTTTGTACCGCGTGACAACATGGTACAGCGTGCTGAAATAAATCGCCAGACCGTCATCGAATTTGATCCTAAATGTGGTCAAGCTGAAGAATACCGCAGCCTTGCCCATAAAATAGATGACAATGATATGTTTGTCATTCCTAAACCACTTTCACAGGATCGTCTGGAACAACTGCTCATGGAACATGGCTTAATGGAAGCTTAATTTTAATATATTAATATTTGAATATACACTAAGAATAAATAACATAACAAAATTTTTATTTCAGGGAGAGCTTTAGCCCTTTCTGAAATAAAAGTTTTTTACTACAATACAGGAGTGCTGCAAATGAGCGACTTATTAATGATTCGCGCTATAGTGCGTCCGGAAAAATCGGCTGCTGTACTATCAGAGCTTTTGGACGCTGGTTACGTTGGTGTTACCAAAGAAGAAGTATACGGACGCGGCAGGCAAAAAGGGATCGTCGTTGGCGAAGTCCATTACGACGAATTACCGAAGGAACTGCTGATAATTATTGCTGAAGCCTCTAACAAAGAAGATATTGTAAGAATAATCATGAAAAATGCACGTAGTGGTGAAAACGGCAATTTTGGTGATGGTCGTATTTTTATTACAGCAGTCGAAGAAGCCTATACGATAAGTTCCGGTAAACCCGGTCTTTAAGGAGACTTTTATATGAAAGAAATAATGGCTTTTTTGCGGATGAATAAAATAAATGCTACCAAAGCGGCTCTGGCCGAAGCTGGTTATCCTTCTTTTACCGTCTCTAAAGCAGTAGGCAGAGGTAAAAAACCGCTGGCTACTGAAGCTATAAACGTAATAGTAGAAAATGAAGGGGAAGTGCCGGCTAATGCCCTTGGTACCCATCTTTCTGAAGGTACAAGACTTGTACCGCGCAGATCATTTTCTCTTATTCTTGACGATGAACAGGTAGAACTAGCTGTAAAAACGATAATTGAAGTTAATCAAACAGGGCAACCTGGTGACGGGAAAATCTTTGTTATGCCCGTCAATGGTGGATACAACATCCGCACAGGACAATACCAAGAAGTAGAAATGCAACAATTAGGAGAGGATTAAAATGGATGCACGCGAAGTGATTTTAGATAAATACTCCGGCCGCGTTTTTAAAAATAGAAAAGATCATATCGTTGAGCTGGATGAAGCTGGCGTGCCTAAAGAGATAGCCGCCAACAGCCGTTCTGTACCGGGAATGATGATAAACAGAGGCTGCTGCTACGCAGGTTGTAAAGGCGTTGTGCTCGGACCATTGCGTGATACCGTAGTAATAACCCATGGACCTATTGGCTGCGGTTATTATACATGGGGCACGAGAAGAAATAAAGCGGATTCACCGGATGGACGCAATTTCGTCCAATATTGTTTTTCGACAGATATGCAGGAAACAGATATTGTTTTCGGCGGTATGAAAAAATTACGTCAAGCTATTCGGGAAGCTGTTGAAATATTTCATCCTAAGGCAGTTATGATCTGCTCGACATGTCCTATCGGTCTTATCGGTGATGATATCAACGCTGTGGCTACTGAATCAGAAAAACTATACGGCATAACTTGTGTTGCTTATAGCTGCGAAGGTTATAAGGGCGTCAGCCAGTCTGCGGGCCATCATATAGCTAACAACGGACTTATGCGGCGCGTTATCGGTTCCGCCAAAGATAAAATTCCCGAAAGAGGACTGCGTATTAATATCCTCGGTGAATATAATATCGGTGGTGACGGTTGGGAAGAAGAACGTATCCTCAAAAAAATTGGTTACGAAATAGTTGCCGTATTTACAGGTGACGGCTCTTATGAAGCCTTGACCCATGCCCATACAGCTGATCTTAACCTCGTCCAGTGCCATCGTTCTATCAACTATATCGCCGAAATGATGAAAACCAAATATAACATTGATTGGCTCAAAGTAAACTTTGTCGGCATTGATGAAACAATCCGTACACTGCGCGAAATAGCCGATTATTTTGGCAATGAAGAAATTAAACAGCGTACTGAAGAAGTAATCGCTGAAGAATTGGCAGACATAGCCGAAGATAGAAAGTTCTATCGCCAGAAACTGGAAGGAAAAACTGCTGGCGTATTCGTTGGTGGGTCCCGTTCACATCATTACCAAAATGTCTTAAAAGATTTTGGTATGAAAACCGTTATCGCTGGATATGAATTTGCCCATCGCGACGATTATGAAGGCCGCGAAGTAATACCAAACATAAAGCTTGACGCGGACAGTAAAAACATTGAACAACTGACCGTCCATCCTGATGAACAGTTCTACCATGTAGCACTTGATAAGGAACGTTTTGATGAATTACGCAAAGAAAATGTAGAACTTGAATATTACAAAGGCATGTTCAAGGATATGGGCGATGGCACCATAGTTGTAGATGATTTTAACCATTATGAAACTGAAAAAGTTCTTGATATTTTCAAACCGGATATTTTCTATTCGGGAATAAAAGATAAATATATGATAGAGAAAAAAGGCTTTCCTTCTAATCAGCTGCATTCTTATGATTACAGCGGCCCTTATGCCGGCTTTAAAGGTGCTATAGTCTTTGCCAGAAACACTTATCTGAGCATTTACGCACCGGCATGGAAAATGTTGACACCGCCTTGGCGGACACAGCCAACATTAGAAGGTACGATGGGAGATGAAAACTATGCTTGATATGACACCAAAAGAATTAGTACACAGAAAGGCTTTACGCGTAAACCCAGCGAAGACCTGCCAGCCGGTTGGTGCAATGTATGCAGCACTTGGCGTACACCGTTGTATGCCACACAGCCATGGTTCACAAGGCTGCTGTTCATATCATCGTACTTTTCTTGCCCGTCATTTTAAGGAACCGGCTATAGCCACTACAAGTTCATTTTCTGAAGGCGCCTGCGTATTCGGCGGCGGCAGCAATTTGAAAAAGGCTGTAAAAAATATTTTTGATATATATGATCCTGATATCATTGCCGTACACACGACCTGCCTTAGTGAAACAATCGGCGACGATCTTAAAACCCTTATCCAGCAGATGGAAATACCGGAAGGAAAAATCGTTGTCCATACAAATACGCCAAGTTATGTAGGCTCGCATATTAATGGTTTTGCCAACATGATGACCGGTTTCATCAAATACCTCAGTGACAAGAATACACCTGCTACAGGCAAAGTTGGTATTTTCCCCGGTTTTGTAAATCCAGGCGACATGCATGAATTAAAACGCATCGCCAAGATGATCGGCGTAAAATATACCATGTTCCCTGATACAGACGGTACAATGAACTCAGCTCTTACCGGACATTATGAAATGTATCCGAAAGGCGGCACGACCGTTGATGAAATCCGTGAATTAGGTGGTGCACAACATGTGCTGGCTCTCGGTGAAATAACCAGTGTTACACCTGCCATGGAATTGAAACGGAAATGTGATGTTGACTTTTCATCACTGCCGCTGCCTATAGGCGTGGAAGCAACTGACAAATACGTAATGGCTCTTTCTCACCTGAGCAAAAGAGAAGTACCCACGGAACTTGAAGAAGAACGTGGCCAGTTACTTGATATAATGATTGACTCACATGCATATTACGGCGATAAACGCGTAGCAATCGCCGGTGATCCTGACACGGTTCTCGGGTTTGCTGCTTTCTGCCTCGAACTCGGCATGAAACCAAAATACATGATAACAGGCACACCGGACGAAAAGTTCACCAAAAAAGCAAAAGAATTGCTTTTAAAATATGGTGTTACAGACTGCATCGCCAAAGCGAACACAGATTTATTTGAACTGCATCAGTTGATAAAAAATGAACCTGTCGACCTTCTTATCGGCGGCACACATTGCAAATACATTGCCCGTGCTGAAGATGTTCCATTTGTAAGAGCAGGTTTCCCTATTCTTGACAGATATGTACATCCGTATATGCCACTTGTCGGTTACAGAGGCGCTATGCGTCTGGCGGAACTCATTAGCAATGCATTGCTTGACAGACAAGACCGCGATGCTGAAGACAAAGATTTTGAATTAGTAATGTAATAATGTAATTTTGTTATAAAACTCTCCATATCTTTTACCTCACTGGGGGAAAGATACCTTAAAACGCTCTGCTGCCTGCCATTTATATAATAGCGGCAGCAGGGCGATTAAGTTTTTATTTAATCGAATAATTTGACATTTGAGCGGAAACTTCTGTTTCTCAAAGAATTACTATTGTGTTTTTAGAATAACTTGTGTATAATGGATAAAAATAAACAGAAATAACGGCTCTCTAATACAATGAAGTATTAATCTTGTATTGGGGAGCTTTTGTGTTTTTATTTGTCAATATTTTGTCAACACCATGATCTGCATAGATAATATGCAATTGGGTTTGAAAAGAAAAGGATGTGTGGATTATGAGCGACGGCATTTTAGAAGTGCGGAAAAAATCGATAATGGTCAAAAATCTTGGCTGTAGCGGTAAAGGAATAGATTGTGATAAAGCCAGTGTTTCCGGTTCTGTTAGCCAACGCGCCTGTGTCTACTGCGGCGCCCGCGTTGTTTTAAACCCGATAACAGATGCCTTTCATATAGTCCACGGTCCAATTGGCTGTGCCAGCTATACATGGGATATCAGGGGAAGTTTATCAAGCGGCAGTGAAATATACCGCAATAGCTTTTCTACTGACCTGCGTGAGGAAGATATTATCTTTGGCGGTGCCAAAAAACTAGCCGCAGCCATAGACGAAATAGCCACAAAATATTCTCCCAAATTGATTTTTGTTTACGCTACCTGTATTGTCGGTGTAATTGGCGATGATGTAGAAGCTGTCTGCAAAAATGCTGAAGAAAAATATAAGATACGCGTCATTCCAGTAAAAGCAGCCGGTTTTTCAGGAACCAAAAGACAAGGCTACAAGCTTGCCTGCAATGCAATGATGCAGCTCATCAGACCACATAAATTGTCCGAAAAAGCATTGCATAACGGCGTAAACATTCTCGGTGATTTTAATTTAGCTGGAGAAATGTGGCTCATAAAAAATTATTTTAAAAAAATTGGCATAGAAGTCGTATCCACAATTACTGGCGATGCTTCTTATGAAACACTCATAAAAGCTCCATCTGCCGCCCTTAACATAGTACAATGCGCCGGTTCATCAATGTATCTGGCAAAGATGATGGAAGAAGAGTTTGATATTCCTTTTATGAAAGTTAGCTTCTTTGGCATAGAAGACACCAGCGCCTCCATCATGCGTGTTGCCCATATGCTGGGCGATGCTTCCGTAGTAGAAAAAGCAGAAGCATTTACGCAGCGGGAAAGTTCGCGGCTACGAAAGTTCATGGAAAAATACAGACCCAATCTCGAAGGAAAAAGAGCAGCCATTTATGTTGGCGGTGGTTTCAAAGCTATTTCCTTGATCAGACAGTTCAATGAAATGGGCATAAAAACCGTAGTAGTGGGAACCCAGACAGGGAAAAAAGATGAATATGAAGTCATTCAAAGCATCGTCAACGATGATACCGTTATCCTAGATGATGCCAATCCCGCAGAACTTGAATTTTTCATAAAACAAAAAAAAGCTGACATATTAGTGGGCGGTGTAAAAGAAAGACCGCTTGCCTATAAGCTCGGCGTTGCCTTTTGTGACCACAATCATGAAAGAAAACACGCACTGGGCGGTTATGAAGGCGTAGAAAATTTTACCAAGGAAATAAACCTGAGTATAAATAGTCCTGTATGGGAATATATGACAGCAATATAGCTAAAGATTATATGTTGCATATGTTTTGGAGAGAAAGGAAGATGCTGTCATGGAAAATGCCGTTAACTTAAATATAAATCCCTGTAAAATGTGTGTCCCACTCGGTTCTGTAACGGCATTATACGGTATTGCCCGTTGTATGTCGATATTGCATGGTTCACAAGGCTGCAGCACATATATAAGGCGCCATATGGCAACTCATTATAACGAACCTGTAGATATAGCTTCTTCTTCACTCACAGAAGAAGGTACTGTTTTCGGCGGTGAAAAGAATTTATTAATAGGCCTTGAAAATCTCATCCGCTTATACGATCCAGAAGTTATTGGTGTATCAACCACATGCCTGGCTGAAACAATCGGCGAAGATGTTGCTGCTATTATCAAAAAATTTTACGAAACCCATCCTGATTGCAAGGCAAAAATCATACCAATTTCTTCACCAAGTTATGCAGGTACACATTTTGATGGTTTCTTTCGCGCTATAAGAGCGGTAGTAGAAAATGTCGACATGGATACCACCCCAAATAATAAAATAAACATCGTTACTGGCATGATATCACCTGCCGATACACGTTATCTCAAAAATTTACTGGCTTCTATGGATATAGATTATATCCTGCTGCCTGATATAGCCGACAACTTAGACGGAATACATGTAGAAAAATACGACCGTCTGCCTAAAGGCGGCACACCGCTGAGTGAAATAAGCAAAATGGCTGGTGCCAAATATACAATTGAGTTATCTACTTTTAACACTGATGAATTTTCACCCGCCGTTTATTTAAAACAAAAATATAATGTACCATACTGTCGCCTTGATTTACCGATCGGCATAAAGGCAGTTGATGCCCTTATCAATAAATTAAAAGAATTGGGCGGTAAAGTCCCGGAAAGCCTGCGTAAAGAACGCGGACGCTACCTTGATGCCATGGTGGACTCACACAAATACAATGCTATGGGCCGGGCTGCCATATTCGGTGAACCAGACCTTGTCAAAGGCATTACCAGTCTTTGCTGTGAAAATGGTGTAATTCCGGTTGTATGCGCGACAGGCTCGGTTTGCCGCAACTTTACCGAAAATCTTGAAGCACAGATAAAGAAAGCTGCCAAACTACAATTCGTAGAAAAAACCGCTATTATAGATGATGCCGACTTTACCGCTATCGAAAATGCCGTAGTCGACTGCAAAGCAAATATCATGATTGGCAGTGGTGACGGCCACCGCATCGAAGAACGTCTGTCTGTTCCTTTACTGCGTTGTAGTTTCCCCATCCATGACAGAGTGGGCGGTCAGCGTGTCCGGGTACTGGGCTATGATGGTTCTCTACGCTTACTCGATGATATTGCCAATACACTTTTGGCAAGACTGGAAAAAAGTTACCGCAGTGAACTTTACAATAAATATTTTGTCAAAAATGATAAACTATCTGCCAATGCAACAACTGCTAACGTTGTCGATATCCAGCAAAAACAGATCATGCGGAAAAAAACACTGACCCATCCCTGTTATACCTGTGGCAGTAAAAAATATGCCCGTATCCATCTGCCAGTTGCCCCTAAATGTAATATCCAGTGCAATTACTGTGTACGAAAATACGATTGCCCGAATGAAAGCAGACCTGGTGTAACGACAGAAATACTGTCTCCACAAGAAGCTTTCGAAAAATATATGCTCGTTAAAGAACGCGTGCCCAATCTCACAGTTGTAGGCATTGCTGGTCCTGGCGATGCATTGGCAAATTTTGAGCAGACGAAAAAAACACTCCAGCTTATCAGGGAAGCTGACCCAGAAGTGACATTCTGCCTTTCCACCAATGGTCTGATGCTGCCACAGTATGCACAAGAATTAATAGATTTAGGCGTAACACACGTCACTGTCACACTCAATGCGATAGATCCGCGGATTGGTGCCAAAATATATAAGCATATAGATTATATGGGGATACGTTATACCGGCGAAAGTGCTGCGGGCATATTGCTTGGCAACCAGCTGAACGGTTTGCGCTATCTTACCAGACACGGCATAATGTGCAAAGTGAATATCGTCATGCTGAAGGGCATCAACGATGACCACATTGAAGCCGTGGTTAAAAAAGCAGAAGAACTCGGCTGTGAAATAACCAATATCATGCAGCTTATCCCTGTAAAAGACAGTACTTTCCAAGATATGCCGCTCGTTTCCAATAAAGAAATAATGGAAATGAGAAAAAAATGCGGTATCTATATGAAACAGATGTACCACTGCAAGCAATGCCGTGCTGACGCAATTGGCACCTTGGGGAATGATATATCCATAGAATATAGAAAATGTACAGATAAAGCCACAAAATCAATAGCTCCCATCAACACATATCGTTTTGCTGCCGCTACTAAAAGCGGTATGCTCATTGACTGCCACTTTGGTCAGGCAGAAGAGTTTTATATATATGAAAGTGATGGCAGTACTGTACGATTTTTGGAAAAACGCAATGTCGAAAGATATTGCATGGGCAAACAGGCCTGTGATGATAAAACAGACAAAATAGATAAAATCATATTAACAATCAAAGACTGTGCTGCCGTTATTTCTCTGCGAATAGGCGAAGCACCCCAGCAAAGACTGGAACAGGCCGGCATAGATGTAATAATTACTTATGACCGCATAGAAGATGCCATAAAAAAAGCCGCCTTGTCCAGGAAAAATGCTAGTGAGCTTTTGGATAAAGCATTATAATTGCCCCACAGTCATCCCAAACTGTGTCTTGTTTCAAAAGGAGGTGGCGATATGCTAACGGATGCGACCTTATGTTATATAGAGAACGCCTCGAAACAGCAACAACAGCTGATTCTAAGGGCTCTTGGCAAACTGCCGATAGAGGCAATAGAAATCACTGCTCCCGTCTGGGAAAATATAGCTGACATGAAAAACCTCCCGCAAAAAAAATATATTTTGCGTATAAATAACTATAAGGCTATTCGATATTACAAGGGTTTTTATCGTTATGTGGTAACTGCGCAAGAGCCAGCCGCTGAAGGGCAGCTGGCTGAACAGCCTATGTATGCATCCACTGGTGTTAAATGTTCAGTGCGGGTTGTTGGTCTATCACGCAAAACTGTGCCTGATATGGAAAAGACTTTTTCCCAATGGCGTAAAGCCAAAAGGGATATTTCCTTTGAACCACTTAATTCCCTTTATCAGGCTACAGCACTCGCCTTTGCCTGGCACAACTACGGCGGGCAATCCGTATCAACCTTCTGTGGAATCGCTAATCACGCTCCCTTAGAAGAAATATTGCTGACAGATTATCTCGCAGGAAACATGGCTGCCATAAAAGGATTCAATTTCACCATACTCAAAAAGACACTTGAAGCTATCACCGACACATCCATACCTGCCAACAAGCCTATTCTCGGCAATGCCATCTTCGCGGTGGAATCTGGTATCCACGTTGACGGTATCATGAAAGATCCACAGCTCTACGAACCATATCCACCCGAGCTCATCCATGCCAAACGACATATTGTGCTCGGTTGTACATCGGGAAGAAAATCTATAGAAGCAAAGCTCAGAGAGCTTAAACTTAATTGCTGCAAAATAGATACAGCTTTTATACTTGATAAAGTAAAAGAAAAATCGCGCAGTTTGTGCCGCTCCATAACAGATAAAGAATTCTATGATCTGGTGGAAATGATGGGACGTGTTTAAAATGCTGGTTCCACATATTCATATTGTCGATACGACACTCCGTGATGGTGCCCAAAGCCCCTTTATCATGTTTAATGATAAAGAAAAAATTGCCATAGTTAAAATGTTGACCGAAAAAGGCGTTTATCAAATAGAAGCAGGTATCCCGGCCATAGGTAAAAGTGAGCAGGAAATCATAAAAAAAATAAAGTCAGCCTGCCCCAATACCCAAATAGCGGTATGGAACAGATTAAATATTGACGATATAAATATTTCACTTGAATGCAATGCCGATATAATCCATATAAGCATACCAGTTTCCTATCGGCAGATACATGAAAAATTGAAAAAAGATGAAACATGGCTGCTAAATGAAATAAGTGAAGTACTCTCTGCAACAATTGGCAATGCAAAAGAAGTGACAATTGGCATGGAGGATGCCTCACGGGCACAAATGGATTTTATGCTCACAGTAGTGCGCAAAGTACAGCAGTTTGGTATCAGCAGAGTGAGATTTGCCGATACAGTGGGAATCATGACACCATCTACTGTATACGACCAAATCAGCAAGCTGATAAAAGCTACTGGCATAGATGTAGAATTTCATGCGCACAACGACCTAGGAATGGCTGTAGCCAACTCACTAGCAGCCGTACAAGCCGGAGCCAGTTTCATTGATACCACAATACATGGTATAGGAGAACGCTGCGGTAATTGTGATATGGATAAATTCATTTTTGCCGCTTCATCAATATTTAACAGCAATAGAAGCGAAAGGGTTAAGGGTGGTGAACACAATGGATAAAACAGATAAAGCAATACTAAAAAATTTACAGAAAAACGCACGGATGACGATTTCTGATTTAAGTGCAGCTATTTCTCTATCAATGCCCGCAGCTAGTGAACGGGTACGCAAACTAGAAACTTCCGGTGTCATAAAACAATACACCGTAATACTGGATCCCGAAAAAATAAACAAGCATTTGACGGCACTTATGTTTTTGCGTTTTGACAGCACAACAAACGGTGAAGCCTTTGCTGAATATGTAAAAACGGAACCAGAAATAAACGAATGTTATTATATAACCGGTAATTTTGATTATTACTTGAAAATTATAACGGAAGACGCACGCACCTTAATGTCTTTACTTTCCAGAATAAAAAATCATCCAGGTTTAGTAACAACAGCCAATGTCGTTGTCTTATCAAATATTGTAGATAACGTATCCGTGCTATCTGATTGAAAAACAAACAATAAAGACTCCCCGCAGGATGTGATGTACCCCCATTCGTTAGATTTTTAAGTCTAATGAATGGGGGCAGTTCAATGCATTCCTGGCAGGGAGCCTTTTTATTTACTTCTGAGCTTATAAAACAACGTTAATAATATATTATTAATCAATTACATAGCTTAATCATACCTTAAATTGCTTAACCGTATTTTGCAGATTTTCTGCCAATTTCGCCAATGTTTTACTGGCTGAAGCAATTTCCCCGATTGAAGCTGATTGTTCTTCGGTAGCCGCTGAAATTGTCTGTGTTTCCCCTGAGGCTTTTTTACTTTCAACATCAATCGACTTGACTGCCGCGACAACATTTTCCGTATGAAGCGTTACTTTATCAATCGACGATGATATATTAACAATTTGTTTCGTCATATTTTTAACCATATTAAATATTTGGTCAAACTTTTTCCCAGTGCTGGCTACAATTGTAGCACCATTATCCACTTCTTTTTTACTGTCGTCCATATAAGCGACCGCATCATTAGTCTGCTTTTGTATTTGCTGGATGAGATCAGTAATTTGCTTAGCGGCTGTTTGCGACTGTTCAGCAAGCTTCCGCACTTCTTCTGCCACTACCGCAAAACCTTTTCCTGCTTCACCGGCACTGGCCGCTTCAATAGCCGCGTTAAGTGCCAGCAAATTGGTTTGCCCGGAAAGACTGGCTATGACATCTACTATTTGGCCAATATGTTTTGACTTTTCATTGAGTTCATTAATAACTGCCGCCGTACTATTTGTCTTATCTTCGATAACTTTCATCTGGTCCATCGTATGTTTTATTGAATCTTCCCCATCATTGGCCGTTGTTGCTGTTTTTTCTGCTGAATCAGAAAGTGTTTTCGTATTATCGGCAACCTCTGTCATCGCATCAGAAATATGTTTTACAGTATCTGTAGCTTTATTGGTAAGATCAAGCTGGTTTTCTGCACCATCAGCCACCGTGGTTACCGAATTGGCTACCTGGTCAGAAGCTTGGGCAGACTGCTCAGCACTCGCTGAAAGCTCTTCCGAGGATGAAGCCAACTGCTCAGCCGAATTATGTATTTGTTTTATTAACTTACTAAGGCTGCTTTGCATTACGCCCAAAGACTTGCCAAGGCTTCCGATCTCATCATCATAATATTGCACACTATCCGCAGCTTTAGTAAAATCACCTGCCGTCAATCTACTAACAGTTGCCACCAATTGGCGCAATGGAACAGAAATATAACGCGCGATTAAAAAGCCCAGGCCACCTGATAAAATTATTGCTATAACGGTCAATATTATAGATATATTATCATTAAAGGACGCTACTTCATTCCCCTGCCGATTTTCCTGTTCGGCCAGTCCGTTTTCATAATCAGCCAGACTATCGAGCGTTTTATTGATATTTGCCAAAAGCGGCGCAGCCTTTTCTTTAAAATAAAGCACCCCGCCATCTTGATTACCAGACATAGCCATAGAAAGGGAAGTCTGCCACGCTTCACGGTATGTCTTGGTGTCTGACTTTATTTGTTCTATAGCAGCTTTTTCTGTTCCATCTAAAGAATGTTGCTGATACTTATCCAAAAAATCCATATATATTTTTTTATGTTCTTCAAGCGATGACTGTAATTTTTGCTGCTCAACAGGATCTTTGGTAGCAAAAATACTATATGTTATAGCTTCATTTCCCCGGCTTTCCGTGCGGGCGGAATTTAGCAGCTGAATAGGCTGCAAACGATCTGTATACATACTGTTAAGATTTTCTAAAAGTATTTGATTAAAATGATGGCCGGCATACCCCACGATAATTAAGAAAATTATCGCCGAAAAGATTAAAATACCCAGTTTAGCTCTAATTCTCAAATTAGCCAATAACTTCATGTAATTATCTCCTTCAATGGATGGTTATATAAGAAAAATTTGATTAACTTGCAGATGCTTGGCCGCCAGCAGCATAAGTAATATTTTTTGCACAGCCATTCACCCCGTCCTATTGGTTTTTATTAATCAGAATTCTCCTATAGTTTCAATAAATCACAGTATAAATTACAAAGAAAACGTTATTTATAAAAAATAAAAACCGCACAAATAAATTTATGCAGTTTAACAGATTAAATAATAATATTTCTTTTTTAATATGAACATCATAGCATTACTTCCTTATCCTTAAACAAATTCATCCTTAATTCGCCTGTCTGCCGCTGATTATGCATGCGTATCTACATCTAACTGAATTACATCATTGTAATATAATAACGTCTTCCTTAGAACACCATTTGTCTAATTAGTGCATATTACTACAATACAAACATTATATTACGTATATAATACTATATTGCTTATCACATTACCAGTACTATTTTATATTTAGCGCAAATTTTATAAAAAATTGTAATTGCATAATAAGACTTAATAAATATGAATAATAAACAATTACGGTATTTGCGCTAAAATCAACATTACAAGCTAAAACTACTAATAAAAATTAAAAACACAAACTTATATCAATTGTTTTTTTATTACGTTGCCATTCTTGTAAATTTTTTTGCCAATATCCGCAATAATTACATAAAAAGCTTACAATTAAAGCCGTAAAGCAGTATAATAACTTCGTAGTCACCAATGCCGAGCGCTCTAAGGGATAATAAAAATTTATATAAATTTATCATTAATGTAGAGAAAAAACTATATAGATATGGTAAAATGATGTGTAAATTATAATTTTTTTGAAAAGGATAGGGATAATATGAACAAAGCAGAATTAGTCACTGAAGTATCACAAAAAATGGATACCACTAAAAAAGATGCAGAAATAGCATTAAACGCTGTTCTGGCTGCTATCGAAGAATCTCTTGTAAAAGGCGACAATGTTCAACTTATCGGTTTCGGCACTTTTGAAGTAAAAGCACGTGCTGCCAGAAAAGGTCGTAACCCGCAAACTGGTGCTGAAATCAAAATTCCTGCATCAAAAACAGCAACTTTTAAAATTGGCAAAAAACTTAAGGAAAAGATAAATACTGCTAAAGTGAAAAAAACAAGAAAAGCTAAAAAATAATACGTAGTAATGTAAATATCCCCCTGCAATATCTATTCATTGCAGGGGGATATTTCATTTTTAAATAGAAACGTATCTTCCTATAAAGACATATTTATATCTTCGTTGCCATAATAACTATGTATTATAAAACTGCTTGCGTTTATAGCCTTACATTTTTTCTTTATAGCAGCTGCTTTTGAGGCGAGTATCGTAGAAGTCAGCCCTTCTTTATTAAGGATGCGCAGAACAGCCAAGGACACCGTCATCAAAGGGAATTTTTCAATCTGCCCCTTTCTGTCAGCTGCAACAATGTATTTTTCCCTTTGGTGTTCCGCCGAATAAAAACATTTACTTTCCGTATCAAAAGTTTCTATAATCATCTTACAAACTTGCTCTATATCTGTATTTGGTATAAAAGCAATAAAATCGTCCCCGCCTATATGCCCAAGGAAAAATTTGTCAGTATATTTACTAAGCGTTGTCCGGAGCAGCTGAGCCGTCGCAATGAGTACCGCATCCCCAGATTCAAAGCCATAGACATCATTATATACTTTAAAATTATCTATATCGATATAAATAACCGCGAATGGGACAAACCTTTCAAAATACGCTGCCAAAGTCCATTCAATTACATTATTACCGGGCAAACCAGTGAGCGGGTTAGCATGTTTCGCACGATTGAGCTCCAATTTAGTAGTAACCTCAAGCAACTTTTTTATTGTCACAGTTCCATAGTATTTATTATCTTTCACCACAATAATATCATCATATGTACAACGTGTCTGCCTGTCCAACGCTTGTTGGGAAACATCCTCTATAGAATTCTCATAATCCACTATCAATGGTTTATTATTCATAAGGAGCCGGATTGGCCGATTGCTGTACAAGGAAATCCCATATCTTGTAGCAAGATGCTGATAAAAAGTATTATAATTCAATATTCCTACGGGTTGATCATCATCAACAATAATCACGTCCATCGGTTCTTGTTTGGCGCGAAGATAATCCAAAATAACATGTCCCGTTGTTTCAGAAGAAAAAGCAGCCTGCTGAGATGCTATCTCCCCTATAGTCATATTCAGCAATGTACTCATACGAAAATTTTCTTTTTTCTTATTCAGCTCACATATGTAAGATTTTATTCTTGTCTCTATCATCAAGAGTTTCTGGTTTGGTCTGCCCAGCAGGAATCCCTGCCCATAATCAACCCCCAGTTCAACAAGAACATTCAATTCTTCTTTGCGTTCTATCCCCTCTGCAATCGTTTTTATACCGGCGGAGCGGGCAAAACCGACCAAAGCCTTTACTATGGCTCGTCTGACATGATTTTTATCTATGTCTTTTATTAACCCTATATCCAATTTTATAAACTGCGGCGCTATCTGCGCTAAAAGATTGAGTCCGCTGTACCCTGCGCCCACATCATCTATAGCAATTTTATAATGCTGGCACTGATAATTTTCCAAGACAGAACAGAATGATTTATAATCATTAACAGTTGTCTTTTCGCTTATTTCAAAGACGATATCACCTTTATCTAAACCGCACTGCTGCAAAA
Source organism: Pectinatus cerevisiiphilus (assembly GCF_004341685.1). Taxonomy (GTDB): domain Bacteria; phylum Bacillota; class Negativicutes; order Selenomonadales; family Selenomonadaceae; genus Pectinatus; species Pectinatus cerevisiiphilus. The sequence goes on from NZ_SMAA01000011.1 coordinate 69,619, forward strand.
ATTTTGCCGTAGTTCCCTGATGAAAATCCTGGTCGTATAAAATTCGGGCATCGACATTTAAAAATAATTTTTTATCGCCAAGCGCGTTTTCCACATTTCTTATAGCCATACTGCGGCAAAGATAATCGAGCTGCCATAGACATTGCTCTTCTTCGGCAAGTGCGAAAAGGGCATCAGGCGGATGCAATGGACTGCCCGCAGGTCCCCGGCTAAGTGCCTCATAAGCAAAAACCTCCCCATTTTTTAAGGCAACGATAGGTTGATACACTGGTGTAATAAGCTCATTTTCCAGAATCATCTTTAACTCGCCACTTTCATTCAAAGATAAGCCACCTTCCCTGGATTCACTGATACAGCTCTAGTCTAAATGATTTTTATTACGATATTGTTATTAACTTGTTATTTTTTTACTAAATAAAGGCACCATTGTCCAGCTTGCACCAGAGCAAAAATTCTTCATACGCAAGCCATAATTCATTGTATATTATTTATTTTCATTATTTCACCCCTTATTTTTTTATAATCTTATCCAAAAAATCTTAGAAAACTTGAAAATATATAAAAATACATTTATAATAAAAAGCGGTATTAACATTTAGTAAAGTTATTGTCTTTCGCCCCGTAGCTTGCAGGTACTTGATAGCTTTTGCACATACTAATTGTGCAGGTTGACTTTGCTGCCTTGTGGTAAGCTGTTACTTATATTTATGGGATATTAGCTCAGGGGGAGAGTGCTTGATTCACATTCAAGAGGTCACTGGTTCGAAACCAGTATATCCCACCATTATGAAAACATAGACCGTACAAGGTTTTGTAATCTTTGTACGGCCTTTTAATTTTGTTTAAAATGGGGAGATAAATTACTATTTAATTGATGTAACGCTTTTTGGGTCTGTAAAGAACCTAGGGACGAAGTGAATTAAGTGCTCGCCTACTGAGCTAAAAAAACAATCAAATTCTACTTAGTGTAACAGATTATACAATAATAGGAAAATAGACAGGAAAGAAGAGGAAAAGGGCGAATATTTATATAATTATAATTTTTTTGCAACGAAGGATGAATATTAATGAGTAATGAATACAGAAAATCGGATTTTATAATTTCACGGTTAAATAAATTTACCAGCACACATACATAATTCCATTGATTTTTCTCTATTTGAACAAATTTAGCATTTTCAATATGTTTTGTGACAATTCTTCCTCTTTCTCTTAGCGTAATTGTAACATTCATATAATTGGTTTGGGGGAACAATTTTGGATAATAATTCAATAATAAAGAACCGATATTATTGCGATTTTGAAAAAAAGCTTTGTAAGCTTATGGATTTTCTTGATTCACTTTCTACACTTATGTATGAATCTGGGCAAACAATAACTTGCATTACTCATAACAAAACACATTTTTTTCAACCACTTTTAATTAATTCTTCAGTCAAGACACTAAAGAGCATAAAGTATTGTTGCATGTTCGAGAGTTTTGGTGATGCTAATTTGTTAGTAAGAAAATTTCGTGATGATTTAATGCTTTATTTATATATTTTAGAGGTGCTAAACAATCGTAAATTATTAAGCGTAGACCAGGCGGAAGAGTTTTTAAAAGGAGGGATAAATGTTGATAATATTCTTAAGGCTACTAAAGCAGGACTAAAAAATATGGTAAGTGGATGTATGAAAAGCGATGATGATATTAGCGTTGATGCTTGGTTTGATGATAACGTAAATAAACTCTCAAATTTACAAAAAAAGAAATTATGCATACAAAATTATATAAACTATCTTGAGACTAATGATACAATCAATAAACTTCTACATAAATATGACTTAAAAAAACATTGGGAAAATATTCGTAGAAAGCTCAATGATTATACTCACAATAATGGTCAGCACTATACAACGGAAAATATCATGGTAAGTTCGAACAAAGATTTAGAAAAGTGCTATGAGGAAATAATGGCACGCCTTAACTTTGTAACTGCGTTATTCTTGATGTTACTAATTTTGATAAATCCATCAATGATTCAAGCAACAGACTATATTGAGTATTTGGATTGTGGATTAACACCACCGGAAGGCTCCCAGTATTACGTTGCTCCCTTTATTCAAGAATTTATTAACGAGTATATAAATAGAATCCATCCAGAATTAAAAGCATTTTTAAAGTATAATAACAAATGTGGAATGTTAATTGAATAGCAATTTTGATTCTATACTAAATGTTGGGATACATAAAAATTAAAGCGTACTCTGACATTATTTTTTACAAAAAAATTCTTTAAATTGCAATATCAAATTGAACAGTTTGTAAATCCACTAACTGCCTAACTTCTTCTAAAAATACTTCTTGAAGAGTTTTATATCCCAATAATTTACGAGGTAAATTGTTACACCAATAAATAGCACGTTTTAAGGTACCTTCAGTAATGGTTTTAACAGGAACACCCTTAGGTATAAAACGACGAATCAACCCATTATGCCTTTCATTAGAACCACGTTCCCAAGCTGAATATGGATGGGCAAAGAATATATCCAATCCGCTACGCTCAAGCTCAGATATTTTTGCAAACTCTTGACCATTGTCAGAAGTAATAGTTTTGCATAAAGCAGCTAAACTTGAGTTTTTAGAAAAAGACCCAAGCCAATCTGCCAATGTATTCTTTACATCAGCAGCTTTTGCTGAAGGGCAGCGTAACGCTACATATAATCTGCTCTTACGTTCTAATAAAGAAACAATGACTTCGTCGGCTTTATCCTTTATGCCACGAACCGTATCTATTTTCCAATGTCCAAACTCTTTGCGGGTAAGAATATTTTTATCACGTAAATCAATAGATTTACCTAATTTTCGTTTATATTTCCTCAAATTAGATTTTTCTATTGATCTGCGTAGGATAAGTGGTAAATCCATTGGTGTAAATGCTAAAATTCCCCGATGAGGATAGTTGTATAGCGTTTTAGTGCAAACCATTTCATTACGTACAAACATATCCTATATCTAGCAAAGCCTACAGCAGCGTCAATTGACCATTTATCCTTCCTTACTTTTTCTTCAATCCATGATAAAAAAGGCTCAATAAAACCTGCTCGCAACGTATTAAAAGATCCTTGGTGATTCCTTTTATACACAGTTTGTCCTGTATCGGCTAAATACGTAAGACCTGTTTTATTTTGCTTAATTTGAATTACACTGCCTCGTTTAATTTCGTTGTAAATTGTAGTTCTGGAGCGGCCTAGATCACTGGCTATAGAGGTTATACTATCTCCAGCAAGCAACCTTTTTTCAATATAAAAACGTTCTTCTAAATTTAAGTGTTTATTTGTACGTAATGTCGTGTTATGATTGTTGTAGTCCATAGTGATTACCTCAGGTTATATTTTTGATTAGACACCTAAATCATAACACGAGGTCACTATGGATTTTTATCTGTTCAATTTCATTTTACAATTAACCTACAAAAAAATTCGTTATAATTAAAGTTCCCACAATTCAAAAGAAAGACTAGTAATAACCATCTGTCCTCATTCCTACACGATGGAATTTACATTTCTAGTGTATAGAATTTGATTTTTAATGGTTTATTTTTTCGTTGCCATTTTCTGGCTTTTGGGTTCACTTTTATATTATTATTCACAACATAAAATATCTATTTTTATCATATTATACTGTATATGTATGTTTAATGTATTTACGCTATACTTAAATAATGCTAATATTAAATAAAAAGTAGGGAACAACTATGCTGCCAATAACGAAGAAAAAAACATGCAGCATTTAAAAGCTGCTATATCCCGCCTTGACAATAAAGAAATCAAAACGCACGAACTTCTTGGGGAAACCAATGATTAAGGTATGGGATGGAAGCATGGGACGATTATATAAACTGGCAGGCAGAAGATAAAAAAATACTAAAACGCATCAATGCTTTGCTAAAGGACATTGATCGTAACGGCTGCCTTGTTGGAATAGGTAAACCAGAAAATCTTAAATATGATTTAAAATGTTGGTACAGCAGACGAATCGATGATAAAAACAGATTGGTTTATCGACTAAAGGACAACTGTATTGAAATAGCACAATGTAAAAACCATTATAAAGATTGATTTATCGGACGGACAGGCTAATTACCTGTCCGTCTTTTATGTTATGTATCCGGTACGGATATAGTTCTAACAGGAATCCCAAGTCCAGTAATGTCCAGCGTGAGATAAATCTGAAAGGAACTGGCCACAAACTCTTACTAGACAAACAATAACTATATATGAGCATTGAAATACTGTCCCAGATATAAAGCTATATTTCTAACTAAATTTCATACTAAAAAAAGCTAGCTATTTTGTAACTAAGCACTGTTTATCATTAGTCTAAATGCTTTATCTTTAACAATAGTACGATCTTTATTATTCTATATACGTATTTTGCAAACAAAAGCAAGGAATGTTCATTTCTGAATTTATTTATGTGATATATTTACTTTAAGCCGACAGGTTGCTTTATTAAATTTTAGTAATGAATGGAGTTTCAAAATGATAAATCGAAAAGTTGTTATTACGGGTATGGGCGCAATTACTTCACAAGGCCTTGGTGTAGCCGAAATTTGGAAAAAAGTAAAAAACGGAATATCAGGTATTAGTAAAATTGAAAAAATTAATGTGGATAGATTCCCCTCTAAAAATGCCGCAGAGATAAAAACATTTAACGCACAAGATTTTCTCAGCAGGAAAGATATAAACCATATGGATTTATTCATACAATATGCTTTGGTTGCGGCAAAATTAGCCATGCTGGAAAGTCGATTTAATGTAGCGGATATAGACCGTAAAAAAACCGGTTCCATTATCGGAACTGGCATTGGTGGCATAGGAACAATAGAAAAACAATATGGCATTTTACAAAATAAAGGCATCCGCCGAGTCAGTCCTTTTCTAATTCCAATGATGCTTCCGAATATGGCCAATGGTCAAATTGCGATAAAGTATGGGCTGAAAGGCTTTTCAGAGTGTGTTGTTACAGCATGTGCATCATCCAATAATGCCATCGGTGATGCCTATCAGTTAATACGTGATGGTAAAATGGATTTCATGCTGGCAGGAGGGGCAGAAGCTCCGATTACTGATCTTACTATAGCAGGATTTACGGCAATGAAGGCTATGTCAAAAGCAGAGAACGCAGTTACTGCAAGTCGTCCGTTTGATCTTCTAAGGGATGGTTTTGTGATAGGTGAGGGTGCTGCAATACTTGCATTAGAAGAACTAAATCACGCTCGCAAGCGGGGTGCAGACATAATTGCTGAAATTATTGGATACGGCTGTAATAATGATGCTTTCCATATTACGGTTAATAAACCAGAAGGAATAGCCGAATGTATCCGCACTGCATTATCTGATGCAAAAATTTCTCCAGCCCAGATCGATTATATAAATGCACATGCAACGTCAACGCCTTTAGGTGACAAAAATGAAACATCAGCAATTAAAATGGTTTTTGCCGATCATGCAAAAGAATTAGCCATCAGTGCGACAAAATCAATGACAGGACATTTACTGGGTGCCGCAGGTGGAATTGAAACGATATTAACAGCAAAGACATTACAAGAACAATATTTTCCTCCTACTATTAATTATAAAATGGTAGATCCCGATTGCGATTTGGATTATATTCCTAATAAAGGGCGCTATGGAAAATGTTCTATTGCATTAACAAATTCTTTTGGGTTTGGTGGACAAAATGCTGTACTTGTACTTCGCAGATTTAAGAATGAAAATAACTTTTAGGAGCAATATCTATGGTCGATACAAGAGACACAATTAATCGCTGTATCTCATTTATAGAAAAAAACATTACTAGAAAACTTAATTTAGATGAGATTGCTGCACATAGTTTAATATCGAAGTATTATTTACATCGTATGTTCAGGGCGCTGACCGGAGAATCCTTGATGGACTATGTTCACGCAAGAAAATTATCGGAAAGTATATCTGATTTAATGTACAGTGACCTGCATATTTTAGATATTGCATTAAAATATGGTTTTGAATATGAACAGTCCTATATTCGCGCTTTCCGACAAAATTTTAAGTGTACACCGCAACAGGTACGCCGCGGAAAAATATCATTGCGAATTGTTGAAAAAATAAATATAAACGATATTTATGGAGTAGAAAATTCAGCAATTTATAAGCCCTTTTTTGTTTTTCGACCCAAAACCTATTTAGTAGGAAAAAAAACTAAAATCATGAATAAATCAGGCGATCGTGCAGCAAATGAGCTGGGAACAAAATTCTTTTATGGTGAGAGAAAAAAGATTAAAAATATATTAAACGAAAATATATACTATGGATATACCGATTGGAGTAATAGCAAAAATGGATACATTTATTATATGCCTGCCACACAAGTAGAAAATTTACAAGATGTTCCAGAAGATATGTCAGGAATCGAAATTCCTGCCGGTAAATATGTTGTTTTCCGTTTTGTTGGTTTTTTCCGTCCTGAAGATCTTAATGGGCGAAAGATCGGAAGAGTTTTGGTACATATGTACACTAAATGGATTTTCAATTCAGGATATCGCTTTTCTGTACCTTTTCGATTTGAATTAATTGACAGCAATATAGCAACTAATAACTATTGTGAATTAGATATATATCAGCCAATTGAGTCGGAACATAAAAATTAGTATTCAGAGTTTACACATAATTGATACATAAAGTGTGTCTTTGCTTAAATTGCTTTCGAAAATAAGTATATAAATGTAGTTTATTTTAGATATTTAATTAGCTTGATTAATTTATTATTTACAGCGTTGAATCACTATTTAATAATGTATTATGCTGTGTTATTTGATAGATGAGGATAGTAAAACATAAGTTCTTTTTCGCAAAATATTTTTCAATTTTACAATAAATGTTAGGGTAAGTGAAATTTACATCTACTCTGACATTATTTTTTTACAATTTTAGTGGATTTGCAAACTGTTTAATTGATATTACAATTTAAGTATATATAAAAATATCCGTTTATCTATAAACATGATGCATTTCCAAAAATACTTTTAACTAAATCGATAAAATCATTTTCAATTTTTGATAAATATTTTCCCTTTTTATAAACAATAGCCAAGGTCCGTGTAAAGCGGGGAATTGTTTCAAACAATGACACAGGTTTATTTACATTATTATATGTTTCATAAACGGTTTTAGTAGAAAATGTAAATCCCATCCCTATAGATACCAGGGCATGCGCTGTTTCATAATTTTTAGTTTCCAATATAATATTTGGCTTATAGCCGGCCTGTAAAAATAAACTATCTGCTATTCGTCGTAAAGCTTGCCCTTTATGTAGCAGAATAAATGACTCTTTTTCCAATAATTTCAAATCAATGAAAGGAATATTTCTATTTTTTTTGCAAGAATATTTTTGTGATAAGGGATGTTCAACAGGAGATACTATTAAAAAATTTTCTTTTAATAGTATCTCATAAGAGAATGCACTTTTTTCTATAGGTAATGATAAAATAGTTAGATCTGTCAATCCCTTATTCATCCATTCTTCTAACTCAAAAGACTGCCCTTCATATAACCTAAGATGTATTTTGGGAAATGTTTTTCTCAAAATTGGTAATAGAATTGGAAGTAAATAGGCTCCTCTTACCGGCGATATTCCCAATGATAAAATACCACTTTTTTCTTCAGAAAAATCATTCATTTCCCTTAGTAAATTTTCTTCTGACTGCATTATACTGCGCGCTCTTTGGATAAAAATTTCCCCAGTATAAGTTAAGCGCAATGGACTACAACTACGATCAAATAATTTAATGCCTAGTTGCTCTTCTAATTTTTTTATATACAAACTCAAATAAGGTTGTGCTATATATAATTTTTTTGCAGCCTTAGAAAAACTTTGCTCTTCCGCTACAGCAAGTGTATATTTCAGTTGTCGAAATTCCATTAAAATCTCCTGTTATATAAAAAAACATCTATAATCTATATATATTATAATATTAGACATATGATATTTAAAGATATAAAATAATTATTAATAAATTAAATATTTGGTTAATTGTAAAATAAAATTGAACAGATAAAAATCCATAGTGACCTCGTGTTATGATTTAGGTGTCTAATCAAAAATATAACCTGAGGTAATCACTATGGACTACAACAATCATAACACGACATTACGTACAAATAAACACTTAAATTTAGAAGAACGTTTTTATATTGAAAAAAGGTTGCTTGCTGGAGATAGTATAACCTCTATAGCCAGTGATCTAGGCCGCTCCAGAACTACAATTTACAACGAAATTAAACGAGGCAGTGTAGTTCAAATTAAGCAAAATAAAGCAGGTCTTACGTATTTAGCCGATACAGGACAAACTGTGTATAAAAGGAATCGCCAAGGATCTTTTAATACGTTGCGAGCAGGTTTTATTGAGCCTTTTTTATCATGGGTTGAAGAAAAAGTAAGGCAGGATAAATGGTCAATTGATGCTGCTGTAGGCTTTACTAGATATAGGAATATGTTTGTACGTAATGAAATGGTTTGCACTAAAACACTATACAACTATCTTCATCGGGGGATTTTAGCATTTACACCAATGGATTTACCACTTATCCTACGCAGATCAATAAAAAAATCTAATTTGAGGAAATATAAACGAAAATTAGGTAAATCTATTGATTTACGTGATAAAAATATCCTTACCCGCAAAGAGTTTGGACATTGGGAAATAGATACGGTTCGTGGCATAAAGGACAAAGCCGACGAAGTCATTGTTTCTTTATTAGAACGTAAGAGCAGATTATATGTAGCGTTACGCTGCCCTTCAGCAAAAGCTGCTGATGTAAAGAATACATTGGCAGATTGGCTTGGGTCTTTTTCTAAAAACTCAAGTTTAGCTGCTTTATGCAAAACTATTACTTCTGACAATGGTCAAGAGTTTGCAAAAATATCTGAGCTTGAGCATAACGGATTGGATATATTCTTTGCCCATCCATATTCAGCTTGGGAACGTGGTTCTAATGAAAGACATAATGGGTTGATTAGTCGTTTTATACCTAAGGGTGTTCCTGTTAAAACCATTACTGAAGGTACCTTAAAACGTGCCATTTATCGGTGTAACAATTTACCTCGTAAATTATTGGGATATAAAACTCCTCAAGAAGTATTTTTAGAAGAAGTTAGGCAGTTAGTGGATTTACAAACTGTTCAATTTGATATTGCAATTTAAGAAATTAAATATTTTAAAAAGGAGGAATTTTAATTGAATTATGTAATTAATGAAGCTTCAGCAGGTTTTGAAGAAAAAAATGATGCTTTTATAACAGTAAAACCTGCGAAAAAAGATTTTGGTACTCTTATAAATTTAAAATCATCAGTAGAAAAACAATATGGAACACATATTAAAAACCTAATTTCAAAAATTCTAAGGGAAAAAAACTATACTGATGTAATAGTCGATATAATAGACAAAGGTGCTTGGGATTATACATTGATAGCACGTCTCGTCACTGCACTGGAAAGAGGAAATCTAAAATGAGTATTATTGATGATGCCAAAATGCGTTTACGCAGAACGATGATGTTTGTTCCCGGAAATACTCCTAAAATGATTAATAATGCCGCACTTTACGGAGCTGATACCTTAATGTTTGATGCCGAAGATGCAATAGCTATATCACAAAAAGATTCTGCTAGAAATCTGATAAAATATGCACTCCAGTGTTTACCATTTCCCTGTGAAACAGCTGTCAGAATAAATCATATTACTCAAACACCATATGGTATCGATGATCTAAAAGCAATATTACCTTCAAAACCTAATCTTATTAGATTACCTAAAACTGAATCTGTTGAAGAGGTTCAAATAGCAACCAACATGATTGAAAAAACTGAAATAAAAGAAAATATGAAAAAAGGAAGTATAAATATTATATGTGCCATTGAAAGTGTCCGTGGCCTTTATGAAGTGCAAAAAATTGCGAAAGAACCACGTGTTATCGCTATTGCATTAGGAGGAGAAGATTTTATTGCGGACTTACGTACGCAAAGAACTCTTGGTGGTATAGAACTTTATTATGCACGTTCTGAAATATTAATGGCTGCCAGAGATGCAGGTATACAAGCAATAGATACAGTTTTTGCAGATGTTTACAACACTGATGGATTCAAGGCTGAAGTAACTCGCAGCAAAGACATGGGTTTTGACGGAAAGTCAGTAGTGCATCCTCTTCAAATTGAAATTGTGCATGAAATTTATACCCCATCTAAAGAAGAAATAGAACACTCTCTAAGAGTTTTAACAGGATATAAAGATGCTATTGATAATAATCGCGGTGTATTAGCTGTGGATGGGAAAATGATTGATGGACCTATTGTAGTTCGTGCAAGAAGAATCGTAGATCAGGCTATTGCTGCCGGTATTATAAAGAGAAAGGATATTCAACATGAAAAATGAAGTGGGACGTGAGTTACCAGATCTTATAAAAGGGTTAAAAAAATATCGACCTTATAGAGGTTTATTTATAGAACCAGACATGCCAATTCACATGATTGGACGGACATTGCATACTGGTAAAAAAAACGAATGCAAAATATTGCCCTCTTTAGTAGAAGCCGTAAAAGCTGTGAATTTAAAAGATGGAATGACGATATCTTTTCATCATCATTTCCGTAATGGTGATTATGTGGTTAAACTTGTAATGGCTGCAATTGCAAAATGTGGTATTAAAGATATAACGATAGCTTCAAGTTCGCTTAATGATTGTCATGATTTTTTAATAGACTATATCGAAAATGGCACTGTAACTGCCATTGAAACAAGTGGACTGCGTGGTAAATTAGGCGCGTATTTAACAAATCATCCTAGGAAATTAAAACATCCCGTTATAATAAGATCACACGGTGGGCGTGCTAGAGCTATAGAATCAGGTGAATTAAAAATTGATGTTGCTTTTATGGGCGTACCAACATGTGATAAATTTGGCAATGCTACAGGACAGATGGGTAAATCTGCATGTGGTTCGCTTGGTTATGCTATGGTAGACACAATGTTTGCTGAAAAGGTAGTTCTAATAACAGATAATCTAATTGATGGGTATGTATATCCATATAGTATATCGCAAACTAATGTTAATTATATAGTAAAAGTAAATGAAATAGGTGATCCACAGGGAATAGCATCTGGTATACTACGTCTTACTAAAAATCCCGTAAAGCTTATGTTAGCAAAAACAGCTGAAAAAGTCATTGAGTATTCAGGTTATTTTAAAAATGGATTTTCAATTCAGTTAGGCGGCGGTGGTGCTTCTCTTGCAGTATCACAATTTCTAAGAAACAGCATGTTAAAAGAACATATAAAAGGAGGCTTTGGTGTAGGTGGCATCACAGGAGTGTTTTCCAATATGCTAGAAGAAGGTCTATTTGAAATATGTTATGATGCTCAAACTTTTGACACAACAGCTATTCAATCTTTAAAAAATAACTCTAATCATGTAGAAATATCAACATCTTTTTATGCCAATCCCTGGAATGCTGGACCAATTATTAATGATCTGGATATTGTAATTTTAGGCGCAACAGAGGTGGATCTCAATTTCAATGTTAATGTAATAACCAATTCCAATGGTATTCTCATGGGTGCATCAGGAGGTCATTCAGATATTGCTGCAGCATCAAAATTATCAATTATTGTAATGCCATTAATAAGGGGTAGACTTCCTATGATAAAAGATAATGTGCAAAATATTGTTACTCCTGGTAGTTCTATAGATGTTATAGTGACTGATAGAGGAATAGCTGTTAACCCTAGAAGAAAAGATTTATCAATTAGGTTGAATAAAGCGGGCTTACCAATTGTAAGCATTGAAGAATTACAAGCAATCGCTCAAAAGCTAGTTGGAAAACCTCAAAATATAAATCTTAGTCATGACGATAATGATATTGTAGCCATAATTGAATATAGAGATGGCAGTTTAATTGATGTAGTAAGAAAACCGCTGTAACTTTATATAATATGATGATTAATGGTATACAATTTATTGTACCGCCATTTTTCATCAAGGAGGAAAATATATGCTAGCATTTTGGGGACTCCTGATTATCGTAATATTTATGTATCTTATTTTATCAAAACGGTTTTCCGCTTTTGTCGCCTTGATCCTTGTCCCTGTTGTCATAGGATGTATAGCTGGTTTTTCAACACAAATAGGGAAAATGATGATGGATGGTGTAAAAACAACTGCTCCAACAGCTGTTTTAATGATGATGGCAGTTTTATTTTTTAGCATTCTAACAGATGCAGGATTATTTGAACCAGTTATTAGAAAAATTATTTTACTTGTACACGGTGATCCATTAAAGATAGCAATTGGTACAGCTCTTCTAGCATTAGTAGCCTCACTGGAAGGTGAAGGTGCCGTAACTGTAATCATTACATGCACGCCCTTTTTACCTTTGTACAAAAAAATGAACATGAATGTAAATACACTGGCTGTTTTAACATGGATGCCAGTAGTTGTTAAAGGTTTTTTCCCATGGGCTGGTCCTTCTGCTAGAACAGTAACCGCACTTGGTATCAATTCAACTGACCTATTTGCCCCAGTTGTTTGGTGTATGCTTGCAGGAATTATATGGACTTTTCTGACTGCTTATATTATAGGTCTACGTGAAAGAAAGCGTATTGGTTTGATCCAAATAGATACAGCGTTAATAAATGATGTTCTTGCATCGGTTGATAATCAAAAAAGTTTATATAGACGACCAAAATTAATATTCATAAATTTATTGCTTATGCTAATTGCTATGATAGCAATTTTAAAAAATATTCTTCCTACTACAGTTATTTTTGAACTGGGTGCTGCAATTGCCCTTATAGTTAATTTCCACTCACTAAAAGAACAATCCCTTGTTTTATTTAATCATGCAAAAGGAATATTAACCGTTGGAATAATGATTGTGGCTGCAGGAGTTTTTGTAGGTATTCTTACTGGTACTAAAATGATAGATGCGATAGCTGAAATGCTCATATCTTTTATTCCATCAACTATGGGACCACATATTGGATTTATTACGGCAGTTCTGAGTGCACCTTTATCTTTTTCGTTATCTCCAGATGGATTTTTCTTTGGTGTTCTACCTATACTCGCAAAACTTGCTAATGCTTATGGGATCAGTAATCTTCAAGTGGGGATTGCAGGCCTTATGGGAATGGCTTTTCAAATAATAGGCCCAACTGTTGGAGCCTTATGGTTACTAATAGGCGTATGCGAAACAAACTTAGGTGATTTTCATAAAGCCGCGGTCATTCCTTTTACTGGACTAACCTTATTATTTATAATAGTAGAATTAATAGTTGGTGGATTTCCTATGTGATTTATAAATTTATATATAAAAGAAAGATTATTCTCAATAATATATTAAATTTGTGTAGTCAAGACTAAATCATAAAATTCTTTTAACATGTCAACTATATTTTAATTAGTTATTTTATCGTAAGCGCAAAATAAAACAGTGGCTGTAAAATATACCCTAAACATGAGATAATTCCTTTAGAGTTTTCAGAGCAGGTCGAAAAACTCGAAAAAAT
>NZ_SMAA01000012.1 GCF_004341685.1 Pectinatus cerevisiiphilus
ATTTTTTCGAGTTTTTCGACCTGCTCTGAAAACTCTAAAGGAATTATCTCATGTTTAGGGTATATTTTACAGCCACTGTTTTATTTTGCGCTTACAATTAAAAAACATCATGAAGGACTCTTGCCATATATATTACTTCTAGTTATTATGATAATATATGTTAAATTTTTAGTATAAAGATATTTGGCGAGGGACGAGGAATTCCATGAAAGTGAAAAAAAGTGGCAAACAATTTGCAGTGATTGGTTTAGGGCGTTTTGGTTCCAGTATGGCCGTATCACTTTACAAGATGGGCTATGATGTGCTTGCTATTGATAATGATTTAAAAAAAGTGCAGGATTTTAGTAATGATTTTACACATGTAGTACAAGCCAATTCTACAGATGAAAATGCATTGCGTGAACTTGGTATTTTGAATTTTGATGTTGTGATAGTAGCAATAGGTGAAGATATTGAGTCTAATATAATGACCACATTGCAGCTAAAAGAGATAGGTGTTAAATATATCGTAGCAATGGCTAGGACTCCGCTGCAAATGAAAGTTTTGGAGAAAATAGGTGCAGATCGAGTGGTGGCGCCTGAACATGATATGGCACAGCGCGTTGCTTATAATCTGGTGTCTACCAATGTGATGGATTATATAGAGTTGTCGGATGAATTCAGTATAGCAGAAACAACGCTGCCAAAAGCTTTTATTGGTAAAACTTTGATTGAGGCAAATTTGCGTGCCAAATACAATATAAATGTCGTAGCAATAAAACGTGGCCGCCATTTGATTGTTTCACCAATGCCATCAGAAAAATTTCACGAAAATGATGTAATTGTTGTCGTCGGTGACAACAATGGGATTAATGGTTTGGAAAGCCTAGAATAAATAAAAGCTGCGCAACATTATACGAATGCTGTGCAGCTTTGTCATTTATTAACCAATACTTACTTTTTCTGAAGGGCGGCGCACATAATTTTTCTTATGGTTTAATGCTAACGATAAAGTAAATGTGGCGATGCCAACACGACCTATGATCATTATGATAATCAGTACAAGCTTACTGCTATCCGAAAGCAAAGGTGTTATTCCGGTAGTAAGTCCAGCAGTAGCAAAAGCGGATACGACTTCAAACAAGGTTTGGATAAAAGTAAAGTTTTCAGTGATAAAGAGATACATTGTGGCACTGACTATAAATGAAGATGATATAAAGAACAAAGCCAATGCTTTCATAACTGTATCTGTTTCCAGCCGCCGGCCGAAAAGGACAACATCATCTTTCCCATTAATGATATGCAGAACAGAAGAAAATATGACTGCAAATGTCGTAGTTTTTATTCCTCCGGCAGTAGAGCCAGGTGAGCCACCTATAAACATGAGGATCATTATGAGGAAAAGTGCCGCATTGCCGAGGTCAGCCGTATCCACAAGAGCAAATCCGGAAGTGCGTGAAACCACTGAAAGATAAAACGAGGCCAGATATTTATTGGTCAGTGACATGTTGCCTAGTGTGGCGGTGTTATTATATTCAAGTAAAAACATGCTAATTGCGCCAACAATTAAAAGGATAGCCGTTGTAAAGAGGACGACTTTGGTATTTAGTGAAAAACGAAATTTTCTTTTATAAAGAAAGCGTTCTTTTAATTCTTCTATTGTCCCAAAGCCAATACCGCCTATGACGGCAAGGATAGATAAAGTCATACAAACAGAAGGCATTGTGATGTAGGCAGCGATGCCTTCCCCGCCTATTATGTCAAAGCCGGCATTACAGAAGGCCGATACAGCATGCCAATAGCCCATATAAATTCCTTTTATGCCAAAATCCTGATAAAAACGTATCGCCAGAATAGAACCACCTATAAATTCAATAATGAAAGTTTCAATGACGATGCTTATGAACAATCTCACAACACCGGCAAAGCTCAACAGATTTAAAGATTCTTGCATCAAAATTCTGCTTTTTAAACGTATTTGCCGACCGGCTATAACGGTTATTATTATAGTTATGGTCATGACGCCTAAACCGCCTATTTGAATTAGGAGAATAATAATCATCTGACCAAAATATGAGAAATACCGGCTTGTATCAACCACGGTAAGCCCATTTACGCATACAGCGGAAGCTGCAGTAAATAAAGCATTAGTGAAAGAAAGACTTTCTCCAGAACGCGAGGACAAAGGAAGCATTAAAAGCAATGCCCCTAAAAAAGTGACTAAAATAAAACTCAAAACTAATGTTTGGTAAGGAGTCAATAAACGTCTTTTTTGCAATCGGCTTATTAATATATTTGTCATGATACCCCCAAAGCCTATTAATATATGAACAAATAAAAAATAGGAAAAACAATAATAAAAAATACGGCTGTAGTAATCATAAATATTGCCGTAGACATATTGGTGTTCAGCTTATAAAGTTGACTTATGGCAATCGAATTTATGGCGGCTGGGGCAGCCCCGATTAAGGTCATCGTATTAATAATCATTTTATTATCGGTGAACAAGGAAAAAGCAAAATAGACCAATAAAGGAAGGATTACGAATTTTATTGGCAGCATCATAAGTGCTTCCCGTAAATAAATTTTTAATGTAGAAAATTTTATAAGGAAACCGATAGGAAGCATCCCTATCCAGGCACCAATATGAACTAATGAATCAAAGACGGGCGGGAAAAGTGCAGGGCGTGGAACATGGTACAATGACAGGAAAAATCCTATGAGCACACCAACCAGTGCCAGTTGATTCCAGCTTATAAGAATATCACGCCATTGCGGGCTAAAATGTATATCAGCCGAACGTGCCCTAGAGAGTTGTTGATAATAGCCTGCCATTGGAATGCAGACTAAAAGGGTAAATACATTTTGGAAAATGGCGACTGCTTGTATATAAGCAAACCCCATTTCTCCATACAACACAAAACCGCACAAACCCACAAGTGTACCAATATTCGAAAGGTATCCAGTAAGTAGAAAAGCGCCTACGGCTCGGGGATTTTTAAGATGTTTGCCGAGTGGGTAGGAAAGAAGGCCCGGTATTAGGCATACAACGATGCCATAGATGGGAATGATTATAAAATCAGCACTGATCTCCATGAGCCAAAAACTTCCCATAGCCAATATGGTGGCAATACCTCTGATATTTATTTTAAGGAGTAAATTGCATGTTTCAATACTCATCCATTTACGCTTATGCAAAAAATAACCAACTATAAGCGGGAGAATAAGGTCGACAAAAATATAAATTATACGAATATTTGACTGCTCCATCGAAAGATCCTTCCAAAAAAATTTATTAATATAATATCATGATAATGGATATGCTTATATTGTCAATGTTTATTTTCATTTTAGCAGATAATAACAGCGTTACTTGTAAACGTTCTATATATCTGCGATAATATATTTTAAATAGTACTTTTTCCTGTACATATTTTATTAAAGCAGGATGCTTCTCTTTTTTTATGACCGTTTCGCAACGCGAAAACCAAATGGATTAAATGATATATTCAGGAAGGCTAGTATAATAATAAAAGTGATTATATTGGAGCGCAGCTTATGAAACGTATTGATCGTATTTATGCGTATATGAAACAAGTCTATGAAACAGGGGCATTGCATGAAAGAGGTCTGACAGCTGAGCAGATTGCCCAAAAACTGGACATTTTACGCAGTAATGTAAGCCGTGAATTGAACGAACTTTACAGGCAAAAGAAGATAGAAAAAGCCAACGGCCGTCCTGTCCGTTATTTTTATAGTGATGGCAAGATAAAGAACATAAAAAGACATATCGAAACTAAAAAGGTAAATGAACATAGTAGTGCTTTTAGCAAATTCGTGGGCGTAAGCCTTAAAGCACAAATAGATCAAGCAAAAGCGGCCATAATTTATCCACCAAATGGATTGCATACACTTATCTTGGGACAGACAGGTGTGGGTAAAACGTTATTTGCCCATATGATGTTTGAATATGGACGCGAAATAGGCCATTTCAAACAAAATACTCCTTTTATAACATTTAATTGCGCGGATTATTACAATAACCCACAGCTTTTAATATCGCATATTTTCGGCCATGCTAAGGGAGCTTTTACCGGAGCTGATACTAGTGCTATTGGGTTGATAGAATCGGCTGATGAAGGTGTGCTTTTTCTTGATGAAGTACATCGCCTGCCGCCTGAAGGCCAGGAAATGATTTTTTATTTTATGGACACTGGTACTTTTAACAGGTTGGGGGAAACAAAGCGTGAACGGAAAGCGCGTGTGCTGATAATCTGTGCGACAACGGAAGATCCAGATTCTGTCCTGACCAAGACATTTAAAAGGCGTATTCCTAATATTATTGAAATACCACCATTATCAGAGCGACCTGTTGAAGAAAAACTAGAGATCACAAAACTGTTATTTTTGAGAGAATCACGTTGTATAAAAAGACCAATAAAGGTGAGCGGAGATGCAATAAAAGCGTTGATTGGGAGCATTGGACCCGGAAATGTTGGTCAGCTTGAATCGAATGTACGCCTTTTATGTGCCCAGGGTTTACTCAATATAAAAAATCGTAAATATATAGATATAGATTATCATATACTCCCTTCCCGAATAAAATCAGGTATATTGGCTATGAGTACCAAAAGGCAGGATATGGCTGCTATTTCAGCAACTATAGGCAATGAATTTTACGTAACACCAGACAGCAAAGGTAAACTGCCAAAGGAAGTCGAAGGTGAAAAATTTAACCTTTACCAAATGGTAGAAAATAAAGTAAAAATTTTAAAGGGCGAAGGAATTGCTGATGATGTAGTACAGCAGGTAATGATTGCTGACGTAAACGCTTATTTAAAAAACTTTTATTTAAAACAAAAACAAAATGTGACTTTATCGGTACATGACCGTCTTTTAAAAATAATTGATGCAGATATGGTTGATTTTACACAACAGGTGGCTGATCTCGTCGCCGAAAAAATTAATCTGATATCAAAGGAACGCTTTTTATATGCTTTTGGTTTACATTTGAGTTCATTATTTGCGCGAATTAAGGAAAAAAAGCAATTTCGCAATTCACTGTCAGGAATGGTTAATACTTCTACACTGGAATTTGAACTGGCACAGGAAATTAAGGCATTAATCGAAAGCCATTATAATATAGAGATTGCCAATTCAGAAATGGAATATTTTGCGATGCTGCTTCAATCTTTAAAACAAGAGGATATAACGGATAAAATTGTTATTGCGGTAGCAATGCATGGTAACTATACTGCCAGTTCGGTCTGTGATGTTGCCCGTAAGCTGTTCAGTGCGACAAAAGTACAGTTAATTCCTTTTGATATGCCGCTCGAATGCAAGCCAAACGAAATGCTTGAGCGGATCGTAGAAAGATTGCGGCATATTAATTGCAGCCAAGGCGTTTTGCTGATGGCGGATATGGGTTCGCTATGTAACTTTGGTCCACTTATACAGGAAAAGCTCAATATCTCCATTTTGACTATAAATATGGTTACTACACCGCTGGTGCTTGAAGCCATGCGAAAGGTAGATATGGCAGGGGTTACTTTGCAAGCAGTGTATGATTCCTTGAAATCTTTTGGCGGCTATGATGACAGCACTATTTTATCTAGTAAAGAAAAGAAAGATATAATTATCACAATTTGCAGTTCTGGTGAAGGTACCGCAGAAAAATTAAAACAGATGATCTGGGATATTTTGCTCAACGCAGGAATTATGCATATTAAAATCATACCGATAAGTATATATGATATGAAAGAAAACATAAAAAAGCTGTCAGAAAAATATAATATATTAGCGTCGGTGGGGATTATGGATCCACAAATAGATGCTCCGTTTATTCCTTTGGAAACAATATTGAGCGGTAAGGACAGTGCCTTATTATGTCTTTTGCCCGGTATGGCACATACTGCGCCGCAGCGTATAGAGGACAGTAATATAGTCCTTCGCCATTTATGTGCGGATGCGCTTAAAGAAATCCTTTTATATTTAAATCCTGATAAAGTAATAAACTTGTTGATAGAATTTGTGGAAAAATTGGAGAAAATTTTTGGTACAAAGTTTTCCAATGCACAAAAACTGAAAATAGTAGTCCATACTGGCTGTGCTTTGGAACGCCAGATAACTCACAATAGCATCAAATATAACAAGGCATTGGCAGGAGAAATCGAACCACTTAAATTGGATAAGGTAAAACGTACTGCATCTGTATTTGAGAGAATTTTGCAAATTACCCTTGATGAAGATGAATTGTCCTATATAGTGGCCATGATATGAATAAGATTTTCGATGTGAATCTTTATAAATGATATAAAGATTTTTGGTTCACCGATATTTTTATAAATTAAATTTTTTTGAGATAATTATAGTGTGTCAAAAAAGCATCGCAATGTGTCAAACATTGTGATGCTTTTTTATAACTGTGTCATTTGTGACTGTGTCAAAAATTAAATAAGTTTCTATAAAGTCTGATAATACGCTCTTTTTAAGTGACACACAATATTGGCATGATTCTTGCGTATGTATTTAAGTATAGAGGTAAAGGAGGTTGAGGGATATGCTCGGTATTATTGTTGGAACTCATGGTCATTTAGCGGAAGAACTGGTAAAGACATGCGCAATGATTTGCGGACAGCCAGATAAATTAAGGACTGTTACCTTAATTCCGGGAGAAGGTCCTGACGATTTAAATATAAAATATGAACAGGCCATAAAAGAACTTGGCATAGAAAATGGAATTATAATATTAAACGATTTATTCGGCGGAAGTCCTTATAACGCTGCCTGCCGAATTGCTGCTGCCGATGAACGCTGCGGTGTGGTAACGGGGGTCAACCTGCCAATGCTGATTGAAGTCATAAATTATCGTTTGGCTGCCAGCAGCGAAGCACCTATAACTGCTGTTTTAGCAAAAGCAAAGGAAGCTGCCAGCACAGGAATAAAAGAGTTTCACAAAAGCATGGTAAGTATAGAGACTGATGATGAAGGAGACGATTTATAATGAAAATTGTATTAGCACGTATTGATGATAGACTCATACATGGCCAAGTGGCTACTGTATGGGCGAAGGTAACTAAATGTGAAAGAATAATTGTTTGTGATGATGAAGTAGCCGCAGACAATATCAGGGCAACACTTTTAAAACAGGTTGCGCCTCCCGGTATAAAGTCCAGTGTTGTAAATGTCGATAAAGCCATTCGTGTCTATAATAATCCCAAATATAAAGACGATAAGTGCCTATTGCTGTTTACCAATCCGACAAGTGTTTTGCGTATGGTTGAAGCGGGCGTAGACATAAAAAGTGTCAATATAGGCGGCATGAGTTTCAAAGAAGGCAAACGTCAAGTCAGCGGTGCTATATCAGTCGATGCAAAAGATGAAGAATCGTTTAAAAAGCTGCATGAAAAAGGTATAGAACTAGAATGTAGGAAAGTCGATACAGATAAGAAAGTTGATATAATGGAACTTTTGAAAAAATAATTTTATGAATGGACTCAGGTAATCTAAATTTCAACTGAATAGTTTTCAGTTGAAATAAGAACTTTATTTATAAATTAATAATTAGGAGGTATTCATAATGGAAATCAATGGTGCTCAACTTATTGCAATTTTTATTGTTTCTGCTGTAGCAGGAATGGGGAGCGTACTGGATGAATTTCAAACTCACAGGCCATTAATTGCTTGTACACTCATTGGGTTTATTTTAGGAGATATAACTACTGGGATCATTATCGGTGGTACATTGGAAATGATCGCCCTTGGTTGGATGAACATCGGTGCGGCAATGGCACCAGATGCAGCCTTGGCTTCAGTTATTTCAACAATTTTAGTTATTGCAGGACATCAAAGCATCGGTGCCGGTATTGCCATAGCAATGCCGCTGGCAGCCGCAGGGCAGGTGCTGACTATCTTATGCCGTACAATAACAGTTTTCTTTCAGCATAAAGCCGATGGTTTTGCTGAAAAAGGCAGTCTGCGCGGTATAGACATATGCCATCTTAGCGCACTGGCACTTCAGGCATTGCGTGTAGCTATTCCTTCTATACTCGTTGCAATGTATATAGGTACAGGTGCAGTACAATCTATGCTCGATGCTATTCCTCCCGTCATCACAGGCGGCTTGCAGGTAGCTGGTGGATTCATAGTAGTTGTTGGTTACGCTATGGTAATCAACATGATGCAGGCAGGCTATCTGATGCCGTTCTTCTTCCTCGGCTTTGTCATTGCAGGTTTCACACAGTTTAACCTTGTTGCTTTTGGCGTTATCGGTTTGGTTCTGGCTATAGTGTATATTCAGCTTAACCCTAAATATAATAAACCGGCAGTCGCGGCGGCAGCTCCTGCATCTAATGGCGGCCAAGACGATGATCTTGATGATGATTTAGATGATTGAAAAGGAGGAAAATACAATGAAAAAATTAACTAAAAGCGACTTTTTCTGGACGTTTGTCCGTTCAAACTTACTACAGGGCTCCTGGAATATGGAACGTATGCAGGCCTTAGGATTTTGCTTTGGGATGATTCCTATCATCAAAAGATTATACAAAGGTGATGAACGCAAACAAGCCTTAAAAAGACATCTTGAATTTTATAATACACATCCTTTTGTAACGGCACCAATCATTGGTGTAGTTACAGCATTAGAAGAACAAAAAGCAAATGGTAAAGACATCCAGGACGGTGTTATAAACGGCCTTAAAGTTGGGATGATGGGACCTTTGGCTGGTGTCGGTGATCCTATATTCTGGGGAACGGTACGTCCTATAACAGCTTCATTAGGTGCTTCTTTCGCATTAGGCGGAAGCTTATTCGGCCCTATATTGTTCTTTGTCTTATTTAACTTGATTCGTCTTCTCGTGCGTTGGTATGGTATCAAATATGGTTATGAAAAAGGTACTGATGTCATTGCTGATGTTGCTGGCAATGCCCTGCAAAAAATTACTGAAGGTGCATCAATTTTAGGACTTTTTGTTATGGGTGCATTAGTTAATAAGTGGACTTCGGTACATGTCCCTATTGTTATTTCTACTATCCAAAAACAGGATGGTACTGTGGCTGTGACAACAGTGCAAACCATTTTGGATCAGTTGATGCCAGGGCTCATACCGCTTCTTTTGACCTTCCTGTGCATTAAGCTCATGAAGAATAAAGTCAACCCGATATGGATTATTTTCGGTTTGTTTGCCGTTGGTATCCTCGGTTATTGGACTGGTATCCTAGGCATGTAATTTGTCGTTAACCCTAAACACTATACCTATAGTGTTATATTAAAATAATATTGCAAAGCATAATCCCTGCTTAACAAAAATGGTTTTGTTGAAATGATCTTAAAAATTCAGCAAAACCATTTTTTATTTGACATACTGTATCGCCATTAGCCGTTCATCTTAAAATAAAAAGTTTGGCTTATACGACAGCTGACAGGCTGTCCTTTTTCATTTTGGGCAGGGGAAAAAGTCCATTGACGGGCGGCAGACAAGGCTGCTTCATCGAAAGCTTCGCCACCAGAAGAAGAAACAACCGATACTGTTTCGACTTGTCCCGAGCCATCTACGAGAAAGCTTATCGTTACTATTCCTTCAACACCGGAAGAACGCATGGTATACGGATAAGAAGGTTTAGGAGCATTCAGCGGAACAGGCAGGACCACCGCTTGGCGTGCGGTGGCATCATCTGTTTCAGCGGAATCACCTTCACCGGCTTTGCCATCATTTCCTTGACCATTTCCCGCTCCGTGACTTTTACCATCGTTAGTGCCGGAGCCA
This sequence comes from Pectinatus cerevisiiphilus, assembly GCF_004341685.1. Lineage (GTDB taxonomy): Bacteria > Bacillota > Negativicutes > Selenomonadales > Selenomonadaceae > Pectinatus > Pectinatus cerevisiiphilus. The sequence continues at coordinate 9,747 of NZ_SMAA01000012.1, forward strand.
CTGCTGGCAGATGCTCTTTTTCCAGCACTGCTTTCTCCATTAGATATTTTAGCAGCAGTACTTTTATTTTTCCCTGAGAAACTGTTCTCATCAACAATTTTATGTTTATTGTCAGTCATTTTGGTAGCAGTTTGGTCATTGTTATTTTCTGTATCGGTTGAATCGTTTTCATCCTGGCTGAATAAAATATCATCTGATGCATTATTTAAAGATCCTGTGTCGCCCGATTCACCGCCACTTGCTGTACTAATATTGGCTACATAGATTTCGGTATTAGGTTCTTGCACATTTTTACTTATATTAGAAAAAATACCATTATACGCTATTATAAGGAAAAAAATGATATGGATTCCTAGAGAGACCAGCCATCCTGTCCGATAATAATTAAAGTTTTCCATAATAATACTCCCGCTGGAAATACCGTATATTGATTTTAATGAATATGGCAGAAGATTAAGGGTGTTCACCGTGTAAAATTTTTATTACATCTTCATTTGTGAGGTCTGTCCAAAGAAATTGCTTATAAAAATTTTTAACTTCATGCGGTAAATCAAGATCTTTGTATAGATCAGGATGGAATAATTGGGCTGCCCACTGAATCTGCAAAGCTTCTTCAATGCCATAGCGATCCCAGGCGAAACCACCACGTGGATTGATGTATACTTTGCCATTTTTTACAGCGGTTACATTTGCTAGCGGTGTGCTTTGTAATATATCATCCGGGTTGCAGGCAGCGTCAAGGATAATTATATCCGGATTCCATTTTATTATCTGTTCATTTGATATAGGCTGCATATTACCTTTTATTTCTGAAGCTGCATTTATACCACCGGCTGTAGTTATCCAAGTATCAATGATCGTCTGTCTGCCATCTGCTTTTAATGGATCTATCGATTGCAAATGCAATACCTTTGGTTTATCATTTTCTGCAATTTGTGCGGTGATATCTTTTATCCAATTCAATTTTTCGTTGAGATAAGAATTATAGGCAGCAGCGCGGTTAATGGCATCACCGCCCATTATATCCGCAGTCAGGGTTATAGCCTTTTCCATATCGTCATAGTTATCGAAATAACAATTTACGAGGGGAATATGTACAGAGGCTAATTTATTCCTGTTTTTATCAGTGGAATCGAAGACTACATCGGGTTTACGTGCCAGCAAGGCTTCTAAATTAAAATCATCCCCAAACGTAGATAGTGCATTATTCATTTTCGGGGCGATTTTATAAAGCCATGGGAAGTCTTTTTGCTGCATATGCGTAGCAACCATCCCATCTGCATGGTCAAGCATCACCAAAACTTCATTATGCGCATACCAGCCAACTGCATATTTTTTTATATTAGTCGGTATTTGCACCTGCTGTCCTGTCATATCTGTAATGGTACGCATAGTTTCTGGTGTGCTATCCGTTGCAGAGCTGTTATTAAGAATACTTTTGCAGCCAATAATACTTATTGCCAGACCTATGGCAATGAGTATTATAATTATTTTTCTTATAAATTTTATATTACGCATAATTTATTCTCCCATCATCGGGACACATGTTTTTAGGATACTTCCATCATCATTCTTTTGGGTAATAACTTTAATAGCGGCACCGTATGCTCTTTGTAAGTTATGTTCTGTCAATACATCTGCTGCTTTGCCAATCTCCGGTTCTGCATTCTTATAAAAAAGTATTACCTTAACTTCACATAAAAATGCCTGGTCGGGAAGATGCGTGGTAAATAGTACACTGATGCCGCATTTCGCCAAATGCTTTATTATCTTTAATATGCGTATTTGATTGCCAAAGTCCAAGTTTGAAGTTGGTTCATCCATAATTAAAAACATCGGTTTTTGTACTAATGCTCGGGCAATCATGACGATCTGCTGTTCACCACCGCTTAAATTATTAAAGATTTTATGTCGTAAAGATTCTATGTTTAATACTTTGAGTGTTTCTTCGGCAATCTGCATATCTTTGTAACCAGGATGGGCAAAGATACCTAAATGGGAAAGACGACCTAAGATAATGACATCTTCCACAGACAAGGAAAATGAATGCTGGTTTATCTGCGGCACATAACCTATACGGCTGGCAATGTATTTTCGCGGCAGGGATAAAATGTTTCTATCATCTAGGGAAACTATACCGTTCAGCGGTTTTAAAAAGCCCATAATCGTTCTTAATAAAGTCGTTTTCCCTACTCCGTTTGGACCGAGTAGGGAAATTACTTCTCCTGATGTGACTGTGAAATTCATATTTTTTACTACGCTGTTATGGGCATAGCCGCAGGAAAGATTCTTTATAGTGAGTTCTATGATAATCGCCCCCGAAAACTATATAACATCAAAATGAAAAATGGAGCCCCTATTATTGAAGTTATAATACTTATGGGAATTTCTGAAGCAACAATGGAACGAGCCGCATCATCGGCTAAAAGTAAAAAAGCTGCACCTAGAATACAAGAATTAATGAGTACGATCCGGTTATCCGCACCGCTTAGCAGGCGTGCCAGATGGGGAATAACCAGACCAACCCAGCCAATTATTCCTGCTATAGCCACCGAGCTTGCTGTTAAAATGGTTGCACAGATAATGGTGATTAGCTGTAACATAGTTGCGTTTACACCTAGAGCCAAAGCTTCTTCAGAGCCAAACATCAATGCATTTAAACGCCAGCGCAATAAAAATAAAGGTATCGCCCCGATACAAAACATAATAAAGAAAAAATCCAAATCACTGTAAGTGATATTATTCAACCCGCCCATAAGCCAAAAAACAATGTCAGGCAATTTGCCATCAGGATCGGCCGTGTATTTAATTATGGAAATAAAAGCCTGGAATAATGTAGAAACAACAATACCCGTCAAAATAAGGGCTATGGTAGAGCTGCCACTGTTAATAAAATTGCCTATTAGATAGGTGATGAGCACGGCAGCCATTCCGGCTATAAAGGCCATAAGCTGTATTTCCATCATATTGAAATTGAATAATAAGCCTAAGGCAGCACCAAAGCCAGCACCTGCCGACGCACCTAAAAGATCCGGTGAAGCCATTGGGTTGCGAAATATGCTTTGGTAGGAGGTACCGGCTATTGATAGGGCGGCGCCTATGCCCATTGCTGCTAGGATGCGTGGCATACGAACTTCGAAAATAATGGTTGCTGCTGAGCTGCTTTCGCCTGAATATGAGCCGCTTGTTCCTTCCCATAATAAATGCAGCAGATTATTCAATGACAAATCATAACTGCCAACTAAAAAAGATAATAAAAAAGAACCGAGCAGGATGCTGCCGAATATTAAATAGATGATTTTATTATTATGATGCTTTGTATTTTGCATTCTCATATAATAACTACTCCTGAAAATTATGCTGCATATATTGGGGCAATATGTGCGGTTTATATAAAATAAGTCCATTAAAAATTATAATCAAACTGGATACCGTATACAGCGCCTTCATTATACCAATATCCTTTTACAGCTCCTGTAAAATCCGGTCTGTCAACATCACGGTGGTTGGTAGCATAATGCTGGTTCGTTATATTATCGCCAAATATAGAAACGGTAAGATTATCATTGATCTTTTTACTTAGACTGGCATTCAGCGTAGTGAAATCACCTACATTTGTGGTATCCGTAAGCGCGTTTTTAAAATTGCCGACATGCAGTAAAGATAAAGACCCTGAATAATCACCTTTATCATACATAAGGGAAGCCGTGTACTGGGAATGGGGCACAAGTGCCGAGCTGGGATTATTACCGGCAGTAAAATAGGTATAGCCTGTATTGTAACTGAGATATTTATTTATCATACCGTGTAGTGATAACTCCAAGCCTTTGCGTTTTACATCGCTTTGGGCATATGTAGTATATGAATCTATAGCAGATTTTGCTGCATTGCCATTGACATCAATACCTTGTTGGACGGCACTTTTGTCATTTTTAATATCATAATAAAAACCTGTGAGGGAGGCATTGAAAGCAGGGGTATAATGCGCTGTAACGCCAATTTCGTATTTAAGACGTTTATCGTCAGCAAACTTTGCATTGAGATCGGGGACATGTTTTCCGTTAACTAGCCGGTCACCTACGATATAACTGTTGGGCGGTGTTTCTGTGTAAGAAGTACGTGCAAATAATTCGTATGTGTCATTGGCCTGATAGGCAGCGCCTAGGGCAATGCTTTTTGCCGAACCCAGCCATTCATCGTGGATACGTTTTGGATTGCTTCCGGCACCGCTGTATTTTTGTGCGCTGTCGGTTACGTGATGGCGGTCTATACGCATGGCTCCATCCCAGGTTAATTTTTTACCAACTTTTTGTTGATATGATGCATAAGCACTATATATTTGTTCATCAAATGGGCCAAAGCCATAAAAATAAATTGCGCCTTCTGGTGATTTCCATTTCAATGCTTGCAGGCCTATTTTTGTGACAGAATTTTTAGTCTGCCAGGCTTGCCACAAATTTCCTTCGTATACACTTTCGTCTTCTTGGTTATATTCATCCGTAAAAACCTTTCCGGTGGTATTATTCATGATGCCATTATGTTTTGCTACGAAAAGGCCATTTAATTTATTGTAATTTAAGGAAAGTCCGGTAGTAGAACCGTTAGACCAGTGTTTATAAAATGTATATCCTAAGATAGCAGCTTTTACTGGATCATATTTAGCTACATAATCAGGATCGGCGATTACACTTGTACTGCCACGGACAAATCCCATTTGTGATCCGGACATGCCGTCATTATAATAAAAAGAAAGTTCATTATCGGTAGTTTTAGATTCTTTACCTATTTTAAATAAGGCAGCATTGTAAGCATAATCATTATTCCAACCGCTTTTACCGGCAGAGCTTTTATGTGCGTAGGCAAAATCATAAGAAAGTCCATTAGCATCTTTATCACCAATATGTATGCTTTGTCCGTTAGTCGAAAAATTACCTGTAGAAATAGAAAGATTTCTCGTTTGCTTGGTAGATTTCAGGGTTTTAATGACTACAAAACCTTGGTTCGGTGCGCCGGTAGGACTCTTAAAGGCTTCTATCGGTCCCATTGTAAGAATAGTCGAATCTCGCACAATCGCTATTGAATCGATCATTGATACAGGCAGGTTACTGAGCATTCCCCTTGCCTGCTGTGAATAGACGATATAGGAACCATCTATAATGAGGCCTAGATTGTCACCGCCTCTGTCCTGCAACGTTTCCCGCACCTTTACTCCTTGATACGTATAACTTATGCCCATGGCTCTTTGCAGGATATCTAGGACTGAGTGGGGATGCATCCTTTCTATTTGCTCATGTGTTATTACCTCTGTACCAGCTTTGGAGCTTTCGGGTATAGATAACCTACTGTAGGCAGGTTCTTTGTAGTCACTTCCGTCGTGGTATGCTGCGTTGTCCTTGTTTTCTTTTTCGCCGACGATTGTCTGCGCAGGCAGTTCTACCTGCGTAACAGACTCTGGACTATCCGCATAAACAGTACCGCCTATTGATAATGATATTCCCAGCATTAATGGCAACAGCTTGCGATTTACATCCTTCACTCTAATCTCCCCCAATGTAAATAATAAAAAAGAAGCCTATTATTGTTGATAGGCTTCTTTGCTTGTTTTTTATAATAGAATTTTACTTAATTTATGTCAATTTATACAAATTAAATAAATCCTTATAAATTACTAGTAAAAAATACTTTTTAGAGAGAAAAAAATGTTTTTTATATATAAATAGACTAAATATAAACCAATAGGTAAAAATTTGTTAATTGTATAACTAATTTATATAATTGACTAAAAATTTTAATATCATTAAAATAATTAACAGTAATTGTTTTCTTTACGTATTTTCTAATTTTATAAATAAATATCTTATTTTCCTTATTTTTAAGTGATAAAAGATATATAATTGATTATACACTAATTTGTAGATGTTAATATGTTAATTTTAAGGAGGCTTTTTTGTGTTAGTAGAAGAAAACCCGTTTCAGGGAAAGCATATCATTTTTGGCATAAGCGGTGGTAATGCTGTTTGGCAAAGTGTAGAAACAGTTACACAGCTGACTAAACTTGGTGCTGATGTGCATGTAGTAATGACAGAAAATGCCATGAAATTTGTTTCACCTATAAGCTTTCAGCGAGCTTCAGGCAATAAAGTGGAAACGGATATGTGGGAAAAGTTGACAGATATGAGTTCAACGCATGTACCTTTATCTAAATTGGCAGATTTTGCTATAATAGCACCGGCAACAGCCAATATTATCAGTAAGATAGCCGGTGCTATTGCTGATGATACCTTGACGACCATGTTGCTGGCATGCAGTGTCCCTATCTTTATAGCACCATGCATGAATCCTGTCATGTATAAAAATCCTATTATGCAGGAAAATATTACCCGCTTAAAGAAATATGCAGACCATTATAAATTTATAGAACCAGATAATGGCAAGCCATGTGGTAAAATACTTGCACCACAGGAAATAATAGAGGCTGTTAAAATGGAAATAAAATAATGCCCTCCAATATATTTTTGATATTGCAGGGCACTAAAATAAAAAAGCTAATGACTTTTATTTATTCGCCGGGAATAATAAATCCTTATCAGCAAAGCGGACTGCCGCTTCTGCTAAAACAGCTGTCGCATCGATCGCGGGGCGGTCTATATTGAACATTGTAAAGGCAACTGGTAATTCTGTGCAGCCTAAAATTAACTTTTCTGCTCCATTTGCTGCCAGTTCATCCATTGCTGCGTAAAAACCGGTTGTATCTATATCCTTGCGCCCAGCTTTGACACCTTTATAAATAATGTCCATAACACTTTTCTGGTGTACGGGGGAGGGGGTAACCACTTTTATTCCTAATTTTTCTAACATATTGTGGTAGACTCTGGATTTTATGGTACCGTCTGTAGCCAAGAGCCCAGCTGTTTTAACATTTTGCTGTTTAAGGCGATGGGCAGTTTCTTCCGGCATATTTAAAAGAGGAACATGCAAAAAGGGAACAATTTTATTGTAAAAATAGTGTGCTGTGTTGCAGGGCATAATCAATACATCAGCGCCCATACCTTCCAACAGGACACCGCTTCTGACAATCTCAGGAACAGGATCTGCACCGCCGTGCAGGATGGCTGCCGTCCTATCGGGAATGTTTGTATTATTGTCTATGCAAACACGTATATATTCTTGGTCATTGGCAGCATTTGTTTTTTCAATAATTTTCTTAAATAAGTCACATGTGGCTAAAGGTCCCATGCCACCTATTATGCCAATGGTTTTTCTTGCTTTTTTTTCATTAGACATTTTATTTCACACCTTTGTTGAATTTACTGCTTATCTTTATTATAAAAGAGCGTTATGATAAAATCAAATGCATATATATGTGCTTTTTAGTGAGTGATCTATAAAGTACAGGATATATCCGTAAATATGGGACAGCAAAAAGCACTTCCGCTTACAAAATAAACGAAAGTGCTTTTTACTGTGAAACATTTTTTTATATTGTTATACTGTATATTATTTTTAATAACTTTTAGCGGTCAACCGTCTATGTTCCCATCTGGCAACTAGGGACAAACTGTAATTTACGATAAAATAAATCAGCGCCACACAGCCCATGATGATAAATAAATGGCTAGTATCGCTATAACGACCTATCAAAATTGTTCCCCGACCGGTAAGTTCTTCTGTACCAACTGCCCATACGAAGGAAGAATCCTTGATGACAGTAGTAAACTGGGAAACCATAGGTGGGATAATGTTGCGATATGCCTGCGGTAAAATGATATGGTATACTATCTGCCATCTGCTGAGACCTTGTGAAAGAGCTGCTTCAAACTGGCCCTTTGCCACAGAATTTATACCGCCACGAACAATTTCAGCCATGATTGCTCCCGTAAATACTGACATAGCCAGTATGCCGGACATGGTCGGTGGCAGCGGTGTCATAAAGCGCGCTATCAAGACACATAAAAGACAGGGAATGTTACGTACTATATCTACATAAAGACTGCCAATATGTCCTAATACAGGTATTCGTAAATACCTGGCTATGCCGACAAGCGTACCTATCAGAACGCTGAATATTATGGAGAAAAAGCCAATCTCCAACGTTACTTTAAAACCGCCCATCAGAAATAAAAAATTATTTAGCCCAAATAAGTCTGCCATTCATCACACCTCAGCTTTCTTTTCCAGCTTGTTGATGTATTTGCTCAGCAGAAAACATATTATCCAGTATGATACGCCTGCTGTTAAATATGCCGGACCATAATACATATTACTCCCAGACCATGAATCTGCCTGATACATCAAATCGCCACCAGCTATCATAGCCAGCACAGAGGTGTTTTTGACAAGATTAATAGCTTGGTTTGCCATTGAAGGAAGCATCACCCGTTTTGCCTGGGGTAATATTATATACCACATTGCCTGCCAATAATTAAATCCTTGCGACATAGCTGCTTCAAGCTGTCCCTTGGAAACCGACAAAATACCGCCGCGCACAGCCTCTGCCATATAAGCACCGGTGTAAAGGCCTACGCCGATAATACCAATAAGCAGCACTGGCATAACAATATGAATTTGCGGTAAGGCGTTATAAATAAAAACCACTTGTACAACTAATGGCGTATTTTGGAAAAATTCCACATACACACGATTTAATACACGTATAAATTTATTTGGAAATACACCGGCGATACCAAAAATTATTCCCAATAAAACCGATAAGATCAGTGCCCCTATCGCCACTTCTAAAGTTGTGGTTAGGCCGTCAATGAAAATATCGCGTGCATCAAATAATGCCTGCCACTTATAAAGCGCAAAAGGATTATTGACACCCATTATTTATTAAGCTTCCATTTCGTGAGAAGTTGATCTAATTCGCCGGAATCTTTCATTTCTTGAATAGTATCTTCGATAAGTTTAGCTAAAGCATCGTTGCCTTTTTTGGTAGCGGCACCATATTCTTGCGGAGCAAATTTATCAGGAAGTATTTTAGTTTCAGAATCTACATAACCAGACAAATTAGAAGTATCCATTGCATAAGCTGCAGCGCGGCCAGACATCAAAGCTGCTTTACATTCAGGATATGTTGGGAATTCTGCAAATTTAACTTCTATACCAGCAGCCTTTGCTGCGTCTTCAACAGCTTTTCTTGTTGTTGCGCCCTGAGGAACTGCAATTGTTTTGCCGCTAAGGTCTTTAAGTGAATTGATATTGTCTGCTGTTTTTACTAACAAGCCTACAGGATCTGTATAATATGGAGTACTGAAATCATATTGCTTTTTGCGTTCGTCATTGATTGTATATGTAGCAATAACTGTATCTAATTCGCCACTGTCAAGCAACGGTCCGCGTGTTTTTGCCACAACAGGTGTAAATTCAACCTTTGAAGGATCGCCAAATATCTTTTTAGCTATTGCATGTGATAAATCAATTTCAAAACCTTCTAGTTCGCCTGTATCTGGATTTTTATAGCCAAATAAAGGAACATCTACTTTACAGCCAACCTTAAGATAACCACGGTCTTTAATTGTTTGTATGATATCATTAGATGCTGATGAGGATGAAGAAGACGATGAGGAGGAAGTATTTTCACTGCCGCAGCCTGCCGCTAGTAAAGATAATCCCGTAAGTGCAGTCAAAGCCAAAACCATTAATTTCTTTTTTGCAAAAAACATAATCATTAACCCCCTAAATTTAAAAGTATTAGCATTTATTCAATATATTTTTACCCGGCCGGCATGTTGGCCGGAACATATAAAACCGCAATAATAGCATTACAAAATCTTGCTGAGAAATTGTTTAGCCCTTTCGTTTTGCGGATTGTCAAAGAAAGCAGCGGGTGTTCCTGTTTCCAATATCTGCCCATCAGCCATAAAGATAACATGGTCAGCCACTTCGCGGGCAAAACCCATTTCATGCGTGACACAAACCATAGTAATACCGCTGTGTGCAAGATCGACCATAACATCAAGTACTTCCTTTATCATTTCAGGATCTAAAGCTGAGGTCGGTTCATCGAACAACATTATTTTGGGATGCATGTTCAGTGCCCGGGCGATGGCAACACGCTGTTGCTGGCCACCGGAAAGTTGTGATGGATAAGCACCAGCTTTGTCTTTTAAACCGACTCTGGCGAGAAATTCCAATCCAGTTTGTTCTGCCTCATCTCTATTTTTCCCTTGGACAAGGATAGGTGCTATAGTTAAATTTTCCAATACTGTTTTATGAGGATATAAATTAAACTGCTGAAAAACCATAGCTGCTTCTTGGCGTATTTTTTTTAGTTGTGCTTTTGATTTTATCAAATTAATACCGTCAACAATAACGTCGCCGCTGTCTGGTTTTTCCAGCTGATTGATACATCTTATCATCGTACTTTTACCAGAGCCGCTCGGCCCGATGACAACTACTTTTTCTCCTGGTTTTACATGTAAATTTATATCTTTTAGAACATGATTATTGCCAAAATATTTATTAACACCAATTAAATGTATCATTGTCCTCCCCCTTTTCTCTAAAAGTATAAAAATATAAAAAAAAGCGCCGCGACCCATCACAGGTCATAGCGCCATCGCTTAAGTATGAAATAAGTATAAATCATCGAATATATTTTGTCAATACATTCATATAAGCTAAATATATTAATTTTTTAGCTTTATTATATATAAAAAAGCATATTAATGAGACTAATAGCTTATATCTTAAATATCGCATTACTGCCGTTTAAGGTAGTAATGCGATATTTGTCTCGTGTAAATATACAAAAAGAGAAGACTACGCTTCTCTCTAATTAACTATATGGAGGCGACACCCAGACTTGAACTGGGGAATAAAGGTTTTGCAGACCTCTGCCTTACCACTTGGCTATGTCGCCGCTAGAACGTGTATCATTATATATAATTTTTCTGCCTTTGTCAACATGTTTTTTATTTTCTACTTAAAAGCAGGTTGAAATTAAATATATATAAATCATTCTTAATTAACTTATATTAAATACTATTGACATTATACTACTATAAAATCAATTCAACTATATTTTTATGCAAAATTTTCCTAAATGATTTATATACGTTTATAATTAATTGACGGCATATAGTTTAATAGTTATACTTAACTATGTAATTAAACTTAGTAAAGACAAACCTAGGGGGTATTTTTTTGAAGTATGCAATAAGAATATCAAGCTTGGCAGTTTTGACTCTTTTCTTTTCGTTAGCTACAGTATTTGCGGCACCGATAACAAAGGCAACTGTTATGGATGATTCTTTTGATTTGGCATCGATCCATACCATTGCCGTTGCCGCACCTAATTATGTCCAGACAGGCAACGGGCCGACCGTAGCTGATTTGACAGCGGCAGTTGCCCAGTCAGGTTTTGATTCTAAAGATTTACAAAATGTGACCGTGATCCCTTATTCTATTATTGCTTCTAATGTAAAGAAAGAAAACAATGTCGATTTACAGAGTACAGACAAAAATACCGCGAAGAAACTTTTTAAAGAAAACGCGGCAAAATATGCTGATGCTTATTTAGTAGTAACGGTTGCCAATGACAATCGCGTTGTTGTCTTTTACGACCTTTATTCAGCAAAAAATGATGCTTATCTCTATTCTTATGAAGTAATCGGTGGCGGCCAAAGTGATAACAATATTAAATCCTATACGTCTTTTAATAAACTTTTTTACAAAGGTCTCAGTGATTCCATAAAGGGACAGCACAGCGAAAATACTGACAAGAAAAAGTAATATAAAAAATTATAGACCCCGTTTGGAGAAAAGGTCGTTGTATAGATGATAATTTATGCAACGGCCTTTTTATAGAAGTTTTTAAAAGTTTTATCGAGAAGATTGTTGCAATTTTTTGCATAAAAGTTGTATAATTATAAGTAAATTAAAAAAGGAGCTGGTTTATTGTATGCAGGTTAGTATACTGGGTGCTACCGGTTATGCAGGAGTTGAGCTGTTGCGCATACTTCATAATCATCCTGAAGTTGACATTGCATATCTTACCTCAGAGGGCAGTACTGGCAAAAAAATATCGGATATATATGGTCATTTGCGTGGCATCTATGACCAAGTGCTAATAAGTATTGATAACATTGAAAAAATTGCGGCTGCAAGTGATTTTATCTTTATCTGTCTGCCGCATGGACATGCTATGCAGGTCGGTAAAGCACTTGAAAATACAAAAACACGGATTATTGACCTTGGTGCTGATTACCGTTTCGCAGACACTGCTACTTATGAAGAATGGTATAAAGTAAAACATATTCATAAAAATACTGCCCGTGTTTATGGGCTTGCTGAGCTGCATAGACAGGAAATAAAGACAGCTAAAATTATCGGCAATGCCGGTTGTTATCCAACTGCTAGTATTTTAGCGCTTGCCCCGCTTGTAAAACAGCATTTAATAGATCCGTCAACAATAATCATTGATGCTAAGTCAGGTGCTTCCGGTGCAGGTCGGTCAGCTGTAGTGGCCAATCAGTTACCGGAACTATATGATAACTTTAAGGCATATGGCGTAGCTTCACATAGACATACACCGGAAATCGAACAGGAACTTTCTTCTTTAGTCGGTAAAAATGTAATTCTCAATTTCACACCCCATTTGCTACCAATGGCACGCGGTATTTTAAGTACATGCTATGCTAAGCTGTTACCTGGTGTGACTGCTGAAAAAGTTGATGACGCTTTCAATCAATTATATGCGTCAGAATTTTTTATTCGCCTGCTAGGACGTGGTGCATATCCGACAACAAAGAATGTACGCGGTTCTAATTATTGTGATATAGGCTGGCAGGTAGATAAGCGAACCGGCCGTGTGATTGTTTTATCGGCAATAGATAATTTGGTTAAAGGTGCTGCAGGACAGGCAGTCCAAAATTTCAACATTGCCTGTGGTTTCGATGAAAAAACAGGGTTGTCAATGACGCCGATGTATCCATAATAGACATTAAGTAACATAAATATACTGGAGGTTTTTAAATGGTTAAAGAAGATAAAGCCGGGGTAACATACGCAAAAGGATTTAAAGCAGCAGGCGTAAAGGCAGGTATAAAAAAAAGTGGCAATCCTGACTTTGCCCTTATCGTAAGTGATACCGATGCAGCTGTAGCAGGTACATTTACCCAAAATAAAGTTGCGGCAGCTCCCGTTTATGTTTCCAAGAAAGTAGTAAAATCCGGCAGTGCAAAAGCAATAGTTGCCAATTCCGGCTGCGCTAACGCATGTACTGGCCAACAGGGAATGGACGATGCAGAAAAGACAGCAGCTTTGGCGGCGGCACAGCTCGGTATAACCGCTGATGACGTTATCGTCGCTTCTACTGGTGTGATAGGTGTTACACTGCCAATGGATAAGATTGCAACTGGTATAAAAACTGCGGCAGCTGCACTCGACGAAAACGGTAGTAAAGATGCTGCTAATGCTATCATTACTACTGATACTTATATAAAGTCATTAACTACTGATATTATTATAGATGGTAAAGAAGTACACATTGGTGCAATCGCAAAAGGCGCTGGTATGATTCAGCCCAACATGGCAACAATGCTTTGCTTTATTACAACTGATGCCAATATAGACCAAGTTCGGTTGCAGCTGGCCTTGTCGGCGATAATTGAAAAATCATTTAACATGATTTCTGTAGATGGCGACATGAGCACAAATGACATGGTCGTAGTCTTAGCTAACGGGCAAGCAGGCAACCGTAAGATCGTTAAGGATGATGAAGACTTTAAAATCTTTTATAATGCTTTAGCGGAACTTTGCTGCAAGATGGCGCAAAAAGTAGCTGCTGATGGTGAAGGCGCTACTAAGTTCTTGACAATTAATATCCATAATGCCAAAAATTTTGCTGATGCCAAAAAGGTTGGCATGTCCATAGCCAACTCCCCATTGGTAAAAACAGCATTTTTCGGCCAGGATCCTAACTGGGGACGTGTTCTCTGTGCCGCAGGCTATTCTGGAGCGGACATGGTTCCTGAAAAAACCGTGGTTAAATTCGGCAATATAACAGTTTATGCCGATGGTACAGGAGCCGCCTTTGATAAAAAAGCCTTACAAAAAGTGATGGCGGAACATGATATTGTAATTGATATTGATCTTAATATAGGCTCAACTGATGCCACTGTATGGTCTTGTGACCTTTCTTATGAATACGTGAAAATAAATGGTGAATACCATACCTGAGGAGTTGGCGACTATGGAATTTTCTGCCGAAGTGAAAGCCTCCATCTTAGTTGATGCGTTACCGTATATCCAAAAATTTTATGGGAAGACTATTGTCATCAAATACGGTGGCAACGCCATGATCAATGATGATTTAAAAAATAAGGTAATGCATGATATTGTCTTGATGAAATATGTAGGTATCCGCCCTATAATAGTGCACGGCGGCGGTCCTGACATAACGGGTTTTCTGCAAAAGTTCGGCAAAACATCTCGTTTTGTCAGTGGCCTGCGTGTAACAGATAAGGAAACAGTCCAGATCGCGGAAATGGTACTAGTAGGCAAAATCAATTCGGAAATTGTCAGCAGGTTAAACCATCTTCATGTCAATGCTGTTGGCCTCAGTGGTAAAGACGCTGACCTGATCTTAGCAAAGAAGAAAAAAGCTGTCATACATAATGAAAATGGCAGCACCGGAGAAGTTGATATTGGTTTTGTCGGTCAAATAGAAAAAATAAATAGTGGATTGTTAAATGATCTTCTTGATAAAAATTATGTGCCTGTAATAGCGCCGATAGGTACTGGAGAAGATGGCGCCAGCTATAATATAAATGCTGACTATGTCGCAGCGGAAATCGCGGGTGCCATGCAGGCGGAAAAGCTGTTGCTTTTGACGGATGTTGAGGGTATTTATCGCGATTATAATGATAAGAGTACCTTCCTTTCCACTTTGACGCAAAAACAGGTGCAGGACATGATCAATAAGCGAGAAATAAATGGTGGTATGATCCCTAAAGTGGAGGCATGCCTATGTTCATTAGCTAAAGGTACCGGTAAGGCAAGCATTATTGATGGGCGGCAGGCACATTCCTTAATCTTGGAACTGTTTACCTCGCAGGGTATTGGCACACAAGTGATACGTTAAAAAAGATCTTATTCCTTTAGGAGGTTTTTAAAATGAATGATGAAGAAATATACAGTGAAGACGCGGCACATTATCTTCCTGTTTTTACCCGTTATAAAATAATTCTTGACCATGGTGAAGGCCCATATGTATATGATACACAGGGTAAAAAATATCTTGATTATTTGGGCGGTATTGCCGTAAATGTGTTGGGACATAATCATCCGGCACTCGTCCAGGCGATAAGCACACAGGCAGCAAAAATGATCCATTGTTCCAACCTTTATTATACGGAAGCACAAGCTAAGGCCGCTTGCCAATTAAGCAAAGTAAGCGGTATGGACAGAGTGTTTTTTGGTAATTCTGGAGCAGAAGCCAATGAAGGCGCAATAAAACTTGCGAGAAAATACGCGCATATGTCTGACCCGGATAAATCGCTTATAATAGCTGCCAATAACAGTTTTCATGGACGTACTATTGCTACCCTTACAGCTACAGGCCAGCCTAAATACCATGAAGGTTTTGGCCCTTTGCCAGATGGTTTTACCCATGTTGACTTCAATAATATAAAACAACTTGAAGAAAAAATGGACGATAAAACATGTGCGGTTATGCTTGAAGCAATCCAAGGAGAAGGCGGCGTGCATGTTCCCGATGCAGACTATCTGCAAAAAGTACGTGCTCTCTGTGACAAATATAATGCCTTGCTTATTTTTGACGAAATACAGTGTGGGATGGGACGTACCGGTACCTTTTTTGCTTATGAACAATTTGGCGTAAAAGCTGACATCGTTACATTGGCCAAAGGCTTAGCCGGCGGTGTTCCCATAGGGGCTTTTATGACGAGCAATAAGATCGCAGCAGCTTTTCATCCTGGTGACCATGGTACTACATTTGGCGGCAACCCGCTCGCTTGCGCAGCTGCGAATGTGGTGCTTAATGCTATACAACATAACGGACTTATGGAAAATGCAAAGGCAGTTGGGGCGTATTTAACCGAGCAACTCAAAGGCTTGCAGCGTAAATATCCGGCACTTATCAAAGAAGTGCGTGGGCGCGGTCTGATGATCGGCATGGAAATCACCCAACCGGGAAGAGCTATAGTCGATGAATGCCTTAAGGAAGGTATGATAATAAACTGCACAGCGGGTAATGTGCTGCGTTTCGTGCCGCCGTTGATCATAACTAAGCAGCATGTTGATGAATTGATACCGGTCCTTGATAAAGTTTTAGCTAAACACAACTAAAAAAATTTATGCACACAAAGATAAATTTTTATGGATACAGCAAAAAAAATTGTAATATACATTTTACAAAATGAATATTTTTAATTAAAATATAACCATACGTTATCAAGGAGGTTTTTATATGCTTTCATGTAAAGATTTATTATCGATACATGATTTGACAGTTGAAGAAGTAGAAGAAATACTAACACTTGCCCAGGAATTAAAAGCGATGCAAAAAGCCGGTATTGAACATCATTTACTGGAGGGAAAAACGCTGGGCATGATTTTTGAAAAATCGTCTACACGTACGCGGGTTTCTTTCGAAACTGGTATGTATCAGCTTGGTGGACAGGCACTTTTCCTTTCCAATCGTGATCTGCAGATTGGCCGCGGAGAACCGATAAAAGATACCGCAAGAGTCCTTTCCCGTTATCTCGACGGCATTATGATCCGCACTTTTGCACACGAAAAGGTAGAAGAATTTGCCCGTTATGCTGACATTCCAGTCATAAATGCATTGACTGACCTGCTCCATCCATGTCAGGCACTGACTGATCTGTTGACTATCCGTGAACATAAAGGTAAAAATTTAAAGGGATTGAAGATGGCTTATATTGGCGATGGTAACAATATGGCTCATTCCCTAATGTTTGCCTGTGCGAAAACAGGTATAAATTTTGTCGCGGCTACACCAAAAGGCTATGAACCAAATGCTGAAATATTGGTAAATGCTAAAGCGGACGCAGCAGAAACCGGAGCAACAGTGACAGTTACGAATGATGCAGCAGCGGCAGCGAAGGATGCTGATGTTTTATACACCGATGTATGGGCGAGCATGGGACAAGAAGCTGAACATGATGCAAGAGTAAAAATTTTCCAAGGTTACCAAATAAATACTGATCTTCTAAAACATGCTGACAAACGGGCAATGGTGCTTCATTGTCTACCAGCTCACCGCGGTGAAGAAATAACTGATGAAGTTTTAGAAGCACATGCTGATGAAATTTTTGATGAGGCCGAAAATCGTCTTCATACACAAAAAGCTATTATGGCTCTTTTAATGGGCGACCATCATCATTAATAATAAAAATTTAAGGAGTGTTCATTATGGAACAAGTAAAAAAAGTTGTACTCGCTTATTCAGGCGGTCTTGATACATCTGTTATTATTCCTTGGCTTAAAGAAAATTATGGCGGTTGCGAAGTTATCGCTGTATGTGCTGACATTGGCCAGGGTGATGAACTGAATGTAGTCCATGACAAGGCATTGAAATCAGGCGCTTCTAAAGTTTATATAGAACATCTTACTCAGGATTTTCTTGAAAATTATGTATGGTCGACATTAAAGGCCGGTGCTGTATATGAAGGCAAATATCTGCTCGGCACATCATTTGCCCGTCCTTTGATAGCTAAACGCCTTGTCGAAATAGCTAAAGAAGAAAATGCTGATGCAATTGCCCATGGTGCCACAGGAAAAGGTAATGACCAGGTTCGTTTTGAATTAACGGTTAAAGCATTAGCACCGAATATAAAAATAATCGCTCCGTGGCGTGAATGGACATTGAGATCACGTGAAGACGAAATAGTCTATGCCAATAAACATGATATTCCTGTTGCCACAGAAAATAAAACCTACAGCATGGATAGAAATATTTGGCATTTGAGCCATGAAGGTTCTGATCTTGAAGATCCTTGGAATGCACCTAAAAACAGTATGTTCCTCATTTCCAAAGCACCGGAAGACGCTCCTGACAAACCAGAATATATATCTATTGATTTTAAAAAGGGTATTCCTGTCGCAGTGAACGGTGAAACGCTTGATGCAGTTGCATTGCTCAATAAATTAAATAAAATTGGTGCTAAAAACGGTATTGGCATTACAGATATTGTTGAAAACCGTCTTGTAGGTATGAAGTCCCGTGGCGTTTATGAAAATCCAGGCGGAGCACTCTTATATTATGCACATAGAGAACTTGAATATCTGTGCTTAGACCGTCAAACTTTCCACTATAAGGAAACAGTTGCCATTCGTTATGGCGAACTCGTTTATGATGGAATGTGGTTTAGCCAGCTCCGTGAAGCTTTGGCTGCTTTTGTCGACAGCACACAGGAAACTGTTACCGGCACCGTACAGCTGAAACTGTATAAAGGAAATATTATATCTGCTGGTGCAAAATCACCGTATTCCTTGTACAGCCATGATTTTGTTACATTTGAAGCTGATGATGTATATGATCAGGCAGATGCTACCGGATTCATTAATCTTTTTGGCCTACCGCTTAAGGTTCGCGCTATGATGCAGGAAAAAACAGGTAAATAAATAGTATGAGTGAACAATTATGGGGTGGCAGGTTCTCTAAATCCACCGATGAAATGATAAATGAATTCCAGGCTTCCATTCAGTTTGACAAACGGATGTACCATGAAGATATTGCCGGAAGCATAGCGCATGCCCGTATGCTGGCAAAATGCGGTATAATTTCAAATGATGACTGCCAAAAAATAACAGATGGCCTAAAAGCAATATTGGCTGATATAGAAGCTGGAAACTTTGATTTTTCCATTGATTTGGAAGATATTCATATGAATATCGAAAAGAGACTTACCGATAGGATCGGGGAAGCAGGCGGCAGGCTACATACAGCAAGAAGCCGCAATGACCAGGTAGCACTTGATACACACATGTATGTACGTAAGGAAACAGCCGATGTTTCAAAGCTCATTTTAGATTTGCAAAAGGCTTTTGTAGAAACAGCACGTAAATACGATGACGTTATTATGCCTGGCTACACTCATCTGCAAAGGGCACAGCCCATTTTATTCTCACACCATATGCTCGCTTATTTTTCCATGTTGTGCCGCGATTTTTCACGCTTCAAGGGCGTGTATGAACGCTGCGATATAATGCCGCTCGGTGCCGGGGCACTTGCTGGAACGACATTTCCAATAGACAGGCAAATGGTTGCTAAGCAGCTTAACTTTTCAGCAGTTTATCCAAACAGCCTTGATGCTGTAAGTGACAGGGATTATATCATGGAATTTCTTGCGGCGGCTTCGATTCTCATGGTTCATCTAAGCCGTTTGAGTGAAGAAATTGTTTTATGGTGTTCTCGTGAATTTTCTTTTGTGGAATTGGACGATGCACATTGTACCGGGTCGAGCATGATGCCACAAAAAAAGAATCCTGATGTATCAGAACTTGTCCGTGGTAAAGCAGGACGGACAATCGGGCATTTGATGGCTATGCTGACCACTGTAAAAGGATTGCCGCTGGCATACAACAAAGACCTGCAAGAAGATAAAGAAGGCCTTTTTGATACTATCGACACAGTAAAGTTCAGTCTGGCAGTTTATGCGCAGCTTATTCGCGGTATGAAAGTGAAGAAAGAAACAATGCTCAAGGCTGTTCAGGAAGATTTTTCTAATGCTACTGATCTTGCTGATTATCTTGTAAAAAAAGGTATGCCTTTTAGACAGGCACATTCTGTTTCAGGCAAGGCAGTGCATTATTGTATTGAACAGCACAAATGGCTTGAAGATATGACGATGGAAGAGTTTAAAAAACTCTCCGCATTGTTTGAACCAGATGTAAAAGAAGCAATCAGGCCGGAAACATGCGTAAAGAACCGTAACTCTTATGGCGGGACATCGTATGCACAGACACAAATGCAGCTCACCGCTGCAGACCAGATCCTTAAAGAACAGCAGGATCAACTTGATTTTTATAGTTCCAGAAAAATAAAGATTTGATTTGTATTTTGATAAAGAAAATGCACGCTGTTCAATGAAGCGTGCATTTTTAATTCAGTAAAGGATTATTATTTTATGAATTCTATATTATTTATTGCACCCCATCAAAAAATAGCCGATAATGCACAGAATATACTGGAGTATATGGGGATATCCATTCCTGTTATTACCGCTTCCAACCAAGAAGCCGTACGAATTGCTGCTACTGCCTACAGAAATGCGTCGATAATTATAAGCCGTGGCGGCACAGCCCGTGATCTCAAGCAAAGCACTGATAAAATAATTGTTGATATCCATACTTCTTTTATAGATATAAGTATAGCTGTTCAAAAATTAATTACGCAGGGCAGTAAAAATATTGCGATCGTATCAGCGAATAATATAATAGAGAATGCCAATATCAAGTTTGATTTTGGTGGGATTTCTGTCAGATTATGCCCATGTATCGATGATAGTGACATAATTAAAAAGGTAAAAGAACTTTATAAGACAGGTATTGATGGTATTGCTGGTGATATAAAGGCCATCTTGACCGCCGCTTCATTAAATATACAAAACCGCGCCTATATCACATCAGGTGATATTTCTATCAGTAAAGCGATAGAAGAAGCCCTTGCTCTTGCTAATTATGAACAAGGAAAGCATCTGCGCTTAAAAACAATGCAATCTATCATTGATAATATTGATGAAGGGATAATTGTTTACGACCAAAACCAGCATATTATTTTCTCTAATAAAGAAGGACAGTCCATAATAAAAAACAGCCCTTTGTTTTCTTCATCAGACCGGCAAAGAAAATTCCCTACATTGCTGGATGAATACAAAGGGAAAATATTGGAAATAAATGCCGAAAAAGTTTTACTGGACATTATAAAGTTAAATATAACTAAAGAATACCAAAATGATATATTAATTTTTCAGAAAGTCAGTAATATTGAAAATTCAGCTAGGAAAATACGTTCTGCACTTCATCAAAAAGGACTTTATGCAAAAAAGAATTTCGCTGATATTAAATATTCTTCTACAAAAATGGAAAATATCTTATCGACAGCGCGCCAATTTGCAGAATCAAAATCTACCGTGCTCATTTATGGTGAAACAGGAACAGGCAAAGAAGGACTGGCACAGAGTATACACAATGCCAGCCCACGCCGTGATAAACCATTTGTATCAATAAATTGCGCTTCATTACCACCTACGCTGATTGAATCGGAACTATTTGGCTATGTTGATGGCGCCTTTACAGGTGCACGCCGTTCTGGTAAAAAAGGCTTATTTGAAATGGCCCATACAGGAACAATATTTCTTGATGAAATAGGTGATCTGCCGTTAGATATGCAAAGCCGCCTTTTACGTGTTTTACAGGAACGGGAAATCATGCGTATTGGTGACGATAAAATATTACCTATTGATATACGGCTTATCTGTGCTACCAATAAAAATTTGAAACAGCTCATAAAGGATGGCCTTTTTCGGCAAGACTTGTACTATCGTATAAATGTCCTGCGGCTTACATTGCCACCTCTTCGTGAACGCAAGGAAGATATAATGCCCCTGCTGTATTTTTATTTAAACCGTTATCTGCCTGTACAGCATAAAACTCCTGTCACTTTACCGCCTAAAATAACTGCTTATCTGCAAAATTATCCATGGTATGGAAATGTACGTGAACTCAAAAATACGGCAGAAGTAATAGCGTTCAACTATAATAAGAATATTTCGCTTCAGCAGGTAAAAGACATTTTAGACGATGATGTTGAAAGTATTGATGCTGATTGCACACTCAGTATTAATGCAAGCGGTGATTTAAAAACCATGGAAAAAGACATAATCCATCAATTATTAAAGAAATATTCTGCCGAAGAAGTATGCCATCTGCTCAATATAAGCAGAGTGACTTTATGGCGAAAATGCAAATAAAATGCCGCATAAAATTTATTTGCCTAGTTTTACCTTTATTCAGTAACGCCATCCTTCATTATGGCGATTTCGTGAAAATCCATTTTTTCTGATTTCGTTAGTTCACCGGAGGCGGTTTGCAATATTTGCGTGAAAAGTTTATCACGTAGTTCAGTTAATGATAAGCCTTGTAGAAGTTTGCCTGCATTAAAATCTATCCAATTGGCTTTATATTCTGCCAAAGTTGGATTCGTCGCTATTTTTAAAACAGGTACAATCGTGCCCCAAGGGGTGCCGCGTCCTGTCGAAAATAGTATTAATTGGCAGCCAGCCGCAGCAAGGGCAGTGGTCGAAACTGAATCGTTGCCGGGGGCATTGAGAAGCTGCAAGCCTGATCCTTTGATAGTATCAGCATAATCAAGTACATTAGTAATGGCGGCAGTTCCGCCTTTTTGGACGCAGCCGAGGGATTTGTCTTCAAGGGTGGTTATCCCCCCTTTTTTATTTCCGGGGGATGGATTGTCAGAAATAACCTGCCCATATCGTTTGAAGTATTTTTTAAAATTATTTATTAAATCGACAATGTTATTAAATACGTTTTTATCAACCGCACGATTCATTAAAAGTGTTTCTGCGCCAAACATTTCTGGCACCTCTGTCAAAATAGTGGTGGCACCACTGCCGACCATAAGATCGGACAAAGCGCCAATGAGCGGATTGGCAGTAATGCCTGAAAGTCCATCAGACCCGCCACATTTCAAACCAATGCGCAATGCAGTCAACGGACATTCTGTCCTTTCATAACCATTGGCAAATTCAGCTAATTCTTTCAGCAGTTTCTCACCTGCGGCATTTTCATCAGGTACTTCCTGGGTGATAAGAAATTTTACGCGTCTTTCATCAAATTCACCAAGTACTTTTTTAAATTCATCTACATTATTATTTTCACAACCCAAGCCTACGACGAGCACTGCTCCCGCGTTGGGATGCTTTACTATGTCTGCCAGGATACGCTGTGTCATACGGTAATCGTCCCCTATTTGGGAACAGCCATAAGGATGGCTTACAGCGATGCAGTCATCGACATTCGCATAGTTTTGGCATAATTCCCGGCCTTTTTTTTCTAAAAACCTGATTGTACTGGTAACACAGTTGACGGTTGGAACGATAAATATATGGTTGCGGATACCGACTGTACCATCACCACGCTTATAACCCTTAAAACTCCCCTGCTTTTTGGGCAGTGTAGCTTGTTTCACCGGTGTGTATTTATAGGTAAGCAGCTCGCCCAGATTCGTCTTTACATTATGCGTGTGTATGTGTGCACCGGCAGGTATGTCACTACTGGCATGACCTATGGGAAAACCATATTTGATAATATTTTCCCCTTTTATTATATTTCGCAGGGCAAATTTATGGCCAAAATGAATATCATCACGCAATATGATTTTTTGGCCATTTATTTCTATACAGTCTCCCTCAAGAAGATTTTCCAAAGCTACAGCAGCATTATCTGCTTTATTTATTTGTAATGCCCGCATAACAATAATCTACTCCTTACAGCAGTGAGTCCATCACGGCTTTACTGCCTTCCGTATCAAGACGATACAGATATTTACCCACAGCCTGTGTTATATTTTCTAAAAATGCAGTGTCTATATTCCAAAGGTCAGTATCACCCACAATTGCCTTGGCTGTTGCTACTGCTCCTTTTTGTGTACCGTCATACAATTTCCATGCGGCAACGAATTTTTTTATGTTGTTTTCATCATCGGTGAGCTCATATTCTTTGCCGTCACGCTGCCCATACAGATGATTTTCTGCTGTACGGACGGGTTTATAGACATAGATAAAAGCTGCAAAGGCAAACAATAGCTCTTCAGGGAATTTACCGTATTTTTTATGGTAATCAAGTAAGGAAGGTAGTACTCTGACCTTGAATTTAGAAGTGGAATTGAGCAAAATACTCAGTAAATAATGTTTTATAAATGGATTTTGGAAACGTTCAATGACAGCTTCCGCGAAATCACTGAGCATGTTTTTATCCATATCTACTGAAGGAAGAATAATATCTCGTATAGTATGGCATGTAAAGCTGCCTGTTGTCGTATTCTCCATCATTTCCGCTACCGTATTCATTCCGGCTAGAAAAGCTGCTGGTACATTGGCCGTATGGCCACCATTTAAAAGACGGACTTTCCGCTGTCTGTATTTTGTTATATCTTTTTCGACAACAACATTCAGGTCAACTTGTTGCAAGGGCAGTCTTTCCTGTAAGCGGGCATCACCTTCAATAGCAAAAAAATGGAACGGTTCACCACATACAAGTAAAGCATCATCGTATTTGAGTTCTTTGGCGAATTGTTCTGCTTCATCCTTAGGATAACCGCTTACAACACGGTCAACTAATGTATTATAAAAAGTGTTGTATTTGTTAAGCCAGGTCTTAAAGCCTTCCGGCAGTTTCCATTGGGCACAGTACTTTAGAATAATGCTTTTTAGAAGTTCACCGTTTGCTTCCAATAATTCACATGGGATAATATCCATGCCTTTATCAGCAGCCCCGGCAAAATGTTCATACCGGTGATAAAGGTAAAGTGTCAGTTTAGCAGGAAACGACAATGGCGGTGTCATTTCTGCCGTATCGTCACCATTATATGCCAAGCCTGCTTCCGTAGTGTTGGAAAAGACATATTCTATAGCAGGGTTTTCCGCGCATTTAAGGACTTCCTGCCAATCTGTATAAGGATTGATACCACGGCTTACAGAAGTAATGATTTCCTTTACATTAACCGTTTTACCATTTTGTACGCCTCGTAAGATTGTTGTATAAAGACCATCCTGGGCATTTAACTTACCAACCACGCGGCCATGGGGAGTGGGCTGTACTGCTACTACCCGACCGTTGAAGATGTTTTTCTTGTTCATTTGCTGGATCATCCAATCAATAAAGCAGCGTAGAAAATTGCCTTCACCAAATTGAATTATCTTTTCGGGTAAATCATTTTTTAATTCGGGATGTGATGTAAAATTTAATTTCTGCATATAAAACACTCCTAAAATTTTATTACTACCTTTAGCATAGATGCTGCATTTTTGCTGAAATCAGCAAAAGCCTTATCAGCTTCAGCTAAAGCATAAGTATTAGTAACTATTTTTTGCAGATCTACGCTGCCCCCTTTGACTAAATCAATTAAAGCCAGGAAGTCTTTTTTTAGAGCATTACGTGAACCGAAGACATTGAGTTCTTTCTTTTGTAATAAAGTGAAATCAAAATCCTGTTTGCGTTTGCCTACACCTATCTGTACCATGCGTCCACCAAAAGTAGCGGCATCAATACAGTTTTGGAAAGTAGAGGGCAAGCCGACTGCTTCAATGGTGACATCAAAAAGCTTGTTGTCTGTTATTTCCTTTACTTTGTTCATAAAGTTTTCTGGGTCGTTATTTAAGATACCGCCGTCAAGATGAAATGTTTTTATGGCATAATCCATTTTTTGTTGGGAAATATCGGCAATATAGACATTGGCACCAGCCGCTTTGGCGGCTATCGAAGCGAGTGCGCCTATAGTTCCTGCCCCGATGATAAGCACATTATCGCCCGGTTTGATATGTGCGCGGCTTACCCCATGGTAGCTTATGCAAAACGGTTCAATCAAAGCCAGTGTTTTGGCTGGTAATCCTTTACCATCATATATGCGTTCAACAGGCATGGTTATATATTCGGAAAAGGCACCGTCCCGTTGTGCACCCAAAGTTTCGTTACTGATGCAGCAGTTAACAAGACCGCGTTGGCAGGAATAACATTTTCCGCAGTTAAAATAAGGATTGCAGGTTACTATCATACCTGTTGATAAATTATATTCATTATCGTCGATTTCAATTATTTCAGCAGAGAACTCATGACCAGGTATACGCGGATAGGAAGCATAAGCAAATGTGCCACGATACGTCCCTAAATCGCTGCCGCAGATACCGCCGTATAATATCTTTAGTAAAGCTTCTCCTTTTTTACGTACAGGATTGGGAGTATCAATGATTTTTACTTGTCCCGGTTCTGGAATAATTACTGTTTTCATAAAAAATGCACCTCTATATTTTATATGTATTGCTCTTATTTTATAATAGAGCAAATACCATGCCAAATATTTTAAATTTCCAGCATAATATCTTTATACATAAAAAAATAGGATGAGACTATTTCATAATATTGCAAAAAAACGTCTGCATATCCTTATTTTACAATACTTCTGAGATACATCTAAAAAAACAATTTAATCTGATTATTTCAACAAATTTTATTTTAAAGCCTTCAAAAAATAAAATAATTATTAAAAACCAGCGAACTGTTTCATATTTGCATTAAATAAATTTCACATTTGTAATATAAATATGCTACAGAATCAGTTGCAATTATTCAGTAAAAGAAACAAATAAAACCGCAGCATTTTGTAACTGCGGTTTTACCAGTTTATTTTTGGTTTTTTGCTTTAAAGATAATATCATCCATCAAATCAATAAGCTGGCCTATTTCCGGTTTGGAAATCTGGGCAGTTGCGCCAAGCCGTTCACCTTTTAAACGCATTTCTTCATTTATTAATGATGAAAAGAGGATAACAGGCACTTTACCTAATGTTTTATCTTCCCGAACAAGTTTCAGTAAGCGATGACCATCCATCTGCGGCATTTCAATGTCTGAAATCACCATGTTTACATTGTCTGTGATGGGACCGTTTGCATCTTTTAATGTTTGCAGATATTCGTATGCAGATTTACCGTTGTTAAAGTCACGTACAAATTCATAACCGGACTTATGAAGCGTATCGACCAGCAGGTCGCGAAGCATTCTGGAATCTTCCGCAATGACGATATGTTTATTGCGGCGGTCAGCCTCAACTGAATTGCTTACTTTGTCTACAGTTGATAATTTATGGTTTATTTCTGTATTAATTTCAGCTATTATACTTTCAAAATCCAGCAGTAAAACAATTTTATCGGTCATTTTTATAACGCCGACGATCATCGTTTCATTGCCGACTTCTGGAGAAGGTTCCATATTTTTCCAAGAAATACGATGGATACGCGAAACACTGTCTACCAAAAAGCCAATATTGTAATTGTTTATTTCGGTGACAATGATATTCTTAGGATCTTCGGATTCCTTGACCTTTATGGCACGCGCTAAATTTACAAGCGGAATAGCTCTGCCGCGCAATGTAAAAAGTCCATCGATAAAGGGATGCGCTGAAGGCATCGCCGTCACTGGCACTCTGGTTATAACTTCGCGAACTTTAGCTACATTGATGCCATAGTACACATCACCTATATTAAATTCAACTATTTCAAATTCGTTTGTACCGCTTTCCAGAAGAATCCCTTTTTTATTTTCGCTGCTGTCCAATACTTCCGCTTCCAATTTCTGCATGCTTATACCTCCGCTGTTTAGTCATACAATTTACTATCCGATGATACGTATGTTAATCCATTTCATACTGGCATCGAATAAAAAAGCCTCTACCTGATAATTCGGTAACTTCAAAGCAAATCCTTCTAATTTATCTAAGATAATTATTATTAATCTTTTTTGTCATCAACCAAAATAAGCCAGCCGTCTTTTTCCATGACAATGCCATTTTTTAATAAATGGCCGACAGCCCTTTTAAAAGCGGCTTTACTGATATGAAATCGGTTTTTTATTATCTCGGGTGGTGTTTTGTCATCATACGGGATTTTGCCGTCATGCGCAGCGATTGCTTTGAGCAGCATTGCGGCATCAATGTCGATCGCCTTTTCCTTAATGGGACGTAAGGAAGCATTAAGGCGTCCGTCCTCACGTATATAAGTCACTCTGGCAGTTACTTCAGCACCTACATGGGGATGTTCAGCCATTTCTTTTTCCGGAATAAAAGCGATATATCTTTCGGTAGTGAAGACAAATGCTCCCTTATCCGTAAGATTATAAACGGAGCCATCTATTTTATCACCAACATGCGCTGCACCAATAGCAGATTTTGAGGCACGGCGGATTTCATCTTCCACCTTCATGGTGACAGCCAGACGACCTGATTTATCTGTGTATAATTTAGCCCAAACATAATCCCCTAATTTAAGTGCACCGCGTGTTCCGGCAAAAGGAAGGAATATGCCTCTTTCTGCACCAGCGTCCAAAAAAGCACCATCTTCTGAAAGATTTATTACTTTCAGCCGGGCAATCTGTCCTTCTTTCATACGCGGAACCCGCATACTGGCTGTAAGACGACCTTTAGGATCTTTGTACAAAAAGACTTTGACCATATCCCCAATTTCTACAGGGGCTGTCTGCTGGGTTTTATGCAGCAGGATATCGTTTGAGGTATTGCCCGTCTGGGCATCAAGAAAAGCACCCATTTCATTTTTCCGGGCTACTTTTAAGGTAGCAACCGTGCTCGGTTTGAACATATTAACAGTAGTTACGGCATCATTGTCTCTATTGTTCATATTCTGTGATCCCTGCGTCCCCCCAGAGGTTTTCCAATCCATAAAATTCTCGGCTTTCCTCAGTGAAAATGTGCGCTACACAATCACCGAAATCCAATAAAATCCATTCACCTGATTTATATCCTTCACGATGCAGCAGGTGTTCGCCGGCTAAACCAAGCTGTTCTTCAATATTATCGGCTATTGCCTTTGCCTGAATGCTGGAACCGCCGTTACACACAATAAAATAATCCGTAGATGTTGTTAATTCCCGCATATCCATTATCAGGATACGAGAAGCTTTTTTGTCATCAGCCGCTTTGGCAATCAATTTGCTTTTGGCAAGCGGTGTTATTATATCTTTGTTTTTTAAGTTAATTATAAAAATCATACCTTTCTATTGTAAATTATCAGGGTGAAGACGCACCCATTTCATTGACTATATCATTTATAAGCGCAGCATCGGGCTGCCACAATGAACCGTCAGGTGAAAGTTTGCCGGGTAGTGTCTTTACCGTAAAGGAATTATTCCAAGCAATTTTAAAATAGTTTCTAAAATTTGCCAGGGTGAAAAAATCTATATTAGTATATAATGAGTTATCCATTATATTTATAATAGCGGGAGCTGCCAACAGGGAGTTTACAGTAAATTTTTCGGCATAAAATGACTTTATAAAAAGTTCCTGCCTTTTAGCTCTGCCTAAATCTCCCATATCATCACCGCGATACATTAAATACTGCATGGTAGTATCGCCATTAAGTCGTTGATAACCCTTATTTAAATGAATTGAAACACCGCTTTGGGGGTCATCGTAATTCATATCATCGCCTACGTATAAGTCTATGCCATCAAGCGTATTTACCAATGATTTTAACGTATTTTCATCTACAATAATGTATTTATCTACTCTTAAGGAAAGTAAACTTGAAACAGCTGTCAGAGTCCTTGCTGTTCCGCTTTGCTGAAATGAACTTATAGGCACACTATCGTTTTTATCTATTGGTATTGCGGTACTCCTGGGTATAAGCAGCACTGTCATAGCGCCAGTCTGCTGATTAATATTAAGTAATATCAATGTATCTGCATTGGCATTAGCGGTTTTGTAGTTTGATTTATCTACACCGATTAACAAAACGGTATCTATTTTATTAAATTTAGCGGGTGTACTTGCTTTTGTTTCTTCTACGGGTGCATTAGCTTTCTTTTCTTTATTTTCCTTGTGCTCACGATAAGCAGTATAAAGATGCGTATAAGCGTTTTCAGCCCCGTTATAGGAAAACTGAAGGGCACGGAAAATTCCTACACACACAGCCAGAAAAATTGCTAAAAATATAACTATCCGCCAAAGTTTTGGCTGACGTCTTCTGCGTACTAATCTTCTCCGCCGCCTAGGGGCAGGTGGTTTTCGATTATTTTTCATGGTCGATGCGCTGCGCGAGCAGATAATTGCGTGCAAGGATAGTTTGCGGATGGATCATCTGTCCTTTTTTTATGACAAAAGACAAAGATCTGTCAAACGCTGCAATCATTACACTGTCGATATCTGCGGACTCTGCAAATTTACGAAACTCATCAATACCATCATATTGGCGATGGGGTTCAATCATATCGGCCAAATAGATTATTTTATCGAGAAGGGTCATATTTTCTTTGCCGGTAGTATGCAGCCTTATAGCATCAAGAATCTCCGGATCATCAATACTGTATTTTTCCTTGGCAAGTGCGGCACCTAAAGCTGCATGCAGCAGAATAGGTTGATAATTATCTATGAAATCAATGGGTATATTCCGTTTCCGGGCTTCATCAAGCAAGGCGGAAACAGGAAATTCGCGTGCACAGTCATGCAATAAACCTGCGATCTTTGCTTTTGGCAATGACGCGCCAAGCCTTTTTGCCAGCTGCACAGCTGTTTCACTTACACCAAGCGAATGTATATAGCGGTGTTCATTGTCAAGACTGTGTCGCAATTTCTCTTGCATATCAATACAATTCAACGTCAGAGTCTCCTTTTTAGATAAAAATCTGTTTTTAATAAATATTGCTTATAATCAAAGCATTATTACGTCCATGTCCAACCATATTTAATACAGCTACAGCAAGTCAAATGGATAAACGTTACAGATAAAAAACAAACTGCCTGAAGGCAGTTTATTTCAGCTACGAGTAATCATTAAGCCGAGTTCTGTTCCGCCTAAGCGGTGATAATCATTTATCTAGACCGGCAGTTGCCTGCCGGTTCAAGCGACACAACCCGGAAGGTTCAGCGGGCCGCTTCATCCCTTCCCTATTCGGTCTTGCTCCATATGGGGTTTACCAAAGCCGCATGGTCACCCATACGCTGGTACGCTCTTACCGTACCTTTCCATCCTTACCTGCAAGCAGGCGGTTTAAATTTCTATAGCACTCTCCCTGAGGTCACCCTCGCCGGACGTTATCCGGCATATCTGCCCTGCGGAGCCCGGACTTTCCTCAGATGTCAAAGACACCCGCGATCATCTTTCATACTCATAGCATTGTATGGTTGAATTATAGCATTGATTAAAATAACTGTCAATTAAAGTGTCGCTGCCGCATTATCTCATACATTACCATCGCTGCTGCGCTAGAGGCATTTAAGGATTCACTTTTCCCATACATGGGAATATAGATGCATGTATCGGCAAGCTCCTGCGTTTCAGCAGAAATACCTTTTCCTTCGTTGCCCAAGATCACGGCAGACGGTTGTTTATAATTTACGGCAAAACAAGGTGTTGCCGTAGAAGACAGGACGGTAGCAAATACGTTTATATTGTTTTCCGTAATGAAATTGTGCAATTCAACCGATGTGACCTTATCAACTATTGGTAGAAAAAACACAGCCCCCATAGTCGCCCGTATTACTTTGGGAGAATATATATCGACCGTTCCACGCATGGCAATGATACCGTCTACTCCCGAAGCTTCAGCTGTCCTTATGATCGTTCCTACATTGCCGGGATCTTGGAGCTGGTCGAGAATAACGTAAACGGGAGGATGGTCGTTCTTAGGAAAATCAGCTAACGAGAAATGTTTTTTGTCTACGACGGCAATAATTCCCTGTGGTGAATCAGTATCTGCTAATTTAGCAAAAAGCTTATTGCTTACTTCATACATGCGGCAACCTTTATCTTGCAATGTATTTATTAATACTGCACACCTTTCATTGGTAAGGGCTTCGGCAGTATAAAAACATTCCTTGATTTCAGCGGCTGAACTGGCTGTTTCTATTAAACGTATTCCCTCAATTAAAAACAGTTGCTTTTGGTCGCGAAATTTTTTTTGTTTTAGGGAAACGGCTTGTTTTAGCTGTATATTATCAGGACTGGTAATGATCGGCATTAATTGACTCCTTTGTATAACTGAATAAAGTTCTTATTTCAGAAAATTCTTCTTATCTGAAATAAGAACTTTATTTATTTACTTAAATCTTTTAAAGCAAATTTTATGATTTCTTCTACTGAATTAAAACGACCCGCTTTTTTTAGAGTACTAAAAATTTCCTGCGGTGTATAACCAAAGGATGCCAAAGCCTGTTTGGCATCCGCCCAAATATCCGGTTGCGAAGAATTTTCTTCAGGCACAGCCTCTTCAAAGGCCGCTTCATCTGTTACTGCGTCGCCGAGTTTATCCTTTAATTCTAAGATAATACGCTCTGCTGTTTTTTTACCTATTCCTGGGGCTGTTGTCAGCAACGAAATTTGTTTATTTTGTACGGCCCATACTATTTTATCGGCAGACAATACCGATAAAATGCTGAGTGCAGCTTTTGGCCCTATTCCCGAAACAGATATCAAATGCAGAAAAATATCGTGTTCTGTTTGTGAAGAAAAACCATAAAGCTGCAAGGCGTCTTCGCGTACGTTAAGATAGGTGTAAAGCGTAGTTTCCTGCCCTTTCTTAAGCCGGGAACGCGTAGGCGATGATATGAGTGTATGGTAACCGACACCCTTCACATCAATAAAACAAGAATCGGTAAAAAGCTCTGTTATTATCCCATGTAAGTAACCTATCATATTTTCTCCTGCAATCAGCGATTACGCCAAAGTATATTATTTATACAATGTGTAGTGCAGATAGCTATAGCTAAAGCATCGGCAACATCATCGGGATGCGGGGCAGTGGGCAGGTTTAATATTTTTTTGACCATATATATTACCTGCTCTTTGGTGGCTTTGCCATAACCAACTACAGATTGTTTGATCTGCAACGGTGTACGTTCAACAAGTTCGGTATTACTCTGTGCTGCTGTTAAAAGAATTACACCGCGCGCCTGACCAACAGGGATAGCAGTTGTCACGTTGCGGTTAAAAAACAACTGCTCTACACCCATAACATCCGGTTTATATTTTTCCAGCAATGCAGTAAGTTCAGTGTGGATTTTGAGAAGACGATCCTGAGGCCTGGCTTTTGAACTGGTCGTTATGGCACCATATTCCAAGGCCTTTAGGCGGCTTCCCGTAAGTTCGACAAATCCATAACCGCAGATGGCAGTGCCGGGATCTATTCCTAATGCAAGCATTAGCAGTTACTCTTCTTCAATTTCATAATTAGCATACACATTTTGCACATCATCATGTTCTTCGAGGGCATCGACAAGTGCAAGCATTTTTTCTGCGTCTTTTCCGCTAAGCACTACGGTAGTATCCGGTACCATCGTAATTTCTGCTTGGACGGTATCTATTTTATTATCTTCAAGAGCTTTTGTAACAGCATCAAACTCCTTAGGGTCGGCTGTTATTTCAAAAGAATCATCTTCTGCCTGAAAATCATCAGCACCGGCATCAAGAGCAATCATCATTAAAGTTTCTTCATCATCATATGTTTCCCGGTCGACGATAAATACTGCTTTTTTCTTAAACATCCAGCCTACGCAGCCTGTTTCACCGAGGTTGCCGCCGTATTTGGAAAACAAATGACGGATATCAGCTGCTGTCCGATTACGGTTGTCTGTCATTATATCGAGCATTACAGCACTGCCGCCTGGACCGTATCCTTCATAAACAAATTCTTCATAATTACTGCCATCAGCTGCGCCCAGTCCCTTTTGGATAGCACGCTGGATGTTTTCCTTGGGGATATTATTTGCTTTAGCTTTAGAGAGTGCCAATTTTAAACGCATGTTACCCGTCGGGTCACTACCGCCCATACGGACAGCTACCGTAATTTCACGGCCTATTTTAGTAGTAACTTTTCCGCGGATTGCATCGTTTGCTCCCTTTTTTCTTTTAATATTTGCCCATTTTGAATGTCCTGACATTTATTACACCTCATCTAATCATTAATTTACTATATATCGTTTACTCATCAAGCAGTATAATACGATAATACTTTTTTTTGCCTTTCTTCAACATACAAAAGCCATCAGCAAAATCAGACTCGTTTAAAATTCTGTCAATGTCACTGACTTTTTCGTTATTCAGAGATAACCCATTCTGTTGAATGAGGCGTTTTCCCTCACCTTTTGAAGCAAAGATTTTTTTCTGCACCAAGATGTCAAGCAGTCTGCCGCCCAATGCCTTTTTAGAAACTTCGAGAGAAGGAACATTATCTAGGATGCCCTGTCCGCCGAATACAGCTTCAGCCGCTTCCTGTGCTTTTTTGGCCTCTTGTTCGCCATGCACCATTTTAGTAACTTCATATGCTAAAACTCTTTTAGCTTCATTTATTTTTTGGCCTTCGAAACTGCCCAAACGATTTACTTCGTCCATTGGCAGAAACGTCAGCAGTGATAAGCATTTTTTTACATCGGTATCGCCTACATTGCGCCAGTATTGATAAAATTCATACGGAGAAGTCTTGTCCGGGTCAAGCCATAATGCGCCCTTTGCTGTTTTCCCCATTTTTTTACCTTCACTTGTAGTCAACAAGGTAAAAGTTAATCCATATGCTGGTCTTTCGTATTTGCGGCGCAGCAACTCTACACCGGCAATGATATTGGACCACTGATCGTCCCCGCCCATTTCCATCTTGCAATTGTAACGGCGGTTTAGTTCCATAAAATCATAGGCCTGCATTACCATATAATTAAACTCTAGAAAAGTTAATCCTTTTTCCATACGCTGCTTATAACATTCTGCTGCCAGCATTCGGTTTACTGAGAAATAAGGGCCGACATCCCGCAGTAAATCTATATAATTAAGCTTGCGCAACCATTCACCGTTGTTCACTATAAGGGCTTTGCCATCAGAAAAATCTATGAAATGCTGCATTTGTTTTTTGAAACAATTACAATTATGTTCAATAATTTCATCTGTAAGCATTTGACGCATGTCAGTTCTCCCCGAAGGATCACCAACAGTTCCGGTTCCACCGCCAATAAGGCAAATAGGACGGTGGCCGGCACGCTGCATATGTGCCATTACCATCATTCCTAAAAAATGTCCTACGTGCAGACTGTCTGCCGTCGGATCAAAACCGACATAAAAAGTTACGTTTTCTTTCGCTAAAAGTGCCCTTATTTCTTCTTCATGAGTGGCCTGCGCAATATAGCCGCGTTCCTTTAATACGTCATATACGTTCAATCAAAATCCTCCCCAATTAATTTTGTCCTTTTCCGCTCTGTTCTCCAGGTTCAGGTTGGAGCGCAGGGGTTTCCTGCGGCATGGCTGGAACCTGTTTGTTGTCGGTAGCAGCTTTTTGGTTGTTGTCTACGGCTTTAGGATTTTTATTGGCAGTGTCGCTATTTTTATCAGCGGCCGTTTTGGTGCTGTCTTTAGCGTCATCTTTTCCCTTCGCGGCCTTTTCTTTACTCTTGTCACTGCTTATTTGTTTAGTAGCACCAGCGGGAGCAGCATCTTGGGAAAATTCGGCTGGCTTAATTCCCGATAGAGCTTTGGTCATAAAGGTTTTCCATATTAAAGCCGGTGTAGTCCCACCATACATACCGGGCATTTTGGTATTATCATCATTGCCTATCCATACTGCTGTAACCAGTTCTGGAGTATAACCGATAAACCACGCATCTTGTGAGTTATCCGTAGTTCCTGTTTTCCCAGCTGCAGGGCGCCCTATATCGGCTCCTCTACCGGTACCATTGGTGATAACATCCTTTAGTACGCTTGTCAAAAGCTCAGCACTGTGTTCACTTATTGCCTTATGCTCTTCTGGATGGTTTTGTTCTATGATTTTACCGCTGCGGTCCATTATTTTAACGATAGCCGTAGGTTTTACATACACACCCTTGTTATCAAAGGCTCCATATGCAGCCACCATTTCAAGTGGGGTAACACCTTTGGTTAATCCACCGAGGACAGTGGCGAGGTTTCTGTCATTTTTGCCGCCGTCGAGTACAAGGGTAGATATGCCGAGCTGCTTAGCTGTTGCCAATACATTGTCAATGCCCAGCGAATCAGCAAGCTTGACAGTAGGTACATTTATGGACTCTGTGGCAATTTGCCTTATATTCACTATACCGCGGAACCTACGGTCATCATTCTGCGGTTCCCATGTACCAATTTTTATAGGACTGTCATTGACCTGTGTATTTGGTGTCATATTATTTTCAAAAGCTGTTGCAAAAACAAATGGTTTAAAAGATGACCCTGGCTGTCTTACGGCCATTGTGGCCCTATTGAATTTATCCGTGCCACGTCCACCAACCATGGCTTTGATGTAGCCGGTATGCGGGTCAATGGAAACAAGCGCGCCCTGCGGCTGTTCCAGACCATTTTGGTCTTTGCGCAAGTTTGGCAGGTTCTTCATGGCTGCTTCAGCAGCACGTTGTGTTTCCATATCAATAGTTGTATATATTTGCAGACCTTCTTTATAAACCTTGTCTGCACCATATTTGTCTATCAATAATTGCGTTACGTAGTCAACAAAATAAGAAGCTGTATTGTCATCTTCCTGCTGCTGTTGGCCTGAGCTTAGTTTTAGCTCTTCCTTATCAGCTTGGGAGAGCTGTCCCGCTGTAATATAGTTATATTTTTCCATCTGTTGCAGCACGACTGTTTTACGTGCTTTGGCAGCCGCCAGATTATTTAAAGGTGAGTAATAATTAGGGCTGCGCGGAATGCCGGCAAGCATGGCACATTCCGATAGATCAAGATCGGATACGTTTTTGCCAAAATACGTCTGGGCTGCAGCCTGGACACCATAAGCGCCCTGCCCAAAATAGATTTGGTTTAGATACATCTCCAATATTTCTTTTTTGGTGTATTTTTGTTCAAGCTGTAATGCCAAAAATACTTCCTGGATTTTTCTGGTCCATGTGCGGTCTTGAGTCAAATAGGCATTCTTGGCTAACTGCTGTGTTATCGTACTGCCGCCTTCTGCTATCTCATGGTTGGTCAGATTAGCCCATATAGCACGCAGTATCCCGCGGGGGTCTACCCCTAAATGGTCATAAAAACGAGCATCTTCATTTGCAATAAAAGCATTTTGCAAATCAGGCGGGATCTTTGAAATAGGAACGGGAACACGATTTTCTACAGCATGTACATTCCTTATCAAATTACCATGAATATCATAAATCTGCGATGAAGCCGGTGGTTCAATGTTATGTAACATATCTGGCTTTGTATTTATTGTAGCAGTCAGAAAACCGCAGCCGACACCAATAACCATAACGACCAAGACTATGATGACGACAGATGATGTTTTCTGCCAGCTGCTGCCACCTGGACGATGGTGGCGGGGAGCTGGCATTTGTGTACGGTTGCTCATGCATATCCTCCTAAGTGCAAGATTGAACAATATAGGACAATTTTAATTATCAAATGCTATAATACCATAAAATTTAAAATGTTACCACTTGCAAACTCAAACCTGTCCCTAGTAAATAGCTGCAATCAAATTAAAAAAAACTAATGAAAATCCCTAAGGTTATACTTAATAATCCTTGAGATATTTATTGCAGTTGGACGACAGTAGCACCGCTGCCACCTTCGTTAATATCGGCGAGTGAATAAGAAAAAACATTGCGGTGTTTTTTCAGATACTCGTGGATGCCTTTGCGCAAAGCACCTGTCCCTTTGCCATGGATAATGATTACTTCCTTCAGTCCGGCCATGACGGCGTCATCAATATATCTGTCCAATACTGTTTCTGCTTCTGACACCATCATGCCGCGTATGTCAATCTGATGGCTTATTTGTGCTGTCTTATCTACCTGTGAAAATGATTTATGCTCTACTGAACGAGTGGACTTGGGTAAAACTTTTTTGCCGGAAGCGAGAAAAAGGCATTTAGCGGCCTTTACTGTAGTTTTTAAGCCTCCCAGTAAGACAACAAGTTCATTCCCCTTGACTTCGCTGACAGTTCCTTGCTGCTGAATATTTTTTAAAAATACTATATCTCCTGCTTTTATTGTCTTCGGATCGACAGAAACTCCTTCGGCAGGCATATTTTCTGTCACTGTATTAAAGCGCCCCATGCTGGTCTGTAATTTTTCGCGGGCAGATTGTATTGTTTTCTGCCGTTTTTTTATACCAGCATCGTTGAATTGGGCTTTTAATTCTTTAATGATGCTTTCAGCCTGTCGGCGGGTATCCCGCAGTACAGCGGCACATTCTTTTTGTGTCTTTTTCACTGCCTGCGTTTTTTTACGGGAGAGTTCCTGTTTTTGTTCTATTAATTTTTTTTCTAAATTAAATATATGTCTTTCTTTTTCGAGAATATCTGCATTCTTTTGTTCATAGATGAGTTTTTCTGACTCAAGCCTGTTCAATACATTTTCAAAATTGGCATGGTCAGCTCTGATGAGCTGTTTGGCGCGGAGAATTATTGATTCAGCAAGTCCCAGCCTGCCGCTTATGGCAAAAGCATTGCTGGCTCCAGGAACACCGATTAACAGCCTGTATGTCGGCCGTAATGTTTTGATGTCAAATTCAACGCTGGCGTTTTCTATGTTTTCGTGACTGTAGGCGAATGTTTTCAATTCATTATAATGTGTTGTGGCAACGACGGAAACATTCATGTCCATAAGCTTTTCCAATATGGCCATTGCCAATGACGCACCTTCTTCTGGATCAGTGCCCGAACCCAATTCATCGAGCAACACCAAATCATCGTTTGCCGCATTTTCCAGAATTTTTATAATGTGTGTCATATGCGCTGAAAAAGTACTTAAACTTTGTTCGATGCTTTGTTCATCACCTATATCGGCAAATACCTGCGAATAAAAGGCGAGCTGGGAATCCTCTTTGACCGGTATAAAAAGCCCTGCCTGCGCCATTGCCACAAGCAAGCCAAATGTCTTTAAGCTGACGGTTTTCCCACCTGTATTTGGTCCGGTAATCAATAAAGCTTTATAGGTTATGCCAATCTTTATATCAATAGGAACAATATTTTCTTGTTTGAGAAGTGGATGACGTGCACCAAGCAGGTTTGTATGTCCATCTTCATTTAAAATTGGCAATGACGCATCCATAGCTTTCGCCAGTTTTGCTTTAGCAAAAGTAAAGTCTAACCTAGCGATAAGATCACAATTTTGGTTGAGAATATCAGCATTTTTAGCAATTTTGGCGGAAATATTTTTCAAAATACGTTCTATTTCTTTTCTTTCCTTCAACTTATATTGCTTTATATCGTTATTGAGCGCAGCA
This sequence comes from Pectinatus cerevisiiphilus, assembly GCF_004341685.1. Taxonomy (GTDB): domain Bacteria; phylum Bacillota; class Negativicutes; order Selenomonadales; family Selenomonadaceae; genus Pectinatus; species Pectinatus cerevisiiphilus. The sequence continues at coordinate 48,707 of NZ_SMAA01000012.1, forward strand.
ATAGACATCGGTTCGATAAAAAGAGTCGAACCGCTGGCCGATTGATCATGAATTATCCCGGGAAAAGCTTGCCTATATTCTTGCTTGACAGGAATAACGTAGCGTTCATCACGCATAGTCACAATATTTTCTTGAAAAAATTTCTGCATACCAGTATTTCTCAAGATATTGTCCAATGTTGATTTCACTCTGTTTTGTGTGGTACGGATACCCTGCCGAATACGGTAAAGTTCATTGCTAGCAGTATCGCGCATAGAGCCGTGCTCATCTACAATGGTATTTATATCATGTTCAAGCTGGCCGAGTATTTCGATTAAAACTGCCCAGCCTTTGAGGTTGCTGCATTCGCCTGCATATTCTTTAAAAAATTTCTTAATGCCGCGCATACCGTACATGGTACTGCTGATATTTACCAGTGCTTCCGTTTCGAGCACAACGCCCATGGAAGCTTTTTTTAAGGCTGTCCTTATATCAAAGATGCCGCCGAAGGGCGGTTCATTTTCATGCAGCACCGCAACAGCTTCTTTAGTATATTCTAGATTGCTACAGGCATCCTCGAAGTTATCGGCAGGAAGAAGACTGGCTATTAATTCCTTGCCTTGGGTAGTATGGGCTTTTAGTTTAAGCCTGTCGATAACTTTGCTGTATTGAAGTGTTTTTAATGTTGCTTGTTCCATATGTTCTCCATTAATCATTGCTCAAAATACCGCGGAAAAAGTGGCCGCGTGTAAAATTATTGCCCTCTATTTTTTCAATGAGATTATTTTGAAAGATTTTATGATATTTTCCTTTATGCATAACTTCTTTATAAAGCTTTACTGTTTCTGTCAGTTTGCTGCTACTCATATACCTGCCATCTATACGCAGACGGTTTAAGCCAAGCTCAATGAGATCGGGCACGTGTGCCAGCATTACAAGTTCCCTGCCGTTTAATATATGCATATGGCAAAATTGGTCCGTTACAATAGGAAAATGCTCATCTTTTCGGTCTCTTAGATAAAGTTTTTGCTTAGTGCACGGTGCAGTGCAGCTGCCTGTATGCAGCCCACCTAAAAAACTGCCCGCTATACAATATTCGGAAACCATCAGTTCAATATTGCCTTGCACGAGGACTTCTAACGGCACAGGTGAAATATTGGTAATAACCTTCAGCTGCTGCATATTCAATTCAGGGGATAGTACACAGCCGGATACATCCTGTTCCTTTAATGTTTCAATAGTTGCGTTATTAAATACGTTCATTGAATAATCAACCCAGATAGGCAGATTTTTATTATATTGGTCACATAAATCTTTAATTTCTTTTAGCTGGCCGACACTATGCACATAAACGCCGGCAAAACTGTCAATAGGGAGTTTTGGGAAAAGGGCTGCCGTTAGGTCGGTTTCTGACTGCCGTAAGATACGCGGCATAGCAAGAAAAATTGCCGCTCCGGTATCTTGGCAGAGTTTGGCTGCTTGGGTATATTGCGCAGCAGTAATGTTTTGGTGGTGATAGGAATCTCCACCAAATAATATGTCATCACAGCCTCCTTTTAAGGCTGCGGAAAGTTTTTGGATATTATCGACGGCTACCATTAATTGCGCGGTTTGTTTTTTGTGCTGCTGATGCGGCAATAACAACTCTTCCCATTTAGTATTACGCTTTGGTTTCTGACGGGTAAAATGTTGTAGACGCTTTTTGTAAAGAATGTCTACAGCCTGGCGGCGGATATCATTTAACACACTCATTGGTACCATTACAGAATCGGCAATATTACACTCTAATTTTCGCAAATAATAAATAGTACTGCCCAAACGGTCCATTTGTTTTGCTGTTGTTTCGTAAGTAAGCGGTCGTTTTAAAGCTTTTTCAGCTATAAAATCAGCAGTGAAGCTGCAATGTATCTGGTCACCGTCTACCATATCTATTTTTACCGGTTCACCAATGCTGGCAGTGAGGGTAATATCAAGCGGTATTCGCCGCACTGGGTCACTGCTGTTGAAAAAAGTTTTGGCTTTTTCATTGAGCTTGGCGTCAAGTATTTTGAAAATACGGTCATGTTCTTGGACATGTCCTGGTAATTTGATACTGGCAACGTCACCGCTGTGCGCGGATTCTACTTTTTTGCCATCAATTTTTAGCTCGGTCACATTTGTGTTTACACGTCCGCCAACCTTTACCCAAAAGTCAACTTTATCGCCTATATTTAGATCACCGCTGAGCTTGATATCCGCTACAAATGTTTTTTTATTGTATTTTTGGACGCGTCCTATAAGCAATCCGCGGTTGTTGGGCTTTCGGTCACTGATCATTGTTCTGCCCGGTCGATCCAGTAAGTATGCCGTTGTAAAATCACGATTGAATATTTGGCTTAACTCTTTCTTTACTTCTTTTTCGGGGAAAGCTGTTTTGTTATAATAAGTATCTATTTTTTTGCGGTAGGCGTTCACCACGACAGCAACATATTCCGGTTTTTTCATGCGCCCTTCTATTTTAAAAGAAGACACGCCGGCTTCGATAAGCTCCGGTACCAAATCCAATGTATTCATATCACGCGGACTTAATAAATACTGTCCTGCGTCAGCATTTTGCAAAAGATCATTTTCCTTTTCATCCATAAGTGTGTAGGGCAGCCTGCACGGCTGGGCGCAGCGTCCTCTGTTACCGCTTCTGCCGCCAATCATGCTGCTCATGAGGCATTGGCCGGAATAGCATACACAGATGGCACCATGAATAAAAGTTTCTATTTCAATTTTAGCATTTTTGCATATGTATTTTATGTCGTTAAGACTGACTTCCCTGGCCAAGACAACCCTGCTGAAGTGCAATTTTTCCAGCATTTTGACGCTGTCGAGATTATTTATGCTCATCTGCGTACTAGCATGCAGCGGTAAGTCAGGAACTATTTCATGGGCAATTTTGGCTACACCAAGATCCTGTACGATAATAGCGTCGACACCTATCGTGTATAGGAAAATAAGATAGTTAGCCAACGCTGGTAATTCACTGTTATCCACCAGTGTGTTTACTGTTACATGAATGGACACGTTACGCATATGTGCAAATGTGACAGCTTTTTTGAGACTTTCTTCATCAAAATTATCAGCAAAAGCACGTGCACCAAAACTTTTACCTGACAGATAAACGGCATTAGCACCGCTTTCCACAGCCGCCTTTAAAGCTTCCCAAGTTCCGGCTGGAGCGAGTAATTCTACCAAAAATATACCTCCAAAAATAATAACAATTAAATAATACAGCACCACTGTGCAAACAAAAATAAACGGCATGGAAAACCATACCGCTTTTATGCTTCCAGATTTTATTTATCAAGCAGTTTAATCAGATCATCATAATCTTTTTTTAAACGAAAATAATCGTCAGCCAAGTGCAGTGCCGTAAGCACGCCTATGCGCTGGATTGGCAGGTATTGGTTCTTCTTCACCAATTCTCGCATTTTAGTATCAACTACATCAGCTAATTCTTTCATATATTCAATGTCAACGTCACCTTTTATAGGATATTGTTCTCCGTAAATATCTATTGTCAACTTGTTTTCCATACATATCACCTGTTATATATAGGGTTTTCCCTTATTGATTTTATCAAAAGATAGTTAAATATGCAAGGATACAGGGAAAATCACCCATTATTTTCTCTTTGTTATGCTATTGTCAGCAATTTCAATTTTCATAGTATTGTATAATTTGATTAAATCTTTATTACGTTAATATTACTATTTATGTTTTAGCACATTTTTTACCAAATGTACATCTTCTCATATGTTATTTTATTAATTCGTAAATTTTTTTATTACAGGTTAAATATTACAAACATATTTGACATTTTAAGTAATTTTATATAATAATAGGAAATCAGAATGATTACCCTGTATCAACAGACATATTAATTTGTAAATCTTGATCGATATAAAATATACAAAAAGGATGTATAATTTTGTACAAACGAAGTGTTTTTTTTATTTCAATAACAATAATTATTGCTATTTTTGTCCAGCAATTTTACTTGGTCCAACCGCTTGGCAAAAAAGTTACTATAACACCAAAATACACAAAGCATATTCTACTCATACCCTTAGACAGTCGTCCTCCCTGCGCTAAATTTGTAGTTGATGCCGGCAAAATGGCTGATATCGAAGTGATAACACCACCACCGGATATCATGGACTATTATACCGAACCGGGAAACACGAAAAAATTACAGGCATGGCTGCAAATGAATGCGCCTTCAGCGGACGGCATCATTATTTCTGTCGACCAACTTTTATATGGAGGCTTATTGGCATCGCGCCAGTCATTTGGGAAAGATACTGAGGAAAATTCACTATGGCAGACATTGGTAGATATACGCAGCCAAAATCCCCAGCTACCAATCTATGCTTTTAATATATTGCCACGTATAACACCACCATCAAATATTGATTCGGTAAAAGATATAAAAAACCTTATGCAGTATTCAAGGTTGACAGATAGATTCAGTCGGTTTTATGAAGAAAAGGATCTGTTGAAAATTGAAAAGCTGCGTGCTAAAATCCCCGAGGAACATCTGGAACAATATATAGATTTATATAACAGAAATCTGGAGCTGAATAAAAAACTGATTAATCTAGCTGCAGACAAAGTTTTAACGAAATTAGTAATTGGCCAGGATGATGGCGAAAAATACGGTATTCCCAATATGGAACGCAGAAATTTGCAGCGTTATACGGCGGCAAAGCAGCTTGATGCTAATACCGTCACTATAACACATGGTGCAGATGAGGTCGGTATGTCGCTCTTATTCAATATGGCACAGCTTTTCAAGCAACAAAATTATGCGCCGAAAGTATTTGTGGCATATAATGAAACTGCCTCTGCACAGGCCATCTTGCCGTATATGGCTGCTCCTGTTGGGCAGATTGTCAGCGAGAAGATAGCGATGACAGGCGGGCAGATTGTCCAATCACCTGAAGCAGCAGATTTTATTTTATACGTACATATCGGCAACAGTAAAAATTTGTCTACACGCCTTTTAGGTGCAAAAAGAGTAAATAATTGGCTTGCAGCTGGAAAAAAAGTTGCCATAGTTGATCTGAGTAAGCATTTTTCGGCGGAGGAAACATTACTTCCGGTACTGCTGCAAAATGATGTGCCGGTCAATCAGTTGACGGCTTATTCAGGTTGGAATACTGCCAGTAATTCCATTGGTACAGCTGTCTCCCAAGCGTCGATATACTGTCAGGCTGCTGAGGATAGTTATAGCACTGATGCTGTATTACGCTTGACGTATAATAATCTAACTATTCTTTATGACCACTTTGTTGAAGATTATTTTTACTTAAAGGGGACAGTAGATGCAGTCAATACAGCTTTACGCAAAGCGGGAATAGACAATGTGAGCGATTTGAATATGGACAATAATTATCTTTGGGCAAATCGGATGCTGGCTGATTCACTGCAAAGGCAGCTTGCTAAATTTACGCACAGTAAGGCTTCACGCAGCCCAATTACGTTACAGACTCCTGATGGACTCCAAAGAATTTATTTACAGGATATAAATGTAAATGCGTTTTTCCCGTGGCCGAGAACTTTTGAAATATATACTGATGTAAATTTCAGCATGAACATTATGAAATGATGTATGACAAGATAATATAACTTCTATTTATTGAGTGTTGTCAAAAAGAACAATACTCTCTATAATATAGTTTATGACTTATTGATTGGGTTCTTGATCTCATCCGGATGATTTCATTTTCAATGCCGCAAAATATTTTATAAATTGGCTTTTCCGGATAAAACGCTGGTGAGTTAGGGAGGAAGCTCTATGAGTACAGAAATATTATTAAAGTCTGAACGTTGCAAAGGATGTGGCATTTGTGTATCTTTTTGCCCTAAAAAGGTACTTGGCTTAGATACTTTGGGGCACTGTAGTGTCGTTCATGCCGATGCCTGTATCGCTTGTGGACAATGTGAGCTGCGTTGTCCCGATTATGCAATTTTTGTGGATAAGAAGGTGAGCGCATGAACAATATGAAATTAATGCAGGGAAATGAAGCCTGTGCAGCCGGCGCTATCGCAGCCGGTGTAAGATTTTTTGGTGGCTACCCGATAACACCTTCCACGGAAATAGCAGAAACAATGGCTAAGGTATTGCCTTCTGTAGATGGTTGTTTTGTGCAAATGGAAGATGAAATAGGTGGTATGGGAGTAGTGCTGGGAGCTTCCCTTGCTGGTAAAAAAGTTTTAACGGCCACTTCCGGGCCGGGATTTTCTCTCAAACAGGAACTGATCGGTTATGCTGCCTGTGCGGAAATACCGGTAGTCATTGTAAATGTCCAAAGAGTAGGCCCTTCTACCGGGCAACCGACTTCACCTGCGCAAGGTGATGTTATGCAGGCTCGCTGGGGGACACACGGTGACCACCCGATGATTGCCCTTTCACCATGGACTGTCAGGGAAACTTTCGATGCTACCGTGATGGCTGTCAATTATGCAGAAAGATTTCGCACACCTGTAATTTTGCTGATGGATGAAATAGTTGGTCATCTAAGAGAAAACATAGAATTGCCGAAAAGTGACGAGCTTAATATTTATCCGCGCCGCCGGCCTTCTAAGACACGTGCCCAGGGCTATGAACCATATGCACCTGAAAAAGACCTCGTCCCTAATCCTGCTGATTTTGGCACTGGCTATCATATACATGTTACGGGACTTGTCCATGATTATACTGGATTCCCGTCAGGCAGTCCGGCTGTGACGGAAGAATTCATTGATAGGCTGCATAAGAAAATTGCCATTGCCCAAGATGAAATAACCCATTATGATGAATTCTTTATGGATGATGCGGAATATGCAGTGCTTTCCTATGGTGGTGTTGCCCGTACTGCTTATGAAGCAGTACGCCAGGCACGGGAAAAAGGAATTAAAGTCGGGATGATACGCTTGATGACAATCTGGCCATTCGCTGATAAAGTAATCCGCAGAAATGCCGAAAAATTAAAGGGCATTCTGGTGCCAGAACTTAATTATGGTCAGTTAAAATATGAAGTAGAAAGAGCTGCTGCCGGAAAATGTCCGGTAAAACTGCTCGCTAAGTACAATACAGAAATATTTACGCCAAGTGAAATATTAAAAGCAATTGAAAATCTTGAAGGGGGCAGAATTTTATGAAAGAACGTACTTATGAAAAATATTTTCGGCAAAATCGCCTGCCCCATATCTGGTGCCCTGGCTGTGGCAACGGTATAGCAATGAAGGCAATTGTCTTGGCTGTAGAAAAACAAAAACTGCCGCGTGACAAAACTATTATCGTCTCAGGCATAGGCTGCTCGTCCAGAGCCTCTGGCTATATGGATTTTGATACCCTGCATACCGCGCACGGCCGTGCTATTCCTTTTGCTACAGGTATAAAGCTCGCTAATCCAGAGTTGAACGTCATTGTCATAACTGGTGATGGAGATTGCACCGCCATAGGCGGCAACCATTTCATCCATGGGGCGCGCCGTAATATAGATCTCACCGTGGTATTGTTCAACAATACTATTTACGGCATGACTGGTGGACAGGCTTCACCGATGACACCATTGCATAAAAAGGCAACGACAGCTCCTTACGGCAGCGTGGATCGTCCTTTTGATGCCTGTAAATTGGCACAGGCGGCGGGTGCTTCCTATGTTGCACGCAGTACGGCATTCCATGTTCAGCATCTGACCAGTATGATAGCAGAAGGTATAGCCTGCAAAGGATTTTCCTTTATTGAAGCATTAGTTCAGTGTCCGACTGCCTATGGCCGCAAAAACAAAATGCCAGATCCATCAGAAATGATGAAATGGATGAGAGATAATGCGGTAATGAAAGCAGCATGGGATAAGCTGCCAGAAGATAAAAGAACGGACAAATTCCCCATAGGTGTATTTCATGAACAGCAAACTGTTGAATATACAAAAGCTTATCGTGAAGTTATTGAGCTTGCACAAGGGGGCAGAAAATAATGAAACAATTGCGTTTATCCGGGTCTGGCGGACAAGGCGTTATCACCGCCGCCATTATTTTTGCTGAAGCTGCCATGAGCGAAGGCAGACAAGTAGTCCAATCACAGTCCTATGGACCTGAAGCACGTGGTGGTGCCTCAAAAGCAGAAGTAATTATTGACGATAAGCCAATATATCATCCGAAAATTATAAAACCGGATATTGTCTTATCTTTAACCCAGAAGGCTGCCGATAAATATTATAAAGATCTTGATGAAAAAACAGGACTTTTAGTTGTAGACGAAGATCTTGTACCGGATATTCCAGATTTTCCTAATGTGATAAAGGTACCGGTCACACGTATTGCTTCCGAACAGGTTGGCAAAATGTTATTTACAAACATCGTAGCATTGGGTGTGTTGGTTAAACTTTCTAAGCTCATTTCTTTTGCAAGTGCAGAAGCATCCGTAAAAAAGCGTGTACCACCGCATACAATAGAACAAAATATAAAAGCATTAAAACTAGGTTATGATGCTGTCTGAATTATATTTTTATTCGTTTCCATAATATATAGATCACCTAAAGAAGGCACGGGCCAATTTCGGTCCGTGCCTTCTTTAGGCATAAGAATATGGCGGTACTTGTTACATCTTTAATTTTTATATATAATAATAGTAATTAAAGCTTATTAGGAGTAGCGGTAATTATGCAGATTTTTAAAAATGACTGGAATGAATATCTGGCAGCTGAACTGAAAGAGGACTATTATTTAAAGCTCAGAGATTTTTTAAAAGAAGAATACAAGACAAAAATTATCTATCCGAGTATGTACGATATTTTCAATGCCTTGCATTACACGAGTTATCATGAGTGCAAAGTCGTTATTCTGGGACAGGATCCATACCACGGCCCAGGACAGGCACATGGGCTAAGCTTTTCTGTAAAACCGGGTGTGAAAGCACCGCCGTCACTTGTAAATATATTCAAGGAATTACAGGAAGACCTCGGTTGTAAAATACCCAATAACGGTTGCTTAAAAACGTGGGCGGAACAAGGTGTACTGCTTTTAAATACTGTTTTAACCGTCCGTGAACATCAGGCTAATTCACATAAGGGGATCGGTTGGGAAACCTTTACAGACAAGGTGATTTCTCTTTTAAATGAACGGGAAAAGCCGGTTGCTTTTATCCTTTGGGGTGGCCCTGCGCGGCGTAAAAAAGTAATGATCACAAACCCGCAGCATTTTATAGTAGAATCAGCACACCCTAGTCCTTTATCCGCATCCCATGGATTTTTCGGCAGTAGGCCTTTTTCAAAGGTGAATGATTTTCTGCGCAGCACAGGACAAACACCTATTGACTGGCAAATTCCAGATTTACCTGCTGAATAAATTGTTTATGGCGGTGAATTTTGTGAAGAATCCGCATAAATTAGTTAAATCTAATGTATAATAGGACAAGAATTATTGCTGCAAAACATTTTTCATAGCATAGCCGTTTGGCATTATATATTATAAAAATAAAGGAGAACTTTTTTTGCGATTACGTAGAAGGCCATGGATAGCGGATGCTATTCTGGAATTTAAAGATTTTGTATTTTTGAAAGATGCATTTGAGCCGGCAACTTTAAAAGGAAAATGGTCTGAACTGTTTCCAACTAAAGCACCGCTTTATGTCGAGCTGGGTACGGGCAAAGGGCGCTTTATCAATCAGGCGGCCTTGAAACATCCGGAAATTAATTTTCTCGGAATTGAACTCCAACAGGATATCATTTATTATGCAGCACAAAAGACAGCTGCGGCAAATTTAAAAAATGTCCGTTTTGCTGTTTTTGACATAAATAGTATAGAAGATTTATTTGCTGCTGGTGAGGTAAAAAGATTTTACATAAATTTCTGTGACCCATGGCCCAAAAAAAGGCATGCCAAGAGGCGGTTGACCCATATATCTTTTTTGGAAAAATATCGTAAGCTATTATCTCCAGACGGGGAACTGTTTTTTAAGACAGATAATAGGCCGTTATTTGATTTTTCACTTGAACAGTTTGCCGAAGCCGGTTGTAAGATAAAAGCGGTTACTTATGATCTTCATGCAGAAGGCTGTCTCCGGGAGGACTTTATGACAGAATATGAAGAGAAATTCAGTGGATTTGGTGAGAAAATTAATCGTTGCGAGGTCACATTCCCTTGAATATGTCAGCAAAGAAAAAATTTTGGCTTAATGATATGGAAGCCGTCTTCATGATTATGCTGGTGCTCATGATAATTGGCACTATAAACGTTTTCAGTGCTAGTTTTATAACAGCGGAAATGAATTTTGACAATCCATATTTCTTCCTTATCAGGCATTTGATAAGTATTGCAGTAGGTATTGTTGTTTTTTTATGCGCGGTGAATTTTGATTATCACAGGTTGCGTACATTTGTTCCTTTTTTACTGGGCTTTACGATACTTTCGCTCATATTGGTATTGATCACAGGCGTGAGTGTCAATGGTGCCAAGAGATGGATAGGCCTTGGCTTTATGCAGTATCAGCCATCGGAAATTGCAAAAATCGTCTGTATCATTATGACAGCGTCTTTTTTAGGGGCAAAAATTGATAAAAAACGTTCTATTTCGTTGGCAAACAGAACGTTTGGTATGGCTGTATTTATGGCAGCATTGGTGGAACTTGAACCTGATATGGGGACGGCTGTTCTTATTGGCGGCATACCAGTGCTGCTGCATTTTATAGCAGGTATGAAAACAAAATGGATAAGCTATGCTGCACTTGGTCTCGCAGCCCTTTTTATTCTCCTTGTCACTTTCCAATCATATCGGCTTGACCGTATAAAAAGCTGGTATGATCCTTGGTCGCAAGCACAGGGGTTTGGTTATCAGACTGTGCAATCATTATCGGCTATTGGTTCTGGTGGTTTTTGGGGAATGGGGCTTGGCAAGGGTGTCAGCAAATATTCTTATTTACCGGAAGCACATACAGATTTTGCTTTTGCAGTTTTCAGTCAGGAAAATGGTTTGCTCGCAGTAATATTTGTCTTTTTCCTCTATGCTATGTTGGCGATGTACTGTGGAAAAATAGCCAAACATGCCAGTGAGGGTTTCGGTAAAATGTTGGCCTGCGGTATTATGCTGCTCATTGTCGGTCAGGCAGTGGCTAATTTATATATGGTAATTGGTTTGTTGCCCGTTGTTGGTGTACCTCTTCCTTTTATAAGTTATGGTGGCACATCGCTCATTTTGAATATGGCAAGCATTGGTGTTTTAATTAATATTGGCAGATATACCAAGAATTCATCTTCGCAAAAGCAGTTAAATGATACCGTTATAGTAAAGGCGGCTCCTGTATTTTCACGACGCAAGCCACTGCATAGATTAAAATGAATAAAATTATACTACAAAAAAGAGCAGCGCCGCAGCGCTGCTCTTTTTTGGGTAATATATTTTATTTCAAAGCGTCTTTTAATTTTGCGTTAGTATCTTTAGCGCTGTCTACACTGCTTTGGAACATTGCCTTTTCTTTTGCGTTAAGAGGCAGTTCAAGAATCTTTTTAACACCGTTTTTACCGAGAACGACAGGAACACCGGCGCAAACATCTTTTTCACCATATTCACCGTCAAGTAAAGCAATGCAAGATAGAGTTTTTCCTGTATCTTTAGCTATTGCTTCTGCTATTGTAGCTGCTGTAGTACCAGGAGCATACCATGCAGATGTACCCAGTAACTTAGTAAGTGTACCACCACCAACCTGTGTAGCATGTTCGATTTCAGCAAGTTTTTCTGCTGAGAGATATTCAGTTACAGGAACACCTTTGTAGGTAGCTGAACGTGTAAGAGGAACCATCAAATCACCATGAGCACCAATAACCATAGCATCAACATCGCCTACTGGACAGCCAATAGCTTTTGCTAAATAGTATTCAAAACGGCTTCCGTCTAAGAGTCCGCTCATGCCGATTACGCGTTCACGCGGCAGACCGCTGTTTTTCAGTGCAAGATATGTGAGCGTATCTACAGGGTTGGAAATAATAATGAAAATAGCGTTAGGTGAATGCTTTAAAGCTTCATCCATAACGGATTTCACAATCTTGGAGTTAACACCGATAAGGTCAGTACGACTCATACCAGGTTTACGAGGAATACCAGATGTTATTATAACTATGTTAGAGTTTTCAGTTTTGGAATAATCATTAGTGACGCCGACGATTCTTGTATCAATATGCATCATTTTTGCAGTCTGCATCATGTCCATTGCTTTACCTTCAGCAACGCCTTCTTTGATGTCAAGTAATACAACTTCATCAGCAAAGTTTTTTAAAGCCAATACGTTAGCAGCGGTAGCACCTACGTTACCAGCGCCAATAACAGAAATCTTCATATTAAGAGTCCTCCTCAAATTTTGGGATTTAAATTCAGCCTTACTAAAAGTATAATACAATAGTAGTTATAAGTAAAGCGCTTTGTTTATTAAACAATAAAAATAACATATAATATATTTATAAAAAATATAAAAAAATTTTATAAATATAAGTCATCTACTTTATCTTCAAAGATGATTTTATCTATGTACGTAACTTAAATTATACCGTAAAAAATAAGACTGCCCCTGATCGCCAGAGACAGTCTTATTATGCTGGGAAACTTAAATCGTATAGAAATTTACTAATTTGGCATCAAAGATACCATCTATTTTAGAAACTTGGTCGATTATATCCTGTGTAATATCATCATCTATTGTCAATACCATTATGCTGGTGCCGGCAATAGATGTTTTACCTACCTGCATACCGGAGATGTTTATGTTGTATTTAGCCAGCAGTGAACCAACCAGACCTATCATGCCGGGGCGGTTAATATGCGGGCAAATTAAGATTCTGGCATGCGGGTCAACATCTACACGATGCTGATTTATAGCGACGATGCGTCCTTCTGTGCCAAAGAGTGTTCCTTGGACAGATTGTTCTCCCGTCGGTGTTTTTAAAGTTACGGTTATAAGGTTAGCAAAATTAGCGACATCTTTATTTTTGATTTCCTGTATTTTTATGTTGCGCTGTTTTGCCATTGAAGGGGCATTTACATAATTGACCGCTGTCTGCAAAATAGGATTGAGCATCCCCTTTATGACAGCTATAGTCATCATTTTCGTGTCTATGTCGGCAATTTCGCCATTATATTGTACTGTTAAGCTTTGGATAGGGCCGTCCGATAAAGACTGTACTGTGCAGCCCAGTCTTTCTGACAGGGCCAGGTACGGTCTGATCTTGCCCATCGTTTCAGCGGAAACAGGTGCCATATTAACAGCGGTAGAAACTGGTTCACCTTTCAAGGCAGCAGCTACGCCGTGCGAAGCATCTATCGCAACACCAATCTGGGCTTCAACGGTTGAAGCACCAAGATGAGGGGTTAAGACGATGTTAGGAGCAGAAGCAAGGGGGTTGTCCGGTGATAATGGTTCTGATGTAAATACATCAATCGCTGCCGCAGCAACCTGTCCTGATTTCAAGGCAGCAGCTAAGTCAGCTTCATTGATAATACCACCGCGGGCGCAATTTACAAGTCTTACACCTTTTTTCATCTGGGCAATATTATCTTTGTTCAACATGTCTTTTGTCTGCGGCGTCAAAGGCATATGCACAGTTATGAAATCTGCATTTTTTATGACATCGCCCAAAGAACCTGTTTTCACACCTAAGGCTTGTGCCCGGTCTTCGTTCAAATAAGGATCATAAGCGATGATGTTCATATCAAAAGCCATCGCTCTTTTGGCCACGCCGGAACCTATACGGCCCAAGCCGATAATTCCCAATGTCTTGCCACGCAGTTCAACGCCGACATATTTTTTTCTGTTCCATTCACCTTTATGCAGTGTTTCGTTGGCAATAGGAATCATACGGCTCATGGAAAGCATCATGGCCATGGTATGTTCAGTAGCTGCAATCGTATTTCCTTCAGGTGCGTTGAGCACGATAATGCCACGTTCAGTGGCAGCCGTAATATCTATGTTATCGGTACCGACACCTGCGCGGCCGATGACTTTCAGTTTTGCCGCCTTGCTAATAACTTCTTTTGTTACTTTGGAGGCACTGCGAACAATAATTCCATCAAATTCCGGTATTATCTTTAGTAATTCTTCCGCTGGTAACTTGTCTTTGACAACTACATCGAAATCGCCTTGCAATATGTCAACTGCTTTTGGCGATACACCGTCAGCAACTAAAACTTTCATTATAATATCCAGTCTCCCTTTTGTGAAATAAAAATTTACTTTTATATTTATATGTAAATAAGTATACACTTAAGTATTTTAGTTTATCAATATTATATGCGTCAAGTAAAAATTTTACTTATATGTCGAATATGAAAAGATTTTTGTTTAAAATATATTTTGTTTACAGTAAATTAGACAGTAAAAAACACAAGTATGAACGCTATTGTTTATCCGTGCGCTATTATAAGTTATGCTATAATAGATTTTAAATTTATGTTATAAAATTATCTTATTATGCCTTATTATGCATAAAATTTAACAGGAAAATTTTTTTTGCCTATTATTTGCCTATTATAAGACACAAATATCTGCTATAATAATTCGCGATATTTGATGAAAATAAGATAAAAGATTTAATCTCATATCAGAGAAGGAGCATTATGAATAGAAAAGTAAAGAAAAGTATTTCAGCTTTAACATTTACGTTGCTATTTTTTCAGGAGACAATTGGTTTTTGTGCCAGTCTTTCTGTGAACGATGCCATAGCGATGGCATTGCAAAATAACCTGGATATAAAAATAGCTTCCACAAAAGAAAATCAAGCTGAAGCAAATCTTGCGGCAACTAAAGCCCAATCAGGCGTGACTGTCTCTCTTGGCAGCAGTTCTTCTATATCTGATGGAATATCTGATGGTGTAGATCGTGATTTTGAACGTAGCAACAGTACCAGTATATCTGCAAGCTATCCCTTGTACACTGCAGGAAAGAACAAATTAAATACTAATATAAAAGAACAAGCACTAGAACAGAGTAAACTTAATACACAGCGGACTGCTGAAAACATAACTTACAATACAGTAAAAACATATTATGATATTTTGGAAGATCAGAAAAATATCGATGTTGATCAGGAATCCGTGGATAATTATGATAAACATTTACAGAACGTCCAACAGTTGTATTCAGCCGGAAGTGTAGCAAAATCTGATTTGCTGCGTTCAGAAGTTGCTTTGGCAGATGCCAAGCAGTCTTTGATTAGCGCACAAAATACGCTGGTTATAGACCAATTAAATTTGAAAAATATTCTTAAGATGGATAAAAATGAACCTCTTTATCTGACAGACGATTTTAGATATATTCCGTTTGATATGGAACTTGACTATTGTTTGTCATATGCTGCGGAAAATCGTAAAGATTTAAAACAGACAGAATTGGATTACGAAATAGCTAAGAAAAATGTAGAATTGGCAAAAGCCGATTATAAACCTACTGTTAATGCCTCCGTTGGTACGGATTGGAGTAAGCAGCCGCTTCCCAGTGAAAAAGACCATTCTTACACTGTCGGCGTATCTGCAAACTGGGATGTTTTCGACAATGGCTTGACAAAGGCAAATGTAAATGCGGCCGAAGCAGGACTTGATCAAGCAGAACTGACACTCCAGCAGCAAAAGGATTCTATAGATGTTGAAGTACGGCAAGCGTACTTAAATATGCGTGATGCAGAAAAGAGATTTAATCTAACACAGACTTCTGTCGATCAAGCTAAAGAAGATTTATTCATAGCACAGGAAAAATACAGAGTGGGAGAAGGTATCATTCTTGATATCATTGATGCACAGCTGGCCTTATCCACTGCTAGAATAAATCATATAAGTGCCCAGTATGACTATGCCCGGTATAAGGCAGAAGTAGAAAACGCCATGGGGCTTGATGAGGAGAATATCTGAAATGAAAAGAAAAGCTGTCATAAAAATAGCGGCAATAATAGCGATAGTAGCTGTACTCGGTTTCGCAGGCTATAAATATTGGGAAAATTATCAATCAAAAAAAGCGGCAACGCCAATAGGAGAAACTTACACTGTCCAAAAAATGGAACTAAAATCTACTGTATCGGCAACAGGAACTATTAAACCGTTGGAAGCAGTAGAAGTAAGTTCAAAGATAACAGCACGTATACAAAGTGTGCTCGTAAAGGAAAATGATACTGTAACAGCAGGACAGACTGTAGCTGTACTGGATGGTAAGGATTTGGAAAATGAGCTGATTAAAGCACAGGAAACAGTTGGCAATACACTTTCCAAATATAACCGCGCCAAATATTTATATTCAATAGGGGCCAAATCTAAAGAGGAATATGAAGATGCCGAATATAATTATGAAACGGCTAAAAGTGATATGGAAGTCACAAGATCAGACCTTAATGAAACTATCATAACAGCGCCTATGGACGGTGTGGTTGTCGGTGAACCAAAGACACCGGGCACAATGGCAGCTCAAGGCACCAACAATCCGACGGTAATAATGCGTATTGCCGATCTGTCCCAAAAACAGATATTGGCTAAGGTAGATGAAACAGATATCGGCCATATATTGGTCGGACAGCCGGTATCGTTTACGGTTGATGCTTATACGGATAAGACCTTTACGGGAAAAGTAGCAAAAATTTCCCAAACTGATGTGAGCAATAGCTGGGATACTTCATCTGATAGTACTTCTTCCTCGACTTCCACAGCGGTCATATATTACTATGTAACCTTGGACGTTGATGATCCTGACAATTTGCTGAAACCGGCAATGACAGCGCGTGTTGAAATAACTACTGATGATAAAAGTGATGCTATCGCAGTACCGCTTGCGGCGTTAAAAACAGATAGCAACGGTTCATATGTCATTGTGGTCAATGATGATAACACTACGGAAAATCGTTATGTCGAAACGGGAATATACAGTGACGAATATGTAGAAATCACCAGTGGTCTCAATGAGGGCGAAAAGGTTTCTATAGAGTATGCAGCACCAAAAACAACTGGCAGCGCACCTTCTAAAAGAGGCGGCTCACCCTTTTAAAAAAACAATTTGAAATGAAGCGGAGCTTTATTATCTAAATTAATTAAAGCTTCGCTAATAAATTTATTTGAATTAAGAAAGCAGGTATTATATGACGATCCGCCTTGAGGGAATAAAAAAAATATATCAGATCGGCACCCAAGAGGTAGCAGCTTTAAACGGTATAAATTTAAATATTAAGAAGGGTGAATTTGCCGCATTGATGGGACCTTCAGGTTCTGGTAAATCTACACTTATGAATATTTTAGGCTGCCTTGATCGGCCTACCGTCGGTTCATATAAGCTTGACGGTAAAGAAGTAGCGCATCTCAGCGATGACGATCTGGCCAAGACACGCAATAAAAAAATTGGGTTTGTTTTTCAGAATTTTAATTTGCTGTCACGTATAAGTGCATTGGATAATGTAGCGTTACCACTCGTTTACGCCGGAATTGGACGCAAGGAAAGAATGGAACGCGCGTATCATTACTTGAAAGCAGTCGGCCTTGATACACGTGCCGACCATCAACCAAATGAGCTTTCAGGTGGGCAACGGCAGAGAGTGGCAATAGCTCGGGCACTGGTAAATGATCCCAGTATAATCATGGCAGATGAACCTACAGGCAATCTTGATACAAAATCAACAAAAGAGATTATGAATATTTTTATTGATCTGCATGAGCAGGGAAAGACCATTATTTTGGTCACGCATGAACCTGAGATTGCTACCTGCGCATCAAGGCAGTTGTTAGTGCGTGATGGAGTAATAACACGCGACGCCGGCAAGGGGGAAAAAATGGATGTTGTTTAATGAGAGTGTCATCATAGCTTTAAAAGCTTTGTATTCTAATAAATTACGTTCGATACTTACTATGCTTGGCATTATTATCGGTGTCGGCGCAGTAATTGCGATGGTGTCCATTGGTATGGGCGTCAGAAAAAAGGTACAAGATTCGATATCCAGTCTCGGCAGCAATATGCTTATCGTGCAGGCGGGTGCTCCACGTGTAAATGGGGTACGTCAGGCAGCCGGTAGTGGTGAAAATTTAAAGCTTGACGATTCGGATGCGATAAAGAAAAAAATCAAAAATATTGATTACGTTGCTCCGAGTGTACAAAAAGCATATCAGGTCGTCAACGGCAACCAGAACTGGAATACCACAGTATATGGGATCACTTACGAGTATATGTCAATCCGGTCGCTTACTGTCAATAGTGGTTCTTTTATCTCGGATAATGATATTAATACGCGCACACGTGTGGCCGTAATTGGCGCCACGGTAGCCTCTAATTTGTTTGGTAGTACAAATCCGGTAGGTAAAAATATACGTATCAATAATGATCCCTATAAGATAATTGGTGTCTTGGACAATAAGGGGCAATCCGCGATGGGGCAGGACCAGGATGACTGTGTCCTGATTCCAATTACTACAGCAATGGAACGTTTGATGGCCTTGACAAGCATAAGGACAATAAATGTACAGGTGTCTTCTGCTGATAAGATAGACCAAGTCCAAGCAGAAATAGAAACATTGCTGCGGCAGCGACACCGTATAAAAAATCCTGCTGATGATGATTTTCAGGTCAATAACCTCACTAGTATAATGGAAACGATGACCAGTACTACGACTATGATAACCTTGCTGCTAGGCAGTATAGCTGCTATCTCTTTGGTGGTAGGCGGCATAGGGATTATGAATATAATGATGGTATCGGTAACAGAGCGAACGCGGGAGATTGGGATACGGAAGGCTTTGGGTGCCACCTTCAATAATATAATGATGCAGTTCCTCATCGAGTCGATTGTCGTCAGCGTTCTCGGCGGTTTGGTCGGTATTATCATCGGCTGCGCCTCGGCAATGGCTATTGCGCAATTCGGTGGTTTTAATACAGTTATTACGTTGGAGCCAATATTGCTTTCCTTTTTCTTCTCTGTTGGCATCGGTTTATTCTTTGGTATTTACCCTGCCAGAAAGGCTGCAAAATTGGATCCGATTGAAGCGCTGCGCTATGAATAATAAAAAACTTACTAAAACTGTATGTATTTTTTATTAGAATATTGTATAATTATTATAAATAGATTCATGTATTAATATAAATAGATATTTATTTTTAGGAAATCTATGAAATAATTTTAGTGAGGATGGTAATTTACACTCTATGTTACTGAATAAAAAATCTGTTGAACTCTTAGCGCCTGTCGGCCAGTGGAATACACTGGAAGCGGCCATACACGCGGGGGCTGATGCAGTCTATATGGGCGGCAAGGCATTTAACATGCGTATGTTTCGTGATGATTTTAACTTTGACAATGCAACTTTGCAAAAAGCTGTGGAGTATAGTCATGCGCATGGTGTGAACCTGTATATAACCCTGAATAATCTCATCAGTGATGATGAAGTCCCCCAACTTATTGATTATCTCCAATGCCTTGACCGTGATATTAAGCCGGATGCCCTTATTGTCCAAGATCTGGCTGTGGTAGAAATAGTCAAGAAACTGCATCTTAACCTTAATCTGCATTCATCAATAATGATGAATACCCATAATGCACTCATGATCGAAAAATTTCGCCAATATGGTATCAGCCGTGTAGTGGCAAGCCGTGAAATGAGCCTTAGCGAAATACGTCTTTTAAAACAAAAAACAGGCATTGAACTGGAATATTTTGTGCACGGTGATATGTGTATTGCAGAAGGCGGACAGTGCTTACATTCGGGAGTCGTGTTTGGCAATAGCAGTAACCGCGGGCGTTGCATGAAAGCCTGCCGCTGGCAGTATAAATTTGGGGAAGAAGCAAAACTGGCTGATCCAGAATTTATAGAAAAACAGCCATTTTCCTATAAAATGGCATTAAAAGATATGTGTATGTATCGCGCTCTGCCGGAATTGATCCAATCTGGCGTATATTCCTTTAAAATTGAAGGACGTATGCGCGATGCTGCTTTTGTCAGTCGGCTTGTGAGTATTTATCGCCATGCCATTGATCGTTATATTGCAGATCCAACAGGCTATAGTATAAATGAAGATGATTGGCAGCAGCTTTATGATAGCAAAGTAAGGGGTTTTTCTACCTGTTTTGCCATAAATAAGCCGACATATAAAGATATAGGCCTTACTGGCAAAAATGAACCGCGCTTTTTTAGCAAAGCAGTTCCAGAGGCTGCTTTGGAATATAAAGTAGACACGCCTGTCAAAACACCACAGCAGAATAAACCTAAACTAGCTGTACGTTGTGCTTCCTTGCAGCATTTAAAAGAAGCCTGTGCCAATGGCGCTGATATAGTGTATGCGGGCGGAGATGTATATCAGCCTTTGGTACCATGGACGCTTGATGATCTCATTCAGGCTAGAAAGATTACGGCTGGCGCCGGCTGCAAGTTGGTAATATCGACACCGCGCATAACGCGTACACGTGAATTAAGTGAATTGGAACAGTTATTTACCAATCTGGGAGAGGTCAATCCAGACGGTATTCTTGTCCATAATATGGGTGCTTTCTTATTGGCGAAGAAAATCACCAAATTACCAATATATTGTGGCACTTCTTTCAGCCTTTTCAATTGTAATACAGCTGCCTTGTTAAAAAGCGAGGGTGCAGTGCAAGCAGCAGCTTCCCTTGAACTGCCGCATAAACAGGTGCTAGAGCTTATCCATAATAGTACACTGCCTATTGAGGTGGTTGTACATGGTTCAATCGAAGCGATGATCTGTGATTTTGATTTTATTGCAGAAGAAACGGGTAAAAGCCAGCTTTCTGATCCGGCTGCTTTTAAAAAACATTATGCTTTTATTGATGCCGCAAACGAAATCCATTCTATAAGACGTACCCAATATGATAGTAATCGCATCCTTTTCGCGCATGATCTTTGCCTGCTGGCATATTTGCCAAGTTTAGTAGGAGCAGCATCGGTTTGTATTGAGGCGCAGGATTACACTCCTGAATATACAGGCAGATTGGTGAATATTTACCGCCAGCTGATTGATGCTTATAGTGCTTATAACATTCATGAAATATTGGAAGAGATCGCACAAACGGGACCGCGTAAAATAGGCAGCGGCGTATATCGTTACGAAGTTTCAAAATAAGAAAATATTATTTCATAGTTTTGAAAATATATTATTTATCCGCACGTATATTTAGGAAGCTCCCAATCAACCCGGCAGGAGCAGTTTTATACTGCTGTCTGCTTTTATTTTAAAGATCTTCTTTTAAGTACATTATTATTACGAAATATTCGAATGGGAGATTGTTTCATGACAAATTATATCGGTCCGAAGGAAATACTAGCAAAAAAGAAAAAATACATAATGCCTTGTCTAGGCCACTTCTACCAAAATCCGCCGGAATTCGTCAAAGGAAGAATGCAATATCTTTACGACAGTACCGGTAAAGAATACCTTGACCTTTTTGCCGGTGTATCGGTTATCAACTGCGGCCATTGCAATCCGGAAATCACCAAAGCTGTATGTGCGCAGGTGAATGATTTACAACATGTTTGCAATATATATCTCACCGAAAATTTTGTTAATCTGGCAGAAAAACTAGCACAGATAACACCGGGAACTTTGCAAAAATCTTTTTTTTGCTCTACTGGTACAGAAGCTAATGAAGGTGCTTTACTGCTTGCCCAGTTATATACGGGAAACAATGAATTTATCGGTCTGCGCCATGGTTTGCACGGACGCACAAAATTGACAATGAGTCTGACGGGGATAAGTATGTGGCGTACTGATCCGCATCCAGTAGGAGGAATACATTTTGCACCAAACCCTAACTGTTACCGTTGTCCATTAAAAAAACATTATCCAGAATGCGATCTTGAATGCGCTAACATGCTGGAAGATATAATCAGTTATGCTACTGCCGATAAAGTAGCGGCTTTTATCGCTGAACCGATACAAGGCAATGGTGGCATAATTGTGCCGCCTAAAGGCTATTTTAAACGCGTTAAGGAAATTTTGGCAAAACACCATATTTTACTTATTGTTGATGAAGTGCAAACGGGCTTCGCGCGTACTGGTAAAATGTTTGCTATTGAAAATTTTGATACAACGCCAGATATAATGACTATGGCTAAAGCACTTGGCAATGGAGCACCGATAAGTGCCTTTATTGCCAGACCGGAAATAGCGGATATATATGTAAAACCTGGTGCCTCGACGCTTGGTGGTAATCCTGTATCAACAGCTGCTGGCATAGCAGTGGTTAAATACATTACTGAACATAATTTGATGGAAAATGCCAGACAAAGAGGCGCCCAACTGAAAAAGGGCTTGCAGGATATCCAAAGAAACCATCCGCTTATCGGTGATGTCCGGGGATTAGGACTTATGGTAGGGGCTGAATTGGTAAATAAAGACAAGAGCCCTGCTGCTGATAAACTGGATAAAATAGTTGAACAAATGAAAGATGATGGTTTTATTATCGGTAAAAACGGCATAGCGAGAAATGTGCTTGCTTTTCAGCCACCACTAGTTATAAATGAAAATGATATAAACAATATGCTGGAAGCGCTGGAAAGCGCAATTAAAAAGTATGAATAAAAAAATTGGTCTTCCAAGTATTAATTAAACACTTGGAAGACCAATTTTTATTCCATTTTTGAGGAAACATATTTTAAGAGAATGTGCGCACTTTTGCGGTTAGTGGCAAGTGGGACGTTATGTACATCGCAAATTCGCAACAAAGCGTTGATATCTGGTTCATGTGGCTGGGCATTTAGTGGGTCGCGTAAAAATATGACGTAATTAATTTTTCCTGTAGCTACAAGAGCACCAATCTGTTGATCACCGCCTAAAGGCCCTGACATCAGTGTTTCGACATTAAGGTGATATTTTTCGTTTATCAGCATTCCTGTAGTACGTGTGGCGACAAGGTGGAATTTCTCCAATAATGCTTTGTGGTTATTAACAAAATCCAACATCTCGTCTTTTTTTTGGTCATGGGCTATTAATGCAATAGTTTCCATAATACAGCAGCACCGGCTTTCTCAAATTTTTATTATTTTTTTGCTTTTATTAACAACAATTTATGATAGACTTACATAAATGGAAATATCGTTTAAAAAAACTATTTTTGTTATAAATTATTTCACTGTCGGTATAAAAATTTCTCTTTATAGTATAGACTATTTATCTAATTTGGTAAACACGAATATATATATTGTTGCAACAAAGTAGAAGTTATGATAAAATAAGTGAGCAAAAGCAGTTTCTCAGGTGAGACTGCGGCGCTTGGGTCTTACGCAATGGAGATTCATGAACCCCGTCAGGTCCGGAAGGAAGCAGCGGTAAGTGATCGCCTCCATGTGCCGTAAGGGTGCCTGAGCGCCGTAGTCTGATTTGAGAAGCTGTTTTTCTTATTGTTTTAGGAGAGGATGATTGATTTATGTCTTATGTAGCGCTATATCGTAAGTGGCGCCCAAAAGACTTTGCTGATCTGGTAGGGCAGGATCATATCAGCCATACTCTGGCACAAGCGATAAAAATAGGTAAAATTGGCCATGCGTATTTATTTTCCGGCCCACGTGGTACAGGAAAGACAAGTACGGCTAAAATTCTTGCCAAGGCACTTAATTGCGAACATGGACCTACGGCTAAACCCTGCAATAAATGTAGTTGTTGCCAGAAAATAAATAACAATACATTTATGGATGTATATGAAATAGATGCGGCTTCCAATCGCGGTATTGATGAAATACGGGATTTACGGGAAACTGTGAAGTTTGCCCCGGCAGATGGCAAATATAAAGTATATATAATTGATGAAGTGCATATGCTTACGGCTGAAGCATTTAATGCATTGTTAAAGACATTAGAGGAACCACCAGAACATGTAGTATTTATTTTAGCCACTACGGAAATACAAAAAGTGCCGGCAACCATCCAATCCCGCTGCCAAAGATATGATTTTAAGAGAATAACTAATAGTGATATAAAAAAACAGTTGAAAAAAATAGCTGCTGCTATCAATATTGAAGCAGAAGATGACGCACTTTCCCTCATAGCAATTCATGCAGATGGTGGGATGCGTGATGCATTGAGTCTGCTTGACCAATGTACATCTTTGTCTGCGGAAAAGCTGACAGCAGAAAATGTTCGCAATATTCTGGGCATCGTTGGCTATGAATATATTAGCAAGATAACAGATTCTATCATCAGTAATAAACCACAGGAAATTTTGCATTATATTGAAGAAATTTTGGCAACAGGCAAGGCTATAAGCCAGCTTTTAACCGAATTGGCATTTCATTGGCGTTCCCTTATGATTTATAAAGCTGCCGGTGAAGCCCCGTCTGATTACCAGGAAGATATTTCTGTCCTTGCTAGGCAGTCTTCAGCTTTTAAGCATGAGCAGTTGACGGCAATGATTGATGCTGTATATGAGGCACTTAACCAAATACGCTGGTCTCCCCAGCCGCGGGTGACTGTTGAAATGGCATTGTTGCGTCTATGCTCTCCGCATGAAGTAGTTTTACCAAAGGGGCAGTCAGCTGAATATACCCAGTTGCAGGCAATGGCGCAAAAGATTTCACATCTGGAAAATGTAATCTATGAATTAAAGAATGCCAGCCATACAGCGGTTCCGGTTGCTGCTAAGCCGATACGTACGACTGCAAATAGCGGTGGGGGACAAAAGCCGTATCCTGCTTCTCCGGCAAGCCCTAGTGTTGCAAAAGCAGGTTCAGCTGCACAGCAGCCTTTGCCTTCGCATAACAATGTACCCCCTTCACCAAAGGAACTTAAAGATGCACAGGCGGTTTGGCAAGCAGTGCTTACTGCTTTGAAGGAACAGCATAAAATTCCTGCGTTGGCCTGTGTGGAAAAAGCGCAGGTTTGTGAATTGCAGAATGATCAGTTAGTCCTCAGCTTTAAAGCACCATTTCTCAAGGCAAGAACGGAAAAGGCTGACTATAAGAGTCTGATAGAAGGAATTTTGTTAACCAAAACGGGCAGGCAGATAAATCTTGTTTGTACGATGGCACAGGCAAGTTTACCGCCGTTGCCACCGTCTGAGAAAAATTCACCTTCTAATGGAACAGCCACTAAAAAAACGGTCGCACCAGCGGCTGAAAATAATTTGAGCACAGAAGAGAAGCAAAGACTGCAAAAAGCTGTAAATATTTTTGGTGATAATATCATAGAAGAAAATGAAGAGCATTAATTGCGAAAGCGGGGATTGTCCAGCGGGCAGAAAATCCCTGCTTTTAATGTTGGGTTAAAAATTTAAACAAAAAAAGGGCTGTAGATAATAAAGTGCTATTATCGTACAACCCTAAAGAAGCCATTAGGCAATTATCGGTTGTTATTATACGAAATGTTCATAGTAAAGCAAACCGATGGTTTAGTAATAAAACCTTCATGCCGTAATATTATTTTGCTGTATTTATTAAGTAAGGCAAAGCTTATGCGGCTATATAGCGCGTATAAACACTGTAGATAAACAAAGCAAATGCCAGTCCCATAAATATAAAGCTCAAATACTTTACATATTCACTGGTTTTCTCATTTAAATCCGCATGACGCTGTGCATATATGGATAACAAAGCTCCTTCCAACAGAATATAGATACCTTTGTCAATATTTATCAATTGCGGCCAACCGAGCACTAAAAAGACAAAGTTGATAATTATGAGTATTATCAAGAGAATATCTCTTCCTGCCTTTTTCGGTGGCGGCGCAGTAGAACCCTTGGCTTTTTCAATTCTTTCGCTAATCTTTTTTGAATACCGGGCCATCCACACCAATCCTTTTTTATCAATTTCATATATTATAACATAAATTTGAAACGGTGACTAACAGGCTGGTATTATACACTTTTACAGCACAATTTTAGAAATTTTGGAGTAGCTTTAAAGTTATTTGCCCATTCCGAATGGATTATGACTGATAAATATATTCCTAATTATTCAGTTTAGCTACAGCTTTTTTGTAAATAGCGATTGCTACTTTTAGTAATGATTGATACAATATGATATATATGTATTTTAATTCAGATAACATAAGGAATTGAGGTGTACATTTTGCGTCTGTATATACGACGCAATAATACAATGATAAGACAGAATCGCAATAGGGAAAAACTGGCGAAATACTATAATATATTCATGGAAACTGGCGAAATTAATCCGAATGTCCATCCTTGGGTGGCAGAATCATGGCGTAAAAGTAAAGAATACGCCGTCAAAGCAGAAAAATTTAATGATCTGACAGAAATAAGCAAAGAAGATCTGCTCGCTCTCCAAAATAAGCATAAGGCAGCTATGGATTATATGCAGGAATTCACCACAGGAATAAAAGATTTTTTGCAGGAATATGATTTGTGTCTTTTATTACTTGACAGTGACTGCACTGTCATAAGAAATTATGCCTCACCATATAATCGGTTGCTTTCCAGAAAAATTGAGGGCGCCAACTTAAAATTGGAAAACATCGGTACTTTCAGTGCCAATATAGCGGCAAAATATAAAAGCCTTTTCTGGATGTTCGGACCAGAAATTTGGCTAAAGGCATACCATGATTGTGACACTGGAGCGGCACCTGTCTTTGTGTGTGGGAAAGTTGCCTATATCATAACCGTTTTGATTAAGGATTATGATAAGCTGCCACAAGATGCAGTGATATCCTTGCTCATGTCCATAAAAACAGCTATGGAAATACATTTGAAACAGAAGATGTCTTTGCAGGCACAGGAAGCTATTCTGGATGCGACACCATTTGCTGTATACCATATCCTAAAGAATGGTGATGTGGCTTATGCCAATAGGCTCGGTGCTTCACGACTGGCAGGAATCGGTGCTTTGGATGAACAGTCAAAGACGATGAACCTTAATGACGTGGTTTTAAATTATAAACACACGCCTATTTATAAAGGATTTCAAGGCATATCCTGCATAAATCAGGAAGCTACATGGACTACGCAGGTGAAAACATATGAAGATATAACTACCGTAGTGCCTATAAAGGAAAATAAAAACGATGGCAATGAAGAAATCGGTAGTGTCGTTGCTGTGACGATGCCAATTGAAGATCTTCGTATGTTAGTGGCACATGCGGCAGGTTATACCGCTAAATACAGCCTTGATAGCATTGTCGGCATAAGTTCGGCCTGTAATCTTATGAAGGAACGTGCTATGCGGGCGGCTAAAAAAGATGCCCATATTTTACTTCAGGGAGAACCGGGAACTGGTAAGCAGCGTCTTGCCCACGGTATACACATGGCCAGTGCACGCGTTAATGGGCCGCTTATCTCGATTAACTGCGGCAATGTCACTCCTGAGTTATTGGAACAGGAACTGTTTGGGGCGCGCATTGGACGGGAAATCAGCCATCCAGGTAAACTGGAATTAGCCAGCGGTGGTACATTGCTGATGGATGAAATCGAAAAGCTGCCTCCACAGATAGCGGAAAAATTGGCTGAATTTCTTCATAACAAAAAGATACGGCGGATTGGTGAAGAAGTTGAAAGAGCGATTAATGTCCGCATAATTGCCTCTTCGGACGGTAATCTGCGCCGTCTCTGCGAAAAGAATCTTTTTGACGAAAAATTGTTCGAAATAATATCACGCAGTATTATCCATCTGCCGCCGCTTCGCAGCCGCAGGGAGGATATTCCTTTATTGACGGAAAGTATTATTGCTGAATTGACAGCCCAACACAAAATCGGCTTAAAGAAGCTGACGGAAGATGCTATGGACATGCTTAAGCAATATGATTGGCCGGGAAACATTAAACAATTGCAAAGTGTTATAGAAAATGCTGTGTTTAGTGTAAAAAGTGATATAATCACTGCGGATAATATAAATCTCATGGGCAATGTAAGACCCGACAGCAAGTGGAAAGAAGACAAGGATATATTCATGCGTGCATGGCAATCAGCCGGTGGCAATATCAGCCGTTTGGCAAATCTGCTGGGCGTAAGCCGTGTAACACTTTATCGTTATATAAAAAAATATGGTATAGAAAAATAAAAGAAGGGCAAAGTGATTATTTGGAATCACTTTGCCCTTCTTTTGTTTGCCAAGATGAAATAGCTCAACTCTTTATCCAGCCAAGTTTTTCAAATAAAGGAATGTAATTGAGCCGCTTGCAAAAAGAATTATATGTGTTTTCTGTATGGAAAACAGGAATGCGTTCCAAAGCGAAGATGTTACTCGAACTTCCTGCCGTACCGTATTTTATCGTAAAGGCGGCACGATAACCGGCATCTTTGAGCATCTGTGCTACATAAAGATTGTATGTACCCGTTGGATAAGCAAAGTAAGTAGTATCTTGCCCTAATTCTGCATCAATCTTTTTTTTGGATTCTGTTATTTCATTTTTTATCTGTTCATTTGTAAGTTCTGTGAGTGATCTATGGGAAACCGTATGTGACTGGATAGAAATGCCATTTGCCTTTAATTCCCTGCACTGATCCCAGGTCAGGTAGTTTGGATATTGGCTTACAAAGCTTGATACAACAAAAATAGTTGCAGGAAAACCATATTTTTTGAGAATAGGATAGGCATTTTTATAATTATCTTCATAACCGTCATCAAATGTTATTACGACAGGATTAGATGGCAGTTCTTTGCCATGTTCAAGATTATCATACAAATCATCTGGTGTAATAATGTGGTAATTATTGTTTTTGAGATAGGCCATTTGCTTGTCAAAATCTTCTGGTCTAACGGATAAGGATATATCCATGTTGTCTATTTTATGATAATTTAAAACAATAATTCCATCCTGACCCATGCTTTCGAGTTCCTGGCTGCCTTCAGTAAGGGCATGCGGGCTGGAAAGAGCAATGGGGATAAAACATAAGAATATAAATAAAATGATTTTTTTGATCAATGAATATTTCATTTAGTTTCCTTCTGACTCCTCTCATTTGGTAAACTATCAAAAGTAATTATAACCCCTGTGTGTTAGCATAGTTGTCAGTGATAGATGAAAGCTTTTGTGTTACTATAGAGAAGTATCACAGAAAGGAGCTCGACACCCATGCAGTATA
>NZ_SMAA01000013.1 GCF_004341685.1 Pectinatus cerevisiiphilus
CGAGAGCTTAACTTAAAATCATCGAAAAAAAATGTTTGGTCTGAGATTTCTTCTGTGAAGTTTTGAGTGTGCAAGACACTCTGGTTGAAGGGCAGGGAACGTGAGAGCGTAAAACTGCGGACTTTGGCTCAAAGAGTTAAAGCATCTGGTGACGATACCTGGATGGATCCACCTGTTCCCATTCCGAACACAGTAGTTAAGCATCCACAGGCTGAAGGTACTTGGGGGGCGACCCCCTGGGAGAATAGGTTGTTGCCAGTTTGGTTTTATATCAGGTTGTCTTTTGATAACCTGATATTGCTTTTTTATTACATAATGTTATTGGGGTATAGCCAAGCGGTAAGGCACGGGACTTTGACTCCCGCATTCGTTGGTTCGAGTCCAGCTACCCCAGCCATTTTATGGTTCACTAGCTCAGTTGGCAGAGCACCTGACTTTTAATCAGGGTGTCCCGAGTTCGAATCTCGGGTGAGCCACCATTTGTAGATAAGACCTTCTTCCCATTGAAGAAGGTTTTTTTGTTTTATAACGGTTCATCGTCAATGGTTGGGGTTATGAAAAATTTCAAGATAGTACAAGAGCAGTAGGAAAATTATCCTGCTGCTTTTTTACAATTAGCAATAAACATCAATCTATTACGGAATCCTATTACGGAATCTCTTAAAAGTCCTGACAACGAAAAATATTGTCAATATTCTTTCATGAAATCATAGACTTCCTTGTTACTAAGATTAGTCAAGGATTGTCTCAGTATCGCATCCATACAGATGCCTCATATCCATATATGTTAGCGGTTCATTAATCCTATCCAGCAGTTTATCTACCGTTTTCTTCAGTTTATCATATACAGCTTTTTAGCCACGAGTTCGGCCTTTTCTAAAGCAGCGACTTTGTATTCCTGGGCGTGAATTGCTTTGAGCATGCACCCATCTCAATCAAAGCTTCATCTGCACTGCTTTCACAACACCGATAATGCTCAATGATTGTGGTCCCGAAGAATTCCTTTAAGTTTGAGAACTTTCAATGTGGTGTTTACTGAATGTAACCTGCCAATTCCGTGTATAATGACCGAAACGGGTCTGTAAGCTCGATACTTGGCATTGATCAGGGCAAGTAGCCTCCGATCCACCAGTAGGCTGTTTAGAGTCTTATCAACGCTTTACTTAACAAAAAATCCTTAAGTTCGATTTTGATTACTTATTCATTTGATTGTATAATCTGTCAGACATAGATCACGTCTCCTTTGCGGGTTTGGGTAAGCTTGAATTTTTGCTTACCCCAACATTTAGTATAGAACCCAAATAATACCTCGAATCTTTTAGCTATCATCAAACAGCCAAAAGATTCGAGGTATTTGTTTACAGAACTATATAAAACGCTAAAGCATTTAAAAGTCTCAGATCATGTTCATCTTGTAATCGGAATAGAGAGCTTTTAATTCTTCCATCTTATCATACATTTCGATTTGCAGACCGGAGGCAGTAGCAAAATCATTTTCATTGAGAGCTTTAATTAAAAGCGTGAATAATGATTTTTCATCAATACTGTCTTTTGCCAGATAGCAGCGAATACCATTGATCTTATTCCAGTTATAAGCATCCTGATCTGTTACGAACGTTGATTTTATTTCCTGGCAGGAGCTGACAATAACACGATTTTCCGGGATTATGCGGCTGATGATTTCTGTCTTCCAGCGGAGAAGTTCACCAGCAACAAAAGCATCAATGATCTGGTCGCGAAGTGCGCCGCCAGCGGTGATGACATTGCGTTTGCCTGGATAATTTTTGAGAGCCTGCATATTTTCCCATACAGTAGCAGGTGGAACGGAGAAGAGATGGTCGCGTTCTTCCTGTGTATAGTCTTCAAAGACATCATCTTCACTGCGATAAGCACGATCTTTTTCCAGATAACCTGCTGTAACACCAGCGTCTTTGGAGAGTTCAGTAAGCAATTCTGTTGTGGTTTTGTTGATAGCGTATTTTACACCATCAAGAATAGCTGAATAAATAGCCGCTAAAGCTATGTAGGTATTTGTATAAGGATTGCATGCACGTAATTCAAAGCGTGTAGCCATTGGGCTGTTGATGTCACGGACAAGACCAGCAAGAATGGTACGGTTACGTGAAGGAATTTCCGGTTTGTGGCCAAGTGAAGTAACAATACAGATAGGTGCTTCAAAACCAGGTTTCAAACGGTTGAGAGAATCATTTGTGGAAGAAACGATTGGATTAATGACTTCATAATTTTTGAGAAGGCCCATGATAGCACCATAACCGATAGCACTCAGAAAATCTTTGGTCATTTCTTTTGGAGAGAAGAGATTTATAACTTTACCGTTCTTTAATTTTGCAGCCATACCAACATGGGTATGTTCGCCGTTACCAGCAAGACCGATCATTGGCTTTGCCTTAAAGTTTACTTCCAAGCCATTGGCACGGAATACTTCTTTGACAAGAGTACGGACGAATAATTCGTTATCTGCTGCCTGAACAGCATTAGCAAATTTCCAGTCAATTTCGATCTGTTCACATACATGGCTCAGATTACCGGAAGCGTCCATTTGGCCTTTCATGCCGCCAACTTCTTTATGGCCCATTTCTGGATCTAATCCATAAGTCTGCATGGCAAGAACTGTTTGTTCCAAAGCGGAACGAACAGCACCACGGGTACGCTGCCAATACTGTTCCTGCATAACCTGGGAAGCGCTCATTTCAGGAATATCAGCTTCTGCAAGCGGTGTCTTTACCCAAAATTCGAGTTCGGTAGCTGAGGTGAAGATAATATCTTCAACATCACTGCCCTTTATATGTTCCAGACCGGAAACAGTTTCTTTTTTGGCAAATAAACCGAGCAGTTCTTTTTTTACAAATTCCAATGTGTCGGTTAAAACAGCACGTGAATCGACACGTTTGCCTTCATGGATTAAGAAAGAAGGAATACGAAGGGTACCGATAGGCTTTTCGAGTTCTTCGTCAAAATTTTCCATATTGTAATCAACGAACCATTTGACTGAAGGATCAATCGGCATATCAACTTTAGCATTGTTCAAAGTAGCAATATTAGTCAGTACGACAGAAGAACCGTCTGTCTGTACAGCAGAGCCTTCATAGAATTTATCTATATCATCTAAGAAAAGCTGGATAGGAATCTTTTCGTCTGTATCATTGCCCGCTAAATCAATGCCGACCAATGAAACAAACTTGATTTCTGGGTGTTCCTTTAATTTGCTAAGAATGTCCTCTTTTGTAGAATTCGCGGGGATAACGAAAAGTAAATCGTCCATAAGAAAACCACCTTTAAATTTAAAAATTAAGCAATAAAAAAACCATATGAATATATCAATTCCGCACTTCGCGTGAGAAAATGAAATTATCATATGGCACCATTGCCTTGTTAACGACTTTATGGTCATATATTAGCATATATACGCACTTTTGTCTAGTATTTTATAGTGGTTTTTAAAAGTATTTGCTTAAAAAGCATAAAAATATAAGAAAAAAGTCCAGATATATTAATTATCTTAGAAAAATCATCTTAGTATACGTATAAATGTTAAGATAAGCACAGTTTATAAACAGATATTGTGGATCGGCAATACAAGCTTGGTAATTTACTCAGATAAATTGCCGGTTTTTCCATTTGCCACTGCGCCAGCGATAAATAAAAATGAGCCCTCTAATGCATTCATCACAAGCCATGCCTATCCATATGCCGACAAGGCCTAATTGCATGACAATACCCAGAAAATAAGACATGCCGACTGCTATGCTCCACATACACACCATTCCTACTAGGACAGGCGTACGGATATCACCTGCTGCTTGTAGGGAGGCAACCATGACGATGTTGACACCACGCCCCAGTTCGAGAAAAATCTCCACGAGTAAGATAGTGTGTCCTAGGGCAAGAATTTCTGGATTGGTGGTGAAAACGCCCAGTACATAATCACTGCCCAGATAAAATACAGTTGTCATGGATGAACAGATAATGACGGAAAGCATTGCTGTGTGCCAGACCTTTTGGCCTACTTCGTCAGATCTGTTGGCACCTATGAGATAGCCGACAATAATTTGTGCGGCTGAAGATAAAGCAACTGAATAAATATAGCAAAAAGTGGCAAGTATATAGACATAGACCTTGGTATTGATGACAATAAGGCCAAACATGTTTACCATTTTCATAATTGTCATTTGTGATAATTGGTATGAGAACGTTTCCCCGCCGGAAGGAATGCCAATGGAAAGTATCTGTTTGAGAGTTTTCCAGGGAAAAGGGTGCAGATAACACAGTGACATCTTGACGTTGAGGTAACGGCGGAAGATGTAGAATAACAGGATAAGCCCCAGAAATTTGTTACAGTTTGTAGATATGGATACACCGAAAATACCTAAGGCAGGAATTGGCCCTAAGCCAAAAATGAGAATAGAATTACTGATAATATGGAAAATATTTATAAAAAGAGAAACGAGCATCGTCGTTTTTGTCCAAGAGTGGCCGCGAAAACAGGCAACAAGAGAAAAATACAGTCCCTGAAAAACGATACCACCGGCAACTATACTGAAATATAAGTTAGTTTCTTCCATGATGGCCGCGGGTACCTGTAGCCATTGAAAAAGTTGTCTGCGGAAGAGTATTAGGAAAAAACTTGCAGTCAGACTAAAAACACCGTTGAAAAAAAAGGAAACGGTACATACTTCTTCTATTTTTTGTTTATTTTTTGCGCCAAAGTATTGGGCTATAAGAATCGTGGTGGCAGTACTGATGACAGTAAGCAATAAAATAATTACATTCATGACCTGGTTGGCATTAGCTATCGCGGCCACAGCAGATTGGGAATAACGGCTGATCATAAACTGGTCGACGTTGCCAATCATCATTTGTAAAAATACTTCGATAAATATAGGCCAGCTCATTTTTAAAATGGATGGAGCAAAATTTGTTTTTGTCATAAAACCCCTTTTAGATAAGAAATTCTTTTATTATAATTATAAGATTTGAACGGATGAAATGGTAGATAGTTTTATTCACGGGGACAATTCATTAATTTCATATCATAGCTCATTTGCTTTAAAACTTCAATAGTGGTGATTGCTGTCCTTTGCATTGGAATAAAGATAGCCTTTTACCTATGGGAGTGGAGCACTAAATCCTTATCTTGTTCGTTTTTGCTTTAATGTTGGTGGCTGAAATTACGATAGGATAAGAAAGACTTTAATATAAAATTGAAAAAGACTGTCCCGTTATTGCAGCAACCTCGCAAGTTAGATTTAAAAATCTGACTTATGGGGTGCAGCTTAAACGGTACAGTCTTTTCCGGAAGGTAAAAGCTAAACAGCTTAACCTTCGGTTATTTTAATTTCGTTCATAAGATCATCTCTGGAGAGTTTTGCTTCAAGAAATGATTTTGCGTCAGGCGTATATAGATTCATATGTGATTTTTGGTCGATGGAGATATTTACGGAATCAGTCACATAATCAAACACGTGGCCGCCTCTTTTCAGTTCATCGTCAATGAAGTGAAAATGATAACCAGCAACTGCTATACCCTGGGCGTAAAATGGTGTCCAGAAGCCGACGATCTTTCCTTTTACATTTTCAAATTCAATAGTTTGCTGGGCATTTATGGCTTTAGTCATCGGCACGTATTCTTTTTGGTAGCTGACAGTCCGTGTGCTTACTTTTTTGAAGGTACCTTCAATGCAGATTGCATAAAAAAGATTTTCACTCGGTACTAAGTTTTTGAGGATTTTTTCAAAATCGCTTTTAGTAGCCGGCTTATTGTACGAATACTTTATTTGGGGATTAAAATAGGTTACTGTGCAAAAAGGGGTAGTGTCCAGATCTTCCATTGGTGTGGCCAGGCCGTCACGTAAGTGGTAGAAATTACCATCGAAACCGATGAGTTCTCCATCCAAATGGTCGAAAGTGCCTATGCCAAAATTGCCGTGCACTGCCAGTTGTGCATGATTCAACACGCCGTCATAAACGCCATCGAGCAGAGCACTCATTGTTGAAACTTGATATATTTCTCCATATAGTCGAGATTTAGCATTCATAATTAACACCTCATTTATAATTATTGATTGTTTTATTTTAATTGATATATTTAAAGAGCACGGTAAAACAACATGCATATTCCGATGTTTTACCGGAAATTTATTTAGTAAGACTTTCCTGCGTAGTGATTAAGCAATATCACCATAAAATTAATTGAGCTGATTAGGCAGCATTGTTTTACCCAATTCAATATTATCACTGTAGTCTATAGGAATATCTACGACAACCGGGCCGTCATTATAAGCTAACGCTTCTTGGATAACCTTTTGCAAATCTGTGGGTTTATTCACGCGAAGTCCTTTGGCACCAAATGCTTCAGCGTATTTCACAATATCAATGGCACCAAAATCAACACCACTGGTTCGGCCGTATTTCATCATTTGTTGGAAGGCAACCATATCATATGAACCATCCCGCCACACGAAATGGACGATTGGCAATTTTAAACGGACTGCTGTTTCAAGTTCCATTGCGGAGAAAAGAAAACCACCGTCACCGGAAATAGATATAGTCTTAGCACGGTTATTGACAAGGCAAGCGGCTATTGCCCAAGGAAGAGCGACACCGAGTGTCTGCATACCGTTGCTGAAAAGCAGTGTTTTTGGTTCGTAGGTGCGGAAATGGCGAGCCATCCAAATGTAGTGCGAGCCAACATCACAAGTGACAGTTGTATCGTCTGTTATGGCACTGCGCAGTGTATGGATGAAATGCAATGGATGGACAAGATGCGGATTGCGGTTTTCCGGGATGCGGTCGTTGCAGGACAATTCACGGCGCATTTTGTCAAGAAAATGGAGACTGTCTTCAGAGAAGGTAATGGTATCAAGATTTTTTTCTAGTTCATTGACAGTAGTTTCAATATTGCCGATAAGTTCGATATCAGGCTGATAGAAATTGTCGATATCAGGTGAACTTTCATCGAGATGGATAATGACCCGATCCAGATTTTGGTTCCAGAATTTAGGATCATATTCGACAGGATCATAGCCGATTGTCAGCAAAACATCCGCTTTTTCTAGCACTTGGTCACCAGGCTGGTTGCGGAACAAACCTACACGTCCAAGAAAATTCTTTTCTAGGTCTCTGGAAATAAGTCCCGATGCCTGGAAGGTTTCAACTACAGGAATGCTGCATTTTCTTAGCAGGGAACGAACCGCGCGTACTGCGGAGAAACGGTTGGCTCGGATACCGGCGAGGATTACGGGCATCTTGGCATATTTCAGGGCAGCGGCAGCTTTTTTTACAGCGCTGACTGATGCGGTACCAAGTTCCAGTTTAGAAGGATGTCCAACCGAATTTATAGAGGCAGTATCAGCCAGTACATCCTGCGGGAAACTGACTACGGCAGCACCCTGTTTTGAAGATTCAGCGGCTCTGAAGGCATTCATCATTACTTCGGGGACAGTATTGGCGTTTATCACTTCTGCGCTAAATTTTGTTATGGATTTGAATACTGAAACATTGTCCAAGGATTGATGTGTTTGTTTCAATTTATCATCACGGCTGACATTGCCAACTAAAGCAACGACAGGATCATTTTCAACATTTGCGGTAGCAAGGCCGGTGGTCAGATTTGTGGCACCGGGGCCGGAAGTTACCATGCATACTCCGGGTTTGCAGGTTAAACGTCCCACGGCAGCAGCCATAAAAGCAGCATTTTGTTCATGGCGGCAGACTATAAGTTCAGGGCCATGGTCGCGCAGTACATCAAATACGCGGTCAATTTTCGCACCGGGAATGCCAAAGATGTATTTTACACCTTGTTTTTCTAAGTTTCTTACAACTAATTCAGCACCGGTTAATCGTGTATCTTTTTTTGATACTGTTTTTTCTAGTTCTAGTTGTTCCATGGAAGGTTCCTCCTTGTAAAGTTATATTATAAATTTAATTAATGGATTTTACTATTTTCTATAAATATAATATAACATTATAAAAACGATTGTTCAATTAGTATTTTTCGATTATTATAATAGGTATAAACTATGAAGGTGAAAAAATGGAAATTAGAAGGTTACAATATTTTATAGCTGTTTGTAAATATCTTCATTTTACAAAAGCTGCGGAAAGTCTCCATATAGCACAACCTACACTTAGTCAGCAGATACAGATGCTTGAGCAGGAAGTCGATGCCCAGCTTTTTGACAGAGTAGGGAAAAAGGTTATGCTGACTTCGGCCGGCAGGATATTATTCCGCCATAGTATGCGTATATTTGATACTATGGAACAGGCGAAGACAGAAATAAGCCAGCTCAATGGATTAGAACGAGGTCAGATAAAGGTGGCCTGCTTTGGTACTTATTTGGCTATGGAAACGGTCATTGCTTTCCACAAACAATATCCTAAAATACATATAGAGTTGGAACAATTATCAACAGGACAGATTAGGCATAAGCTGCTGCAAAATGAATTGGATTTTGGTGTGGTTTTTTTACCTTTGGCGGATAAGGAGCTGGAGGCTATTCCGCTTTATACGGAGAAAATGATCGTTATGGCTGCGAAAAACCATCCTTTTGCAGCGAAAAAAGGTATTGCTTTTGCACAATTAGGGACGGTACCATTGGTTATGATGTCAGAAGATTTTATTATTAGAAGGATTTTTGACCAGGCCTGCCAGGAAAACGAATTTGCTTTTACACCTATTCTTGAATTAAGCCAAATGGAAGATTTGCGTGAGATGGTTGAACAAAATATAGGTATTAGCGTCTTGCCTTATCTTTATGTGCACAGTATATGCAGCCATTAC
Source organism: Pectinatus cerevisiiphilus (assembly GCF_004341685.1). Classification (GTDB taxonomy): domain Bacteria; phylum Bacillota; class Negativicutes; order Selenomonadales; family Selenomonadaceae; genus Pectinatus; species Pectinatus cerevisiiphilus. The sequence goes on from NZ_SMAA01000013.1 coordinate 8,801, forward strand.
AATATTTGTATAGTACCATTTACCGATATTTCCATAGAACGCAAAATCGGCATTGTTTACCGTAAGGGGCGGCATATGTCTGCGGCTGCTTTGAAATTGATTGAAAAATTGCGTGTCTTTTTTGCTGAACTTAAATTGGAACAAGCTGTCCATGAAAATAATTAGGATAAATATTCAATTTGTAACATTTGTTACAGATACTAACCTGTAATTTTGTTAGAATGAAGCCATCGGATGAATTGATGAACCATTAACAGGAGGTATTTAAATGAATAAGTATTTTTCTCTTTCAGATAAAGTTTATGATGTGACTGAGCGTTATCCAGAATTACTCGAATGGCTTGTGGCAAATGGTTTTGCAAATTTGCGGAATGATGTTATGCGGAAAACAATTGGTAGGACTATTTCATTGGAAAATGCTTTGCGTAGCAAGCAGCTTTCCCCAGAGCTGTCTGAAAAGCATATGGTTGAAGTTATTGAAACGAATAAGGAAACAGCAGATGAAGCTCTTGAAGAAAGTTCTGCGCAAAAAGTTGACAGTCAGGCAATCAAGGTCGCAGGCGTCTTGCCTTGTCCTATACGTGTCCAGCTATTGGAAAAATTAGATGGCTGGTTAAAACAAGAAAAAATTGACGCGGCATATGACCTGCACGCAGCGAGTATGGGAATTGAATGGCTGCGCGGGCAGATTGCAGAAAGTACGGATGCAGGGGAACTGGCAGATATTTATTTGTCGGCGGGTTTCAGTCTGTTTTTTGATAAAGATTTAATGGGCAGGTATATGGAAGCAGGTGTATTTGCTGATTTGACAGGAGCAGAACGGCTTAACCAGCACTTTGATAATGATGAAATCAGCTTGAGAGACCCTCTGCGTCAATATTCTATAATAGGGGCCGTGCCAGCAATTTTCATGGTCAATACTGAACTTTTAGGTGATCGTCCTTTGCCTAAAAGCTGGGCTGATCTGCTAAAGCCGGAATTTGCAAATACAATTGCATTGCCAATGCAGGACTTGGATTTATTCAATGCAGTGCTTTTAAATGTATATGATAAATATGGCGAAAGTGGCGTGGATAGTTTGGGTAAAAATTTGTTTGCCGGTATGCATCCGGCGCAGATGGTGAAAGCCGCTAAGCAGAAAAAAGCAGAACAAACGCCGCTGATAACTATTATGCCGTATTTCTTTACCTGTATGCTTGATGCCAAAAGTCCTATGCAGGCCATTTGGCCAGAGGATGGGGCTATTATCAGTCCTATATTTTTGGTGACTAAGGCTGCTTCACAAAAAAAGATTCAACCGCTGGTAGATTTTTTCTTTTCCAAAGAATTGGGTGAGTTGTTTTGTTTTAATGGGAAGTTTCCTTCTACACATCCGCAGGTGGACAACCATCTTTTGCCTGGGCAAAAGTTTATGTGGCCGGGCTGGGAATATATCCATACGCACGATATCGGTGCGGTTTTAGAAGGGGCACGTCGTATTTTCACTGATGCAGCAGGAGGAAAGCTATGAATCTGGTAATTTTTTCCGGCCCGCCTTCTTCGGGTAAAACTTCTGTTATTTTAAAGGTAATAGAGTCTTTTAAGAAAAGAGCTGTCGCAGTCGGAGTGGTAAAGTTTGACTGTCTTTATACGGATGATGACAAGCTTTATGAAAAAGCAGGCATTCCTGTAAAAAAAGGGCTTTCCGGCGCCCTGTGCCCAGATCATTTTTTTGCTTCCAATATTGAAGATGTTGTCAAATGGGGAAATAAAGCAGGACTTGATCTTTTGATAACGGAATCAGCGGGTCTATGTAACCGGTGTTCACCATATCTGACGGGGGTAAAAGGAGTCTGCATTATCGATAATCTTTCGGGGATAAATACACCGAAAAAAATTGGACCAATGCTGAAATCGGCTGATATGGTTGCAATAACTAAAGGCGATATCGTTTCACAGGCAGAAAGGGAAGTGTTTGCTTCGAGGGTCAGTGCCGTAAATCCCAAGGCGATGGTCATGCACGTAAATGGGCTTAGCGGCCAAGGTGCATATGAGCTTAGCACAATGCTTTATGATGAAAAGCAAAGCTTGTCTTCTGTACAGGGAATGAAGCTGCGCTTCCCGATGCCGTCGGCAATGTGTTCGTATTGTCTTGGTGAAACCAGAATAGGGGAAAGCTATCAAATGGGTAATACGAAGAAGATGGTATGGGAGGAAAAGGAAAAATGAAAGAGATGACTATTGCGCAGCTTCTGGAAAAATATCCTTTTGTTACTGAATTTTTTCAGCAGAACCGTTTGAATATTACCGGCTTTGAGCAGCTTACGTTTGCGGATTACCTACAGCAATTGGATGAAGATGAGCTGGAGGAAAAAGCTATAGAGTTACAGAAATTACCAGAAGAATTGGCTCTTTATATAGAACAGATGACGGCTTTCTTAGGGTTGAATGAAGATAGTGGGGTTCACTCGTTAACCATATTACCGGGCAAGGATAAGAATGCTGTACCGGAAAAATTTACGAAACTGACGATCTTTCCATCGCAGGTTGTAGCTATAGTGGGGCCAACAGGATCGGGTAAAAGCAGATTGTTGGCGGATATTGAGTGGGCTGCCCAGAATGACACGCCTACGGGCCGTAGTATTTTAATAAATGATGCACTGCCAGATGCCAAATGGCGTTATTCACCCAATAATAAATTGGTGGCGCAGTTATCGCAGAACATGAATTTTGTTATAGATTTAAGTGTCAAGGAGTTTTTGCAGCTGCATGCGCAAAGCCGTATGGCAGAAAATATAAAAGAAATTTCCGGGAAGATATTAGCGGCGGCTAACCGATTAGCTGGTGAGCCTTTTTCGGCAGATACGCCTGTTACGAGTTTGAGCGGCGGCCAATCGCGGGCATTAATGATTGCCGATACAGCTATTTTAAGTGCATCACCGATTGTGCTTATAGATGAAATTGAAAATGCCGGGATAGACAGGCGTAAAGCTTTAGAAGTCTTGTTGTCCCAGGATAAAATAGTTTTGATGGCAACACATGATCCGTTGCTAGCATTGATGGCCGACAGACGTATTGTTATCCGCAATGGTGGCATTCATGCAGTGCTGGAAACGACACAGGAAGAAAAAGCCCTGTTGCAGAAAATGAATAGTCTGGATACGATAATGCAGTCGGCACGACGGGAATTACGTGAAGGAAAAACATTGCATACAAAAGATTTTTTGTCTGATTTTCGCTTATAAGGAAGATTGTATTATTGAGAGAGGCGAAGAAGATGCTGGCAGAATTGAAAAAGAGCATGTTGTTTTTAGGAATGACAGAAACGGAAATAAATGAATGTTTGAAAAAGAGCGGGGCAAAAGTTGTAGAATATAAAAAAGGGGATATAATATTCCACCAAAAGGAAGAACCGCTTAAGTTGATGATGTTAATAGAAGGAACTGTCGTTATCGGCAATAATTCCAGTGATGGCAGGAGAAGTGTAGTGGCTACTTTTAACCAAACGGGAGAGTTGTTCGGTGAAGTTTTTGTGTTTTTGAATAAAAAAAGCTATGACCATTATGCGCAGGCAACTGTTCAAGCCAGAATATTACAAATTCCCAAAGCGTTCATTTATAATGCAGAAGGCAGAAATGACACTTATTATACAAAAATGATTGCCAATGTTTTATCAATTTTGGCGCATAAAGCATATTTTTTGAATCAACGGTTGCAGGTTATGGCTTGTGCGACGCTCCGGCAGAAGTTGGCAAAGATTTTGCTGCAAAATGCTTCTGTTGGGGGAGAAGTCAGATTGGGAATGAATCGAGAGGCTTTAGCTGATTTTTTAAATGTCGCCCGTCCGTCCCTGTCCAGGGAATTAATGAAAATGCAGGAAGATGGCTTACTGCGCATTGAAAAAAAGAATATATATATTAATAAATTGGAAGAGTTAGAAAATCTTTTATAAACAGGAAAATCTGTAACACATGTTACAGATTTCTCCGTTTCCAGCTGTTATTATAGACGTATAGAAGAGTTAAGAAAATATTTTTAGGAGGATATCATTATCATGGAAAAGAAAATGTTTTGTTTTCAATGTCAGGAAACTGCCGGGTGCACCGGTTGTACACAAGTCGGTGTTTGTGGTAAAAAACCGGAAGTAGCTGCAATGCAGGATCTGCTTGTCTATGCGACAAAGGGGATTTCAGCAGTTGCCCAGCAGTTGCGCAAGGAAGGTAAAAAAGTCGATCGGGCCGTAAATCATATGGTAACAACAAACCTTTTCACTACCATAACAAATGCTAATTTCGACAAAGACGTTATTGTTGAACGTATTGTTGCAACGTTAAAGAAAAAAGCGGAGCTTTTGGCGCAGGTGCAGGAAAAAGAAGGTTTACCGGAAGCAGCCAAGTGGACGGCAGACCGTGCTGACTTCCCACAAAAAGCAGCCTCGGCTTCAGTAGGTGTCCTTGCTACTGCAAATGAAGACATCCGCAGCCTTAGAGAGCTTATTACTTATGGTTTAAAAGGACTTTCCGCTTATACTAAACATGCCAATGCGCTTTTACAAGATAACGAAGAAATAGATGCTTTTATTCAAAGTGCTTTAGCCAAAGTGTTGGATGATTCAGTAGGAGCAGATGAATTGGTAGCGCTCACGCTGGAAACGGGTAAGTATGGTGTTGACGGAATGGCTCTTTTAGATAAAGCCAATACCTCTGCTTATGGCAATCCAGAAATAACAAAGGTTAATATCGGCGTAGGCAATCGCCCAGGAATTTTGGTTTCTGGACATGATCTGCGGGATATAGAAATGCTGCTCAAGCAGACTGAAGGAACCGGTGTTGATGTATATACACATTCTGAAATGCTGCCAGCGCATTATTATCCAGCCTTTAAGAAATATCCGCATTTCATTGGTAATTACGGAAATGCATGGTGGAAGCAAAAAGAAGAATTTGAAAGTTTTAACGGACCAATACTCATGACTACGAATTGTATTGTACCGCCTAAGGACAGTTATAAAGATCGTCTTTATACTACTGGCGCTGCTGGTTTTCCCGGGTGTAAGCATATAAGCGGCGGTGTAGGCGAAGAAAAGGATTTTTCCGCGATAATTGAACATGCTAAACGTTGCGCCCCTCCTGTAGAATTGGAACATGGTGAAATAGTGGGCGGTTTTGCCCATAATCAGGTGCTGGCTTTGGCTGATACAGTAGTAAGTGCTGTTAAAAGTGGAGCTATTAAGAAATTTGTTGTCATGGCTGGTTGTGATGGTCGGGCAAAATCAAGAAACTACTATACTGACTTTGCGAAGGCATTGCCGAAAGATACGGTGATTTTAACGGCAGGCTGCGCAAAATATAAATATAATAAGTTGAATCTCGGTGATATCGGCGGTGTACCGCGTGTGCTGGATGCAGGACAGTGTAACGATTCTTATTCACTGGCAGTGATTGCGCTCAAATTAAAAGAAGTTTTTGGCCTTGACGATATCAATGACCTGCCTATTGTCTATAATATTGCTTGGTATGAACAAAAGGCAGTTATTGTTCTGCTAGCGCTTTTATATCTTGGCGTGAAGAATATTCATCTTGGACCTACCTTGCCTGCATTCCTTTCAGCAAATGTAGCAAAGGTTTTAGTAGATAAGTTCGGTATTGCTGGTATTACAACAGTTGAAGAAGATATGAATTTGTTCTTTGGTGACGCTGCTAAATAATATAAAGACCATGCTGCTCTTTATCGTGAAAGGGCAACATGGTTTTTTATTTGGATATACAATAGTGTCTGACCCTGCTTTTTATAATAAGAGAGGGTATATATCATTACTGATACAGACATGATATTTCAACGAAAATAAAATAATAGTTTTAAATAAGAATTTGACTTTTTGATTAAACATATGATATATTAGTAGTACAATATTATTACTTAGGTCACTTTTTTTACTGCCAGTTAATACTGGCAGTCTTTTTTTTATGTAAATATAGAATAGCATAGTGAAAGTGTGCACATTAATAATCCTTAAAAAAATTATCTTATGTATACATTTTTAAGGCAAAATAAACTTTTATTGATAATATATGTATACTTTTGAAGAAAACGTACTTAATTACTACCAAATTAAAGATGAATTTTAATATAAAAAATTATTGCGTGTATGTAAATTAGAGTATGGTGTTTTTCCTTGTTTTGGAGTATAATAACCGAATGTAATAATTGTTATGATAAAAAGGAATTATAGTAAACAGACTATGGATTGCAGTATTTGGAGTATAGCTATGTAATTTGGGAAGGGTGGATGGTTGTTTTGAGCAAGAGTTTTTTTAAATCACTTCATTTTCAGGTATTGGCTGCAATAGTAATAGGAATTTGGTTTGGTTATATGTATCCGACACTTGGTACGGATATGAAACCATTGGGTGATGCATTTATAAAATTAATAAAGATGATTATTGGGCCGATTATATTTTGTACCATAGTCTGCGGTATTGCGGGTATGGGCGATATGAAAAAGGTCGGCAGAGTGGGCGGTAAAGCGTTGCTGTATTTTGAAGCAGTTACAACGTTTTCGCTGTTCTTTGGGATCTTGCTGGTTGAACTGTTGAAACCGGGAAGCGGAATGAATATAGACCCTTCTACACTTGATGCGTCTTCCGTATCTATGTATGCACAGGCTGCCCAGGCACATACGGTAGGGCAATTCCTTATGAATATAATTCCGGATACAGTGGTTGATGCATTTGCAAAAGGCGAAATTCTGCAAATATTGCTATTTTCGGTAATTTTTGGTTGGGCATTGTCTAAAATGGGAGAAAAGGGAAAACCCCTTTTGCAGATACTCAGTGATGTTTCCCATACTTTTTTCAAAATAGTGGATATTATTATGAAGCTTGCCCCTATAGGTACTTTCGGGGCTATGGCGTTTACCATAGGTGCTTATGGAATAGGATCTTTAGAAAGTCTGTTAAAGCTTTTAGGAACATTTTATCTGGCATGTATCTTGTTCCTCGTTTGCGTAATTGCTCCTATATCTAGATGGGCAGGACTGAATTTTTGGCGTTACATATGTTATTTTAAGGATGAATTGCTTATTGTGTTTGGTACGGCGTCTTCAGAAAGCGCATTGCCACGGATGATGGAAAAATTAGAAAGGCTTGGTTGTTCCAAATCAGTCGTCGGGCTTGTTATTCCGACTGGTTATTCGTTTAACCTTGATGGCACATCAATATATCTTACGATCGCGGCTATCTTTTTGGCACAGGCAACAAACACAGATTTGACTTTTATGCAGGAAGCGACCATTATAGCCGTCTTATTGTTAACTTCTAAGGGTGCCTCTGGTGTTACGGGCAGCGGTTTTATAGTGCTTGCAGCAACTTTAACCAGTATTCCGTCTATCCCTGTAGGTGCACTGGCACTCATCTTTGGTGTCGACCGTTTTATGACACAAGGGCGCGCAGTGACAAACTTGATCGGTAATGGTGTGGCTACATTTGTAGTGGCTGAATGGGAAAAGGAACTTGATTATAGTAAGATGCAGGAAATTGCTTGCAGCAGTAAACGTGTTATTAGTAAACAGAAAGTAGCACTGAAATAGTTATTACAGCTAAAGATATCAGTAGCTATTAAAAAAGAGTCCGTGCGGATTTTATTACGCAGGACTCTTTTTTGCTGTCGGGGCAAGCAGGATATGGCGCTGAAACAGCGAATTCAAGTTGGTATACAAACGACTGGGGTGAAAAAATGAAAGTATTGGTTACAGGCTGTACAGGGCAGTTGGGATTTGATGTCTGCCGACAGTTAAAGAAAAGAAATATTGAATATTATGGAGCTGTAAGAACTGACTTCGATTTAAGGGATGAAAGCAGCGTCAAAAATTTTGTGCGAAAAATGAAACCGACTGTAATCATTCACTGTGCAGCATATACGGCAGTGGATAAAGCAGAAGATGAAAAGGAACTTTGCCATTCTATAAATGTAGAAGGGACAAAGGCTCTTGCTGAAGCAGGTAAAGAAGTAAATGCTAAAATGGTTTATATAAGCACCGATTATGTATTTCCCGGCAGGGGCAGCCAATTTTATGAAATCAATGATAATAAAGAAGCTGTCAATGTTTATGGACAATCAAAATTGGCCGGCGAAACGGTTGTGCGCAGTATTCTTGAAAAACATTTTATAGTGCGCATTTCATGGGTTTTTGGTATAAATGGGCATAATTTTGTACGCACTATGTTAAAGTTGGCACAAGACCATGATACACTTAAAATTGTTGATGATCAGATCGGTTCGCCGACATATACGCACGACTTGGCGGTGCTGTTATGCGATATGGTAGCAAGTGCTAAATATGGAACTTATCATGCTACTAATGAAGGCGTATGTTCATGGAAAGATTTTGCCGAAGAAATATTTCGGCAGGCAAAAATGGATATAACAGTTATAGGCCAAAGTTCTGCCAGTTATCCAACGAAGGCAAAGCGTCCCTTAAATTCCCGTTTGAGTAAAAAATCGCTGGACAACGCGGGATTTCAGAGATTGCCGGATTGGCATGATGCCCTATATAGATATATGAAAGAATTAAAATTAGCGAAGGATTAAAGTTGCAGCTATATATAAAATAGAGAGAGAGCCTGCTGGTTTAGCAGGCTCTCTCTCTATTTTTCTGTACTTACACATCTTTTTTCTGATCGATGATTATCCATTTTTCAGCCCAATGCTGTACTTCATCGAGAGCTCTTTGCAGATCTTTCCCTCTGTCTGTCAAACTGTATTCAATTTTGACAGGAATTTCAGGATATACATTACGAACGATAATGCCGTGCTGTTCTAGCTCTTTCATGCGATCAGCAAGTACCTTGGCACTTATATGGGGAATTATATCAGTTAAATCTGAAAAACGTTTTGGTCCGTCCAATAGACACCGTATAATGAGACCCGTCCATTTTTTGCCCAATAGTTCAAAGGCAATCTCATAACGTGGGCACAATGAAAACTTGATCATAATTTTTCATCTCCTTCTTTAAATATATAATAACATATTTACTTGACAAAAGTAAGTATGTATTGTACTATACTAACATAAAGTTATTAAAGAATAATTAATAACAAAAATATAAATAGTGATCTACATACTAAAAGAAGACCAAAAAAATTATATATGGGGGGGGATACTTGTCCCATGATAGGGTTTGAGATCGAAAAAGTCAAGGGATTATTTGAGATCATAGAAGTATTTCTTTCTATATTACCGAAAGTAACATAGAGAGAAAACGTACGAAATAAGAATAATAGGCACAAGAAAATAATTTTTTTATTGAAGGGAAGTTTTTTTATGACATACAGATATTATGAAGTAAGTTTGTTTATATTAAGAATAATTTTAGGAATTATTTTTTTAGCACATGGAATTCAAAAGATATCTAATTTCGATGAGACTATAAAATTTTTTGAATCAATGGGATTGCCCGGCTTTTTACCGTATTTTGCGGCAACAGTTGAAACCGGTGGTGGTATATTATTAATCTTGGGGCTTTTGACAAGATTAGCAGGATTGGGGATCACTGTACTAATGATCGGTGCTATTTTAACAGTAAAGCTACAGGCAGGATTTATAGGCGGTTATGAAATGGAACTGATGTACATGGCAGCAGCCGTAGCACTTATCTTCTCTGGCAGCCATTTATATGCATTTGATAATATCCTGCAAAAATATTGGAATAAGAATAATAGTGATAATTAATTTTTCTAAGCATGTGTAGAACTGATAATTGCAGATGGATTTATTATATAGGAAGGTGTAAAAATGAAGAAAATGCCTGTTCTGTTTATCGGGCATGGTTCGCCAATGAATGCGATTGAAGACAATGTCTTTTCTTTAAGATGGCATTCATTGCCGGAACTTATACCGAAACCAAAAGCTATTTTGGCTATATCTGCACATTGGTATACTGACGGGACGCGAATAAATACGGCTGCTGAACCTAAAGTTATTTATGATATGTACGGTTTTCCAAAGGAACTGTATGAAGTCAAATACCCTGCTCCGGGAGCACCGCGGTTAGCTGAATACACTGCTGGACTGATATCTGCGGATGTAACAGAAGACAACAGCTGGGGGATAGACCACGGAACCTGGTCCATCCTGCATAGGATGTATCCTAAAGCTGATATACCGGTGTATCAGTTGAGTGTTGATAAAGATGCTGCTCCTGAGCAGCACCTGCAAATAGGAAGAGAACTTGCAGCTCTGCGTGAGAAGGAGGTATTGATTATTGCCAGTGGTAACGTTGTGCATAATTTAGCCTTGGTGGATTGGGAAATGCAAGGAGGCCATAGATGGGCTGAAGTATTTGATGCTTTTATAAAGCAAAAAGTTATGGCGAAGGATTATAGGGCTGTTATAGATTATAAACAGGCAGGTGAAAGCGCCAGACTGGCCTTTTTTACACCGGATCATTTTTACCCATTACTTTATGCCATAGGGGCTGCTGGCAATGATGATCGCTTAACTGTGTTTAATGAAGGTTGCACGTTAGGGGCGCTGTCTATGACAAGTTATCTATGGAAATAATAAATCGCGCGGGAATATATAGGGGGCACCGTATTAGTAATTAATGCGGCAGCCCCTTTTTGCCATTGTTTAGGCAGCTATTAACGGCATAGATTTTGTACGTTTACGGGAAAATAAAATATTAGCTTATTTTTATATCATTGTTATCGGAAAATAATTTCGTACAAATATCATGGAGAATACGGGCTGTTAGTCCCCAGATAGTTCCTTCTGGTGTTTTGTAGACAAAAACACGCTGGCAAAAACTGCCCCATGGTTTTTGGTAACGTGTTGGCAGACCAAGTTTCTGCGCAGGTAAGAGCGTTACTACTTCATTATCGGTATTCGTATAAGCAGGATGGTTTTTAATCATTACATGATAGATTTCTGGTGGATGCTTTTGAAAATACGAGATGGGTAGTGTAAACGCATGATCAACTTCTGCGGTGCTGGGTTTTATAGCAGTAAAAGGGAAATCACTTGTAGCGACAAAGGTGTCTATTGTTTTGCCTAGCGGTACGACAAGGGTGTCAAGCTGGCCGAGAATTGATATCCTGGCAGCGGGGATACCAACTTCTTCATAGGTCTCGCGCAAGGCGGTACTTTGCAGAGAGATATCTTTTTGGGGGTCAAATTTACCACCGGGAAAACAAATTTCACCGCCTTGTGAAATCGCAAGGTTTCTTTTTTGGAGTAACAGGTGGTATTCATTGTTGCGGGGGATAAATAAGGCAAGCACAGCAGCGTTCATATATTCTTCTTTTCCTTGAACACCGGGAAATGGGGGAAGTAATTTTTTGAGATTTTCTAATTCTTTATTTTGCATAGAAGATACTCCATCTAAAGTTATTTTTTTTGTAAATGTATCAGTACTATTTCAGGGAGGGGGCCTAGCCTGATGGGAGTACCCCAGAAACCATAACCGTTGGAGACAATAGCAGTCATCTTATTGAAAATTTTGCAGCCGTAATCCAATACATATATTCTTTTGGTTATCAGTCTATCAGGATAAAATTGCCCTGCATGTGTGTGTCCCGCTAAATATAAATCATAGTCGGCGGCAGCTGCTGGTGTGATTTGATACGGCTCATGTTCAAGTAATATATGAAAGAATGCGGCAGTTTCATTTTTGATGGGGGGGACAGGAGTGGGGTTGTATAGATAATCGTCAAGGCCGGTAATTTTTACAGAATTATCAATAAGAGTTGTTTGGTTTTGGAGAAATTCGACGCCAACAGAAGAAAATAACTGCTGTTCCTTGGTGAGATCCCCACCAAAATAATCGTGATTGCCATAAACGGCAAATTTTCCTAAAGGGGCAATAATGTTTTTAAGATTACGGTAGCTGCCTTCTCTTATGACCAGGTCAAGATTACCGTCAATGATATCACCACCAAAAAGGACAATATCAGGTTTTTGCATATTGATTTTTTGGGTTAATTTCTGGGCAAAAGATTTTCCCAGCATGGCACCAAGATGAATATCACTGATAAAAGCGATAGTATAATTTTTGGTTAATGGTTTTGTTGTACGGATGGTAATATGGCGGCAAACATGATGGAAGGCATTCCAATTACCCCATACGATGAGAAAAATAATAACAAAAAAGCCTGCCGATATCAGTTTTGCCGAAAATTCCGGCCAGTATGCACGTAACTGAAAAATACCGGTAAATATATAAGCAAGAGCATAGAGCAAAAGTAAATATAAAGAGTAATAAAAAAATATCAGCCAATAGCCGCCAAGATAGGAAAGGAATTTACTTATTGGCACAGAAAATTGGTTTTTTATTATATTTGGTAAAGTGAAGATAATGGGAAGAAGCAAAAAAGGGATAATAGACCAAGGTATAGCAAAAAAAGCTAAACCTTGTTTATACATGCACCATTGGCCAATGCCGATAAGCATTCCGGCTAAACAAATGAAAATGAAAAACATCGGGCGCTTTTTCATAATAAAAAGAGGTCTCCTTAAAATGTTGGAAGGACGTACCCTTTATCATCCGTCGATAAAAAATACGTCCTTTGTTTATAATATATGTAGTATATATACTCCAAGATAGTCATTGTACTTTATTATTCGTTGATAATCAAGGCCATAAAAACGAGGTCATTGTCGGCGGTATTTTCAATGCCATGATATTCACCTTCAGGACAGAACGTCGTGTCCCCTTCTTTTACAGTGATTTCCCTGCCATTATCATTATATAAGCCGGTGCCGGCTATGATATGGTAAGTTTCATTATTCCCTTTGTGTTGGTGGTAGCCAAGTGAACAACCAGGTTCAAGTGTTACTTTGGCGAACATTTCGCATTTGCCTTTCATTTCGGCGGGAGTCAGTAATTTTTCTATCAGGATATGTCCTTTGCCACCAGCTTTTTTTTCTGCACGGATAACTTCTTGTTTTTTCATCAACATGTTAAAATACCTCTTTTGCTAAATTTGATTAATTTATGGTAATATATAATTATATTTCGATACAGACATAAAATATCCTTTTGGAGGAACATATTGAATGATTTATTTGCTGAAATTCGGGGCAAGTCTTATTTTGCCACCGGGGATTTTTATTGTGTTGATGCTATTGCTGGCGAGAAATTGCTGGAAGACATATAAAAGAAGGACAGCGATAAAAATTTTTGTAATAGCGATTGCGTTATATATTGCCTCAACAGGATGGATGGCGCAAAAAATGGTCAGTGCTTTGGAAAATGAATACAATCCGCCTGTTTATCCGACTGGTGATGCCATTATACTGCTGGGAGGCGGAGCAACTTTGGATACTCCGGATATCAGCGGCACAGGAGAGTTGCGCAGTATACCGGCAAACCGCTTGCTGACTGCAGTAAGGTTGCAGCACAGGCTAGGTGTGCCGATCCTTGTTTCTGGTGGACAGGTTTATGAGGACAGCGGAAAAGAAGCTGTTATAGCAAAGCGTATTTTAATGGATATGGGTGTGCCGGAAGATGAAATATTGGTAGAGGATAAAAGTTTGAATACGAAGCAAAATGCGAAGTTTTCAGCTGATATGCTGCAGGATTATGAACTGTACGAGCCAATTTTAGTAACTTCGGCTTTTCATATGAAACGGGCGGTGCTCAATTTTGAACAGGAAAATGTCCATGTTACGCCTTATCCTGCTGATTATATAGAAAATAAAAAACAGGTTTTTCACTATAATAAATTGGCTCCATCAGCTGATGCCCTGGCAGATACGGAAATGGCACTGCAAGAAAATTTACGGTTTTTAGTGACAAAATATCTGAAATATTAAATTCAATATTAACTGGAATTGGTGGATTTAAATGACGAAGAATTTGACTATAGGCGGTCCGGCCGGACTGATATTTGCTTTCGCAGTGCCTCTTGTTGCTGGTAATGTCTTTCAGCAGATGTATCTTTTGGTAGATACACTTATTGTTGGTAGATTTCTTGGTGTAAGTGCGTTGGCGGCAGTTGGCTGCTGCGGAGGACTGATGTTTTTGATGGTGGGCTTTGTATTGGGGTTCACCAATGGCCTTTCTATTTATACGGGGCAGCAGTTTGGTGCGGGCAATCTTGAGGGTGTGCGCAAAAGCGCGGCAGCCTGCCTTGCGATAAGTGCGGTCATGGCTGTTATTTTAACTGTTGTGGGGATAATAGCGGCAAAGCCAATGCTTGTTTTTATGCAAACACCACCAGATGTGCTGGATATGTCATATTCTTTCATCAGTATCATATACGGTGGTATTGCTGTTACAATAATTTTTAATATGATGATGAATTTTATTAGGGCTTTAGGTGACAGTAAAACGCCGTTGTATTTTCTTGTTTTCAGTACGGTAGCAAATATATTGTTGGAAATATTATTTATACCGGTAATGGGTTGGGGGATTGCTGGTGCGGCTATAGCAACTGTAATCTGCCAGATGATTTCTGCGGGGCTTTGTTTTTTATATATTGTCAAGAAAATGCCTTTACTGCGTATTGGCAGAGCTGATTGGCACTTGTCATGGCATTTTATTTGGCAGCATTTACAGATCGGGTTGCCCATGGGATTCCAATCTTCTATAATAGCTATAGGAGCAATTATTTTACAGATTTCTTTAAATAATTTGGGTGAGGTTGCGATTGCGGCTTATTCCGCTGCGCAAAAAATAGATATGATCGCAGTGATGCCGATGATGTCTTTCGGTATGGCAATGGCTGCATATACGGCACAGAACTACGGTGCTAAGAAGATTGCTAGAATTGATAAAGGCGTAACTAAATGCATGCTGATGTCAGGTGGTTTTGCTATTTTCATTGGATTTATTTTAATCACCTTTGGACCGGTGATGCTTGAACAGTTCGTTGGCAGTGAAGAAGTACAGGTAATTGAATACGGACATTTATATTTGATTGTGAATGGCATTAGTTATGTCATTTTATCATTGCTTTTTATTTACCGTTTTACATTACAAGGACTCGGGCAAAGTATTGTACCTACGATCGCCGGCGTGATGGAACTTTTGATGCGTGGCTTAGTTGCTGTGTTTTTAGTCAATATGTGGGGCTATATCGGTGCTTGCCTTGCCAATCCTTTGGCTTGGATTGGTTCGTGCCTGCCCTTAGCGGTCATGTATTATTATACTCGCCGCAATCTGCATAGAGCATATGATTAGAAAAATAATTTTATGGTGGCTTGGGAAAAGTATTTATTTTTATAAATTAAGAGTATTAGGAGTTGTTGCTAAGCAAAATAGTAAACGTTTAATAAAAAGATATGGCAATGCATTTTGGGAGGTGGTCATTAGAGGAAATTTTTGCATCAGCAACGAATTATATAATTAGGTTCAAATTTTGTTTTGCTGAAAATATTTAATAAAATGATTAATGAAATATTGTATGCTTCAGATCAAATGGCTCATTGTGAAGCAATCGCATCGTGAGCAATCGGTATTAACTTTGAGAAGGGATGATTAATGATTATGGAATTAAAACGTGCAGCTTTTAAGGCTTATGATATTCGTGGTAAATATCCGTCTGAAATAAATGAAGAAATGGCTTATCGTATTGGCAGGGTATATGTTGATCTTTTTAAAAGTAAAAAAGTAGTTGTAGGTCATGATATTCGTTTATCAGGTCCCCAAATAAGGGATGCTTTGGTGCGTGGTTTTACTGAAATGGGTTGTGATGTGGTAGATATAGGGCAATGCGGTACAGAAATGATTTATTTTGCTACGTCCTTTTTGAAGTTGGATGGCGGCATAATGATCACTGCAAGCCATAATCCAAAGGATTATAACGGTATGAAACTCGTGCGGGAAGGGGCACGCCCGATAAGTTCTGATACTGGCCTGAAAGAAATAGAAGAACGGGTTATCGCTGGTAATTTAGGAACTACTGCTGCTGTAAAAGGCACTGTTGTGCAAAAAGATGTCATGACAGATTATGTAACACATATTGTGGGTTATGTTGATAAAAAACTGCTCAAGCCTTTGAAAGTAGTGGTAAATGCAGGTAATGGTTCCGCTGGACCTGTAATTGATGCAATGGAAAAATATCTGCCTTTTAAACTTATAAAAATAAATAATAAACCAGATGGTAACTTCCCGAATGGTGTACCAAATCCATTGCTTGTTGAAAATCGTGAAGCTACAGCCAAGGCAGTGCGTGAAAATAAGGCTGATGTAGGTGTAGCCTGGGATGGCGATTTTGATCGGTGTTTCTTTTTTGATGAAAAAGGTGACATGATAGAAGGTTACTATATAGTGGGCTTGTTGGCAAAATCATTTTTGTTAAAGACACCTGGTGCAAAGATAATCTATGATCCAAGACTTATCTGGAATACCATTGAAATAGTAAAAGAAGCTGGTGGCACGCCTGTCTTGTGTAGGAGTGGGCATACCTTTATAAAAGAAATGATGCGTAAGGTAAATGCAGTCTATGGTGGCGAAATGTCGGCACATAATTATTTCCGTGAATTTACCTTCTGTGACAGTGGCATGCTTACATGTCTTTTAGTATTGGAATTGATTTGCCAGGACAGCCGCCCGCTTTCAGCAATGATGGCAGAACGGATGGAAAGATATCCGATAAGTGGTGAAATGAACAGCACAGTAAAGGATGCTGCGGCTATTATGAAAAAAGTTGAAAAACTTTACGGCAGTAAGGGAAAAATTGATAAGACAGATGGTCTTAGTGTTTCTTATGATAAGTGGCGGTTTAGTTTAAGAATATCCAATACTGAACCTGTGATTAGGCTGAATGTCGAATCACGCGGTGATAAGAAATTGGTAGCAGAAAAAACTAAAGAACTGCTTTCTGTGATAAGAGGATAAGATAAATAGTAAATATTGTATTGGTGGTAATTATTAATGCAGAAAAAAATCAGAAAAGCTATTATTCCAGCGGCAGGACTTGGTACCCGTTTCTTACCGGCAACGAAAGCGCAGCCAAAAGAAATGCTGCCGATAGTTGATAAACCAGCTATTCAGTTTATTATTGAAGAAGCTATTGCATCTGGAATTGAAGAAATTTTAGTCATAACAGGGCGCAATAAACGTTCTATCGAAGATCATTTTGACCGTTCGTTGGAATTAGAATTGCAGCTCAAGGCCAAGGGAAAGTATGAAATGCTGAAGACTATTGAAGAAATTTCCAATATATCTTTGCTTTTTATTCGACAAAAAGAAGCACGTGGGTTGGGCCATGCTGTTTTGTGTGCTAAACAATTTGTGGGAGACGAACCCTTTGCGGTATTGCTCGGGGATGACTTAGTCGATTCAGAAGTACCTTGTCTTGAACAGCTGATAAAAGCTTATGATGATTTGGGAGGCAGTATCTTAGGCGTGCAGCGCGTGCCCCATTCACAGGTATGCAATTATGGGATAATAGATCCTATCCGTGTGAAGGACAATGTCTGGCTCGCTAAAGATCTCGTTGAAAAACCGGCGCTGGAAAAAGCTCCTTCTGATTTGGCAGTATTGGGAAGATATATATTGGAACCTGAGATTTTCACTATATTGGAACATACTGCGCCTGGCAGTGGTAATGAAATCCAACTTACAGATGCTATTTGTGAATTAAGCAGTAGACAAAAAATATTTGCCTTAAATTTTTCCGGTAGACGCTATGATATTGGCGATAAGGAAGGTTTTTTGGAAGCTACGGTAGAGTATGCACTGAAGCGGCCAGAACTGCGTGATCGGTTTATGGCTTATATGCTCAGGACAATAGGACCAATTCTAAAGGCAGAAAAAGGCTTTTCGGAAGAATGACCTTTATCGGTATGGTTTAAGGAAAATATTTAATGGTATGCAGCAGTTAAAATAATAGTTTATTAAAGTAAGAAACTATTGTAAAATCAGGATAGCGGTAGTTACATGCAAGGTAATTGCTGTTGTGTTTATAATATGTATTGAAAATTAGGCGTTATTTATGAAGAGAGGGACTGTGAAGATGAGTTTGAAGTTAAAATCTGGTTTTGTATTTGACTATGACAATCTTTTGAATGAAAAATGTGTTTCTAAGGATGATGTGACTGCTTTATTACCGCGTTTAAAAAAGGCGCATAAAGCGATGGATGTCATGCGGAAAACTGGTGTGATACGCGGACATTTATCAAAAGACGGTACACCGGAAAAAGTATTGTTCAGCCAGCTGCCTTATATAGAAAAAGGAAATTTGAACTCTCCTGAATCAATAGCCCGCATTAAAAAATTTGGCGAATCGGTTAGAAATCGTGTAGATGCAGTAATTTCTCTCGGCATTGGTGGTTCATTCCTCGGCAATAAAGTTTTATTTGATGTGCAATGCGGCAGTTTTTGGAATTTGAAGACGCGCGAAGAAAGAAAAGGTTACCCAAAAGTTTTTTTCAGTGGGAATAATATTGATCCGCGCAGTACGCAGGATTTACTTAATTATATAGACGATGCAGCTGATATGGCCATGCACCATGACAAGAAAAACCCGCGGAAATATAAAGTAATGCTCATATGTATTTCAAAATCAGGTGGCACGCTTGACACTATGTCAAACTTCATGGTCATTTATAATAAATTGCTAAAAAATAAAAATGTTGAAGTCGAAGTCGTTGCTGTTACCGATCCGAATGAAGAAAAGCCAACATTGCTCAAAAAAATGGCGATAGAAAACAAATGGGAAAGTTTTGCCGTACCGGACGGTGTCGGTGGACGTTTCACGATTTTCTGTGAAGTGGGACTGGTTGTGGCAGCCGTCATCGGTTTTGATATTGAAGCCTTTCTTGAAGGTGCCAGACAGATGGATATCGCCTGCCAAAATGATGATATTTGGCAAAACCCGGCAATGCTCAATGCTGCATTGAAATTTATTGCCGCCGAAAAATATGGACGTGATGAAGAAGTAATGATGCCATATGGTGATTATTTGGAATCTGTTTCCATGTGGTATATACAGTTGCTTGCCGAATCTTTAGGCAAACAGTTCAATAAAGAAGGCAAAGAAGTTTGCTATGGCCGGACACCAATTGTAGCGATTGGCACAAGGGATATGCATTCACAGACACAGCAACACCAAGAAGGAAAACTTAATAAAATCGTACAGTTTATACGTATTGAAAATTGGAAAAACGATTTAACTATACCAAACGCATTTCCTGAAGTAAAAAAACTTGCCGAAATCTCTGGTGTCACTATGGGACAAGCGTTGGAAGTTGCCCGTCAGTCCAATGCTGATGCGCTTATATCAAATAAAAGATTTAATGCCCTTTTCAGTTTACCAGAATTAAATGCTTATCATTTAGGTGAATTGCTTTATATGTTGGCTATGTCTATTGCTTATGAAGGTGAGCTTGCCGATGTGGATGCCTTTAATCAGCCGGGAGTAGAAGCTTATAAACGTATTATGGGTCCTAAACTCCAGCAGGTAAAAGCACAGGGAAAGAAATAAGGATTTTATTGCCGAAGATCCATTTCGGAAGAAAATAAGACTACTTTTGCAAAGCAATACGGACTCTGTTTATATTTTGCCGAAAGAATTGGAGTTGAAAGTCATGAATGTTTTGGTTATGATCCCAGTGCAGGAAAAACATAAGATGTTTCTCGAAAGCAAAGGAAAAGGTTGTAAGTTTGTTTATGCGCAGCAGCCGACTGATGGACAGTTGGCGCAGGCTGATGTGATAATAGGCAATCCGTCTTTGCCGCAGCTGGATAAGGCAGCAGCATTGAAATGGCTGCAGTTGAACAGCGCGGGAGCGCAAGCATATTGCCGCGAAGGCGTTCTGCGCAAAGGTGTGTCCTTGACCAATGCTACAGGTGCGTATGGACTCGCTATATCGGAATATATGCTGGCTGTATTATTGGCAATGCAAAAGAAATTATATGCATATCATGACAATCAAAAAAGGCATTTATGGCATGACGAAGGAGCTGTTACTTCTATAGCCGGAGCTTCTGTGCTCGTTTTGGGACTTGGAGATATCGGCAGGAGTTTTGCAAAGAAAGTGAAAGCTTTAGGTGCTTTTGTAATGGGGGTTAAGAGACGGCGTTCAGTGAAACCAGATTACGTTGATGCCTTATTTACAATGGACGACTTAGAGAAATATCTGCCCAAAGCTGATATTGTAGTGAATAGTCTGCCTGGTACAGATGCGACATACCATCTGCTCGATAAAAGTAAGTTTTCTTTGATGAAAAGGGGCGCTTTTTTCATCAATATAGGAAGAGGTACTTCTGTTATAACAGATGATTTGTGTGACGCTGTTTTATGTGGACAACTCGCTGGAGCAGCAGTGGATGTGACCGATCCGGAGCCTTTACCGGAGGATCACATCATGTGGCAGATTAAAAATATCCATATTACACCGCATACGGCTGGCCAGTATCATTTACCAGCTACGCTGGATAATATAATAAGAATTGCCGGCGATAATTTGGAAAGGTTTTTAAAAAATGAAAAATTGGTAAATGAGGTTGATTTTTCTACTGGTTATAAAAAATAAACTTTAAAATTTTTATGCTATGTAAGAATTTATCTGACATAAATTTTTTCTATAAAATGCCTGTTTGTGTTTAAAATCTATATAGATGAGGGAGAGATTTTCCTCATTTATATAGATTTTTTGTTTTTTATAAATAAATTGTTAAATAAATAGGATAGTTAATGCCATAACAGTAAATAAAAATATTATTTGCTGTTATGGCATCAGACAGAATACACGCTTTGATGCTATTTTTTCATTAATTCTAAAAAAGTCTGTAGTGCGTGACGCTGATCAGGTGTGAGTGTTTTTGCTACATTAATGAGAGGTTCAATATCAAAAGGAATATTTACCGATTCATCAGAAAAAAAGTCATGCAGGCTAATGCCAAGACCTTTGCAAATTTTGCGCAGGGAATCTATTGTCGGTTGTTTTTCACCAAGTTCAATTTGGCGGACAAATCCTTGTGACAAATCTGATGAGATAGCGAGCTTGTTAGTGCTGTATCCTTTTAATTTGCGTAATTCTGTAATTCTTTTAGCTACGTTCATTTTGGGCCACCTTAAAAATAATTCTATAGAAATAATTAATACTAATATAACATAGATTATTATAAAATAATTAATTCTATAGTATTGACATCATAAACTTATAGAATTACAATATTTACAGTTCTATAATATATAGAGATTATAATAATCCAATTAGAAGCAGAAGAATATGATATTCAGATGACTGAAAAATATCAGAATTTATTTCGCAAAGGAAATTACCTCGTGGTGAGAATAGGAAACCTTATGTGTGAGAGGTGTACATATGTCGCGGGATTATACTGTATAGCAAAAGGGTAATAAGGGCTATACAGCCGTAAAGATGACAAGAGCAGCTTAATGGATGAGAAAAATGTTATGTTAATGATTATAATTATTTAACTGTAGACAATAAAAAATTTTCCTTTCAATAAAACACAAAAAATACAAAAGCATAACATTATTCTGCGAAGATATATGTTTACATAGACCATGTGGGTATACACTTTTTACAATTCTTTTATTTTGTTATTTAGCCTGCTGTTTATCAAGGATGATTGTGAACTATCTTAAGGAAAGGTGTGCATTGGATGGCTTGGTTGAATAACTTGAAAGTTGTACAAAAATTAGCATTATTGGTAGCAATTCTATTAGCAGCCGTTATTGTGGTTGGTGGTACCGGATATTATTTCTTAGGTAGGGCTAACGATACTTTAGAAAAGATGTATAACGAGAAAATGGCAGCGACTAATTTACTGATTGAGAATAGAAATCATTCAAGAGCTGTCCAAGCTGATACGTTTAATCTTATGCTTACCAGTGATAAGCAGGAAAATGATGCGTTGTTAAAAGATATAGATGAACGAACGAAAGTTTTTAATGATAATTTGACCAAGGTTGCCGCATTGAATTTGGATAATGAACAAAAAACGGGAATTGATAAAGTTAAAGCGGATTTTGAGCAATATCATGCAATACGGGATCAGGTACTTACTTTGGCTGCACAAAATAGGAATGCAGAAGCATATGCCCTTTATACACAGCAGGGCAGACCGTTGATGGAAGTTTTTAATAAAGATCTTTCTGCAATTTCAGAGCAAATGGATAAGGCGGCTGTACAGATGAATCAGGCCAGCGAAAAGGAGTTTGCTTTTGTCAATAGGTTGTTTATCGGTATTATTGTAGTCGCAATTATTTTAGGAGTTTTGCTCGGCTGGCTTATTACACAGCGTATACAAATTCGTTTGAAAGAAATTGTTGAACATTTAAAAATAATAGCCAAAGGTGATTTTTCGCAAGAAGTTTCAGCGGCCAGTTTGGCTGACAAAAGTGAGTTTGGTAGTGTGTCCAGGGCAGTTGCTGCAATGAGTACGAATGTAAAAAAGCTCATTACACATCTTATGGATACAGCGGAGCAGTTGGCTGCTTCCTCGGAACAGTTAACGGCTAGTGCTGAGCAATCAGCGCAGGCATCAAACCAAGTTGCAGGTTCGGTGGCAGAAGTTGCCAGCGGAGCGGAGAAACAGCTGGGGTTTGCTAATAACACCAATAATATAGTAAAACAAATTTCAAGTGCAATACAACAGGTATCGTCAAATACAGAAACCGTATCAGCAGCTTCTGAAAAGACAGCTGTAGCGGCAAACGGTGGAGAAAAGTCCATTGGGCAGGTTGTAGAGCAGATGAATGTAATAGTGCAGAAAACAAATGACACATCTGGTGTAATCGGTGAATTGGCAGAAAAATCAAAACAAATAAGCCAGATCGTAGATGTGATTTCTGCTATAGCCGGCCAGACTAATCTTTTGGCTTTGAATGCGGCCATAGAGGCAGCCAGAGCAGGAGAAGCAGGAAAAGGCTTTGCGGTAGTGGCGGAAGAGGTTAGAAAACTTGCTGAACAGTCACAAAGTGCAGCAAAACAAATAACTGATTTGATTAATGAAGTACAAGCAAGAACTGAAAACGCAGTAAGCTTTATGGAGGATGGAAAGACAGAAGTTGAAGCAGGCACGAAAGTTGTAGCAGATGCAGGAGAAGGGTTTAAACAAATATTATCTATGGTGCGGAATATGACAGGGCAAATTCATGAAATCTCAGCAGCTGTGCAAAAAATGACAGGCAGTGTAGGCCATGTGGTTACTGCTGTGCAGAGCATCAACGATGAAAGCAAGAAGACTTCAGAACAAACTCAGACTATATCAGCAGCCACTGAGGAACAATCTGCATCCGTTGAAGAAATCGCTTCAGCAAGCCAGCATTTGGCAAAAATGGCCGATGGTTTGCAAAATTCGATAAAGGCATTTAAGGTCTAAATATTAATAAACAGTTTGTAACTTACAGCATGAAACACGGTAAGCAGTGTTTTATGCTGTTTTTTATTTGCTAGTAAATAAAATAGCTTGATAAACGGGTACATAATTTTGGGGCTGTGGATAGAAAAAGATTACTAGAATAGGATTTTCTTCATTGTCATATAAAAATAGCTGGAATAAGATTTTAAACCAGCTTATTCCAGCATTTTGGTAATCCATTTAATTTATGCTTTAAAAATAAAACATCAGCGTGGAAAATTTCTTTTTAGATAAATTTATTTAATTCTTTTTGTCAGCTTAATACCTTCCGCTAATACTGGAGCTAAAAATTGTCCAGTATAGGATTCTTTAACCTGCACTATTTGTTCAGGAGTTCCCTTGGCAACGATAGTACCGCCCTTATCACCGCCCTCAGGGCCGAGATCGATTATGTAGTCAGCGGTTTTTATTACGTCGAGATTGTGTTCGATGACGACTACCGTGTCACCATTATCTACTAGTCTTTGTAATACGTCCAGCAGCTTGTGGATATCTGCGGTATGCAGCCCTGTCGTTGGTTCATCTAAGATGTAAAGCGTTCTGCCCGTACTCCTTTTAGCAAGCTCAGTGGCTAATTTTACACGCTGGGCTTCACCGCCGGATAATGTCGTGGCCGGTTGCCCCAATTGTATATAACCGAGGCCGACATCCTGAAGAATTTGCAGTTGGCGATGTAGTCTGGGGATATTTTTGAAAAATTCAACAGCATCGTCTACGACCATTTGTAAAACTTCGGATATGTTTTTTCCTTTATATTTTACTTCGAGGGTTTCACGGTTGTAGCGGGTTCCTTTACATACCTCGCAGGGAACATACACATCTGGTAAAAAATGCATTTCAATTTTTAAAATACCGTCGCCATGGCAGGCCTCGCAACGTCCGCCTTTGACATTGAAGCTAAATCGACCTGGTTTATAACCACGCATTTTAGCTTCATTGGTTTGGCTGAAAACTTCTCTTATCGTATCGAAGACGCTTGTATAGGTGGCAGGATTGGAGCGCGGCGTACGTCCTATTGGCGATTGGTCAATGTTAATAATTTTATCTATATTTTCTATTCCCTTAATAGCTTTGTGTTTACCGGGCTTACCTCTGTTTATATAAAGACTGGCGGCAAGTCCTTTATATAAAATTTCATTTACAAGTGTTGATTTTCCGGAACCCGATACACCAGTGACGAGGGTGAGAGTACCAAGTGGAAATTTTACACGAATGTTTTTTAGATTGTTTTCGGCGGCACCGATGATTTCAACAAATTTTCCATTGCCCTTTCTTCTTTGCAGGGGTACGGGAATAAATTTTTTACGGCTCATATATTGACCAGTAATTGAAGCTGGTATTTTTTTTATTTCTTCAGCGGTTCCTTGGGCAACTACTCTGCCGCCATTGGCACCGGCTTCTGGACCAATATCAATAATGTGGTCAGCCGCATACATGGTATCTTCATCATGTTCCACGACAATAAGGGTATTACCGAGGTCGCGCAGATGTTTCAGTGTAGCTAAGAGGCGATTATTGTCACGCTGGTGCAGACCAATACTGGGTTCATCAAGTATATATAAGACACCGGTCAGGCCTGAACCTATCTGTGTGGCAAGTCTTATGCGCTGGGCTTCACCGCCGGATAATGTTCCAGCAGCCCGACCCAGGGTGAGATAGTCAAGTCCTACATTGAGTAGAAAACCGAGACGGGCATGTATTTCTTTTAAAATTTGTGAAGCAATAAGCTTTTGGCGTTTATCAAGTTTAAGTTCGCGGAAAAACTTATCTGCTTCAGCGATTGTCATATTTGTGACTTCATTTATATTTTTGTCGCCTATTGTTATGGCCAGAGCTTCTGGTTTTAGGCGCGCCCCACCGCACAACGGGCATGGAGTAGTGCTCATATAAGCTTCGTAACCTTCACGCATCACGTCAGAATTAGTTTCTTTATAACGGCGAGCTAGAAGAGGCATGACACCTTCAAAGGGTATATCGTAATTTTTTATTTCACCAAACATATTTTCGTAAGTAAAGGAAAAAGATTCTTCAGTAGTACCGTAGAGAATGATTTTTTGTACGTCCTTTTTTACGGCAGACCATGGAGTATCAAGGGTATAGCCGTATGTCTTAAGAATGGCAGCAATTTGGCACATCGCATATGAGGCAGGATTTTTGGACAAAGGAGCAAATAAACCTTCTGCGAAGGTCAGATTTTTGTTTGGCATAACAAGATCAAGGTCAAATTCCTGGTGACTGCCAAGACCGTCACATTTTGGACAGGCACCATAAGGACTATTAAAGGAAAAAAGACGTGGTGCTATTTCCGGCAGGCTTATACCGCAGTCTATACAGGCAAAGTTCTGGCTGTACATTAAAAGTTCACCATCAACTATTTGTACATAAACTATATCACTGCCGAGCTTGAGGGCAGTTTCCAATGAATCTGCAAGGCGGGATTCTATGCCTTTCCGTACAGTTAATCTGTCAACGATTACTTCAATAGTATGTTTCTTGTTTTTTTCTAGGGTTATTTCGTCATTAATATCAAGAATTTCATTGTCTACACGAACACGTACATAACCTTGTTTGCGTATATTTTCAAGCAGTTTCCGGTGTGCGCCCTTTTTGCCGCGTACTACTTGTGCCATTATCAGGAGTTTTGTTTTTTCGGGCAGGTTCATAATATTATCGAGAATTTGATCAACTGTTTGCTGTGTTATCGGTTTGCCGCAGTTAGGACAATGGGGCTTCCCAGCCCGGGCAAACAACAACCGCAGGTAGTCATATATTTCTGTAACAGTACCGACGGTGGAACGAGGGTTCCTGCTAGTCGTTTTCTGGTCTATAGAGATAGCGGGTGAAAGACCTTCTATGTAATCAACGTCTGGTTTATCCATCTGGCCAAGAAATTGTCTGGCGTAAGAGGAGAGAGATTCCACATAACGTCTCTGACCTTCAGCATAGATCGTATCAAAGGCTAGTGAAGATTTTCCTGACCCAGACAGGCCGGTTATTACGACAAGTTTATCCCGAGGAATGGAGAGACTGATATTTTTTAAATTATGGGCACGAGCGCCCTTTATTTTTATTGAATCGGGCAAATTTGTCAACTCCTGTATCTATTAAAAGTTTTAGTCATCCATAAAAAAACTACTATAAAACAGTATATAGTAAAAATCATTTTTTTTCCAGAACTTATTCATAAAAACCGAATATATAAATTCAATTTGCCGAATTAATTATATAGAGTTAGCTGAGAACTATTTTATTTAATGATGATTAAAGTGATTGTATGTGCCGGATAAATGGTAGGTATTATTTTACAAAAGTTATTACTATAGAACAAATGTAAATAAGATATATTGATTATGTTACTTTTACATTTGTTCTGATTCGAATATATTGAAAACATAAATCCTTTAGTGTAATATAATTATCAGAAAAAAGATAAAAGTCATAAATGATAGTTTATATTATTTGATATTTATATTAAGCAATATATAAAATACCTTTAAAGATAGAAAGATTAAGTAATTATTATATATTGTGGAAATTGTGGAGTTAAGTGTGAAAAAAATAGTTGATGATATAAGATTAATTTTTAAATGTTGTAGTTTGTATTATGATGATGGATTAAATCAACAAGAGATTTCTGATATATTACAAATTTCCCGCCCATCGGTGGCAAGAATGATAAAAAGTGGGCATGAGAATGGAATTGTTAAAATTGAGGTCATAAATCCTGATAACGTGGCATTTGGTAATCTTGAAAGAGAAATAGAAAAAAAATTTGGTCTATCAGAAGTTATAATTGCTGCTTCTGGAAATGCAGCACTTACGGATGCTATAAATGAAGATATTGCTAAAGAGACATTCAAATTTCTTTCACGCGTAATTGAAGATAAAGATTTTGTAGGAGTTACGATGGGACGTACCTTACTCAACTTATTACAGGGACATTACGCAGTTGAATCGAAAAAATGCACATTTGTCCCAATTATGGGGGGGATGGATGAAAATAGGTATGACATTCATTCTAATTATGTAGCGATGTCATTTGCCAAAGTATTTCATGCGGATTGTCTTCAATTTTTTGCCCCGTTAGTTTTTTCAAAACCTGATATGCTTAAACAATTTTTAGAAGAATATTCTATGCAGCGTATTGTAAAAGCTTTTAAAAAAATATCGATTGTGGTTATGGGGATTGGTGTGTCGGCAAAAGAAACTTCTACTTTGGTTAAGGCTGGATATATTAGTGAAGAATTGTTTGATAAGTTTATTGAGTTAGGTATGGTAGGAGATGCTGCTGCACAATTTTATGATAGAAATGGTTCAACTGAACAATTCGCGTCATTTAATCATCTGATTGCAGCTATGCCGATAGATGATTTAAAAAAAGTACGCTGCAGAGTAGGAATTGCAGCAGGAAAAAATAAATTAGAAAGTTTGTTAGGGGCAATAAAGGGAAAGATAATAAACGTTTTGATAACTGATTCTGAATCAGCTGAGGATTTATTAAATTATAAGGAGTAAAGATATGGATATTACTATTTTGGGAATCTGTTTATTGATTTTTATGGTAATACAGGCGATTGGGACATATTTTCAAGTACGCTTATATAAGAAATCAATACGACGGCTTCATAAAAAGGGAAATATTGGTATTGGCGGTAAAAGATCATTTTTCTCGGGGAATATTGTGATAATCGCTTGCGATAAAAATGGAAATATAGTAGACGGAGAAATTTTATCTGGGTTTACCATTTTTAATAGATTTAAAAAAATAAAGGAACTTATTAATGAAAATATTTTTATGATAAAAGCTGAATATAAACTCCTCAACAAAAGGCAAAGGAAGAAAATGCAAGGACATATTCAAGCTATTGATGCCTTATGTGAACGGTTACAAAAAGAAAAAGCAATGCTGAGCATATAGAAAATATTACTTTTACATGAAGGGAGATGATAAAAATGAAGTATAGCAGTAATATAACTGGGTGGGGAATGGAAGCAATAGGTTTTTTGAAAGAATTGAATTACTTAATTGTTTTTGATGATAATGCACCACCAGAACTAGCTGAAATATCTGTTTTACATGAAAAATCTAAATTAAATGGTTGGATTAAAAAAGGGGATACTTTGATAATTGGTAAAAAAGCTTTCGATATAACTGCTGTTGGGGAAGAAGCTCAAAATACATTTAGACAAATGGGACACGCAACTTTAAATTTCTCAGGTGGAGAAGTACCTTTTTTACCAGGACATATAATGCTTTGTGGACAGGAAGTATTGACTGAGAAGGATATACAAAAGGGTGTCAATATAAGTATCTATTAATATGCTGTTTCAAAACTTAATATAAATTTGGAGTGTGAATAACTATGTTAAACATGGATCAAAAGCTTTTAAAAAGAGAAGAAGAAGGTAAGATTATTCGTACCGGTATAGTCGGTGCAGGTCAAATGGGAAGAGGTATGGTAACCCAGATGGCAATCATGAAGGGAATATCACCAGCAATTGTATCTAATATAAAGCTGGAAAATGTTATAAATGCTTTTCATTATGCAGGAATAACTGATGATCAAATAGTTGTTGCTAAAACGTTGGAAGAAGCTAATAAATATATGGAAATGGGGAAATATGTTGCTACCGAAAATTCAGAACTAATATCCCAAGCCAATTTGGTGGAATGTGCTATTGATGTAACAGGTGTCCCGGAAGTCGGTGTAAAAATAGCAATAGATTCTATGAATAACGGTAAACATGTTGTAATGATGGACGTAGAAACAGATGTAGTAATAGGACCCTATTTGAAGAAATTGGGCGAAAAAAATAATGTTATATATACTGGCTCGGCGGGAGATGAACCAGGTACTGTTATGGAGCTTTACTCATTTGCTAAAGCTATGGGGATGCAGGTTAAGGTTATGGGTAAAGGTAAAAATAATAAATTGGATTATGCGTGCAATCCAGATACAGTACTTCCAGAAGCAACTCGTCGGAAAATGAGTCCAAGAATGCTATGCGCATTTAAGGACGGGACTAAAACAATGGTAGAGATGACAGCAATGTCAAATGCAACAGGCCTGATTCCTGATATTATTGGTGGACATGGACCTTCTGCTTCACCGGCGGAAAGATGTAAGGAATTAAATAGTATTTTCCGGTTGAAAAAAGATGGTGGGATACTTAATAAGCATGGTGTAGTAGAATATGTCAATGGTATAGCTCCAGGGGTTTTTGTTACAATAGCTACAGAAAATGCAGAAATTGCTTATCAGATGCAATATCATAGTATGGGACCAGGTCCATTGTGGACGTTATATCGGCCATATCATTTGTGCAATCTTGAAACACCACTTACGGTTGCTAAAGCTGTAATAGATAGGGAACCAACAATTATCCCTATTGACGGGCCTGTAAGCGAATGTATAACAGTGGCTAAAAAGGATTTAAAAGCAGGTGAATATATAGATGGTATTGGTGGATACACTACTTATGGTTCTATTGCTACTGCTGAAGAAACCCGTGCTAATGGATATGTTGTCTATGGTTTGATAAATAAGAAAAGTAAGATGAAAAAAGATGTCAAAAAAGGGCAATTGCTTACTTTAAGCGATGTAGAACTTGATACAAGTACACAGCTTTATAATGTTCGAAAAGAACAGGATGATATGTATAGAAAGTAATTGAGGAGTGAGTCTTTATGTGTTGTATAAATAAAAAACCACTGCAAAACGGCAATTTTACAGTGGTAAGTATGGTTATTATCTTTGGCTGATATCTAACCAATACAAGAATACGATAACATAAAGTTCCTGTCAATAAATAAGTAATTATTTCAGATGGAATTTTATTCCATCTGAAATTTTATATCTAAAAATTGATCATTAATATTTTCCTTCTGTAAATATTGATATTTGTAGGGACTATGCCATAATTTATCTGACAAAGTACATATTTAAAGATATTGCTGAAATCAGTATATATGTTTTTATTATAAACATGTACAGTAATTTAGAAAATAAAACGAAAATTTTGCAGAATAAACTGTTAAAAGAAGTTTTATAGGAAAATATTTTATGGTTAATATTATAATGGCTTTTGCTTGTAATAGATTTGATATAGAAACAGAAAATAGAGTTAGATTCTTGGTTCCTGTTTTTAATTTTAGTAAGTTAATAGTAATTATAAGAAATATGTGAAAAATTATTTTTATGAGAAAAGAAGGGGTATTATGGAAATTATTGCAGCTTTAGCAAATAGCTTTATTGAATTATTTAAAGCGGGGGCAGCAACTTTTGTTTCTTGGGTCACCGGAATTATTCCTCTAGTAATAGTATTAATGACTGCAGTGAGTGCCGTTATTAAATTAATAGGGGAAGATAAGGTTTATAGCATGGCTAAAACAGCTACAAAATATACAATAACGCGTTATACGATCGTTCCTATTTTGGCTGTTATATTTTTGGCTAATCCTATGTGTTACTCTTTTGGCCGTTTTGTTGAAGAAAAATATAAACCGGCTTTTTATGATGCAACTGTAAGTTTTCTACATCCTGTAACGGGCTTGTTTCCCCATGCTAATGGTGGTGAATTATTTGTGTATATGGGGATTGCTACAGGAATAAGTAATCTTGGTCTCCCATTAGGTGATCTAGCTGTTCGATATTTTTTTGTAGGAATAGTAGTAATTTTAATTCGCGGTGTAGTAACGGAAAAAATATATACTATGATGAAAAAATAGATTGAAAGTAAAGGAGATAGATTTGATGTATAAATCGGTTACTATAAAAAGAGGTAAAGCTGGATGGGGTGGACCTTTGACAATAACACCAACAGACAGTCGTAATAAAATATTATGTGTGACAGGTGGTGGAATACATCCTGTAGCTCAAAAAATAGCAGAAATGACAGGTGGCATACCTGTTGATGGATTTAGTACAGGGATTCCCGACGAAGAAGTAATGGTTGCAGTTGTTAACTGTGGTGGAACTGCACGTTGTGGTGTCTACCCTAAGAAGAAAATATTTACTGTTAATTTAACAGCTGTAGGAAAATCAGGGCCTTTAGCGCAATTTATGACAGAAGACATTTATGTTTCAGATGTGACGGAAGATTGTATAACTTTTGCTGATGTCGAAGCAGTTACTGCCTCAGTAAAGCAAGTGGAGACGATAGCTTCTCAAGCAAAAACAAAAGCGCAGGCAAGAGAAGAATTAGCAAAAATGAACGCGGGGAAGAAAAAAAATATTATTACGCGAATAGGTATCGGCGTCGGTTCTGTCGTTAATAAATTTTATCAGGCCGGACGTGAAACTATTGATATGGTAATAAAAAATATTTTACCTTTTATGGCCTTTGTGAGTATGATTTTAGGAATAATCAGTGCGTCTGGTATAGGGAATATTATAGCTAAAACATTGTCACCATTGGCTAGCACGTTGCCAGGAATGATAGGAATATCCATCGTTTGTGCGTTGCCTTTTATTTCACCGGTGCTTGGTCCGGGGGCAGTAATAGCCCAGGTGGTAGGCAGCCTGCTTGGCGTTGAAATTGGGTTAGGTCATATTCCTCCTCAATACGCTTTACCCGCTTTGTTTGCAATTAATGCCCAAGTCGGAGCTGACTTTGTTCCAGTAGGCTTGAGTCTGGGAGAAGCAGAACCTGAAACAATAGAACTTGGTGTGCCAGCAGTACTTTATTCTAGGCTGATTACAGGACCGGTAGCTGTAATCATAGCATATATATCCAGTATGGGACTTTATTCGTAAAATAATATGTAAAAATTGACTTTGAATAGACAAAAAGCAGAGTCCCCATAATAAAATATGGCTGACTCTGTTTTTATATTAATGCGAATAGTTTTGTCATGAATGCTAGCAATTAATTATTTCCTGTGTTTAGAAACTTTAGTATTGGCTTTATTTTGCAATTCGAATATTACATCACGCAATTCGGCGGCTTTTTCAAATTCAAGGGCCCGTGATGCCGCTTGCATTTCTTTTGTGAGTGTGCCAATTAGTTTTTGCCGTTCTTTAGCAGTCATTTTTAGCTTCTTTTTAGAGGTTTTATATTCTGTGGTATTTTCAGCTACCATCGTAGTTTCAATAAGATTTTTAACCTTTTTTTCAATTGTTTTAGGGATAATACCGTGTTTTTTATTATAATCATCCTGAACTTTACGCCTACGGTCGGTTTCGTCGATAGCTTTTTTCATGGAATCTGTCATCCGATCGGCATATAATATTACTTTCCCATGGGCATTGCGGGCAGCTCTTCCCATTGTTTGGATTAGTGACGTTTCTGAGCGGAGAAAGCCTTCTTTGTCGGCATCAAGAATTGCTACCAGAGATACTTCTGGCATATCAAGGCCTTCTCGTAAAAGGTTTATGCCTACCAATACATCAAAGACGCCCAGCCGCAAATCACGGATTATTTCTGCCCGTTCTATTGTGGCTATATCAGAGTGAAGATAACGGACTTTTATCCCCATTTCTTTTAAATAGTCAGTCAAATTTTCTGCCATTTTTTTGGTTAAAGTAGTGATAAGGACACGTTCGTGTTTATCCATGCGGAGGTGAATTTCGTTTAAAAGATCATCCATTTGGTTTTGTAAAGGACGTATTTCTATCTCGGGGTCGAGAAGGCCGGTAGGTCTAATGACTTGTTCCACTATTTGGCTGGCTTGTGCAAGTTCATACGGTGCAGGTGTGGCAGAAACATAAATTATTTGGTTAATTCTAGCAACAAATTCTTCAAAACGCAGTGGGCGGTTATCAAATGCAGAAGGCAGCCGAAACCCGTTATCTACAAGTGATACCTTACGCGAACGGTCGCCTGCGTACATAGCACGCAGTTGCGGCAGGGTAACATGGGATTCGTCTATTACGATGAGAAAATCGTCTGGAAAATAATCCAGTAAGGTATAGGGGGAATCACCTTTTTTTCGCCCGGTCAGATGGCGCGAATAGTTTTCGATACCGGAACAATAGCCCATTTCCTGCATTATTTCCAAGTCATAATTAGTACGTTGTTTAAGCCTTTGTGCTTCTAGCAGTTTGCCTTCACCTTTTAGGTATTGGAGTTGTTCATTGAGTTCAACTTCGATGGATTTTATGGCTTTATCCATCTTTTCCGGTGAAGTGACATAATGGGAAGCAGGAAAAACAGTGACACTTTTTCGTTCACTGAGTATTTCTCCGGTGAGCGGGTCAAATTCACTGATACGGTCCACTTCATCACCAAAAAGTTCTATTCTTACGGCACGGTCTTGATAGCCGGCAGGATAAACTTCAATAATATCACCATGGACGCGAAATTTACCACGTACGAAATTGATGTCGTTTCGTTCATATTGTATTTGTACTAATTTTTTTAGAATGGCATCGCGGGGATATTCTTCACCGCGGCGTACTGATAAAACTAATTCGTAGTAATCTTCCGGGGAACCTAAGCCATATATACATGACACACTTGCTACGATAATGACGTCACGTCTTTCGAATAATGAGCATGTAGCGGAATGGCGCAGTTTATCAATTTCATCATTGATGGAGGAATCTTTTTCTATGTATGTATCTGTCTGGGCAATATAGGCTTCTGGTTGATAATAGTCATAGTAACTGACAAAATATTCAACTGCATTATTGGGGAAAAATTCTTTGAATTCGCTGGCAAGCTGTGCTGCCAGTGTTTTATTATGTGCTATTACTAAAGTTGGTTTTTGTACTTTCTCAATCACTTTAGCTATAGTAAATGTTTTTCCTGTTCCTGTGGCACCAAGCAGTACTTGGGCCGTTTGTCCGTTTTCGATGCCGGCGGACAGGTCTTTGATTGCTTTTTTTTGATCACCCATTGGTTCAAAAGGGGCAACAACTTTAAAAGGAGTTTTTTCCGATAAGTGAAGTGTGTTTAGTTTCGGTACAGTAGCCATATTAACTCCTCCTTATGAGTAAGTAGTTCATTATTTACCAAAATTATTTTAGTGGAATTTTAAAAATTGTTTAGGGAAGAACAGTTTCTGTCTTTGCTTTAAACTGACAAGGCTGGAAATAAAAAAAATCCGCACTAAATAAAGTATAGCTTAATAGTACGGATTTGTGAACTGTTCATTATGAATAAAATGAATAAAAAATTTATAACTAAAATTTATAACTCAGGTTTAGTGGTGCTTATTTTGTTAAAAGTGTATCACGGATTTTGGCAGGAATTTCTTCGTAATGAGAAAATTTCAAGGCATAGCTGCCGCGTCCTTGTGTTTGCGAACGTAGCTCAATTGCGTATTTTGTAAGTTCCGCTTCGGGCACCTGCGCTTGTATTTTGCTGATAGATAAAGACGGACTGGTCGTGCTCATAATGCGCCCCCTATGTGCGGTCAAGCCGTTTATAACAGTCCCCATAAAATAATTAGGGGTAACTATGTCAACTAGATAATAAGGTTCTAAAATGATGGGGTTCGCTTCAGGAACGGCTTTTTTTAAAGCAAGTGATGCTGCTGCTTTAAAAGCCTGTTCTGATGAATCGACAGTATGGTAAGACCCGTCATAAAGATTGACTTTGATATCAGTCATAGGATAGCCGGCGATAAGGCCTTTGGCTAGTGTTTCTTTTACTCCTTTTTCAACTGCGGGAATATATTGACGGGGAACAGCACCACCAAATATGGATTCGGTGAATATAATGCCGCTGCTGCGGTCTAAAGGTGAAATTTCTAACCAGACATCGCCATATTGGCCGTGACCACCGCTTTGTTTTTTGTATTTGCCCTCTGCCTTAGCATTTTTCTTTATGGTTTCCATGTAAGCGATAGATGGTTCTTGCAGACAGGCTGTTACACCAAATTTGCGCTTTAGTTTTTCAAGTGCTATCGTGAGGTGAAGTTCACCTACGCCGCTGATACATAATTCATTTGTTTGTTCATCTCTGGTAATTTTTATACTAGGTTCTTCATCAGTAAGTCGGCAAAGAGCAGTCCCCAACCTATCTTCATCTGCTTTATCTTTGGCTGTTATAGCCATTTTATACATGGGTTCAGCATAATTTAGTTTTTCATAAAGGATAGGAAGTTTTTCTACACATAATGTATCATTTGTTTTACTGTACTGTAATTTATTGATAATAATAATATCACCAGCGGCAGCCTGCTTAATGTTTTTTTGATTTTTCCCGCAGGCTGTATATATGGAACCTAATCGTTCAGCTTTTTTTCGTTCGGGTTGTAAAGCGTACTGTTTTCTGTTATACTGCCTGATAATATTTTTACATAGCTTGTTCTGCCGATGAACTGGTCGACTACTGTTTTAAAAATAAATGAAGAAAAAGCATCCTCTGTGGAACGCTCTTCTATTTCTTGCGTAAGAGGATTGACACCGACAGATGTTTTAAAGTAAGGAGTGGGCATGTATTCTACAATACTGTTTAAAAGCTGTCTAAAACCGACACATTTTTCAGCTGAGCCGCATAATACAGGAAAAATTTTTGCATTTACTATACCTTCAATAAGGGCAGCAGCAGTTTCTGTTTCAGTTATTTCTTTTCCGTCCAAATATTTTTCAAGCAGTTCGTCATTAAATTCTGCTATGGATTCAAGCAGCATATGACGGGCGGTGTCTACAGCGGATTTCATATAATCGGGAATGTCATATATCTGTGTTTTGTTTTTTATTAACACTTTAGTGTTCATCGTTATGAGATCGGCTACCCCATGAAAACTGTTTGCCTGTCCTATAGGAATTTGGATAGGAACTACACCTTTACCAAAAGTTGCGCGCAGTTCATCTATTGTTTTATTAAAATCTACATATTCGCGATCGAGTTTATTTATAAAAATAGCCCGTGGAAGAGATAGCTTTTGGGCATAATGCCAAGCTTTAGTGGTGCTCACTTCGACACCTGAAGAGGCTGATACTACTATGAGAGCTGCTTCAGATACGGACATAGCCGCTTGGACTTCACTAGTGAAATCAGGATAGCCAGGAGTATCGAGTAAATTTATTTTATAGCCCTGCCATTCGCAGGCACCAAGAGAAGTATTAATACTCATTTTTCTTTTTATTTCTTCAGGTTCGTAATCAAGTGCAGAGGTTCCTTCCCGCGTTTTACCTAAGCGGCCTATGCTGCCCGACTTATATAAACACGCTTCGGCGATGGATGTTTTTCCGCATTTACTGTGGCCTACTATTGCGATGTTCCTTATATTTGTGCTGTTGTATGTTGTCATGATATCAGCCTCCTTTAATAAATGTATTATTATAATTATTCTGTATTAAGAGAAAATTACCTTTTAATGTTTTATTATTTCAATCAGTATGGCAGTGTATTATGGATTTTAGAAAAATTTTTCAATAGCTGATATAAAAAATTTAAGAGTATTACTGGTGGTTTTATTTATATTGCATAAAGCGGAAAATTGTATTATATTATAGGGACTAAAATTATTGCAGGGGGAGTTGGATTTGTTTACCAGAATAAAGAGATTGCTGATAGGGCGTCCCTTAAAAAATGATGAGGCCTTTTATCAGCGCTTACCGAAGTGGAAGGCACTGGCTATATTCTCTTCGGATGCATTGTCTTCAGTGAGTTATGGACCTGAGCAGATTGCTGTTGTTTTAGCGCTATCTGGTTTTATCACATATGGATATTATCTTTATTCATTGATCCCTATTATTGTTTTGCTTGCAATAGTGACTATTTCCTATGCACAAGTTGCCAGAGCTAATCCGGGTGGCGGTGGGTCGTATTCTGTAGCAAGAGAAAATCTTGGCGAAAAACCGGCGCTGGTAGCGGGAGCAGCTCTTTTTACGGATTATATACTCACTGTAGCTGTTAGTATCACGACTGGTACTGCGGCACTTATCTCGGCATTTCCCTTCATAGGCGAATATAAACTATTTCTTGATTTAGCTGTTTTGTTTTGTGTACTAACCATTATTAATTTACGTGGCGTAAGTGAGTCGGCTAAATTTTTTGTTTTGCCGACATATCTTTTTGTCGGTGGGATTTTGGCGCTGATAGTTATGGGGGTTTTTCAAGTACTTACAGGAACAGACCCAGTTTTTGCAGAGGCTTCCATGCAAAAGCAACCGATGGATATGATGATATTCTTTCTTATCTTACGTGCTTTTGCCAATGGCTGTAGTTCAATGACGGGCTTAGAAGCAATAGCTAATGGCGTGCCCATGTTTAAGAAACCTGAATATAAAAATGCTATTCATACAACTTATTATATGTCAGGACTTTTGGCAATTATGTTGCTGGGCATATCGTTTTTAATGCTGCATTATCATATTATGCCTGAATATAATGTGACTATGATATCACAAATTGCTGAAAGAATTGTCGGACGTGGTTATTTTTATTATTTCTTCCAGTTAGTGACAATGTTGATATTGTTTTTGGCGGCCAATACAGCTTATAATGGGTTACCACCGCTTTTATCAATCATAGCAAAAGATGGTTACCTGCCGCGTTATCTTGGGCAGCGGGGTGAACGTCTAAGCTTTTCTAATGGTATCCTATTGCTCAGCTTGGCGACTGCATTACTGCTGATTATTTTTGACGGCGATGTAGAACATTTGATTTCTTTATATGCCATAGGTGTTTTTCTTTCCTTTACTATTGCGCAATCTGGTATGGTTGTGCATTGGCTGCATAATAAGAGTAAATGTTGGCAGTGGCGTGTTTTTGTCAACGCGCTTGGTGCTTTTATAACAGGCATAATAGTATTAATTATTATTGTTACAAAATTCTTTTACGGTGCATGGATCATTCTTATTTTTATACCGGTAGTAGTATATTGTTTCAAAAAAATAAAAACTCATTATACTGGTATGGGTAGGGAGCTTGCGCTTAAACCCGGTGAAAAAT
The DNA here is from genome assembly GCF_004341685.1 of Pectinatus cerevisiiphilus. GTDB lineage: Bacteria > Bacillota > Negativicutes > Selenomonadales > Selenomonadaceae > Pectinatus > Pectinatus cerevisiiphilus. The sequence continues at coordinate 46,972 of NZ_SMAA01000013.1, forward strand.
TTAGCTATATTAGTTCACCGATAATGAAAAATTATGTAATCTTACCTATATCATATCCTACGCGAAGTGTTATAGAAGCAATGCGTTATGCACGAAAAATAGGCGATGAGGTAATTGCTGTGCACATTGCTACTGACGACAAAAATGCCGATTATGTAAAAAAGGTATGGCATGTACAGGATCCGGAAATTAGCATTGTTACGATACAATCCCCTTACCGGATGGTTATACAGCCGTTGCTTGATTTTGTAAAAAAAGTAGCAGCTAGTAAAAGACCAGAAGATTATATAACAGTGCTTATTCCTGAAATACAAACGACAAAATGGTGGCATAAACTATTGCATAATCAGACGGGCTTGATTTTGCGTACGTTATTGATTTTTAAAGAAAATGTAATTGTAGTGACGATTCCATTCCGTGTGAAAGGTTAGATAAAACTAGGATAAGAAAAAGTTTTCGCGTGGAAATGAAATAAAATTGTATCGACATGCATAGAAAGCACCCTCATCTTTGGCATAGCTGCTGTAGATGAGGGTGTTTTATTTGTGAGCGCTATTAAGCTTTTTTTATTCTTCAGTGTCGCTTAGCAGACTGGCAGGATCAAAATGTATTGCCTGTACAAGGCTAAGAATTTCATAATCGTCATATACACTTTCAATAGTACAGCTATTGTCCTGGGACATATCAACTAATATAGGAGTTTTAAAAAGCACATTGTTACCATCGGCAAAAATATAGATAATAGGGGTTAATACTTTACCTAAAAAGGATTCTTTGACTATGGCAATGCCACGGTTAGTCTTTAAAATTGTACCATTTGGATAAAGCGCGACATGGTCAAAAAATTTTTGTAACAAATTCGTATCAAATTGCCCTTTTGAATGAGAAGTCATAATGGTAAAAGAAATATGCGGTTTATAAGCTTTTTTATACGGGCGTACACTTGTAAGTGCATCATAAACATCGGCTATGGCGGCTATCTTAGCAAAAAGATGTATTTGGTTACCACGCAAACCATAAGGGTATCCTGTTCCGTCTATCTTTTCGTGATGCTGTCCAGCAATGTCGATGATATTAGCATTAAAACAGCCGCCTTCATGTAATTTCTGTACTGAAAATACAGGATGTTTTTTCATAAAGATGAACTCATCCTGCGTGAGCGGTGTTTTTTTATTGAGGAGCTCTATAGGGATAGCTATTTTCCCAATGTCATGCAAGATAGCGCCGAGCGTTAAATCTTCCATTTCTTCGTGGGTGAGATTCAATAAAGAACCAATTAAAGCTGATAATATGGAAACATTGACAGAATGGACTAAAGTATAACTGTCATACATGCGGATATCATTTAATTGGACAAGAGCTTGTTTATTGCTGGTGACTTCCCTTATTATAGCTGAAATGGAACTTTGTAGCTTATCAAGCAGGAGAATCCCTTTTTTTTCTAAATGGTCTATTGTGTTTGAAAGATTCTTTATCGCAGCAATGCGGGTTGTTTCGCAGACAATGTCTTCCGAAAGGGGATAATTGGCATAAGCGTTAGTGGAGGCTACAGCAATTTCTTTGATACCAGCCCGTTTTAGTTTAAAAATATAAAAGCTACTCAGCTTTGTACCGCGACGCAGCAGAAAAAGCCCTTTATCATCGAAGACACTTTGACAAATTGTCATCCCAGGGCGCAGCCTAGCCACGGGTAATATGATCATAATGTATCGCCACCTTGCAATTAGAGAATATTCATTTCATGCGTTAAATCATGCTTGGGAAAATAAATTAAGCTGCGTTTTAAAGTTAAAAAAGTATTTGTATATTATTTTATAGGAAATCTTTTTATGCCGTAACGTTCAAGATATTTTAAGGACTTTGGTGGATTGAGCACCTCCGCATAGGTAATGGCGCATAAGATATTTTTTTTATCGATGTTTAGTGGTGTTACCACGGAATTGTCCTTTTTTTCTAAAGATGGCATAGCTTTAGTGACTGCCTGCTGGAATAAAATATTAGCAGGTACTTCGCGCGGTGTTGGTGGGGATGAAAAAGCAGGTACTGGTTTTTGTTCATCCTGTTTATGCGGAAGGGGTTCTGCTTTTTCAGAAGTCTTTATTTCAGTAGGGATGGGCTGTTTTGGCTGCTCGGGTAATGGTGCTGTATTTTCATTTTGGGGGCGCTTCATCATGTAGTCAAGAGTTTTTTTACCAGGATCAGCGCTTTTTGTTGCTTGTGGTCGCCTGATTGGTGGCAGGCGGCGCTGGGATGAAGTAGTTTTCTTCTTTTTACCGGCAAGGGAAACTATCCAAAGGAAAATTGCCGCAATTATAATAAGTGTATTCATTTTATTTCACCGGTGGCGTAATAGTTGCTTCTTCTGTTCCTGTTTTACCTATAGTTTCACGCATTTTTGTGTCAGCATTAATATTATTTAAATTATAGTAATCCATAACACCCATTTTTCCTTCGCGTAAAGCTGTAGCGAGGGCATGGGGAACTTCTGATTGCGCTTCTACAACGCGAGCCTGCATTTCTTGCGTATAGGCTTTCATTTCCTGTTCTTTAGCCACTGCCATTGCGCGTCTTTCTTCTGCTTTGGCCTGTGCTATGCGTTTATCGGCTTCGGCCTGGTCTGTCTGGAGTTGTGCACCTATATTTCTGCCGACGTCTACGTCCGCAATATCTATTGACAGTATTTCAAATGCTGTACCGGCATCAAGCCCTTTATCAAGAACTGTTTTCGAGATGTCGTCTGGATTGGAGAGGACGTCTGTATGATTGGCGGAAGAACCAACAGTGGTGACAATGCCTTCACCAACACGGGCAATTATCGTCGGTTCCCCAGCACCGCCGACTAAGCGGTCAATGTTGGCACGGACGGTGACACGAGCCTTGATTTTTAGTTCGATACCATTTTTGGCTACGGCGGAAACAATAGGTGTTTCTATTACTTTCGGGTTTACGCTCATTTGGACGGCTTCTAAAACATCGCGACCAGCAAGGTCTATCGCGGCAGAACGTTCGAAAGGAAGTGGTATCTGGGCACGATGGGCAGCAATCAGCGCATCGATTACTTTGTCTACATTGCCTCCTGCTAAATAATGGGCTTCCAATTGGTTGGAATTGACAGTTAGGCCTGCTTTATTAGCTTTTATCAGTGGCAGAATGATTCGTTGCGGTATTACGCGGCGCATTCTCATGCCGATCAATGTAAATATACCTACCTGAACATTAGCAGCTAGGGCTGATATCCATAAGCCGAGTGGTACAAAGTACAGAAACAACATGACAACGATGACTGCAAGTACCAGAAAAAAACCTGAAATAAGTAATGGTTCCATAGAATGACCTCCAAATAAATAAGTTAGCAATTAATAAAAATAAACTTTGTAGAAATATAGAAGGTCGATTGATTACACTTCCCTGACAATTATGCGGTTGCCTTCTATCTTGATAATACGGATTTTTTTCCCTTTATCTATATAGGCACCTTCTGAGATAGCATCAATTGGTGAACCATCTATTAAAATAGTACCAGCAGGACGAAGCTCCGTTAGGACGGTCCCTTCCTTGTGCAGCAGGCTTGAATTGTCGGTGCTGCTGGTGTAGCCCCTGTCTTCAGTAGAAGAATCCTTTAGGATTACTTTTTGCCAAAGTCTGCTTGAAGGTAATTTTTTCACAATAAACGCGAATAGTACTATAGCTATGACTAAGGCACCAATTAGCATATAAACGGCATCAATATTTCCACCCAACCCTAAAATGATACTATAAAGCATCATCACAATACCCAAAGCGGCAAATATGCCAGTAGCTGGTGTGACTAATTCTATTATAATGAAAAGTATACCACCGAGAAAAAGCGCGATGTGATATATATTTACGAGCCCTTTTATATAGCCGCTACCCCAAAATACAGCAGCTGCTATTATTCCCAAAAACGCACCGAGACCTGTTCCACCAGTTTTTATTTCTATCAGTACAGATAAAAATATTATTGCAATTAAAAGCATTTTCAATGCTGGTAAATCCACAATGATATCCATTTTAAGCTCCTTTTAAATATTGGTATAGTTTTTTGGTGTATGAAAAATATAGTTTATATTTTAAATGGTTATCATAGAAAAATACTATTATATAATTCAATGTAAAATTAGAAAATACCTTTTAATTGGCAATTATAATTACTATTTTATAAAAACGTAAAGAATTTATAGGCAATATAGTAAAATTTTTATTGTTTTAAAATGAAGCAGTAGAATTTTTTATATGGGCGGTAAGAAATATAATTATCTCACTATCTGTTTTGCTCTTTTTTACACTGCGGAAAAAATTCCCTAAGATAGGAATATCGCCTAAAAAGGGAATTTTACTCATACTATTTGATTCTTCACTACCAATAAGTCCACCTATAATCATAGTTTCACCATCTTTAAGACGAATCACAGTATCCGCTGATCTTGTTTGGAAACGGTAAGCTTTTAAATCTGCCACGTATAAAGGACTGCTCACCTCTGTATGCACGGTGGCTGTTATGTCGCCGTTGTCATTTATTGTAGGTGTATACCGTAAAATTATACCGGTATCATGATACTCGTAAGCTGTTGTCGTAGTTGAATCAGTGGTGCTCGTTTTGGGAATGGGGACGCTGCCGCCAATACGTATAACAGCTTCATGGTTGTTGAGTGTCATGATATTGGGTTTGGCTAAAATACTAGCTTTTCCGTCAGTTATAAGGGCATTTAAGGTAGCACCATAGTAAAATTCAAAAGGAATCCCGGCAGGCCCTCTGCCAAATTGTATTATTCCGGGAGTGGAGTCGAATTCACTTGTTTTTCTATTAATTTTTGTGCTGGGAATATTTTCACTGACAGATACATAATTGCCATCGTCATTTTGGACAATCCGTTTTACTGTCTCATATGAATTTTCATAGTCGGGATATTGAGGTAATTGCGACCAATTCCACTCTATACCCAGTTTTTCAGATGCGTCTTTTTGAATGGCAATAACCTTAGCTTCCAGCATGACTTGTTTACTCGGTACATCAAAGCGTTTAATGAAATCGGCTACTCTTTCAGCTTCACTATCGGTACCATAAAATAATAAGGAATTGTTTTCTTTGTCCACGAGAACGATTTCCGTGTCATTGGCAGAAGTATTTTCCTTGGTGGGTCGCATGTTGAAAGAAATACGTACAGCATCAGCTAGAATAGCAGGATCATAATATTGTATCTTAAAAATATGAAGTTTACCATAATTATAATGTATATTTTTTTTATCACTTATAAAAAAGACATTATCGTCTTCTTCAATAGCAAGACCTTTGATCCGTCCTATGATTTTCATTGCGGCAATAGGAGAAATATCGTCAAGGTTTACAGAAACCGTTCCGGTCACGTTGTCATCAATGACAATATTTATATTATTGGTAGCGGCAAGTGCTGTTAAAACATAGCGCACATCTGCGTCAACCAAATGCAGGCTCATTGCTGCTGCGTGGGAAAAATGTCCCCAAATAAGAAATACAGTAATAAGTAGTGGAACAAGGTTCTGGTGAATAAATTTTGTCCGCATGTTATGTATTAAAACCCCTTTAAACGACACATAAGCAGCTGTCCATAGCTGTTTTTTAAGTATATACTGGCTGTATCAATGGATATGACCTCATAGTCAGCAAAATGGCTGCCGGTAGTTACCGTATAATATTCGTTGTTATGGATAATGATGGCAGAGGCTGTGTCATTGAGAAAAATACCTACTAATTTTGGTGGTGGTTCCGCACTTTTGCTTTTTACAACAGGATTAGGCATCTCGTTTGCAGGACGGGCAGGTTCAACAGATTGGACGGTATTATTGATAACAGTGTGATTCTCAGGTGGAGAAACCTTATTATTATATTCCTGCGGATGAGCTGCTGAAAAAGGATCCCGCAGCGGTTTTACGGGATGGATGAAATAATTATAAGTGGTGCTGGTGTTAACATCATCATCTTTTTTATCTGTTGGCAATGTTTCTGAGGATGATGTGGGGGCAGTTTTTCCGACAATGAAATAAATGATGAAAATGACTATGAAAAAAATAATAAGGAGTGATTTATTTTTTCTCTTGATGAATGAATAAAATTGGTTAATCTTTTGAATAGTCTGCATAGTTGTTTACCACAAAGATATAAATTATAAAAAATAGCTGCAATCATTTTTCAGTATATGAATTTTTATTGTAAAAGTCAATTTTTTATGACTTTTCTAATAAAATAAATATTGTTATAAATACGTGAAGGTATTATTTAGATAATAAATTTTTAAAGAGTAATGTAATTTTTAAGAGGAAAAAGTTGTAAAGAGAAAAAATTATTTATAAATTTACTATTTATTCGTTAAAAAATATTTGGAAAATATTATTTTTTGCAGGTTTTTAGATACTATCAGAGAATATATTATATATAGATCCACGAATCATAAGAAAGGTGTTGAAGATATATGGCAACATTCACTATCAGAGGAAAAAACATTGAAATCACTCCAGCTTTGCACGATTACGTGGAAAAAAAGGTCGGCAAGGTAACTAAATATTTTGATACTGTGGGTGAAATAACGGTTTTGCTTACGGTAACAAAAGGTCAGCATATTGTAGAAGTTACAGTTCCTGTACAGGGAATACTGTTGCGCGGTGAAGAATCGACAATGGATATGTACACTTCTATAGATTTAGTCATAGAAAAATTAGAGCGGCAAATACGTAAACAGAAAACTAAATTGGAACGTCGTTTTAGAAGCGGCAGCTTTAAGATGGAAGCAGTTGCAGCTGCCAATGCATCAGCAAGAGACGAAGCAGAAGATAAAGATGATGAGTATCCAGTTGTAAAAACAAAACGTTTTGCAGTAAAACCTATGGATGTGCAAGAAGCTATTATGCAGATGAATCTCATAAATCATGAATTTTTCGTATTCCGTGATGCAAAGACGGAAGATGTAAATGTAGTATATCGGCGCAGAGATGGCAATTATGGGTTGATTGAACCTAGCCGTTGATGAATAAAGTACGGTGAAAAGAGCAGTAAGATGATTTGTTTTCCGAAAGTTAAACCGAAAAATTAATTTTCGTGAAACAAATTAGATTCTGCTCTTTTTATATTGTCCTGATAGCGACGTTAGCGTATATTTGGCTGAATAAAGATGACATTACCTGATAGACAAATTTACAAAAGATGTCTTGACAAATATGCGAAATGTTGATATATTGCTCTATACAAGATGAAATGCAGTGAGCAGGAAAAGTATATTGGATAGCGTTTTACAGAGAGTCATGGGACGGTGGAACATGATAAATGCGTCAATAGAAATACACTTGTGAGCAGTAAGCTGAATTTGTAGTAGGCTGTGCCGGATTGCCTCCGTTACCTTGGGCTAGGATATGTTAGTATCTGAAATTAAGTGGCTTGCATAAGCAAGTAGGGTGGTACCACGGGTAAATGCTCGTCCCTTTTGGGGACGGGTTTTTTTGTTTGCATTTATTGCGGCAATTGTGTTCTTTTTGATGATTTTTGGGAGGAATAAAGATGATTATTGTAATGAGACCTGACGCTTTACAGGAGGATTTGAACAAGGTGGAAGAAAAAATTAAGTCGGAAGGTTTGTCTTATCATTTATCAAAAGGTTCTATCAGGACTATTGTGGGTGTTATAGGCGATAAAAAAATTATTTCTGGGCTTCAAATGAATGCGTTTGCAGGAGTGGAAAAAACGGTTCATATTACAGAAAAATATAAATTAGTTAGCCGCGAATTCCGTCCCGAAGATACGATTGTCGATGTTAATGGTGCAAAAGTGGGCGGAAAGCATTTGGCTGTTATGGCAGGACCATGTGCGGTGGAAAGCAGAGAACAGCTTATGGAAGCTGCTGAATGCGTAAAAAAAGGCGGAGCCACTTTTTTAAGAGGCGGTGCTTTTAAACCACGCACTTCTCCTTATGATTTTCAAGGTCTGGCAGAAAAAGGACTGGCTATGTTAAAAGAAGCTGGTGAAAAATTTGATTTAAGAGTGGTTACGGAAGTCGTAAACCAGAACGATATAGATATGATAAGCAATTATGCTGATGTTTTGCAGATAGGCGCACGCAATATGCAAAACTTCCAATTGTTAAAAGAAGTAGGCAAAACCCATAAGCCGGTTTTATTAAAAAGAGGTTTGTCAGCTACTATTAGTGAATGGCTTAATGCTGCGGAATACATAGCTAATGAAGGCAATTATAATATCATATTATGTGAACGTGGTATCAGAACATATGAAACGTTTACAAGAAATACTCTGGATTTGAGTGCTGTTGCTGCTGTTAAGGAACTTTCGCACTTACCTGTTATTGCTGATCCAAGCCATGGAACAGGTAGATGGCAGATGGTTAGACCGATGGCAAGGGCCGCAGTGGCAGCGGGAGCTGACGGACTGATAATAGAAGTCCATCCACATCCGGAATGCGCATTGAGCGATGGTGACCAATCGTTAACCCCGAAAAATTTTGAAGCTACTATGGCAGAAGTCAAAAAAATAGCTGCTATAATGGGAAAAGAATAATATGGTAAAGATAAGATTGGCAATTTTAGGAGTAGGACTTATCGGCGGATCCTTTGGCTTAGCAGTAAAGGATAAGCTGGGAGAAAAAATTTATATAACAGGTGCCACACGCACAGAAGAATCCCGTAAAAGTGCCGAGAAGATGAAGGCAGTAGATAAATGTTATCTTAGTAATATAGAAGCAGCAAAGGATGCAGATATAATTTATCTGAGTACACCTGTATTGCAAATGGTACCGATTATTAAACAAATACTTCCTTATTTGAAACAAGGCGCGATAATAACTGATGCGGGAAGTACCAAACAATATATTGCCAATGCTTTGCACAAACTTTTACCCAAGTCTATTTATTATGTACCAGCACATCCTATGGCTGGAAGAGAAAAAAATGGTGTAGTCGCTGCGTCAAAGGATTTGTTTAAAAATAAATGCTATGTGCTTATAAGGGATAAGACTATGTTGACACCAGAACCGGCCATGCAAAAAATTCGTGGGCTTATCGAGTTGACAGGAGCGAATATCATGGAGTTGGATCTTGCCAGACATGATCGCTGTGCTTCACTTATAAGCCATATACCGCACATTACTGCGGCGGCTTTAGTAGGGCTTTTGAATCGTAATTATGGCGATATCGACGATTGTATAAAATTGGCTGGCGGTGGATTCAAGGATACGACTAGAATTGCTTCTTCCAATGCGGATATGTGGGCAGATATATGTTTGTCAAATGCTACGGCTATTATTAATAATTTACAAATTTTACAGGAAATATTAGGTGAGGTAACTGCTGCCATAGAAAGCAAAGATAGAGAAAAATTACATGCTTATTTTGTTAATGCGAAAGAAACCAGGGACCATATACTGCAAGAAACACAAAATATTTACGAAATAGAATGATCTGTTTTCTTCCAAATGTTTTAAAGGATAAATTAATGTTAGGCAAAGAAGGGACGGCAGGTGCAATAGCTGCTGAGTCTCTTCTTTTTTTGTATTACAGAGTATAGAAAATAGATGCGCTTAAATGACAATCGTAATACAATCCGTTATAATAAATGAGGTTAAGTAGTTTAAAAGCAAGATAATTGTATAAATAAATATATATATTAGTTGTTATAAAATTCGAGGAGAAATATTATGGATTGGTTACAGATTTCTATTAGGACTTCACATGAGGCCATGGATTTGATTGCATCTATCTTTGATGATCTTGGGGCAAATGGTGTTGCAATGGAAGATCCTGCTATCGTAAATGATTATATAAATTCGAAGCTGTGGGATTATACGGATATTCCCGTACAAAAAAATACTGAAGTGGTGGTAGTAAATGCATGGCTGCCTAAGGACCATCTGCTTGATTCCAGACTCAAGGCATTGAACGGGCGGATTGAAAAATTATCACAAACGGTAAATACGGCACCATGCGAAACGATGTTTTCTGATATCAAGGAAGAGGATTGGGCTAATAGCTGGAAAAAATATTTTCATCCTTCGAAAATTGGTAAAAGAATAGTAGTGAAACCTTCATGGGAAGAATATACCAAAAAGGAAAATGAAATTGTAGTCGAATTGGACCCCGGTTGTGCTTTTGGCACAGGTACACACCCGACTACGACTATGTGCATACAATTCATGGAAGAATATTTAAAACCGCAGACAAGGTTGTTTGATGTTGGTACTGGTTCGGGGATTTTGGCAATATGTGCCGCTAAACTTGGTGTAAAAAATATACAGGCGGCAGATTATGATAATGTGGCAGTCAAAGTTGCTAAGGCAAATATAGAAGAAAATAATGTAGAAAATGTAATTAAATGTTTTCAAAGTGATTTACTAAAAAATTTTACAGGGAAAGCTGATTTTATATCGGCTAATATTATTGCCGATATAGTACTTCGTTTATTTGCTGATTTGTCAAAAAAACTTACTAAGAATGGTATATTTTTAGCGAGTGGCATCATTAAAGAACGTTTAGACGATATAAAGGCAGCTGCTGCAAAGCATAATATGCAAATCGTCGATATGAAAGAAAAGGGCGGTTGGGTGGCTTTAATAATAAAATATAGGGAAGATAGCTGATGCGTCGTTTATTCATCGAAGGCGAATTAACTAAACACATCGTGATTAAAGGAAAGGATGCACTCCATTTACTTTATGCGATGCGTGCCAAGCCGGGGCAGACTGTTGTTGTGGCAGATAAAAATGGGAAAACAGCAAAAACGCAGATTGAAAGTTGTGAACCACAACAGGTTGTATTGTCACTGATTGAATTAATCGAGGATATACAGGAATCGCCGATTAATCTTATTTTGCTGCAATGCCTGCCTAAAGCTGATAAAATGGATTATATTGTCCAAAAGGCTGTTGAAATTGGTGTAAATAAAATAATTCCTGTAGAAAGTCATAATTGCGTCGTTAAATATGACGAAGGAAAAAAAGAAAAGAAAAGAAATAAATGGCAGAAAATTGCTGATGAAGCGGCTAAACAGTGTGCCCGTGGAATAAGGCCTGAAATATGTCCTGTAGTGGATTTTGCCGCAGCTATTGCAATCGCAATGCAAAATGAAGCTTGCATATGTTATGAAAATGAGGATACTTTACCTTTTAAACAATATTTACAGGCTTTAAATTGTGCTAGTTATGCCATTATGATAGGACCGGAAGGCGGCTTTACCGAGGCTGAAGTGGAAAAATGCAGGCTGGCAGGAATAAAAAGCATATCATTGGGGAAAAGAATATTGCGCACGGAAACGGCAGCAATAGCCGCCTTAGCGATAATGCAATATGAAAAAGGTGATTTGGGGACTTAAAAAGTAGTCCATTTATATAGAAAAAGATAAACGGTTGAGAGAAAGGATTTATATGTCAAAGGTTGCATTTACTACTCTTGGCTGCAAAGTCAATCAATTTGAAACAGAAACGATGATGGGACTTTTCAGGCAAAGAGGTTATGAAATAGTTGATTTTACTGAAAAAGCTGATGCTTACATAATAAATACATGTTCTGTTACGCATTTGGGTGAAAAAAAATCGCGGCAATTAATACGGAGAGCTGCTCATTTGAACGAAGATGCTGTAATTGCTGTTACAGGATGTTATGCCCAATTAGAACCAGAAGAAATCAGAAAAATTGAAGGAGTAAAGGCTGTTATCGGCACAAATGAACGAAAACATATTGTTGATGTGGTAGAAGAAGCCGCTGGAAAACACGAATTCGTGGAAAGTGTAAAAAATGTTATGAAGGACCACGATTTTGAAGATATTCCTATGTTTGGCATACAATCACGGACAAGGGCTTTTCTAAAAATCCAGGATGGATGTACAAATTTTTGTTCCTATTGCATTATTCCGTATGCCCGAGGACCGCTTCGCTCACGCACCATTGAAAGTATAAAAAAAGAAGCACAGAAACTTGTCGCTAATGGATTTCATGAAATCGTCCTCGGTGGAATACACCTCGGTGCGTATGGACGCGATATGGGAAGTAAAATCACGTTGGCTGATGCTGTTGAAGCGGTTCTGGCTGTTGATGGTTTAAAACGGTTGCGGCTTGGTTCGTTGGAATCAATAGAGGTGTCAGATGCACTTTTGCAACTGTTGGTAGAAAATGAGCATTTTGCCCATCACTTGCATTTACCACTTCAATCGGGAAATGATAATGTCCTAAAAATGATGAATAGGCATTATACGACAAAAGAATATGCAGAGCTGTTACAAAGAATCGTAAAAAAAGTACCTGATATTGCTATTTCTGCGGATGTAATAGCAGGGTTTCCCGGGGAAACAGAAGAACAATTTAGACAAAGCATAGAGTATATAAAGACTTTACCAATATGCCGTATGCATGTATTCCCCTATTCTAAACGCAAAGGTACACCTGCGGCTGATATGCCCCAGCAGGTCGATGACACTGTAAAAAAACAACGCGCGCATGCCCTACAGCAATTAAGTGAAGAAAAATCAGTTGAGTATCGCAGCCGCTTTATCGGCAAAACATTATCTGTCCTGATTGAAAAAACTAGACAGGATCATTTAACTGATGGACATACGGGCAATTATATCAAGGTTTATACTGAGGAAAAGCTCGACAGAGGAAGTATACAGCCGATGAAAATGACTAAACTATATAAAGATGGATTATGGGGTGAGAATTTATTTTAATATTTAGGCAGGGATTGTAAAATAAAAAACGAACTATTATAAAATAGGATTTTTCCTCGAACGGGGGTGCAGTTATGTCAGATTGCGTTTTTTGTAAAATTGTTTCTAAGGATATACCGTCTGATATCGTATATGAAGATGAGATGGTCGTTTCTTTTAGGGATCTAGAACCACAGGCACCTGTGCATGTTTTGATTGTGCCCAAAAAACATATTAAAAGTCTAAATGATCTAGCACCGGAGGATAAAGACCTTTTATCTCATGTAATGGTTGATGTGATTCCTGAATTGGCAAAGAAATTTAAAATAGCGGATAATGGTTTCCGTGTTGTGATAAATACAGGAGTCGAAGGTGGTCAAACTGTAGAACATCTTCATTTTCATCTCATCGGCGGTAGATCCATGCAATGGCCGCCAGGTTAATTATTATTGACAATTATACTGGTTGTCAGTTATAATTATTTGGTGTAGCGAACAAATACACTCCCATTGCGTGTGGAGGGGAGGGAAGATATAAATGTCAGAAGTTAAAGTTGGAAAAAACGAAACGATTGACAGTGCGCTTCGCCGTTTTAAACGCACTTGCCAAAAAGCAGGTACCCTCGCTGAAGTTAGAAAACGTGAGCACTATGAAAAACCTAGCGTAAAACGTAAGAAAAAATCTGAAGCTGCTCGTAAACGTAGATTCAGAGCTTAAAGTAAACGCGGAGGTTAAAAAAATGTCAATCAAGGATAGGCTCATGGCTGATATGAAAACAGCTATGAAGGCTAGACAGACAGATCGTCTTACTGTTATCCGCTCAATGCGTTCGGCAGTACGTCAGGCTGAGATTGATGGCAAGACTGATCTTGATGACGATGGTGTAATCAGCATTATAAGTAAAGAACTTAAAATGCGCCAAGAATCACTTACAGAATTCAAAAAAGGCGGCAGAGACGACTTAGTTGCAAAGACTGAGGAAGAAATTGCTGTAATAATGCCTTATTTGCCTAAACAACTGTCGGAAGATGAGATACGTGCCTTAGTGAAAGATGCAGTGGAAAAGACCGGAGCATCAACAGCTAGGGATATAGGAAAGGTCATGAAAATGATCATGCCTGAAGTAAAAGGTAAAGCTGATGGCCGGTTAGTAAATAATGTCGTCAGAGAAATGCTGAATTGATTTTAAGAAGTAAATGTGTTTTCCCATTGGGAAAACGAAAAGCCTCTGTTATTTTGACAGAGGCTTTTGTTATTGGCAAAATTAAATTTTTGTATATAGGAAGAACTGGAGCTATAATAAAATGACATGATAACTTCAAAAAAATATTAAAATAATGATTTTTATATTGCAAAATATATAGGTATGTGCTACTATTTATTCAGAAAATAAATTATATTCCATACAGGGAGGCAGGTATTTTCCATGAAGACTAATTCTTCAAATAAGGTATGGGTAGGTGTAGATGTCGGTACTACCGGAGTACGTGCTATCGCGTATAATGCTGATTCTACTAATATATGTTCGTCTGAAGCTTTTTATCCCTTATTGACACCGCGGCCGGATTGGGCAGAAGAAAGCCCTTTTCAAATATATGAGGCAGTTGAAGAGGTTATAAGAAATACTGTCGATCAGCTTCGCTACAAAAATCTAAAACCAGCAGGAATAGCTCTAAGTACGGTCATGCATAGTTTCGCTGGATTAGATAGCGCGAAAAAACCATTGATGAATATGCAGACATGGGCGGACAGCCGCAGCTTAGACATAGTACGTGAATTAAAAAAGGATAATACTCTTTCCCACAATTTTTATAATAAGACTTGCTGTCCTATTCATGCGTGTTATCCGTTAGCAAAAATTTTATGGCTGCGCAAACATGCCAAGGATACTTTTCAAAAAATGAAATATATAGGTTCATTAAAGGATTATATATTTTATAATCTTACAGGTGAATGGGTTATAGACCATTCCACCGCAAGTACCAGTGGAATGTATAATGCGGGCAAAATGGATTGGGACGAAGATATTTTAAAATATGTGGGCATTAAAAAGGATGCGTTACCACCTGTTGTATCGACAACCTATCATGCTTTATTAGACGGGCAGATTGCTGAACGTCTTCATTTGTCATGTGGAATACCTGTAGTTATTGGAGCTACTGATGGTGTTTTGGTCAATGTGGGAATTGGTGCGGTGAACCCTGGCCAGTTAAGTGCTACTATAGGCACGAGTGGTGCATTACGTATGCTTACCACGAAACCAAGGGTAGATAAATATATGAGAACATGGTGTTATAATCTTACTGATGAGATGTGGGTTGCCGGCGGGGCTATAAATAACGGAGGTATGGTATTACGCTGGCTTCGCGATAAAGTCTGCCATTATAGTAAAAATCAAATGGAAAATATTGACGTTGATCCATATGATTTAATGACATTAAAAGCGAGCCATGTAGCACCAGGAGCTGATGGATTAATACTTTTGCCATTTTTTACAGGGGAACGGGCACCTTACTGGAACTCGGAATTGCGCGGTATGTTCTTTGGCCTTTCATTAAACCACGGGCGTTCGCATATGATACGCGCTGCTATGGAAGGCATATGTTACAGCCTTAATAGTGTGTTTAAGGCATTACAGGATTTTGGTGAGATTAAAGATATAAGGGTAAGCGGCAGTTTTACCAAATCTTCTTTATGGTTGCAAATATTAGCTGATGTTTTGGGAAAAGAATTAGTGTTGCCTGATAATAGTGAAGGAGCTGCTTTTGGTGCTGCAGTCTTAGGTTTTATTTCTGATGGCACTATAAAAAGCATTAACGATACCGCAAAACTTGTTAATATCAAAAAGACTTACAAACCTATAGCTGAAAATGTAGAAACTTATAAACAACTGTATGATATATTTAGCAGGTTATATTATAATTTACAGAAGGAATTTGCAGATATTGTTTCTTATCAAAACCAATTACATTGATAAAAAACCATAAAAAAATACATTTTTTTATGATTTTGAAATATAATTTAGAAGAGAAGAATTTATTACAATAGAAAGGGTTAGGTGAAAATAATGGCGGATATGGATATTGGAATAATTGGCATGGCCGTAATGGGGAGTAATCTCGCACTCAATATGGCAGATCACGGTTTTAAGGTGGCTGCGTATAATCGTACAGCTTCTCTTACAAAAGAAGTAATGGAAAAAACACCGCATAAAAATTTACAGGGGTTTTATGATTTGGCGGAATTTTTGCATTCATTGAAAAGTCCACGTCGGGTAATGCTGATGATTAAAGCAGGAAAACCGGTGGATTCTGTAATTGATGAGCTTATTCCACAGCTTGATAAGGGCGACATAATTATTGACGGTGGGAATTCTTTTTTTGAAGATACGATAAGACGTTATAAATATCTACAGGAAAAAGGTATAAATTATTTTGGCGTTGGTATTTCAGGCGGTGAAAAAGGAGCAAGATTCGGTCCGTCTATCATGCCAGGTGGCAATAAAGATGAGTATAAACATGTACAACCCATTCTTGAAGCTATCTCAGCCCATGTAGGAGAAGAACCGTGCTGTACCTATATTGGTGATAATGGAGCTGGGCATTATGTAAAGATGGTGCATAATGGCATAGAATATGCTGATATGCAGCTTATTGCAGAAACTTATTTGCTGCTTCGCCATGTAGGCGGTTTTGATAATAAAAAACTGTCACAGATTTTCCATGATTGGAATAAAGGGGAATTACACAGTTATCTTATCGGCATAACAGCGGATATTTTTGCTGAAAATGATGAAAATGGGCAGCCTGGCCAATTAGTAGATAAAATATTAGATAGTGCAGGACAAAAAGGAACAGGGCGTTGGACAAGCATTCAGTCATTAAAACAAGGCGTGGATATTTCTATGATTACCGCAGCATGTAATACACGTGTTTTGTCTAACTTACTGGAAGAACGCAAAAAAGCTGCAAGTGAAATAACAGCACCTGTATATGATGATAAAGTTGGCGAAGACTTTATAGAAGAAGTGCGTAAGAGCTTGTATGCAGCCAAGATAATTGCTTATGCACAGGGATTTTCCTTATATAATTCCGCAAGTGAAAAATATGGCTGGCATTTGGATTTTGGTAAAATAGCTTCCATTTTCCGTGCTGGTTGTATAATACAAGCTGAATTTTTGAATAAGATAACAGAAGCCTACAAGAAAAATAAAAATTTAACAAACCTGATGTTTGATGAATTTTTCCTCAATAATATAAATGAAAATCAATCCAGCTTGCGCAATATAATTTGCCTTGCCATACGCAAAGGAATTCCTATACCAGCCTTTTCAAGTGCATTGCAGTATATAGATGCTCACCGCAGCCCACAAATAGGCGCTAACTTGATTCAGGCGCAGCGCGACTATTTTGGCGCACATACCTATGCAAGAATAGATAAAGACGGTGTGTTCCATCATAAATGGCAAGAACATTATAATTGATCTAGAGAAACAATAGTTTTTATATGTGTATATTATATTTGCGGTACGATTTTCTGTGGATACTTAAAATAAGTTTGCAGAGAATTGTATCGCAGTATAAAATACATCTTTAATTAATTAGTATTATATTAATAATTTTTGCACTTATCTAAAGAATACATATAAATAGATATTATTATAAAATGATTAAATTATTTTAGAGGAGGAATATTTATGCCATTAATCATATTGGCCGTTGGGATTGCCATTTTATTTTTCTTAATTGTTAAGGTAAAGCTTAATAGTTTTTTATCATTGGTCTTAGTAGCGGGGATTGTTGGGTATGCTGAAGGGCTTCCAATTACTCAGATAATCCCTACAATTGAAAAAGGATTGGGAGGAACGTTAGGTGGCCTAGCTATAGTGGTATCTTTTGGTGCGATGCTTGGGAAACTTATGGCAGAGAGTGGCGGCGCACAAAGGATAGCAACTACTCTTATCAATGTATTCGGTCGTAAAAACGTAAAATGGGCCGTGTGTATTACAGGGTTTATTGTGGGGATAGCATTATTTTATGAAATAGGGTTTGTATTGTTGATTCCATTGGTATTTACAATTGCCGCTTCAGCTAAAATACCTCTTTTAGAAGTGGGAATTCCTATGGCAGCAGCCCTTTCTGTAACCCATGGTTTTTTACCACCACATCCAGGCCCTACAGCTATCGCTGTAATCTATAATGCTGATATAGGACTTACTCTTGTATATGGTGCAATAATAGCTGTTCCTACGGCAATAGTAAGTGGTCCTTTATTTTACAATTGTGTAAAAGGGTTGAATCCGGAAATACCAGATGGTCTGTATAATCCTAAAGTCTTTAAGGATGAAGAAATGCCAAGCTTTATGACTAGTATCTTTACGGCACTTGTTCCTGTAGTGCTAATGGCAGCGGCAGCAATTGCAAAATTAACATTAGCTAAGGATTCGGCATTATTTAATGTATTGACCTTTTTGGGGACACCTGATATGGCACTTGCTATTTCGGTAAGTATTGCTATATATACTTTTGGACTTAGCAGAGGAAAGTCTATGAGTGAGATAATGAAAACTGTTGAAAATGCAGTTGTGGCGATAGCAATGATTCTTTTGATTGTTGGTGGCGGTGGTGCATTAAAGCAAATCCTTATAGATAGTGGTGTTGGTAAGTATATTGGTGAACTGCTATCTGGTTCAAATATGTCGCCGCTTCTTTTAACTTGGCTTATTGCAGCCGTCATTCGTATTGCTTGTGGTTCTGCTACTGTTGCAGCGTTGACGGCAGCAGGAATTGCTGCACCTCTTGTTGCAGTGACTGGTGTGAGTCCTGAATTAATGGTATTAGCCACAGGAGCAGGCAGCTTGATAATAAGCCCACCAAATGATCCTGGGTTTTGGCTTTTTAAAGAATTTTTTGGTCTTACTGTGAAGGAAACAGTAAAAACTTGGTGTGCTTTAGAAACGATAATTTCTGTAATGGGACTTATTGGGGTGATGTTAATTTCTATATTTATATAAGGTTAAAGTTATAAAGAAAATAATAACATATAACAATAATTAGATGATATTTGTAAAGATATGGAATTGACTGAAAAATATGCAGAGTTAAGAGTCACAGTTGTACCAGATATGAAAGCAATAGACAAAGACATAAAAAACATAAAAACATCATAATAGGGTAAGAAAAGAAATCCCTAAGCAGAGTGATCATTACATCATTTGCTCAGGGATTTCTTTTTCTCTTTTTTATAGTACAATAAGATATATAATTTATTTTGAAGTGAGAGATATAGATGAAAAAAGAGAACCAAATACAATTACCAATTTTGCGCAGTTCATATGACAATCTTACTAAATCAGAGAAACGTATAGCTGATTATATACTGGAGAATGCCAAAAGTTTTATTGAGCAGACTGTTTCAGATATCGCTGTAAATACAGATAGCTCGGAAGTGACTGTGTCCAGATTTTGTAAAAAGCTTGGATTTAGTGGTCTCCAAGGATTAAAAATAGCACTTGCGGGAGAGATATTTTCTCCTGATGAAACCGTTTATCAGGATATAAATGTGGATGATACGTATGATGTAATTGCTGGAAAGATATTCCAAAATATTTCGGATGGGCTGCAAGATACTTTGAAGTTGTTGGATTTTAAAGATGTGGAAAAGGCTGTCCAGATACTTAGTAATGCCAAACGGATTGTCGCTTATGGTTTTGGTAATTCTGCTACTGTTTGCCGTGATATTGAAACGCGTTTCATTCGCTTTGGCATACCAGTCCAAGCTTACTGTGATTCGCATCAGCAGTTTACCTCAGCCTCTCTTCTTACTGATAAGGATGTAGTGATCGCTGTATCGCATACTGGGGAATCAATCGAATTGCTGGAATCGATAAAAATAGCCCAAAATAGTAAGGCAAAGATAATTGCGATAACAAGCTATGCTAGATCTTCTTTGACGAAGCTTGCTAATATAGCATTAAATGGGATGGGGCGGGAGGTGCACTATCGGTCAGAAGCAGTCGCATCCAGGTTAATCCACATGGCGATCATAGATCTTTTATATACTGGAATGGCGATAAAAAATCATGATTCCTATATGAAGAATATCAGTAAAATGCGTGAGGTTATAGCAAGAAAACGTTTGTAATAAATTTAGGTCGATGATTATTCTATGAGATAATCAAAAATATCTGCACGGACTGGTACTGTTAATTCGCAAATAATTTCGAAGCCGTTGAATTGTGGTGCAGGAGTCGGTTTACCAACAGCCTTGATTTCACCAAGAAAATAAAATTCTTTACTTTCTTTTTGCTCGAATGGTTTGCGAACAAATAGGTACAGGTGGTTTTCTTCGGTAGTGCTGTATATATGTATGGCATCGGAGGAGCTAATTTTCCTATTTTTCTTTGAATAGATATTTATATGTCTGTTATCTGTGAATTTATTAGTATAGGCGACACGCTTTTGTTTCGAGCTGATGTAATTTATAAAAAATGGCATACTTTTAGTCGTGCTTTCGTAGAAGTAACCAGCCATTGCATTAGGATTTATTTTTTGTGGCCAGTTAAGCAGATAGCAGACTTCTTCATAAGTATATTTTCTGTATAGGCAAAGACTAGTGTGCGGATAATTATTTGTGTAGTATTTTTGGTAACGTGTAATGGCAAAATTTAATAACGTCTTTAATTTGTCTTTAAAAGGTTTATTTTGCAGACAATAGGAAAATTCATCAGCAATCATATAATCATCAGCAACTTTTTTTATAAAAATGCAGTGCTTATATTTTTCTCTTTCGTTGCTTATAGTGAAAGTATTGGTTAAATTATTGATAATTGATTTTTTTTCTTCACTAGTTAAAATTATTTTATAATTTTTTTGGAGAAGATTTATAAATTCAGAAAAAAGACTATTGTTGTTTAGAAGCAGCATTCTTAGCATTTCTATTTCATATATTCTTTTACCAGCAGCAAAGCGTTTGCAGATAAAGGTAAGTATTTCTTCTTGTGTAGAGGATAGCTCAATAGTATATTGAGCTTCATATTTTTGCAAAAAAGAGTGATATGAGCCAAATTTTTCTATATATCTCAATATGTCTACAGTACCAAATTTGGTGAAATCACTCAAGGCTGGGATTTTTCCAAGTTTGTTTTTTAAATCCGTATACGCTTTACGCAGAACGGAAGTATCATTAAGGCGTGCAGTATCTATGGATAAATAAATGTTTTTTCGGGCAACAGCATCAAAGTTGACAGTTGAAGGACCGTATAAAAGATTTTTTCCATCACTTACACAACGGCGGAGATTGTCTTTATTATAAGAATTATCGCCGAAAAGTGCTATGGGAATCATGAAGTTATTAGTATAGTTGCCTATAAAATCCAGGACTACGAGATAAGCCTTGTTTGCATATTTACGTAATCCCCTGCCCAGCTGTTGTACAAATATAATGGGAGATTGCGTAGGGCGCAGCATAATTATTTGGTTTACCGCGGGTATATCTATGCCTTCATTCATAATGTCAACAGAAAAAATATAGTCAAGGCCGCCTTCTCGTTCAGCTTGGGCAAGTTTGTTTATTGCCTCATTTCTGGTTTGGGGAGGATCACTGGCTGAAAGGACTAGTGTGTGGAACCCCTCTTTATTGAAGGCACAAGAAAGTGCGTGTGCTTCTTCGATAGAACGACAGAAAATTAAACCCTTCACACGCGTACCGCTGTACCCATAAAAGGCGGCTTTTTTTATTATATGGATAACGCGCTCATGGCAAATCAAGTTATTGAAAGAAATATTATCGTCAACAGGATGGCCGTCTATTTCAATATCAGTTATGCCAAAATAATGGAAAGGGCAGAGCAGGTTTGTTTTCATTGCTTCTTGCAGACGGATTTCATAGGCAATATTGTTGTCAAATAAACTATATATATCAAAAGCATCTGTGCGTTCAGGTGTAGCTGTCATGCCCAGTATAAAAGCGGGATGGAAATAAGTAAAAATACGCTGATAACCATGGGCACCGGCACGATGGGTTTCGTCAATGACTATGTAATCAAAAGCTATAGGGGAAAAATAGTTTATAATATGTTCTTTTGACAGTGTATTTATAGTAGCAAAGATAAAATCAGCATCAAAATTTTTTTGGCGGCCTGTTAAAAAACCAGTAGAGATATTATTGCCCAATATTTTTTTATAGCTTTTTTCTGCTTGATATAGTATTTGCCCACGGTGTGCGATAAATAACACTCTGCGCGGTTGAAAGTTTTTTATGTCGAGGGCGCTAAGAAAAGTTTTTCCGGTTCCTGTCGCGGAAATAAGCAAGGCTTTTTGTTTTCCTTGCTGACGAAGTTGGGTTAAGGCTTTAAGTACTTTTTTTTGCATTGCATTAGCAATTATAGGTACTGCATTGGTAAGGTTAAAAACTGCACTTTTTTGACGGGCTTTTTGGGATAGATTATAGCGCTCTTGATAGCCTAGCAGCCAATCAGTGCTGAGAATTTTAGAATCATTCCAAAGTGTAGTAAATGCATCTATCGTTTTTTCATAAAATTTACTATTTTTTGTACAGGTGAGCTTAACATTCCATTCTTCATTTGCCTTTAGGGCTTCTTGTGTGACATTGGCACTGCCTATGATAATGGAAGCATCGTCTTTTCTTTTAAAAATATATCCTTTCGCGTGAAAATTATTTTTATTGTATATGCGTATTTTTATATTGGTGAAACTGCTTATTTCGCTTAAGGCAGCCGGATCAGTGAAATTTAAATAATCAGATGTGATTATGCGACCTGGAATTTTATTTTTTTCGAGCAGATGCAGGCAGTCCTTCAGTAAAAGCAGACCGCTCTTGGTAATAAAAGCCACTGCAAAATCAAAACTTGTACAATTTTTTAATAATTGCTCCAAAGAAGTAATTATACTTTTTCTTTGGCTTATATTATTATATATAAGTTCAGCTTGCAAATTTTCTTTTGTTGGCAGATCTTCATTAAAAGCTGTGTCCAGTGATTTTAGCATTTCAAATGCAGTAGGGTTCATAGAATTTTCTCCAATGATATAATGTAAAGCTAATTTATATTATATAACATATAATGTAATTAGAATATTTTTCTAAATAAAATTTGCTGTCAATTTCTTGACATTTTGATTAAATGGTTGTATATTCTTAATTAGAAATTAGCACTCACTAATTGAGAGTGCTAATAAATATCCACCGGTTATTAAAATAGGTAGTAGAGGGGGTGTTGTAATGCTTGATAAAAGAAAACAACGTATATTGCAGGCTATTATTGATGATTATATATCAACAGCCGAACCGGTGGGGTCCCGTACTATTGCAAGAAAATATAATTTAGGTATAAGTCCGGCAACTATACGTAATGAGATGGCTGATTTAGAATTTTTAGGTTACATTGAGCATCTGCACACTTCTTCTGGACGAGTACCTTCGTCAAAGGGGTATCGTTTTTATGTAGATGATCTACTTAAACCTACTAAGATTACAGATGAAGAAATGGGCATGATTCAGAAATGGTACGATACAAAAGTACAACGGATGGACAGCGTATTTCGTGAGACCGCTAAAATCATATCGCATTTGACCAATAATGTTTCAATGGTGATAACACCGCAATTGGCCGAAGCTGTATTCAATTATATAAAATTTGTGCCGCTTGATGATGAGCATGTTGTTGCTGCTATTATGAGCGATGCTGGTTATATTGAAAATAAGATAATAAAAATGCCACATGATACGTCGATGCTTGATTTTGAGCAGCTGGCGTCAGCACTTAATGATTATCTTTCCGGCAAAAAAATAAGTGAGATTCGCATGGGTGCCATTCATAAAATGCGTTCACAGATGGTTGATACAGCAGCGTTTAATAAAATAGTTGATATTATAGAACATGCTTTAACCGGAAAGAAACGTAACCAGATCTATACAGAAGGAACACCGCAACTGCTTGAACAACCAGAATTTCATGACATAAACAAAGTGAAAAACATATTGATGATGTTGGAAGAAGAACCTATTTTGCGTGATATCCTTTACAGCAGAATGCAGGATGAAGGGGCAAATCTTACTGTTACAATCGGTCAGGAAAATAAATACACAACTATTAAGGACTGCAGTATAATAAGAGCAACGTATCATCTTGACGGACAGCCGCTTGGCACTATAGCGGTTTTGGGACCGACACGCATGGAATATGGTAAAGTGATAGCATTGTTGGAATTTATGAATAAAAATATGGCTCGTATATTGAAACGCTTTATATAGAATTTAATAAAAGAGATGAGGTCAGTATGCCGCACATGAAAGATGAAATGAAAAAGAAAGATAGCGAAAAGCTGGAAGAAATGCAAAAGGAAATCAACGAAGCGAAGGACGATCAGGAACTTGCCGCTGAAAGTAATGATGATGTTGATAATGCGGATATAACAAAAAATGAGGCAGATGACGCAGCTTTGTTAGAAGCCCAGATTGAGGAAGGGAAGAAAGCTTTGACAGAAGCAGAAGAACGCTTTAAGCGCTTGCAGGCAGATTTTGTTAATTTCCGTCGTCGCAGCAATCAGGAAAAATCGGAGATATCGGAAGTAATTCTACAAGGCTTTGTTAAAGATATGTTGCCGGTTTTAGATAATTTTGAACGGGCAATAACAACTGAAAGCAATGATAGCACAGCTTTTGTGGACGGTGTAAAAATGATTTTTAATCAGTTCCAGGAAATTTTGACAAAGAATGGCTTGGAAGTTATAAAAACGGAAGGAGCGAAGTTTGATCCCAACTTCCATCAAGCTGTAATGCGTGTAGAAGACGCTGAAAAAGAAGATGACAGTATTGAACAGGAATTACAGAAGGGATATATGGTTCATGGACGCGTTATACGTCCGGCAATGGTAAAAGTAGTTTCAAATTAAATGAAAAGCTTTCCCTAAAAGGAGTAGAAAGATTGAAAGCTTGGCCTTGCGGGGAAATTAAAAAAGATAATTAACAACTTTATAGTACATAAAGATATAGGGGGAAATGTATAATGTCAAAAATAATTGGTATCGATTTAGGTACAACTAATTCCGTAGTTTCCGTTATGGAAGGCGGAGAACCAACAGTTATCACAAATCCAGAAGGAAGCCGTATTACTCCTTCAGTAGTGGGTTTTACTAAAGATGGAGAACGTCTTGTAGGTCAATTGGCTAAAAGACAAGCAGTATCAAATCCTGATGGGACAATTGCTTCAATAAAACGTCATATGGGTGAAAAAGATTATAAAGTTACTGTTAATGGTAAGGATTATACCCCACCAGAAATATCAGCAATGATTTTGCAAAAACTCAAAGCTGATGCAGAAGCTTATCTTGGAGAAACAGTGACACAGGCCGTTATTACAGTTCCGGCATATTTTAATGACAGTCAGCGTCAAGCTACGAAAGATGCTGGGAAGATAGCAGGTCTTGAAGTTTTACGTATAATCAACGAACCGACAGCAGCTTCTTTGGCATATGGCTTGGATAAAGACAAAGATGAAACCATTCTTGTTTTTGACCTTGGTGGTGGTACATTTGATGTTTCCATCTTGGAATTAGGCGATGGTGTTTTTGAAGTAAAAGCGACTAACGGTAATACGCATCTGGGCGGCGATGATTTTGATAAACGCGTCATGGACTGGATGGTTGATGAATTTAAAAAATCAAATGGCATTGATTTGTCAAAGGACAAAATGAGTGCACAGCGTTTGATTGAAGCAGCAGAAAAAGCAAAAATAGAGCTCTCTAATATGACCTCTACAAATATAAATTTACCTTTCATTACAGCAGATGCCAGCGGTCCTAAGCATCTTGACCTTACACTGACACGTGCTAAATTTAATGAAATAACAGCTGATCTTGTACAGGATACGATTGAACCTACGAGAAAAGCTTTGGCCGATGCAGGACTTACTGTAAATGATATTAATAAAATAATTCTTGTTGGTGGTTCTACACGTATTCCGGCTGTACAGGAAATAATTAAAAAAGAACTCGGCAAAGAACCAAGCCGCGGTGTAAATCCGGATGAATGTGTTTCCATTGGTGCAGCTATCCAGGGTGGTATTCTTGCCGGTGATGTAAAAGATGTCCTTTTACTTGATGTAACACCGTTGTCCCTTGGTATTGAAACACTGGGCGGTGTTTGCACTAAAATAATCGAAAGAAATACAACAATTCCTACTTCAAAAAGCCAGATATTCTCCACTGCTGCTGATAACCAGCCTTCAGTTGACATTCATGTATTACAGGGTGAACGTGAAATGGCAGCTGGTAACAAGACACTTGGCAGATTTGAACTTGCGGATATTCCACCAGCTCCAAGAGGTGTTCCTCGTATTGAAGTTACATTTAGTATTGATGCTAATGGTATAGTCAATGTTTCGGCAAAAGATCTGGGAACAGGTAAGGAACAGAAGATTACTATTCAGTCTGATAGCGGTATGAGCAAAGAAGATATAGATCGTATGGTAAAAGAAGCAGAAGCTCATTCAGCTGAAGATAAAAAACGTAAAGAAGAAATAGATGCAAGAAATACGGCTGACAGCATGGTTTATCAGGCAGAAAAAGCAATTAAGGATCTTGGCGATAAAGCTGATAAAGCAGCCGTAGAAAAGATACAGGCGGCTTGCGATAAAGTTAAGGAAGCTTTGAAGGGTAAAGATGTAGAAGCTATCAAGAAAGCAACAGAAGAATTGCAAAAACCACTCTATGAAATGAGTGCAGCTGCTTATCAGCAGGCTCAAGCAAATGGACAAGCTGCAGGCGCTGCAGGTGCTAATCCTGATGCTCAGCAGACACAGGCTGGTCCTGATGATGCTAAAAAAGACGGCGATAATGTAGTTGATGCTGACTATAAAGTCGTTGATGATGATAAAAAAGATGACAAGAAATAATTAGATGTTGTTAATAATAAGATAGTAATGGCCTGATGATTTTGTAGTAATATAAAATCATCAGGTTCATCTATATATCAAGGTGGATAAAGTGAGCGAAAAACGAGATTATTACGAAGTACTCGGTGTTGCAAAAGATGCCACTGAGGCTGATATAAAAAAAGCATTTAGAAAACTGGCCCGCAAATACCATCCTGACCTTAATAAAGACAATCCCAAAGAAGCAGAAGAAAAATTTAAAGAAGTAAATGAAGCCTATGAAGTGCTGTCTGATTCACAGAAAAGAGCACAGTATGATCAGTTTGGCCATGCCGCTTTTACCGGTGGTGGTGCCGGTGCAGGCGCTGGTGCTGGTGGTTTCGGCGGCTTCGGTGGTTTTGGTGGTTTCAGTGATGGCAGTACATCTGACTTTGGTGATATTTTTGATGCTTTCTTCGGTGGTGGCGGTAGATCCAGTAGTAGACGCCGTGGACCGCAAAGAGGCTCTGATTTGCGGTATAATTTGGAAATTGATTTCGAAGATGCCGCTTTTGGTAAACAGGTAGAACTTACTATCCCGCGGATGGAAGAATGTAAAACATGTCATGGGAGCGGAGCAGCTCCAGGGACACAGCCAGAAGAATGCCCTAAATGTCATGGAACAGGACAGGTACAGGAAGTTCATAATACGCCTTTTGGCCGTATGGTAAATGCACGTACATGTGACAGATGCGGTGGAACAGGCAAGATAATAAAGAAACCTTGTCCGACTTGCCGTGGTGAAGGTCATACACGTGTGCGCCGCAAGATAGATGTAAAGATACCAGCTGGTGTGGACGATAATTCGCGGATTCGTGTGTCCGGCGGCGGTGAAGCGGGTGAACGAGGTGGCAGCCCAGGTGACTTATATGTGTATATTACAGTTAGATCACATAAATTTTTCCATCGTGAAGGAAATGATGTTATCTGTGAAGTTCCTATTTCCTTTGTACAGGCTGCACTTGGCGATAAGATTGAAGTCCCTACACTTGATGGTAAAGTGGAAATATCTGTTCCAGCAGGTGTACAGTCAGGTACGATCTTGCGTATGAAGGGGAAAGGTATTCCTTATCTTCGTGGTAGCGGACGCGGTGACCAGCATGTGAAGGTAAAAGTCTTGACACCACAGAAACTTACTGCAAGACAAAAGGAACTTTTACGTGAATTTGCTGATGAGAAAAATGAAAATGTAAATCCTGAACAGAAAAGCTGGCAGGATAAGATAAAAAAATTTTTTAAATAAAAGACGGAGCCATTAGGCTCCGCCAGATTGTTGCTAATATTATTACCGCCACTATCTATGAAAGTTGTGTATAGATAGTGGCGGTTTTATTTTATCATTAAATTATCATTATGATAATAGAAATGGCTGCATATGTTATTTTTGAAAAAAACTAATCATATTTTAGCCAATGCTTGTTTAAAATCTTCTTCAATGTCTTCAATATCTTCAAGGCCAACACAGATTCTTATCAGATCGTCATAAACGCCGGCATTTGCCTTTTGTTCCTCAGTATCTGCTGCATAAATAGTGGAAGCTGGATGAATTACCAATGTCTTTGAATCACCAATATTGGCGGCATTAAGTGCATACTTTAGATTATCTATCAAGGTAAAGGCTTTTTCTTTTGTACCTACTCGTATTGTCAAAATGGCGCCATATTTGTCACCAAATTGTCTCTTTGCTGTTTCGTGGTCAGGATTTTCGGGTAAACCGGGATAATTTACAGCTTTAATTTTACTGCAATTTTTTAAATAGCTGGCAAGTCTATTGGCACTGGCACAAACTCTTTCCATTCTTAGAGAAAGAGTATCAAGCCCTAAATTAATCAGGTAAGCGTTTAAGGGAGCCATACAGGTGCCAATATCCTTAAATAAACCTGCACGCAGTTTTGCTAGATAACAAAATGGCCCATATTGGGTAAAATTTTTGATGAGAGGAAATTTGTCTTCAGTCCATTTAAAGCGGCCACTGTCAATTATTGTTCCACCGATTGAGTTACCGCCGCCATCGATGAACTTTGAAACGGAGTGCACAACAATATCAGCACCGTGTTTTAAAGGCTGTATCAGATATGGAGTGGCAGCAGTATTGTCAATTATAAGAGGAATGTGGTACTTATGTGCTAGTTGGGAAAAGGCTTTTATGTCTGGCACATCAAGTTTAGGGTTGCCTATGGTTTCTAAAAAGATTAACCGTGTATTCGCAGTGATATATTTTTCAAAACAGGTCGTAGTGCTTTTTTGGGCATAATTTGTCTTTATACCATAGGCAGATAAGCCATTAAAAAATGAATAGGTTCCACCAAAGATACCACTTCCGGAAACAATTTCGTCGCCGCTTTTTAATATATTTAGAACAGCTAGTGATACTGCAGCCATGCCTGACGAACAGGCAACAGAACCAACCCCGCCTTCAAGGAGTGTCATGCGGCGTTCAAAATAATCAATTGTAGGATTGTTTACACGAGTGTATACAAATCCTGGTTTTTTTCCGGAAAAGATTTTTTCCATTGCAGCGGCGCTTTGCTGGTAAAAAGCCGCCGATTGATAAATGGGCGGTGTCGTTGCACCAGTTTCTGCATTAGGGCTGACATTACCGTGCAAAAGTTTAGTGGTAAATTTCATTAAAGCCCACCCTTTTCCACAAAGACAGTAAATGTGCCATCATTATTATCATTTACTTCAACGACTTTGTGGCCTTCATCCTTAAAACTGCGTGGAACGTTTAAAATGGGTTCCCCTTCATTCATTTTAATTTCTAGTATCTGTCCATCTTCAAGATCTTCTATACTCATTTTTGCTTTTACAAAGGTCACTGGACAGACTACATCTGTTATATCTACAAAACTGTCTGCTTTTATACTCATAATACTTCTTTTAACTCCTTTTCTAATAATTGCCAGCCTACTCTGTCAAGTGTATTGGCAAACCTTTCACCTTTTTTAGCATTTTTTTCAAAAAAGGCCAATGTAACGTCAATGACTTTATATAAAACATCGGTTGAGAAAATTAAAGGCAGCAATCTTTTACCTATTGTTATCCTATTTCCGTATAAACCACCAAATGAAACTATAAAACCATGTTCTCCTGACCAGGCTGATGTTGGGCATACCTTCAAGCATTTACCGCAATAAATACATTTTTCCATAGAAAAATTAAGAGTTTTATCTGCTTTATTTACAGTGATTGCTTTACCGGGGCATACTATCTGGCACAATCCGCAAAATGTGCAGACCTTTTTATCCCATGACGGTTTTACACCGCCCTTTATGCCTAAGTCGTTTTCTTCTGCTTTCAGGCAGTTGTTGCAGCAGCCTGTAATACCAAATTTAAATTTGTGGGGCTGTGACAAAATGAGTAATCATTTTGTCCACAGCCTCTTTTGCTATTCGTATTGAGGTCTCAAGTAGGCAATTACTAAAAAAGGGTATACA
>NZ_SMAA01000014.1 GCF_004341685.1 Pectinatus cerevisiiphilus
GCCCACTTCGAACATACAGTCGAATCTGGAGCATAGTCAGTAGATGCACATATAAAATTTGAAGAATTACTGACAACTACCTTGACATTGAGCGCTACAAAGACGATTGGATAAACGCTGGAAAGCGGACGGCTCTGCCATTCCTCAATTTGAGGCAGGATTTTGTCTGTCACATCCGATATGAAGCCTTCAGATACTTCAAAGCCATAGATATCATCCAATGTTTCAGATATCTGTTTTGTGGTCATCCCTTTGGCATACATAGATATGATTTTCTGATCAATATCAGAAATATCCTTTTGACGTTTCTTCACAATCTGTGGCTGGAAAGAAGACTGTCGATCCTGCGGAACGTCAATCTGGAAGTTGCCATAGCTGCTATTGAGTTTCTTGGTTTTGTAGCCATTGCGGGTGTTTTCATTGCTGGATCTCTCGGATTTACTGTACCCTAGATGCTGATCCATTTCAGTTTCCATCATCGATTTGATGCTGCCGCCAAGCAAGTCCTTCAATGCCTCCTGGATGTCGTTAGCATTCTCAATATTGTACTCTTGGAAAAGCTGCTGGATAATGGATCTCTTTCCATCGGTCATTTCGACTTTGTGAATTGGTTTGTGATTTTTAGCCATGATAAAGGCCTCCTATGATTAAATTTTACCATAGAAGACCTTATTCCTTCGAGAGAATTTTATTTACAGAGATTTTTTCATAGTCTCGGTTGTGATGCCGAAAGCGTTCTAGACTGATTTTGATTACGTCAGGATTCATGATTTTGCGAAAGAAATTTGACAGTACCATTGATGATTTAGCTTTTACCTAAAAGTAAATACATTTTTTTGAGTAGAAAAATCAAACACAACTTTGATTGGTAAAGTATTGGTAGCAGCTTCAGCTGGTAATTGTACAGCAATTTTTACATTTTCAGGCTGTAGGGGATCTATGAATTCGTATAGTCCATCTAAGCGGCCATTTCTATCTCGAAGAAGCATACAGTGGTATTTGTAGCCATCACTATATACGGCATCAATACGCACAAGTTTATCCATATCTTCTTTTTCTTTTTTTAAATTTTTTAATGTAGCATTTATAACAAAATATACTTTGCCTTCATCGGCTTGATAATAACTATAGTAACCACTGGGATTTGTTGGTATAACTTTATCTGTAAATTCGGTACCTTTGATTGTAATTTCAGCGATGCCAGGTTTGCTAAATGGTGTATTTAAAGAAACAGGGTCTGATGAATCTGCTGGAGGTTTCTTCTCGGTAACATGTGTTTTAGGTTCAAAATCCGATGTTGTTGAATTATGCTTTGTCGATGAGCCAGGGCCATATAATAAAAATAAAAATGCAACAAAAATAACTATGCCTATAATATATAAAGTTTTTCTGGGAGTTCCTGTAGATGTTGTAGATGATGTAGTTGGTGTAGATGGTGAAGAGCTGCTATCGGTTGAGTTATTTGGTATATTATCCTCAAAAGTGACATTAGTAAGATCAAAGCCACATTCTGGGCAAAATTTAGATTTTTTCTCTAATACACTGTTGCACTTTGGGCAATTCAAAGTAATCACTCCTTTATCTTATCATGGTCCATTTTTAGGAATCCAACACCAGTTACAATAGATATAATCCCAGAGTATGTGGTTCCTATTCCAATATCTCCAAACATTATGGGCCCCATTATTAATCCTATACATCCCAGAATAATTAATATTATCCCAAATACTGCCATAAATATCACCTCAAGGTTATTTAAATTTTTACACTTATATCTTCGACTGGGAATTTTTTTTCCTGCTATTAATAAAAAAAGGAGGCATCAGCCTATGAATTTATTTTCCAAACTGTTCCGTTCAAGGGATAAGCCAAAGGATTACCTTTCAGTCCATTGGCCTTTTTTATTTGGAGGAACTCCAGCCGGAAGAAATGTGAATGAGCGGACTGCTATGCAGATTACTGCAGTATATGCCTGTGTAAGGATACTGGCAGAGGCAATAGCAAGCCTTCCACTTAATGTATATCAGTACCGGGCGGATGGCAGCAAAGAAAAGCTGTATAGTCACAGCCTGTATAGAATTCTGCATGATGAGCCTAATCCTGAAATGACCAGCTTCGTGTTCAGGGAAACCATGATGAGCCATCTTTTACTGTGGGGTAACGCTTATGCCCAGATTATTAGAAATGGGCGGGGCGAGGTAATTGCCTTGTATCCGCTTCTTCCAAATAAGATGGATGTAAGCAGGGACTCCACCGGGCAGTTGGTTTATACCTATACAAGATATGCTGATGAAGCGGGAGGTAAGCAGAGATTTGAGCAGGTGGTTTTGCCCCAAGATGATGTGCTTCATATCCCAGGCTTGGGTTTTGATGGTCTTATCGGATATAGCCCGATAGCCATGGCTAAGAATGCCATAGGTATAGCCATTGCTACGGAGGAGTACGGAGCCACTTTCTTTGCCAACGGTGCTACACCGGGTGGTGTACTTGAACACCCAGGGGTAGTTAAAGATCCGGATAAATTAAGGCAAAGCTGGCAGGCTCGGTTCACCGGCAGAAAGGCTCACAGTGTGGCAGTCCTTGAGGAAGGAATGACCTACAAGCAGATGGCCATACCGCCTAATGAGGCACAGTTCCTTGAAACACGAAAATTTCAAATCAATGAGATAGCTCGAATTTTCAGAGTCCCACCACACATGGTTGGAGACCTTGAGAAGTCGAGCTTTTCTAATATTGAGCAGCAGTCCTTGGATTTTGTAATTTATACCCTCAATCCATGGATTGTGAGATGGGAACAGGCTATGCAACAAGCACTTTTACTCCCAGGTGAGAAGAGTAAATTGTTCTTCCGGTTTAATGTGGATGGCCTCTTGCGTGGTGATTATCAGAGCCGGATGAACGGGTATGCTATTGATAAATGTTCTTGATTAAAACAACTGTTCAATTTGCACTTGCAATTATCCATGGTGAAATTCAGGCTGATACGAAAAAGGCAGTTGGCTCGATGGCGAAAGGCAAGGATCAGTATAATGGAACTATGAATTAAGACAACTTCGAAACTATTTCTTAATGTGAATCTCGTGGTATACTGGAGGCGATCAATGAAAAAGGAGATAATCATCATGTCACGCACGCGCCGTCATTTCACATCGAAATTCAAATCCGATCTCGTCATCGAGCTGCTCAAGGGTGAGAAAGACCTCAACACGCTGGCGGCTGAGAACGAACTCCTGCCGAACCTCTTGCGGAACTGGAAGAACGAGTTCCTCAGCAAGGCAAGCATCATATTCGATGATTCCAGAGAGGACAACATCAAGCAAAAACTCGAGACCGAGCGGAAGGAGAAAGCCTCCTATGCCTGCAAAGTTGGCCAACTCACCATGCAGGTGGATTGGTTGAAAAAAAAATCTGAGGAAATTCTTGGACCGGACTACGAGAAACAGTATTCTCCAAAACCTTTCGAGGAGTAAGTGCAAGGGGCTTTCCCTTCGGAAAGCAGCGAAGCTGCTCGGCGTCAACCGCACGAGCCAATACTACCAACCCAAAGAGAACACTCCATCAGATGAAGCGCTGGAATGCAAGCGCATCATCGATCATTTCCACACGGACAATCCTGCCTGGGGCGCAAGGCAGCTGGTCTCGCACCTGTAGCGCCTCGGGCATCAGGTCAGACGACGCAAGACAGCTCGCTACATGCGCGAGATGGGCATCGACGCCATCTATCCGAAGATGAACCTTTCCAAGCGGCAGCAACAAGCGCAGGTGATGCCCTACCTGCTGAAGCATGTGGATATTCAGCAGCCTAACCAGGCATGGTCCATCGACATCACCTACATTCCACTGGAGCACGGTTTCGTTTATCTGACAGCCATCATCGACTGGTACAGCCACTGCATTGTTGGCTGGGAGGTGGACGATACCCTGGACACCCGGATGGTCATTGCTGCCGTAAGGAAGGCTCTCCGTATAGCAAAGCCGCAGATTCTCAACTCCGACCAAGGATGCCAGTTCACCAGCAAGGAGTACAAGGCTTTCCTCAAGGAACACAACATCCGCCAGAGCATGGATGGCAAGAGCCGCTGGGCCGCTGGGCCGACAACATCAAGATTGAGCGGTGGTTCCGGACATTCAAGTATGAGGAAGCCTATCTCACGCAGTACCGCAACATCCGGGAGGCTCGCAGGGCCATCCGCAACTACATCAACGTGTATAACTTCCAGCGCTGTCACTCAGCCATCGGGAACGTCCCGCCAGCAGAGCGCTACTTCCCGGCACTGCTGCTCAATGCTGCAATGTCTGCTGCCTGATACATTTAGAAATTTATCGATTTTGGTCTTGACAAGCGTGCCACTATAGTTGCAGAGAATATGTTACTGTAAAGCTTTATAAGTATTAAAAATTCAGGAAGATGATTTTAGGGTAGTAATTTTTATTGGTTATAGTATGTAGTATAATTAGAAAAGTATGGAATTGGAGATGGAAAAGATGAATAAGCGACCAATTGGTATTTTAAAATGCTTTAGTAAAGAAGAGTATCGACAGGATTTTTTAAATGGTAATATTTATTTTAAGGCTAGTGGATATTTTAGAAAACTAGAAGATACATATCGTGGAGATAAAAATGATGGAAAAAAGCCAATAGATGTAAAATTATCTGAAATATCAATAAAAAAAGCAGGGGAAGTTGTTGTGCCAAATAGTGAATTACTTAATGTGGTATTAGGTTTTGATGGTGACGATAAAGTACCAATATTTTGTTGTTCTGCATTAAACTACAATATTTTAAATTGTAATGGCAATAGATACACTTTAAAAGAAGAATTTATAAAAGAAATGCAGCAATTTGGGAAATATTTTGCTTATGTTTCATGGAACGAATTTGCGAATAAGATGGATGCCATATCTCAGGCTAAGCGTATTGGATACGAAATAGGAGAAGTTACTTATGCTGACATTGCTAAAAAATATGCTAAAGAAAGTCTGGCTGTTAATAATCTCATAGAACAATATGAAGTTTTCTTTTAT
Source organism: Pectinatus cerevisiiphilus (assembly GCF_004341685.1). Taxonomy (GTDB): domain Bacteria; phylum Bacillota; class Negativicutes; order Selenomonadales; family Selenomonadaceae; genus Pectinatus; species Pectinatus cerevisiiphilus. Next base: position 5,026 of record NZ_SMAA01000014.1, read on the forward strand.
AAAGATGAATCGTATAAGTGGCAGAATGAAATACGAGTGATATTGGATTCTCCAGATGGTAGCTTAATAGGTGATAATGATTATTATGTATTAAATGTCGGGGGCTTTAGTAATGTTCGTCTATGGGATATAAATGAATTGAATAAGGTGACTTTTTATAATGGGCCCAAGAATTCAGACCAGTAATGGAAATTTTAAGAGTGCGTGATATAGTATAGGTAACGAAATAGGAGGTTGCCATCATGCCAAGAAAAAAGTACACTGCTGAATTCAAAACCAAGATGGTCTTGTCGATCTTTCAAGGCAACAAGGAATTCAATGTTATCTGCTCCGAGAACAACTTGAATCCGAACATGGTCCGGAAATGGAAGCAGGATTTCCTGCAGAATGCCCATCGCGCTTTTGGCGCAGATTCTGAACGCAAGGCTGTTCAGAGGAAGGAGGATGACCTGAAGAAAAAGAATGACCAGATGCTTAAGACCATCGGTCAGCTGACGCTGGAACGCGACTTTCTTCAGGATTGCTTTCACCGAGCTGGAGAAGCAGTCCCACAAATCCCAGAATATGATCCAAAGGGATAATGGGCTTTCCATACGTCGTCAGTGCGAGCTGCTGGGACTGAACCGGTCCGGCTTGTATTACATACCACCCATACAGGATACAGAAGCAGTCAAGCGCGACGAGTCCTTAATGGCATGTATCGACCATTGGCATACCAGATGCCCTTATCTTGGATCCCGCAAAATTGTCATCAAACTGCAGGAAGACGGCTTTACTGTATGTCTTAAGACAGTACGCCGACTCATGCTGAAAATGGGTATATATGCCATTTATCCCAAGCCCAATCTATCCAAGAGGAACTTCAAGGAGGCTATCGTGCCATATCTGCTGCGCAATTATACTGCATCATTTCCTAATCAGGTCTGGTCTATAGATATCACCTATATCCCAATGCCGCACGGTCATATGTACCTGACAGCAATTATTGACTGGTATAGCCGACGACTGATTGGATACTATCTCTCTGATACACTGGATGCAGCTTCGGTCGTCCATACAGTAAAGAAAACCGTAAAAGAGTGTGGCATTTCTGCTATCATCAATTCAGATCAAGGAAGCCAGCTTACCAGTGATGACTACAAGACATTGCTTCACAGTCTCAACATCCGGCAAAGCATGGATGGCAGAAGTCGCTGGGCTGACAACATCATGATTGAGCGATGGTTCCGCAGTCTCAAGACGGAACAGCTCGATCCTAACGAATACCATTCGCCAAGAGAGCTGCGTCAACTGATTGATACGTATGTGGATGACTACAACAACATACGGCCACACGAAGCTCTAGGCTACAAGGTTCCGAATGATTTCTATTTCGGCAGTTTCGCTGCGTAGCTTTACTTCGTTTGATGACACTCTTAAAAATTTACGAAGTGGTCTTGACAAGGGGCCCATTATAATGAAACCAGCAAAGCTTAGTCAATATAAAGAGATAGCCCTGAACTCAAACAAACCATGAGTTCAGGGCTATCTCTTTATTCGTCTATGTCCAGGCTGATGCCGGATTTAAGCTTTACGGTTACGTGGTCATCGTAGACCGTGATGCTGTCCAGTATGCGGCGAGTCAGCAGCTCGTCAAATGCCGTAAGCTCTTGTGGCTGCTCCTTGAGAAAATCACAGAGCTCCGTGATACGCTTCAGGGTATCGTCTCGTAGTACCGTGTTGCTTTCGGCCTTGGCTCGAAGCTCGCGGAGATGGAAAATTTCATCGGCTATATTGTTATACGCCTCACGATTATTGGCTCGGCGAAGGAGCTCTTGCTGTAGGGTCAAAAGCTTCTCATCAATGAGGGCAATATCAGTAGTATCAGAGCGTTTGATTACTGTAGTGATATTTTTTTGCAGGATGTCCAGGTAATTGCTTTTTTGCAGCAGCATGCGATTTAGGGCCTCGATGACTATCTGATGGAGGGTTTCTTCCTTGATGGAGCGGGCATAGCAGACGGGCGACCTGTCTTCAAGCCTGCTGGCACAGCGCCAAACAACGGTGGAGGTTTTATGCCGATACCAATGGACTCGGCAAAATACTTCCCGACAATGGCCGCAGAAGATAATATTGCTAAAACAGCTATTGCTGCTATAGCTTCGCTTGCGACCATTGGGACTGACCGCAGTGACTTGCCGTTTCGCTAATTCTTCCTGTGCCAGCATGAAGGTTTCCTTGGGAATAATAGCCTCATGGTTGCCTTCTACATAGTACTGTGGCATCAAGCCAGTATTCTTCACACGGGTCTTGGTGAGAAAATCGGTGGTATAGGTTTTTTGCAGCAGTGCATCACCAATATATTTTTCATTACTGAGAATTTTACGGATGGTACTTGTCCACCATTTCTTTTTACCAGCGCCAGTCAAAATGCCATCTGCCTCAAGACCGGAAGCTATGCGATTCATGCTAAATCCCAGTAGATATTCGCGGTAGATGCGTTTTACTACCTCAGCCTGTTTGGGCTCGATGATAAGCTTTCCATCGTCATTTTTTGTATAGCCTAGAAATTTGTTATGGTTGATTTGTATCTGGCCCTGCTGGTAGCGGTATTGCAGCCCAAGCTTGACGTTTTGGCTTAGAGATTGGCTTTCTTGCTGAGCGAGGGAGGCCATAATGGTAAGCAATACCTCGCCCTTGGCATCCATAGTATTAATCGATTCCTTCTCGAAATATACTGGAATGTTTTTATCCTTGAGTTTGCGGATATATTTTAGACAGTCGAGTGTATTTCGGGCAAAGCGGCTGATGGACTTTGTGATGACCATATCAATATTGCCGGACATACATTCCTCAATCAATCGATTGAACTCTACGCGGTGCTTGGTATTGGTGCCAGAGATGCCATCGTCAGCAAAGATGCCGGCTAGCTGCCAGTCAGGATTCTTGGCGATGTATTCGGTATAATGCTGGATTTGTGCCTCATAGCTGGAGGCCTGTTCCTCGCTATCTGTACTGACGCGGCAGTAGGCAGCAACTCGAAGTTTAGGCTTTTCTGCTTCCTTGATATTATTTCCAATCTGTCGTTTGGCTGGAATAATCATGATTCTATTTTGTTCCATTCAGTTCACCTCAACTTGAATCAGGCTGTAAAGATATTCTGCCTGCTTAAGAGGATTGATTTTCTCCTCAGCCGGTTCTGTTATATAGAATTTATTGGGAATAGGCTTAGAAACTTTAGGTTTATCCTTATTAAGTCGACCTAATTTTTCAGCTCGCTTTAAAAGTGCCATTTCAGCTGCAGTGAAGGTTTCTTCGTCAATAATAGCCGGATAAAAATCATCACCTAAATAGCAGCGATTTGTCAGCATACGTTTAGCTGAGCCATGGTAGGGGGCAAAGCCAGCTTTTTTGGCCGCTGAGGTAAGCCCCATTCCTGAAAGATAATCGGCAAAAAACTGCCGGATGATATTGGCCTTAGCGGTATCAACTACAGCTTTGCCGTTTTTTATGCTATAGCCAAACGGGTGATTTTCCACGTTGTCAGATCCTTTCTCTTAGGATTAGTCCACATTTTAATTCAAAGCCAATTTCCTGACGGCTATATACGTGAATGCGGTGTACATATTCGGTAAATAGCGCCTCATTAAAGGCGTTAAGCATTTTTGAATGCTTCGTGAAATATAGCAGACGCTTTAGTTCATTAAGTTCGGTAGCACCTTTGGTACCGTTGTTTTCTAGACTGTTCAGCTCGATAGTAAGCTCTTTTCTACGTGTCTCAAGTAGGTTGCTTTCCTGTGTGAAAACAATCTGGTCAAGATATCCTTCAGCCTTTAGGCGTAGTAAGGTCTGGCGCTTCTCTGTAATTTGCATCAGCTCAGTTTCAAGATCACGGATTTGTTTTACCGTATTGTCGCTACTGATAAGCTTCAGCTTTTCGGAAAGGGGTGCCAGGATGATTTTTCGGGAATATATCAGCTTATTGAGCATTGTGATGAAGGCAAGCTCAAGATCATCATTGCGTATAAAAAGCATAGGACAGGCAGCTTTGTCTTTTAGGTGGGTGCCACAAATCCAGGCAACATAGCTGGTGGTAGCGTATTTGTGAATCCGCCGCTTAAAGCTGCTGCCACACTCGTTGCAGATAATTTTACCAGAGAATGCATAGCGACTTTGTCCTTTATCAGAACTTTTAATAATGCCCTTTCCTTGGCAATGATTTGCTTTTAAGCTTTGGGCCTGCTTAAATTCCTCATGGCTGATGATAGCCTCATGGTGGGCTTTATATAGATATTGGTTTCGTTCCCCATGATTGCATCGTCGTTTATATCCCACAGCAGTGTAGGTTTTTTGAAAGATAACGTCACCAGTATATTTTTCATTGCTTAGAATGCCAGCAATCGTGGAGCGTTGCCATCTTGGTCCGTGGCGAGGTGTAGCGACACCGCGCTTGTTTAGATCATCTATAATGCTGATCACCTTTGTACCAGCCAGGTATTTTGTAAATATTTCTTTGACTATGGCGGCCTTATCGGGAACAATTTGTAGATTGTCGCCATTCCAGCTATAACCATAGGGAGGAGAGCATAGCTTGTAGTTGCCATTTTTAAAACGGTGCTGAATAGACCAGTTGATGTTCTGTGCGGTTGAAGCGGATTCACCTTCAGCGACTGAGCTCATTACAGATAGCATGAGCTCGCTTTCCATAGTAGCGGTATTAAGCGCTTCCTTCTCAAAATAGATTGGGATATCAAGTGACTGCAGCTTGCGGACGATTTCCAGGCAGTCCATGGTGTTTCGCGAAAGTCGGCTTAGTGATTTGGTGACGACCATATCTATTTGTCGGCTTTCACAGTCTGCCAGCAATCTTTGGAGAGCCGGTCGTTGATACATTTTTGTGCCACTGATGCCCTCATCAAAATATATGTCAGCTAATTTCCAATCTGGTCTAGAACTTATATAGTTTTCATAGTAGGCTTTTTGCGTTTCCAGGCTTTCTAGCTGCGCGTCACTGGCAGTGGATACGCGACAATATGCGGCCACACGCAGTTTTTTTCGTCTTATGCGCGGGCGTACAGACTTTATTTCAGTAATCTTTTTCAAAGAATCACTTCCTTCGGTAGTATCACATGTTAACTCTAAATCGATAGATTAGCCACTGATTTTTGGTAAAAGTTCAACTAAAAAAGGGGCAAAGGCTTGTCGATTCAGCTTAGTGACAGCGTTAAATTCCTGTAGAGAAATGAGGTTTGCATTGTACATGCTTTGCAATAGTTGCTGGGCTTTATGATAGCCGCAGTCCTGCTGCAGTGCTATGGTGGTTGCTTTTTCCTTTGGCGTACTTGGCTGCCAGTTTCCTGCAACGGTTCTGATTTCCATAATATCCTCCATCTTGATAATTCTATTTATAATCCAATGGAGAAAAATATGTGATTTTGACGAGGTCGGCCAAAATATTTTTATAGCTTCCGTAATTGCGGAGGCTATATTTTTTTTGTTTCCTTATAATTACGAGGATGAGCTTTTGAAAAAATTGAAGCTATTTCGTCAAAAGTCGAATTTCAAGACCAGTGGATATTGTAAGGAGCACACAGGATAAATGCTCCGACAGGAGGTGACGCGAATGCATAGATTACACAGACAATCTGAGATTGCTGCAGTTTTATGTGCTATCAGTCTGGTATCGGCTCGAATGGTATATAGGCTGCAAGGCAGAGGTCAAAAAGTGAAAGGAGGAGACAAGAGTGAAGGATTTAGCAGAGGCTATCATCAAGCTGCGGGATGCCGCTACATTTATCAATCAGCTGGCCGATGAGCTGGACACAGGAAAAACAGGTGATGATAGGGAAGCTCCAGTGAAACCAAAGGTGACATTGGAAGAGGTCAGAGGCGTTTTGGCAGAAAAAGCAGGTCTTGGTTTTACTGCTGAGGTGAAGGAGCTTTTAAAGAAGCATGGCGGCAAGCGATTGTCTGAAATCGCAGAGACTGACTATGCTGGACTAAAGACGGATGCGGAGGTGCTAGGAAATGGCAGCTAAAGGACATGCCTTATTATCAGCATCCTCGGCTGGCCGCTGGATGCACTGCCCGCCCTCGGTTAGATTGGGTGAGGGCTTTGCTGATAAGAATAGCAGCTATGCGGTCGAAGGTACTGAGGCACACGCTTTGTGCGAATATAAGCTACTGAAGGCCTTGAAGCGCAGAGCTGTAAATCCAACTCGTAAGCTGCAATTTTACAACGAAGAAATGGAAGTTTGCGCGGAAGGCTACCGGGATTTCGTCATGGAGCTTGTCGAGCAAGCTAAGGTGAGAGGCAGTGCTCCGGTAGTATTGGTTGAGCAGAGGGTAGATTTTTCCAGCTGGGTGAAGGAAGGCTTCGGTACAGCTGATGCACTGGTTATTACTGAAGGGATGCTCACCATTTGTGACTATAAGCATGGGCAGGGCATTATGGTGGAGGCAACGAATAATGAACAGCTGAAATGCTATGCGTTGGGGGCGCTCTATATGTTTGATGCACTCTATGACATAGATAAGGTACAGCTGGTGATCTATCAGCCTAGACGAGAAAATGTCAGTGTTTTTGAGTTGGCGGCAAAGAATTTATACGAGTGGGCTACTGAGTGCTTAGCACCGCAGGCGAAACTTGCCTTTGCTGGTGAGGGCGAGTTTTCTTGTGGAGTCTGGTGCAGGTTTTGTAAGGCAAAGCATATCTGTAGAGCTCGTGCAGAGAACAATCTTTTGCTTGCAAAGCATGATTTTCAGCTGCCGCCGACCTTGGATGATGTAGAAATAGAATTGATTCTATCAATGGTAGATGATTTATCTGTCTGGGCAAGCGACATCAAGGAATATGCACTTAGACAGGCTATTGCCGGGAAGGAATGGCAGGGCTGGAAGATCGTAGAGGGACGCTCAAATCGTCGCTATATGAATGAAGCTGCGGTAACTGAGGTTGTCAGCAAGGCTGGGTTTGAGCCATACGAAAAGAAGCTTCTGGGCATCACTGCCATGCAGAAGCTTTTGGGTAAGACTCGATTTGAAGAGTTGCTGGCAGCTTACATCGAAAAGCCACCTGGTAAACCAACATTAGTACCGAGCAGCGATAAACGCCCGGCAATGCATAATGCAAAAACTGAATTTATGGAGGAAAAAGATCATGAGTAAAAATGTAAAAGCTATGAATCCACTGAAGGTAATCACTGGCCCGGAGACTCGTTGGAGCTACGCAAACGTATGGGAGCCCAAATCCATCAATGGAGGTACGCCAAAGTACAGCGTCAGCCTTATCGTACCGAAATCGGATACGAAAACTGTAGCCAAGCTAAAGGCAGCTATCGAGGCCGCTTATAAGGAGGGTGAGGCCAAGCTCAAGGGAAATGGCCGCAGCGTGCCAGCACTTTCTGTAATAAAGACGCCACTTCGTGATGGAGACGTAGAGCGCCCGGATGATGCAGCCTATGCCAATGCCTACTTTGTTAATGCCAATGCCACTACGGCACCTGGAATTGTGGATACCGATTGCAATCCTATCCTGACCCGTTCAGAGGTTTATTCTGGAGTATATGGTCGAGCCAGCATCAGCTTCTACGCCTTCAATAGCTCTGGCAACAAAGGTATTGCCTGCGGTCTTAATAACCTGCAGAAAATCAAGGATGGCGAGCCTCTTGGTGGTCGCAGCCGTGCAGAAGATGACTTTGCAACTGACGACGATGATGATTTCTTGAGCTGATAGGAAGGATAGCGCATGGGTATGGAAATTTATGAATTTGCAAAGCAGTTTGATGTTATAGTGGTCTTCATGTTATTTTCGATGATGATTGGATATTATGTGAAAGGCTTTACTGATCGGCTTGTCGATTGCTTGTTCGATAGATGGCAAAATAGAAAATAAAGGATACGAAGCGGTGGGGGATGTCCTCCATCGCTTCGTTTGTAAAGGAGTAAATTATGAAGACATTAAGTATCGATATCGAGACTTTTTCCTCTGTGAATTTGGCAAAGTCTGGCGTATATCATTATGCAGAATCGCCTGATTTTGAAATACTGCTCTTTGGCTATTCAGTAGATGGCGGTGAAGTGAAGGTCGTAGATATGGTGGCAGGCGAGATGATACCTGTCGAGGTAGTGGGGGCATTGATGGACGATACCGTCATCAAGTGGGCATTCAATGCGTCATTCGAGAGGACGTGCCTGGCTAGATGGTTGGATGAATATATTTCCCCAGATTCCTGGCGCTGTACGATGATTTGGGCAGCTACACTTGGTCTGCCATTATCCTTGGAGGGCGTAGGAACTGTGCTAGGGTTGGAAAAGCAGAAGCTGACCGAGGGCAAGAGCCTCATTCGTTACTTTTGTGTGCCGTGTGCTGCGACCAAGGCCAATGGCGGCAGGACGAGAAATCTTCCAGAACACGATAAGGCAAAATGGGAACTGTTTAAGTCATATAATCTGCGGGATGTTGAAACAGAAATGGCCATACAGGAAAAGCTGTCGAGGTTTCCAGTTCCTGATGCAATTTGGGAGGAGTACCATCTAGATCAGGAAATCAATGATCGCGGCATTGGCATAGATATGACATTGGTAAAGCAGGCTATTGCCATGGATGAACGCTCGAAGGCTAGACTCATCGAGTTGATGCAGGAGCGGACGAACCTAGTTAATCCAAACTCGGTGCAGCAGATGAAAGCGTGGCTGGCAAATAACGGTTTGGAGACGGATAACCTTGGGAAGAAGGCTGTGGCAGAGCTTTTAAAGGAGGCGCCGGAGCCACTAGCTGAGGTGTTGGAGCTACGGCAGCAGCTTGCCAAGTCCAGCGTCAAGAAGTACACAGCCATGGGAAACGCAGTCTGCTCAGATAGCCGGGTAAAGGGAATGTTTCAGTTCTACGGTGCCAATCGGACAGGCCGCTTCAGTGGACGGCTTGTTCAGCTGCAAAACTTACCTCAAAACCACATGAGTGATTTGGCAGAGGCAAGGTCGCTGGTTCGCTCTGGCAATTATGAGGCAATGTCAATGCTATATGGTTCGATTCCGGATGCCTTGTCCGAGCTTATCCGCACATCCTTTGTGCCGCAGGACGGGCGAAAGTTTATCGTAGCTGACTTTTCTGCTATTGAGGCTCGTGTCATTGCCTGGCTTGCTGGCGAAGTCTGGCGGCTCGAGGTATTTAAAAGCGGTGGAGATATATACTGTGCCTCGGCATCACAGATGTTTAAGGTGAAGGTTGTGAAAAACGGAGAAAATGGGCATCTTCGCCAGAAAGGTAAAATATCGGAATTAGCGCTTGGGTATGGTGGCTCTGTTGGCGCATTAAAGGCAATGGGGGCGCTAGACATGGGGCTGGAGGAAGATGAGCTACAAGGTCTCGTCAATGCCTGGCGTAATGCCAATCCGCACATCGTTCGATTGTGGTGGGATGTTGATCATGCTGTAAGGGTTTGTGTGGTAGAGCACCGTCAATCTATTTTGTATGGATTGCATTTTAGCTATGAGAGTGGTTTCCTTTTCATTACGCTGCCAAGTGGTCGGCGGCTTGCTTATGTCAAGCCAAAGATGGGCGTGAACAAGTTTGGCGGAGAGTCGGTCACCTATGAAGGTGTTGGGGCAACGAAGAAATGGGAACGGTTAGAAAGCTATGGCCCGAAGTTTGTGGAGAATATTGTCCAGGGCATTGCCAGGGATATTCTCCTGTATGCCATGAAGACATTACGGAATTGCTCTATCGTAGCGCACATCCATGATGAGCTCATCATAGAAGCAGACAGACGAATGTCACTATCAGCCATATGTGAGCAGATGGGACGTACACCGCCGTGGGCAGAGGGATTGCTCCTTCGAGCTGATGGCTACGAATGTGATTTTTATAAAAAAGATTAAATTGTTTCGTCAAAATCTGAAAAACATCTCCAGTGGTTTATATAGAGAGGTGGTAGATTGCATAGGCGTTCATCTCAGAGATGGACGCTTTTTCTTGCCACAAATTATTCCGACAGAGGAGGTCGAGTCTATGTTTTATGTTAAGGAAAAGCTCGGTGAAACTACGGAGGTAGCAGTAAAAATAACTGCTGAGAATGTGTTTTGCAAGTGCCCGCGTTGCCAGGCCGAGGTGCCAGTAGACCTCATGGAGTTTATGGGGGACAAGGATTTTGGACTGTATGACTCAGCTGTTTACTGTGATAACTGTGTTGAGCTTTTGAAACGGGGGGTATGAAATGGACAGAGAGTATGTAAATGCCGAGGGCTACCCTGATCCAACTTGCTATGCGGCACTAAATAAACTGCAACGAGAAGATAAAGCTATTTTCCGGCCTTTGGTATATATCTGCAGCCCATATAGGGGGGATGAGCGAGAGAATACATTAAGGGCGCAGTACTATTGTCGGTTTGCTGTCAGTAAGGGATATATCCCCATAGCACCACATATCTACTTCACGCAGTTTCTAGCTGATCAAAAAGAGTCAGAGCGTAGTGTAGCTATTTTTATGAATTTGGTGCTTTTAGGAAAATGCCATGAGCTGTGGTGCTTTGGTGAGAAGGTATCCGATGGTATGCAAGTAGAACTGGATAAGGCCAAACATCTAAGGAAAATACTGCGGTATTTTACGGAAGATTTGGAGGAGATATCGATATGAGATTTACATTGTACCGAGCAAATTGTCGGGGTGAAGAACTAAATTCACTATATCCGACCAAGGAAGAAATCACAGATGAAGCAGCACTAGCGCATGCAGTGCAATATGATCATGTAATGGCATTATATAAAGGAAATCACCGTAGTAGTGCAAATTTCGAGCTTACGGACTGCATACCAGATGATTGTGATAATGACCACTCAGACAGTCCGGAGGAGTGGATCACTGCTGAAAAGCTGGAACGCTATTTTCAGGATGTATCCTATGCTTTGGTTTATAGTCGCAGCCACAATAAGCAAAAAGGGGACAGAGCTCCAAGACCACGCTTCCATGTATATTTCCCTATTGAGGAACTATGCAAGGCAGATAGTTATGCAAGAGAGAAACAGCGTATTCTGTCCTATTTTCCTTACTTTGACAAAAATGCGCAGGATACAGCACGGTTTCTATACGGAACGGATAATCCACAGCTTTTGTGGCATGAGGGAAGCAAAACAGTCCTTGAATTTTTAACAGAACAGGATTTTAAGCGCTGGGAGGCTGACATTGAAAAGATTCCTGAAGGGCAACGAAATGCTACAATGTCAAAATTTGCTGGGCGCATCATAAAACGCTATGGTGATACCTCTGATGCTTGCAATATCTTTATGGAACGTGCCGGGAAATGTGAGCCGCCATTGGATGACCGTGAGCTGGCACGTATCTGGCAGAGTGCCCAGAGCTTTTATCAACGGATAGCAACTGAGCCTGGGTATGTTGCACCGGAGAATTACGAAAGTGGTTTTATGATAATGCCAGCAGATAAATCCGATGTTGGGCAGGCAGTCGTGCTCGCTAGAGAATATAGCTGGTGCCTTAGATATTCTCCGTCAACGGATTTTATTGTCTATAACGGCAGCTATTGGGAGGAAAGCAAGCCTAAAGCACAGGGATTGTCTCAGGAGCTGACGGATAGACAGCTGGCTGAGGCAGAAGCAGAGATGGAAAAGGTGCGGGCAATTCTAGAAGGCCAGGGCGTTGTTGATGTGATAAGGATAAATGCTAATCGTTGCTCAAAGGCAGATAGCGAGCGATTGGCTGTGCTTACAGAGGAACAACGGGCTTTATATTTACAGTATAAAAGAGCGGAAGCCTATCGGAATTATGCCATTAAACGGCGTGAGTCCAAATATATCGGTAACGCACTGAAGGAAAGCCGCCCAATGCTTGAAATTACACAGCGAGAGCTGGACAGCAATGAATATCTGTTGAACACGCCATCTTTTACTTATGATTTGAGACAAGGGGTGGCTGGTGTGATGGAACATAGTGCAGAGCACTTTATCACGAAGCAAACACTGGTCGATGCGGATGAAGTTCGACGTGAGCTTTGGATGGATGCCCTGAATACTTTTTTCCTGACTGATACGGAGCTTATTGGATATGTTCAACGAATTGTGGGGCTGGCAGCTATTGGCAAGGTGTTCATGGAGACATTGGTTATTGCTTATGGGGAAGGACGTAACGGAAAATCTACCTTTTGGAATGTGCTGGCCAGAGTTTTAGGAAGCTATAGTGGAACGATGTCAGCGGAGACTTTAACCATTGGCTGTAGGAGAAATGTTCGGCCGGAGCTGGCTGAGGCCAAGGGAAAACGTCTACTCATAGCAGCTGAGCTGGAAGAAGGAATGCGTCTAAGTACCGCCAATGTGAAGCAACTTTGTTCAACAGATGAGATTTCAGCTGAGAAAAAGTACAAGGATCCGTTTAGCTACACACCTAGTCATACATTGGTGCTCTATACCAATCATCTTCCTAAAGTGGGGGCGATGGACCAGGGAACGTGGCGCAGACTGATTGTTATCCCTTTTGATGCCAGAATTGAAGGAAGTTCAGATATTAAGAATTATACAGATTATCTATTTGAGAACGCGGGGGGCGCAATCTTAAGCTGGATAATCGAGGGAGCGAGAAAGGTCATCGCAGAAGATTGCAAAATAACAGCGCCCCAAAGAGTGCAGAGAGCCATTAATGAATATCGAGAAATCAACAACTGGATGGAGCATTTTCTGGAGGAATGCTGTGAAGTAGGCCCGCTATTTGAGGCAAAATCTGGTGAGGTGTATGACAATTATCGAGCTTTCTGTGTTCGAACCGGTGAGTACGTCAGAAATAGTGCGGATTTTTACGGGGCGATAGAAGCTTCTGGCTTTGATCGCTATAGAAGCAGCAAAGGCAAGTATATCAAGGGGTTACAGCTGAAATCAGAATTCTTGATAAATTAAATAGTGCCACCTCATGCCACCTCTATATAGAAAGTCCTCTATAGGGACAAAAAATTTTAACTATATAGAGAGATTATAGGTAGGGCCGGCATGAGGTGGCACAGCTTAGAACAATGGAGGCACTTATGCGAGAAACACTGATAGAGCAAAAGCTGGTTAAAGACACTAAAGCGGCAGGAGGGATAGCACTGAAGTTTACGTCTCCTGGATTTGATGGGATGCCAGACCGTGTCCTCTTGTTTCCAGATGGCAGGCTGTGCTTTGTCGAGGTAAAAGCACCTGGGAAAAAGCCTAGGCCTTTGCAGCTTGCAAGACATAAGCTATTGCGGCGGCTTGGCTTTAAGGTCTATGTGCTGGATGCCGCAGAGCAGATTGGAGGGATACTGGATGATATTCAAGCCACATGATTACCAGAAATATGCAATACGATACATCGAGGAGCATGAGGTCACAGCGCTTCTTCTGGACATGGGCCTCGGCAAGACGATTATCACGCTGACAGCCATTAATGACCTCATCAATGACAGCTTTGAAGTCAGGAAAGTGCTTATTATTGCACCACTTAGAGTGGCTAGAGACACGTGGCCTGCAGAAATCAAGAAATGGGAGCACCTTAGGCACCTGACTGCAGCCGTTGTTGTCGGCAGCTTGGCAGAGCGCAAAGCTGCGCTGTCCAAGAAGGCAGACCTATACATCATCAACCGGGAGAACGTCCAGTGGCTCATTGAGAAAAGCGGCTGTCGTTTTGACTTCGATATGGTGGTCATTGATGAGCTTTCGTCCTTCAAGAATCATCAGGCTAAGCGATTCAAGTCCTTGATGAAAAAGCGTCCTGGAATAAAGCGCATCGTTGGACTTACTGGCACACCAAGCTCCAATGGCTTGATGGATTTGTGGGCTGAGTTTCGCCTGTTGGATATGGGAGAGCGCCTGGGAAGATTCATCAGCCAGTATCGGAGCAACTACTTCAGGCCAGATAAGATGAACGGACAGGTCGTGTTTTCCTACAAGCTGCTGCCGGGAGCAGAGAAGCAGCTTTATGAGCGGATAGCAGACATCACCATCTCCATGAAATGCACGGATCATCTGGTGATGCCGGAGCTCATCAGCACAGAATGCCAAGTACAGCTCTCGGATACAGAGCGCAAGCGATACGACGAGTTGAAGAAAGACCTCGTGCTGCAGCTACCGGATGGAGAGATTACCGCTGCCAATGCCGCAGCACTTACAGGAAAGCTGGTACAGATGGCCAACGGAGCAGTTTACAGCGATGATGGTAGCACGATGGAAATTCATGACCGCAAGCTTGATGCCTTGGAGGACTTGATTGAAGCCGCCAACGGCAAGCCTGTTCTTGTAGCGTATTGGTTCAAGCATGACCTAGAGCGCATCAAAGCAAGGTTCGATGTGCGAGAGATAAAAAGCACCGCTGACATAGCCGACTGGAATGCGGAGAAGATTCCGGTGGCATTGATCCATCCGGCATCCGCTGGACATGGACTCAACCTGCAGGCTGGCGGCAGTACGCTTATCTGGTTTGGACTTACTTGGTCACTGGAGCTTTATCAGCAGACGAATGCCAGACTGTGGCGGCAGGGACAGACAGCAGAGACCGTGGTCATACAGCACATCGTGGCTAAGGATACCGTTGATGAACATATCATGAAAGCCCTGGCTAAGAAGAATACAACACAACGTGCTTTGATGGATGCCGTCGAAGCAGAATTGGAGGATATATGAATGAGTATGAACAGCTTGCCAATGCCATCGTCTTGCAGGCGGTGAAGGACTACCGACAGGCAAGGAAAAAGAAAGATTCAGCAGAGCTGATTCCGCTGGTAACATTCTTTCGGTCGAAGTGGTTTGCCGTGCTGACCAATGTGGATGGTCGGCTCTTGGAGCAGAGACTCAAGGAGGAATGTCGATGAACGCTAAGGAATATCTGAGCCAAGCATACCTTGTGGATCATCGCATTGATAGTAAGCTAGAGCAGCTGTCGGAACTCAAAGACCTGTCTGAGAAGGCTACCGCTACCATTTCTGATATGCCAGGAAGTGCCACCAGAAATGTGCATCGGTTAGAAGATGTCATAGCTAATATGATTGACCTCCAGAATGAAATCAACGATGACATAGATGGTTTGGTGAATCTGAAGCGAGAAATCATGCAGCAGATAAAGACCGTGCCTAGCCCGGAGTACCAGCTGATTCTGGAACGCAGGTACATGTCCTATAAACCATGGGAGCAGATAGCTGTGGAGATTGGTTACAGCCTGCATTACCTGTACAAGATGCACAGTGCAGCGCTCCAATCCTTCGATGAGGTCAGGAAAAAAACGCAGATTTTGAAATTGGATACTAAATGATAGAGATTGATACCTGCCAAGTATGATATAGTTAGAGTAGCAAAAATATAAAACATCGAGCCTTCATAGGAGCAATCCTTTGAGGGCTTTTCTTATGCCCGGAAAGAGGTGGTCAGCGTGCCGAAGAGACCAAAGAAACCCTGTGCGTATCCTGGCTGCCCAAGACTGACGGATGAACGCTACTGCGAGGAACATAAAAAGCTCGCTGTCAAACAATACGATAAGTACGGTCGTAGCCCTGAAGTCAAGAAAAGATATGGCTGGCAGTGGCAGAAGGTCAGGCGTGCATTCCTCGCCAAGCATCCGCTCTGCGAGATGTGCGAGAAGGAGCATCGGCTGACGAAAGCTACCGAGGTTCATCACATCCTGCCGCTGTCTGCTGGCGGGACAAGTGACGAGGACAACCTCATGCCGCTGTGCAAAGTCTGCCATTCCAGGATCACAGCAAAGACTGGCGGCAGATGGTCAAGGGGAGGGGGAGGTAAAATCTCCCAAAGCCCGCGAAGCTAGACCGGACATAGGGTCACGCGCACAAAAATTGGGAATCAAACGGGGGATTAACCCCATTGGAGGTGATGGCATGGCGAAAGACGGTACGAATCGCGGCGGCAGGCGCGCACGGTCTGGCGTGAAATCTGGTGCGCTGGCAGACAAGATAGCTGCCGGGAAGGCAGCAACCGTGCTTGACCTTCCCGTTGTCGAACTGCAGGGTACAGACCTTGGAGAAGCCGCTGACCTGCAAGGGGAGGATATGCCGAATCCCAGTGACTATCTGTCAGCCAGGCAGCGTGATGGCAGCCCGCTCGGCGCAGATGAAATCTTCAGGGAAATATGGCAGTGGCTGAAAGAGCGCGGCTGTGAGAGACTGGTAAATCCACGTCTGTTGGAAAGCTATGCGCAGGCCTTTGCTCGTTTTATCCAGTGTGAAGATGCCATCAGCACCTATGGCCTGCTGGGGAAGCATCCGACAACCGGCGGTGTGATCACCAGCCCGTTTGTGCAGATGAGCCAAAGTTTTCAAAAGCAGGCGAATATGCTGTGGTATGAGATTTTTGATATCGTCAAGCAGAACTGCACGGCATCATTTACGGACAATCCGCAGGATGACATGATGGAACGGCTGCTTCGTGGGCGCAGAAAATAAGCAAATGAATCTGCAGCAGGTGTGTTTCCTGTGATGATTAGGAGGTGTAAATATTGGGAAAAACTACGACACAAATGAAAATGGTGTCCATCAATAAATTAGTGCCCTATGTGAATAATGCACGGACACATTCCAAAGAACAGATTGCCAAGCTCCGTGGGAGCCTTCGGGAATTCGGGTTCATCAATCCAGTCATTATCGATAAGGATTACGGTATCATTGCTGGACACGGAAGAGTATTGGCTGCCAAAGAAGAAAACATGGATCAGGTTCCCTGCGTATTGGTAGATTATCTTACGGCAGCACAGAAAAAGGCATACATCCTGGCAGATAATCGTTTTGCCATGGATGCAGGCTGGGATGAGGAAATGCTGCGGGTCGAGATTGAGTCCCTGCAGGGAGAGGACTTCGATATATCTCTCACAGGCTTTGACGAAAAAGAATTGGCAGACTTGTTTGGGGCAGGCAGTGATGCGAAAGAAGATGATTTCGATGTGGATGCGGAATTGCAGAATCCTTGCTTTTCCCGGGATGGAGATATCTGGCATTTGGGAAAGCATAAGGTTATCTGTGGGGATTCCACCTTGCCGGAAACTTATCAGCGGCTGTTAGGCGATACAAAGGCAAATCTGGTTTGCACGGATCCACCGTATCTGGTGAATCTTGAGAGTGCATCCGGGAAAATAAAAAATGATGATCTCAGTGATGAGGAAGGATACAAATTCCTTCATAAGGCATTCTCGTCTATGCATGACAGCATGGCGAAGGATGCCTCTATTTATGTGTTCTATGCGACATCCAAGGCCCGCGTTTTCCATGATGCCTATGAGGACGCGGGCTTCAAGGTCGGTGCCGGACTTGTCTGGAAGAAGAATCGGCTGGTGCTGACCCGTACCGATTGGAAGTATATCCATGAGCCTATCATCTGGGGATGGCGCAAAGACGGACGGCATCGCTGGTATGGCAATCAGAAGCAGACCACGGTGTTCGAGTTTGACCGCATCAAGAATTCCAAGGAAGATGGCTGCGGGCATCCGTCCAGCAAGCCAGTGCCGCTCCTGGCATATCTTATCCAGCAATGTACACAGACCAATGGGCTGGTGCTGGACGGATTCCTTGGTTCAGCATCCACGCTGATTGCTTGCGAGCAGCTGGAGCGAATCTGTTATGGCATCGAATTGGAACCTAAATTCGTCGACGTAGCAGTCAAGCGTTATATTGAACTGAAAGAAGGGGTGGATGATGATGTATTTGTAGAGCGCGATGGCAGGAAGATTGCTTATAACGATTTGCCAAAACCGAAGGAGGAATGAACAATGCGTGTATTTTTGAACCCGGGGCATGATCGGGAACGCGACAGCGGGGCTGTCAATCCTGTCAGCGGACTTCGGGAGTGTGATGTCGCGGCTGGCATTGGTGAACTGGTGAAAGGGTATCTGGAAACAGCTGGCTGTGAGGTGCAGCTGCTCCAAAGCGACAATCTTGCGGGAGAAACACCGGAACTGCCCTGCGTGGTGGATACAGCGAATGGCTGGCCGGCCGATGTTTTTGTTTCGCTTCACTGCAATGCCGCTAGTGGCAGCGCGCAAGGGACAGAAACGCTGATCTATGCGGATGGCGGTGAATCAGCGCAGCTTGCGGACTGCATCCAGTCGCAGATTATTGCCAGCCTTGGCACTATCGACCGTGGTCTCAAGGAACGTCCGGATCTGATTGTCCTGAACAGCACGGACATGCCAGCGGTCTTGGTGGAAATGGCGTTTGTGGATAATGAGGAAGATGCGCAGCTCCTGACAGACAGGGCTGACGAATTTGCCCGGGCAATCGCTCGCGGCATCACAGATTTTGAAGGGGGAAATGAATGATGGATATTGAGAACATCAAGAACGAACTGAAGGAACATGTACTGGATTCGGTAAAGGACGAAGCCAAGGCGGCAACGATGTCCTGGCTGAAGGACAAGATCCTGCCAGCGGCAAAAGAGATTGCTGAAACTTACACAGCGGCTTTGAAAGAATCTGCTGCCAGTGAGACGGGGTGGAATAAGTTCCGTGATACCGTATTCCTGCCGACCTTGGTCGATGGGGCGTTCTGGCTCTTTGATAAGGTGCTGGAAAAGATGGTGGCTGTCCCTGCGGTAAAAGAAAGTGCTTAAGCTGGGCAGCCTGTTTTCCGGCATTGCGTACTTTGCGGAAAAGAATCATGGAGAATCCACATAAATCCCTTGCTATATCTGCTGGTTAGAGTGATATATGTACATGGGAAAAGAAAAAACGAAAGGGGACTTTACCATGAAAATCATATATCATGCACAAGCAGGGAATCGCAAGGCACTGGCTGATGCCATCAGCCGTATTACCGGGGCGAGAAAGGTGTACAAGGGAATTCCAAGCTACGCTTACGAAATCGATTCTTTCACCATCGACCGTGAGGGTAACCTCAACTTCGATGACCGGACAGACAGCGAGGAAGTTGAGAATCTTATTGAGAAACTTGCTGGCATGGGCTTTTCTGCCGAGCCAACAGAGAATCAAGCTGAGGCACCGCGGGCATCTGTAGAAACACAGCAGCCTCAAATGATGGGCATCACGATTTCCCTGCCGCAGGAAGGTTTTACGGACACCGCACTGGAGAACCTGCAAAAATTAGTAGCTTCTAAAGCCAGCCTGATTCAGAAAGCTTTTGGCAGAACCAGCCTGCCTATCGAAGTCAAAGAAACGCAGATTGATTTTCCCTGGCTGGATGGCACGGAAGATGCGGATGTGCTGCAGGCGCGTACTGCTTTCATCGCGGCGCTTTGCCGGACTGCGAAAAACCAGAAGCGGGTCACGGCTAAGGAAAAGCTGGTGGAAAACGAGAAATATGCCTTTCGGTGTTTCCTCCTGCGTCTGGGCTTCATTGGCAGGGAATATGCGAAAGAAAGGAAAATCCTGCTGGGAAACCTCAGCGGGTCAGCGGCATTCAAGGGAGGGGCGAAACATGAAGTTTCCCAATAAAGAGCGGGTTGAACTGCTCCGGCGGCAATATACAGCCGGGACACGGGTGGAACTTTTGCGGATGGAAGATATGCAGGCACCGCCAGCAGGGACGAAGGGAACCGTATATGGAGTCGATGATACCGGCTCCATTCTGGTTCATTGGGATAATGGGTCCGGACTCAATGTCATTTATGGGGTTGACCGCTGCCAGATATGCCGGAATGAGGGGAAATGAGCATGGACGAGAAAATAAAAGAACAGATTCTGGCAATCCGGGAAACTGCATTGACGAATATGTTCGATATCCAGCAGGTGAAATGCCTGGCCTGCGAGAGTGACTATGATGAACTGGCTGTTTTCATTGAAAGAGAGCCTGCCCAATATCTGCATTTCATCCTCACGGGAGAGTAAAAAAGTTTGTGTATACTTGTCCGGAATCGCTTGCTATATGTGCCTTTCAGAGTGATATATAGACATACCGAAAGGGAAAACACAGCAAGCGAAAGCGAGGATGAGGAACATGAAAACACAGACATTCGGTATTGAGATGGAACTCACGGGGATTACGCGCACGGAGGCAGTGAAAACCATTGCCGCTTATTTCGGCACCCACTGCACTTACATCGGCGGGGCTTATTACGCTCATGAAGCCACGGATCGCCAAGGCCGGAGATGGCAGGCCATGCGGGATTCCAGTATCCGGGCGCAGAAAAAATCCTTTGATGGGCAGAAAGTCAGCGCCGGAGATGATTACAAAACTGAGGTGGTCAGCCCAATCCTTCATTACGAGGATATTGAAGATGTGCAGGAACTGGTGCGGCAGCTCAGAAAGAAAGGGGCTTTTGCCAACAGTTCCTGCGGCATTCATATCCATATCGGCGCGGAACGCTTCACGCCGCAGACCTTGCGGAACATCGTGAACATTATCGCCAGCAAAGAGGACATCCTTTACCGAGCCTTGAAAGTTGACGGCAATCGGCTGGGTTACTGCAAAAAGACGAATGCGGATCTTCTGCGAATCATCAACCAGCAGAAACCGAGAACCATGGCGAAACTGGCCGACATCTGGTATCGCGAGGATCCCTGCGGACGCAATCAGCATTACAACAGCACCCGCTATCATGGGCTGAACCTGCATGCGACTTTCACCAAGGGGACAGTCGAGTTTCGGCTTTTCAACGGCACAACCCATGCCGGCGAGATAAAAGCCTACATCCAATTTTGCCTGGCAGTTACGCATCAGGCCCTCAGCCAAAAGAAGGCAACCTGCCGCAAGACGGTGACGGATAACGAAAAGTACGCTTTCCGGTGCTGGATGCTGCGGCTGGGGCTTATCGGAGAAGAATTCAAGACCTGCCGATTTCATTTCCTTAAATATCTGACCGGAAACAGCGCATGGCGAAGCGGACGGGCTGCTTGAAAGACATAGCCACAGGCACACCAAGAGAGCGGGACAGCCGCTCTTGCGGTGGTAGAAGGACAAACCTTCGGGAAAGGATGCGATTGCAATGAAGAGAAAAATTTATGTGGCCTATGGGAGCAACATGGACTTGGCGCAGATGGCGTACCGCTGCCCACAGGCCAAGCTTTTAGGAAAGGGTTTGATGAAGGATTGGCAGCTGCTTTTCAAAGGCTCACAGACGGGATCGTACGCGACTATCGAGCAAGCCGGAAATCATGAGGTGCCAGTGCTGCTGTGGGAAATCTCCAGGTCAGATGAGGCAAGGCTGAACGTCTACGAAGGATATCCAAAGTTCTATTACAAGAAAACTGTGCAGGTCAAGACGGAAAATGGCCTAGTGACTGGCATGGTCTATATCATGCACGAGGAGCGAGAGACAGGCATCCCTTCGGCAGAATATTATGATGTGCTGGAACAGGCATATAAGGAATTTGGTTTCGACTTGAAAATTTTACAGGAAGCCTGTCGGGTAAGCCATGATAAGAGTCGGCAGAATATGTAAATCGGTTCGTTCTGGGTGGTTCACTTTTCAGTAGCGGCTGGCTCAGTTATTCAATAGCGGAGCGGCTCACAATTTCGATAGCGGGCAGGCCATTTTTTCATTGACATTCACAATAAAAATAGCGGGATATCCTCAGAAATCGCTTGCTATATATGTGCTTCAGAGTGATATATAGACATACCGAAAGGGAAAAGTACATCAAGCGAAACGGAGGAAAAGACAATGTGGACAGTAGGAAAAATTGATGGATTCGATTTTGAGGTCAAGCATTTTGAAGAGGGTTCAGGATTTGGAATCGATGAGGGAAGGATTTCCAGGCTTTTCCTTAGCAAGGCGGGCAGGATTTATGTGAGTTATGAGCGCGGCTGGGAGGTGCGTCCGACAGGGAAACGTGCGAAATGTGCTTATGAGAAACTTCTGAAGAAATTCAACTGAGAAAACACAGCAGCAGTCCTTGAAGGGGCTGTTGCTCGTTATAGCGAAATTTTGAGGGCTGCTGAAAAACGGCAGTCTTTTTTATTGGGGTGATAACAGATGATGCGTAAACTGGAAAACTATAAGCCAACGCAATTTATGGCAGAGGACTCGAAGTATAGTAAGGCAGCGGCAGATTATGCCGTGGATTTTATTGAATGCCTGTGTCATACCAAGGGTACCTGGGCCGGGAAGCCATTTGAACTGATTGACTGGCAGGAGCGTATCATCCGTGACTTGTTCGGTGTACTGAAACCTAACGGATATAGACAGTTTAATATTGCCTATATCGAGATTCCAAAAAAAATGGGGAAAAGTGAGTTGGCGGCAGCGATTGCGCTGCTTCTCTGCTGCGGAGATGGGGAGGAACGTGCCGAGGTTTATGGATGTGCAGCAGATCGGCAGCAGGCGGGTATCGTTTTCGATGTGGCGGCAGATATGATCCGTATGTGTCCGGCATTGGCAAAACGAGTGAAACTCCTGGCATCGACTAAGCGTATCGTTTATTTGCCAACCAACAGCTTCTATCAGGTGCTTTCGGCAGAAGCCTATTCCAAGCATGGATTCAACGTGCATGGGGTTGTCTTTGATGAACTTCATTCTCAGCCAAATAGAAAATTGTTTGATGTTATGACAAAAGGATCTGGTGATGCCAGAATGCAGCCATTATATTTTTTGATTACTACTGCCGGAACAGATACCCATAGTATCTGCTATGAGACACATCAGAAAGCATTGGATATTATTGAAGGACGAAAGATTGACCAGACTTTTTATCCAGTGATATACGGAGCCAAAGAAGATGAAGATTGGACAAATCCAAAGGTGTGGGCAAAAGCTAATCCGTCTTTGGGCATTACGGTGGGGATAGATAAAGTAAAGGCCGCCTGCGATTCCGCACGGCAAAATCCTGCCGAGGAAAATTCGTTTCGCCAGCTCCGCTTAAACCAATGGGTAAAGCAGGCAATCCGTTGGATGCCGATGGAAAAATGGGATGCCTGTGCTTTTACCGTCAATGAGGATGATTTGGAAGGAAGAATCTGCTATGGTGGACTAGACCTTTCATCTACCACAGATATAACTGCCTTTGTTTTAGTCTTTCCGCCGATTGACGATGATGACAAATTCCATGTGCTGCCGTATTTTTGGATACCGGAGGATAATATCGACCTTCGAGTGCGGCGTGACCATGTGCCGTATGACCTCTGGGAGAGGCAGGGAAAGCTCATGACCACCGAGGGCAATGTGGTGCATTATGGTTACATCGAGAAATTCATTGAGCGCCTTAACGAGCGATACAATATCCGAGAGATTGCTTTCGACCGCTGGGGCGCAGTGCAGATGGTACAGAATCTTGAGGGAATGGGCTTCACGGTTGTACCGTTCGGTCAGGGCTTTAAGGATATGAACCCGCCAACTAAGGAGTTGATGAAGCTGACGCTGGAGCAGCGCATCGCCCATGGCGGGCAGCCAGTTCTCAGGTGGATGATGGATAACATTTTCATCAAGACAGATCCGGCTGGCAATATCAAGCCGGACAAAGAAAAATCCACAGAGAAGATTGACGGTGTTGTGGCCACGATAATGGCATTAGACCGTGCAATTCGCTGTGGACTTGATTCTGGGGAAAGCGTCTATGATGGACGCGGGATTTTACTGATTTAGGCAATCGAAATTGTTTTAATGATTTTTAATCTTGCAGGAGAATTAAGCTCGTAACAAGCAGCTGACGAAAAGAATTTGGAGTTAGTAAGACGTTTTGATTTTACCGGAGTATATCCAAATGGTTCAAGTACAATTTTTTGTAAAGTACCTATCGCCTGTTTTGTTGCATCATCTGTTAAATTTATCCCGCAGGATGGGTTGTTTAATACGTAATCTTCAATCTTGCTTACATTTGCAGAAAGTGCGGGCCTATTTACTTCAGAGATATCGATAGCCGAAATTAAAGATTCATCGGTATTAAGGATATTAAAAATAGCCTTAAACGAAGGATTATCCTTTAATTCATTTTTTATTCTGTTGGCATCTAAAACTTGATTAAAGGTGGTTTTGAGGGATTGAATTGTTGTATCCATAACTAAACATCTCCTTTTAAATATTTAAATATAAATGTGTTAAATTACATCTTATAAACTTATAATAACACATGTAAAATTACATGTCAAGGAGGGGTTATATGAATTTTTTCAGTAAGCTTTTTCATTCAAGAGATAAGCCGCAGAACTACATCAGCAGTCACCTGTCGTTCCTGTTTGGTCAGACAGCGGCTGGGCAGAAGGTCAATGAGTGCACGGCAATGCAGGTGACTGCAGTCTATGCCTGCGTCAGAATCTTGGCGGAGGCGATTGCTGGTTTGCCACTTTCAGTCTATCGCTATACGGAATCCGGCAGCAAAGAGAAGGTGCTGGAGCACCCGCTGTACAAGCTCCTACACGATGAGCCGAATCCGGAAATGACTAGCTTTATTTTCCGTGAGACCATGATGAGCCATCTGCTTTTATGGGGTAATGCCTATGCGCAGATTATCCGTGATGGCAGAGGGCAGGTCGTGGGGCTTTATCCACTGCTTCCCAGCAAGATGGATGTAGGCAGGGCGGCAGACGGCAGACTAGTCTACAGCTATGAACGCAGCATGGATGAGTTTGGCAGCAGCAAAAAGAGTGAGCGCATAGAGCTAAGGCGTGAGGATGTACTGCATATTCCAGGACTTTCCTTTGATGGTCTTATCGGCTATAGTCCAATTGCCATGGCGAAAAATGCCATCGGTATGGCGCTTGCCACCGAGTCTTATGGTTCGACCTTCTTTGCCAATGGTGCTACGCCGGGCGGTGTCCTGGAGCATCCAGGAGTGGTGAAAGACCCAGCACACCTCAGGGAAAGCTGGCATGCCCAGTTCTCAGGTAAGAACAGCCATAACGTAGCGGTACTCGAGGAAGGCATGACTTTTCATCCGATGTCCATACCGCCGGAAGAAGCGCAGTTCTTAGAGACTAGGAAGTTCCAGATTGATGAGATTGCCCGTATCTTCAGAGTGCCGCCGCATATGGTCGGTGACCTTGAGAAATCGAGCTTTTCTAATATTGAACAGCAGTCTTTGGAATTTGTGAAATATACCTTGGATCCTTGGGTGGTTCGTTGGGAGCAGGCTATGCACCAGGCATTATTATTGCCGAGTGAAAAGCCGGCTCTTTTCTTTAAGTTTAATGTGGATGGACTGCTTCGCGGTGACTACCAAAGCCGCATGAACGGCTATGCCGTTGGGAGGCAGAATGGCTGGTTATCTGCAAATGACATTCGTGAGCTCGAGAACATGAACCATATCAGCGAGGAAGAAGGAGGAAATCTGTATCTTATCAATGGAAATATGACCAAACTCAAGGATGCCGGCTTATTTGCCGGCAGTAATGGAGGAGAAATAAATGAAACGTAAATTTTGGAATTGGGTGCGCGATGCCGATACCGGTGCGCGTACTTTGGTGTTAAACGGCGAAATCTCAGAGAGCACCTGGTTTGGCGATGAGGTTACACCGGGTATTTTTCGAGATGAGCTGTGTTCCTGTGAGGGAGATATCACAGTATGGATAAACTCACCGGGCGGTGATTGTTTTGCCGCAGCACAGATTTATAATATGCTGATGAATTACAAAGGAAACGTCAAGGTGCGTATTGATGGCTTGGCGGCATCTGCGGCATCGGTCATTGCGATGGCTGGCAACACTGTCGAGATGTCTCCAGTGGCCATGCTGATGATCCATAACCCAGCAACCGTTTCTATTGGTGATGAACACGAGATGAAAAAGGCCATAGATATGCTCTCTGAGGTCAAGGAAAGCATCATAAATGCCTACGAAATAAAAACCGGCATGGGACGTGGCAAAATTTCAAACCTTATGGATGCCGAAAGCTGGATGAACGCCAAGAAAGCTGTGGAGCTTGGCTTTGCCGATAGCATCATGTTTGCTGATGATGAAAAGGATGATGGCACGGAAATCGAAGCCATGATGTTTTCAAGAGCTGCTGTCACCAATTCATTTCTCAGCAAGTTCAAGACAGAAAAACAGTCAGATAACCGTATTGATGCAGAGTCGCTAAATAAGCGGCTCTTTTTAATTGCACACTAAATTTAGGAGGAATAATACATGGATAAGATTTTAGCAATGAGAGAAAAAAGAGCGAAGGCATGGGAGGATACCAAATACTTTCTGGATACGCACACGGATGCAGATGGCAAGCTTTCTGCCGAGGATGCGGTTGCCTATGACAAGATGGAGGCAGAGGTTGTGGAACTTGGCAAGGATATCGAACGCCTTGAGCGTCAGGCGGTGCTTGATGCCAAGCTTAGTCAGGCTACCACGGCACCAATCACGAATCAGCCGGGTGAAAAGGCGAAGACGGGCAGGGCGAGTGATGTCTATAAGGAGGCAATGCTCAAAGCACTTCGCACCAACTTCCGCCAGGTAGAAAATGTTCTGCAGGAGGGCATTGATGCCCAGGGCGGTTACCTCGTACCGGAGGAGTACGACCGCCGGCTTATTGATGTGTTGATCGAGGAAAACATCATGCGCAGTCTTGCGACACATATCACGACCAGCGGGGAACATAAAATCAATATCGCAGCTACCAAGCCGGCGGCATCCTGGATTGAAGAGGGCGGTGCACTGTCCTTCGGTGAGGCAACCTTCGACCAGATTATCATGGACGCACACAAGCTTCATGTTGCCATCAAGGTCACAGAGGAGCTGCTCTACGATAATGCCTTCAACCTTGAAAGCTATATCATTGACCAGTTTGGCAAGGCAATCGGCAATGCTGAAGAGGATGCCTTCCTTAATGGTGACGGCAAGAGCAAGCCACTGGGACTGTTCCCTAGTGCGACTGTAGGGGTTACAACCTCCACGGTAAGCGTAACGGCTGACGATATCATCAACCTAATTTATGCTCTAAAGCGTCCATACCGCAAGAGCGCCTCCTTTATTACAAACGACCAGACGCTGGCGGTTATCCGTAAGCTCAAGGACAATAACGGCGCATATCTCTGGCAGCCGTCCTATCAGGCAGGCGAGCCGGACAGAATCCTCGGCTATGCGATTCATACCTCGGCTTATGTGCCGACTATTGCTGTTGGACAGGCGGTTATGTCCTTTGGTGACTACAGCTACTACAATATCGGTGATCGCGGCAGCCGTTCCCTGCAGGAACTCAAGGAGCTTTTTGCCGGCAATGGCATGATTGGTTATGTCATGAAGGAACGTGTGGATGGCAAGCTGATTCTCCCAGAGGCAGTACAGCTTCTCAAAATGAAGGGAACGGCATCGGCGTAAGTGGCGCCTTGTGATTTGGAAAGCGAGGTATTTTCTATGATTGTAGAAATCACAGAAACGAAAACCTATCTTCGGGTGGATGGGGATTACGATGATGCCCTCATCAAAGGGCTGATGCTGGCGGGGCAGGAAATCTGCCTTGGTATTCTTCGCGTTGAGGAATCCGAGGCAGATGCTAAAAATGAGCAGCTTAGGACAGCAATCTTCTATGCGGTGTCGTATCTCTATGAACACCGCGAAGAAGCTGATCATGCGGCCTTGGTTAGAACCTTGAAGGCGCTGCTATCCAGTATTCGGAAGGAGGCATTCTGATGCGGATTGGAAAAATGAATCGGCGGATAACTCTGTTGAAGCCAGTCCGAGAAGATGACGAGTATGGCGGGGCAAAGACCGTCTATATTTCTACCTGCACACTTTGGGCGGAGTTTCTTCGGCCGAATTTCCGAGAGCAGACGCTTGAGGGAGTTGGCTCAGCGGTTATTCTTACGCAGGGCATAAGGCTGCGGCCTATAGAGGTAGAAAAGGAATGGCGCGTTGAGTGCGGGGAGCGTTTATATAACGTGCTACATGTGGATGCCTCAGTTCCCAGCGAAATCATCCTCACAACGCAGGAGGTGGAGCGTTGATGGCTAGAAAGTTTTGGGTGCATACCAATAGAAATACAGAAATCACGGCTGCAGTTACGAATATCGCCCACTATAGCGAGTCTGTGCAAAGAGAAATCAAAAAGAGCATTCAGGAGAGCACCAAGGCTGTGTTTGATGGAGCAATAAAGCGTGTGCCGGTACAGACTGGTGAGCTGCAGCGTTCTATGAAGATGCGCTTTGGCCGCGACCAGCTTTCTGGCTTTGTATCGGCAAATGCACCACATGCTCATCTGGTGGAGTTTGGTGCAAGTGCCGCCTACATTGAGCCGAAGAAAAAGAAGGCGCTAAAGTTCAATGGCCGCTATGCCAGCCACGTGTTAATTAAAGCACGTAAAGCACATCCTTTTTTGCGTCCGGCGGCGGATGATGAAAAAGGAAGGCTGGAGAAAAGAATCACGGAGGCGATAGAGCATGGGCGTCATTAAACAGCGGGTGCCGATACTTGCGATGCAGAAGGTATTGGTGAAGCTCTTGAAGGCTGGGCAGACGTATCCTGTCTATGATGATGTAGAGCGTCATGCAAAGCTCCCGTATATCACCATTGGAGCAATAAATGCCAAGCCTAATGGGGCAAAACACACCGCCATCTATGATGTGTCGGTGCAGCTGCATTTTTGGTCAGAGTACCAAGGAAAGCGCGAAGTCAATCTGATGATGAATGATGTAGCAACCGTTCTGACCTATGTAAAGCTGGATATGTCTGGCGATGGCTTTCGGGCAATCGCGCAGGAGATAGATTTCTATGAGGTCTTTGCTGAAGAAGAGCAGGGCTATCATGGAGTCATTACGTTAATAATCAAAATACAGGATATGGAGTGTGAAACAATATGACAACAACCCTAGAAAACATTACACTGCCGAGCAATCCGGATATCAGTGCAGCCGAGGTCGGCAAGGACTTTCTGCTGTACGTCAATACCGGCACGATGGCTCTGCCCGAGTGGCAGATGATTGGCGGACAGCGAAATTCCGGCCTGTCGCGTCAGGCAGAAAGCATTGATGTATCGCATAAGACCAGCGGCGGCTGGTCAGCAACGAAAGCCGGACTTCGCTCCTGGAGCATAGACCTTTCCGGACTTGTACTTTTGCAGGACATCGGTGTCAGAGCACTGTCGACTGCCTTTGAGAGCAGCAAGGATGTGCATCTGAAGCTTGCGTATCCGGATCGTTCGTACCGTACCGGCTGGGCATCGGTTACAGAGTTCAGCATCGATATTCCGCATGATGGTGCGGCAACACTTACAGGTAAGCTTTCCGGTAACGGAGCACTTACGGCTCTAACGAAAGCAGCAAATGGAACGGAGGGTATTGACGGATGAAAAAGGACATAGTATTTAAGATCTGCGGTAAGGATACCGCAATTTCCTACAACATTTTACGGCTTTCTAAATTCGAGAAGGCTATCGGCCAGAGCCTGTTCTTTGTGATGAGTGCTGGCGGGGTGCTCAAGGCGATGGACATCAATTTCACGCTGGCGGGTCTTGCTTACGGCCTAAAGAATGAGCTGACTATCGCCGAGGCGGCGGAGCTGGTGCAAAAGCACTGCGATGAGGGTGGACTCCTGGATGACATCAATGATGCCATCTACAGAGCTATTGTGGCCTCCGGACTTTTTATCAAAACGGACGCAGGGGAAACGGTGAAGGAGACCAAGTAACCTCTTTTGCGTCCTGGATAGATAGAGCTGAGTCCGTTGCCTATGGTGCGTTATCCTTAAAACCTCGAGAGTTTGAGGATTTGCAGCCAAGCGAGTTTTACAAGTTAATCAAGGGCTATGAGGAGCGGCGTGACAGTGAAAATACTGTCGCGTCGTATTTCGTAGCAAATCTAATGAATTTATTTGGGAAGTCCCTCAGGGAAAACATCACGATAGAAAAACTCATGAAGCCGATAAGGTTTGGTGAGGCGGTTTCTAAGGATACAAGAAAAGCAGATGAGGAATATTTGAAAGCAAAATTCAAGCTGGGGAGGTGAGAGTATGTCAGTAATAAGCAGTCTGATGGTAAAAATCGGTGCAGATTCATCTGGCCTAAAGAAAGGTCTGGATGAGGCAAAAACAGCTGTGGAGAAGTCCTTTGATACAAATCCTGTCAGTAAGTTCTCGGCTCATGTTGAGGATACCGGGAAAAGGATGGAGGGACTCATTGGCAGGATGAAGACATTTGCTGCCGTTGCGGCGGCTGGCTTTGGTCTTTCAGCACTGGTAAATGATGCGGCAGCAGCCGGGGATAATATTTATCGGCTTAGTCAGCGGATGCATATAAGCGCAGGTGAAGCTGGGAATCTTTCAAGAATTATGAGCCTTACAGGAGGTGATGTGACCTCACTCTCCACGGCTATGATGAGGCTGGATAAATCCTTCACCTCAGCTAGTACCGAGGGTGAAAAGACGCGTAGTATCCTCGCGGCGGTTGGCGTAGAGCTAACCAATGCTAATGGTCAGCTTCTTCCCATCAATGAACAGCTGAAAGGACTGGCGGCTGGCTACAAAAAAGCTACTGAGGCCGGCTATGGGCAGGAGCTTATTATGAACACGCTGGGCGTTCGTGGTATGGCGTTGGTCAGCACTCTTGAGCAATACAACGATGCGGCAGAGACGGCTGGCAAGGTCAAGACTATCGGCCTTGATGCCAAGGGGATGCACGAGCTGAATATGCAGCTCAAGATAATGCAGATGGAGAGCAGTCAGATTCAGCTGGCCTTGGTGGCTGGATTTGCGCCAGTGGTCAATGAATTTCTGCCGGGGATAATGTCAGGACTGCAAAGCACAGTCACCTTCCTGCGTGAGAACAAGACAGAAATAGCTACAGTCACCAAGGCTGCGGTTGAGTTCTATGCAGCGATGAAGGCAATCAGCCTTATAGGAAGTGCTGGTGCAGGGATTCTTTCCTTTTGGAATAGTATCAAGGTGGCAGCCGTTCAGACGGCGGTGGTGCAGGAAACAGCAGAGGCAGAGCTTTCGGCAGCTCAGATAAAGCACATCAACAAGGTCGTGGCTCGTTCACAGCAAGCATACACAAAGCGCGAGATAGATGCCATAAGAGCGGCGCAACAAGAAGGGCTTGCTTCAGATGAAGCACGGGCAAAATTAGAAACGAACCTTGTAGCTATTCAGCTTGAAGCGGAAAAATCTGCGGCTTCTATTTCGGCTGCGTTCACCAGACATTTCATGGAGGTAAACCGAGCCGCAGCGGTGATGGCAGCTGAAACGAATACTGCTATTGCATCTACTGGTGTAACAGCGGCAGAGGCAATAGCAGTCCAGACAACAGCTACAGCCAACCTTACAGCAGCACATATGGCAGAAGGCACAGCGGCAACAGTCGCTGGGGCGAAAAATACGGCCGCCAAGGGTGCAGCAACAAAGGCAACTGCAGCACAGATTGTGGCAACGGGGCAGCTTACAGCAGCACATGTAGCAGAGGGAACGGCTGCAGCGGCTGCGGGTGTGAAGTCCATATCCTTTACGGGTACTGCCATCAAGGGCGTCAGAACACTTGGCACAGCGGTGCTGGCTCTTACTGGCGGATGGATTGGCCTTGCTGCGGCGATTGCCTATGCCGGGTATTGTCTCTATCAGTACAAAAACGAGCAGTTTGCTGAGGAAAAAGCCCATACCTATAGTGTGGACGGCGAAAACTATATCGAAAAGGATGGCTATTTCTACAGGAAAGGTACAGGCCGGGTTCTGAATCCAGAGGCTTTGAACTCCGGCTATGTAAACGATGAAGAAATTGAGTACGATACTGGCGGTCAGCTTGTTTCAGATGACAGCCTCAATGAAAAGCTCCAGTCAGCCTGGTGGGAGCGTCATAAGGATGATGCAGATTACAAGGCACAGCTGGAAAAAGAAGAAGCTGATGAACGGCTGAGAAATGCCGACAGTGAGCTTGCGGCTCTGATGCAGAATATGAATTCCGCCGGCAGTACAGAAAGCTCTGGCGGTTCAGCAGAAAAACAGCCTGTGACCTACCAGGTGGCGGTGCCTATTGGCGAGGACATTGTAGGCTCGGCATTGAACCATATCGGTGAAAGCTGGGGCGAAAATACCTGCGCCATCTTTGCCTCGTCCATGCTTGAAGAAGCTGGTGTCTATGGCCTATCGGATCCAAACGGCGATAACATGAAGGCCAATGCCGGAGCTGCCTACCACGATGTGAATGATGGCTATCAGCCAAAAGCTGGTGACATTATTGAGTGGGGGGGCCATGTTGGTATATATGATGGCAACGGCGGCTATATTGCCAGCAACACCAAGACAGGCATCCACCAAGGCAGTATGGCTGAGGCGGAGGATTGGTTTGGACCTGTTCAAGGGTATATCAGCACCGCTGAATACACTGGCAACAAAACAGTCACCAAGACTATGGACAGTGAAGCGAAGGCCGCTGAGGACAGTCTGCAAAAGCTGAATAAAGCCAAGGAAGATGCCACTAAGCTATTTAATTCCATGGAAATAGAGATAGGCCGTGAAACCAAAACGGACTATAGCTATGGCATGGATCAGCTTGAAGCCAATATCCGAAAAAAGCAGGTCGAAATAAATCAGCTGAAGACAGCCGGTGTAGATACGACCATGCTGGAAAGTGAACTCGCGGATTACGGAGCGGCTCTAAAATCCAAGGTAGTCGAAAAATGGCAGGAAGCCAGTGAAAGCATCAAAAACACCACAGCCATTACCCTTGCCGAAACGAACAGCGATTACAAAGCAGCTGCCGAGGCGCAGTATCAGATGACGCTTACCAAGCTGAGTAAAGAGCGCAAGGATAAAGAAAAGGCTGTACTAAAAGACAAAGATGATGCTGAGGGCAGGCTTGCAATAGATAAGTGGTATGTGGCTGAATCCAATAAGGCTATGAAGGAACTCACTAAGGCAAAAAATGAGAGCTTCAATAGAGCCATTTCAGATTTTCAGAGCCTTGGCGATTTGAAAAATATCAGGATTGCGCTTGAAAGCAGTGATGCCAATGACGCGATGTTCCTTGAAGGACAGCAGGAGCTGGCAAAAGAATATGTAGAGCTTTGGAAGGCATCACATAAGACGGTGCAGAGCTATGCGGCTACCCTTGCGGCAAATGTAAATCAGACTATGGCAGACAGCTTCAAGGAATTTATTCAGGGAACGAAATCTGCTATGGATTTGGTACATGATTTTGGGCGTGTTGTGCTGAATACCATCGCTGAGATAGTTGCCAAGCAAGCTGCATCTCAGCTGGTAGGCTCGCTCTTTAAGTCATTTAAATTGTTCAGCGATGGCGGTGAGATAAACGGCTATGCATCTGGCGGAGCACTTGCCGGCGGCAGTATCAATGGAGCTGGCACAGGGACCTCAGACAGTATTCTTGCCTACCTGGAGCAGACGGGGCAGTTTATCCGTCTTTCTGACGGTGAGTTTGTCATGACTGCTGAGGCTACGAAGAAAAACAGACCAATGCTGGAGGCGATGAATGCCGGTGCCTTTAAAAATGGCGGTTCAATTTCAGCTCCAGCGATTAGAAGTGCTAGTGCAGACAGCAGCTATGGCAGCTCGGCATCAGCACCCAAGGGCGGTGTCATTGTCAATATTACCAACAATACCAACAGCGAGGTCACGGCAAAGCAGAGCGGCTTTGAGCAGTCTACACAGCGGTACATCCTGGACATTGTGATTGACGGCGCACAGCGGAATGTGAATGGCTTTGGCAATAACCTGAAAGCAGTAATGGGGGGATAATATGCGTACATTTCCAGATATAGAGCCGAATATTCCAGCGGCAAATTCCTGTGGAGACAGCTACAAAATGTCTATAACGGACAGTACGATTTCAACGACTACGGATGCCAACTATAAACACACCAGACCACGAGCCACGAGAATGCTGGAATCGTGGTCGTTTTCCTGGGTTGCGCTCTCGGCTGAGGAGTTTAATGTCATCACCTCATTTTTCCGCGAGGTTGGCACCTTTGAGCAGTTTTTATTCAAAAATCCTATCGATGGCAAGGCATATACCGTTCGGTTTGCTGAGGCGATGAAGGACTGGCAGTACGTCTACCCTTACGGCTGGCAGGGCAAGCTGTCTTTTGAGGAGGTCTAGCTATGCAGGTATGGTCACAGGCGGCAACGCTTGCAAAGAATGCACTCACCAATGACGGTGCGTTCCTTATTTTTCTTGAGATAAGATATTATGGGCTGGCAACAGTAAGACTGGTGCGAAATACAGATGATGTAAAATGGCAGGGCGTCACCTGGACGAGGTTTCCCTTTGCGCTTGAAACGTCATCTGAGGATGGCAAAACTATCCCGTCCATGAATCTTCAAATCTCAAACTGTCAGGGCATGATTCAGCAATACCTGCAAAAGTACAATGGCTTTTGTGATGCTGATGTAAAAATCATGGTGGCTTACAGTAAAAATCTAGAGAATCCTAATCCTGAGTTTGAGCTGGACTATATAGTGCAGTCATCGAGCTATGATGAGGAATGGATAAAGTTCACGCTTTCTGCCAGCAGTGAGTTAATCAACCGATATCCGCAAGGTAGGTACATAGCAGATTTTTGCCCGTTTCGCTGCGGAGATATACGCTGCGGTTATACGGGAAATGATGTCTGTGTGAATACGCTGAAAAGCTGCCAGGTGCCAAGTCGCTTTGGCGGTGAACCAGGCATGACGACTACAAGATGATAAAGGAGGATAAGATGCAGTATACAGATTTAATCGGTGTTCCGTTTAAGGACGGCGGCAGAGACAAAAATGGTCTGGATTGCTGGGGACTGGTGAAAATATTACTAGAGCGTCAGGGCTATAAGTATATTCAGGACTACGATATATCCGCCTTTAACATCAAGGACATCCATGATGAGCTGGAAACAAACCGTCATACCTGGCGAAAAATAGAAAAACCAGAGGTGGGCTGTGTAATACTTTTAGCCAATGGCTGCACAGCGGCCGCAAACCATGTCGGCATTGTGGTGGATGATAGTAGGTTCATCCACGCCTATGCACGGACTGGTGTATGTGTTTCTACGCTGAAACGCTGGCAGGCACATATTCTTGGCTTCTATCTGCCACCGGAGGTGATAACATGATTCAGATTATTGTTGTAGAAAATCCCTTGGAACCTAAAATCCATGAAACCTATGATGCCTATTATTCAGGCAAAGACATCCGTTCCTACTATAACGTGACCGAGGCAAATAGTGTGTTTCTGAATGGTCAGCGGGTAAAAGATATGGATGGCACAATACCACAGGACGGAAGTCAGCTCATCATAACGCCATGTGTTGCTGGTGGTGACTTCGGTAAAATTCTAGGCTTTGTGGCAATGGTCGCATTGACGGCATGGAGCGGGGCCATTCTTGGTGGTAGTGGTGTCTTTGGAATGGCGATTAAGGGATATACCTTCGGTGCGTATCTTGCCGCGGGTGCGGTGATGTATCTGGGCGGACGGCTTATAAACAGTGTCTTTCCGCAGCAGGCGGCCAATGTGGGTTGGCATGACTATGAGAAATCGCAGACCTACGGCTGGGATTTACCGACAGTTCAGACGATGGAAGGCGGTGTCATTGGCGAAACCTATGGCACCTGTATTCCGCAGCCGCAGCTTTTAGAGGAGCACGTTGAAACAAGCGACCAGGACGGCAAGCAGTACCTAAATCTCTTGTACTGCGGCGGCTATGGTGAAATTGACAGCATCACAGATATTCGTATCGATAGTACACCTATAGAGAATTATAGCAATGTCCAGCTTGAGACACGGCTTGGCACTAATGACCAGACGCCAATCAGTTTCTTTACTAATACACCGACAGACCAGTCTGTGGGGCTGATGCTGGATATAAATCAGCCGCTTATCCGTACCACAAATAGTACAGCGGCCTGCTCACTGGAGATTACGCTGGAGTGGAATAACGGTCTGTATCATCTGAATGATGACGGCAGCTACAGCAACGCCAGCATTTCCATTCAAGTAGAATATAAAAAAACAGGTATCCCGGATTGGACACTCTCGGGAAAATACACCTTCACAAACAGCAGCCCGGATGCCTTTAGACGCTCGGTCAAGATTGCCAGCAATATCGAGGCGGGGCAGTATGATGTCAAGGTCACGGCAGTCAGTAAGGATTCTGGCAGCCGCAACATGACCATCACCTATTGGTCGATTCTCACCTCGTACAATAATGGCGTCTATGTCAGACCAAACAAGGTGCTGGTGGCCATGCGAATACTGGCAACGAATCAGCTCAGCGGCGGTGTGCCAAATATCAACTGGCGGCAGACCCGCTCGAAGGTTTATGTTTATAACCCAAAGAAAAGTCAGTACGAGGTCAAGGCAGCGGATAATCCTATCTGGGCTGCCTATGATATTTTGCATGGCTGCCGCTATCTCAAGAATCTCAACACCGGCAAGAAAGAGTACGTGGTGTTTGGTTGTCAGCATCAGCAGCTTGATGCGTACTTCGAACAGTGGTGTGAGTCAGCAGCCTATGCAGATGAGCTGGTTCCGGATGAATACGGCGAGTTTGAAAAGAGGTATCTCTTTGATGCTTACTTCGATACCAGTCAGAAACGCTTCGAGGCAGCTACCAAAGCGGCTGCGGTAGGTCATTCCAGCATCATCATCCACGGCACGAGATATGGCATCGTAACAGATAAGCCGGGGATGATTTCGCAGGTATTTGCTGAGGGCAGGACAACGGTATCCTCGGTCAAAGGTACCTTTACCTCCAAGGAAGAAAGAGCCAAGTCCGTAGAGCTTCAGTACAATGACCGCCACAATGACTTTAAGAACACAGTGTTCACGCTGCGGTCTAAGGATTGGGCAAGCGAGGACTGTCAGGACAATACGGCACAGCTGACTTTGTTCGGTGTAAGCCGGAGAAGCCAGGCATACCGCGAGGGCGTCAGAGCACTTGCCACCAATGAACGCCAGCTGCAGTTCGTGGAGCTTTCCACGGATATTGATGGCCTGGTCTGTGAATATGGTGATATTGTCGGCTATGCCCATACCATTTCAAGAGTCGGCATTGCCTCTGGCAGGCTCATTTCGGCTACAGCAAATACCATTACCTTGGATAAGGCGGTGACACTGGATGCGGGCAAGACCTATGAAATCTACGTAACGCTCGCCAATGATAAGCTGGAAAAGAAGGAAGTCGCAGCGCCTATGCAAACTATCACCACAGATACGCTGACCGTGACGGCTGCATTTTCTGACGTTCCAGCACAGTATGATAACTACGCCTTTGGCGAAACCAACAAAGCCATCAAGCCATACCGGGTAGTCGGAGCGTCTCGTGATGGCGAAATGCTGGTTCAGCTCCAGCTTGCTGAATATGACGAATCTATCTATGCTACGGATATAAACTACGACCGCTACCCGCATATGGATTACACTAATTATGCTGGTCTCAGCGGGGACAAAATCCAGTCTGAGGTGGCGGATTCTCTGGAGATAAACAGCCGCACCAATTATGTAAAGACAGAGGACGGCTATCAAATAATCATTACGAAAAAAGAGCCGGACAATATCACCTATACTTTTCCAACTGAGCCGGATGTTATAGCCAATGGTCTCTTAAATATCTCGTTCGGCTCACGCGTTAGGACACTTGGCTATTATCGCCCGAATGATGGCGGCGGGGCAGAATACATCTGCCGCTATATTTATGATCCGCAGAATCATCCGTGGGCGCTTTACCTGGGTGAATCTGCGGAATACGAATACAAGGTGGTCACCGACGTTTCGGGCATCCCAATGACGAATGTCAGCGGCGATTATGTCTATGAAACAGACAGCGAAGGGAAAATGGTGGTTAATACCGATGAGTTTGGCAATCCTAAGCGCCGTAAGATTTATGCGGTGATATGTGAAAAAGTAGTCAACTATCGGATGTTTGGGGCAAAGCTGGATGGCGTTACAGACGATTACCAAGCCATCAAGGACTGCCATGATTACCAAATGAGCTGCTATGAGATTGAGCCGGAAAGCAAGCGCAAGCATTATCTGGTAAGCGTAGAAAATCATCAGGGCATTATAAGAAAGGACAATAATGAGCCAATCACCTGTGCTGGGAACATCGATATTTCTGGCAGCAAGCTCTTAGTGCAGGACTGCAATGCTACCTGGTTTGGTTTTTACCTTTGGGGAGATAATGAAGGGGACTTCATGACCTATGAGCCGCTGTACGAAACGAAGGAAACCTACCAGAAGGATAATTTCGTTATTGGGACAGAGGGAAAGCTCAGTCAGCTGGGAAACAACTCGCTAATGTTCCTGAAGGAATCCAGCTATGCGGTGCGTGATGATGCCGGGTATCTCTATTCTGAGCCACGTTATGAATTGCTTTTCCACACCATGGATGGAATCCTTGCCAATCCCATCACCTATGACTGGTCGATTGCTGGCGGTCTTGAAATAAAGACGCCAGTCTCAGACTATGTGACGCATGAGGTATCCACGGAGACGATAAACAGCCAGTTCGAGCTGTCCTATACACGGCTGCCAAATGCCCATTACAACTTTAAGGGCTGCCAGGTAAGGTTTGAGACCTCGGCAAATAAATACTGTTCAGTGCTGTGGTGCAAATGCCATAACGCCCATGTATCTGGCTTCAGCTTTTATCCCGACACCAATCAGATGCATAACACGGTATTCAAAAATACCATGATTTATATGTGGGGCTGCTACAATGCGGAGGTCTCAGATATTACCGGTTTCAATAACTCCGGCAAAAGAGAGAATGGTGTTGATGCGACTTCTGGCTATGTCATACGTGCCACGAACTGTCTGAACCTCCATATCCATGACTGCCATGTGCAGGGCTATTGGGGGGCAACGGCAATGAATTGCGTGAAGGACGTGCATATTGAGCGTGTAAGCATCAACCGTCTGGATATCCATAACTATTTCTATAATCTCTACATCGATCACTGCAACCTTTTCAATCATGCCATTCAGATTGGTGAGGGCAGAGGCATCTGTCAGATTACCAATAGCTGCTTTTACGTCAATTCACTTCCAGCCGACAGCTACCCTCATGCCCATATCCTGGAGCTGAATGCCACCTATGGACGGATATTCGAGGGCAAGATTCTCATAGATAACTGCAAGGCTTATTTGAAGGATGCAGAGGGAGGTGAGTTCGATGTCATAAAATGCGAGTTTTCACCGGAGGCTGTTTCGACCTTGGATACATTCAAGTGGCCGGAAACGACTATCCGGGAATGTAACTTCTTCTCGTATAACCCAGGAACCTATCTTGTGTACAATATGGTATCCGGTACTCGAAGCTGCAGGACTTCGACCAAGGCACCGACTAATGTCAAGGACTGGTGCAAAGATACAGGCAATGCGGATAGCGGCAAGCTCAACTGGAAATATCTCGGCCGCGGCCTTGACTGGGTGAATGACGGCAATACCGCAAATCATGAGGTGTACAAGGGCGAGAT
This sequence comes from Pectinatus cerevisiiphilus, assembly GCF_004341685.1. Lineage (GTDB taxonomy): Bacteria > Bacillota > Negativicutes > Selenomonadales > Selenomonadaceae > Pectinatus > Pectinatus cerevisiiphilus. The sequence goes on from NZ_SMAA01000014.1 coordinate 44,227, forward strand.
CATCCGCACCTATAAGACAACCATGACCAGTGATAATAAGACCGCCTTCTATGACAGGCATTATTTCGTGGTGGTGCAGGCGGGAAACCTGAACATCGCGGAAAAGCTCGAGACGAATATGCCAAGCGATTTATCCGGCAATGAATTTACCTATGGCACAGCAATCCTAAGGTATGTGAAATGGTATGAATGGCAGGCAAATAAAAGCTATGTTGTTGGGGATTTCTGTTATGTGGAAAGCTCCATGTGGCTGCCGGTTTATTCGTGGGAGTGTGTTTCTGCAGGACTGTCCAATGGCTATCGCCCTGCACATACAGTGGGAACGGTGATCGAGGGCGAAGATATCTATCCGAAGAATCTCGATGCTTGCTGGTGGACGTATGCTGGACCAAAGGCAGATTTCGTGAATGTCGAATTCAAGCCGAATATGACAGTTGAAAAAGGCCAAATCATCTATGCTGACCATAAGCTTTACAATGTTTTAGAGGCAGGAAAGCTGGATGCTATACCACCGCAGAATACGGCATGGAATGGCTCTTTTAAGCATGGCACGGCAATGCTGTCCTTTATCGGCAAGGAATGGTCGAGCAAGACCTGGTGGGCCAAGAATCACTACTGCATATCCGTTGACCGTAATGGTACTGAAGCAGTCTATAAGCTGGTCAAGCAGGACGGTACGACCTCCGGAGAATCACCAGTACGTGGAAATGCCCGCTGTGTGGATGGCGATATCATCTGGGAATGGACTTCAAGCGGGGATGACGGAAGTGCCTGGCTGCCGCAGACACGCTACAACGTAGGCGATATAGTTCATGCCAATGGGAATACCTATAAGTGTGTATTCGATGGCAGGCTTGAAATGCCATCACATATTATTCTTGAAAACATCTCAACCAATATGACAGTTGGCGGAGATGTTTTTGCTTTCTATGAAGGAGGTACGGATGTACCCATAAGAACCAATTACTCTGGTAAGTGGACAATAAAGGTCGATAACGTGGAGCGGTATAGGTTCCGAGATTTTGCTGATGGATATTTTGGTGTCAGCTCGAATCCGCTGCCGACGATATATGGCTCTGGCGGCAGTTTGTCTGAGGGCTACAGCAAGACGGAGGTAGATGTGCTGCTTTCGGGCAAAGCAAATAAAGCTGCTGTCTACACCAGAGAGGAAATAGACAGGCTGCTTTCCGGCACTGAAGATGGCAAGGCTGATGAGACTAGCTATACGAAGGCTCAGGTGAATGCACTCCTAGCCAAGAAAGCTGACCTAGAGCATGAACACAGCGAATATGCAACTGTGGCGGCTCTTGATAAGAAGCTCGATGCTGACGATCTACGTATCCATGCCAGCCGTCATATCGGTACCCATGATGTGGATGAAGCAGGACTGGCTGATGGCATGGCTATGTATTATGATGCAGCATCCAAGACCTACAAATTCAAGAAGGTCACGGCAGCAGATGAACCAGAAATCGACCCGCCAGCAGAGGATAAGGTGCCGCTCCAAACTATCATCTACACGAAATCTGTTTACTGCGATAAGACCTTTACGTCCCAAGAAGCTGATGCGGATTACCAGTTCACCATTCCAGAGGGGGCAGAGAAGTTCCGTGTGGTTGCTGTTCCAGCTACTAGCGTGAGTATATCTGCAGATACTTATATTGAGTTTGTGAATGCCGATGGAACGCTGGCAAAGAAAGTCAGCTGGTCTGAGGTGTCCGCTGATGGCATTATTGCTGACTGTACTGTTGGCAAGACCTATGCCTTCAAGTGTTCCATTACAACAAGCGGTGCGACAACGATTGCACTCTACGTTGATTGCGGTGAGAAGATCAACCAGCTCGTGGCCAATACTTCGAATGTTCCTGCGCTCGATAGCAAGAAGGTAGAAGAGCCGCCGATAGAGGATGCTGTGCCACTGACTGTTTTGGCTACCAAGACACTTACGGCCAGTGGCTCTGGTACAGAGTATGCGTGTGAGGATTGGTCAGCGGGCAGTGAGTTCCAATTTACGATTCCCGTTAGTGTGACGAAATTCAGGTTCTCAGTAACGCCTGCAGATGCAACAGCAAGAATCAGCAATGCAGATGTTACCTTTATCGATGCCGATTGGAACGCACAGGTAAAGATCAAGGCGCAAACGCCAGCCGTGCTAAGCTGCATAAAGGGGAAGACCTATGCTTGGTGTATCTGGGTAGGTACGAATATGAAGACAGATGTTATTTGTAAGGTAGAGGTTGGCGGTGAGGTCGAGACTTCGGCTGTGACCGAGGCAACGGTAATACCTGCCTATAGCTGATTTTAAGGAGGAAAGATTATATGGTTTTATGGACAACTACAGAACTGAAGACAGGAACCCTATTCGGGCTACTGTGGGGGCTGCTGAATCTAATGCTGGGAGGCATTGATGCACCGATACTTGCACTGAGCGGCCTGATCATGCTCGATTTCCTGACGGGCATTACAGCCGCCTATAAAAATGCAGAACTCAATTCCCGTACAGGAGCTGCCGGTCTTATGCGTAAGGCCGGTATCTTTGTCTGCATTATTATCGCCTATCTTCTGGACACTGCTACGGGGTTGATGATGTTTCGGGGAATGGTGATTACAGGCTTTGCCATCATTGAGGTCATGAGCCTGGTCGAGAACTTCGACCGCATGGGCTATGGCGAGATTATTCCCGTGTTTTTGCGGATACATCTGCAAAAGATTGCCGCTGAGAAGAACTTAAAAGTAAAGGAGTCTGATGACAAATGAAGATTTTTATCAATCCAGGGCATGCGCCAAACGGTCAGCCGGATCCAGGTGCCTGCAATAAATATACTGGGCTGCAGGAAAGTGAGGTGGCATTCTGTGTAGGTGAGAAGACAGCAGATTATCTTAATGCTGTCGGCATCGAGACGGAAAGTTTGCAGTCGGATAGTTTGGCGGAGGTATGTATTGCGGCAAATGCCAGCGGAGCAGATTTTTTTATTTCCGTCCATTGCAATAGCGCCAACACAACTTCCGCCAATGGCACAGAAACCTGGGCATGCGCAGGCTCGGCTGAGGGAAGGAAGCTTGCCCAGTGCATCAATGACCAGATTGTTGACGCTCTTGGCACCACTGACCGCGGGGTGAAGATTGCCGCGCCAGGAATCAACGGCTTGTATGTTCTCAGCAATACAGATATGCCGGCGGTGCTCGTAGAGCTTGCTTTCATCTCGAATGCTGAGGATGTGGTGCTTCTTACCGAGCAGCAGGATGAGTTTGCCCGAGCCATTGCCCGTGGTGTGACGGATTATTTCAATTGAGGTGGTGGACGTGAATGATAGGACTAAAAAAATTCTGGTGGCTATTGTTGTTGCTGTTATTGTCTGTGCCGCAGCTTTCCTTTGCAGCCGAAGCAGAGCCGATGTACCAGATAACGGAAACCGAGCTGATGACGCTCGAGAACAACTTGAACGAGCTAGACTCAATCAACAAGCAGCAGAAGGACAGCTTGATGAAGCTTCAGACACAGCTAAAGACCTCGGAGGAGAGATTACAGGCATCCGAGAAGAAGTCCATGAAGCTCGAATTACAGCTGACGGGATTAAAGAAGACAATGACCGAGCAGGACGGCTTATTACAGAATGCCGAGAAATCCTTGAACGAGTCCATCGCCGAGGAGAAAGCCAAGCAGGCGAGAACTAAGCGTGAGAGAAACTTAGCGTATGGAATTTTAGGAATCTTGCTGTACGCCTATATACAGAAATGATAATGGCTCGTGCCTTGAGAAGTAAATTCTTGAGGTACGAGCCATATTTTTATTTAAGGAATTGCTGATAAATCAACAGTTTCCAATCATTGATTTATCCACAAGTCGATTTTTGAAATTAACTTGCATTAAATTCATTAATCGATGCTTTGGGCACATCCATTCTCCGGCCTTTCTGATTTAGGGAGGTATTTCCCTAAATCTAGACAAACCTATCCAAGGACTGCACCAAATTCTTTCTGTCGTCCAGCCCTTATGCACAGTACCAGATTTGCTGAAGCAAACAACAGTTGAAACATCTGGTAGTTCTTTTTCAATCCACGGTATTTTGTTTTCCTGCATTTGAAAAAATTCTTTATGATGTGGAATGGATGCTCTACTTTACAACGTATGGAAGATTTTTCATGCTCAATCAGTTTATCCCAGTTCATCCCTTCATAAATTTCTGTCAAGTGATTCTGGGACGGACGCTTGGCAACGCGAAAATCTACGCAGTATGATCCGAAAATTCTTGGCAAAAATGGTATAGTCGACCCATTGTCGCTTGCTATAGCGTTGCAGGATTCAGCAGATGAGAGAGTAGAGCAGGTAATCGACGAGATGTTGACGAAGGTTTTTGGGGGAAAAAATTAAGATGGTAGGTGGATTTACCAGATTTAAATAGTGGTTCAAGGGTTTTGAAGAAGAATGAGATTATTGATATGAAACAGCTCGGTTTGCGTGGGATGACAAAAGACGATGCGCTGCTAATATACAAAAAGTTGTACACACCTAGTATCGGATAGAATACAGAAATGAATGAAGCCGGAGCACTGGAGGATTGATTCCTCGGTGCTCCGGCTTTTTGCGTTTATAGCAGGTCAGGGAACTCCTGACGTAAGGTTTTTCTGGCCTTTTCTAATCGAGATAAAAGTGTCGTGCGGGGAATACCGAGCTGCTTGGCTATGGCAGTATCGCTTATGCCACTCTCCTGCGCGATGATGATATCGTGGCCACCAGGTAAAAGCTCGTCCAAACGCTGGAATAACTCTTGTAGCAAAATAGAATCTATGGCCTGGTCGATAGTAGCCGTGCTGCTTTCAGTGCTGAGTGTGTCGAGCAGAGTTGGCGTTTCGCCATCAATGCCTTGATACTCATAGTTTAGAGAAAGGCAATTCCCAGCGCGATGAAATTCACAGCTAAGGCAATCGCTATCACATAGCCACCATTTCTGGCGAGTGCATACGCATTGTCCTTGGTCTTGCATCTTTTTGCGGACGGTTCTGTTGGAATTGACGAAGTAGCGATATACTTCCTTCGAGACTACATTCCAGGTACGGGATGGTTTGTCATAGATACGGGGTACGTCTTGAGTCTGAGTGTCGTTGGTTTTCATTAGATTGTCTCCTTCCGGCTTTTAAGCCGAAGCGGAGACAACCTGCATTGCTGCCAGATATATTGTTCATACGTTGGTCACCTCATACGGATTGCTCCGCCTCAAATTGGTGACCAGCCGTTCGTTAAGCTGGCACTGTATATTCAATTTCTTCCATCCATCAGCTACGAACACACTACCCGGCCGGGATAATAGTGAGCTGATTTCAGGAAAAGTAGTTTTATGCCTTGCTTAGGGCGGAATAATTTTTGTTTAGATAAGTCTTACCTGTTAGTACATTTAGATTGTAGTTCAAACATTAGGCATAAGCTAACGAGTCTTGTGACTATATATATTCTTGAAGAAGTAGGCGCAAATACTGGTAAAATAAAAGCATTCGTAGTAGAATGTTGTTATGCACATAAGCATATTTTATTCGAATTGAGAATATGGAGAACGATGTGGCGATGGAACTAGATATTTTAAAGGAACGTTTGCGAGAAACTTTTGGTGATGATTCGCAAGAAATAGTGGGTGGAAAACTAAATATGACCCAGGGTAATGTGAGTAGATTGCTATCTGGCTCTCAACAGCCGACTCCGGATACGCTCTATCGAATTGCCGAAGTATATGAGGTATCCATCGACTGGCTAATGGGGCTGTCAAATAATAAGAAAAGAGCCACAGCAAAAGAAAAAACTTCTTATGCTGTGGCAGTTGAAATGCTAATGCAGTTGTACCAGCATGGTAGTAATATTGAATTTAAGAGTTCTGGCTACGAGCTAAAGCTCAGTATTAAGGATCCGCTTTTAAAGGCCTTACTAAAAAAGAGCATTACACTCTCGAAAACTGACAAGGAGTTATACCAGAGCTGGAAAGAAATGAAGCTTTCTCTTTTTAATGATAAGTCGCTGGTTTATCAAAAAATGTGGCAGGATAATGATGTTGGCTTTCTAGCAGGAGAAGCTACTGCAGAAGCACATTGGCTTGAAGTATATAATTTAGCAAAGGCTAAGGAAGCAGAATATGCTGAAATGATGGGCGATGCCCCTGGCCCGTTTGGAGGTTGATATTTTGGATGATCTTAGACAAATAATAAAAGATCGCCTATCAAAAACCTTTAGCGGGAATACTCAGGAAGTGACTGCACGTAAGCTGAACACAACACAAGGAAATGTGAGTAAATGGGTTAACGGTACTCAGATTCCGACCCCAGATATGCTGCTGGAAATTTCTAAAGCATATAAGGTCTCGGTGGACTGGTTGCTGGGTATCAGTGAACAACGAGAGATCGATGGTCTCGTTGTTGAAAAACTAACATATGAGCATATCGCGAGGGTTTTAGATAAACTGATTGAAAACAATACAATTGAAATACCAGATCTGGTTGTGATGGCGAACGAGAATGGCCTCAGTTCTATTGCAGAAGATGATGTCGAAGATGAAGAAGAATCTATCACAAAGGAATCAGTATTCGATCCTGATTACATAAAAATTAAGGACCGACTGCTTTCCTACATAATGCGAAGGCGTTATAAACTTGCATCAATTGATTTGGAAATGTTCGATGAGTGGAAGGAAAAACTGAATAATTTTCAGGGACTAAGGCTTCTTGCTTATAACGAAAAAGTGGAAGCGGCAATCGATTATAAAAGTCCAGCGCAATTTAAAGATGGTGATTGGGTTGAACTGGTACGTTATTTATCGACAATGACAACAGAAGAGTTACATCAACTCGTAGAAGAATTAAAGAAAAAGGATGGGACAAACTAATGGCAGAAAAGAATACAGCCGACATCGGTTTTGAAAAAGAAATATGGGATGCGGCCTGTGTACTTAGAGGAAATATGGATGCATCAGAATACAAGAACGTTATCCTTGGCCTTATTTTCTTAAAGTACATTTCCGATAGCTTTGAAAGTAGATACCAAGAGTTACTTAATGAAGGCGATGGGTTTGAGGAAGATAGAGATGAGTATACTTACAAGAATATTTTCTTTGTTCCAACAGGTGCTCGCTGGAAAGATATTGCAGATAAAGCGCATACTCCTGAAATTGGAACAACTATCGACAATGCAATGATTGCTATAGAATCTGAAAACAAAAAATTAAAAGGAATTCTACCTAAGAATTTTGCTCGTCCCGAATTAGATAAGAGAAGACTAGGAGAAGTCGTTGATTTGTTCACCAATGTTCAAATGGCAGATGGTGCGGACGAGAAAGATTTACTTGGTAGAACTTATGAATATTGTCTTCGTAACTTTGCTGAACAGGAGGGGAAAAATGCTGGACAATTCTATACACCATCCTGTGTTGTAAGAACCATTGTTGAAATCCTACAGCCATTCAATGGTCGTGTATATGATCCTTGCTGTGGAGCTGGCGGTATGTTTGTTCAGTCTGCAGGGTTTGTAAAGAATCATCAGGGTAATATTAATGACATTTCTGTTTATGGTCAGGAGTCAAATCCTACCACATGGAAGATGGCAAAGATGAATCTTGCAATAAGAGGAATAGATTGTAATTTAGGTGAAATTCCAGACGATACCTTTTTAAATGACCAGCATCCAACAATGCGTGCCGATTTTGTGATGGCAAATCCACCATTCAATCTAACTCCTTGGGGAGCTGACAAATTAAAAGAGGATCAACGCTGGAAGTATGGAATGCCACCAGCAGGAAATGCCAACTTTGCATGGATTCAGCATATGATTTGGCATTTATCACCAAACGGAAAGATGGGCATGGTCCTTGCAAATGGATCACTTTCATCTCAAACGGGTGGAGAGGGAGAAATTAGAAAAAATATCATTGATGCCAATCTTGTTGAATGCATCATTTCCCTTCCAGACAAATTATTCTACACGACTGGTATCCCAGTTAGCCTTTGGTTTATTAACAAAAATAAAAAGCATCAAGATCAGACATTATTCATTGATGCACGAAATATGGGTACTATGGTAACTAGAGCTTTACGTGAGTTAACGGATGGTTCGGATGATCCTCAGAATAACGATATAAAAAAGATTGCCGATACCTATGCAGCGTTTATTGAGGGGACTTTAGAAAACGTCTCTGGTTATTGTGCAGTGGTAACGACTGAGAAAATTGCCTCTCAGGATTATATACTTACACCAGGACGTTATGTTGGAATTGAAGAACAGGAAGACGACGGAGAGCCGTTTGATGAAAAGATGACGAGACTCACAGCTGAACTGTCAGGAATGTTTGAAAAATCCCATGAACTTGAGGCTGAGATTAAAAAGAAGCTGGGGGCAATTGGGTATGAAATATAAGCTTTCAGCTATTTGCCATTATGTAAAGGGTATGTTAGAGTAAACTACAAATGGAATTACGTGTGTGTGTTGGTAGATTTATTTAACCGTGAAATTATTGGTTATAGTGCTGGCGTGCATAAAAACGCTCAATTGGTATATGATGCCTTTGCAACAGTAAAAACAGATTTGCGAAAAATCCAAATGTTTCACTCGGACAGAGGAAGTGAGTTTAAAAATGAATTGCTTGAAAAAGTAATCACTACATTTGAAATTAAACGATCTTTGAGTATGAAGGGGTGTCCGTATGACAATGCTGTTGCCGAGGCGACATTCAAAATATTTAAAACGGAATTTGTTTATGGACGCAATTTCGACAGTTTAAGCCAGTTGCGGTACGAATTAAAGAGTTATGTGAAATGGTTTAACAATAATAGAATTCATGGATCATTAAATTATATGACTCCGGTGGAATTTAGAAAATTGACCTTATAAAAAGTGTCCGACAAAGTGTTGACAATCCAGATCTTTTATCATCAACGGGTATGAGAGTTGGTGAGCTGGTTTTACTTAATCGAGAAGATATTGATTTCAATGAACGAGAATGCATTGTTCTAGGTAAAGGTGACAAAGAGCGAATAGTATACTTCGATGCAAGGACTAAACTTCATCTGCAGGAATATTTGAAAAGCAGATCAGATACTAATCCGGCATTATTCGTTGGATTGAGAGCTCCGAATGAACGACTTGAAATTGGTGGCGTTGAAGTCAGAATTCGTAAACTTGGAAGAAGTATTGGTATTAAGAAATGTCATCCTCATAAGTTCAGAAGAACGATGGCGACAGTAGCAATAGACAAAGGAATGCCTATTGAGCAAGTGCAGAAGCTCTTAGGGCATGAGAAGATAGATACAACTCTTCACTATGCGATGGTGAAGCAGAGTAACGTTAAGAATGCACATAGAAAATATATTGGGTAGGTGATTTGATGATAAATTGGAAAGAAACTAGAGTTGGCGATATTGGAAAAGTAATTACGGGAAAAACGCCTAAAACTAGTATAGATGAAAATTATGGTGGCGATATTCCATTTATAACTCCATCTGATGATATGACGACAAAATATATCTTCACTACAAATAAAAAATTAACCGAAATGGGTGCGCAATCAGTTAAAAATAATATAATACCTCCAAATACAATTTGTGTAAGTTGTATTGGTTCAGATTTAGGAAAAGTCGTTATTTCAACTGAAACATCAGTAACAAATCAGCAAATAAACTCTATAGTTTTAAATGAAAATGAATATGATTTAGATTTTATATATTATGTTATGACAAGTTTAGGTAAAGTGATGAATCATCACAGTAAAACATCTACAGCAGTGCCGATTGTGAATAAAACCCAATTTTCAGATTATACTTTTATGTGTCCTGATTTGATTACACAGAAAAAAATTGGTGGAGTACTCGCTAGTTTAGATGATAAAATTTCTAACAACAGATCGATAAATAGGAATTTAGCAGAGCAGGCAGCCACATTGTTTCAGGCGTGGTTCGTAAAATTCGAGCCTTATGGCGGGTCAATGCCTGATAACTGGTCTGAAGGCAATCTCGGGCAAATTGCTGAGCTTAAAACAAGAAGTTTTTCACCTGCAAAAAATCCTGACGTTACTCTTGAACATTACAGTATTCCGTCTTATGACGAGAAACATTTCCCAGTATTTGAGATTGCCTCTGGCGTAAAAAGTAACAAGTATGTTTTGACGCCATCCTCCGTAATGATTTCAAAACTGAATCCTGATACAAAGCGTATATGGAGACCTCTTTGCCTTACGAGCCATGCAGTGTGTTCTACTGAGTTCATGGTTTATGAAGCAATCAATCCAGAACATAAAGATTATGTTTATTCAATAATAGATGATCCTATGTTCAGTGCCTTTTTATGTGCTCATACAACCGGTTCCACCAACAGTCGTCAGCGTGCTACGCCAAGCGTAACTTTGACTTATCCTGTTCTAATTCCGCCAGACGATGTAATAAATGAATTCTGTTCTATTGTGTCGCCAATGTATGATCTCATAGGTGCTAACACTTTAGAAAATCAGAAGCTTGCAAACACTCGTGATTCTCTACTTCCAAAGTTGATGTCGGGAGAATTGAATGTCTCAGGAATAATATCTTAGGCCGCTAAATTCTTGTTTTTTATAAAATTTTAACGCCCTTAAGGAGGTGCATAAAGAATGTCAGTTATTAATGAAGCCAGCTATGAAAACTCAATTATAGAATTATTCGAGAATATGGGTTACACATATGCCTATGGCCCAGAAGTGAATACAGACCACCATAATCCTTTAAGGGCTGATGAACTTCGTAGCTCAATTGAAAGTATTAATCCCAAACTGCCATCGGTTGCTATTGATGAGGCGATACTAAAGCTTACATCCTACGAGGCCGGTTCATTGGTGTCAAAAAACGCTGTGTTCATGGACTACTTGCAGAATGGCATCGAGGTTTCTTATCATCTAAATGGTGAAAGCATAAGTGCATTGGTGTATCTTGTTGACTTTAATAACGTGAATACAAATAGCTTTGTGGTTGCCAATCAATGGACCTTTGAGGAATATGAAACTAAGCGACCGGATATGGTTATCTTTCTAAATGGTATGCCGGTAGTTGTGATGGAACTTAAATCACCTAAAACTGATTCTGTAACAATCGAGGATGCTTATTTACAGATTAGAAACTACATGAAGTCTATCGAGAGTTTCTTTATCTACAACGCATTCTGCGTAATCAGTGATCAATCTCAGACAAGAGCTGGTACAATTACTGCTAGTCTTGACCGTTTTATGGAATGGAAAACGGTTGATGGAGATTATGAAGAAACGCGATATGCTGATTTCACAACTTTGATGAAAGGTATGTTTTCAAAGACTCGCTTCTTGGATATACTTCACAACTTCATTTGTTTTTCAAAAGAAGCAGGTGGAGATGCAAAAATTCTGGCGGCCTATCATCAGTATTTTGCAGTCAAGAAAGCTGTAGAATCTACCGCAAAAGCAAGTGCAGATGGTGGAGATGGACGAGGCGGTGTGTTCTGGCATACACAAGGCAGCGGAAAGTCACTGTCGATGGTGTTCTATGCCAAGTTGCTACAAACTGCTTTGAACAGCCCGACCATCGTGGTTATTACAGATAGAAATGACTTAGATGACCAGTTGTTTTCACAGTTCTCCAAGTGTAAGGATTTTTTGAGACAGACTCCGGTTCAGGCCGAAAAAAGAAAGCTCTCAGAGGATGAAATCAAAAACGGCTCCAAGGCAATCGGATTGAAGGATTGGCTGGATGGTCGTGAGGCAAATGGAATCATCTTTACTACCATGCAGAAGTTTGAGGAATCAGATGATGCATTGAATGCAAGAAGAAATATTGTGGTAATGGCTGATGAGGCCCACCGAAGCCAGTATGGATTTGAGGAAAAGGTTAATGCTAAAACTGGTAAGATTACAATCGGTAATGCAAGAAGAGTACGAGATGCACTTCCAAATGCTACATATATTGGATTTACTGGAACACCGATCGAATTAGAAGATAGAAATACGCTTGAGGTGTTTGGTAACTATATTGACGTTTATGATATGACCCAGGCCGTTGCGGATGGAGCGACCAGACCTATTTACTATGAAAGCCGAGTAATAAAGCTTGGACTTGATCCAAATACATTGCAGAATATTGATGCTCTTTATGAAAGTCTTAAGGGCCGTGCCAATGAAGTGGATATCGAAAAGAGCAAGCATGACCTGGCAAAGATGGACGGAGTGCTTGGAGCCCCAACGGTTGTGGATTCTCTTTGTGACGATATTATTAATCACTATGAAACTTACCGACAGTATGAACAAACGGGAAAAGCAATGATTGTAGCTTATTCTCGTCCAATGGCTATCAAGATTTATGACAAGATGCTGAAGATGCGTCCAGAATGGAAAAACAAAGTAAAGATAGTCATGACTGGCGGCAATCAGGACCCAGAAGAATGGAAATCTTTGACTGGTAATAAAGCCTATCGTGAAGGCTTGGCTCGTGAGTTTAAGGATAACAATAGCGAATTCAAAATTGCCATTGTCATTGACATGTGGCTAACCGGATTTGATGTTCCTTCTATGTCTACAATGTATATCTTTAAGCCTATGAAGGGACATAACCTTATGCAGGCAATTGCTCGTGTAAACCGAGTATTCAAGGATAAAGAGGGCGGCTTGATTGTTGATTACATAGGCATAGCATCTGCACTGAAAGCAGCTATGAAACAGTACACGGATCAGGACCGCAAGAACTATGGCAATATGGATATCGGGGAAACTGCTTATAAGAAGTTCCAGGAAAAATTGCTCGTGTGCCATGACTTGATGTATGGATTTGATTATTCAGAGTTTATGACGACTGAAAGTGATTTGAAGAGAGCATCTTTAATCACCGGTGGTGTTAACTTCTTATCAGATCCTAAGATGGAAAGTACAAAGGAGGACTTCATCACTGAAGCGTACCTGATGCGTCAATCGTTCTCTCTTTGTAAGAGTATTGCAACAGCAGAAGAAAGACGTGAAGAGGCTTATCTGGAAACAGTACGTTCTGTTTTAGTTAAGATTGAAAGACCGGGCCCTCTATCACTGAAGGATATCAATGCTCAGATTAACGAACTGCTAAAGCAGAGCGTTCAAAGTGGCGGTGTTGTGAATCTGTTTACAGATGTGGATAAAGAGTTCAACCTATTCAATACCGCTTTCATGCAAGAAATTGCTAAAATGCCTGAGAAGAATCTGTCCATTGAACTTTTGAAAAAGCTGATTGCAGAACAGGTTCGACTTTACAAACGAACAAACGTAGTGAAGTCACAGCAGTTCTCAGAAATGCTGGATAGAATTGTAAAGTCCTACCTTAACGGTATGCTGACTAATGAGGAAGTCATCGGTGAGTTGATGAAGATGGCTCAGGATATGGCAGCAGCTCATGCTAGTGGAAATGCAATGGGTCTCTCGGATGAGGAGATTGCATTCTATGATGCGCTGACAAGGCCTGAGGCTGTAAAGGACTTTTATTCCAACGACCAGCTGATTGCAATAACGAGAGAGCTTACCGAACAACTCAGACGTTCACGCACTGTTGACTGGGAAAAGAAAGAATCTGCCAGAGCAGGCATGAGACGAATGATTAAACGGCTTCTTAAAAAATATGATTATCCACCAGAGGGAATGGAGGATGCTTTACAAACAGTAATCAGCCAGTGCGAGATGTGGACGGATAATGTAAATTGAAATTGTATATGATACAATACTTTAAGCTGAAGGTGAAATAATGAGTTTAAGCGTGAAAAAAGATGCGCATGTCATTGATATGGAAACAAGGTCCAAGATTTCTATGAGATATAAAAGAATCACAAAAGCTATAGATTCCCATAGTATACCTCCTGGAATAAAGAAGCTTCGTCAAACGTCTCTGATTGACGAACAAGGGATTCTGCAAGAAAACGTTTTACTAAATAGCCCCTCATATGCAGCATCGTTTGTTATTGGTGGTCATGTCAATGGTCAGATTGAATGGAAGAACAACGATGGTAAAAGTCTAAAAGAAATTGAGTGATAGGATTAGGAGAATGCTTTATGGCAGATGTATATAAATTTAAAGTAAAGCTACGAGAATTAGAAAATGTTATATGGCGTGACATTGAAATCACTTCTGTTTCCAGTGTTGCCAAGCTTGGATATGCAATATTGGCATCATTTGAAAGTACAGCAAGTCATTTATTTAATATACGATTTGCTGGCAAACGTTATGAAATCGTATTTGAAGATAATGTTTTTTTGATGAGCCAGTTGTCGATCCAATAAGGACTAAGCTCTCCACTTTAAAACTTAGTATTGGAGATAAGTTAAGTATGGAATACGACTATGGTGCAGGTTGGGGATTTGAGATAGAATTGTTATCAATGTCTGAAATGAAGCGTGGAGCAGGAACACATTATCCTTATGTTACTGACGGAAACGGTAGAGGAATCATTGAGGATATCTCGCCGTATGAACTTGCTGAAATAGTCACAAAAACAGATATGAACGGCATATTGCCGCAGATTATGGATATGTATGCTAATCGGGAGATATCATGGGATTACCGGAAACTTGACTTAAAATACTGCAATGCCTTTTTAAAAAATGATGTTTGGAAAATCCAAAATGCTTATGAGGTATGCGAATAAAAGTAATGCAGTTAGGTAAAGGCGGAGAGTCGTATGGACAATCACGGCGAAATGTTGATTTATCAGACATAAGATGGTCTGACCAAAATAGATGTATCATTTGAAAACGATACTGTGTGGCTTTCAAAAAATCAGATGGTCGAACTGTTTCAAAGAGACAGAAGCGTTATTTCAAAACATATAAAAATGTTTTTGAAGAAGGCGAATTAGTATAAGAAAGCAACGTGCAAAATTTGAACGTTGCTAATTCTGACAAGCCTGTTGATTTTTATAGCCTTGATGTTATCATTTCCGTTGGCTATCGTGTGAAATCACAGCGTGGTGGCGGATACTTCAAGGAGCTGCTGGAAAGAATCCGTGACATTCGTGCATCAGAGAAAGTATCCTATCATCAGGTGCTGGAAATCTATGCGACCAGCATTGATTACAATCCCAAAGCAGAGGTTATCGCAGAAAATGACTTCATGGGACTGATGACATTTTCCGGCGACCAGCCGACCTTGCGAGAAGCGAAAGTTGCGAAAAACTATCTGGATGAGAAAGAACTGCGAGCGATGGGACAGCTCGTATCCCCGGATGCCTTGGTTTGGCAGAGAGACAGGCTGAGCGTGAAATCAAGATGACCATGGAGGATTGGTCGAAGCATCTGGATGGAATTTTAACATCTACCGGTGAAAATCTTCTGATTGGAAACGGCACGATTAGTCACAATCAGTCTATGGATAAAGTGCAGACAGAATACAAGAAATACAAAGCAAAAACACTTAGCAGTGTAGAGCAAGACTATCTTGATAGCATAAAACAGCTGGAGAAAAAGGCAAGTGGTAGAAGATAAAGAAGGTGATTTTTAGTGGTTGAAAAAAATAACAAGCTTCAAATCCGTAATAGTACTGTGGATTTCCTTGTGTTCACTATGGATGCGAAGGAAGACGGAATAGAAGTACGTGTACAGGATAATGATGTGTGGCTGACCCAAAAAGCAATTGGACAGCTTTTTAATGTGGATAGAAGTGTTGCAACAAAGCATTTAAAAAATATTTTTGACAGTGGGGAACTTGACGAAAATACAACTTGTGCAAATTTTGCACAAGTTGCTGATAACGGCAAGACCTATCAATATAAATTCTATGCCCTGTCTGCGATTATTGCAGTAGGCTACCGTATTAATTCCGGTAGAGCTACGCAGTTTAGACAATGGGCAACGAAGGTGCTGGACACCTTTGCGAAACAGGGGTATGTACTGGATAAAAGCAGGCTTATCAATGGGCAAATATTTGATGAAGATTACTTCGACCATTTAGTTTCTGAAATACAGGAAATCCGAGCCAGTGAGCGTCGCTTCTATCAGAAGATTACGGACATCTATGCTACTGCAGTCGATTATTCATTAGATAGCCAAACCACAAAGAATTTTTTCGCAACAGTACAGAATAAGATGCATTATGCTGTACACGGCAATACGGCTGCTGAGTTAATTGTGACAAGGGCAGACCACACGAAAGAGCATATGGGGCTTACCACGTGGCGAAATGCACCTGATGGCAAGATTGTAAAAGCGGATGTGTCCATAGCTAAAAATTATCTGGCGGTTAATGAAATGGCGGAGTTGAATGAAATCGTTACTATGTATCTAGACTATGCCACCAGGCAAGCCCGAAGACATATACCGATGACAATGATTGACTGGTCATCAAAATTAGATGCATTTTTGCAGTTCAATGATGCTGAAATATTGCAAGACAAAGGCAAGGTAACGGCAGCAATTGCGAAATCCTTTGCTGAAAGTGAATTTGAACAATACAGAGTGATTCAGGATGGTCTGTATCAGAGCGACTTTGACCGTCTTATCGCAAACCTGGAAAAAGAATAATGTAACGATTACGGTAAGCATATTCCCAGCCTAAAATCGGGGTTAGCTGTCCATTCAACCAGCTCGAGACGTTAGCCGTGGACATGTTTTTACAAACGGAAAAAGGAAAATCCTTGTATGGGCGATGAAGCCAGCAATATAGCGGCTTTTGGTCGGTGCATAATATTCTCAGCAGGGTGGAGTAGAAATGTTCCCTAAGACATTGACGGCTGTAGACATGTCTCCTTGGACAGACTTTTGCAAGCGCATAGAAATAGACGTCTCGAGCCACGTCGAGGCTGTAGCGTTGATACAACGCCGTACTATGTAGAAATCCTTAATTTCCGCTACTTCTACCGCCATTGCATCTTTGTAAAAAAGGATGGTTTTGAGCGCAAAAAGGTAGTTAAGGACTACATCAATGTCTCGGTAGTTATCAACCTAGTATGAGTAGACACAAGAAATTGCTTATTTCGTCAGTCAAGAGAATTTGATTCTACAATAAAATAATGAGTTTATTATTAGACGTTCAATATTCGTATTGGGCGTCTTTTTTATTTGCCAAAGGAGGAAACAGAAATGTTAAGGAAAGGCATGATTGAACGATTTAGAAAGGCTGCTCCAATAATCAGGGAGTTGGTTGATGACTTGGCATGGATTCAGAATGAATTCAATCCAGAGAATGCAACAGAAGAAGAACGTACCTATGTGAAGCATTTACTGAGCTTGGGCAGCAATTGCTTTGATGAAAGCGACTGGCGTTTTAAACGGATGTTTGCAGCCATAGGAAGGAAAGGACGCTTAATCAGGAATTCAGTTGGTAGATTTGAAATGGAAGGCACAGATATTGAATTCACGTGTGGAAGTGGCTGTGAGGTTTATGCACCGTATTTCTCAGATGAAGAAGAATGGATGACCTGGCTTCCGACGTCCATTGAATATAGTGGAGATTATTATTTTACGGCACGTCCGGATATGAAGCTGGAGGGTGCCTTAGTAAGGATCAAAGGTTGATGAAAAATTGGGTATGAAAAAAGCACTATCAGTTAGCCGCTGATAGTGCTTGACGTGAAAATTTGCTACAAACAAAATTCTTTCCTTAAAATTTATTATAGCAGATTTTCGCTTGATTTGTATAGAAAAGTTAAGCGAAAGGACTTGAAAATTTATGAAAACATTTTCGTTCATCAATAAAAAAGGCGGCGTTGGCAAAACAACGATTACTGTTAATATGGCATATGCCATTGCAGAAAGCTGTGATTTAAGAGTATTGGTCATAGACAATGACGATCAGGGGAATGATTCACAGTTCTTTGATGCAGATCCAGAAAAATCATTAGCAGATATCCTGCTAGGTAAGGCAGAGATTCAGGATGTTATCCAGCCTACGCGCTATTCGAACATTGACATTGTTGCCAGCGGTGCTGCTTTACTAGATGCCAATGTGGCCGTCATAAAAGATGAGGAGATTGTGCAACAGACTATTTTAAAAGAATCCTTGGAAAAGGTTGCTGCAAATTATGATGTATGTCTTATCGATAATCCTCCGACAATTAATGCCTCCGTTATCAATGCCTTGGTAGCCAGTGATGAAGTCATTATTGTGACAACACCGGATATTTATGGCATTCGCGGCGTTTCACAGATGACTGACTATATAGAAGCAATTAAGGAATATAATCCTAAACTGCGGTTTCGTGGTTGCCTTCTCAACAAATTCTCCTCTACTCCGCATGGGTTCCGTTGTATTGAGCTATTAGGGAGTCAATTTCCCTTATTTAAAACGAGAATTCGGTACACAAAAGATAAGCTGGAAGCATCAGCAGAAGAAAGAAAATCTATTTTCGAGTATTCACCTAATTGTGGTTTTGCACGGGATCTTGTGCAATTTTTTAAAGAACTTTTAGCGGGGGAATGAAACATGAAAAAACAGTCAGTAAGCTTAATTGCAAAGCTTTTAAATAAAAATTCTCAGCCAGGACAGGGCAGCAGTAATGACCTTAAGACTACAGAAGAAATCATTATGAGAGACGTTCATGAATTGGTGCCAAATCCTAAGAATGAAAAGTACAGTTTAGATAATATTGAAGAACTGGCGATGATGATCCAGCTTACTCATAATATCGAGCCAATTATTTTAAAGACGATGGAGGATGGCCGATTGATGATTACCAGCGGCCATCGTCGCCGCTTGGCACAGCTTTATCGCTTAGAAAATGGAATGACGGATATCCCTATGGTTCCGACCATTACACGGGAAATTATCAATGATTTTGAGGATGCCATAACAGATGATGAAATGGAAACGTTGAATATCGTGTTTCCGAATAAAGGGCAGCGCAGAAATCTGACACCTTCGCAGGAAACGGATGAAATTGCATTGATTAAGCCCATTATCAAGAAACTTTATGATTATCAGAAAGCGGCTGGAAATATTGATGGTAAGTTTCGGCCTTATTTTGCCAATATTCTTGGCATTTCGGAGACTTCCTTGCAGCGTAAAGAAGCGATTCGGAAGGTTTCAGAGGAAGTTAAGGTGGAGATTGATTCAGGAAATATTACAGCCACGGCTGCAGCAGAACTCGCAAGCATGGATAAAGAAGAACAAAATTTAGTAATTGAGGCAATTAAGGATCGGGGCGAAGAAGTTACGGTACAGGCGGTAAAAGAGGAAAAGAAAAAAATCGTTGTGCCTAAAAATGACCCTATTCCTGTTGTAAAAGAGAGTCCGACAGAATGTGAATTAGAGGATGAGGGTCAGACAAAATTGTTCGACCAAACGCGAAAAAATAATACAGATAAAAATATAAGCAATGACGGTGTTAATTCTACTGATGAGGTTGTACCACCTGTGCAAAAGCAAGAAGCGACAGATCAAGATACTGCCGCGAAAATGTGGTTTCAGAAAGAAATCGTTGAAAAATTAAAAGACGCTGAGCAACGGCTTTCCGTAGAAACTGCTGATAAAACAGAAAAAGAGTGTCAGGAGTGGCAGGCACGTGTCAAGGTTATAAAAGATGTCTTGGCTTATTTAGATGAATCTCATTGCCAGGAACGATGCAAAGAATGTTGTGATGATTGTGATCGGCCCTGTGAGCATTCGAAAAACTTTCAAGTCGCAAATACCATGAATAATTAATGATCTGCAGTTGGGAGAGAGAAGAAAATGAGTAAATTATTGATCAATGAGGTTCCTTTGATGTGCCTGCCCAGCCTTGCAGTAAAAATCGGCTTGAATGAAGCGCTTTTTATACAGCAACTGCATTATTGGGTGGACCGCAGTAAAAATATTATCGATGGTCGGCAATGGGTGTATAACACCATGGCGGACTGGTTAAAGCAATTTCCGTTTTGGTCGCAGAAGACCTTATCGCGGACGATTTCCAACTTAGAAAAGCAAAAACTGGTTATTTCCGGCAACTACAATCAAAAAGGCTATGATCGCACAAAGTGGTACACGATTGATTATCTTGAGTTGGAACGGCTAGAAAAGGAGGCGCCGGAAACGGAAAATCATGAAGAGTCAGAGCCAGATGTATCAGGAGAAAATGATGCTGCCGTTAGTGACCAGTCCATAGGGACAAAATGTCCACATGAGGAAAATCGAGGGCTCACGGATACTGTGGGAGATGCTTCCGTTGGTGACCAATCCATAGGGACAAATTGTCCTTATGAGGTAATTCAAGGCTTGCCGGGTCCTTTGGCGGAGAATACCCAAAATGACCGTTTCATAGGGACAAGTTGTCCAAATCCATCCGGTCATTTTGTCCCTATGGAATCGGACAATCTGTCCTCACCAATACCAGAGAATAACAACAGAGAATTCTCAGAAAAAACAACAACAAACAGGAATGAGGAAACTGTTGTTGGAGATATGGTTAACATAAAAGATTCACTGGAACGCTTGCTTTTTGTAATGCCAAGCTATGGTATTACGCTTGCTACCGCAAAGAAATTTATTGCTGAATACGGTCTTGAGGCAGTTGAACAGCAATGGGAACTTTTGAAAAAGGCATTGCAAAAAGGGAAGATAAATAATCCTGCAGGTTGGCTGCATATGGCGTTGCGGGAAGGATATGTTGATGCTCCAGCTGCGTTTAAACAGCTTCAGGAGGAAAAGAAAGCTGCTATGCGAGAAAAAATGGCGGAGATAGAACGGCAACAAATAGCTGCTCTGGAACGAGAAGCAGAAGAGGAAGCCAATCAATTTGAAATTCCTGGAAATAGTCCATTTCACGCTTTTCTTGCAAAATATAAAAAAGAGCAGGATGAAAAGAGTCCGGTGTGAATGTCTGGAAGTTAAGGTGTCCATTATGGACACCTTGACTGACTGTAGGCAAATTTAATCTTGGGGTAGGTGGGGCGCATTGTCGTATAAAAACGACCGATTTTGCCCCTGCTTCTTAGGATACGTCGATTCGTTTGGGGGTCCATAATGGACACCCGATTCGGCTTGTAATAATTTTTTATGGGGAAAATCAATGTGCTGGTCAAGGATGTGGTTTGAATGAGGGTGGAGTTTATTGAAAATGGGAGAAGAATTATATCGACCAATCGCGGTGTATTCAAGGATAATGAGCTCATTTGGTATGATAATGCCTATGTTTTGAGTTTGAAATTTGATGAGGAAAAGGTCGAAATTGTGATAAAAAAGATACCAAAAGCAGGAGGTGAAGTGCGATGAAGGCGGAAAAACCGATGGAAGATTACGGAATGGAACTAAATGAACAAGTGCTGACTGAGGAAGAGCAAGAGGAATTGGCGCAGGAATCCGATGAGGAAAACGCAAAACGTTAGGGGGTGAGGTTATGGCGTTACCAGAGCATGTGCAAGAGCAACGGAATGCTCTTGTGGAAAAAGTAATAAAAGATATTGAGGCAGGAAAGCCATTCTTTTGGGATTCTGAACACTTTGGCAAACCAGCGCATAATATGGCCCTTGGTTCATCCTATCGAGGACTCAATCGCATGCGCCTGATGATTGCAGCGGA
Source organism: Pectinatus cerevisiiphilus (assembly GCF_004341685.1). GTDB lineage: Bacteria > Bacillota > Negativicutes > Selenomonadales > Selenomonadaceae > Pectinatus > Pectinatus cerevisiiphilus. Next base: position 65,686 of record NZ_SMAA01000014.1, read on the forward strand.
GGACAAAGGTTATACAGATAGTCGCTGGTGCACGTATAAACAGGCGCAGGATAAAGGCTGGCAGGTCAAAAAAAGCGAAAAAGGGACACATATTGAATTTTGGTCGAAATCGGTCACGGTCAAAGAAGTAAATCAAGAAACCGGTGAAGAAGAGAAAAAATTGAAAGATTTAGATTGTCCCATAGTTAAATACTATACGGTATTCAATGCACAGCAAATGGAAGGGGTTCCTCCAGAATATTCTGTGATCATTGATGAGAATGAGAAGAATAAATACATGGAAAATATGCTGAAAAACAGTGAGGCAAAAATTTTTTTTGATCAGAGCAATCGGAATTTTTATAGCCCTACTACAGATGAAATCCATGTATTGCCGCGAGAAAAATTTAAGACACTGGATGGCTTTTATGCGACTTGTGCACATGAAATTGCCCATAGTACCGGACATCCTACCCGGATGAACCGGGCTATGCTCAATTTTGAAAAAAGCGAATATGCCAAAGAAGAACTGCGGGCCGAGCTTGCCTCCACGTTTTTGCAGCAGCAATATGGGATTAAATTTGATGAAAAGCATTATGAGAATCATGCCGCATACCTGCAGTCTTGGGCAAAGGTTTTAAAAGATGATCCCAATGAATTGTATCGGGCAGCTTCTAAGGCACAAGAAATGGCCGATTACATTGAGAAGAACATGCTTTTGAAAGGACTTGAACAAGTAGCGCCAAAAGCGATGGAAAATGGCAAGGAAGTACTGCTTAGTAAAGAGGTCAAGGAACCGACAAAAGTATCGCCGTTTCAGGAGATTGCGGATCGGGCAATGGAGAAGAAAAAACGGCAGCAACGTAAGCAAAAATTGCAAGTTTCGATAAAGGATAAGCCAAAACAGGCCGAGCTGGCACGATGATGCAAAGGGGTCCATAATGGACGCCTTTTTAACTTGAAGGGAGAAAAGAGTTACGGGAAAAGTGTACAAGTTACAATAATAGATAAATCCCCGGAAAGCATGTGTTGTGATATTGATAAAGCTGCAGAGGATTTGTATGAAAAGATGGATCAGTTTTTAAAGGTAGAACAGGAATATATACTATCGCCGGAAACTTGGTTGGAATATGAGCCGAAACATGAAGCTATCAAGGAGAGTTTGCAGAATTTACAAGCCGTACAGGCGAATGATAATATTTGTTGTTTGAATTCCTTAGTATATTCTCGTCTTGTTCGTTTCTTCAGTTGGCCGCTCCTTTTGTTTTCTTATTATTTTAGAGCAGCTCATCAAGAAAACTGTCTATTTTATATTGTAGCCTATCCAGGAGCCTTGGGAGAGCTTACTTGAATTTCATAATGAAATAAAAATTTTAATATTTGAAAATCTGAGGAAACAGCGGTTTTATCTTGAATAACAATGACACACGCCCTTTTAACTGTGGATATATATTATAATTTTATGAACAACATTATAATATATATAAATCTTAAATACATATTAATCATTCAATTAATGTTATTCTATCGGTAGGATTCAAGACGTGAAAGCTATATGGACTATTGATGTTAGCAAAATTTAACTCTGATAAAAGAGGCTTTATGAAGTGGACTTTTTACTTTATAAAGCCTTTTTTAATTTTTAATGTCATAAATCAAAAAATATTATAATAGAAAATAACAGTTTTTTTTGACTGAATTTTCAGTATAGAGAGTATTAATGTTGTGAATTGACAGAAAAAGGTATAAAATCGAGGTAATAGTATCATTTAATGTGCATAGATAAAAATTACTACTTAATTAATTAAATAAATAATATCAATGTTCGAGGATGGAATATAATGACGGTAAATATTAAAGTTTTAAGAGCGCTTTATGGAGATTGTATAATTGTTTCTTATGGAGTAGAAAAAGATAAATATATTCTAATTGATGGAGGGATAGGTAAAGAGTGCTATAGAAGCTTAAAATTATTTATGGATAATCTTAAAGAAAATATTAGATTATTAATTTTGACACATATTGATTCAGATCATATAGATGGAATATTAAAACTGTTTTCGGAAGAATACTTTGATTTTTCTAAAATTGATCAAATGTGGTTTAATTATGGGGAATTCTTAAATAAAGCATTAGCTATAGAACGAAATAAAGAAAAAAAAGATATTTTACTTCAAAATGTAGGAACAAAAATAAGTTGGAGCCAAGGAAAAAGTCTTGAACTTATTTTAAAACAAGCAGGATTTCAATATGAAAAGATTATTAAAATGTACGATGAATTTAATATTGACGGCGCTCAAATAACAATACTTTCACCAAGTTTAGAAGCATTAAGAGCATTTAATGAACAATGGACTATCGAAGGTGAACGAGAAACAAAAATATCAAAGAGCTCAGATTATGATAAGACTATTGAAGAGTTAATGACGCTAGAATTTTGTGAGAAAATATCTTTAGAGAATAAAAGCAGTTTAGCATTTATTTTCCAATACAACAAGATCACAGCGTTATTTTTAGGAGATGCATCGGCGACAGAAATTAAACGATCGTTATCGAATTTAGGATATTCTGAAGCAAACCCGATAAAGGTCGACATATGTAAGATATCGCATCATGCTAGTAAGTATAGTACAAGTGATAGTTTAATAAAGATGCTAGAATGTAAAAATTATATTATAAGTACTAATCTTACAAGCTCTGGCAGGCCAACTAAAGAATGTTTAAGTAGGATTATATGTAATTCAAAAAGTCCAGTTAATTTTTACTGCAATTATGAAATAGATTTTAGTAAAATTTTTTCTGAAAGAGAATTTGAAAAATATAGAATGAATTTTATAACAATCGGTAAAGAAGGAATTGATTTGGAGGACTTGTAATGGAAGATAAATTTTATGATCAAGTTGTAGTTAAAATAAAATATAACGGTGAAATCGGATCAGGTGTATTAATACCGACAGAAAGCAAGCGTTGTTTATATTTGATAACTGCGTGGCATTGTATAAAACAAGAAGAATCACCGGATTTAAAATTAATTGAAGTATATAAACAAAATAATAGCAACTTAGAAAAAATTCCTGTTTTAGCTTTAGAAATATTAATTCTTAATGAAAAGGATTTAGCTATCATAAAATTGGAATATATTTTGGACAGTTTATTGTTTGGGATTAGTTCAATATCTGTAGGTGATGAAGTCTTTATTGTAGGTTTTCCAAAAGGAATGGAAGATGCTAGTATACCTAGATATCCATTGAGCGCAAAAATAGTAAGTCTGCCTGGAGATAATAATATACAACTGAATAGCCTTCGATCAACAAGTTCATATTCACAAAATTCAAAGGAAATTATGTCAGGATTTTCTGGGAGTGGTATTTTTAAAGTCATAAACAATGAAGTTTTTTTATGCGGAATTATTACAGATCTAGCTTCAACTGATGGTGCATTTGATGCTGTAAGCGGTGTATCAGGAGAGTGTATTCAGAACGAATTGCTAAAACAACAGTGGGAGCAATTGTGTGATATAAAAGTATCTAGCTTTAATGTTTTTAAAGATAGTGTTATCGGTATATTTGAAGAACCCATGAACAGAATTTGTTCTGTTCAAATGCCTAATATAAAAGCGAATGTTAGACCTTATGAAATTAAAAATCGTTGTGGCAAGAAATTGGTATGGCCATATTCTGAAAACAATCTTCAATGTAAAGAAATTTGGGAAGGTTGGCTTTTATATTTGATTTTTAGATCAATAGAGAATCAAGAAAATTTAAAAAATGAAAATTACTATATTGTTAATAATGAAAATGGGAATAGAAGAGTAAAATTAATTTATGTCACGAATAAAACTACACTTTCTGAGTTTTTAAAAGATTATTTGCAAAATGCATATAGAGATATTAATGAAGGGGATTTTTTAATTATCAAGACTAATAGGGTACCAGCAACGATGGTTTTGCAATCATCTCAACTTGATAAGGTTGTAATGGATATAAGTAATGCGATATGTGTTAAAGAAGAACTTCGTATAGATGATGTTAAAAGTAATATAAAGAAACTTTCATTAATTCATATAAGAAAAATTGTTGATGAACTTAACCCTATTTTAGAAGAGATTGACGATAAAGTCGATGAAATGTATTTAGAAAAAAGATTGGGGCAAAGAATAGGAGAGATGCTGCATGAGTTTTGAGGCATATAAGCAAGGAGTTGAAGCTCTAAATAATAAAGATAATGAAAATTGGTTAAGCCTAATAACTTGTTGGATAAAAAAAGTGGCTGGATATAATATTTATATTTTTCAAGTTGTTGTTGACAATGAAAGTATGTTAGAAGAATATTATGATTCAATTGCCTCAGCTATAGCTATCGAATTTCAAACTAAGTTAGAACTGGTAATTGAAAGATGGAATATATATTTAATTTTTGAATGTCAAAATCGAATAACAGAGGAATTAAAAGAAAAAATTGAACAAGACAAATATTCATCTAGAAAAATGGTATGGGATTCTTTGAATGAATATGATTTGGGAAATGAAGAGTATTTAGAAAACAGATTATTATATTTACATATAGATGTTAGTAATCGAATACCTAAAGAAAAGATTCCATTATTGGATCAAATTAAAAGTATCGATTTAGATTTATTTTATGCAATTAGAGATATTGATCAAAATGTGGATCAAAAAGTGGCGATTTATTTGGGAGGCAACTCAAATGGGCAAAAAGATTAAAGAGATAACAATTGAGGCTTTTAGAGCTTATGAAAAACTACAAGCATTTGATTTTAGACATAATGAAAGTAAGAACATAGCAGATTTGGTAGTTATATATGCACCAAATGGATATGGGAAGACATCTTTTTTTGACGCTGTAGAATGGGCAATTACTGATGAAATAGGTCGTTTTAAAAGCTCTAATGCAATTAAACAAGAAGTAAGTGCTGAAAAAGGTGATATTTTAAAAAATAGAAACTCAAATCTTTTGCAAGGCATGGTTCGTATAGTAACCGAAAATGATAGTATATTTGAGAAAAAGACTAAAAGACGTATTGGAAATATGAAAAGTGATTATAAACCAGGTGAATTGGAACTTATAGCTCATGAACTAGAAGGAATATTAAAGGAAAAAAATACATTCTGCACAACAAATATGTTAGCACATGATAAAATAACTAGTTTTTTGCAAAACTATACAGCTGAAGATAAAACAAAAGCTTTAGAAATATTTTGGGATACGAATGGATATTCTGACACGTTGAAGATGATAAACAACTTATTTGATGAAATTACTAATAAAGAAAAAACGTTATCAACAGAACTCCAAAAAGAAAATAAAGAACTAAAACAATATAAATATGAATTAAATAAAGAAAATGAAGTAAGACAGCTAATTGATAATTTTAATTCTAAAAACGATCTCCAGATTAATCTAGAAAATTTGACATCTAATATTGAGTGCTCATTAGATAAAGCAACTTCTATTTTAAAAAAAATACAAGAAAATAAATTTAAGAATGAAGAAAAAATCAATAATATTGAATTATTAATTAATAAATTGGATAGAGTACAATTAAGTTCGCAAAAGTAAAAAAAGGAAAAGCCATCGAAACTCCGAAAAAGGTAAGTGTCTAGCAAACCAATAAGGAGTGAAAATCGATGGCCTACCAAAATTCTACCGTATCTTTTGAAAAAATGCTATTGAAATTTATAGCAGATGAAGATCCAATGCAATCCATGCTTAAATGGCTTTGCGAGCGGTTAATGGAAACTGAAGTTGAAAACAAGCTTTGTGCTGAAAAATCAGAGCGAAACAATGAACGTCAAGGATACCGCTCAGGCTATCGCGTTCGCCGCTTTGACACAAGAATGGGAACCATATATCTTATGGTTCCTAAAATCAGAAATGGAGGCTATATTCCGTTTTTTGTGGAAACAAAAAGACGTTCAGAGGCCGCGCTCATGAATGTTATTCAAGAAGCTTATATCAATGGTGTTTCCACACGGAAAATCGATAAATTAACGAAAACACTAGGGATAGAATCCATCTCACGCAGTCAGGTTTCTGCAATCACCAAAGACTTGAATCAACATGTTTTTTGTCAAGTAAAAATCCCTAAAATGAGCGTCATAATTCCCTTTTTTCGTACAGGGAAATTCCCTGTTTTGAGCGGGAGCTTTTAAGTCTATCAAGAAGCTGCTGCCGTTTGCCGCATCAATGCATGTTCCATTCGGTAGCTACGCCCCTCAAATAGCAGCAAGTGCCCATGGTGCACAAGTCGGTCAATCATTGCCGCAGCCATCTGGTCATCTGTAAAGATGCTTCCCCATTTCGAAAATTCCAGGTTCGTCGTCAGAATCAGGCTCTTGCTCTCGTAACTGTCAGAGATCACTCGAAACAATAGCTGCGACCCTTCTTTGTCTACGGGAACGTAGCCCCATTCATCAAGGATCAGCAGATCCAATGACTGCAGCTCGCGCACCAGTCGTTCCAACGTTCCGTTTTTCCTCGCTTCTGCTAGTTTCAGTACTAGCTGGGTCACCGTGTAGAATTTCGTCTTGTAGCCAAGCTCACAAGCTTTTATCCCGGCGGCGGTAGCTAAATGCGTTTTTCCAATCCCTACCGGGCCATACAGCACTAGGTTTGTTTTCTCGGCAACAAAGCGGCAGGTTTCCAGCTCTTCCTGGCTGAATGCCGGCGGTAGCTTAACGTTTTGGTAGCTGTAGCCCTCAAAGGTCTTGTAAACGGGGAATCCCGCTCGCTTAATCAAGCGTTGCCGTTTGTTCTGCTCGCGCAGGCGCAGTTCTTCCTGCAATACATACAAGAGGAATTCTGCCTGTTTGGGCGTGCCTTCTTCTTTACAGATCTCGCCGATCCTGTTGGAAAGGAAGAGCTGCCTTGCGGCCTGGGTTACGTCTTCATCAAGCTCCGCACGCATTTTTGGTGTCATCATCGGCCGATCCTCCTTTTAAGAAGAGATCATCGTAGACATACAGCGATGGACCTTGTTCTGGCGGCGTATTGATACCATACCCGGTAATTCTTGCCGCCAGTACAGAAGCATCACAGATATTTACCGATCCGTTCCGAACGGTTAGCTCCATGGCCGAGATGGCGGCTTTTACGCCATACTGCCCAGCCAGTTCCTGCATCATTCTCAGGCAGTTGCGCAAGACTGGCTTCGGCTGGGCGTCGAGGTAATCACGCAAAAGATCCGGCACTTCCTGACGAAAGCCACTGTTGAACCAGGCACCCGCGTTGTTGAGCAAGGTGGCAAGCGTTGTACTGTAGTCAGAGATGTCGCTGCGCTTGTCGCCGTAAACCCGTTGGTGCTCAACGACGACCCGGCCGCCATCGTTAAGAATATCAATCCGGTTGGCACGGATGCCGACGAGAACTTTTTTGTGCGCATTTTCCGGTCGAGTGGAGTAATAGTGTTTTCCTTCGAGGCAAATCTTGCCATAACCATCTGCTTTCAGCCATTCATAACGGCAAACATTAAAGGGTTTTAGCGGCAAGGGCTGCAAGGCGGCTTTATCCGCAGAAAACAGTACCTGGATCTGCTCGCCTTTTTTGTAATGGGGTTCAACGGCTTTAATCTGATGTGCTGCCAGCAGCTGCCGGTTATATGTTTCCCGGTCGTTGAACTTCGGCACGGGAACGAAGAGATTGGCACGGGTATAGCCGACCTTTCGCTCGACATTCCCTTTTTCATAACCTGCTGCCGGATTACAGTAGCGCACGCGGAATTGGCAGTGCGCCCGGAACTGACCGAAAAGCTTGGATTCGTAGATGACATCGCGCACACGATGGCCAACGCCGGTGGCATTATCGAAGATCAATAGAGGTGGCACTCCGCCGATATAGGTGAAGATGTCCTGCAGACCCTGGCAGACACATTCGGCAGTCTCGCCGCCAAACACCTGGGAATATCCGTCATTGCTGTACGGGAAAGATACCGTGAGATATTTCAAGCGGACGGTACGGCCGTTTTCCTCGAAATCCGCTTCTCCAAAATCGACCTGGGCCGTACCGGGTTCCCAGACAAGCTCCAGGCTCGATTTTTCTACGGCATTCTTGCGAAGTGTTTTCACATAGCGCTGGACGACGCTGTAGCTTCCCGGATACTGTTCCTCTTCGGTGAGCCGCTGAAAGATTCGCCTCGCTGTATGGTGCTGTTTGTACCAATGTTTCTTGTCTTGGGCTAGATATTGCTGAATCTTGGGTTTGTAAGGATCCAGGATGGAAGGTTTCTGACTGTGTGCCGGCGGAGCAGGGGAGAAATTATCTTTGTCCAGATATTTGCGAATGGTCTTGTGATCAGCACCAACTTTTTTTGCAATTTCGCTGATACGGTATCCACATTGTCTTAAATCTCTGATATGATTGATTTGGGACATGATGAGCATTTTTCCTTTCCTCCTCTATCTTTTGGTTGTGCTTAAGATAAAGGATATAGAATTGGTGAAGATGATTCAATATGCCCCGCTTTTTTTCGGGAAATCCCCTGTATTATTTTCGGGAATTTTGGTGCTCTTTTTCGGTAATTCCAGTGTACTATAAACACAACAAGTTGACGCGTTTCGAAAACGAAAGCTCGAAGCCACATATCCGGTTCTTTGGGTAGATGCGTTATACGAGCGAATTCGTGATAATCAAAGGGTTCAAAATATGGCTGTATTCGTAGTCACAGGTATTAACTTAGAAGGAAAACGCGATATTTTAGCGGTAGAACCCATGTATGAAGAATCGGCAGCCAGCTACACTAAGGTATTTGAACAACTCAAAGAGCGCGGTTTAGAAAACGTATGGCTTGTCGTATCGGATGGACATAAAGGATTGGTAAAAGCTGCCCGGGAAACCTTCCTTGGCTGCTCTTGGCAACGATGCAAGGTTCATTTCATGCGTAACATATTGGCAAATGTTTCGGTTAAAAGCAAGAAACATTTTGCCGAAAAGCTCAAGCAGATATGGCTGCAGCCAGACTATGAAAGTGCTAAAAAATATGCCACTGCCTTCATGAATGAATATGAACTAAAATATCCCCAAGCCATAAAGGTATTAGAAGATGGTCTGGAAGATTCACTGCAGTTTTTCACCTTTCCAGAAATTGATTCCAGAAAAATATCCTCTACGAATCTGCTGGAACGATTAAATAAAGAAATCCGTCGGAGAACAAAGGTCGTTGGAATTTTCCCGAGCATGGATGCATACGTCCGACTTGTAACCAGTTATCTGATTGAGTACAGCGAAGATTGGTCAAGTGGACGTTCCTATATAAACCCAAAAATCATTACAGATCTTATCGCAACGAAGACCGCTTAATCCGATTCGGAGATTGATGGTTTTTGCGAACATTGCTTGACACTATCATAAATTGCCTGATTACTTATTAAAAAAACAAAAATCGGAAGTAATAAAAACCGAAAAATTAAAGTGCGAAAAAAAGATAATGTTAATATCCAGGATCGATAAATTAAAATCAGAGTGGGAAAAATTGAAAGTTAATAAGCTGCAATTTTGTAAAGTTACCCTGTGTGTTAGCATAGTTGTCAGTGATAGATGAAAGCTTTTGTGTTACTATAGAGAAGTATCACAGAAAGGAGCTCGACACCCATGCAGTAT
>NZ_SMAA01000015.1 GCF_004341685.1 Pectinatus cerevisiiphilus
CGAAAGTCTTAGCAAACATTATTTTTTGTTCAGTGGTTGGATAAAGTCTGTATCGGTATGCCTTATTCACAATAATCACCTGCCTTGATTTTCTACGTATTTCCGAATAAGACAAAAGCAATCGTGTGACTCAATTACTTGCGTAAATTCGCCATACTCGCCTTCATCCCCCACCTAAGAGGTAGCGGACTTCTTGCGGGTTAGGTTAAAAAAATTAATATACTCCAATTATTATACCAGATTATATAAAAAAATACATATACTCCATGAAAGAAGTTCAGTATACATTTTAAACAAAAAAAGCTGGGGAAAAACATTAAAATATTTTCCCCAGCTTTTTTGTATTTCACAACTTCACATATTTCCAACCGTAAAAAATTATTTTTGGCAGCAGATATATGCTTACTGTATTGTTTTCAAGATGTATTAATGCTAAATAAAAATTTTATTTAAACGCGGAATTTCTGAATGGAAGCTTGTAGTTCAGAAGCAAGCTTAGCCAGTTCTTCACTTGCCGAGGCGATAGATTCAGAAGATGCGGATTGTTCCTGAGTGGCAGCGGAAACAGTTTGTGTTTGTTCCGTAGTGCTTTTACTCAAAGCATCCATTCTTTGTACAGCTTCTGTGATTGCCTTGCTCTTTACATCAGCTTCATCAATAGCTCCTGATATTTCCTTAATCTGTTCTGATACTGCATCTACAGAAGACATGATTTCAGCAAATGCGCTTCCTGCTTCATTTACTACCTGTGAACCTAATTCGACTTCCTTATAGCCATTTTCCATTGAGGATACAGCTTTATCTATATCGCCTTGGATGGAGGCAATTAATTGGCTGATTTGGTCAGCGGCATTTTGTGATTGTTCCGCAAGCTTTCTTACTTCTTCCGCAACTACGGCAAATCCTTTGCCTGCTTCGCCGGCTCTTGCCGCTTCAATGGCTGCATTTAAAGCAAGTAAATTTGTTTGGCTGGCTATTTCGGAGATAGTTGTTATTATCTGGCCAATCTGCAATGAACTGTTGCCGAGTTTTTTAACAACATCGCCTGCATCATTTACAGCTTTTTCGATGTTGGTCATCTGCTTAATGGTTTTATTTACGGCTAAGCTGCCTTCGTCTGCTTTTTTAGCTGTGTTGGCTGATTTATCAGCGACCTTGTCACTGCTTTCAGCGACGTGCTGTAAGCCTTCAGACATTTGCTGAACAGCAGACATTGATTTATTGGCTGCATTCGTTTGTTCTTCGGCGCCTTCTGCCACTTTGGTGATGGAGGTAGCCACCTGGGTTGCTGCCTGGGCGGATTGGTCTGCGCTCGCAGTTAATTCTTCGCTTGAAGCGGCCAGCTGTTCAGTCTGTATTTTTATTTGATTGATCAGCATATGGAAATTAGCCTTCATCTTTTCAAAACCATTACCGAGTTGGCCTAATTCATCTTCACTATTTATGACTACTTGCCTGTCTGTCAGATCGCCTTCTGCCAGAAGCATACATTCATCTCTCAGTGTTTCTATTGGTTTGGTAATTAATTTGGCGATGAAGAGGACGGTAATAATTGCCAAAATAATACAGAATATGGAACCTGCGAGCATCACTAAGGAAAGCTGATGGACACTTGCCATTCCTTCTGCCTGCGGTGCCGAGATTAGCATTACCCAGTTTTGTCCGCCAGGCATACTGACTGGTGTAGCTATCCCAAAGCGTTCAACATTATCCGCATAATATGTACCGGTTTCCTGTGCACCTGATTTTATGCTGTTTTGTAACAGCGCAATTAATTGGGGATCGATTTTTCCTTGACCGTTATCGGCACCTGAAGATGTATCTGCTCCAAGGAGATTAACTTTGCCGACTCTTTCAGGATTTTTCGGATCACCGATAAGCATTCCTGTAGTATCAATTAATTGCCCATAGCCCGTCTGTAAAAATTTAACAGAATCCATAACCGCACTTAATTTTTCCATGGGTACGGTTCCTGTTATTAAACCGACAACTTGATTGTTGTTTAAAACGGGTATGGCAAGGACAACAGATAATTTACCGCTTAAATTGCCGACTATTGGATCTGAAAGAACTTTTTTCTTTGTATCGATTGCTTTTTTATAAAATGGACGCTTACTTATATTCGTTTCTTTGCCGTCGCTGTTAAAGCCACTGCCGTCCGGGTTAATGTAAAATATCCCATCAAAATCACTTGCCCGTTCCTTCACGGAGGCAAGGATGGCTACGATTGCCTGTTTATCTCCGGGATTTTTGATAGCAGGTAGTCCAGCAATACCTTCGAGTTGGACAAAATCGTATTCTGTTCTGTCTTTGATACTGTTGCCATAGTCAGTCCCGACTGTCGATGCATTATCTTGAACATCCTTAGTCAAGGCGTGACTAGAAAAATAATAGCTTATTCCTGTTAATAAAATCAAAATTACTAATATTACCGGCAAAAAAAACAACAGCAATCTTGCCTTCATTCTTTTTATTTTCATTAGACTAACTCAACCTCCTGTTAAGCATACCTCACAATTCCCTTGTCAATAAACTAATTACGTGTTTCAATTACCGCAAAAGGCACAATCAATTTATTTATTCCTTGTGCAGCATACAGCCAATGTAATCATTAGTGAAAAATTTCCCATCAAAAGCTCTTATTTCCCCTCAACAAAAACAGTATCCCAATATATCTTATTTATTTAATATCGCCTCAACAGCCCTCCTTCTCAGCCAATTTTTATAATATGCCATTGATAATTTTGGAACAAACTGTCTGGTTATGCTAAAGCCTGGTTATTTAAACAGCCCGTAGTTTATCAAATGTTCAGTATTATTAAAATGCGATATATAATCTATAATAGTCATAAATTTCTTGCTTGTCAACGCAATTTGTATTTTACAGGGAAATATGATAACGTTTGCATCGTATTAAATACACTTTATGTACAAAAATCTTATTTTAAATTGCTTCAAGTATACAGTAACCACACTAAAACATAAGTTAATGTTAATTGTTTGTTAATTTTTAGAAGTACATATGATGGCAGGTATCCATATTTTATTAACTAAAAGGTAAACATGGTTCGCACAATTAAAGGATCACCCTTTTTTAATTATCAAGGTGATCCTTTAAATCTAATTTACATTATATATGTTTTTACTGAAATGCTTTAGTAAATGCTTGTGTTAAATCATTTATGAGGTCTTCTGGATTTTCAAGACCGATTGACAAACGAATCAGATTTTCTGGTATATCAGCTATTACCTTTTCATGCGGTTCTAATTCTCCGTGTGTAGTCTGTGGAGAGTTTACCAGTAATGAACGCACATCACCAATATTTACATGGTAATGGAATAATTTAATGCTGTCTATAAATGTTTCTAATTGTTTATCAGTACCTTTGAAACCAAAAGCCAACAGTCCGCCTACACCTTTAGGAAAATATTTTTTAGCTAGTTTATTATAAGGACTGTCTGGTAAAGCTGCGTAGCGAACCCATTCGACATGTTCGTTTTGTGTCAGGAAGGCTGCTATTTTTTCAGCATTTTTCGTCTGCCGGTGTACGCGTTCTGATAATGTTTCAAGGCCTAGCAATACTAAATAAGAATCAAACGGCGAAAGTGAAGCTCCTAAATATGCCAGATAGTGCCGTCTTATTTGGAAACAAAATGGTGCATCGGGAAAAACTTCCAGAAAACTGCGCGGTTTGTTGTTTTCATCGCGTAATGTCCAATGTTTTTTGGCAAAGTAGGGAAATTTACCACTGTTCCAGTCAAAGGTACCGCTTTCTAGTATGAGACCTGCAATAACGTTTCCATGGCCGCTCAATGCTTTAGTTGCAGAATATACTACGATATCAGCACCATGTTTTAGAGGATTAAATAGATACGGTGTGGCTACTGTGTTATCTACTACCAACGGTATCTTATTGTCATGCGCTATTTTAGCCAAAGCTTCAATATCCAGCAATACACCATTGGGATTACTGATGCTTTCTACATAGATGGCCTTGGTATCAGGCTGTATTTCTTTAGCCAATTCATGCGGTGATTCTATATTTTTGGCCACATTTATTTTGACATGGAATCTTGGGAAAATCTTTTTAAAACTGTCTGCTGTACCGCCGTAAAGGTAAGGTGTCGTTAGTATACTGCCGCCTTCTTCGGTTAGGCTGAGCAAGGTATAAGTGATCGCTGCCATACCTGACCCGACAGCGAGAGCGCCAGAAGCACCGTCCAGAACTTTTATCCGTTCTTCGAGTATTGTTCCTGTGTAATTGCCAACACGTGAATAGACGCATTTTGCTTCTTTGAATTGAAATAAGTTCCTTGCATCCTGTACGCTGGCAAAATCATATGCTGCCGATTGGTAAATCGGTGGTGAAACGGCATAATTATGTTCTTTAGAATTATAACCAGCGTGTATTTGTGCCGTTTCAAAGCCATAATCTGTTTTAGCCAAATTAATTTCTCCTTTAAAAATTATTGTTATCCCATTATCGATAACTTGCCAATACTGTATTAAATATATCCTCCATGACTCTGAGTCCACCATGGAAGCCTGCATAACCGGTGCATAAGACTAACCGGTAAGGTGATGGTACAGAGGCCGATAAAAAATCGAAATGTTTTTCTTTGGACAATTCTTTGTCCCAGCCGCTGCCGATAAGGAGTCCTCTGCCGTCATAAGTGATATCCCTGATAATATTTTGTACCTTACCTGCATCTGGTTCAAAAAGTAAAGGAACATTTTTTTTAGTGGATATGCCTTTTAAATCTGTGCGTATATCCTGTTGGAATTTCTCTGGCGTGTTATCAACTATAAATTGTTCTTTGGGGACTATGCCTGTTTCGTGTAAGAGAAATTTTGCCAAACCGACAACGTATCCCGCATCATGGATGATGTGGACATAATTGGGTAATCCATAGCGGAATTCCAATAAAAAAGTGGCTAGATTATCCAGTTCTTCATAATAGGCTGCGCTTTCGTGTTTTATAAAAAGCTTTGCTTTTTTATAATCTAGCGGTGTGTCATTTTCTTCTGCAAATGACAGCAGTGTATACAAAAATTTCTCTGTTTCATTTGCCCCTATTGGTATATGGGGGAACTTAAAAAACGGTTGTCCGTATATATTTTTGAGATGTTCGACAATACTTTGCCCATACCAGGGAGATACCAGTACATTGAAATTTGCTCGTGGAATTTGCTGCCATTCTGTAACTCCGGCAGATTCCGGTCCAAATAAAATATGTACTTTAAACCCAAGTTGTTCTAAAAGGTGCTTGTAAGTTCTCAAATTGCCCTTCCAGAATTGGTCTTGGTAAGGTATTGATGCAAATAAATTAACTGTTCTTTTTTCGCTGCGTACCGGATTTTCATCAATAAATTTATTTGTGTATTGGTCTATTATCGCGTTTACCACATCACCGTGCGCCACAAAGTTATTATTTTTAAAACCAGCGGTTTCCACTGTGACTATCGGTCGCCCGATTTCACGAAATTCGTTGGCAAGGCTGTCTATATCATCGCCTACAATGCCTGCTGTACAGCCTGTAAGGATAACCTGTAAATCACTGTTTAAAATTTTATAAGAATTGGTGATTATTTTTCGTAGTTTATCGATCCCGCCAAAGACAACTTCACTTTCGCTGAAATTAGTACATGGCGAAGTACTTCCGCCAGCATAACCCGTAGAGCGTTCAAAAAAACCTCTAACCATCATGCCGCAGCCTGGTCCTGAATGCAGTATAGGCAGTGCTTTGGGGATGGCAACAACACTCTGTAACGCACCTATTGCACAGGTGTAGCGTTCTTGTTCAATCATTTTGCCTGCCATTATTTTTTTCCTTTCAGAAATGTATATGGTTCCTGCTCCAACCACCAGTTGGTATAAGGGTTGGCTGTATGTTTTGCAAGATTTTTTACAAATTCATCATTTTCAATGACTTCAATAAGCCTTTTACCATATCTGATAAGTCCTTCATAGCCCATACTGAAATGTTCATCACCGATGAGCAGTGACGGAATGCCAAACTTCGCTCCCCAGAGCGTCATACCGCCATGCCGCGCCAAAAGCACATCTGGTTGTAAATGATGCAGCATGTTTACAAGTTCAAACTCCTGTTTATCACAGACATTGTAGTTGGGAATGTCACCGTAGTCACGTACAGTCTGAGCTAAGGCATCTGCCTTCTGGGTGTTGCTGTCATAGATGGGATCATGGTGAAATATCGCTGCACCTACAGCTTTTAATCCTAATTCGCGCAGCACAGACAATAATGCATGACCATGGGCGGCTCCAGCGGTAACATAGGCCAGTTTTCCCTCTAAACGTGCCCTTATTTTTTCTAGCTGCGGTAAGTATGTCGCTTTTTTCTCTGCTATGATTTGTTCGGCAATTTCACTTTTGCCCAAAATCCTTCCCAATTCGCGAAACCATCTGTCAGTCTGGAGGACACCGTAAGGTGGTGGAGTCTTGATCTCTGGGACACCGAACTCTTGCTCCAATGCGGCACCAAGGTAAGAGCCTAAAGTGGGGCATGCCTGAATAGTTGCTGCTGCCTCTGAAGAATGGGAAAGGCTTTCTACTGTTGAGTAAGGCGTTATATAATTGGGTTTTACACCGAAGGCTGCAAACCATTGGGTAAATACATCGCTTCCCCAAAAATTAATAACGTTTATGACATCTTGCTTATGTGTTTTAGCCGGTTTTATCAATTTGCGGGCGATACCATGATAGCCAGCATCGAAACCACTGGTCCATACTTTAGAACGAAAGCCTTCGCAAAAAATAGCTATAATAGGGATACCCAATTCGCTTTCCAGCTCATTTGTCACACTTTCTATATCGTCACCGATGATAGCTGCAGCGCATGTAGACAATACGAAAATTGCTTTTGCCTGTGTCCTTTTATAGACGTCCCTGATTGTTTCTGCCAGTTTATCGCCGCCACCGTATACGGTTTCTTCTTCACCTATATTTGTAGAAAATATTCTTCGCTGGGTGGGATGTGCTACATTGCGTAAAGGTGCATTGACTCTGTAAGTGAATGCAAATTCGTGCAGGCATGATGCGCACCCTACGGGGCCGTGGCAGATAACTGCGGCATCCTGGATAAGTGTTACCATACATGCGGCCTTACTTATGGAGCAATCAATGCACTGGCTGAATGTTCGTTTTTTACCTTGTATTCTGCCGTGGCCAGAGCATTTTACCAACTCTCCTGCGCTGCCTTGGAAACTTGTTATAGAACCAAGCCGAGTTTCCCTGACTTCTACTTCCGGCATAGTAAGATCTATTTTCTTCACGTCAATCCTTCCTTTATTGCTAAAATTATGCCGACTTGCTTATAACGGTAGTAAATATTTTTTCTAAGAGACTTAGTGCACCACGATAGCCAATATAGGTCCGATCTAAAACAACTTCATAGGAAGCCGGAAAACCAACTTCCACTATACTGCCACCCAATTTTTTGCTGGTATCACGTTCCCAGGTAGTGCCAAAAATTATAGGCGGGCGATGTCCATAATTTACTTTTTCCAATATGGTATTGATCTCATAACCGTCTTCTAAAAAAGTGACATCAGTCGAAACATCAGTATCTAAGTTTTTGTATTCTTCAATAATGGCTTGCCTGTACTTTTCCGGTGGATTATCTGTAATAATCTGTATGGCTGGAATTAAGCCCAGTTGCTTTACTAAGAATTTATTTATTGCTAAATTGTAGGCACTGTCTCCCACGACGGCATAAGAAGAAGGCAGCCCCCACCAATATTCTGCATAAAAATCTGTAAAATGCTCTAAATAATAATAGTATTTTTTTTCTTCAGCAACTATAAATTGATCAACTTTTTGCTTATCTATTCCTGCAAAATCCACTACTTTATGGAGAAAATCAGCTGTCTGGTCAGCACCTATAGGTAAAACAGGAATGTGCAAGTATGGCTGATCATATTTTTCTTCCAAATACTGTGCAATGGAAAGTCCCAGCCACGGAGAAACCACTAAGTTAAATTGGGCTTTTGGTATGCTTTTCCATTCTTCGACGCCGTTTGCTGTATTGCCGAAGAGAATATTAACGGCAAAGCCTGCGCCTTCGAGTACTCTTTTAAGTTCTGCAAGGTCACCGCGCCAAAAAGTATTTTGAAAAGGCAGTTCTGACCATACGTTTATAAGTCCTTTTTGCTTTTGTTCATGTGGCTGGGCGTATTTGTCAACAAATTGTTCGATTATTGCTTTTACTACTATCTCATGGCCGATAAAATTATTTCCCTTAAATCCGCCTGTCTCTGCATTCACGATAGGAATACCCTGTTTTTGGAAGGAATCGACGACTGCACCGGTGTCATCACCGACCAATTCGCCAATACAACCATTTAAAACGACAAATAAATCTGCTTTAAGTATTTTTAGGCTGGCTTCGATCAGCTCTTGAAGACGTTTTGCCCCACCGAAAACAACATCGTTTTCTTGGAGATTGGAGCTGGGGATAACAGCTCCGCCAGAATAGCCGCCGCCCTGGAAACCATTATAAAAACTAAGGCTCATATATTGTTTGTCAACACAGCCCGGGCCGCAATGGGCGATGGGCATAGCCCCCGGAATGGCAGAAACAGAATGGAACGCCCCTAAAGCACAACCATAGCGAACTTGGTTAATGGAAGTAAATTTTGTATTTTTACATGTCTCCATATTTAGACCTCTCTATCTTTCAAATCATTTTTTTATTTATCGTGCCAGAATATATGCGTCCTTCTGTTTTAGCCACCAATCTGTATAGGGCAATTTCACATGGGTTTTAATACTGTTATGGAATTTTTTACGGGCTAGGATATCCAATATGGTTTCTCCCAAATTAATTATTCCCTGATAACCAATGGCTATATGTTCATCACCTAAAGGGGCTGCCGGAATACCGAGCCTTGAAGCGAGTGGAGCCAGACCGTTATGCCTGATGAGCATAAAATCTGGATGTACTTTTTGCGAAAAGGCATACAGTTGGTATTGCTGCCGATTGCTGACATGGAAGTTTTCTACATTACCATAGTTTTTTAATAAATGGCCGAGTGAATCTTCTCTATCATCACCGCTGTCGTAGACTGGATCATGATGAAAGACCAGAGAGCCGTTCACTTCGACATTCAGTTCCCGCAAAACCTGTATCAAACCATGTGAATATGCGGAGCCAGTGGCTACATAGCCTTTTACGCCTCTTAATTTTTCTTTTAATTTTTTGATGCGTGGACGAACCCTGGAATGCTCGCTGGCAATGTATTTTTCCGCCAATTCTTCCCGATGTGTTACACGGGCCAGTTCTCGCAGCCATGCATCTGTGCCAGAAAAACCGTACGGCATAGGTGCCTTAACTTCGGGGACACCAAAGTGTTGTTCTAGCGCGGTGGCTAAATAAGATGACAAAGTGTAGCAAAAACCAACTGTTGCTGCCGCTTCAGACATTCTCGCCAAATCATCGACGGAAGCCAAATCTATAACATAATTTACTTTGAGATTTAGATTTGCAAGCATCGGTGTAAATACATCCGAGCCCCATAAATTGATTACATTGACAAGGTCTTCCTGTTTGTGTGGGTTTTTACGGACTATTTGTCTTAAAATGCCATGCTGCGTAGCATCAAAACCTGTACTCCAGTGTTTTGACCTAAAACCTTCGCAGGCCATGGGGATTACCGGTACGCCCAGCTCTTCCTGCTTTTCCCTGGCAATGCTTTCAATATCTTCGCCAATGATACCTGTTGCGCAGGAGGTGGCAATAAATATAGCTTTGGGCTTATAACGTAGCCAAGCGGCATCAATAGCACTGCGCAGTTTATCTGACGCACCAAAAACCATGTCTTCTTCCGTTAGGTTTGTATTGATTATGCGGATATTTTCTACCTTATGTCCCCGCATCGAAAGTCCATTGCGATAAATAGAATTATATGGAACCTGTCCAGCACCGCAGCCTATTGGCGAGTGCTGTATTAAAACCGCATCCCGTACATTACCGGCTTGGCATTCAACCATTTGTTCACTACACACCGACCCTTGTGAAAAAGGCCCTTGCAATTCACATAACCGGCAGCCATCACCGCTGCCGCAGCCTGCTGCCCTGCCTGAAAAATTGGACTGTCGGTGTAGTTCCTTTATATCACCATCCCAGGCGATAATAGTGCCTAAACGCTGTTCGCGTGGCTGTACCTCCGAAATATCTAAATTGATCTTTTTTTGCATTTGCTAGCTCCTTTGCACTTAAGCATCCTCAAATATTGAATAATATCTTTATCCATATATTTTTTTACTAAAATAACGGTCACCGCGGTCAGGGAAAATAACCACTATATTTCCGCTGGTTATCTCTTTAGACAGTTTCACGGCAGCAGATAACGCTGCCCCTGACGATGTTCCCACGAATAAACCTTCATGCTTAGCCAGCAACCGCACTGCTTCCAGCGCTTCTTGGTCAGACACTTTTATCACTTTATCAACAAGATCCATATCCATTGTGGCAGGAATAAAATCATTGCCGATACCTTCAATATCGTAATCCTTATGTTCGCCACCACCTAAAGTTGATCCCAAAGGGTCAGCCAGTACCCCTTTTAGTCCGGGAATCTTTTCTTTTAGATAACGGGTGGTACCGCTATAGGTGCCACCACTGCCCGCACCAGCGATAAAGAAATCTATTTGGGCATCCAAGTCTTGATAAATCTCCGGCCCGGTCGTTTGGTAATGGGCTAATACGTTATCGGGATTGTCAAACTGATTAAACGAGACTGCATTGGGGATTCCCGCTTTTATTTCCTGTGCTTTTTTAGCCGCGCCGAGCATCCCGTCCTCGCGTGCCGTATTTATTATTTGTGCTCCAAGTGCTTTCATCAGGCATTGTTTTTCTAAAGAAAATTTGTCTGGTACAACAAATATGACTTTATAGCCTTTATTTATTGCCGCTAAGGCTATGCCAATCCCCGTATTTCCTGCGGTGGCTTCCACAATAGTGGCACCTGGTTTAATATCCCCTCTTTTTTCCATTGCTTCTAAGATAAATACACCAATACGGTCTTTGACGCTGCCTCCTGGATTCCAGAATTCCAGTTTAGCGAAAATATTTATTTTCTCCGGTATTCCCAAATTATTTAGTTTAAGGAGTGGAGTTTTGCCAATTAATGAATGTATACCTTTATAGTATTTCATATCAGCCCTCCGCCTTTTTAGCTGCCTGCGTTATATCAACCAGCAAGTCTTCATAGTCCTCGATGCCCACAGACAAGCGAAGTAAACTGTCGGTAATGCCGATACGCTTTCGGACGTCAGGTGGGATTGAAGCATGTGTCATTGAAGCCGGTTGGCAGATTAATGATTCCACTCCGCCGAGACTTTCAGCCAAGGTAATTATTTTAAGATTATTTATAAAAAGCTTATAATCATATTTTTTCTGTAATTCAAAGGAAAGCATTCCTCCAGCACCATCTGCCTGTCTGGTTTGTATTTCGTAACCGGGATGGTCAGGCAGCCCCGGATAATAGACGTGTTTTACCCAATCTTGTGCTTTTAGCCATTCTGCTATCTTGGCAGCATTTTTCTGATGGCGTTCCATTCGCACACCTAAGGTTTTTATTCCTCTTATCAGTAAAAAGGAATCGATCGGTGCCAAAACACCACCAGTAGAATTTTGGATAAAATACAGTTTTTGGGCTAATTCGTCATCATTTGCTATTACTACTCCGGCAATAAGGTCGCTATGCCCTCCTAGGTATTTTGTAGCACTATGCAGCACTATGTCTGCACCTAAGGTAAGCGGACGCTGTAAATAAGGGGACATAAAGGTATTGTCCACTATTGTCAATACCTTATGTCTTTTTGCCGTTTCAGCTACGGCTGCTATATCAGTTACTTCCAATAAAGGATTAGTCGGTGTTTCTACTAGAATAGCTTTAACTTCTTTGGTCAGATTTTTTTCTATTTCTTTAATGTTTCCTGTATCCACGAATTGATACGTAATGCCAAAATTTATAAAAATTTTATCTAAGATACGAAAGGTTCCACCGTAGACATTTTTGGAAATCAAAATTTTATCGCCAGTGGAAAATAAGGTAAACACAGCTGCTATAGCTGCCATACCGGATGCAAAAGCCAAACCATATCGACCATGTTCCAATTCCGCCACAAGTTTTTCCAGTGCTTCACGGGTTGGGTTACCTGTACGGGAATATTCATAGCCAGTATTTTTGCCAAGGCGTATTTGTTTATAGGTCGATGTTTGGTAAATAGGTACACTTACTGCGCCTGTGGTTTTATCTCCATCTATGCCACCATGTATTAAAATAGTATTTAAGTTATGCATTCGTCCTTTTGCCATATAGGTTCAAGTCCCTTCGTTATTATTTATTATGTTTGTTTATATAAGGCAGTGTTTATTCATCCTTAACATCATCAAAAAATTTGAAACTATTTTTTTGTAATGCATTTATATCAACACTTTTATCGAGCATGCCGATATCTTGTAATTCTTTCGCCACGGTAGTAAATGAATCATAAGCTTTCTGCACTGATGGTATATACTTGAAGGTTTTCAGTATCTTTGCATTCTTTTCAGCATCACCAGCAACGTATTTATTATCTACCTGTAGTTTTGCTGTTTCATCAGGATGTGCTTGTATCCAACGGCTGGCCTTCATCATTGCCCGAGTATATTGCGCGGCTGCTTCTGGATGTTCGGCAAGCAATTTATTGCTCACATAAGCTACGCAGCAGTATTGATCCTTATAAGGAGCATCCATTGCTGAATCAGCCAGTATATTTAAACCATATTTGTCGGCAGCGATGCTGGCAACAGGATCATTGTCTGCAATTGCATCAATGGCTCCTTTTTCTAAGGCAAGTGGTAATTCGCTGTCACTAAATACGACAAATTCAACTTCCATATTTTTTTCAGTTACACCTATGCCATGTGCAGCCAATACGCGTTTAGCAAATATTATCGGGCTGCTGTTAAGGCTAGGTACGCCGATCCTTTTTCCTTTGAGATCTTCAATGCTTTTAATTTTTCCATTATTTGGAACCAGAACCTTGTCGCAGCCAGTATGCAGGCCTACTGTAAGCTTGACGGGCAGCCCGTTTGACAATGGTTGGATCAAGTTTGCCATCAAATTGAAACCGGCATCCGTCTGTCCTGAACTTATACTTTCAAAAGCCGTGCCAGGAGCAAGTTTTATAGGATCTACCTTTAGCCCTTCTTCAGCAAAAAAGCCTTTTTCGATAGCCATATGTAGGGGTGCTTCGCAAAGTGACCCGCTATAACCGACTTTTAGGACAAAGTTATCATCATTAGTATTATTTTCTGCCGCCGTGTCTTTGCTCTGTTGGCCGCAGCCTGTTATTGTGAGTAGCAGGACAATTAAGGCAGTAGAAAGCAATAATATTTTTTTCATTGTCATTTTCCTTTCATTCCCCAATTTATTGTATGGAAATTATATAAAGTAACCAGGGTCTTCAGTTTTTCCGGCATAATCTAGGATTTTTAATATTTGGGTGCGTAAATAAAGAAACTCAGAACTACTGCGGACTCGGGGATAAGAAAGATTTACATCAAGTATTTTTTCTACTTTGGCCGGGCGCGGCGTCATTACCACTATCCTGCTGGAAAGATACACTGCTTCATCTACATCATGGGTGACCAGTATCATTGTCATTTTTTCTTTTTTCCAAAGATGGATAAGTTCGTCCTGCAAATTCATACGTGTAAAAGCATCAAGCGCACCTAGCGGTTCATCAAGCAGCAATACTTTGGGATCATTTATCAATACCCGGGCCAGACCTGCTCTTTGTATCATCCCACCAGATAATTGATGGGGATAAGATTTTTCAAATCCTGCCAAAGATACCATATTAATAAATTTACTTACTCTTTCTTTATGTTTGCGATAAACATTTCTGGCTTTAAGGCCAAAAGCAATATTGTCGTATATATTGAGCCAGGGAAATAACATCGCGTTTTGGAATACCAAGCCTCGTTCATAGGAGGTGCCTTCAATTCCGGCTCCATCCATAGAAAGCGTTCCTTTAGTAGGTGTGCTTAAACCGGCAATGAGGCGCAGCAAAGTTGATTTGCCGCAACCGGACGGTCCTATTAAAGAAATAAATTCACCGGCTTTTATATTTAAATCGACACCATCCAAGGCAGTTATTTCATTGCCATCGTCTGTTGTGAATTTTTTTATTACTGAGTTTATATCTATAGCGCCTACCATTTTATGACCCCTTTTTGCCAGACCAGAATACGGTCGCGTACTTTGAACAACAGCATTACCAATAGATAAAAACTAACCGCTATAATAATGAGGCCTGCGTATACATTGGCATAAGCCATCATGTCCTTTTGCCAATTTATGTACCAGCCGATACCATTTTTTACGCCCAACAGTTCAGCTGTCATAAGTGTTACAAAAGAAATTCCGGCGCCGTTAAATATTCCTAGAAACATTTGCGGCATAGCCGCAGGAATGCCTACTTTTAAAATTTGATAATACCGTCCTGCCCCTAAGGTACTGGCAACTTCAAAATAGGCGTTGGGAATATTTTGGATGCCGCCAGCTGTCATTATAGTTGTAGGAAACCACACAGATAATGCGATTAGAAAAACACTGCCTGCAAAAGTTGTTGGAAACACTACGAGCACTATTGGAATCCATGCAGTCGGCGGCATGGGGCCGATCGCTCGTACCAGCGGGTTGATCCAATAAGAAATTACTTTATTAAAACCGACAGCAATTCCCGTTATTACACCGGCAATAACACCGATAGCAAATCCGGCAAAAAGCAGCTTTGCTGAAGAGAAGACACAAGTAGCCAGAAAAGCACTGTCTTCCACAATGACGGAAAATACTCTGTCTATCGATGGGAAAAATATGACCGGCAGTAAAGCATATTTTTTAGAAACTAAATTAAATATATTCAATAAAAGAATTAATACTGCATAAAACGGTGCCTGTTTAGCAAAATTTTTATCTTTAGTTTTTCTTAGATTATCGCGAATAATATTTATGATAAATATTATTCCTAAAATCAGAAGGAACCATAAAAAATATTTTGTTTTTGTAGGTGTATGCAAAGGTGAATCAGGCAGCCAAAGATCTACTCCTACAGCTAAAAGTACAGAGAGCAACGGCAGCCACGATTTTAATCTTTTCATAATAAATTTATTCCCCCAAAACAGTTTAGTAGCCGAGCAAAAAAATTATATCTGCATTATTTGTATATAAATTAAACATTATTCATTAAAAAATTGATCTTGAGGTAGCAGTTTTGCGTTTAAATACCGCAGAATATATTTCACTCATAAGATGTAAACCGCCATTATATCCTGTATAGGTATCATTTAAAATCACTGTTTCATCAAGTGGTAAGCTGAGATATGCATAAAGACTGCCAATATCAAGTGCAAGAAATTTTTCCCAGGAGCTGCCGAGAATAATTGAACGTTTTGCTTTATCAGCGCTTTGGCGTATATCAGCTTCGATGCGTCCTCCGTCATTTTCGAAAGTTAAAGCAGTTACCAATTTACGGTCACGTGCTGATAATGACTCGGTAATAATCTGCTGCCATTCCGGTTTTAATTCATCGGTCAAATAAATTTTCTTAGGCGTAAGTCCCAATTCATCGACAAGAAAAGCACTTATTCCCGGAGCATAGATACTGTCCCCCACAGTATAGAAATCAACCGGTAAATTGTTCCAATACTCACCTATAAAATCTGATACAGATATGAAGTAATCATAAAAACGTTTTTCTTCTTCTTTGATAAATCTTTCAGTTCTTATGGGTGAGAGTCCGGCAAATACGGAAACATCGCGTAAGAATTGGCTGGTTTCCTTAGCACCAACTGGCAATAAGGGATATTGTAGATATGGTGTATCGTATTTTTCTTGTAAAAGTTTGACAATATCAATTCCAGTCGACGGCGAAATCAATAAGTTAAACTGTGCATTGGGAATGTTTGCCCATTCACTAATTCCTGCTGAACCGTTGCCAAATAGAATATTTACTTCAAGCCCTATTCCTGTTAAAACACGCTTGATTTCTTCCAAATCACCGCGCCAAAAGGGATCTTGGAACGGTACTACTGCGAACACATTTACTAAGCCGCGCTGGACCTTTGGTTCCACACTACCTATAAATTGTTCAATAATGGATTTTATAACTATTTCATGTCCATAGTAACTACTGCCTTTAAATCCAGCAGTTTCCGTTCCTACTACTGGATATCCTTGGGCGGCAAAGCGTTCAGCTACAGCTATTGAATCATCACCGACGATGTCGGAGGTGCAGCCGGATAACACGACGAATAAATCGCCGTCGAGAATTTGTAAAGCCCCTTTTATTTCTTTTGCCAGGCTTGTTTCACCGCCGAAAATAACTTCTGATTCTCCGGTATTGGTGGAGGAAATATGGGAACCACCACCATATCCTTCACCTTGGAAACCGGCGCCGGTAGCGGCAAAAGCAAAGGATTTGGAGGCGCATCCCGGCCCTGCATGTACGATTGGCAAAGCACGTGGAATTGCCAATACGGTCTGTTGTGCGCTTAAAGCACAGCCATAACGTGGTTGTTCGATTATGTCACTCATAGCCCACCATCCTGTGTATTATTAAAATTAACAATACTATTTTGCTGCCACCATTTGCTGTATGGTAATTTGGCGTGCAAGGCAATATTGTTGAACAAATTTTTAGCAGCTAATAGTTCTATTAATCGCCGCCCAAATTTTAAAACACCATCATAACCAATACTGTAATTTCCATCGCCTTCACTTAAAGTGGGAATTCCCAGTTTCATCCCGAAGGGCGCTAAATTGGGATGGCGTACTATTAATACGTCCGGTTTTATGTCTTGCAATAACTTAAGGATACGATATGGCTGCTTATTGCATACCGTGACATTTTTTATATTTCCATTACTTTTAATTAATGCATCCAGTGTATTTACCTGTTGCGGTGTTTCAAAATGTAAGTCATGGTGCAGTGTGCTTAAACCAATTACCTTCAAATTTAGGTCTTTAGCAATATTGGCTAGATTATGGGCAAAAGCATCTCCCGACAATACATAAACTGTTTTTCCCGCCAACTGTGTCCTGAGCTTTTCTAATTCTGGCTGTATTCGTTCATGTTCTTGGGCGATTACTTGTTCTGCCAAATCCAACCGATCGGTGTATTTAGCTATTTCCCTTAACCAGCCGTCAGTCCAGTTAATACCAAATGGTGGTGGTACTTTTACTTCGGGGACGCCATATTGTTCTTCCAATGCCGCAGCTACGTATGTAGCCAGCGTTTCACAAATATGCGCTGTGCAGGCAGCTTCCGTAAGAGAAGCAATTTGCTCCAAGGTGGCCATTGGCACTAAATAATTTACACGTAAACCAAGCTTATGCAAAAAAGGGATAAATGTGTCTGAACCGGCAAAGTTAAATATGTTTACCAGATCATGTTGTTTTTTCTGCGCTGGTTTTACCAGCCTGCGTAAAACTGCGTGGAAGGCAGCATCAAAACCTGTGGACCATATGTTTGATTTAAAACCTTCGCAATATACCGGAACAACTGGATAATGCAATTTTTCTTCTGCCTGCCGAGCAATGCTTTCCATGTCTTCACCAATGATACCTGAGGCACAGGAAGCCTGGAGGAAAATGGTCTTAGGTTTAAAGCGGCGGTCAGCTTCATATATTGCTGCAAATAATTTTTTAGAAGCACCATAGACAGTGTCTTCTTCATTTATGTTGCTGCTGATCATCTGTACCTTATGTTCAGGTAGACCACGATTTTTAGATACTGCCCGGCTTAAAATATGGCGTGGTGACACGCCGATACTGCAACCAATTGGCGCATGGCTAACCACTGCTGCCCCGATGACATGGTAGGTTATTGTTTCCGCGCATCCTTCAGCGCATTGGCTGCACTGATTGTAAGAACTGCCAGGGCATTTAACTTTTCTCTTTTTAGATTGGATATTAAGAGTTTCTGCATCACCCTGATAGGAAAGAATCGCGTTTAGTCTTCTCTCCCTGATTTCAACTTCAGGCATATCTTTGTAAACTGCCATACACTAATCACTCCCATCAGCAACACTAATTAATAATTTCCGGGTATTGATGTGACAATAGCTTCGCTTCAATTGATTTCAAAATAAAATCGATGAAGACGGCTAAAACGGCAATTGTCACTGCCCCAGCATAAATCCGGTCGATATTATAATTTTCCTGGTTGGATAAAACAAACCAGCCAAGACCTGAGTTAGAACCCATCATTTCTATAACTATCAGTAAGAAAAACGCATAACCTGCGCTGATACGCAGTCCTGTAAATAGTGACGGCATAACCATCGGTATAGTGATCTTAGAAAACAGCTGCCAACGGCTTAGGCCAAATGAAGCACCAACTTTAAGTATGTCAGTATTAGCATTTTTGATGCCATCACAAATACTGAAAAGTATAGGCCAAAGGCATACCCAGCTTAAAATGATAGTTTTTGCAAATTCACCTATCCCTGCAAATAAGATAACCACATGAAATAAAATAAATGGGTTAGCCTGTTCTGCTACTTTGAGCAGCGGCCAGATAGACATTTGCAATCCACGCGGCCATACAGATAACCAAAATCCTAATGGTACTGCGATAAGCACACCCACTACAAAACCTAGTACAGCTCTTTGCAGGCTGATTAGAACACTTGCCGAAAAACTACCATTAATGAGTAGCTGCCATATAGTTTCTAAAACACTTGAAAAGGGTGGCAAGAATAAATTATTAACCAAACCACTTCTACTCAATATTTCCCAAACTACTATAAAAAGTAATATAAAAACCTTATTCTCGAAAAATTTTTGCACATGTTCTATTTGCATGGTGCTCACCTGTAAATTCATCAATTTTCATATATTTGTCCATTATTAGCGAAAGTGATATTTTTAGGTGACAGCAGATGCTATTTTATGGCCATGTACCACCGCTCGGATGTAACATAACACTATACGTATCATCATCGTCATCTTGTCCCATATCCATATGCTGGTTAGTATCACTATTTTGTTCGTTTTGATCTTGATCATGTTTGTCCATATCCATATGTTGGTTCATATTGCTACTTTGTTCGTTTTGATCTTGGTCATGCTTATCCATATCCATATGTTGGTTCATATCGCTATTTTGTTCATCTTGATTTTGATCATGTTTATCCATATCCATATGCTGGTTCATATCACTATTTTGTTCATCATGATCTTTATCATGCATATGCATATCCATATTCATATGCTGTTCCATGCCATTATCTGTACCAGAACTATGTGAGCTCTGTCCCATCTTTGGCATTGGTTGTAAAGTCTGTTGCTGCACTAGCTGACTACCAAAGACAATAACACTACATGCACCACCTACTATCAATGGTATCCAATATCTATGCCAGCTTACTCTGCCTGTTGATGTTTCGTGCAGACCCTGTTTTGTCTCTTTGACCGGTTCATACCAAAAACGTATTTCCCTTTCAATCTCTGCAAAAATTTGTATCAACACAATACCCAATAAAATAATTAGTACACCGCCGGCATATAAACGCGGAATATCAAATTCCATTGCACTGCCGTGCACCATTGCACCAAGTCCTGTGCGGGCATTGAGCATTTCTACGCCGGTCAGCATGAATACTGATAATTGGGTACTTATTCTCACACCAGTCATAATTGTCGGAAAAGCTGCAGGTATTAATACCTTTATAAACATGGCTGCAAAAGTCACCTTCATTGAACGGGCGGTTTTTATAATCGCCGGATTAATATAACGTACACCGGTAATTGTATAAAAAAGGACAGGCCAAAAGGCAACAATTGCAATTATGGCCAGTTTCTGTTTTTCTCCTATGCCGAATAACAGTAAGAATAAGGGTGACAGTGAAAAAGGATTCACATGGCTTAGTAATCTGAATAATGAGTCCATTTGTCTTACCAAATGAGGGAACCAGCCCTGTAGTAATACACCAAGCAGTATACCGGCGATTATAGCCAGTGATAAGCTGCATGTTATTCTCCATAAACTGATAAGGAGGTTATTGACTAGTTCACCGCTCATTAGTAAATGTGCCATTTCATTCAGTATTATTGATATTGGCGGTAAAAATTGCGTGTCAACTAAATTAGCGCGGGTAGACAGTTCCCAGAGAAGTAAAAACAATACAATGCCTGAACTTTTGATCAGCAGCTGTTTTAATTTGCTTTCAGTTTGTAACCACACTATTTCCCTCGCAATCTTTGCACACTATACCGCTTCATTATGCAAATTTTCATTTGTTTGTAATTCTTCTGTTGAAATATGCTGGCCTTGTAATAACTGCCATATTTCCTGTCGCAGTTTACCAAACTCAGTTGATGCTCTGATACCGTCGCGCGGGCGGGGAAGTTCAATCTGGATTATATCTTTTATAGTTCCCGGATTGGAGGCCATTACTACTACCCTATCAGCTAAAAAGATGGCTTCATCTATACTGTGCGTGACAAAAACAATAGTCTTTTTGGTCTTTTCCCAGATTCGCAGCAGCTCTCCCTGTAAAACCTCACGCGTTTGTGCATCAACTGCTGCGAAAGGTTCATCCATAAGCAGTACTTCAGGATCATAGGCTAATGCCCTGGCAATTGCCACACGCTGTTTCATGCCACCTGATAATTCGTGGGGATAACGATCCTCAAAACCATTTAAATTAACTAGATCTATAAATCGTTGGCTTATTTCAGCGCGTTCCTTTTTAGGAACATTTTTTATTTCCAAGCCAAACTCTACATTTTTCCTAACGCTGCGCCACGGAAATAAAGCATATCCTTGCAAGACAATGCCACGATCCAATGCAGGGCCTGTAATCAATTTTTTATCCATATATATTTCACCGGAGGTTGGCTGTGCCAGTCCGGCAACCATATCCAGAAAAGTTGATTTTCCACAACCGCTCGGTCCTACAATAACGAGAAATTCTTCTTTTTTTACTGTTAAATTTACATTCTTTAAAACTTGGAATTCCGTTAATTCTTCTGTATCATGTTGCCGTACCTTGTATATCCTATTTATATTGACAGCAATAATTTTGTCATATTCACTACTTGCCGGAACGGCATCATTGGTTGAATCAGCCATACATTATCATCTCCTTGTACAATCTATCAATTACATATATCTGCAAGCTAGATTACTGTGCCAGATCAAGGGCCAATAAATCTTCTGATTTGATCTTGCCTTTAGGAATTACGTTGGCATTTTCCAAATCTTTGATCCATGGGTCAATCATGCGTGGTTTTAGATCTGTACCACCATAATAATAATGCGTTGCTGAAACCGGAACATGAATCCAATTTTCGGTTAATAATCTGGCTTCTTCTTGGTTTGCATTAGACCAGCGTTCAGCTTTAGCCATTGCTCTTGAAAATTTTTTGACTGTGTCTGGATGTTGTTTAATATAGTCTTCACTAAAATAGTAATAAGAAACTCCAGCTTCCGGACCAAGGCCGGCATCAAAACTGTCTGCAATTTTTACCATACCGGCATCTTCCATCGATTTATAATATGGCGGATGAACGCCGGCTACAGTGACCAACCCTTGTTTTACTGCCTGTACAGCTTGAATATCAGGCATTGTCACCCATTCAATTTTATCTCGTGCAACATTATTCCTATCGGCAATGTTGTTGGCTAGAAAATCAGCACATATATTAGTAGTTATTGTAGAAAATTTGACTTTTCCTTGAATATTATTCAAGTCCTTGAATGATTTTATACCGCTTTCCGGACTAACATACCATGCCATATGGCGCAATTTTGGGTCAAGGTCTGGAGCGGGATCTATGCCACCGACAACAACAGCTTTTATTTTTGCACCACCGTTAATAGCTACAGCAAGGGTATTAGGATGTGTACCACCGCCGACATCGTTATCTCCATTTATTACGGAGGGAATTTGTTGCGCTGGCTGGGTATCACCTGTATAAACCACTTTGAGGCCTTCTTCTGCAAAAAACCCTTTTTTATCAGCTACAACCCATGGCGTTGATGAACAATCTGTCTGTGACCAGGTCTTTATCGGTATTAAACCATCATTATCAGCAGCGGCTGCTTGGCCGCCCCCCTGGACTTGATCGCTGTTATTTGCCCCATAAAATACTGCCCCAACAATTACTACGCCTAGTATGCCGGCTAAAAAATTTTTTACCCCTCTTTTCATGCGCATAATCGCAATCCTTTCTACTAATTAAGTTTGTGACAGCTTTTCTGTCTAATATTCCGACACATTTTCCTGCCATGAAAGGATGTGCCTTTCTATTCTGGCAAATAAATAATTCAGGGATAACCCGAGTGCGGAAATAATAAAGGTGACTGCAAATAATTTAGGTATTTGGTAATTTATCTGTGCATTCCAGACCATCCAGCCCAAACCAGTACTGGCTCCAATCATTTCAGCCGCGATCAGCATAAAGAAAGCTGTCCCGCAACTCATTTTAAGTCCGTGAAAAACAGAGGCACTCGCTGCTGGTAAAATAACTTTAAAAAAAAGTGCCCATTTTTGCATACCCATAGAACGTGCTGATTTAATCAATAAAGGATCTACAGTACGTATGCCGGTAATGGTATTTAATAAAATTGGCCATAAGCATACCCAAAAGATAATGGCGACCTTTGACAGCTCACCGATTCCAAACAATAGGATAAATACAGGTAGAAGTGCAAATGGATTAGCTGCATTAAGCAATCGAACCATCGGTGTTGCTGCCCGTTGAAATATACGAAATGTGCCGCCAAGGAAAAAACCAAGCGGGACAGCTACTACACTAGCAAGAATAAAGCCGCTGATAGCGCGGAAAAGGCTGATGCCTATATTACCTAAAAGTACACCATTGGCAAATAATTGTAAGATAGTCCCTGCCATCACCGAAGGGGCGGCGACAAAAGTATCTTTGACGATTCCCGTATCTACAAGAAATTCCCAAGTAAGCAAAAATAATACGACAGAAATATTGGGAACAATAAACTTTTTTACTTTCAAACTCCAAAAATGAGTTTTTATTGAGCGGTCTTTTTGGATAGAAATAGCCTTTACCATCGTTTGCATAAAAAATAACCTCCTTATGCCCTTAAACATTCCCCGCTGAATTTAATTAACATTTGCATCTTCCTGCCAAAATAAAATAATTTTTTCCCACCAATGAATTAGATAACTTAAAAGCATTCCCAGTAAGGCAATGATAATGCCAGCCGCAAATAAGCGCGGCATCAGGCTGTTGGCTGTCGAGTTCAGAATAATCCAACCCAAACCGGCTTTAGCGCCAATCATTTCGGCAGCAATCAGCATCAGGAACGCCTGTGTAGTTCCATGGTGAATGCCTGTAAAGATTAATGGGGCTGTGCCGGGCAGCAATATTTCTTTAAATATCGTAAAGTGGCCGGCACCCATTGATTTTGCACTTTTTATATATAAGGGATCAATTTGGCTGACCCCAGCTACTGTTGTAAATAATATCGGCCAAAAGGCAGCACAAAAAATAATACTAATTTTTGCTGTTTCACCAATACCAAATATCAAAATGAAGATTGGAAATAATGCAAAAGCATTGATCTGGCTGCCTATTCTCAAAAGGGGTCGTAAAAAAACGGCGACTTTTTTAAAAGTTGATAAAGCAAATCCTATTGGTACAGCTAAAATTATGGCTAAAGCCACACCAATAAATACTCGCTGAAGGCTTGCCGCAATATGCAGCAGTAAATGTTCGACGAAAAACAATCTAACAATTGCTTCAATTACTTTTGATAAAGGTGGAATAAATTGACCATCAACAATTCCTGCACGTGGTAAAAATTCCCATAATAATAAGAAAAGAATTACCCCTGATGCATCAATAAAGCGCTCATTAATTTTCCTAATAAATCCTTCCATTCTAAATCTCCTTCACCAATCGGCAAGATGTCCATTGCTAAAGCCTGTCCTGCTCTTCTAATAAACTCTGCCATCGTCAATCTCCTCCATTCGACTGGCACATTACCCGAGTCTTCCTTTACAAGAAACACTTTTAAGTTTTAGCAAAATACGATACCAAATTACGCTTTAAAACCTATAAAAGGGTAAAAAAATAAGACATAGTAAATGCATGCATTACTTGCCTCTTTCTTTGACCATATATTAAGCAGTTATTTAATATAGTTATCCACTTGAAAGAAGTCGCAATGTCCCCATTTTTAATTTACACATATTACACATACAGTTTTTTATACAACAACTTTTTACCATGCTTTTCATTTTTTTTACCTCATATTTCATAAACTTAAATAGCGTAATTACTTTCAACAGTGTCATATAGGCCGTATTCTACTAGAATTTTTTCTAAATCTTCCGGTTCCATAGGCTTAGGCACTACAAACAATTTATTTTCTTCTATTTTTTTAGCCAGAATTCTGTATTCTTCTGCTTGCTTTGATTCCGGCTTATATTCGATAACCGTTTTACGCCTTATTTCAGCATGCTGGACTATATTATCACGTGGAATAAAGTGAATAAGCTGTGTTCCTAGTTCTTTGGCAAATGCCCTAAGCAGCTCTATTTCTCTATCTACATTGCGGCTGTTGCAAATGATTCCGCCGAGTCGTACGCCGCCTTTGAGAGCATATCGTTGGATACCTTTGGAAATATTATTGGCTGCGTAGAGAGACATCATTTCTCCACTGGCTACAATATATATTTCTTTGGCTTTGCCTTCACGGATTGGCATAGCGAACCCGCCGCAGACAACATCACCTAGAACATCATAAAAGACGTAGTCCAAATCTTCCGTATATGCACCCATTCGTTCCAGCAGACCTATTGATGTAATGATACCGCGGCCGGCACAACCTACTCCTGGTTCCGGACCACCGGATTCTACGCAGCGTATGCCCTTAAATCCTACTTTCACAATGCTGTTAAGATCAAAATCCTGTCCCTTTTCCCTTAATGTATCAAGAACTGTTTTTTGTGCAAGTCCTCCTAATAAAAGACGCGTTGAATCTGCTTTGGGATCGCAGCCAACAACTATAACCTTTTTGCCTTGTTCAGCCAAGCCCGCAGTTAAATTTTGGGTAGTGGTAGATTTGCCGATACCACCCTTTCCGTATATTGCGATTTGCCGAATCTTTTTATCTGCCATAAAAATTTTTCTCCTTTAACTTATTTATTAACCATGTGAAAAAGTTTCCCGTTGCTGCATTTCACCAAGGTAAACTTGTCGGCTGAAATTATTTTTACCCGGGATACCAACTGCATCTGCCCGGCAGTGCTGGCAATGCCTGAACACATCAATGTATTTGCCGGCTTCATGGCGAACCGATTCTATATCAGCGCAGTTTGGAGCGGAAAAGTCTTTTAACTTATGCTGTGGAATAAGCGGTATGATATTGTAAATTATCGCGCCGCATTTTGCTACAGCTTTAGCTACATCCTTTATATGAAACCTATTTATTTCGTTAACCAACACGGTATTTATTTTTATCGTTATTCCTGCTGCTGCTGCGGCTTCGATACCGGCAAGCTGGTTATGGATCAGTATTTCAGCACCTTCTGCACCCATAATTTTTTTACCGTGATAAATGATTCCGTCATTAAGCTGTGCTTCAATGTATGGATCTATAGCATTCACGGTAACAGTTAGCGTGTCGATACCCACAGCCAAAAGGTCAGGCAGCTTTTCTTTGAGCAACAAACCGTTGGTACTCATGCATTTTAGTAAGTTCGGGAATTTTTTGCCGACAAGTTTAAAGGTTTCTATCGCATTATCGGTAGCCAGTGTATCACCCGGGCCAGCTATGCCTACAACTGTGATGTCAGGGCAAAATACTAAAGCCCGTTCCACGTAGTCACAAGCTGCCTGTGGTGTGATCACCTTCGCCGCAACTCCTGGTCTATTTTCGTCTTTATTGATACTGCGTTCGCAAAAACGGCAAAAAATATTGCAGCCAGGACATACCGGCAGATGCATTCTGCCTCGATTATTTCTGGCACCAAAACATGGATGCAGATTATATACAGCTTCTTTTCTCATATCTTTTCACTTCTTTCATTACCAATAATCTGATTCAGGTAGTAGGTGCAGCGCATTGCATTTTTTTGAACCGTTTTCTATACAAAATAATATTTTCGATTGCTTTCGTAATCAATTCATCTGTTTCCAGTGGAGTAATGCGGCACTGTTCCAACACCGTTGCGGCACCTGCACCAATCGCTTCACAAAGGACATATCGGCAATCGGCTATGACCTCTACTGCTTTTTGCATTTCCTGCAAGTCATGGATTCCGTGACGGCACGGCGATTTTAAAGTCCTTTTCCCTGTAAGCTGATAAGTTTCATCATCCGCAACTTCTGCGATATAAAATAGATCCGCATGACCGAAGTGACGATCCACCCTTTCTCCGTCAGAGGAAGCTGCTGCTATTTTATAACTCATCAATCTTTCCTCCCTTATTTGACAATAGTGTTTAATAAAATAAACAATGGCTTTTTGAATATAGCACAAAAACAGGCCATAGATATTTAGAATACACTCAAAATATCCATGGCCTGCAGTTATCTGCTCAGCAGTTGTGCTATATTACAAGGCTGTTTTGTTTATTCATCTAATATAGTATATAAATCCGATTATGTAAGTCGTTATTACGACATTATTAGATTTTTTTACGTTTTTTTTGTTATATTGTTAATTTGTTTATAAGTAACTATATGGATACTTACCTATCTATGCAGTTACTTACTATGGTAAAATACCCTATTTTTATTGGATAAGTAATTTGTTATAATGGTATTAAGATTTATTAGTAAATTACATTTATGGATTAATGGAGGAATTACCTATGCAGGATGTTCAAGAAGTGTATAATTTTGTAAGAAAATGCCCAGCTTATTTTATTGCTACATATGATAAAGAAGCACAGCAGCCACGTGTGCGCCCTTTTACTACTTTTCATATATTTGAAGGTAAAATTTATATTCAAACAGGTAAGAAAAAAGATGTTTCGAAGCAGATGATTAGTAATCCGAAAATAGAAATAAGTGCATTACATGGAAGAGATAAATGGATACGTATAGATGCTGTGCCTGTTGAAGATCCCCGCTTAGAAGCACAACAGTCAATGCTGGATGCTTTTCCTACCTTAGCAGACAGATATGCTGTCAATGATGGTAATATGCAGGTATTCTATTTGAAAGACGTAACCGCAACTATATACTCTTTTTCTGGAGAACCGAAAACATATAAGTTCTAAAATGGTTATGCAGATATGGGATATACAGGTTTGGTGCCATAAATTTGCAATTGACATAAAAAGCTGTGCATGATATCATCATAACAGTGATAATTACGTTGACTGATTAGAAAAACTAAAGGTCGGAGTATATGTATACACAACATATGCTCCGGCCTTTTTCTTTTTAGGAAAAATTTTAAATAAAGAGGTTGATAAATATGGCAAAAAGAACATATGGACGTGAATATGGTTTTCAGACACGGGCTGTCCATACAGGAAATGATGTAGATGCTGAAACAGGCGCGATCAAGCGGCCTATTACGATGGCGAACAGTTATGAACTGCCATACGATCCATCTGATATGAATTGGAGTAGTGCTGATAAAAGCATTTATACCCGCAATGGTGGAAATAATCAAAAATACCTTCAGGAAAAATTAGCATCGCTTGAAGGAGGCGAGGATTGCGTTGTTTTAGCTAGTGGTGTTGCTGCACTTTCCGGCCTGTTTTTCTCATTGCTTAAAAGCGGTGATCACGTAATTTTTTCCAGTGTGACCTATATAGCAGTATACCGATTATTTAATGAGCTTTTAAATAATAAATTTAACATAGAAACTTCTATAGTCGATACTACTAATCCAGAAAATATAAAAAAAGTGATTAAACCGAACACAAAGCTCATACACATTGAAACACCGGGAAATCCAACTTTGGGAATTGCCGATATTAAAAGAATTGCCGATATCGCACATGAAAATAATGCGTTGCTTTCTGTAGATAATACTTTTGCATCTCCATTTAACCAACGTCCAATTGAATTAGGTGCTGATTTTACTATAGAAAGCCTTACAAAATATATAAATGGACATGGTGATGCTCTAGGGGGGGCAATCATCGGCCAGAAAAAATATTTGGATACCATACGGGCACAGGCGCAGATAAATCTGGGCGGTATAATCAGTCCTTTTAATGCCTGGCTGATCATGCGGGGATCGGTCACACTGCCACTGCGAATGAGACAGCACAATAAAAATGCGCAGAAGGTTGCTGAATATCTGGAAGGACTCGATTGTGTACGTTTTGTGGCATATCCAGGTCTAAAATCACATAAAGGGTATGCTGTAGCCAAAAAGCAAATGTCACCAGGTTTTGGCGGGGTATTGTCCTTTGGTTTGGATGCTGACCATGAAACGCATAACCGTTTTGTCAGTTATTTAAAAGTTATTACTTCTGCTGTATCATTGGGACATGATGAAAGCCTGATTGTATTTTTGGGCGAAAATGATGAACGGCAGTATCTCTATCCAGAAGAATTCCATAAAGGTTTTTTCCGGTTTAGTGTTGGCATCGAAGATATTGAAGACATTATCGGTGACCTGCAGCAGGCTTTGGAAAAAACAGGTCTTTTATCTGGAAAATAGTCTTAGAAGAAAAATTTGCGAAGGTGTGTGTTTATGTCTTATAAAGCTATCTGGACTGAAAATAAAAAATTAAACGCAGTTGAGAAAGTAAAATTAAAAAAAGATGGCCTGGATATTATTGATACTATTGTCAATAAATATGCAAAAACAGGATATGATAGTATAGATGCCGATGATATGGGATTGTTTAAATGGGCTGGCGTTTATGAACAAAAACCAAAAAACGGATATTTCATGCTTAGGGTGCGTATGACCTCGGGAATTATGCGTGCAGAACAAGCTAAAGTGTTAGCGGAGATTGCAGAAAAATACGGACGCGGCATAGCAAATATCACTACACGTGGTTCTATCCAATTTCATTGGTTAAAGATAGAAGATATCCCTGATGTTTTTAGGCGACTCGATGCTTGTGGCTTGAGTTCATTCGAAGCTTGCGGTGATTGTACCCGCTCAATAGTAGGGAATCCCTTGGCCGGAATAGATAAAGAAGAATTAATTGATACGAGTTCCCTTGTCAGGGAAGTAAATGATTTTTTCCTTTTGAATAGAGATTTTTCTAATTTACCGCGGAAATATAAAATATCAATATCAGGTAGTGTACATAATGCTGCACACGCACAAATAAATGACATAGCATTCACGCCTGCAAGTAAAAATATTGATGGGAAAGAAGTACTTGGTTTTCATATTTGGCTTGGTGGAGGTCTTTCCAGTACACCGCATCTGGCAAAAAAGCTAAATATTTTCGCTAAACCAACCGAAGTTTTGCAAATAACAAAAGCTGTATGCACTATTTTTCGTGATAATGGCTATCGTGAAAGAAGAACACATGCAAGGCTAAAATTTCTGCTCGATGATTGGGGTGTAGATAAATTTCGGGATAAAATAACTGAAATTACAGGTCCGTTATTGGAAAGCGGCATTGATAAAACAGTTTCCTGGAACGCTGCTTATTATTATGGTATACATCCACAAAAACAGCAGGGAAAAACCTTTATCGGGCTAAATATTCCCTTGGGCGAAATAAAAGCTGCTGATCTGGCTGAACTGGCTTCCATAGCTGAAACGTACGGGGATAAAAAACTTCGTACAACTTTATCACAAAACATAATAATTTCCGGGATAGACGATGAACGCATTCCTTCATTAATAAAAAAAGAAATTTTTAAGAGATTGCCTGTAACACCTAAAAATTTTCTTGGCTATACTATAGCCTGCACAGGTAATGAATTTTGCAATTTAGCCATTGTCAACACTAAAGATACAGCTAGGCAGATTGCCAACTACCTTGATGAAAAAATCCACTTGCCCGTACCGGTACGCATTCACATTACGGGCTGCCCAAATTCATGTGGGCAGAAACATATTGCCGATATCAGCTTGCAGGGTGGCAGAGTTAAAACGGAAAATGGAGTAGAAGATGCTTTTACTGTATGGGCGGGCGGTACGTTAGACGGTGACGGCCATTTTGCCGAAAAACTAAAAGACCTTACTGCCAGCAGTGAAATAAAATTTGTACTAGAGAAGATTCTTCGTTTTTACCAAAAAAATGCACTGGAAAATGAAAAATTTACGGCTTTTGTTAATAGAATAGGTATTCTGCCGCTTAAAAATATAGCCGAATCATAAATTTATGCAGGTACTTGATATACACTAAATAGCTATAATTAAAAATTAAAACCACAGTCAATAATGTATTCCTTCAATAAGGAAAGATTATTGACTGCGGTTTTTTATTTTGGTAATGGTTTGTCTGTTATTTATTAACAGTTTTTTTAGGCAAAGTAGCAAGTGCTGTTCTAATTTGTTGCAAAGCTTTTTGTAAAATACTGCGTGGACAGGCAATGTTCATACGCACAAAACCGATCCCGTCATCACCGAAAGCATAACCTTGATTTACCCATACCTTG
Source organism: Pectinatus cerevisiiphilus (assembly GCF_004341685.1). Classification (GTDB taxonomy): domain Bacteria; phylum Bacillota; class Negativicutes; order Selenomonadales; family Selenomonadaceae; genus Pectinatus; species Pectinatus cerevisiiphilus. The sequence continues at coordinate 30,605 of NZ_SMAA01000015.1, forward strand.
GCGGTATGTAATAAAAATTGTTCCAAGTTTTTACTGCTCATAGCATATGCCCGGAAATCAAGCCAAAGGAAATAAGTTCCCTGTGGTTTATGGACTTGCAGCATAGGCAGGTGTTGTTTTAAATATGTTAAAGCGAAATCTCTGTTTGCTTCAATATATGACAATGCTTCATCCAGCCAGGCCGCTCCCTGTGTATAGGCAGCAATAGTCGCCGGTAAAGAGAATAAATTTATTTTAGGATAACCGAAAAAATCAATTGTATTTTTGAATTTTTTACGGATATCGTTATTGCTGATGATTATGCTTGAACTGCGCAACCCGGCCAAATTAAAGGCTTTACTAGGAGAAGTGCACGCAATAATCCGCTCAGAAATTTCAGGAGAAAGTGAAGCCAATGGTGTATATTTTTTCCCTTCGAAGACAAGATCACCATGTATTTCATCAGAAAAAATCATTACATTGTAGGTAAAACAAATTTGAGCCATTTTTTCTAATTCATCTTTAGTAAATACCTTACCAACCGGATTATGCGGATTACAAAGAATAAATATTTTAGGTCGATATTTTTTTATTTTATCTTCGAAGTCAGTAAAATTGACTGCATAGCCATCATCAGTATGCAAAAGGGGACTTTGTACAAGCGTTCTTTGTGTGTTGTGTATTATTTGAAAAAATTTATGATATACCGGTGTTAAAATCAAGACACCATCATTTTTTTGGGAAAAAGTATGCAAGCCTATTACCAGTGCACTTGCTACACCTGCGGTATATACGATATCTGTTGCAGAAAAATGCCAATTATGACGTTCGGAAAACCATTTGCAAACAGCTTCAAAATATTCTTTAGTTTCAGAGGCATAACCATAAATGGCTGTATCAGCACGTTCTTTTATAGCTGCTTCAATAGCCGGCGCTGTTTCAAAATCCATATCAGCCACCCACATAGGCAAAATATCCTTTTCGTGTGTTTTTTCTTCACGTAAATTCCATTTGTTAGAAAATAGTTTATCGTATTTATGGAGCTGGTCAAAATCTCTTATCATATTTTATCCCCACTTATGTTTTACCTGTAATTAATCGATAATTGTTATATGGAATAATTCCATCTTGGAAGAATACGTTCAAGGAATTGTTTAGTGCGTTTTTCCTTGGGATTAGTGAAAATATCTTTAGGAGAGCCTTCCTCCACAATATTTCCATCAGCCATAAAGATAATATGCTGGGCAATATCCATAGCAAAAGACATCTCATGAGTCACGACGATCATCGTAATTCCCTCTTTGGCAACAGCCTGCATTACACTGAGCACTTCACCGACCAACTCAGGATCAAGTGCCGAAGTGGGTTCATCAAATAAAATTACATCGGGATTAAGGGCAATTGCCCGGGCAATCCCCACCCGCTGCTGTTGTCCTCCTGATAATTGAAGCGGATAAGCCTCATATTTATCCTTTAGGCCTACCTTGTCTAAAGCCTGCTTGGCAATCTCTCGTGCCCGGCCAATTGGCATTTTTCGGCCGGTTACCAAACCTTCCATAACATTTTCGATAGCATTCATATTGTTAAAAAGATTATAATTTTGAAATACCATGGCTGTGCGGCGGCGAACAGCTAATATTTCTTTGCTGGTAGCATTTTTAAAATCAACTTTAGTATCGCCAATGATTAATTCACCATCGTCAGCCGATTCTAGAAAATTGATGCACCGCAGCAACGTCGTTTTACCCGAACCACTGGGACCGAGAATTACTACAACTTCTCCTTTATTTACTTTTAAATTAATACCTTTTAAAACCGTATTTTTACCAAAAGCTTTATGGACATTTTTAAGTTCAATCATCTATAACACCTCTTGTCGAAGATTGTTTTTAGCAGATCCCAGTTGATATTTTTTCATATGGTTTTCCCAGACAGCAAAAAGGCGTTCTGTCAAAAGGCATATTCCCCAATAAATAAGTGCTGCTGCAATATAAGCTTCTAAAAAGCGGTAATTTATTTGGGCAGTCGTAAGGGCACCATTCATGACATCAACGACGGTTATAAGATATACTACCGAAGAACCTTTGATAAGCCCTATTAGATTATTGCCCAGTACAGGAATTGCTACGGGGAAAACCTGCGGTAAAACCACGCGCCGTAACGCCTGCCAACGAGTTAAGCCAACTGAATAACAAGCTTCATACTGCCCCTCGCTTACAGACATAAGTGCACTGCGCATTGTCTCCGATATGATGATGACCGCATAAATAGAGATGGCAATTATAGCAATATAGACTTTATCCATAAATCTTATGACATCAGCCCAAGCGTAATATTGGGCCAATAAATCAAACGGTTTAAGAATAAGAAAATTCATTATGAATAAATGAAGGACTAATGGTATTCCCTTTACTACTGGAATGATAATATCTGCGAGCGGAGCGATAAATCTTATCCTAAATTTACGGCAAACAGCAATTAAAGTGCCAAATACAATCCCTATAAATAACGGTATCAATGATAAAGCCAGTGTCACAGGAATATAATGGACAGCCGTTATAAAAGATGTAATTACGTAGTGAAAATCAAAAACCATGCTGCTACCTCCTCTGCTGAATAAATCTTTTTTCCGCATGGACAAATAATTTTTCGAGTATCATGCTTATTGCAATGAAAATAATGGCAAGTACCACATAACCTTCCAGCTCGTGATAGGTACGGCTGCCGATAGCCTGCGCCTGTCCCACCATATCAAGGATACCCAATGTAAATGCCAGCGAAGTGGATTCAAAAGTATTGACTACTCTTGTGCCGAAGACCGGAAAAGCATTTAAAAAAGCTTGTGGCAGTATTACCCGGCGAAGAGCCTGCCAACGGCTAAGTCCAACAGAATAAGCTGCTTCCCGCTGACCGTCAGGCACACTGGAAATTGCGGAACGAATAATTTCTGACATAAAAGCAGCATTATTTAAACCATAAGTGACTAGAACAAAGTATATTTTTTCCCATTGGGTAATATCAATTCCTACTTGCTCTAATAAAAGAGGAAACCCGTAGTAAATAATAAATAACTGGACAATGATCGGCGTACCGCGGACAAACGATACATAAAGAATAGCAAATTGGTTCAATAGTAGAACTTTACGCATTCTCACCAAGGCAATAAATAAACCCAGTACCAATCCAGCACCGATTGCGACGACCACGATCAGTAATGTAATAGGGAAGCGGGAAAAGATCAGGGGAAAATATTCAAAAACTAACCGTATATCAAAAAGACTTCCCATAGTCAAACCTCCTGCTGATTGTGATATTATTCGACATCATAATCAGAATTTGTATATTCATAGGATAATTTACTTAAAGTGCCATCTTCTTTCATTTCCTTCAATACTTTGTCAATATCGTCACGCAGCTGAGTTTCATTTTTACTGAGAATAAAATATGCTTCAGATTTACTAAAGAGACTGTCATTGACAATATCAAGTCCATCACCAAAGGCTTCTTGATTGCGCTTAAATGTTTTCCTTGTCATGACACCTGCGTCAAGACGACCGTTTACTATATCATCATAGACAGCACTGCTGGCATTTTGGACATAGACAATATTTATTTTTTGTTGGTGTGTCTGATTATATTTTTCCAGTATTGCAGCAGTATTACTTCCCTGTGCGCAGCCAACCTTTTTCCCAACCAAATCGTCAATTGTTTTTATATCAGTCCGTCCTTTGGCTATAACAAGACGTTTGTCATAATTAGCGAAGCCTTCATTAGTAAATAAATATTTTTCTTCCCTATCGGGATTTTTTTCGAATTGCTGTGTAGCTATTTGGATCTTTTTTGCATCCAGACTCAACAGCAGATTTTTCAATTCGATTGATTGATATTTAAATTGATATTGTGGTAATCTGCGATTTATTTCTTTCAGCACAGCTACGTCATATCCAGCAGGCTGATTATCATTGTCAATATAGGCATATGGTTCAAAATTGGAACCGACGCCTACTGAAATTTCGCGTACGTTTGCGTCAGAAGACGATGCCTGTTTAGAAGCTTCTTCAGATGAGCATCCCAGTGCTATAACACCCATAATAATCGTTAACAAAAAATAAAATGAAATGCGTTTTTTCATAATTAAATCCGTCCTTTCGTAGTAGCTTAAATATGTTTTAAGCAAATGATAGCTGGCAGTACATTCCTTCGCGATATATTTTGGTATGTGGTTATAAATAAAACCGGAAGCATAAAACATTATAATTGATGTTTTATGCTTCCGGTTTTCCAGTCAGCAAATATTATAATTAACATATAACTATGAATAATTCTTTCAAACACATTTTTAAAATTGCAGGGATTTTACAAGTTACATCACAGAACTTATATCTGGGAGCAAGAATAATTTATCATTTTTGCAGCAGCCGTTTGTAATACGAATGTGCTGTATATAAGGCAGCTACAGGATTATGTCCAGTTACGCGGTCTTTAGTCACAAGTGTTGTAACCAGCGCATCTGAATATTTTATAAATAAAGAGTCATGTCCTACACATAAGCCCACGATTACATTTAAATCAGTTTTATGGTAATTTAAAATACGGGCTTGCAAGATCGGGTTACACATAGCTTCATAACTACCGGGGTGTATTTTATGTTCTTCTTTTATACCTATTTCAGCTTTGTCTACACCACCGACTTTACAAATGGCACTATAATGGTCAATACCTTTGACAGTAAGGATTTCTGCAAAAATTTTAGCTTCTTCAATAAGTCCGGCACAGGTAGCAATACCAATCTTTTTTGCGCCAATACGATTTGCAAATTCAATTATTTCTTCTACGCGTGTTAATTTACCATAAAAAAGACCTTCTACTTGCGCTGAAGCTCTGGCGACAATAGCATCTTGGTTATCTCCTTGCAATTTATGTTTGATTTCTTCGATATCATCATTAATAGGATGATCGCCATTATCCTTTGTAGTCAAACAAAAACCTGGAAACTTTTTATCTCCGTATCGGCAGTTGTAAACACCGCAATCAGTGCAGCTTAATTGTTCAAGTTTCTTGTTCATAATGACTCCTCCTTAATATTATGAGTGCACCAGCAGACTATTTTGGGGCATTGTGCAGCAATGCCCGCTTAGCTTGGAGCAAATGTTCTTTCATAAGTATGCCAGCTGATAATGCATCTTTTTGTCTAATAGCTTCCAGTAATTTAGAATGGAAGTCCAAGGCGATCGAACCACGTCCGCCTTCTTCAGCAGATTTTTGCCGGGATAACCAGTGCAGGTTAATAAGCGCTTCGTTGATTCGGCATAAGATTTTATTTTGCGAAGCATTAATTATTCCCGAATGGAAATCCATTGAGGATTGTTTGTGGTTGCGGTGCATTTTTACGTCATTTTCCATGGCAAACACGGCATTTTGAAGAATTTGCAGATCTTTTTCAGTTCTGCGTATAGCCGCAAGCTGTGCGGCTTTTACTTCGATTGCTTCACGCACTTCGAACAATTCTTCGAGGGTCTGCTGTATATCAGCTGTGTTATCCTGTACAGCAAATTCCACATGCTGCAATAAATCATGGATCTGGACAGAACGAATATATACACCATCGCCACGCACATGTTGAACGATTCCCATGAATTCTAATGTCTTTAAAGCTTCCCGCACCGGAACACGGCTCACACCAAATTGTTCTGCTAAAACGCGTTCAGACGGTAACTTCATTCCGGCTTTAAGACTGCCTTGGACAATGAGTTTTTTGATATCTTCCACAATTTTGTGGTAAAATCCATCAAAACCCTGTATTTTTCTTCTATCTATTTCTGCAAACATAAAAACTCCTTTTCTTTATAGCGGTTGTTTTATATTGGTATACCAGAATACCAGTATAGAATAACAACTAAAAAAGACCAGGGACCCATGCATCTGGAATTAGCCTCTAGTTTTCTAGTTGACTTTAGTTTAGAAAATGATAAAGCACATTAGTGCTATTTGTCAACATAATTTTAGAAATTAATTTAAATATAAAAAAAGCTACAATATTGTCGTATACACGACAATATTGTAGCTGCGAATGTGGTATAATAAAAAATATTTTCAATTTACTTAACTTTTATTAAGAAGACTTTTCCATGTATAGCACATCGTTAGAATAGGTTGAGCTAATATTTGAAAAAACTTTTCTTGACATGATCAAAAATACATGATATCATCTTCCACAATATATTGACTAATTAGAAAACTAAAGGTCAAGGCGTGCATAGGCATGCTTTGGCCTTTTATTTTTTATTGTTTATTCTAGGCGTATACATCTAAATATAACTGAAACAATGCGGTCAATCAGAAAACTGAAGGCTGGCTAATAAAGGATGCTAAGTTTATTAGCCAGCTTTTTTATTTATATGTGTTTTTTTTATTTCATTTTTATATAAGGATGTAAACGTAAAAAGGAGGATATTTATGAAAAAAGGAGTTTGGCTCATTTTTATTGTCATAATTTCATCAATTTTATTTGCCGGTTGTAGTGACGAGGATATGGGAACCAGTAGTAAAACCTCGCAAGCATTCACACCTACCAATAAATCTGATATTGATTTATCAGCGGTAACATTAAAAATTGGTGCGGCTGAGGGGAAGAACGCGCAGTCTATAATCAAAGCTGCTGGATTAGATGATACTCCCTACAAGGTTGAATATAATACTATGCAGGGTGGTAATCTGGTAATGGAAGCTATGGTTGCTGACCAACTTGATTTGGGAACGGGCAGCCAAATACCACCAATTTTTTCATCTCAAGCTAATAATGGTGGGAATTTTAAAATAATTGCTGTAAGAAAAGGCCCTACATTAAATCAGGAATTGTTAATAGGCCCAGATTCTACAACTAGTTCCATAAGTGAATTAAAAGGAAAAAAGGTAGCCTATGCCAAAAGTACAACTGCCCAATATTTTTTATTTAAAATGCTGCAAAGTGCCGGATTATCATGGGACGATATTGACGCAACGGCGATGACTACTTCTGACGGCTTATCAGCACTTCTTACAGGAGATATTGATGCCTTGGCCGGTTACGGCAATGCAGTGCGTATTGGTCATCAGAAGGGGGCTAAAACATTGCTTTCTGCTAAGGATATACTTTCTGGTGATTTTTATTGGTATGCTACACCCGCGGCAATCGCTGATCCCGCCAAACATGCTGCTATAGTAGATTATTTGGAACGTTTCCACGAAGCGAATGAATGGGCTCGTCAAAATCCGAAAAAATGGGCACAAATATATAGCGCAGAAATAAATCAAAAACCCGAAGACTTTTTGCAGCAATTTGAAGAAGAAAATCAGCAAGTCCATGTTACGGTGGCTCCCGTAGATGCAGCAACAATTTCTTCTGAACAGGATATAATAAATACTTTTGGTAGTTTAGGATTATTGAAAAAGGAGATCAACAGTAATGAGTTATTTGACAAATCCTTCAATGACGCCATCAAAAAATTTAAAAAATACTAAGAGTAATAAGACCATAAAGCTTTTGAAAAATAAATTGGCGGATTCGTTAATGGCATGGAGCATACCTATTGTTTTTGTTATACTTTGGTTTTATCTGACAGATGGTAAAATTTCTACTCGCCTTTTTCCTACACCTTTTGAATTGGTCCATACAACTATTCGTCTAATACAGGATGGGACACTATTGGTAAATTTGCAAATAAGTTCCATACGCGCTTTATTGGGACTCTTAGTAGGAGGCAGTATTGGATTTATCTTGGGGATTACTACAGGACAGTTTAAATTAGCTGAAAAAATTCTCAATACACCGATTCAGATGATTCGTAATGTACCTCATCTGGCAATGCTGCCTGTAGTTTTGATTTGGTTCGGCATTGGGGAAAGTTCAAAATTAGTGCTTATATCACTTGGTACATTTTTCCCTATATATTTAAATACCTTTCATGGCATTCGTTCTATAGACAAGTCACTGATAGAAATGGGAAAAATTTACGGTTTTTCGGCATTTGAAATGTTTAAAAATATTATCCTTCCCGGGGCAACATCTTCGATAATGATAGGGGTGCGCCAATCGCTTGGACGGATGTGGCTAACGCTTATAGTCGCTGAAACAATAGCTGCCAAATCAGGGATAGGTTATATGGCGACAAATGCCCGTGAACTGATGATGATGGATGTAATAGTACTCAGTCTAATAATATATGCGCTTCTTGGCAGTATATCAGATTTTATCGCTGTAGCGATAGAAAAATATCTGCTTCGTTGGAATCCAAATTATCAGGAGGAATAACAGATGCCTGGATATAAAATAGAGCTTAAAAATATTACTAAATCATTTGCCCAGACACCTGTTCTCAAAGATATTAATTTGACTGTTGAGCCGGGTGAATTCGTTGCCCTTGTGGGAAAAAGCGGTTGTGGGAAAAGCACATTGCTGCGTATTATATCAGCATTGGAAAAACCCTCTGGCGGGGAAGTGGTAATAAATAATAAAAAAATTTCTGCCATAAATCCAGAAGTAAGGTTTCTATTTCAAGAAGCAAGATTGTTACCGTGGAAAAATGTATTCCAAAACGTCATGCTGGGAGCCAAGGATAGAGATAAACAGAAAACCTTGAATGCATTGAAAGCAGTTGGACTTGATAAAAAGGAACTGGCTTGGCCGTCTGCCCTATCAGGTGGGCAAAAACAACGTGTCGCTTTAGCACGTGCTTTGGCAGGAACACCTAAGGTGATGTTGCTTGATGAACCGCTTGGTGCATTGGATGCACTTACACGTATTAACATGCAAAAGTTGATAGAAAATCTTTGGGCACGGCAGGGATTTACAGCAGTGTTTGTCACACATGATGTAAGTGAAGCTGTCTATCTTGCCGATCGTGTTGTCTTGATAGAGGATGGTTTGATAACTTTAAATCAAAAAATCACTCTGTCCAGACCGCGTGTAAGCACTGACAGTAATTTTACATATTTTGAAAAACTTATTTTAGAACATATTATTACTGATAATGCGGAAAATAGTATTGAATATATAATATAAAGTAAAGAGGAAATCATTATGAAGATAACACAAATAGAAATATTCCATGTACATAAACTGCCACAATCCGGTCAACGTCCTATTCTTGTAAAAATATCAACCGACAGCGGAATCTATGGTGTCGGTGAAGCCGGTATGGCTTATGGTGTAGGTGGAAGTGGAGCTGTTGGTGTCATAAAAGATTTTGCTGGTCTTTTAATCGGCCAAGATCCGTTTAATACGGAAGCAATTTGGGAAAAAATATTTAAAAAAACCTTTTGGGGGCAAGGCGGTGGAACAGTGATTTTTTCTGGGATATCAGCACTTGATATAGCCTTATGGGATATAAAAGGTAAGGCACTAAATGTTCCTGTATACCAATTGCTGGGAGGAAAATGCCATAAAGATTTGCGGGTATATGCTTCACAGCTTCAGTTTGGCTGGGGAAAAACACGTGGTGCCAGGGGTGCTAAAGAAGAATATGCCGTTGAAGCTGAAAAAGCTGTTGCCGAAGGTTATGATGCTATAAAAATAGATGTACTTGCCCATGATCGGACAGGTAAGAAAATTTCTCGTTTAGAAGGACCTTTGACAAATGATATTATACGTATGGGTGTTGAACGCGTTGCAATAATTAGACAAACTGTTGGTGAAAATGTCGATATAATTATTGAAAATCATGCAAACACTGACTTGGTTAGCGCTATTCAGTTTGCCAGAGCAATAGAACAGTATAATATTTTATTTTACGAAGAAATAAATACACCATTAAATCCATCTTTACTGAAAAAAGCACGAGAAAAAATAAATATTCCTATAGCCTCGGGTGAACGAATATATTCTCGCTGGGGGTATCTGCCTTTTTTCCAAGATCGTTCTATCGATGTAATTCAGCCCGATCTAGGATCATGCGGTGGTTTTACTGAGTTTAAGAAAATAGCTGATATGGCGCATACCTATGAAGTGACGGTGCAAGCACATGTTGCTGGCACCGGCGTAGCCGAAGCAGCGGCTTTACATATAGAAACAGCTATTCCTAATTTCTGCATACATGAGCACCATCAAAAGACATTGCTACCAGAATATCAGGAATTATGCTTGTATAATTATCAGCCGCAGCATGGCCGCTATACTGTACCTGAACTTCCCGGTATAGGTCAGGATATTACAGAAAAAGTGCAACAAAATGCCGATTATATTGTCGTAAAATAAGTGCGATTCTTTTTACAAGTCTCTTAATATGGCTATTGTTTAAAGGGGTGTCGCCCAAACGACTTACATTAAAGCTGAATTGTAATATACTATATCCTAATATCAATGAATACTACGTTGAGCAGAAGACTGCAGACGGGGATATCCAGGCATTGAACCTGAATATCCCCGTCTTGTTTTAAAGCAGTATTAATTAGATTAAATAAAGTTGATGAAATAAAAGCTGCCATAAAAAATTTTATTATTTAACAAATGCTGAGCAGTAAACTGCAAGCCGCATGATTGCCATAAAGGCATTCCTGCGGCTTTTTTAATATAAGGAGTGTGGAAGTAATGCAGGATTTAAACTGGTTAGACAATAAATTAGAAAAGTTGGAATCAATATCCTGTATTATTTCATTACCTCCCCATAAGATAGTTTTTGCTGAAAGCAGTACGGCAGATTATATATATTATATCCATGAAGGCTATATTAAATGCTATTACAATACTGCCGACGGCAAGGAAATTATAATTTCAATAAATAAAAAAAATGAACTTATAGACCTGCCAGCCATATTATTAAATAAAAAGCATAACGCTTTTGCTAAAACAATAAGCCATTGCGTTGTATGGAAAATAGCGGGGGAAGACTTTAAGCAGCTTTTATTACAAGATGCTGAAATGGCTTATAATGTAACACGGCTTTTATGCTTATATATCAATAAGTCCTATTCTCGGCTGGAAACGCTGCTGGCTTCTGATACTGAAAGCAGATTAGCCAAACTGCTTTATTATCTTGCTGATGATAAAGATTATAAGCAGAAAACATATCGCCTTAATTATCATTTAACCCATCAGGAATTGGGGGATATGATCGGTGCTTGCCGTCAAACTATAACTAATATATTAGGTAAATTCCGCAATAAAGGCTATATCAAAATAAATAAGCATTCGGGAATAGAAATAAAATGTCAAGATGAATAATAATAAAACAACTCAAGTGAAATTTGCTTAAGAAATGTAAATTTTGTCGTACTGAAAAATGCTTTTAAGATTTTTTGTTCAGTATGACAAAATTTTTTTGTAAATATTTTTGGATGGCTTTATATACTACACTAAAGACAATAATATTAATTGGTAAGAAAATAATATTCTTTATAAAACGACTTAGTAAAAATGCCGTTGCTGCTTTGTGGTAAAGAAGGCTGAGCCAAAATGTATTGAGCAACATGTCCACGGAACAAAATAAAAATATGAAAACAATACATATTCTTTTTAGAGAAACTGGTTTGTCGTGAAAATAGTACCCATATATATAACCGCTTAAGGAAGTACTGATGGTAAATCCAGGAAAATAAAACCCCGGTGAAAAAATTAAACAGCCTAATATATCGGCAAGGGCGCCAATAAAAGCTCCGTATAATGGACCACAGATACTGGCATAAACAGCTAAAGGCAAGAAACCAAAACTTATTCGCAAGAATAGTGTCTGTATAGCTAATACATGAGTAAAAATAATAATTAAGGCAATGAATATACCGCTTAATACAATCATTTTAGAATTAAAATTGTACAAAAAAAACACCTCCATATGTTTAGCATGACGTCACTGCATATCAAGATGTTTTCTTTGATGCAGCAGCGGGATGCAATGAATGTACCGCAAGCCTAAAGCTTTTCGTCCGAATGACAACTCCCCGTTCACTCGACACTTGACGCACAATCACTTACTCTGCTAAATATTAAATTTATAATGAAACTTATTGGTCAGTTGAAGATTGTTCCTGCCTGATTTTTTTGATAATCAGTTGAAAAGACTTTTCACATAATAAACGAAGTCTTTCTTCAGACGCAGTTAGTTGTAAATAGCCAATAATTGCTTCAATTCCTGTACTGGTATGATAATCAACAATACTGGCAACACGTGGGGCATGTGACTTAGCATTATAGGCCTTGCGAAAGATGTCTTTTTCCTCAGCGGTAAGTTCATCTTGCAGGTTTCTATAAGCATAAGCCTGATATGTCGCTGATACTATTTTGGCACTGAAATCATTGAGAATATGCACTTTGTTCTTTTCAAAGAATAAGAGCCGGGTACGCACAAAAAGATGAAAATAAGCATCGCCTATATATGCGAGAACAAGCGGCGGTAGTGATGCAGCTTCGATTTTGTCGTAATGCTGCTTGATATTACCCGACTCATCTGCTTCAAATATATGTTCACACAAATATTTATATTGAGCAAAACGCATCAGTTTTTCCACCGCGCCCCTGTAGGCGAATCTTCAATGGTAATGCCAATTTTTTTCAATTCATCACGCAATTTATCCGCAGTTGCCCAATCTTTATTTTTACGGGCATCCTGACGAATAGAAATCAATATGTTCATTAAAGCATCGACAAGATGGCTGTCACCGGTATTATCAGTCTTTGTCTGCAAAATACCAAGGATGTCAGTCATATCAGTATATATCGAAAGTACCTTGCGCAGATTTTCTTTGTCGGCAGTTATAGTACCGGCAGTTACGGATTGGTAATATACATTTATTTTTTTGGCCAGATCAAACATAGCAGCGAGTGCAAGTGCTGTATTAAAATCATCTTCCATTGCGCTGTAAAAATTCTGTTTTGCTTTTTCGGCAAATTGCACCAGAGAAGCTGCGCTGGATGAATCAGCGGCATCAGTGGACAACAATTCTAAAATGCTGTCTTTGGCATTGCTCAGGCGGGAAAGTCCCGCTTCAGCTTCCTTCAAGCGTTCGTCACTGAAATCAAGCGGACTGCGATAATGAGTCGCTACGAGGAAGTAGCGTAATACTTCGGCTGGGTATTTCTTTAAAATATCTTTTACAGTGAAGAAATTGTTCAGCGATTTACTCATTTTTTCTTGGTTTATTGTGATGAAACCATTATGCAGCCAATACCGGGCAAAGGAATGATCATCACAGCAATATGACTGGGACTGGGCTATTTCGTTTTCGTGATGCGGAAATATAAGGTCACTGCCGCCGCCATGAAAATCGAAAGTTTTGCCCAAATATTTTAAAGACATGGTAGAGCATTCAATATGCCAACCAGGACGTCCTTTTCCCCAAGGGCTGTCCCAGGATGGTTCACCAGGTTTTGCTGTCTTCCATAGGGCAAAATCCATAGGATGGTGTTTACGGCTATCTACTTCTACACGTGCCCCAGCCTGCATATCATCAAGTTTGCGGCCGCTGAGCTTACCATACCCTGCAAATTTTTCGACACTGAAATAAACATCTCCGTCAAGAGGATAAGCGACACCCTTATTGACGAGTCCTTCAATCATTTTGACAATGTCACTCATATTTTCTGAAACACGCGGATATACATCAGCATGTTCAATATTGAGCTTATCCATCACAGTAAAATAGCCTGCGATATACTTATCAGAAATTTCCTTCCAAGTCATATGGTTGGCATTTGCTGCACGTATTATTTTATCGTCGACATCAGTAAAATTTTGTACGTGTTTTACTTTATAGCCGAGTTTACGGAAATAACGCTTTATGACATCCCAAGTAACAAATGGACGGGCATTGCCGATATGTGAATCATTGTATGGTGTTATGCCGCAGACATATATACTTACCTGCCCTGGAATAACCGGTTTGAATTCTTCTTTTCTTCTGGTTAATGTGTTATATACTTTTAGCATTTTTCGTATTCACTTCTTTTTCCAATTTTATTACTTTTTCTTCAAGATTTTTAACTTTTTCTAAAAGTGCTTTGATCATATCAAGTTCAGGATCGGGCAGCTTGTCATGTGCCAGATCTACATCAAGCTCTTCGACCATTTCTTTTTTCATTGCGGCAGACATAGTCTTGTTCTTTATGACTTCATTTGATAGCGTAGGATCGTTTACGCGTTTACCTCTCATCAATACAACACGCCCTGGAATCCCTACTACTGTGGCATAGGCGGGAACTTCCTTAAGAACCACAGAGCCGGCACCAATTTTGGCGTGGTTGCCAACCGTAAAAGAACCAAGAATCTTTGCACCAGTGGAAACTACTACGTTATTACCAATGGTGGGATGACGCTTACCCTTCTCTTTCCCTGTACCACCGAGAGTGACGCCTTGATATAAGGTTACATTGCGGCCAAGTTCAGCTGTTTCACCTATAACAATTCCTGTTCCGTGGTCAATGAAAAGTCCTGGTCCGATAGTAGCTCCGGGATGAATTTCTATGCCGGTAAGAAATCTGGCAAAATTTGATATAAGTCGGGGAATAAGTATAAAATTACGACAATAAAACCAGTGGGCAATGCGATAAAGCCAGATGGCATGAAGCCCCTGATAGCATAGAACCACTTCTAAAACACTTTTAGCCGCAGGGTCACGTTCAAAAACTACCCTGATATCTTTTCTTAACATATGCAATAATTTCATAGCATTCTCCTAAAGAAAAAGGTGCGCAAAAAAACACAGTAAACTGTTTTTAGGCCACACCTTTAGGTTTCCCACTAAAATAAATCTCCATCTGTTTTAGGACTTTTCCAGCTGTAACAAAGACCACTAAAGTATAATATGCCTTCAGCTGAATACATAAATATAATAAGGGCAGGTACCATAATAATAAATTATAAAGGCATCACTTTATCAATACGTTTAAAGACTCTGTCGCGGCCTAATACTTCAATAATTCCTGCCAAATCAGGACCGTGCATCTGTCCTGTTATAGTGATACGCAGCGGCATATAAACTTTCTTACCGCCTACTTTTAATTCTTTGGTTACTTGTTTAAAGATAGGCTGAATATGTGCAGCATCAAAATCTTCTACACTGTCCAATTTTTCTTTAAAAAGCTTAATAACTGCGGGAGCTGTTTCATCAGCAAGCACTTTCTGGGCTTCATCATCTTTAACGACAATATCATCATTAAAATAGAGATCAGCAAATTCCAAGAATTGTGCTCCATAACTTAAATGATCACGTATAATTTCTGTAAAACGGACTAATTGTGCCATTTCCGCAGTAGATAAAGCACCATTTAAATACCCTTTGGCAACAAGATGCGGGATAGCCATCATTGTAATTTTTTCTGTAGACAATTTTTTCATATACTGGGCATTTAGCCAATTAAGTTTATCTATATCAAATACAGCTGGATTTTTAGCAACGTGGTCCATTGAGAAAGCTTTCACTAGTTCATCAATAGAAAAAATTTCTTGTTCATTCTGTGGTGCCCAGCCTAAAAGTGCTAAAAAGTTGACTATGGCTTCGGGCAAATAACCTAAATTTTTATATTGTTCAACGGAAGTAGCACCGTGCCGTTTACTCATTTTGGAATGATCCTTACCCAATATTAAAGAAATATGGGCAAAGGTCGGAACATTAAAGCCCAACGCATCGTATAAGACAACCTGCCTTGGTGTATTGGATAAATGTTCTTCTGCGCGTATAACATGAGAAATCTTCATTAAGGCATCATCAATTACCACTGCAAAATTATATACGGGAATACCATCAGCTTTTACAATGACGAAATCGCCAACACCATTTGAATCAAACTGCATATGACCGCGTACCATGTCTTCAAATTCTACTGTTTTATTTTCTGGTGTACGAAATCTTATTGTCGGTTTTCTGCCTTCAGCCTTGTATGCTTCTATTTGTTCAGCAGTGAGGTGACGACAGTGTCCCTGATAAATAGGCATTTTATTTTCTGCCATTAAAGCTTTGCGTTCTGCGGCAATTTCTTCTTCCGTACAATAACAATAGTACGCTTTGCCTTCATCTAAAAGCTGTTGTGCATATTTTTTATAAATATCAAGGCGTTCCATTTGATGATATGGCCCATAATCACCACCGACATCAACGCCTTCGTCCCAATCAAGACCAAGCCATTTTAATGACTCTTTTATATTTTCTTCTGATTCTTTACTTGATCTTACTCTGTCGGTATCCTCAATGCGCAACACAAATTTGCCATTGGGATATTTTCTAGCAAGCAGCCAGTTAAAAAGCGCACTGCGTGCCCCGCCGATATGAAAGGGTCCGGTCGGGCTCGGAGCAAAGCGAACCCTGATTTGTTCTGACATTTAACTATTACCTCCAAATAATACTTGTATAGTATATTTTAGCAGAAATACCATTATACTACAATGTATTTCCGTTAGTTTTGATAAGTGCTACGGCATTTGCCGATATTCCTTCACCTTTGCCGGTAACGCCCAGCTTTTCTTCTGTAGTTGCCTTTACATTTATCTGGTCTATATTGATGTTTAAAGCTGCTGCAATGTTTATGCGCATTTTTTCAATATGGGGCAGCATTTTAGGAGCTTGGGCAACTATAGTGGAATCTATATTGCAAATAATAAAATTATTTTTGGCGAGCAGTTCAGCAACTCGTTGTAGGAGGATTATGCTGGAAATTCCCTCATATTCCTTGTCAGTGTCGGGAAAATGACGACCAATATCGCCAAGTGCGGCCGCGCCTAATAAAGCATCGGCAATTGCATGCAGTAGTACATCTGCATCAGAATGGCCAAGCAGTCCTTTGGTAAAAGGGATGTCTACCCCGCCGATAATTAACTTACGGTCATTCACTAATCTATGTACATCGTAACCGGACCCTATCCTTATCATGTTAAATCCTCGTCTTAAATATTTTTGCCTTCATTTCTTCAAAAGCATTAGAAATAGCTACAGAAACTTCTGCTTTAACTTTTGAAACAGCTTTTTTGCCGAGAATGGCCTCTGCGTATATAAGATCATCCGGTGAAGTTATTTTAATATTTTTATAATCGCCCATAACTACTCTGACCGGATGCCCAATATGTTCGACCAAGCTGGCATCGTCTGTGCCAAGATAGCCGTCCTGCCGTGCCTGTTCGTGCGCGCCAACAAGCAAATCCTTTTTGAACCCTTGGGGTGTCTGCATCATCCATAACGTATTTCGGTCCGGGGTGTTCACTACCATATTATCATCACCAATGACCTTTATTGTATTTGTTACTGGAACAGCTGCAACAGCTGCACCAGAACGGACGACTTCACTAATGACATTGTTTATTACATTGGGGCTGATGAGCGGTCTTGCAGCATCATGGACAAGCACGATATCCGTTTTGGGAGAAACTTGGCGCAGTCCATTATAAACAGAATACTGGCGCTCCGTTCCACCTGCGACTACTTTGCAAGGCTTAATTCCCGGCAGAGAATGCAAAACCTTTGCTACCGGTTCCACTTCATCCGGTGCCGCCACTACAATAAAATTATCAACAGCGCTGCAGCGTGAAAAACTTAAAAGCGTATGTATAAGGATAGGTTTATCAGATAAAGCAGCGAAAACTTTATTGAAAGGAGCCCCCATACGTTTACCCTTTCCAGCGGCTGGAAAAATAGCCGTTATCACGTTATATCACCCTTCTTATGTTTCATTTCTCAAAAAAGCTGCGGCATCACCACCGCAGCTTATTGACTTTAATATATCAGCAAACAGATTTTTCATCCATATAAAGTTCGTATGTCATTATAAGCTAACTTCTATATAATCGCTACTGAAAGCAGTCCTTATTTAGGTTTTGCAAAAATCATTCTTCCCGCCGCAGTTTGTAAAACCGATGTCACTGCAACAGTAAGCGTAGTATTCATATGTTTTTTGCCGCCTTCGACTACGATCATTGTGCCATCATCAAGATATGCCACGCCCTGTCCCTGCTCTTTACCATCTTTTACTATCGTGACGGTCATCATTTCGCCTGGGATTACTACAGGTTTTAAGGCATTTGCCAATTCATTGATATTCAGTACGGAAACACCCTGCAAATCGGCTACTTTGTTCAAGTTATAGTCATTGGTTATAATCTTTCCGTTTACAACCTGAGCAAGTTTTATAAGCTTTGAATCTACTTCACTTATATCGTCAAAATCACGTTCATCAATTTTGACAAACATATTAAATTCAGTTTGGATTCTTTTTAAAACATCAAGACCGCGGCGCCCTCTTGTTCTTTTTAAAAGATCAGAAGAATCAGCGATATGCTGTAATTCTTCCAGTACAAATACAGGAATTAGCAATGTTCCCTCAATAAAACCACTTTGGCAGATGTCAGCTATACGCCCATCTATTATAACACTCGTATCAAGTAATTTATAATTTTCAACTAAGACTGGTTTTTCTACAATAGCTTTCTTTTCCTTTGTCTGCTCTCTAAACAAACGCGGAAATAGTGCTACGATTTCGTTGCGTTTCTTTATTGTTATATGTATTCCCAGATAACCAAGAACAATACTAAAGACAATTGGCAGGTAACTACCCACTATGGGCACTCCCGAAAAAGCTACACCCAGAAGATTGGCAATTACGAGACCGATAGCAAGCCCGCATACACCGGCAATAACATCATGGATTTTCATTTTGTTAAGTTGATTTTCTACCCATACTG
Source organism: Pectinatus cerevisiiphilus (assembly GCF_004341685.1). Classification (GTDB taxonomy): domain Bacteria; phylum Bacillota; class Negativicutes; order Selenomonadales; family Selenomonadaceae; genus Pectinatus; species Pectinatus cerevisiiphilus. The sequence continues at coordinate 49,216 of NZ_SMAA01000015.1, forward strand.
AAAAACGTTTTAATAAAATTATCAAATAGGGAGAAATTATATAGCCGATAACTCCGCCAATAATAATACCGCACAAGCCTATTATCAAATGTGCCAGAGTAATACCAAAAACGTCGAGATTGATATTGAGATATTCGGTGCTTATCACAAGGGCTATTAGTGGACTGATCAACTGCATAAGCGCTAAACCGAATATAGCAGCAAGTAGTACTATTAAAACGCGTAATATTTTTTCTAACACAGACTCATCTCCAAAATAATAAACTATAATCATAAAAATTTAGATCCGTTCTCAAACTAAAGTACGGATCTGGAACATTATCGAAAAATAATCATATTATAATATAAGACCAAATTTACGGATAAAAGCATTCCTAAATATGTGAATTAATAGACTTATAATACTAAATGAAAAAGCTTTTGTCAAAAATAAATATATAATTCCTAAATTCTATCTACAAAATACGGAAATAAACAGCATATTGTAAATGGTAAATAAAAAAGAGGAAGGCAGTATTTAAAATACTGCCTTTAAAGCTTCCCGTACAGTGGTTACACCGGTAACGGATACGTCTTTTACAGTTCCCAATGAATTTATATTCTTTTGCGGCATAATAATGTGCTTGAAGCCGAGCTTGCAGGCTTCTTTGACTCGTAGATCGGCACCGTTTACTGCCCTTACTTCACCAGCAAGACCCACTTCGCCAAAAACAATAGTCTTTTCCTTCACGATTTTATTAGTAAAACTTGAGGCAAGTGCTATACATAGAGCCAAATCACACGCTGGTTCGTCTATCTTTATGCCGCCTGCTACTTTAACGTAAACGTCACAGGCACCTATACTTAAATTTATTCGTTTTTCTAATACAGCCAACAATAATTGGATACGCTTGATATCTACTGAATCGGAAGTGCGGCGCGGTGGTATATAGGGAGTGGGGGCAACTAAAGCCTGTATTTCTACCAAGAGAGGTCGTGTGCCCTCAATAGTAGGAGCTATAACGATGCCTGACCCCAGCACTGTTTCTGATAAAAAGAGTTTAGATGCATCAGGAACATCAACTAATCCCGTATCGCACATTTCAAATAACCCTAATTCGTTTGTACTGCCAAAACGATTTTTAATAGCCCGCAGAATACGGAACTGGGCATTGCGTTCCCCTTCGAAATAAAGTACCGTGTCAACAATATGCTCTAAAACACGTGGCCCGGCCAGTGTCCCGTCTTTAGTGACATGACCTATTATAAAGACAGCAGTACCGCTGCTTTTGGCTATGCGTAGAAGTTCAACTGCACACTCACGTACCTGACTGACGCTGCCAGGAGCACTCTGTACATCGGGATGAAAAATAGTCTGGATAGAATCAACGACAACCAGTTCTGGTTTTTCAGCATTTACATGCACGTTAATCCGTTCCATATCCGTTTCGCTGAGCACCTTTAGCGTATTAGATAATGCATTTATTCTTTCTGCCCGCATGCGTATCTGTTGAAGGCTTTCTTCCCCTGTAATATAGAGGACGCTCTTTTTCTTTGAAACGTGGGCGCAGACCTGTAAATTAAGACTCGATTTACCTACGCCGGGATCACCGACCACCAGCACTAAACTGCCGGGTATGATACCACCGCCGAGGACGCGGTCAAGTTCAGATGAACCGGCAGAAAAGCGGGGCATTTTGGCCAAGGAAATATCTGAAAGTAGTTGTGCAGGTTGGGGTTGCTCATTCAAGCCCAGTGCTAAACCGTGCTTTGTATCTGTTTTTACAATCTCCTCAACCATCGTATTCCATGAACCGCATCCTGGACATTTTCCCATCCATTTAGGTGAATCATACCCGCAGCTTTGGCAAATAAAAACACTTTTCTTTTTCGGCAACGACATCACCGTTTCCCGTTTTTTTTGCGAACACTTGAAACAATAAGCTTATAAAGAGAGCGCGCCAACCATAATAAGGCGATAAGAAAATTTAATAAAAAATTTACTGCTCTCTTTATACCAGACTCATTTTTTTGCAAAAGATTCTTTTGTTCATTCATCTTGCAGGTTTGGAGCAGCTTCATTAGACGCAACATCAGCAGTTACCTGTGCAGATTCATCAGCTACTTTTACAGGGGGAATTTCCTGGCGGGAAAAAGAAAGTTTATCTTCTTTTTCATCATAAGAAACCTTAATGGTATCTCCCGCGGTAAAGCGTTTTTGTAAAAGGCTTTCAGCTAATTCATCTTCAAGATGTTTTTGGATAGCTCTTTTTAAAGGCCGGGCCCCAAATTTCACATCTGTTCCTTTATCAAGCAGGAACTGTTTTGCACGGTCGTCGACAGTTATGTTTAATTCCACATTTTTAAGCCGTTTTGTCACGCCTTTAAGAAGAATATCCACAATTTTCATGAGGCTGTCTTTATCCAGTGGTTTAAAGACGATCAATTCATCAATACGATTTAAAAATTCTGGTTTGAAAATATTTTTTACTTCATCCATTATTTTTTTTGAACGAGCGGCAAAGTCTTCCTTTGCGGTGTCTCCCGTGTTGAATCCCATAGCAGAAGCATGTTTTCTCAATAATTGTGCTCCTACATTTGAGGTCATGATGATGACAGTATTTTTGAAATCAACTGTCCGGCCTTGTCCATCAGTCAATCGTCCGTCTTCAAGGATTTGCAGCAGCAGATTAAAGACATCGGGATGGGCTTTTTCAATTTCATCAAGCAAAATAACCGAATAAGGTTTTCTTCTAATGGTATCAGTAAGCTGGCCACCTTCTTCGTAGCCAACGTAGCCGGGAGGCGCTCCCACCATGCGTGATACGGTATGCTTTTCCATGTACTCTGACATATCAAACCGAACCATGGCGTTTTCATCGCCAAACAATACTTCAGCCAATGATCTGGCCAGTTCAGTTTTGCCTACCCCGGTTGGGCCGAGGAACATAAACGAACCGATTGGTCTTTTGACGTCCTTCAGGCCGGCACGGGCTCTGCGGATTGCTTTTGCTACAGCTGTGACAGCAGGTTCCTGCCCAACTATGCGTTTATGGAGAGTGTCTTCCATATGCAGAAGGCGTTTGGCTTCTTTGTCGGCCATGCGTCTTGCAGGAATTCCTGTCCATGATGATAAAACATCTGCTATATCATCATCGGTGACGAGAATTTGCTTTTCTTCTTTAGCTTTGAGTTCTTCTTCAGCATTTTTGAGTTTATCTTTTATCTTGCTTTCTTCATCCCGGATATGGGCAGCCCTTTCGAAATCCTGTGCATCTATAGCCGTTTTTTTAGCAAGGTCAAGTTTATCAAGCTGTTCCTTAAACTGTTTTAATTCTACAGGATAGGAAATAGTTGCCAAACGAACTTTGGAGGCAGCTTCATCCATTAAATCAATAGCCTTATCAGGTAGGTAACGATCATTGATATACCGAGCAGAAAGCTTAACAGCAGCCTTGATTGCTTCATCCGTTATTTTGGCTTGGTGGAATTCTTCGTATTTGCTGCGCAAGCCCATTAAGATACTGATCGCATCTTCTTCTGTTGGTTCATCAAGTAAAATAGGTTGGAAACGTCTTTCAAGGGCAGAATCCTTTTCAATGTATTTTTTGTATTCATTGAGGGTTGTTGCACCTATCACCTGTATTTCACCACGGGATAGAGCTGGTTTTAAAATATTTGCAGCATCTATTGACCCTTCGGCAGCGCCTGCACCAATCAATGTATGCAATTCATCTATAAACAAAATAACATTACCGGTTTGTGTGATTTCATCAATAATGTTTTTCAAGCGTTCTTCAAATTCACCGCGATATTTGGCACCGGCTACCAACGAAGTCATGCTGAGACTCATTATCCGCTTGTTGGCAAGTATTTTAGGCATTATACCTTCTGTCATACGCCGTGCCAGACCTTCAGCAACAGCTGTCTTACCAACACCAGGTTCACCTATAAGTACAGGATTATTTTTAGTGCGGCGCAGCAAAATCTGAATAACTCTTTCAATTTCCTTAGTACGGCCAATTACAGGATCTATTTTGTCTTTCAGGACGAGTGCTTTTAGATCTCGGCAATAACGATTTAAGAAAGGGGTCTTTTTAGAAACGAGATCACTGTCATTTTCTGTTTGGTCACCAACATTACCTTCCGTATCATGCTGACCATTATTGATCATATCCATAATTGTTGAATGGACGATATCGAGGTCTACACCCAGTGATACAAGGATTTTAGAGGCTATAGCATCATCTTGGCGAATGAGGCCGAGCAGAATATGTTCAGTGCCAATATAGTCGTGACCGAGTTCTATTGCTTCGTCTTCCGCAAAGTTCATTACCATTTTTGCCAATGGTGTATAGGCCAGAGGATCACCTGCCATTATTGGCGGAATGATAATAATATTATTTAAGCGGCTCTTAACCATATCCCTTGTTATACCAAGTGAAGATAGAACCTTTGCCGCCAATCCTTTCTTTTCTCGAGCAAGGCCAAGTAAAATGTGCTCTGTACCGATATAACCGCAACGTTGTTTATTTGCTTCATAATTAGCGAGCTCTAATACCTTTTCCGCACTAAAAGTCAATTTATTGTTATTCATGAGAAATCACTTCCTTATCAGATGAGCTGTCAGCAATTATTTCACGGGTGATATCAGCTCTTTTTTTATCAATTTCCCGCTGAGACATATTTTCTTTTTCTTGTAAATTTGTTAGATAATTAGTATGTCCGGCAACAATAAGCCTATTGAAGACTTCGGCATTAATTCCGGTGATTACTTTTTCATCTATGCCGATGCGGACATTACTGGCCAGTGACAAAAGTTCCCTGTCCGAAAGACTGCGTGCGTATTTTAATATTCCTAAGGCACGCCATGCCTGGTCACAAACTTTGTCTTCAGCATATGCCATAAGAGCTCTTCGCGCTTCATGTTCATGCGAAACGATTTCCTGGACAGCACGCGATAAATTTTCAATTAATTCTTTTTCACTAAAACCAAGTGAAAGCTGATTAGATATTTGAAAAAGATTACCAAGAGCATTATTGCCATATAGTCCCCTTACAGCAAGCCCTAATTGGGGGGAGATGTTTACTATCTTAGAAATCTGGTTAGTGGCAGCCAGTCCTGGTAAATGTAGCAAGACTGAAGCCCGTAGGCCTGTTCCTAAGTTAGTGGGGCAGGCGGTGAGATAACCCATGTTGTCGTCAAAGGCAATATCATATGTTTTTTCAATGCAATCATCGGCTTGGAAAGCTATTTCAAGCGGTTCAGATAGATCAAGGCCGCTTTTCATGCATTGGATACGCAAATGGTCATCTTCATTAGCCATTATGGAAATATTACTGTCAGCACTTATAATCAAAGCTCTTGATTCCACGTGTTTAATGAAATTTCTACTTATAAAATGCTTTTCAACGAGCACTCTCTTTTGTAAATCAGTAAGTTTATCCATATCAAGGCACATATAATTATTTTTAGTAAATGCTGATATGTCATCAAGAACGCTTAAAAGTCTGTTTTTGGCATCAGCCAGCTGGACTGATGAAGCTCTGTTAGGGAAAGGAAGATCCTTGAAATTTCTAGCAAGGCGAATACGGCTCGATAGGACAATGTCGCTTTCTGTTCCTTTACCGTCCAGCCATGCAATGTTATTGTCTGTAAAGATATTATTCAACATCATCTTAAAACCTCCCTTCACTCAGGCTTGATTTCTTTTTCAAGCCGCCGGATACAATCGCGTACCTGCGCAGCTTTTTCATATTCTTCATTGTTTACATATGTTTCTATCTGTTTGCGGAGCAAGGACAGTTCCTGCTGTATATTTAATGTTTTTCCTGCACGATGGGGGATTTTTCCGGTATGTTTGCTGGAACCATGGATACGTCGCAATAATGGTTCCAATCTAGTCTTAAATGTGCTGTAGCATGTACTGCAGCCTATTTTACCAGAACGTGTAAAATCCATATATGTCATACCACAGGAAGGACATGTATATTCTTCTTCTCCTGCGGAAGGTTCATTAGCATTTGTCTTTTTGGTATCATGTTGTGAGGAATTATGGAAAATACCGGAAAGAAAATCATTGACGGAAAAAAATTCCGATTGGTTTTCAGACTGTTCCTGCATTATAAAATCGCCATATTTAGCAGCGCATTCCTCGCAGAGATAACGATCAATTTTATTGTTACCATTTATCTGAGTGATATGGATACAAGCATCATTTTTTTTGCAGTTATCACATAACATTATTATTCCTCCTCTGTAAAATCAGCCAGAGTTATGAACAAAGAACGAAGAAAATTCGCCCTGTCTGATGCTGAAATCTTATTGTAAATATTGTTGAATGACTGATAGATTAGAGCAGCTTCCCTGTTTTTAATCAGATTGTGCTTTAACATATAATCTATCATATTATGAAGGTCTTTTACAGTGGTCTCGTTATTTATTTTATTGATTAAATCACCATAAACCAAATCTTGTAATGGAACACGTGTTATCCTTATAAACCCGCCGAGACCTCTGCGCGATTCTACTATGAATCCCTTATCAGAAGTAAACCGTGTGTTTAAAACATAACTGATTTGCGAAGGAGCACATTCTATGACATCAGCTATATCTGCGCGTTTCAATATTACATTACAATTTTGCTGTGCAGCGAGACGCTGCAATATATAGTGTTCAATAAGATCAGCTATATTACTCATAAAAACCACCTTCAAATCTTACTTATATTATAGTATATTATATTTGACTTTTTGACTTTTTGCAAGTATTTATTTATTTTTCTAAAATAATTATTTTTAATTTTATATATGCCTTATATTGCAAGGTAAAACCACACTATAAATAAGCGTATTGAAGGTTTTTTAAGCTCAATGGCAAAAAAGAAAACCGTACTGCCCATCTTGTAACGGGCGGTACGGCTCTTTTTTTATTTTATGGCTAAAATAACTTTTTCTCCATTTATATTCCACTCTTTGGAGAATCCGTCTGTCTTGCCCGTTTCTATCGAAGTGGCAAGAACAATTTTTTGTATCTCAGCACAATTATCTTTTACAATAGAAGCAATCTTTTCATTGCCGTTCACATAAACTTTTATCCTGTCAGTAACCTCAAAACCATTTTCTTTGCGCATGGTCTGTATTTTACTGATAACTTCACGGACAAAACCTTCTTCTATCAGTTTGGGCGAAAGTGTTGTGGCAATAGCAACGGTAACCTTATTGTAGGATTCAGTAGCAAAGCCGGCGGTCTGGGTCACTGAGACTTCTACATCTTCACGGGTAAGTGTGAAATCTCCGGAGGCTAATGTTACTTTTAAAGTACCGGTCTTATCCAGCTCATCTTTGGCAGCATGACCGTTAAGCGTAGCCAATACTTTCTTGATTTCATTGATCTGTCTGCCCGCTTTAGGGCCGAGCACCTTAAATTGCGGTTTAAAGCTGTAGGATAAATATTTTTCCATATCATCTGTGAAATCGACGCATTTTATGTTGAGTTCGTCAGCAACAATTGCTTTATAGAAATCATTTAAAATGAACGGTGCTTTCACAAACATTTGTCCTATAGGCTGCCGATTTTTTATATTTGCAGTATTACGTGCAGCACGTCCCAATGAAACTATTTCTAATACAAGCTGCATATTCTTTTCCAGATCTTTATCTATATAAGTTTCATTAACTTTAGGAAAATCGCACAAATGAACGCTTTCCTTGGCATCAGCATAAGAATTTCTTACGAGATTTTGATAAATGGTGTCTGTTATAAAAGGAATCATAGGGGCAGCCAGCTTGATAAAGGTGGATAATGCTGTATAAAGAGTCATATAAGCATTAACTTTGTCCTGGGTCATGTCTTTTCCCCAGAAACGTTCACGGCTGCGGCGTACATACCAGTTTGACAGTTCATCCACAAAGTCTTGTAATGCTTTGGCTGTTTCTGTAACGCGATAAGCTGACAGATTTTCATCGACAAATTTTATCAGGGTGTTTAAACGTGAGAGCAGCCATTTATCCATTACTGACAGAGTAGCATAATCAAGCTTATGTTCGGAAGGAACGAATTTATCAATATTAGCGTAAAGCACATAAAATGCGTAGGTGTTCCATAATGTGCCTAAAAACTTGCGCTGTCCTTCCTGCACTGCGTCATCGTGGAAACGGTTAGGCAGCCAAGGGGCACTGTTTTCGTAAAAATACCAGCGGATTGCATCGGCACCATGTTTTTTTAACGCGGCCATTGGTTCCACTGCATTTCCCTTGGATTTACTCATCTTCTGGCCATTTTTATCTTGTACATGGCCTAGGACTATTACATTTTTATATGCCGGTTTATTAAATAGGAGTGTTGAAATGGCGATCAGTGAATAGAACCAGCCACGCGTTTGGTCTACTGCTTCGGAAATGAAATCAGCAGGAAAAGTTTTTTCAAATAAATCCTTATTTTCAAAAGGATAATGCCATTGGGCAAAAGGCATTGCCCCAGAATCAAACCAGCAGTCTATTACTTCTGGAACACGATGCATCTGTTCACCGCACTTAGGACATTTTATGGTGACATTATCAAGGAAGGGACGATGCAGTTCTATATCGTCTGGACAGTTATCTGACATAGCTTTTAATTCGCTTATTGAGCCTATTGAATGCTGGTGTCCGCATTTACATTCCCAGATATTGAGCGGTGTACCCCAATAGCGATTGCGGCTTATACCCCAATCCTGAACATGTTCTATCCAATCGCCAAAACGTCCTTTACCGATTGTAGGTGGTATCCAGTTTACCATATTGTTATTTTTTATTAAATTTTCACGGACAGCTGTCATTTTTATAAACCAGGATTCACGCGCATAATAAATGAGCGGTGTATCACAACGCCAGCAATGCGGGTAACTATGTTCAAAACTGGGAGCGTCAAAGAGCAGTCCTTTTTCTTTTAAATCTTTTAAAATGAGTGGATCGGCTTTTTTTACAAAGATGCCTTCCCAATCAGTTTCTTTTGTCAGACAGCCTTTTGCATCTACAAATTGTACAAAGCCAATATCATATTTGTGGCAGACGCGGGCATCGTCTTCCCCAAATGCCGGGGCCATATGGACGATACCGGTACCATCAGCCGTAGTTACATAATCATCACAAGTTACGTAGAATGATTTTTTCTTTATTTTACCAACAGCGAAAGGATATAACGGTTCGTATTCTTTATATTCTAAATCCTTGCCTGTGAATTTTGCCAGAACGGAAAAATCTTCACCAAGAACTTTTTCTGCAAGTGCTTCAGCCAAATAATAAGTATAATCGTCCTTTTTTACTTTTACGTATGTGACTTTGGGGTTTACGCACAAAGCTAAATTTGAAGGCAGGGTCCAAGGCGTTGTTGTCCATGCTAGAAAATAAGCATCTTCTCCTTTGACTTTAAAACGAACAATGGCAGAGCGTTCCTTTACATCCTTATATCCTTGTGCAACTTCATGAGAGGAAAGAGGAGTGCCACAACGTGGGCAATATGGAACGATCTTATGTCCTTCATATAGTAGCCCTTTTTCCCAGATGGTTTTCAGTGCCCACCATACAGATTCAATATATTTATTATCATAAGTGACATAGGGATTATCCATATCTGCCCAATAACCGACAGTACGTGAAAATTCTTCCCACATGCCTTTATATTTCCATACGCTTTCTTTACATTTTTTTACGAAGGGTTCTATGCCGTATTTTTCGATTTGGTCTTTACCATTGAGTCCCAAAGATTTTTCTACTTCTAATTCTACTGGCAGTCCGTGTGTATCCCAACCAGCTTTGCGGACAGTTTTATGTCCCTTCATAGCTTGGAAACGGGGAATCATGTCTTTTATGACACGGGTCAGTACATGACCAATATGGGGTTTCCCGTTGGCAGTAGGCGGTCCATCATAAAATGTGAACATGTCTTTGCCTTCGCGTTGATCTATGCTTTTTTTGAAAATATTATTTTCCTGCCAAAATTCTTCAATCTCTTTTTCTCGCTGTGTGAAGTTTAGACTCGTTTCTACTTTTTTGTACATAAAATAACTCCTCCAAGTAAAAGCAATATTTACTGATATTTGATTAGTGCAATAAAAAATAAAAAGCCTTCATCCTTAAAACAGGATGAAAGCTAAGCCAATCATTATACCACCTATTTCACATACCAACATATGCAACCCAATTTAACGGTGGGAACCGGTATAAGCTTAATAATTACTTCAATAAAGAGCTGTTTATACTAACATAAACAACACTGCAAAACTTTTTACCTTTATTGGAAGAAATATTCAGCCAACAGCTCAGGAGTGATTCGCTAAAACATATATCGGCACCGATCTCACACTATCATCGGCTCGCTGCAGCGTTTAAGTTTTCGCCTGTCTCCCTCAATGCCTTTATCATTCTATTATGGTTGCTATGATATCACAAAATTGTTTTAAATTCAAACAGCATAATTAATAAAATTTCAGATGCTTTTTCTATACCTGCTATTAAGATAAAGACATAAATGAAAATACAATTATCAGATAAATGTATAAATTAAGACTTGCTTTTTTTTGCGAATGCTAGTAAAATATAACACATGAGTAAATAAAAGCCGAATCCAACTCAGGAGCGGGGGAACCAATTTTGGGGTGAATGTTGTTTTTGACAAGGGCCGGTTTCTTCTTCTGTCCCTAATCCGACAGCTAACCTCGCAGGTAACAAAAAGCAAAGAGAGGAGTGGCCGTTTGAGTAAGGTATTGCGTTTAATTATCTTGTCGGCGCTATTTATGTGTTGGTTTTCGATCGCTAGTGCTGATGCATTTCGTTCAGGTGATCAGGGAACCGAGGTAGCAGAAATACAAGGAGCGCTTGCGAATTTGGGTTATGATGTTGCTGCTGATGGAGATTTTGGTCCGGCAACACAGGAAGCGGTTAAAGAATTCCAAGCTTCTATGGGAATCGATGCGGATGGTTTAGTAGGTTCGCAGACTTATCAGGCACTTATGGGCAGAGATATGCCACAAGTGAGTCGTGGTTCGAATTATTATACGCGTAGAATAATTCAAACTTCATTACAATACATAGGCGTTCCGTATGTATTCGGCGGTACAACACCGAGTGGTTTTGATTGTTCAGGATTTACTCGTTATGTGTTTGCCAATGCGGGCATTTCGTTGCCGCGCACAGCCGATGCACAATATGAGGTAGGTACACCTGTTGCATACGATGATTTAATACCAGGAGATTTGGTATTCTTTTCTACGTATACGTATGGTGCTTCTCATGTAGGCGTTTATATGGGAGACAGTAAATTCATTGATGCTTCAACTAGCCGTGGTGTAACCATTGACTCGTTGGATAGCGGATATTGGAGTTCCGCATATATTGGAGCTCGCAGAATTATATAATGTATTTTGCTTTGGAGAGGAAACCGCGGGTTTCCTCTTTTTTTTATTTGCCATGCAGATAATTTATTTGCTATAATGTTAAGAATAATAAGCCGCTTACTTTTTTCATGGATATCATAAATATACTGTGAAGAAATATTTTACTTGAAGCTAAATTGGAGCTGAATTAAATAATTATGACAGATAACAATCTGCTTGAACTTTGCCGCACTAATACTAATTTGACCGCTATGCAGATAAATTTACTGCAACGTATAAAAATAACATTACCATTTATCGCTGATCTGGTTATGGCTAATATAGGGGTATATGTTCCTACAAAACAGCAAAATGAGTTTTTAATAATTGATTATATCAAGCCACATACAGCTTATACTCCTTTTCAACATAGTGAGATGGGACGGTTGAGAAAAATACAGGAAGAACCCCTTATAAAGTATACCATGGAAACTGGTAAAAGCATGAGCGGTAAAAGAGAATGGAGCTGGGGTAAATTCGTTGAAATGCACACAGAAGCTATCTTGGATTCTCTCGGCATCGTTGCTGTAGCCAGTTTTGAAATGCAGCCGGATGTAGCTAAAACAGAAGGCTATTCTTGTCTTTACCGGACGGCGTGTTCTTTATTGACATATTCCCATAAAAACCTTGATGCTTACATGTTTAGGCCGCTGACATCTAGTGATGGTATAATAATCTCTGATAAAAACAATCGTATTGTATTTGCCAATACAGCAGCCGTGCGTATTTACAATATTTTAGGCGTTATAAATTTAATTGGCTGCCATTTATTCGACCAGCAATTATCAAGGCGAATAACAAAAGAAACAATCACTAGTGATAAACCTTATGAAAGAGAGCTTACATCCGATAGTATAACTATAGTCAGAAGAGATATTCCGATAAAAATAGGCGGAAATCTTCTCTATAGAATAATTATAGTATCAGATGTCACTGAAGTCAGGAAAAAAGATAAGGAAATCTTGATAAAATCAGCTGTTATTCAAGAAATCCACCATAGAGTCAAAAATAATTTGCAAACTATAGCCAGCTTGCTGCGTTTGCAGGCACGGCGCAGTCAGTCGCCTGAGGTAAAGGCAGCCTTAAAAGAAAGTGTTAACAGGATTCTCAGTATATCTGTAGTACATGAATTTTTGTCGCAGCAACAGGATGAAATAATTGATGTGACTAAAGTAACAAAAAATATTTTAAACCTCATCTCGCAAAATATGCTGCCTCCGGAATTTAAACTGACAACAAAATTTTCTGGTGGTACTGTGATTTTACCGTCACAACAGGCCAGTAATCTGGCACTAATTGTAAATGAACTTATCTTAAATTCGCTTGAACACGCCTTTGAAAATGCCCATGAAGGAACTATCGGCCTTGCCATAACCAAAACTCAAGATAAATATGTACTTGATTTGTATGATGATGGCCCTGGGTTACCGGAAGGGTTTGAAAAGCGCCGTTCCCATTCACTTGGACTGCAAATAGTGAGGACTTTGATAGAAGACGATATGAATGGTAAATTTGAGTTATATAACAATAATGGTACACATGCCAGGATAACTATTCCGCAAAATATTAGGGGTGAATAATAAAAATGGATAAGTTAAAAATAGTCATCGCCGATAATGAATCGATTATAAGGATGGACCTTAAAGAAATACTGGAAGAAGCAGGCCATAACGTAGTCGGTGAAGCTGTAAATGGGAAAAAAGCAGTGGAGTTAGCCAGAAAATATCATCCAGACCTTGTCATTATGGATATAAAAATGCCTGAAATGGATGGGATCGCTGCTGCTAAAATAATCGATGATGAAAGAATAGCTCCTGTCCTTTTGCTCACAGCATTCAGCCAGGCTGATGTAGTGGAAAAAGCAAAGCATTCTGGTGTATTAGCTTATCTTGTAAAACCGGTGCGTGAGGATAATCTTTTTCCTGCTATGCAGATAGCTTTGACAAGGTTTAAAGAGATCCAACAACTTGAACTTGAATTGGATAATGCGAAAAACTCATTAGAAATGCGTAAAATACTGGACAGGGCCAAAGGTATACTGATGGATGCTTATAATCTCAGCGAATCAGAAGCATATCGTCGCATTCAACAATACAGTATGACGAAACGCAGAACCATAAAAGATGTTGCGGAAGCAATAATTAGGTCAGCTTTGAAGGATAAGTCCTAAGACTATTGTTTTCAGTTATCACACAGATCAATACAATAAACAATATTTATCGAAACAATAAATATTGTTAAAAAAATCACATTAATCAATTGACAAGCGAAATAATAAAATCTATACTGTATTTAGATTAGTTCGTAAAAATTATTTTATCCGATGTTCTTCTTGGTTCTAATGTTTTTTTATAAAAGGGCGACAAATATTACAGCTATTATGGCTGGTATTTTTATGTTCTGCCTTAATCGGATTACTAAATTAAACAGAAGCTTTCGTTTATAACGATAGCGACATTTTTGCGAATAAATAACAATGCCTATTACACTTTAATTGCATATCATAAAAGGAGTTGTTTTTATTAATTATGGCAAAAGTTAAGATTACTGAAACAGTATTACGTGATGGACATCAGTCCCTTTTAGCTACTCGTATGCGTATTTCCCAAATGCTTCCCGAGTTAGAAGCGCTCGATGCAATCGGTTATAAATCTCTTGAAGCATGGGGCGGTGCAACTTATGACAGCTGTCTTCGTTTCCTTGATGAAGATCCGTGGGAACGTCTTGACACGTTGAAAGCACATTTGCATACTCCTATTCAAATGTTGTTACGTGGTCAGAATCTTTTAGGTTATAACCATTATCCTGATGATGTTGTTCGCGCTTTTATCAAAAAAGCTGCACAACATGGTGTAGGTGTGTTCCGTATTTTTGATGCACTCAATGATACACGTAATTTGAAAACAGCTATTGATGCTGCTAAGGAATCGAAAAAAGAAGTAAAGCATTCTGTAGAAGTACAAGGCTGCTTGGTATACACAATCGGTGGTCCGCATACTACTAAAGAATTTGCTGTTCTTGCTAAAGAACTTGACAAAATGGGTGTAGATTCTATCTGCATAAAAGATATGTCCGGTCTTTTGAAACCTTATACAGCTACAGAACTTGTTAAAGAACTTAAAGCAGCTACAAAATTGCCTATTCAGCTTCATACACATTGCACAAGCGGATTTGGCTGCATGACATATTTGAAAGCTATCGAAGCAGGCGTCGATGTTGTTGACTGCGCATTGTCACCTTTCTCAATGGATACTTCCCAGCCTTGTACAGAAACTATGGTTGCTGCACTTGAAGGCACTGAATATGATACAAAGCTCGATCGTAAGGCAATGACACCTATTGCTAAACATTTCCTCGGTGTTAAGAAAGAAATTATTAAAGAATTTGGTCTTAAGGGATATTTTGATGTTAATCCTAACGTTCTTGACTTCCAGATTCCGGGCGGCATGCTTTCTAACCTCGTAAATCAGTTGAAAGAACAAGGCATGGAAGATAAATATCAGGATCTGCTTGATGAAATGCCTCGTGTTCGTGCTGACTTAGGTTATCCGCCACTCGTAACTCCGTCTAGCCAGATTGTTGGTACTATGGCAACAATGAACGTTATGACAGGGGAACGTTATAAGATGGTTCCTAACGAATTTAAAGACCTTGCTCGTGGTAAATTCGGACGTACACCTGCTCCAGTTAGTCCTGAACTTCTTGCTAAAATCGGCATTAAGAAAGAAGACCTTATCACCTGCCGTCCTGCTGACCTGTTGAAACCAGGTATGGATAAATTCAAAGCTGAACTTGCTGCTAAGGGTTATCCTAATGCTACTGAAGAAGATGTTTTGTCTTATGCATTGTTCCCTCAGGTTGCTGAAGAATTCTTCAAGAAACGCACTATCAAAAAGCTTGCTGCTCTCGGTCGTGCCAATGCAACTGACGAAGATGTGTTACTTTACAACTTAGATCCTCAGCTTGCAGAAAAATTCTTTAAAGCTTAATTGAGTAATTAAGGATAGTTTATATTTATAAAGCCCCTCCATTATTTTGGAGGGGCTTTATTGATAGACAAAAAACCTTCACTATCTATCTTCGATAGTGAAGGTTCTTTGTATTTTGCATTTATTCATTTTGATACAACCAAGTACGAAACTTAAATTAGTGCCGTTGGCTTCGCAAAATTAAAAGCCAAAATAATACAAAACAAAATAAAGCATATCAAAAAGCTTATATTTCTTCTATACGGGAAATGCTATTTTCTAAGAATTCAGTTCTTCCAATTTTTACATAAGCCGGTATATATTCCTTGCCGCCGTTACTGTCCCGTGCGATTACACAACGCCCTTCGTAATCATTGCCATCTTTCGTGTGTACGATAATATTTTTGTTCTGATACTTTGCTAAATTCATCAAAAAAATCCTTTCTCTGCCAATACAAAAAAACAAGTATAATTTTAGGTACTTATATTATAAAACAAACCGCCCGATTTCTTCGAGCGGTTATGATTATATCAACCTCAGCATAAACAAATAATCTACTTATATGGTAGCCCAGTTTTACCTAATTGTCAAGGCACCATTGTAGCAAATCGCTACAAGTTGAAAGGTTATTTGGAACTGTTATTCCATACAAATTCGCTTATGGAATCTATCATTTTCATTTCAAACAGGTCATAACGCAACCGACTCTTAGATGAACTTAAAGCTGGTCCAGATTCAGTATTTTTTATATTTCCGTTAACGTCACATTGATAAAAAGCTGGTAAAGCTTTTGTCATTTTACCGTCTTTATCATAAGATAAGATTAGATTTATTTTATAGTATGAAACACTCTGGTATTTTGGTGATACCATTGGGACAATTATACCAATGACATCGGCTTTTATCGTTTTTGTGCCGTTTTCTTCGCTGATAGTTTTTATTGAGTCTTTGCTGACATAATATTTTGTTGCTGCACCTACCAGTACTTTAGTGCGATCATTATTTGGTGGAAATGTCATTTCAGCGTAGTTTGAATCAGCATTCAGGAGCGAGAGATTTTCTTTAGCGGAAGTAGTCGCCACGAATAAAAACATTAAACCTATTGTCATAAGAATTATTGGGAATCTTTTCATTTTAAATCCTTCTTTCATTTATATGATCGTTTGTTCAAATAAAATAAGTGTCCATATGTTTTTTATCCGTCTCCTTTCCTGCCAAACATAGTGTAATTGTCCAGCCCATCTATTTTATTTCAACCCATAAATATTCGTCCTAGAAAATAGATCTCCTTATTGTATTATCGTCTTAAAGTATAATTTAGAATATTTTGTCACATATATTTAAAAACGATAAAGTCAACATATCATATTACTTTTGTAAAATATACTGCCCGCTAAAAAGACCCTATGAATACTGCAATATTCACAGAGTCCAAGAAAACACATATTTTATTTGATATGTTTTTTTTAGTATAACAAAAGAAAATAAACTTTTCAAGCAAAAATACTATACAAGTAATAATCATAATCTCCTAATATGGTAGGTCATTAGCGTTTATTTAAAAATGTATTAGCCAATGTATTATTTGCTATGGTAGATTAAGCGATTATTTTACTACTGGATGATGGTTAAAATAAATTCCAATAGTTATATTATCAATAATAATATTTTTTTCTATTCCATTATGAGCGCATATTTTTGTATAATTTAAAAATTTCATTAGCTCATCATATTTATTTTATATAAAAAACAGTAATATTATATTACCGAGGGGGTAGAAAAAATATTGAAAACACGTTATAATAGCACAGGGAGTTTCCTCCCTGAGAATAATATTATCCATTCTATAAATACGGAGGATTCAAATGCGAAAAAGAAAACAGGTCGTCAATAATAAAAATACTGGGTTTTTTCTTGTAAAGGAAGATATTTTGCCCACTGCCATAAAGAAGACTATTAAGGTTAATGAAATGCTCAAGCGTGGTGATGCTGCCACAATAAATGAAGCTATAGCTTCTACCGGTTTGTCACGCAGCGCTTATTATAAATACAAAGATTCTGTGTTCCCCTTTTATGAAGCCAGCCTTAATAAAATAGTGTCTATTTCATTTATGCTTGACCATAAAAAAGGTGTTTTATCGAAAGTTTTAAATATAATATCTTCAGACTCGGCAAACATATTGACAATCAATCAGGGACTGCCTTTGCAGGGAATGGCCAATGTTACGTTATCTATTGAAACGGAAAATATGAGTATCGATCTTGAAGCACTTCTTGATAAACTGCGAGTAGTTGAAGGAGTAAGACGCCTGGAAATAGTAGGACAGGCATAAAGCCGTTTGAAAGGATATTTAGATAATGAGTAATATTATAAAAATCGGTCTTCTAGGATGCGGCACGGTTGGTACAGGCGTTATTAAAGTATTGGAAGAAAATCTTGATGAAATAACACCAAGGGTTGGTGCACAGCTTACTATATCGCGGATATTGGTACGTGACATGAAAAAGAAGCGTCAACTGCCAGGGAACGCTGTTATTACAGATAATATAGATGACATCTTGAACGATCCCGAAATAAAAATAGTTATTGAATTGTTAGGCGGAATTCATCCTGCTCGTGAGTATATGTTAAAAGCTCTGCAAGCAGGTAAAAATGTCGTGACTGCCAATAAGGATGTCGTAGCCCAATTCGGTAAAGATATGTTTGCTGCTGCAGAAAAAAGTAATGTGGATTTCATGTTTGAAGCCAGTGTGGGCGGCGGCATACCAATTATTACTCCTTTAAAACAATGCCTTACAGCGAATAAATTAACAGAAGTAATAGGTATAGTTAACGGCACCACCAATTATATGCTTACGAAGATGAGCGAAGAAAATGCCAATTATGATGAAGTGTTAAAGGCAGCCCAAGAAAAGGGCTATGCTGAAGCGGATCCGACTGCAGATGTAGAAGGACTTGATGCTGCCCGCAAAACGGCAATTCTCGCGTCTATAGCATTTAACAGCAGAGTAGGCCTTGATAAGGTCTATACTGAAGGCATTACTAAAATAACTCCTGAAGATATTGCTTATGCTAAAGAGCTGGGTTATACAATAAAATTGTTATCTGTATCACGTGATGGGGAAAAGGGTATTGATGTCAGAGTCCATCCTGCACTTTTACCTCAGTCGCATCCACTTGCTGCTGTGCGAAATGAGTTTAATGCCATTTTTGTTAAAGGCAATGCTGTAGGTGAAACAATGTTCTACGGGCGTGGCGCAGGCCAATTACCGACGGCCTCTGCTGTGTTGGCAGATGTTATTGATGTAGCACGGGACATAGTAAAAGGTCATTTTGGTAAAATACGTTGTACTTGTTATGAACATAAAACTTTTTGTCCTATTGAAAAAACTACATCATCGTATTATGTACGGCTTCTGGTCGATGATCAACCGGGAGTTCTTGGGGCAATTGCTATGGCGTTCGGCCAAACTGGTGTGAGCCTGAATGCCGTAATCCAAAAAAGGAAAGTTAAAAACAATGCGGAAATAGTTGCCATTACGCATGTAGTGCAGGAAGCAAAAATCCGCAAAGCTGAGCAAGTTCTTAATAAATTACCCGCTGTTGATAAAATATGTAATGTAATCCGTGTAGAAGGACCGACATGTCAGGAGGGATAGCATTGGTCAAAAGTGAAACTGTGATAGTACAGGTTCCTGCGACGACGGCCAATTGCGGCCCCGGTTTTGATGCATTGGGAATAGCCTGTAATATTTATAATAAATTGGAACTTACGCTTACTGAAGAAAATAAAATTGAAATAGAAATTTCTGGAGAGGGCGTAGGTTACCTCCCTATCAATGAAAAAAACCTCATTTGGAAAGTTGTAAAGGATGTCATAGACAAGACCGGTGCAGCATATAATGGGGCAGTAATAAAAATGCATAACGATGTTCCGCTTTCCCGTGGGTTGGGAAGTAGTGCCGCGGCTATTGTTGCTGGTATTGTGGCGGCAAACTACGCGCTTGGGGAGCCGTTTAACAAGCAGGATGTATTAGAAATGGCAACTGCGGTTGAAGGACATCCAGATAACGTAGCACCGGCAATTTTTGGTGGGATGACGGTAAGCCTCTGTTCACAGTCCGCTGTAAAGACAATATCTTTTTTGCCGAAGCTGCCGTTGAAGATGATTGTGGCTGTGCCTAAGTTTTTTTTGTCTACGAAAAAAGCGAGAAAGGCATTACCTGAGTCTATACCGATAAAGGATGCATCGTTTAATATCGCCCATGTGGCGAGTCTTGTTGCGGCAATGTGCACTGGCAATGCTGATGTACTTTCTTATGCGTTTGATGATAAACTGCATCAACCATATCGTGCTGAGCTTATTCCGGGAATGTACGATGTTTTTGCGGCTGCCAAAAAAGCTGGCGCTCTCGGCGCTGCGCTGAGTGGCGCGGGTCCGTCACTTATAGCTTTTTCGTTAGACAATGAAGAAGAGATAGGCAGGGCAATGGTAGAGACTTTTTCCAAGTATCAGGTGCCGTCATCGTATTTACTGCTTAATATAGATACGGTGGGAACACATCGTATCGGTTAATTGAAAATATATTTTGATAGTATTATTTAACGGCAGACAAACTGAATTTCCAGATTGTCTGCCGTTTTTAAAATTGGTCTTATTTTTAGGGGTAATAAATTTTGACAGAAGAACAGTTTGTTAAGCGTATAAGGGAAGTTGGCGGTGAAGTATATATTGTTGGCGGATGGGTTAGGGATAAGCTGGCAGGCAACACGCCCAAAGATAAAGATTATGTTTTGTGTCATATGAAGGAAGAATGCTTTTGTACCCTTTTTCCGTTGGCAAAAAAAGTTGGCAAGTCTTTCCCTGTATATTTAATAGAAATTGATGGCAATAATTGTGAAATTGCTTTTGCCAGAACGGAAAAAAAGCAGGGACATGGTTATAAAGGTTTCAGCGTCGTCTATAATGAAGATGTATCTATTGAAGATGATTTATTTAGGCGCGACAGCCGAATGAACAGTATTGCCATGAAACTGCCAGAAAAGATAATAGTTGATCCGTTCCATGGCAGTGAAGATATAAAAAACAAACTCATTTGTGCAACTTCAGAGCATTTTAGTGAAGACCCGGTTCGGGCAATGCGGGCTGCCAGGCAGGCCGCTGAGTTTAATTTTTCTATAGCTGAAAATACTATAAGGCAAATGGAGAAATGCGGCTGTGAGCTTAAAAATGAACCAACTGAGCGAATTATGAATGAATTGGCACGTGCCATGGTTACTAAAATACCTTCTATATTTTTCCGCTATTTACAAAAAGCATCTTTACTTAGCCTGATTTTTCCTGAAATTGCTGCATTGATTGGACAAACCCAACCACTGCTTTTTCATCCTGAAGGTGACAGTTTTGAGCATACCATGTTAATTCTTGATCTCGTTGCCCAAAAATCAACTGATCCCGCGGTTCGTTTTGCTGCCCTTTGCCATGATTTGGGAAAGGGATTGACACCAAAAGCGATGCTGCCGCACCACTATGGCCATGAAAAAACGGGAATAACGGCATTGGCGCAATGGAATCAGCGTATGACATTGCCTGCCCGCTGGTATCAGGGAGCTGCGTTTGTGATAAAAGAACACATGCGGGCGGCACGGCTTGCTAAACCGGGGAAAATAGTTGATCTGCTGCTCAAAATAGAAAAAAATCCGCTCGGTGTAGATGGTTTTTGCATTGTTATTAAAGCCGATAGTAAAGTATTACCGATTTATTTGCAAAGAATCCATTTTCTGCTCAAACTATTTCATTCTGTGGACATGAAGGAATGCCCTATTGAATTAAAAGGCAGAGAAATAGCTAATTGGCTGCGCAGCCAGAGAATAGTCCTCTTAAAGGAATATAGCAGCAGCTTACTTTAACCTAACCCGCAAGAAGTCCGCTACCTCTTAGGTGGGGGATGAAGGCGGGTGTGGCGAATTTACGCAAGTAATTGAGTCACACGATTGCTTTTTGTCTTATTTTGTAGTATGATCAGTCGTAAAAGACAAAGGATTGATTAT
>NZ_SMAA01000016.1 GCF_004341685.1 Pectinatus cerevisiiphilus
TCCACCTGTTCCCATTCCGAACACAGTAGTTAAGCATCCACAGGCTGAAGGTACTTGGGGGGCGACCCCCTGGGAGAATAGGTTGTTGCCAGTTTAGTTTTATATCAGGTTGTCTTTTGATAACCTGATATTGCTTTATAAAATGGTGGCTATGGTGAAGCGGTCAACACGGCGGATTGTGGCTCCGTTATTGCGTGGGTTCGATCCCCACTAGTCACCCCATTATAGGGGCATAGCTCAATTGGTAGAGTACTGGTCTCCAAAACCATTGGTTGAGGGTTCGAGTCCTTCTGCCCCTGCCATTAATTTAATAAGTGGAGTGGTACTCAAGAGGCTGAAGAGGACGGTTTGCTAAATCGTTAGACCGGGTAACTGGTGCGAGAGTTCGAATCTCTCCCACTCCGCCACTTTCGTAAGGTTCACGGCATTGGAAAGAAATTTCTGATGTCGTTTTTTTGTATTTTAGAGCACAATTTTATGATTTATCGTCAATGGTTGAGGTTATAAAAATTTAGAGATTACATAGACAGTAGAAAATTTGTTGTTAAGAAGTCATATCTTTTGTATTATTGAATAAATCAGCACTGTAAAGGAGGCAAATATTAGGATTTTTCTGATATAATTCTATATTGTGAGGTGATAAACATGTCTGCCACGTTAGCACGAAGGATCGGGCTGCGTATTGCGTATTATAGGAAATTGCAAGGTTATACGCAACAACAGTTGGCACAAAAAACTGATATAAGTTTTAGTTATTTAGGGAAAATAGAATGTGGTGCTTTGAAAAATTGTGCATCGCTGCCATTATTAATGAAAATTGCCAGTGGACTTGATATTTCATTAATGGATTTATTAAATGATAAATTAAACGATAATTTATAATGATTTACGCGATGGTAAAAAGTTTTTTAGACATGATGTATAAAGAATTTTTTATTGGTTATTTAAATTTTAAAATTCAAAAAGGGTTGTTTTATTATATTAGTTTAAGTATATTGTAGGAGATGTTTCTGGTAATATCATTTTTAATGAATAAAAAAATAAAATAATAATGAGTGGATTTTTAAAAAGGAGAATCATTTTATGGAAAAATATGGGAAAATATTAACGCTGAGTATATTTTTTATTGGATTTTTTTGTATAGGATCCATCGTATCAGCAGAATCTGTTGGCGGTGTTTATTTATCACAAAGTATATATGATGTGGAAGATATGTATGGATATCCAGATAAGGAATTATCAAATTCCCTATCTCAAAAATTTACCGGTGAAGATTTTTCCAATCTTAGGCATTATTATTATAAAAATGGAATGATTGTGCATGTAGATGCTAACGATATTGTTAAAGCAATTAGTATAGTCGGTGGTGACCGTAAGCTGGATAATAGTGGACTTACTATAGGTGCCGGTGATTGGCAATGGTTAATTTATAGTATTCCTGGATATAGTGCAAAATCGAAGGTCGCGTCTGATGTCGATGGTATAAATGTAGTGTATGTATTTAAAGATACATCAGATGGCAGTTACATACATGTATGGATGGTTGGCGAATTAAGCTTGCATACTACTCCATATGCTAAAGCAATAACTGTATCTAGTTTGCAGCATCCTCAAACTGGTAACGTAGAACATTATGGTAGCTGGGGTTATTAGAAAGCAGAATTATGTGTTTATGGTCTTTTCCTAGGTAGTGTTAGCATATAGTTTTTGAACTGCCTCCTTCATAAGTTAGAGTTAAAAATCTAGCTTATACGGGGGCAGTTTTTATGAACAAATTTACTTTTAAATTAATTATGGCTAAAAAGAAAGTAAGTTTTTTATTAATACTTGACATATAGTAGGATTAAATAGTATTATCATAGAAACTAGTGTACATACACATAGTCTGAGTGTAATGTGGCAAGAGAGGAGCTGTATCTGTGAAGAAACAAATAAATGTATGTCCTATGCAGGCTAGCCGTTGCAACTGTATGAATCTTCGCAGAGCCTCTAGAGCAATTACTCAATTTTATGATGACACATTAAAACCGAGTGGATTAACCATTACACAATTGTCCCTTTTGCGGCATCTTGAGATGGTAGAAGTGGCTACTATTAGTGAATTGGCAAAAATGGTACAGATAGATCGTACCACATTAAATCGAAATATGAAGCCATTAATTAGAGAGGGATTTATTGATATCAGGCAGGGGAAGGATTCACGTACACGGCAAATATCATTAACGCTTCAGGGGAAAGATGCAGCGGCTAAAGGTTGGAAATTATGGAAGGTGGCTCAGAAAAAAATAGAAAAATATATGGGAAATACTGAGTTGGCTAAGTTGGTTCAATTGCTCTTAAAGTTAGAAAATATTGTGTACTATGATGAAAAAAAGCAATAAGTATGAAAGTCTGAGGAAATAGTTATGTATTTACATACGTGTATATGCACATATATAGACAACAAGGATAACATAACAATGTTTTAATTGGAGTGATAATGATATGCTAGTAAACAGCATACAAGAAAAAGTTAATGAATTTATATCAAAAAGTCCCCTGAACATAATAGAGCATCTTGATACCTTGTCCTCAACGCCAAATTCTGTTGAACCTATGAAAATATATGAATTACCTTTAATAGGTATTGCTAGTGCTGAAGATTCATTGTGGGATACATTTAAAAACAGTAATGTGATTGGGCCCGATCATATGACTCCCAATGAGTGGCTGCCGGGAGCTAAATCTGTAATATCGTATTTTTTACCGTATACTGCAAGGATACGTGCGGCAAACAGAATTGAGAAAATAACAGCAACCGAATGGCTTTATGGTCGTTGGGAAGGAGAATTTCTTAATCAAGCATTACGTCAATTTATCATTGACTTGTTTGAAAAAAATGGTAATAGTGCATTAGCGCCTGCTTTAGATAAGCGATTTACTGTTAAAAACCTTCGTGCAAATTGGTCAGAACGACATGTTGCTTTTGTAGCAGGATTAGGAACCTTTAGCCTTAGTCGATCAATGATTACCGCAAAAGGGGCAGCCGGTCGGTTTGGCAGTGTAATAGTAAGTTCTTCATTAGAACCAACAAAACGGAGCTATACAAAATTTGATGAATATTGTATAAAATGTATGGCTTGCGCTAAGCGTTGTCCGCCTCAGGCGATTAATAAATTGGGGAAAGATAATGAACGTTGCAGGATACATTTATCTAAGGAAAAAGAAATGTATAGTCCACGCTATGGTTGTGCTAAGTGTCAAACAAAAGTACCTTGTGAAGACAGGATTCCAATTCAGTTTGGAAAAAAATAATTGGAGCATAGTAGAGAGAAACTAAGATAATATTGAATTGACATAATGTTTTACTAGATAGGCTTTAGAGAAAAATATATATAAGTTATATGGAGAGGTATAGAAGAATGGAATTAATAACAGTAGATCAAAAAAAATGTATTCAATGTGGTATCTGTATTAAAGAATGTCCCTCATTTGTTTTAAGTATGGGGAAAAATGGACCACAAGCAACAGCACCTCAGTCCTGTATCGCTTGCGGGCATTGTGTTGCCGTATGTCCACGGGCAGCAATCGATCATAAAAAAACACCTTTAGCCAATCAACTGGATCTAGCAGATTATCCTAAATTAACTGCAACGGAGTCCGAGGTATTTTTACGCTCTCGTCGTTCAATTCGTAGTTATTTAAAAAAAGCAGTTCCGAGAGAAGATCTGTTAAAACTTGTGAATATAGCTAGATTTGCACCTACAGCAAGTAATTCGCAAGGAGTATCGTATGTAATTATCGACGATAGGGAAATCTTGGATACAGCGGTTAAAATAGTGATTGAACGTTTGGAAAATGATAAGGTATTGAAACAAATATTTGCGCACTATTTAAATGTATACTATGAGAAAGGAATTGATGTTGTCCTTAGAAATGCGCCCAGCCTCATTTTATCGACTGCTGATATAAATGCTACACGAGGTAGAGAAAATTCCATTTTTTCTTTAGCATACTTGGAACTATATGCACCAACACTTGGACTTGGTTCATGCTGGGCTGGAATTTTAGAGGTTTTAGCGCTTGAGCTCAAATCACCTTTACTTAAGTTATTTCATATTCCGGAGGGTAGAAAGATTACTGGAGCCGTAATGGTAGGCTATCCTCAATATAAATATAAACGATTAGTCGATAGGAATCCTTTGGTAGTTTCTTTTTATGAAAAAAATAATGATTAATATTGGGAAGGATATTTCTAAAGAATATATTTTTTTGCTGAATATTTTTATTATATGATGGTTTTGGATATTTGGGTTTTATACTAAAAATTGGGGTAAGCTTAAACTTTTTTGCTTACCCCAACATTTAGTATAGAACCTTTTTTATTATCATAAATGCAATTTATGTTTTTTATTGCTTATCTAGAAAAGATAGTGTCTTTAAGCTTAGTGGACCAGAACCGAGAAATGCCAATACTACCTGCAAGAAAATCCATAAGAGAGGAAATTCATAGCCACCACGATTAGCCCAGATGCCACTTGGAATCCAGACCTCCATAGCAGGAACTAATATCACTAATGCCAGCAATGAAATACTACGGACATAAAGCCCAAGTATCAAACTGATGATGATAATAGTCTCAAGGGTTATATCTCCCCAGGCAAATAAGGGTGGATAACCCAGGCTGGCAAAAAATGCTTCTGTTTTGCCCATTCCTTGAAAAAATACTTTGTATCCCAAATGGACACTCCAATAGAGCACAAGTACGAGGTAAAGCAACGATACCGTAAGGTGTTAAGGATTGATTCTTTTCGAAAGCAGCCAGATACTTCATGTATTTCCTCCTTGATTTAAACTTTAGTAACGTTATCCGTATTTACTTAGACGATGCTATTCGAATTATGTAAAATTTAGATTATTGATGAATGGATATGATTGCGAGATATACCAGATTATACTTGGATTTACTTTTATCATATTACATTCAGAGCAACACTACTATTTAATGTGTTTATGATAACGTCCACATTCTATAAAGTCAAGGAATTGTGTTGATATTTTTTGTAAATTTAATAATAGTTATCGGGAACATTATTTTTAAACGATAGGCCGTTCCTATCTGCGGTTATTTGGTGGATTGTTGACCATTCATAAAGTTTATCTAGGCTGGCAGGAAAATTAAAAAATTGAGGATTATCATATACGAGAAATAATTGATAGTCATTTAAGATAAATAACCATTTATAAATTCTTCAGTGGCGCGTATATCAAACCGAGGTGATGGAATATAGTGGCAAACAGCATTATTGTCTTTCCATGTTAGTAAAAATGTGTCGATAAAGGGGCCTTGATTATAAACAAGTTTAAAATTGAAATGATTATTAGAATAATTATAAGCTGCAAAGGGTGAATTATAAAAAACCGTTGAACAGGAATCAAATTGATTTTTGTCACCGGTTTTATTTTTTTGCCATCTATTAAAATCGGTGTTCAGTATGATGGTTTTTGTTGTCAATTCCATCTTTATAGTAGCGGTGGAATTGTTTGCAGGGATAATTGTGATGGCTCTTAATCCCAGCTTGTTTTTAATGAAAATAAAAGATTTCTTTAAGAGAGGAATCTTTGCTGAGGATTGAGAAACAGGAAAAGGTATAGTGAGATTGGCTGCATATTTTTGAAATACTGGCTGCTTAGCCGTAAGTTTAATTGTGGTGGTAAATGAATTTATAAAATTCCATACGGTAGATAAAATGGACTGGGTTTGGCTCCGTGCGGCGCTGCAGGTCATGGCAATGACTATATTTTCATCAGGCAGGATAAGGCAATATTGCCCAAATAATCCTGCTGCCCGAAAGGCATGTTTGTGTGCGCATTTCCAGAAATAGTAGCTATAACCTTGAATGCTGTCAATAGCCAGTTCATCCTTTTGGCAATTTTGGGTAGAAACATGAACGGAAAACAATTTTTTTATATATTTTTCATCCAAAAGTTGACGCTTTTTATAATTGCCTTTATTTAATAGGAATAAACCAAATTTGGCGAGATCAGTAGTTCTTATTGACAAGCCCCATGCTCCAGGATTATAATTTTGGGAATTTTTTTCCCAGCTAACATCTGTTATATCCAGTGGTTTGAAAAGGCGCGGTTGAAGATATGTATATATGTCCTCACCTGTTAGTTCTTTTAAAATAGCTGCACATAAAAACGGGCAGCGGTTATCATAAAAGAACTCTGTTCCAGGCTCATTTTGCGGCTGTAGTTGAAAAGCTTCCTTTATCCAATCAGGCTGTAAATAAAAAAGCTGTGGTTCTTTATCTACATAACCGAAACGCATAGATAAAAGATCTTTGACAGTTACTGCTAGAAGTTTTTTGTCAGGCAGAAAATTAATTTTATTTTTTAAGACATCATATAAAAGTGTGTTTTCGTTTAAAATTCCCTCTTGCATAGCAAACATCATAGCGACGGCAGTGAAACTTTTGCTTACAGAGTAAACTATTTGCTGCTGATTTTTATTATAAGGTTGCCAGTAGGTTTCAACGGCCAATTCATTGTTTTGGTAGATAACTAATGAATGACAATTTAATTTATCAAGTTGTTGTATAAAACGTAATAAGATATTAGGTTTTTTATTTGAAAGTAAATAATTCATAGGATATCCTTGTAAAAAAAACGATTGGGAAAATAGCTCATCCAATCGTCTTGTCAATTATTATATAACAGAATTATCTAAGCATCTTTAGGCAATACTTTTTGTAAATGGCTGCCAATATAAGCAGCTAAGAAATTTTTTACTATGTCGCCGATTATAAAGGGTAATGCGCCTATTATAATGGCCTGTGTAATAGAAATTTTTGTAATCAGGCAAAGACCGGCAACACCAAAAAAGTAAGTGATGGGAATACTAACAAGTCCAGCAGCAAAATAATGCAATAATTTGGCATCATGTCCCTTTAACATACTGCTGATGGGATAAGCGACTATAAACCCTAAGAGATAACCACCACTTGGGGAAAGCAATGCCCCAATGCCACCACTGCCACCAACAAATACCGGTAGGCCGACAGCACCTAAAAGAACATATACAATTAGGACAATAAACGTTTGGGAAGGCGTCAATAAGAACGCGGTTAATAGTAATGCCAGCGTTAAAAAAGTAAAGGGAATAGTAGTAAAAGGAATAGGAAAAGAAAGATATGCTGATATGCAGATTATAGCGACACAAACTGCCATTTTACTCATAGTGCGTGTTGAAGACATAATATCAACCAGTCCTTTTCGTTAGTTATTAGAAAAATTATAATATACTATATATAGCACACTGTTTAATATTAGTCAACTTATAAATTTATATAGTTTACTAAATGGTTTTAAATTAGAATAAGCAAAATCAATAATTTGGGGTATTTGTTTTGGGTAAAATAGAAATGTGGACATAATCTGTTGATCCTTTTATTTATAAATGTGTCGGTATCCAGCGGCCTGGGCATCTTTTTCGGTAAAGAACCATTGGGCAACGTGTGTTGTTTTATTATAGTATCGGTCACCGGGCAGATGGTAGATTTTCGTTCCCCGTTCATTATCTATATGGCCTTTGATACCCTCTCCGTTTGGGCCATTGCCATAATATTCTTTTTCGTTTGAAGATGACTGGGGTGGTGCGGTTTGAGCGGGGTTCTGTTGTGTTTGTTGGGCAGAAGCAGTTTGTTCTGCTGAGGAAAACAGAGAGACTGGTGTTTGTTGTGTTTCCTCTGCTTTTGGGGACGCAGGCACAGTAGTATTTGCCTGCATAGATGATGCTGTTGCTGAAGGAGTTGTTTCTTTTTTGCTGCTGTCAAACATATAGGATCCGATTAAAAAGAATATGACTATGATAGCAAGGCAGCCAATATAGCCTTGTTTTTTATTTGGAGATGATTTCGGTTTTAAATGGGGCGTTGGTGGTGTCGGTGGGAGATTATTATCTATAAAATGTACTTCTGCATCAACAATAGTAGAGTCGTTGTCTTCTAGCATTATTTTTTCTGTTGGAAGACTTTCTTTTATTAAAGATCGTTTGCATTTAGGGCAGGCATCCCATTGCTTACGCATACGATGACCACAAAAAGGGCACTCAGTCAGTCGTTTACTCACAGGTTTATCCAAACGCTGAATGGTGTTGAAAGTGGTAGTCAGTTTTTTAGCACATTGATTTGTAGTGCGGCTGGGATTCCTTTTTTTACCCGTATTAAGAAGATCAGGCAATGTTTTCTGTGTTCGCCGATTCATATCTGTGTCCACCTTCTGAAACTAATCTAAAATATGTATATCTTCAGCCTCAAGCTTTTCTTTTACCCAAATATAATGTTCATCAATCGCTTCATAAAATTGTGGGCAAAAATCTGGATCGTTTAATATATAATTCTTGTCATATTTTTCGAGAGAATCATCAAAGCCAAAATAACTTTTGTTTATATAATCTACCCATACGTTATTACGATGAGTATAATCCTCATCAGTAAAACCTTTAAAGCAAGTTAGTAATTTATTTTCTTGCTCCGCAGTTAGCGTATTGGGAGTATTTTTTACTGTGGTTAATATGGCGTATATTGCTCTGGAGGCTTCAAGAAATTCTGTCCAGTTTTCCCTTCCATTAGGAAATTTAGGGGTACATTTCCAATATGCATAAGGGCGGTCTGGCCAATGGATAGCCGTTGCATGGCCTAATGGTGGCAGACTGTGTATTACAAGTGAAGAATTTTGGGCCAATTCCCAAAGGGATTGTTCAGGAGAAAGAATAGTAAGGTCTGTTAATATATTATTTTTAGAAATGCAACCTAAAAATTCTTGGTGTGACCAAGTATCTGCATAAACATGCAGCCCAATTCCTAATCGAAAAAGATTTTTATTAATTTGTAAATCAGTTGTTGATTTTAATTCGTCTGATAGTTGGAGAGCCAAATTGCTGTTCTTTTTGCAAACTAATTTATCTGTAGCATTTTTATTTAAGTTGGGTAAGAAATGAAATGGAAACCATATTTCATTGTTGTCCTTTAAATCGGATAAATTTTCTAATGGCTCATGGCCAGAACTACGATGCTTTCTATTGATTTTTAAAGTCAGCGTATTATCATCCACAAGCTGTGAAGCTGTAGCTAATGCTTTTGCATCTAATTTGTTAAAACCGGCCCAACGTGACAATACATAAATAGTGCCAAAATGAAAATCAATATCCATTCTTATTACCTTCTTTATTATAATGATTTATGTTCTATAAATTACTATGTTTCGAATAATATTGAGAAAAAATGCATAAATCAATCTAATGTTACACTAAATTAGCATAGAATTCTACAACTCCTTTGTCATTAATAGGTACAAAATGACTGATATTTAAACTTATATAGGGCAAAAAAAAGAGCTGCAAAATGCAGCTCAAATTAGTTTTAACTGTAAGTATTAACAAGGGGATTTATCTTTGTACTGAGAAATTATCCTTGTCTTTATTTTCATTCCATATGTACTCCATTTTTATGGTAATATCATCAGCTTCTTGTTTGCCAAGTTTATCAGCAATAAAACCTAATGACATGTCAATTCCTGCTGATACACCAGAGGATGTGTAGTATTTTCCATCAACAACCCAACGGGCAGCTTCTTGCCAATTTACTTCTGGACAACTATTTTCCACCCATGTAAAAGCCCGTTTATTTGATGTTGCCTTTTTGTTGTTTATACAGCCTGTTTTAGCTAATAAGACAGAACCTGTGCAAACTGTCAGGCAGTATTCGGCTTTATTGACAAACTTCTTTAAAGCATGAATAAATAAATCGTTATTTGCTAATGGTCGTACTCCCTGCCCACCCGGAATCAATAGTAATCCCGAGAAATTTTCCAAAGCTAATTTTTCTGTCATAACTGGAACATGCTGCCGGCTTTTAATAATTCCACCATCCATAGAAACATAACGCAGCTTATATTTATCCACGCAACCAAATACTTCAACTGGTCCAAAGGCATCTAAGCTTTCAAAATCATTAAATAATAGAATATTTATGTACATTAGATTCACTCCCTTTTCCACATTATAACATATTTATTAATTTAAAATGCTAGATAGAATTTGTGCGTTTGTAGTGGAAAAGTAAAACTTTTATGGCTCCTAAACGTTAAGTTTTTGTATTTTATCGATAGAGTCCATTTAAAACAGTTTTTATATATTTACGTCCATTTTCCATAAGAGAAAATTCACCATTGCCAAAACACCAACTTGCCATCATCCCACGGACGCTTGTTTCTAAATATAGAAATATTTCATTTGCTGTATATTAATGACTTATATATTTATGGTATTCAATAATGAAGGAGAATGCAATATGTTTATTATTAATCTTACTTACAAAAAATCTACTGATGAAGTTGACAATATCTTGCCACAACATATTCTATACTTAGAAAAAAATTACGCCCAAAAAAATTTCATTTGTTCTGGCAGGAAGAATCCACGTAATGGGGGTATAATTATTTGCCGCTTAAAAAGCATTGAAGAAGTAAAACAAATTATCCAAGAAGATCCATTCTATAAAAATGGTATTGCAACATACGATATTATTAATTTTTGTCCTTCAAAATATGCTGATGGTTTTGAAAAGTTTATAGATTAATGAGAAAACCTGCTGTGTTTATTGCATAGCAGGTTTTTTCCTTCTTTTATATTGATTGTGTATAAACGCGCTTTTAACGAATAAATTTATGGTTAAATAAGTCTACCTTCTGTTCCTTAAAATCAGTTGTTAAATTTTTCTTAGATAGGTCTCAACAGATTTATCAATTCAGTTTTGAATATCTTTGTCAGGCATTGTAAAATGTACTTGGTTCATCTTAAATCTTCCGATAGTATTGTTTTATTTGGACAGAAATATTATACTGTAAAAAGGGTTCAGATGGTTCTCTCTTTTCACACAATTATATGGAATTTATCCTAGGGCACTATCACTGTAAGGAGGCAATGATGAAATATAAAGTTTTAGGAAATACAGGCGTATTAGTATCGGAGCTATGTTTTGGAACCATGACTTTTGGTAATGAGACCGATGAAACGGAAGCTGCACTCATGTTTAATAGGTGCAGAGATGTCGGTATCAATTTCTTTGACTGCTCAAATAATTACAATGGCGGAAGAGCCGAAATCATCCTCGGAAAACTTATTGGTGATTGTCGAGATGAAGTTTTTATTACATCGAAAGTATCCCAACGGGTTGGTAAAGATGTCAATGCATTGGGCTCATCTCGGCGACATATCATGCTCTCTATCGAACAAAGTCTTTCTCGATTAAAAACAGACCGAATTGATCTTTACTTTATTCACCATTTTGATCCGCTTACACCTATGGATGAGACACTACGAGCACTTGATGACTTAGTACATCAGGGTAAGGTCCTGTACCTTGGCGTAAGCAATTGGGCTGCATGGCAGATAGCAAAAGCATTAGGCATCTCTGAGAAAGAAAACTTGGCCTGCTTTAAATGTATCGAACCCATGTATAACTTATTAAAAAGACAAGTGGAAGTAGAAATTTTACCATTGGCTCAGTCGGAGAAACTGGGGGTCATCTCCTATAGCCCGTTAGGTGCAGGGT
This sequence comes from Pectinatus cerevisiiphilus, assembly GCF_004341685.1. Classification (GTDB taxonomy): domain Bacteria; phylum Bacillota; class Negativicutes; order Selenomonadales; family Selenomonadaceae; genus Pectinatus; species Pectinatus cerevisiiphilus. Next base: position 11,598 of record NZ_SMAA01000016.1, read on the forward strand.
TGTTGACCGGAAAATATTCTAATAGCACAAAACTAGGCACAGGACGGATTGTTGAAAAAAAGCAATACAGTCAACGCTATAGCAATCCAAGATACTATGAAATTGCTGAACAATTTACTAATTACGCACAAGAACTGGGTGTTAAGCCTGGAACACTAGCCATCAGTTGGATTATGGCTAACCCAGTGATTACCGCACCGATCATTGGTGCCAGAAACGTAGCACAATTGAATGATTCACTTGCAGCAATCAACTTCCATATGGAACCCCAAATACTTGATCAGATTACCAGGTTTTCTGATGCTCCCGGTAATGCAACAGACCGTTCGGAAGAAGAACTCGATTCAACGTTCAAATTGAGAAACAGCTAGCCTACAATCGAGAAGAATTGGCTACTATACTCATAGTGTGAGAGTTTTTCTGGTTCATCGTCAATAGTTGGGGTTATGAAAAACTCAAGATAGTACAAGAGTAGTAGGAAGATTATCCTGCCGCTTTTTTACAATTAGCAATAAATATCAATCTATTACGGAACCGTTTAAAGTTCCTGACACCGAAACAAATTCTTTTCAAAACCTTAGTCCTGTTGTTATTGGTAAAAGCAATTAATGAATCCTTTTTACAATGTGCATGGCAACGCGGTAAAATTCATTTCATGCGAAATATTCTAGCATATATTCCGGCGAAGGAAAAAGAATGATTTGCAGGACAGTTGAAACAAATCTGGTCACAGCCTGATTATAACAGTGCTAAAACGTATGCCCATTCTTTCATAGAATCTATTGAAAAATCCTATCCGGAAGCAACAGAGGTTTTAGAAGATGGTCTGGAAGATTCATTACAGTGTTATAGTTTTACACCAATAGATTTTCGTAAAATTGCTTCTAATAATATGCTTGAGCAGCTCAATCGGGAAATTTGCCGCCGGACAACCGTTGTAGGAATTTTCCCCAGTATGGATTCTTATATACGACTAGTTGTGAGATATCTGATCGAATATAGTGAAGATTGGTCAATGAGTTATTGCTATATTAATCCGAATACACTGCAACAGGTTAAAGGAAAAAGACAAAAATCGGTTGATTAATTGCTTCGGATTTACTTTAGATTTTGCGAACTACTATTGACATTAGCTTTCTAGAAGTGTTTTATTATATTCCGGATTACTCCCAGAATTTTTATGCGCTAAAAGGTAAATTAAAAAAAACAGCAAGTGCTGAGAACCCTAATGTTATCAGTTATACACTATGCTCCATAGTTGTTTCTGTGACACATGGCATAGAAGTATCTTCTTTACATTCTTCCTATTTTACTCATAATAATCATTACTTTATTAAAAGCTTCTTCCAAATTATAACAGGACCTATTTCCTAAGTTGTATTTTCTTATATATGTTGACATAATAGCTTTAATATTTAGCATATGTTATAATAATCCACATGGGATAGTTGATGTTTCGGTTTTTCCTCTTCGGAGGAGGTGGTGCTGTGAGTACATTTCAAGTCTTATCTTTAATGATAAGCTTTGGCTTACTTATAGTAGCCATTATTTCATGTACTAAAATGAAATAAGCCGACTCACGTTAGTAAGCCGGCTTTCTTTCAAACACGTCAGTATATGAGGAAAGCCGAGCCACTACGCGTCAACTATCCCTTTATGTATCTAATTATAACATAGATTAATTAAAAATCAATTACCTTTAGTGTTCTATTGAGAATTACCAAAAATTCTCAACTATAAATAATTGAAGAAAAGCAACAGGATAGCGGTTGCTCCCCTGTTGCTCCCTATGATATACGGTTTGCGTTGCTCCCAACGCTGGAACCCTTAATTTCAGTGGTGCGCCAAGCAGGATTCGAACTTGCGACACACGGCTTAGAAGGCCGTTGCTCTATCCAACTGAGCTATTGGCGCATAAACTATATTAACAACGAAAGAAATTATACTATAAAAAAAATCCTTTGTCAAATTTATTTAAAATGATGTGAGTTTATAGTCATGGTGAATACTTAAATTTTCAATGATATTCATGTGTTTAGTACTTTTTTTATAGTATTGGTAAAATTTACTAAAACTTCACTTGAGTTGGCAAATGTTTTTATACATAATTTATCGTCATTAATAAGACTGGCACCGCCGTCAATTTCTGTAGCCTCAGTAATAAGTTGTCTAATTTTTTCCAGCAGTTTTTTACTATTAGCAAAATTAAAAATAAGTAATGTGGCTAAATGTGTATAGCCTTCGTAAAAGCCAAAAGAAACTAACTTTTGCTGCATGGGAAGGTAGCGGGTATTTTCAAAATAGCAGAGATTTTCGTCTTCGTAAATTTTTATTGAGGATATATATTTCCTATAAAGGAACCTTTCATGGTGCGCAGTTCTTCCACTGCTTAGTATTTCACTGAAAAACAGCTTGGCAGTATTATTGGCGAGATGAATAACGGTACTATCAACAAAAGCGGATTGAGCGAAGGGAATAGTTGGCTGTGGCATATAAAAAAGACGTGTATCATTAGCCATAGTAATTTCTATGTTGCGTGTGCCCTCGGCATCGGCTAGCATTTTATGAATTTTTTCATAAGATTGTGATGTTAATTCTACATCGGCACCTTTTTCTAAACAGATATTTATCTTTTGTTGGTCTCCAGCCATAATTCCTGCTGAAGCACTTAGAATCATAAAGCGTGCGCTTGTTGCCGAGGTAAATGGCTTCATTATCTTGAAAGGAGCTGTAAAATAGACATCATCAAGAACAGTTGTTTTTCGTCGGTAGCAAAATCTTAGGATTAGGTCTGAAGTTTTACCATAAGCATTGTTATTTTCCTGCTTAAGCATCTTCTAATAGTACCTCATGTTTTATCCAGGCTATGATTTCATCAGTGCCCTTATTTTCACGAATATTGGTAAATAAAAATGGTTTTTTGCCGCGCATTTTCTTGGCATCCCGTTCCATTATGGTGAGGTTAGCACCAACGTATGGTGCTAGGTCAATTTTATTGATAATTAAGAGATCAGAGCGCATAATGCCTGGCCCACCTTTACGCGGAATTTTATCACCTTCAGCCACGTCAATGACAAAGATTGTTTTGTCGGCAAGCTCTGGGCTAAATGTAGCGGACAAATTATCACCGCCGCTTTCAATAAAGAAAATTTCCACATCAGGGAATTTATTTTCCATTTCTTCAATAGCTTCAAGATTCATGGATGCATCTTCACGGATTGCCGTATGCGGGCAACCACCCGTTTCTACGCCAATGACACGTTCTTTTTCCATTACAGAATTCTTAATTAGAAATTCTGCATCTTCCTGTGTGTAAATATCATTAGTAATAACACAGATGCTGTATTTGTCGGCCAATCTGCGTGTTAGTGCTTCTATCAGGGCTGTCTTGCCGGAACCAACAGGGCCGGCTACACCAATTTTTACATAACTCATAAAATTTATATTCCTTTCCTATGACATATACAGCCGAGAGTATAATGTTTCATGCTGCATTGACCTAATGTCAAATCCTGGTGTTGATAAACAAAAATCATCTATTGATAAAGAGGCGAGCTTATCCAGTAATTGGGGGAAATGGGTACTGCAATTACGCAATATTTGCTGGCCTGCGGTTTGGCTGAGGGGGATGCTTTTTACACAAGTGTTTATCAGTCCTGCTGTTTGTGCGTATATATAGTGAAGCAGGCAGTCTGGCAGTGCAACACCGGCTGCTGAACAGAAAACACCATAGGCAGCCGGATGTATATGTGAACAAGGCTGGCAAACATATTTCTCAAAAATATCGTCAATTGATGTTAACGGGAGTGAACGTATTGTTTTTATAAATCTGGAGGCCAATTTGATTGTGGCTTGGCGAAGTTCGGAGGAGGCCTTTGCGGCTAGAAATGTTCTTTCTAGAGCGGAAATGCTTGCTAAATCATGCTTTTGTGTATGATTATAGGATAGCTTGACAGTTAACAGTTCACTATATAAAAAATTTGTTGATATATATTGCAGTAACCATTCCTGCGCGCTTGCGGCATCTTTTATTAATTCATGTTGTATATAGGTTTCGAGCCCATAGGAATGGACATAGGCACCGATGGGGAAAAGTACATCATTTATTTGCAGTAATAAAAATTTTTTGGCGATATCATTCATGTGCGACTGCATTTGTATACGATCCTTTCATATGGACATGAGAGTGATTGTGTCCAGCTGAAGCACATATCCGCCAGCGATTATCAAGCTGCACATTTTCAATGTTAAAGGAAAGATTTAATTTTTGCAGTAATTGTTCAAAGGGACGATCATAGGGGATAATAAATTTTTCGGTTTCCGGCATGTAATAAAATGGTGCATGGCGGTTGCCTGTTTCATAACACAAAGTAATGAGCTTAATTTTGTTATCACATGATAAAACTAGGCATTTACTGGGAACGATGTCGACCACAATAATATCATTTTCAACTACAGCTAAAACATCACCTTGCCATAACCCGCGATTTTGGTCTTGGGGTGACAAACGTATGGCTACGTCCCGGCCTTTTTGACTTGTCAGGCGATGTAGTTTATTTTTGCTGTCATACCATTCGATATTTACTCTATCTATAGAATTATTTTTGAATTGGGGATCATTGCTATTTCCTATTATATGTTCTATCAGCATTGGATGTTCATTCCTTCTCAAAACAGATTGTATAATTGCGCTAATGCTAATTCTTTTGCCGGTTTGCTGACTAAATGGACACCGTCAACATGTACAGCATACGTTTCTGGATCAACATCAATATGTGGTGTAGCATTGTTAAGAACCATGTCTTTTTTACTGATTGCTCGACAGTTGTGTACGGGAAGGACAGTTTTTTCTAGTTTTAGTTTTTCTTGGATGCCATTTTTCCATGCTGCTTTAGAAACAAAAGTTAGGCAGCTGGTATATTTCGCTTTGCCGTCCGCACCAAACATATGACGATAAAAAACTGGCTGGGGTGTAGGAATTGATGCATTGGGATCGCCCATCTTTGCTGCGGCAATCATACCACCTTTTATGATCATTTCTGGACGTACACCAAAAAAGGCAGGATGCCAAATAACAAGATCGGCAAATTTACCTTTTGTTATAGATCCTACATAGTCAGCAATCCCCTGCATTATTGCAGGATTGATCGTATATTTGGCTATATAGCGGCGAATACGGAAATTGTCATTTTCTCCTTTTTCTTCTGGCAAGCGGCCGCGTTCTTTTTTCATTTTATCAGCAGTCTGCCAAGTGCGGGTGATTACTTCACCGACACGTCCCATTGCCTGCGAATCAGAACTCATCATGCTGAAAACACCCATATCATGTAAAACATCTTCCGCGGCAATAGTTTCTGGCCGTATTCGTGAATCGGCAAAAGCGACATCTTCTGGTATGCGGCTGTCAAGATGATGGCAGACCATCAGCATGTCAAGATGTTCGTCAATGGTGTTGACAGTAAAAGGCATCATGGGGTTGGTGGAAGAAGGCAGGATGTTAGGAAATCCCGCGGCTTTAATAATATCTGGGGCATGACCGCCGCCCGCTCCTTCTGTGTGATAGGTATGAATCGTTCTGCCAGCGATAGCTTTAAGCGTATCTTCAACGCATCCGGCTTCGTTGAGGGTGTCTGTATGGATAGCCGTTTGTACATCGTATTTATCTGAAACTTGTAGACAGGCATCAATTACTGCTGGTGTTGCGCCCCAATCTTCATGGATTTTTAGGCCTAAAGCACCGGCTAATATCTGTTCTTCTAATGGTCGTGTATTGGAACAGTTACCTTTGCCTAAAAAACCAAGATTCATTGGATATTCGTCAGCTGCGCGCAGCATTTGCGCAAGATTCCATGGCCCCGGAGTACAAGTGGTGGCATTAGTTCCGTCGGCTGGACCTGTTCCGCCGCCGATCATTGTAGTGATACCGCTATAAAGGGCTGTATCTATCTGCTGCGGACTAATAAAATGAATGTGTGAGTCGATTCCACCAGCAGTAACAATCATACCTTCGGCGGCTATGGCTTCAGTCGAGGCACCGATGGTCATACCCGGAGTTACTTTATCCATAATATCCGGATTACCGGCTTTACCGATACCGGCAATTTTACCATCTTTGATTCCTATATCAGCTTTAAATATACCATATGCATCGACAATCAAGGCATTGGTTATAACAAGGTCGAGATCGCCGTCACTACTGAGCGTATTTACTGATTGTCCCATGCCGTCACGTAGTGTTTTGCCACCGCCAAACTTTGCTTCATCACCATAATAGGTATAATCTTTTTCTACCTCCAGAAAAAGGTCTGTATCAGCTAGGCGTACTTTATCACCCGTTGTCGGGCCGAACATCATTGCATATTCGGATGCGGTCATTTTACGGCTCATAGTTCTGTTCCTTTCTGTATGAAATCAGCGTTGGCAGCTTTTTCTATGGCCAGACGTTGAGTGTCTTCATTGATGTGGCCACATGTTAAGGCATTAAAACCAAAGACCCGCTGCTTACCACCCATAGTGGTTAATTGTACAGTTTTCTTCTCCCCCGGTTCAAAACGTACGGATGTTCCGGAAGGAATATCAAGCCTCATACCAAAAGCTTGGCTTCTATTAAACAGTAGACAACGATTTACTTCAAAAAAGTGAAAATGGGAGCCTACTTGTACCGGTCGGTCACCTGTATTACTGACAGCTAGTGTTTTGGTAGGACGGTTGCTATTTATTTCTATATCTCTATCAGCAGGTATGATTTCCCCTGGAATTACCATTTTTTATGTCCCCCTTATTGAATTGGATTGTGTACTGTTACTAATTTTGTTCCGTCGGGAAAGGTCGCTTCTATCTGTACTTCATGGATCATAGAAGGAACCTCTTCCATAACATCATCACAAGTCAATATTTTACGGCCAGCCCGCATTAGTTCTGTCACCGTTTGGCCATCTCTGGCTAACTCCAGTAATTCCCTGCTGATATAGGCGATAGCTTCTACATAATTTAGCTTGATACCACGTTCTTTACGTTGCTTGGCCACCGTTCCGGCATAATGTAGTAATAATTTCTCCATATCTTTAGGCGCTAAATGCACAATATTTTTCCTCCCCGTATTTAAATGGCGATCTTGCTCTTAATATCTTCTTGGTCCATACTGCTGACAAGACCCTGGGCAACAATATTTCCTTTATCCATAACATAATATTCATCAGCAATATTGAGGATGAACTCTAGATATTGTTCTACAATTAAAATAGTATATCCTTCCTTTTTTAATTGTAAGATAACCCTGCCGATATCCTGGATAATAGATGGTTGGATTCCTTCTGTTGGTTCGTCCAGCAATAATAGCTTGGGGTGGGCGACGAGCGCCCTTGCGATAGCAAGCTGTTGCTGCTGGCCACCGCTGAGATTGCCTCCTTTGCGGGTAAGCATTTCTTTTAATATGGGAAATAATTCATAAATTTCAGGAGAAATATTACCATTTCCGTTATTTACTTCTAAGCCAAGCTGTAGGTTTTCTTCTACGGTCATCTGTGGGAAAATATCTCTGCCTTGTGGGACATAGCCGATACCTGCACGTGCACGGAAATAAGTCGGTTTATTGATCAGTTCTTTATTTTGGAAGAGGATACTGCCGCTTGGAGTGCGGACAAGCCCCATAATGCTTTTTAAAAAAGTGCTTTTGCCTACACCGTTTCTTCCTAAAAGACATACGATATGTCCTTCTTGTACTTTAAGGTTAATATCTTTTAAAATGATGCTTTCACCATAATAGGCTTGTAATTTATCAACATTAAGCACAGTTTCCACCCCCACGTCCTAAATAGACATCAATTACTTTAGGATTGTTTTGTACTTGACTGACGCTGCCTTCGTCTAAAATACGTCCCTCATGCATTACCGTTACCTTACTGGCATAGTCCCGTACAAATTCCATATCATGTTCAACGACAATCACAGTACAATGATGGGCAATGCTTTTCAAAAGTTCGCCCGTTTTTATTGTTTCTTTGCGTCCCATGCCGGCTACAGGTTCATCAAGTAAGATGAGCTGTAAATCCTGCACCAAGAGCATAGCTATTTCAAGCCATTGTTTTTGCCCATGGGAGAGATCAGCAGCTTTCTTGTCACAGTAATCTTTTAGATCTACTAAATCTAATATATCATCAATTTTTTCTTTTTGTGCTTTAGTTATAGGCTGGAAAAGTGATGCCATGATACTGCGGTCATTGACAACTGACACCTCCATATTTTCGTAAACGGACAGGCTCGTAAATACAGAAGGTACCTGAAACTTGCGGCCAATACCGATATTGACCAGCTTATGTTCAGGATAGTGCATGATGTTTTTGTCGCCATCGAAAATTATAGAACCCTGCTGTGGACGTATACGTCCACAAATAGCATCGAGTAAAGTCGTTTTACCGGCACCGTTTGGACCTATGAAAAAGCGTATTTCACCTTTTTCCACTTTTGTAGTAACTCCATTTAATGCGCGGAATCCATCAAAAGATATTATCAGATTATTTATTTCTAAAATTGTTCCCATAATATACCTCAATTCACAGATGAAGCTTTTTCTGTTGCTTTCCTTTTTTTAATAGGGCATGTTATTTTACTGGCGTATTTTTTGACTAAACCTACAAGGCCTTCAGGCATAAATATGACCACTATAACGAAAGTTAAACCCAAAAAATATGACCATACTTCAGGAAAAGATTCACTGATACCACTTTTTAGACCATTGACGAGAATTGCACCAATAACAGCACCGATTAAAGTCCCTCTGCCACCGATAGCTACCCATATTACCATTTCGATAGAGGGAATAATACCCATTTCCGCGGGTGAAATAATACCGACTTGGGGAACAAAAATCGCACCAGCTATTCCGGCGATAACAGCAGAAGAAACGTAGACGAAGATTTTATAAACCGCAGGATCATAACCAGAAAAACGCACCCTGTTTTCTCCGTCACGAATTGCTACCAAAATTTTGCCGAGACGATGTTTGACTAAAAAATGGCAGTATAAATAAACTAAAACCAAAAGAAATATAGCAGCATAATATAAAATATATTTGGTATTATCGGTTGCTAACGGCATGCCGAACATTGTGCGAAAACCGGTAAGACCGTTGGTGCCACCGGTATAGGCTTGCTGGCCAATAAAAAATACTACAAAAATAAGCGATAAGGCTTGCGATAAAATGGAGAAGTATACACCGCGAATACGGTTGCGAAATGTAAGGTAGCCGATGATAAATGCCAAGAGGGCAGGGACGAGAACAATTAAGGCAAGCGATAACGGATTGCTAAAGGGAGCCCAGACAGTAGGCAAATTTTCCAGCCCGCTCCATGACATGAAATCAGGTAATTTACCATGGGCTGCTTCCATTTTTAAATACATGCCCATTGCATAAGCACCAAGACCAAAAAATACACCGTGCCCTAGGCTTAAAATCCCTGTATAGCCCCAGATTAAATCAATACCAATCGCCAAGATAGCATAGGCAATAAACTTACCTAAAAGGTTTATCCTAAATACAGATAAGAACAATGGGGCTATTAAAAGTAATAATACGATAATTAAAAAGGTCTGACTCGATGGTGTTTTGAAAAAGTTTTTTGTAGTCAATTGTGCGGCCCCCTTTCTATTCATCCAATGAACGACTGTGGATTGTAAACAATCCTTTGGGACGCCATTGTAAAAATAAAATAACTAAAGTGAATACCAGAACCTTGCCTAATGTTGCATCTGTTAGAAATTCCAATGTAGTATTACCAGTACCAATTAGAAATCCACCGGCAATAGTTCCCCACAAACTACCAACTCCGCCAAGTACGACAACCATAAAAGTATCTACAATATAATTGGTGCCGAGCGTCGGACCTATTGAACCAAGCAATGTCAGGGCGCATCCTGCAATGCCTGCTAAACCGGAGCCGAAGGCAAAGGTATAGGCATCTATTCTGCGTGTATTTATACCCAGACTGGCTGCCATAGCACGATTTTGCATAACTGCCCGTATTTTCCTGCCATAATTACTGCGATACATTAGATAATATATTACCACCATGCAAGCAATGACCATCAGCATAATAAAAAGACGCTTGTAAGGCAATTGTAAACCTGGATGCACTAAAAATGCACCATTCAACCAGTCAGGGCTTTTAACATCTACATTTGGTGCACCAAAAATGCTGCGGGCCAATTGCTGTAATATAAGGCTTACACCCCATGTAGCCAATAAACTGTCTAAAGACCTTCCGTATAAGTGGCGGATAACTAATCTTTCCAATATCCAGCCTAATACACCAGCCAATAGAAAAGATGCAGGGATAGCTGCGAAAAAGTAAAAATTAAAGAATGAAGCAGGTAAATATTGACTGAAAAAATTTTGTACCATATAAGCGGCATAAGCACCAATCATTATAAACTCACCATGTGCCATATTAATTATTTTCATAAGACCGAAGGTGATTGCCAACCCCAATGCAGCCAGCATGAAAATTGAACTTACACTAATACCGTTAAAAATCTGAAGTAGATAAGTATCCATAGTATTTACTGCGGCCTCCTTTTGTTAATAAAAATAAAGCGGTATGTTTTTAAATACCGCTTTATTTTATTATTCAATTAATCAACTAATTAGCAAGTCCTTTTGCCCAATCATATGTTTTTAAGAATGGATCGGGGCGTATGGGATCTGGTGTGCTCCAAACTTCTTTAATCATTCCATCTGGTTGGACTTCACCAATACGGACTTTTTTCCAAAGGTGTTGATTTTCTCCTTCTATTTTTACAGTTCCTTCTGGTGCTTTAAATTCTAAGTCTTTTGCTGCTTCTTTTACCTTGTCAACATCAGTTGAACCAGCTTTTTCTACAGCTGCAGCCCATAAGTACACTGCGTCATATGCTGCTTCTATGGGATCATCTGTTACACGGTCTTGTCCATAACGAGCTTTATAATTGGTAACGAAGTCTTTATTTTCAGGTGTATCAGTTGTTTGGTAATAGTTCCAGGAAACGAGCTGTCCTGCCATGTTTTCTGCGCCAATACCGCGGACTTCTTCTTCAGCAATGCTGACTGAACAGGTAATGAGATCTTTTTCCGTTATTCCTGCATCCTTGAGCTGCTTAAAGAAAGCTACATTACTGTCACCGTTAAGTGTATTAAATACTACATCAGGTTTTTCTTCTTTGATCTTGTTGATGATTGTACTATAATCTGTATGACCCATTGGCGTATATTCTTCCCCTACGACCTGACCGCCTTCTGCTTGAAGTTCAGCTTTGATTATCTTATTAGCAGTACGCGGGAATACATAATCGGAACCGATCAAAAAGAATTTTTTGCCTTTGTTTTTTAGCAGCCAATCAACTGCTGGGACAATCTGTTGGTTCGGGGCGGCACCTGTGTAAAAAATGTTTGGTGATGATTCCATCCCTTCGTATTGTACAGGGTACCATAAGAGTCCATTGTTACTTTCAACTACAGGCAATACTGCTTTGCGGCTGGCTGAGGTCCAACAACCAAAAATAGTTGCTACCTTATCCTGCTGTAAGAGTTTTTTTGCTTTTTCAGCAAAAACTGCTGGATCTGAAGCGCCATCTTCAGTAACAGGCTCTATTTTTTTACCTAAAACACCGCCTTTGGCATTGATTTCATCAATAGCCATCATTTCTGCATCTTTTACAGAAACTTCACTTATTGCCATTGTACCGCTTAGTGAATGGAGGATACCAACTTTGATCGCATCCTTGGAATCGGTTCCTGTGTCACTAGATTGTGATACCTGCGAATTGCCGCAACCACTTAAAAGAGCTGATGAAACAAAAAGAGCTGTCATTGTTATAGTCGCACTTTTTTTCATTTTGGAGAAAAAATTGATTTTCATATGATTCCATTCCTTCCTTGTAACAGCAAAAATAAAAAAACGCTGTGGTACGTATATGCATACATACCACAGCGTCGTTGCTGTTTGCTATATTGTTTTTAAGACAATATCAGTTTAACAATTTTTGCTATCAGAAAAAACCATATAAAAAAGATATTTTCCAGTAAAAAAACGATAATTATCAATTCCTTTGTAAAAGTACTTATTTTTTATCATTAATATTTCTTTTATATTCACCAGGTGTCATTTTAGTATAAAGCTTAAACAGGCGGCGAAAATAATCGGGACTTGCATAACCTAAACGGTCGCTGATTTCATAATTTTTATATTTACCAGTACGTAATAAGTATTTTGCATGTTCCATTTTTATTTTAGTTAAGTATTCATTAAAATTTTCACCCACCTTTTGTTTGAAATATTTTCCGGCATAATCACGGCTTATTGAAAATTCTTGGGCGATACTGTCTAAAGTGATATTGTCTTCAATGTGGTCAAGGATAAAGCGATATATTTTAGTGGCGATACTATTCTTGTTCATTTCATATTTTTCGGCTATTTCTTCTTGCAGATACTTTTCACTTGTAAAATAGTCACGCACACGTTGTAAAAGTAATTGAAGCTCTTTGTCTACAGGCGGTTTTGTCATATAATCAAATATGCCTAGGCGTATGCCTTGCTGGGCATATTCAAAGTTATTGTAAGTGCTTAAGATAATAATACAACTGCGGATTTTTTTTTGACGCAACTCTTGCAGAAAGGAAATTCCGTCCATGCCGGGCATTCGTATATCAGTTATAATAAGGTCTACCTTTTGGTGGGTTAAAAATTGCAAAGCCTCTTTTCCATCAGCTGCTTCTCCTGCTATACAAAACCCATATGCCTGCCAGTTAAAGCGTTTCAGTATATATCTTTCAGCACGATCATCATCTACCAGTAATACCTGATACATATTATCGCTCTCCATTTTTTCCTATTTCCTTAGATAATAAAATTGCTGCCGCGGGAAAGTCATAGGTATTTACTTTCTGCCATAAGCGTTTGTAAAAATTTTCGCCGAAAAAACTACGTAGGGAATCTCGCATTTTGCGGCAGGTTTCTTTCGCTGTAAAATCACCACTTTGCAGCATTAAAAGAAAATTACGTATATCATCTTTAGATGCATGTGGGGGTGTTATAGCTGCTGGCTCCTTAGTCACATTTTCTGTAAGATACTGTTGGATTGCTTGCATCGATTCATTGAATGTACGGCTAAAATCGGTACCGAGCTTTTCCGCGTTTACTTTGTCTAACGCGGCAGAGTAGGATAATATTGCTGCATATAATCCATTTGCCCCAATATTACCAGATGCTCCCTTTAGTTCATGCAAAAGGTTGGCTGCCTTTTGATATTCTTTATGGCGGACATAATATTTGATTTTGCGCTCATCCTTTATATGGTTATCATAAAAGAGGGTGAGAATTTTTATATATGTGGCTTTTTTCCCTTTTAATTTTTTAATAATACTTTGTGGATCGAAAAAAACCGCTGATTTTGGTACGGGAGACTGTATATTTTTTATAGAAATTTTTAAGACCTTGGCTAGTATTTTTAATAGTTTATCTAGTTGCAGTGGTTTTTCCAGATAACCTGCCATCCCTGCTGCGAGGACTTTCTCCTGTACATCGCCGAGAACATCCGCAGATAAGGCCACAATAGGCGTGTCCGTATTTTGCGAATCCTTTTGCAGGTGTGCCGCCGTTTCATAACCATCCATTATAGGCATGCGGATATCCATTAGAATAAGAGCATATTTGTTTTTCTTAGCTGCTGCAAGAGCCTTTTTACCACTATTGGCAGTAGTGACACTAAAGCCAAATCCCGAAAGTATTTCCTCAGTCATATGCAGGTTAACTTCATTATCTTCAACCAAAAGGAGTTTCATTCCGTGAAAATTTATATTTGTAGAAAGTGGTTTTTCCTGCACGATAGTTTTGTCTGTGCGTTGCACGGGAAAAGAAAAAATAAATGTTGAACCGTGGCCAGGTTCGCTATTTACTTCAATTTTTCCCTTCATCAACAAAGCAATTTGCTGACTGATAGCTAGACCGAGGCCTGTACCACCGAAACGGCGGGAAGTTGAAATGTCCGCTTGTGTAAATGCTTCAAATAAATGCGTCTGCGCTTCTTTGGCAATACCTATACTGCTATCTGTAATGGACATCTCCAGCCATTCTTGCTCCTTTTGCAGTTTTTCCACGACTTTAAGGTTAATAAAGCCCTTTTCTGTAAATTTTACTGCGTTGGATAATAGATTTAAGGTAACTCTTTTTAAACGAAAAGCATCACCACAAATAATATCTGGAACAGATTCACCGATTTCTAAAGAAAAAACCAATCCTTTCTTTTTGGCTTCAACATCAATCATTGTGTATAGTTCTTTTAATACCTGCCGAAAACTAAAAGGAGCTGATTCCAGCTCTATTTTTCCTGATTCAATTTTAGAGAAATCAAGAATTTCATTGACAATAGCCAATAAATTTTTAGCGGCCAGACCGATGTTATTTGTATAAGTTAATATTTTTGTTGTAGGGCGCTGCTGCTCCAACATGTAATGATAGCCGATAATTGTATTTAAAGGTGTCCGTATTTCGTGGCTCATATTTGCCAGAAATTCACTTTTAGCTGCGTTTGCCTTTTCTGCTTCTTCTTTCGCAAGAATCATGCGCTTTTCTGTTTCCTGGCGCCGTTTTAATTCTTGTTGGAAGGAAATATACAATGTATTAAAGGTGTCTGCTAAAATACGCAGTTCTTTGGTACCTTCTGCCTTTAAAGAAAAATGACGCTGGAATGAAAATCCTTCTAACTTTTTTGTATAATGTTGGATGGGATGGGTTATATACAGCATGAAAATACGCATTAAAACTAGAATTTCGGCAATGATTAGACATGCCAGAATGACTTGTAAAACAAAAGCATGATAAAGATTTTGCCGGGCATGCAGCAATTCATTTTCCAAACGATTGTTCATATTCTGTTGGAAAGCGGCAATTGGTTTCATAATATGTTCTTTGCTGGTATCATAGTTATCGTCGAACATGATTTCAACAGCTTTGGCTTTTTTGGCATTGTCTGATAATGCGGCATCGCTCTCTGTTAATTTTTTAGTTGCTACTGGTGGTGGCATTAATTCCTCTGGTACATGTTCTGATTCTAATACCAATCGCATGGAACGGCGTTCGGTTTCTACCAGTTCATCAGAATATTTTTTCGCCTCTTCCAGTAACAATAATTCATTTTCTGGCGCGTTCGCTTCCTGCATTTTTTCGATAACGTAATCCCGTGTTTTGGTCTTTTCAATTTCCTGCCAATAATTTTCCATATGTGAACGGTCACCGGTAACTGCATATTTACGGCCTTCCGCTGTTAAATAGTCAGATGCTTCTGCCAGTGATTCTCCCAGTTGCTGGAACATTATACGATGTTCTTCGGCTGTTTTTTCCGCATTAATGTTTATTTTCATATATATACTGCTAATGGCTAACAAAGCTGTAATCATGAAAAAACTGATTGCCATGAATAGGCGCAGCTTTGATTGCGTCATAACAAAATTTCTTTTCATAGATATATCCTCACTGCAAATTGTACAAAAAAAGCCTGACCAAATATGTGGTCAGGCACCATTGCCAAAATCTATGTCCATATTATAAGCCAATTGCCTTAAAATGACAAATGTATTATTTTTTTATACCATTGCAGAAAAAAATGAATATGTTAAAATGATATCTAAAAATATAGAAGAAAAGGTGTTTTTTATGGCCGTTCCTTATGAGAAACAAATCCTCATAGTAGATGATTCGCCGGAAAGTATCGAATTGGTAAGCAGTATTTTGAAACGGTCTGATTTTACTATCCGGGTTGCTAAAAGTGCTAATTCTGCTTTACAATTATTGCAATTCCGGTTGCCACACATTATTTTGCTTGATGTTACTATGCCGGAAATGGATGGTTTTGATTTTTGTAGATTATTGAAAAATGATTCTAAATATAAAAAAATACCTATTATTTTTTTGACAGCCAGTAATGATGAAGAAAGTATAAAAAAAGCATTTGAGTTGGGCGCACAGGACTATGTTACAAAGCCATTTAAACCAGCGGAATTAATCGCACGAGTTAATACGCAGTTGAAACTGGCACAGCGAACAGAAGAATTGGAAAATGCATACAAAAATCTTGATAGCTTTTGTTATTCTGTTGCGCATGACCTTAAAGCACCATTACTTTCTATAAAGCGTTTAATTGATTTCTTACTGCATGATTGTGCTGCAAAATTCACTATAGATGAAAGGGAACTTGCTGCAAATATACAAGAAAAATCACATGAAGTAACAGATATTATCGATCATTTATTAGAGTTTTCACATGCAGGCAGTAAAGAGATACATATGCATAAAATTGATCCGCGGCCGGTTTTTTTGACAACATATAATGAATTGCGGGCATTGGAACCGTCCAGAAAAATCTGTTTTCATATAGAGGAGTTACCTTGTATATATGCGGATCCAATTCTTTTTAAACTTTTGTGCCAAAACATTTTGTCTAATGCTTTAAAATATACGAGGAAAAAAGAACACGCCATCATTAAAATTAGTTGTCAGCAAACAGAAGATTATCTTGTCTTTTCTGTTAAAGATAACGGTGCAGGTTTTGATATGCGTTATGTAAATCGTCTGTTCCATGTATTTGAACGGCTTCATTCAGAAAGTGAATTTGAAGGTACTGGTGTCGGCCTTGCCATCTGCCAACGCATTTTGCAAAGGCAGGGAGGAAAGGCTTGGATGACAGGGCAGCTTGAAAAGGGCGCGACTTTCTTTTTTTCTTTACCATGCATAGAAAATTTTGCAGATGATACTATCGATAATAATATATAAGATAACCATACAAAAAGGCTCCCTGCTATTATCTGTGCAGGGAGCCTTTTAATAATGTAATTTACAAGTTTTATTCAGCAATACCAGGATGTGTCATTTGTGCAGGAGAAAGGATATGTTCCAATTTTTCTTTTGGTAAGAGACCTTTTTTCAGCACTATTTCACGGATAGGCGCACCTGTAGCATATGCTTCCTTGGCAAGCATGGACGCATTTTCGTAACCAATATGTGGTAAAAGCGCAGTGACAATACCAACGCTTCCATCTAACCACTTCTGGCATTGTTTGCTGTTTGGCTGCAAATCGATAAGCAGTTTTTCCACAAATGTATTGACAGCGTTTGTCAGATAATTAATGGAGTTGAAGATGTTAAAAGAAATTACTGGTTCCATTACATTGAGTTCAAACTGGCCGTTTTCAACACCGAGAGAAACAGCTAAATCATTAGCTATAACTTGGTAGCAGGTCTGGTCAAGTACTTCTGCAATAACAGGGTTTACTTTTCCTGGCATGATGGAAGAGCCTGGTTGACGAGGCGGTAATTTGAGTTCATTGATGCCACAGCGCGGGCCGGAAGCCATGAGCCGGAAATCATTGGCCATCTTGATGAGAACAAGGGCGGTGACTTTTAATGAGGCTGACACATCGGCAAAACCATCAGTGTTATTTGTCGCGTCAATGAGATTGTCCGCAGTTTTGAAAGTTTCACCAGTAACAGTAGAAAGTGTTTTGGCTACAGCTTTAATATATGCAGGTTCGGCATTAAGGCCAGTACCTACGGCAGTAGCACCCATGTTTACTGTATGGATAGAATCTACAGCTGTTTTAATGCGTTCAATACCACGGCGTACAGCAGAAGCATATGATCCCATTTCCTGTCCAAGCGCAATAGGTACAGCATCTTGTAAATGGGTACGGCCCATCTTTAAGATGTTTTTGTATTCTTCCGCTTTTTTATCTAATTCACTGGCAAGGCGTTCTAGTGCAGTGATAAGTTTCTTGCTTTTATAACTTATACATACTTTGACTGAAGTAGGGAATGAATCATTTGTTGATTGCGCCATATTGGCATGGTTATTAGGAGAAATAATATCATAGCTGCCTTTTTTTTCACCGAGTATTTCCAGCGCACGATTGACAAGCACTTCATTGACATTCATGTTTACAGAAGTACCAGCACCACCTTGTATTGGATCAACTGGGAATTGGTCAAGCATCTTGCCTGCAATTATTTCATCAGCAGCTTGTATTAAAGCATCACCTATTTTTTTATCTAATCGACCGGTAGACATATTGGCTAAAGCGGCCGCTTTTTTTACTTTGGCAAAGGACTGAACAAAATCGGGATCAATGGTCTGTCCTGTAATATGAAAATTTTCTTTGGCACGAAGTGTCTGTACTCCATAATATACGTCATCTGGTACATTTAATTCGCCAAGAAAATCGCGTTCTTTTCTCATAATAGTACACCTTTCCTTTTTGTATAAAATGTTTTGTTAATTAGAAAATATAACTGGATAAACTTAGAATATATACTTATGATATATACTGTATATTGTATACAACATCTTTACTCCTTCATTATACATCATTTGGATGAAAATTGATATACTTTCAAATGAATTTTTAGAAAAAACCAATCAACTTCATCCACGGTAATCCGATGAGTAACCAAACAACAATATGCATTGTTGAAATGAGAAAACCTATTTTCCACCATTGTCCTTGGCTCATATAATTGGCACCAAAGAATATGGGTGTAACTCCACAACCATAGTGTGTGAGGAAGGAACAACTGTTGGCTAGAACACCTAAGATGATAAGCACACCGAGTGCCGGTGCTCCGGCAGTGATAAGGACTGCTGAGAAAGTACCGAATAAAGCCATTACGTGTGCACTGTTACTGGCTAATCCATAGTGGGCATAAACATAGACGATGGATAATACAATGAGCATTATTAACCATGAGGTGTCACCAAGACTGCTGCCTACTGCATTAGCAAAGTAATCCATCAAACCTAGCTTAGAAAGATAAGCAGCCATGTTAACCAGGACACCCATCCAGATTAAAACATCCCAAGCACCTTTTTGGTGCAGCACATCATCCCAATCGATTATGTGCGCTATGAGCATAGCACTGAGCCCGAGCAGGGCAACAAATGCAGAGTCAATGCCATGTATAGGACTTGTAGCCCATAAGAGCAAAGCACAGAGAAAGATACCACAGAGTAGTTTTTCTTTACCTGACATTGGACCCATTTCAACTAATTTTTTGGCAGATAGCTCTCTAGCTTTAGGCGTTGATTTGAGTTCTGGATTTATTATTTTATATAGGAGCCAAGGGGTTATTATAGACAATATAATTCCTGGCACGATACAGGCGATAAACCAGTCTGTCCAGGTTATGGTTATACCAAACAATGTTTTTGACAGAGAAGCGGCAAGTGCGTTGTTGGAAGCGCCTGTGAGAAAAATACAAGCTGAAGTAATGACCGCGCAGTACGAACTGAAAATGAAAAAGGACGCTGTACGATGATTTGTTTTTTCATTGGGGTTGGCACCAATTGCTGAACAAATACTGTTTACTATGGGGAAGATAATGCCGCCGCCTCTGGCTGTGTTGGAAGGTGTAAAGGGTGCTATAATGAAATCAGCGGTACTTATTACATAAGCTACGCGCAGTGAACTGGTACCAAACTTAGCAAGAAGAAGATAGGCAATACGTTTGCCAAGTCCTGTTTTGATAAAGCCTTCGGCAAACATAAAAGCGGAAACTATAAGCCAGATAGTAGTATTGCTGAAGCCAGCGAGTGCTTCTTCTGCCTTTAGTACTTGCAGGATGACAAGTGCGGTACAGGCAATAATGGATATTGCACCTATTGGCAGTGGATGTAAAATGAAACCGACAATAGTAGCGGCAAAAATCGCTAAAAGATGCCATGCCTGTGGACTAATACCGGCTGGTACAGGCAAGAACCAGATTATCACACCGACAATGATGCAGAAAATACCTTGCCAAAGTTTAGATCGTAAGGATTTTTCATTGTTCATTTTTTAAATCTCCTTTTGTAATTTTTTAGAGAATAATGTAAGCTAACATAATATTGCGAATTATGCTTAAACCATTCATAAATTTTAATATAATATATCGATATACTTATATTATTTTGTCCTTGTATTATATATACAATTGTGTCTACAGGATTCGACAACAACCTACAGACAATATACATTATTAAAAAAATTTATTTTAAAATAACTGTTTTTGGTTTTCAATAAATGTTAAGCATGATAGAATAAATATTGCATATTGAAATGTTATTATAAAGGGAGGATTTAATATGTATCCAAAGAACAAGCGGGATATAATCATATTCTTATTTATGCTCATCTGCGTTTCGCTTGCAGGAGAATTAAAAATTCATCCTTTTGATGGTGCTTTTGCTCAATTCCAAGTCAGTTTGGGTTCTCCCGTATTCCTTCTGTTTATTCTTTCTATACATAATGCATCCTTTACTTTTATTGGTGTATGTATGGGAATTTTTGTGGTCATTTTCCGGGCGGCAATAGATATTTATACCGGTGGGATTAATTTTGGGCAGGCAGTTTGGCTGCATGTGGCGACTTTTTTCTATTATTTTGTTTATGCCGGATTTTTCTCTATCCCCAAATTTAATCATGTCTGCATATATGATAAGGCGTTGCAGATAGCTGGTTGGTCGATTTTGGCGGAAGTGGCTGCCAGTGTTGCTGAACTTTCGGCAACTTGTATAGCATTGTCAGGGTTATGGCAATTTCCTACGCCGGCAATGATTGTAAAAATAACGTTAATAGCTATTTTAAGATGTTTTTTTATTTTGAGCTTTTTCTTTTTGGCGCAGATTTATACTATGGAAGTGCGTATGAAACAGGAACGACGGGAAAAAGAAAGTATGCTGATGTTAGTTACCAATGTTTACAATGAAGTGGTACAGTTAAGTGAATCGCAAAAAAATGCGGAAGAGACCACTCGTGAATGTTATAAAATTTATGAAGAACTGCAAGCACATGCAAAAAACGAGCCGGAGAAAAATTTAGCGCAAAAGGTGTTAAATATTGCGGGGACGCTGCACGATATAAAAAAAGATAATCAGAGGGTTTACGCAGGGCTTATGGCAATTACCAATAATCGTGATAAAAAACTGGATGAATTTCTACCGATAAAAGCAATTGCAGAGCTGAGCGTAAATTTGCATAAAAAATATGCGAAATCACTTGCTAAGGAGATCGCTTTTCGGGTACGCCTGAATGGAGATATACCACCACTTCATGTTTATACATTGCTTTCTATGGTAAATAATATAATGTCGAATGCGGTAGAAGCGGTTAATAAAACAGGCACTATTAGGTTATTTGTAAGCAGGGAAGAAGATATGCTGCGTATTTTGATAACAAATACGGGAAGTTTTATTGCGGCGAATAGATTGGGTTTAGTCTTTCAACCAGGCTATACGACAAAGTTTGACAGTAAAGGGAATGCTTCAACGGGTGTAGGCTTGTCTTATGTCAAAAATCATGTTGAAAGACTGGGCGGTTCAATAACAATAAATTCAGATGGGATTGACAGTGTTGAATGTACATTGCAGATCCCTCTGAAAAAATTGGCAAAGGGATGAAGATGGATCTATGAAATTTATGATTGTAGATGATGATAAGGCTGTATGCACCATGTTGCAGGATATTATAGAAGATTATGAACTCGGAGAAGTGGTAGTGGCATTAGATAATGCAGTATCATTAGACAATAAGTTCTTGCGGTTGAAAAAAATAGATATATTAATAATTGATATGCTTATGCCTGTGCGTGACGGAATGCAGACGGTAAAAGATATAAAAGGCGACTTTAAAGGAAAAATTATTATGTTATCACAGGTAGAAAATAAAGAAATGGTGGGAAAAGCTTATGCGGCTGGCGTTGATTATTATATTACAAAACCCATCAATCGAAATGAAGTTGTCGGCGTAATACGGGCGGTCAGTGAACATACTTGTTTAAAAAATTTTGTTGATAATATTAGAATGGGATTGCATACAGTATATAATCCTGAAGAAGTTAAGAGAAATTCAGAAAATAGGCCTTTTTCCATAGTTGAAAATGGTCGCTTCATATTAAAAAATATGGGAATTGATAGTGAGGCCAATAGTCAGGAAATCTTGCTAATGTTGCAGCAGCTAGAACAGGATAAAATCGGAGAGATAGAGGAGTTTCCGTCTTTGAAAAGTATTTTTTCACGCTTGGCCTTGGAAAAGAAAGGCAAAGATGTGCAGAAGGATAGCAAAGCCATTGAGCAGCGATTGCGCAGAACTATTTTTCAGGCGATGGTAAATATCGCGTCTATAGGCATTGTCGATTTGACAAATCCCAAGTTTGATGACTATGCCTCACGTTATTTTGATTTAGCAGAGGTATATGCGTTGATGCGCAGTCTGAAGCAAGGGGAGAAACCACAAATAACGCAAACGCATATAAATAGTAAAAAATTTTTGCGAACATTATATATCGAATGTAGTAAAAGAGATGAAATATAAAAAAAGCTCCTGCGATTATGCGACAAATTGTAATAAAATCTGTCATATAATTACAGGAGCTTTTTATAGTGAAAATTTTTATATACGTGAAAAAATGTGTCAGATGAGGAAACGGGCAAGGAAAGACTTTGCACGTTCTGTTTTAGGCGCTGAAAAAAATTGGTCAGGCAGGGCATCTTCTATAATACTGCCATCGGCCATGAAAATAACACGATCGGCAACTTCCTTGGCAAAATTCATTTCATGTGTGACGATTATCATGGACATACCTTCGTCAGCTAACTTGCGCATAACATTTAAAACATCGCCTACAAGCTCAGGATCAAGTGCTGATGTGGGTTCATCAAAAAGAATCATCTTAGGCTGCATGGCCAGTGCACGGGCAATTGCCACACGTTGCTGCTGCCCACCAGAAAGAGAAGTAGGCATTGCATCAGCTTTATCAGCCAGGCCAACTTTTGCAAGCATTGCTTCGGCACATTCACGGGCTTCTTTTTTCCCGGTCTTTTTCACAAGACGTGGCGCCAGCATAATATTTTCCGCAACTGTTTTTAAGGGAAATAAATTAAAATGTTGGAAAACCATGCCGACTTCTTCACGCAGCTGCCGTATATCAAATTGTTTGCCCAGAATATCTTTTCCTTCATATAATATCTTACCTTCAGTAGGTTTTTCAAGAAGGTTCAGGCAGCGGAGCAGCGTACTTTTACCAGCACCGGAGGGACCAAGGATACAAGTCACGTCTTTAGTTTGGAATGAGAGGTTAATATCATTGAGTACAGTGTTTTCCTGATATTTTTTCTTTAGATGACGTACCTCCATCATTTTGTACCAACTCCCATTTTTTTCTCTAAAAGACCTAAAATTACTGTTAATATAGAAATTAAAAATAAATAAAATACTGCTAAAGTGGTATAGCTTTCGACAAGGTTAAAAGATGTGGCGGCGTACTGTCCTGCCTGATAAGTCATTTCTGCTACACCGATGACGGTAAGAATGGACGTATCTTTGATAGTGATAATAAATTGGTTGCCGAGAGCGGGCAGCATATTTTTAAATGCTAGGGGAAAAATTAAGTGCGTGATGACTTGCAGGCGGCTAAGCCCTAAGGATAATCCAGCTTCCCATTGACCGCGCGGGACACTTAGGATTGCACCACGTACTATTTCAGAAATATAAGCACCGGCGTTTATGGAAATACAGATTATGCCCGCCAGATTACGGTCAAAAGGAATATCCAGTATACGGGGAAGTACAAAATATATGTACAGTGCCTGGACGATTATCGGTGTGCTGCGTACCAACCATACATAAAAACTCATTATTTTTTTCAGAATACAATGTTCTGTTGTGCGAATATAGCCAGTAATTAGCCCGATTATAAAGCCGATGATGATACCCGAGACTGCTATGTATATAGTGAGCTGCATACCCTCTGCGATACGGGGGAAAACAGTCATTACACCATTCCAATCGAACACAAGCAGTTCCTCCTTTTGTGATGATTATTGTTTGGTATGTATATATGAAATAAGATAGTGGGGTGAGAAAGAACTTTTAACAATATACTCAGAAAATGCAGGCTTTTGATATATTATTCAAAAGCCTGCACATATTTTTCGGATACTATTCAGAAGCCTTCGTGCTCAGCCACTTTTCTTGTATTCTATCTATAGTACCATCATCTTTCAATTCTTTCAATGCCTGATTTACCTGTTCAATGTATTTACTGTCCTTCGGGAAAGCAAAACCACATGGCACTTTTTGTACTTCGTCACCTACTATATGTAGAGTGCTGTCAGGATGGGTCTGCAAATAATACAATACATTGGGTGTGTCATAAAGAGTTGCGTCAGCGGCACCTTTTTCTACTTCTAGATATGCTGCCGATTGTTGAGGGAAGACGACAACATCAGCATCAGTATAATTCTTGGTCACATATACATGTGCAGCTGTGCCTTTTTCTACAGCAATTTTCTTCCCATGCAGGTCATCCATGCTCTTGATAGGTGAGTCTTTTTTTACGGCAGCATGTAGTCCGGCATAATAATATGGATCGCTGAATCCTATTTTTTTCTTGCGTTCATCAGTTATGCTGATCTGTCCCGCTGCCATGTCTATGTCTTTGTTTTGGATGGAAATAAGCATAGGATCATATTCCATGACCTTTAAATTATAGGTAAAGCCGAGCTTTTGGCTCAAGGCATCGATTAAGTCAACATCATAGCCGATTTGTTTACCATCCTGATCCTGATACGAAAAAGGAGCATATGTACCTATCCCTATTGTCAGCTTTTTTCCTTTCAATGAACTGTCTTCCTGTGATGACTGGCTGCCGCAGCCGACGATGGCAAGAGAAACTGCCAATAATGATACGGCACATACAATAAACCGTTTCCAGCTTTGCTTCATAAGTAAATCCCCCTCTAAAATATATAAAAAGGCGCCAATAATACGTTCTGTTTTGCGCATCATTGCCGCTTTTTATTGTAATGTATTATTTTGGAATCAATCATTGCGGAAAATTATATTATCCACTAATAAATACTACTTTTTTAAATTCAACGGATATTTAAATTTTCCTGTCTTTATTTATTAATTTGTAAACTTATTATCTGGGTAAATGATTTGAATGCTTTGGTTATTTATTGGTAAATAAACGAATTTTTTAATGAAGAAATAGACATTTGCTTTTATAATATTTTTTAGAAAAGTATTGACGAAGACAGACATTTGCGCCAATATTAAAGTTAAAAATTATAAAAGCATGTAACATAAATATAGTATATTATATATATAAATTATGCAAATTTTATTTGAAATGAGGATGGGGTATGGAAGCTGCTGAAAAAAAGACACAATATCTGACGATAGGGCTTGCCCTTGCTATTTTTATGTCGTCACTTGATACGAGTGTGGTAAATGTGGTACTGCCGACATTGGTAAAGGTCTTTAAAGCATCTTTTGCCCAGGTGCAGTGGGTCGTACTGAGTTATTTGCTGGTTATTTCGTCTGTTATTGTCGGCGTAGGGAAAATTGGCGATATATTTGGTAAAAAACGACTATGCCTTATCGGCGTATTTATCTTCACTGCGGCCTCTGTACTATGCGGTTTGTCAGAAAATATTTTACTTTTGATTGGTAACCGTGCCATTCAAGGCGTGGGTGCGGCAGTGATAATGGCATTGAGTTTTGCCATAGCGCAGGAGGCAATACCCAAGGATAAGATAGTCAGGGCAATGACGATATTGACTGCCATGATATCGTTAGGGTTTGCCGTCGGCCCTACTACGGGAGGCTTCTTTATTGAAAGATTTGGCTGGCAGTCTATCTTTTTTTTCAATCTGCCGATTGGGATCATTGCTTTTTTGTTGATAAAAGAGGCTCTCCCTGCTGACCAGAAACAAAAAAATAATGGTTTTGATATAAAGGGAATGGTCAGTTTGGCTACTGCCCTTGCAGCATACATATGGGCTATGACCTTAAGTGAAGTGTATGGATTCCTGTCTATACAAGTGGGGTTATTACTGCTAGCAGCATTATTTATTGGCAGCTATTTTATTTGGGTGGAAAAGAGAGGAGAAGCTCCATTAATTCCTTTATATATATTTCGTGATAAGATATTGAGTGCGAGTCTTATTGCCAGTGTTTTCGTCTACTCCAATATGACCTGTGCGCAAATGCTGGCCGCGTTTTTTCTGGCAGGGGTGAATGGTTTTTCTGAGCTGCAAATAGGTATTGCCTTGTCCGTAGGCCCTGTAATAACTACTGTATGTGGCTTTATTGCTGGTTATCTGGAAAAATACTTTACCGAACGCAGTATTATGGTCATGGGCATTTTGATAATGGTTTTGGGTAACCTATTTATGACAACAATGGAAGCTTCAAATTCGTATTGGGATTTTTGTTGGCGGATAGCCTTTATGAACGGTGGATTGGCTTTTTTCCAGACACCAAATAATTTGCTTGTTATGGGAAATGCCGCTCCTGAGCAGCGTGGTATAGTTTCTGGTCTACTGGCATTGGGAAGAAATCTTGGACTTGTTACGGGAGCTGCCGTAATGAGTACGATTTTTGCTCTTTTTATCATTAGAGCTGCAGGAGCAGAGGCAACGAATGCAATGGCCGATCCGAAAATACTAGTCAGTGCGTATCATTATACATTCTTTATAATGGTGGCGTATATGTTACTGACCGCTATAGTACTTGTTTATGGTATAAAGAAAAAGGAAACAGTATAATAAATGAAGCCCAGCATGTAAAAATCCTTTTTTACATGCTGGGCTTTTCTAACATTAGATAAAGTAAAATTGCTAACTAATATTTTGTTTTGCAACAGGAAGAAAAATCAGAAGAAGAAGTCAAGACGACCATAGATAGCATTATAGTCAGCATCATTGCCATTATAGTCAGCAGACAATCTTTTACCTTTGTAGTATTCCACCATAGCCATAACGTTGCTAGCTACAGCATAATCTACACCAATCTGCCAGCCTTTAGTATCACGTGCACTGATATCATAGGTAGGCGCGATAGTAGCAAATTGGCCGAGGTAACGATAAGTAGCATAAATATCATAGGAGCCAGGTTTGGTTACATCAGCACCTTTATATTTTAAAGTTACGTCGTAAGCCTTGCTTTGGTCATCGCCGTTGTAATTAGCAGCTTCATCCATATCACTTTTTGCGTAAAGGCCAAATAATTGAACATTTTTGTCAAATTTGTAACCTAAGCCGCCAACCCAGAAATTGGTTTTGTCAGCGTCAGCTTTAGCAAATCTGGAAAAACTATTAGAGCCATTAGCAGGGGTTATATTTTGTAATGAATAATAACTTGCCAAAGCACTTAGACCTTTA
The DNA here is from genome assembly GCF_004341685.1 of Pectinatus cerevisiiphilus. GTDB lineage: Bacteria > Bacillota > Negativicutes > Selenomonadales > Selenomonadaceae > Pectinatus > Pectinatus cerevisiiphilus. The sequence continues at coordinate 38,820 of NZ_SMAA01000016.1, forward strand.
TCTTTGGCTTTATGGCCAATTTCAAAAGCGGCATAGTCACCAGTCCCATCATAAGCATAATTGGAAACACCAACATTGGCATTAGCATTATAGTCATAACGGCCAATAGTGGCTTTGGCATAATTGGTATTATCTTTACCAAGATTCCAATTGAATTCTGCACCACTGATACTACTATCAATGATCATACCGGTACCAAAAGTATTATCACTGTAAGTAGGAACTTTACCTAACTTAGCATCAGCACCAAATAGAGGACCTTCCACAAAAATACGGTCAACTACGGTGTCGCTTTTGTCACTGCCACCATTATTGTTTTGGTCATTTACGCTGCCACCGTTATTGGCGGAGCCTGCATTGGAATAATATCTAATGCGGGCATTTGCTGTCCAGCCGGAATTTCCAATGAAAGCCTTTGGTTCGAGACGCAGTTCATACTGTGTATCGTTTGTTCTGTCTTGGTTTGCTGCTGTATCATCTTTTATACCGCGGTAATAATATCTGAGTCTGCCGCCCCATTTGACATTGTCTGATTTCTTTTCGAGATCGGTAACGCGAACACCGAGGTTGTCGAGTTCTTCGGAGAATTCAGCAGCAAGTTTATCAACTAAAGCTTTATCAGCTTTGTCGATGTCGGTCTTGGTCATGGCTTTAGCTACCATTTGTGCCATTTCATAGCGGGTCATAGTCTGGCCGCCTTGATAAGTGCCATCGGGATAACCGTTGACTACACCGTCAGCAGCAAGCTTTGATACAGCGTCATAAGCCCAGCTGTCAGCCGGTACATCGCTAAAAGGATTAGCTGCAGCAAAAGTAGTGCTAGCAGCGCCGATTACCAATGCGCCGGTAATCATTGATACGAGAGTTCTTTTTTTCATTAAACTTCCCCCTGAAAATTTTTTATATTCAAAGCGGAGGAAAATCAGTTGAGACACCTTGTTTCCTCAAAATATTTTCTCCGCATTTAAATATCATTAAGTATTCTATTGTATTAGTGCAAAATAAAAATAATGATATTATATTAATATCATGACGCTATATTAACATTGTTTTTAAAACAGCGCAATATTTTTTATAGAAAATCATACAAAATTAACATATCTATAACATGGAATGGCTATTTTGACTGTTTGAAAAGACATTTGCATAGAAAAATGCTGGTTAAACGTATATGCAAAAAAGTGAAAATGAATCTATGCAAATGATAATTATAATCAATAACAACGATATATAAATTATGTCCTACCCATTTTCTGGATAGCTGGTAACAGAATTATTGAATGAAATTTATTCTTTGATATTATATTAATTAGAAAGAAAATAAAATGTAATGATAAATGGATAGGTAATATGGTAGTTACCGGGTAATGTGTTGCCTGTTTAAAATATGAAGGCGAAGTAATGCATGACTTAAGAAAATAAAGTATTTTATTTTCTTGCGTTTTAATAAAATGATGGTTGATTATATAGAATATTATGATAGAAAAATGCGGCAATAAAGCAATGGTGGGTTAGATTGTCTACTTAAACAGTAAATAAATATGAACGAAAAATTGATGAAAAATGTCAATATCCCTGCAATAACAGGTATTGCAGAGGAGAAGAAAATTGTAAAAAAACCTTGCCTTTTTTTTAACAATGTGGTAGTATATGCACAGGCTTAAAAGAGAGGTAATGAAAAGGTTGAGGAAACGTGGATACTCATACGGTTTTCCTTACTGAAATTTTAAGCAATAAATTTTAGGAGGAATTTTTTATGACAAAGAGAACTCTTGTATCAATGATTACTGGTGCTTTAGTAATTGGTGCTGCTAGCACTACTTTTGCTGCAGCTAATCCTTTTAGCGATGTACCGGCTGACAGCTGGGCTTATGACGCTGTATCAAAACTTGCTGCTGATGGTGTAGTTAATGGTTATCCCGATGGTACTTACCAAGGCCAGCAGACAATGACCCGTTATGAAATGGCTCAGATGGTAGCTAAAGCCATGACCAAGACCGACATCGATAAAGCTGATAAAGCTTTAGTTGACAAACTTGCTGCTGAATTCTCCGAAGAACTCGACAACCTCGGCGTTCGTGTTGCTGATCTCGAAAAGAAATCAGATAACGTTAAATGGGGCGGCGAATTAAAGTATTATTATCAGGGCGACAAAGATGATACTAATAGAAATGATGACGGAACAAAGAAAGATCGTACTAATGATACACAGTATGAATTCCGTCTTGAACCAAAAGCTTTTATCGGTAATTCTGGTTGGACAGCTAATGCCCGTATCAGATATTATTCAAACTCTGCTTCTGCCAATAATGGTGGTAGTATAAATGCTCAAAATCATAATGGTGGAAATGATAAGAGTGATACTGTTGTTGACCGTATTTATGTAGAAGGACCTTTGTTCGGTGCTGATACTAAATTAGGTAAACTTGATACTTACAGTGATGATGTCTTTGGTTCAGGCATGATCATCGATGATAACGTTAGTGGTGCTCAGTTCGACTGGAAATTTGGCAAAGACAAAAACAATTATGTAAAAGCTGTTGTTGGTCGTTATGATTTCGACCATGATGCTAATTTGGGCAGAGATGCTTCTAATGGCGGTGCTTATGATGGTACTGGTGATTATGGTTCTTTTGAAGTCGGCCATGCTGCTGAACATAAAGGTTTAAGTTATTTGGCAGGCTATTACACTTTAAGAAACTTTAATGAAGATTATGATAGCGTTAATCCTGATGGTAGTCGTAACTATTCAAATAGTTTTGCTTATGGTGATACCGGTAATGGTGATGGTAACTTAGTAAAAGGTAATTCTGATAACAATGGTATCTGGTCAGCAGGTTTAGGTTATAAATTCAGTGATGACTTTAATTTGTATGGCGTTTACGCAAAGAGTAATCTTGATACAGTAGACGGATACAAAGGTGACGATCAGGATAGAGCATATGATATTACCTTATCTTATAAAGGTGCTGATCCTTCTCAGGCTGGTACTTGGGGCTTGTACACCGCATATCGTTATCTTGGTCAGTTCGCTACTATTGCTCCTACTTATGATGCAGCGGCTCGTGGTTATAAAGGCTGGGAAGTTGGCGGTCAGTGGACTGTTGCCCAGAATATCTTAGCTTCTCTGCGTTACTTCAAAGGTAAGAATTTGGCTGCTGATTATGACAATAATGATGCTGACTTTAACAGAATCTATGGTTCAGTTGAATTCTTCTTCTGATCTTAGGTCTTGATAGTTTTAAAAATATTGATCATGGCTTGATGGGTCGTGGTTTGACAGCCTCCGTTAATAAACGGAGGCTGTTTTGTTATGATTTATAGTTGCTAGAGCGATTCTTTTATGATATAATGTGTGACGGTGTAAAAAACACACACGTATTTGTGCTGGTACTGTGCCTGAAATAGGGTTTACACGGCAAAAAAGGTACGTGGAGGAAAAAAACAGGAGGTGCACCTATCATGGCAGTTATTTCCATGAAACAATTATTAGAAGCAGGCGTTCATTTCGGTCATCAGACCAGACGCTGGAATCCGAAAATGGCTAAGTACATTTTCACAGAAAGAAATGGTATTTATATCATTGACCTGCAAAAGACGGTTAGAAAAGTTGATGAAGCATACAACTTTATTCGTTCCGTTGCTGAAGCAGGCAAGTCAGTATTATTTGTAGGCACGAAAAAGCAGGCTCAGGAGTCTGTTAGAGAACAAGCCGAAAAAGCTGGCATGTACTATGTAAACGAAAGATGGCTCGGCGGCATGATGACAAACTTCGGTACTATCAGAAAGAGCATCAACCGTTTGAAAGAACTTGAAGCGATGGAAGAAGACGGCACATTTGAAGTGCTCACAAAGAAAGAAGTACAGATGCTTCGCCGTGAAAAGGATAAACTGGAAAAAGCTCTCGGTGGGATAAAAGAAATGGATAAGCTGCCTGGTGCTTTATTTGTTATCGATCCACGCAAGGAACGTATTGCGGTTGCTGAAGCAAGAAAACTGGATATTCCTATTGTCGCTATCGTTGACACCAATTGTGACCCGGATGAAATCGATTATGTTATCCCTGGTAACGATGATGCTATCCGCGCCGTAAAACTTTTGACTGGCTGTATGGCAGATGCTGTGCTTGAAGGCCGTCAAGGCGGCGAAGACGATGAAGAAGTTCAGCCGGAAGATAATGAAGAAGGAAAAGCTTAATTAAAATAAATGCGAATATAAAAGGGGTAAGGGGGAAGTTAGCCCTTTACCCCTTTTTTTACAGGAGGAATTTTATCAATGGCAAAAGTTACGGCAGCAATGGTAAAGGAATTGCGTGAACAGACAGGTGCTGGAATGATGGATTGCAAAAAGGCATTGACTGCATGCGATGGCGATAAGAGTAAGGCAGTAGATTTTTTGCGTGAAAAGGGTTTGGCTTCGGCTGCTAAAAAAGCCGGCCGTGTAGCGGCTGAAGGTGTCGTTACCTCTTATATCCATGGCAATGGCCGCATCGGTGTGCTGGTCGAAGTAAACTGCGAAACTGATTTTGTCGCAGGAACACCTGATTTTAAAGAATTTGCACGTGATATAGCGATGCAGATCGCTGCTGCTAATCCTAAATATGTACGGCGTGAAGAAGTCAATGAAGCCGATCTGGAACATGAACGCAAGGTTCTGCGCGAACAGGCTTTGGCGGAAGGAAAACCGGAAAAGATCGTAGAAAGAATGGTAGAAGGCCGCATTGAAAAATACTATAAGGAAATCTGCCTTATGGACCAGCCTTATATCAAAGATCCTGACCAGAGCGTTTCTGATTTAGTAACGGCAAAAATCGCTAAAATTGGCGAAAACATTTCTGTTCGTCGTTTTGTGCGTTATCAGCTTGGTGAAGGTATCGAAAAAAAGACTGATGATTTTGCTGCTGAAGTTATGGCGGCAGCCAAAGGCTGAGTCTGACATAGTATAGAAAAATTAAAAGAGAACACAAATTTGTGTTCTCTTTTTTGAAGATATGAGATATCATATAAAGTATGAGGAATTTGTGCCTAATTCACAATTTAATATTGGACGGAGGATATGTCAGTGACGGTAAAACAATATAAGCGTGTAGTATTGAAGTTGAGCGGAGAAGCTTTGGCAGGAGATGAAGGGTTTGGTATAAATCCGGCGGTGGTAGAATCGATAGCCCATCAGATAAAGGACGTATATGAACGCGGCATTGAAGTGTGTATAGTAGTCGGTGGCGGCAATATCTGGCGCGGACTTGCTGGCAGCGCAAAGGGCATGGACAGGACTACTGCTGATTATATGGGCATGTTGGCGACTGTCATGAACTCTTTAGCTATGCAGGACGCACTGGAAAAGATTGATGTAAACACACGCGTCCAATCAGCTATTGAAATGCGTCAGGTGGCTGAACCATATATAAGAAGACGGGCTGTACGCCATCTGGAAAAGGGACGTGTGGTCATATTCGCTGCAGGAACCGGTAATCCGTATTTTTCCACAGACACAACAGCTGCATTGCGTGCCGCGGAAATAGAAGCGGATGTCATTTTAATGGCCAAGAAGAATACTGACGGTGTATATGACTGCGATCCAAATAATAACCCTAATGCCCACAAGTTTGAAACGCTTGAATATATAGAAGTCCTGCAGCGCGGTCTGGCCGTTATGGATGCTACGGCGACAAGTTTGTGCATGGACAACAAGATTCCTCTTATCGTCTTTGATATTGATAAACCGGGTAATATTTTAAAAGCTGCATCGGGTGAATGTATAGGTACAATTGTCGGAGGAAAAATGTGAGATGGTAAAAGATATATTTAATTCGAGTGAAGTTCATATGAAAAAGACCGTTGAATCTTTAAAAAGAGAATACGGTTCTTTGCGTGCAGGACGGGCTACACCTGCATTGCTGGAAAAAGTAATGGTCGACTATTACGGGACACCGACACCTATCAACCAGGTTGCCAATGTTTCGGTGCCAGAACCAAGAATGCTAGTTATTACACCATGGGAAAAGTCAATGCTGCATGCCATTGAAAAAGCTATTATGAAATCAGAACTGGAACTTAGCCCTAATTCTGACGGAAATGTGGTACGTCTTGCGATACCACAGCTTACGCAGGAAAGACGTACCGACCTGGTAAAAACGATAAATAAAAAGGCAGAAGATGCTAAGGTAGCTTTACGCAATGTTCGCCGTGATGCCAATGATTCGATTAAAAAGTTGGAAAAAACAAAAGAAGTAGCGGAAGATGAAGCAAAAAAAGCACAGGAAGATGTGCAGAAACTTGTTGACAAATACGTCAATGAAATAAATAATATAAAAACAGCAAAAGAAAAAGAAATAATGGAAGTCTGATTTATGAAATATGTGGGACAGTTTTTAGCTGATGCTGTTTGGGATTTACAAAAGCAAAAATGTAAATTTACGGTAGATTATACTATTCCTCCCGATAAAGGCTATTTTAAAGTCGATACAGACGCTTTGTATGTAGTGAGGGAAAAATACGATAAAGATGGTGTGCTGCAGCTCATAGCTGCAGCTAAGATGCGAAGGGAGGTGTGAAGTATGGCATATAAAATCACTGATGAATGTATATCCTGCGGTGCTTGTGCTGCAACTTGTCCTGTTGGCGCAATCGCTGAAGGCGACAAGCATTATGAGATTGACGAAGCTTCCTGCGTGGAATGTGGTGCATGTCAGGCTGGCTGTCCTGTATCAGCTATTGAAGCTCCCTGATTAGAAGTCCCTCTTCTCTTTATATTTTAAGGAGAGGGACTTATTTTGTATTACCAACGACAAAGAGGTTGCCAGGTTATGTGGAAAAAGTTTTTTTATAAAAGTGAAAATAAGCAGGATCAGGCAGAAATGACCAGCGTGAGAGATGACATACTGCCAGCGCATATTGCTATCATCATGGACGGTAACGGCAGATGGGCAAAAAAACGAGGCCTTCCCCGCAAAGCAGGACACAAAAAGGGTGTTGACGCGTTACGGGAAATAGTAAAGGCTGCCTGTTCTATTAATATAGAATTCCTCACTGTCTATGCCTTTTCAACGGAAAATTGGAAAAGGCCGACGACAGAAGTCAATTTTTTGATGAAATTATTTTCTTATTATTTGCATTCAGAAATTGACGAGATGAACAAAAATAATGTGCGGCTTAATTTTATCGGCTGTTTGACAGAGCTATCGGGAGAATTGCAAAGGCAGATTAGGCAAGGCGAAGCAAAAACGGCTGCCAATACTGGCCTTAATTTAAATATAGCGGTAAATTACGGTGGACGCGACGAACTTGTGATGGCTGTAAAGGACGTGGCACAGAAAGTTTTAACTAAAGAAATAGAGTTAGATGATATAGATGAGAAAATGGTAGATAACAGCCTTTATACTGCGCATAAACCGCCGATTGACCTGCTTATCAGGACAGGTGGAGATATGCGTATCAGTAATTTCCTCTTGTGGCAGTGCGCCTATGCGGAATTTTGGTTTACTGAAAAAAATTGGCCAGAGTTTACACCAGAGCAATTTATGCGGGCAATAGCAGACTACCAAAAAAGAGACCGGCGCTTTGGCGGCCTGGACAATGAGTAGTAATACGGAGGACTGTTTTGGGAACGAGAATTATATCGGGAATAATTGGTATTGCAGCGACGATTGTTATTATAATGTACGGCGGTTTTTTATTTATGTTTTGTATAGCAGCTTTGGCTGTATTGGCTTGGCTGGAATATGTGCGGGCTTTTGCCAAAATAGATATAAAGCTTTCTTTGTGGGTAGGGATGGTCTGTATTATCGGGTTGGTATTGAGCGGAGCAGGTATGTCTGCCGCTTTTATACCACTGTTGATGCTTGTGCTGACACTGCTTTTATTCGAGATGGTATTTTGCCATAAAAATTATTCGGCGATTGCAGCTTGTGTAAGTTTTACGGGAGTTCTTTATATCGGCAGCGGTTTTTATTATATAATGCAGTTGCGTCTTGGTTTTCCCGGCCAAATATTGACAGATGGCGGTATGCAAACAGGTTTTTTGCTTTTGTGGCTGACACTTATAGGTACTTGGGCAAGTGATACGTTTGCTTATTTTACAGGCTTTTTTTTAGGACGGCATAAGCTCTGTCCGTCAATCAGTCCCAAGAAAACAATAGAAGGGTTTATCGGTGGACTTATTGGTACAGTCGTGGCAGTTACCATCATAGGCTGGTACATTAGCTTTCCTTTATGGGCAATGGCAGTCTTGGGCGCATTTATAGCTATTACTGCTACTTTAGGAGATTTGGTCGAATCAATATTTAAACGGTATACGGGCATAAAGGACTCAGGAAATTTGATACCGGGGCACGGTGGAGTGCTTGATCGGTTTGACAGCTTGTTATTTACTGCGCCGCTTGTATATTATTTTTATATTTTCGGACATACATTTTTATCGTACTAGATGTAGAGAGTGCACGGAAAGGGAATTTTGATGAAGAATATTTCTGTATTGGGTTCTACCGGTTCTATAGGAACGCAAACTTTGTCAGTGGTAAGGCAGCATCGGGATTTGTTCGCAGTGAAAGCACTGGCAGCAAATAATAATGATGTACTGTTAGAACAGCAGATAAATGAATTTGTGCCTGATATGGCGGTTTTATATAATAAGGATGCGGCTGCAAGACTTGCTGCAAGGTATACAGGACCTGTAAAGATACTTTCAGGTGAAGAAGGACTGCTGGCAGCTGCCACGGGTGAAACGTTTGATACGGTTGTTACTTCTTTGATGGGGTTTGCCGGTTTAAAACCAACATTGGCGGCAATAGAAGCCGGTAAGAACATTGCTTTGGCCAATAAGGAAACTCTTGTTGTGGCAGGGGAACTGGTGATGGCTATGGCTAAGAAAAAAGGGGTTGACATACTACCTGTCGACAGTGAACATTGTGCCATTTTTCAATGTTTACAAGGAAATGACAGAAAAACAGTTAGCAAACTTTTATTGACAGCCTCTGGTGGTCCTTTCCGCGGCAAAAAAATAAACGAGCTGGAAAACGTATCAGCAAAAGAGTGTTTGGCACATCCAACTTGGTCTATGGGAAAAAAGATAACCATAGACAGTGCTACTTTAGTCAATAAAGGACTAGAAATAATTGAAGCACACTGGCTTTATGATATGCCTTATGATAAAATTCAAGTAGTAGTTCATCCGCAGAGTATAGTTCATTCAATGGTAGAATATATAGATGGCACTGTCATTGCCCAACTGGGGACAACTGATATGCGGCTGCCTATCCAATATGCACTTACTTATCCTAAAAGAGTTGCTTTAGCAGCAAAACGGCTTGATTTTTGGCATTTGTCTAGATTGGATTTCGCAAAACCGGATACAAAGACGTTTAAGGGAATTGATTTGGCATATGCGGCAGGACAAATAGGCGGAACGATGCCATGTGCCCTGAATGCAGCTAATGAAGTGGCAGTTGAAGCATTTTTAAATGGCAGGATAAAATTTCTTGATATTTATTCTATAATAGAAACAGTTATGCAAAAGCATAAACCTGTATATGAAGTGTCAGCTGCAGCGCTTTTTGCGGTAGATGCTGAAGTACGCAGCTTTGCGGGTGCTTTGCTAAAAAAGATGCAATATAAATGATATGTTGCGTATAAATAGATAAATATACCGGAGTAGCACTTCAAATTGGCTTTGCCATTTTGTTTTTTTAGATGCTACACTATGGGCAGGATGAAAATAATATATCTGGATTTGATCGACTGGATTTTGTCAGAAAGCGATTAGACAGATTAAATTTGAGATAATGGAGGATTGTATGGGTTTTAGTATAACTATGCTTGTAGCTGTGGTAGTTGTATTTGGTATATTGGTTCTGGTACATGAACTAGGCCATTTTGTTACAGCAAAACTTACAGGTATGCGTGTGGATGAATTTGCCATAGGTTTTGGCCCAAAGCTGCTCAGTTTTAAATACGGAGAAACTGTGTATTCCATAAGGAGCATACCGCTGGGTGGTTTTAATAAAATTGCGGGGATGGAACAGGATGATACGGATGCCGGTGACCGGGCTTACTGGGCAAAACCAGTATGGCAGCGGATGATCGTTATAGTGGCTGGTGCATTGATGAATATAGTGCTGGCATATGTTTTGATTGCAGCGGTGCTTTTTAGTTCGGGTATACAAACGCCAATAAAAGAAGCTCAGTTGGGCAGCGTTGTTGCCCAGAAACCGGCTGCGCAGGCAGGCCTTGAAAAAGGTGATGTCATAGTTGGCATAGACGGTGAAAAAATAGATACATGGAATCAATTCGCGGAAAAAGTACGCTCTGCAGATGGTAAGGTCTTGCATATCCAATATCTGCGCAATGGAGAAAGTAAAACTACGAATATTATTCCTGAATATGATAAAACTGCTAAACAGGCAATGGTAGGTGTCGTTGCAGCTACAGCAAATACACCGGTAAGTTTGCCGCAGTCTTTATTGCTGGCGGGAAAACAGGTCTGGTTTATCACGTATACAATGGTTGCTTCTCTTGCCGGTATGATTATGGGGACAGTGCATGCTGACCTCGCAGGACCTATTGGCGTTGCTGCTATCATTGGTGAGGCAGCACAGGTGGGCTTCCAATCGGTGCTAAATATAATGATTTTACTCAGTATAAATCTGGGTATTATCAATTTATTGCCGATACCGGCACTTGATGGAGGTCATTTCTTCACATTGCTGATAGAAGCTGTAAGAGGAAAACCGCTTAGCCCGGCACTTATGCGCAAATCGCAGTTTGTGGGGATGGCATTGCTTTTGATGCTGATGTTTTTTGCTACTGCCCAGGATTTTTCCCGTTGGTTTGGTTGATTTTACAGTAAAAAAATGGGAGAGCGACAGGAAAGATGATAGAGAGAAAGCTCACACGACAAATTCATATAGGAAATGTAAAGATCGGCGGAGGCGCTCCTGTTTCTGTTCAATCTATGACCAACACCAAGACCACTGATACGGCTGCGACCATTGCCCAGATAAAGGCATTGGCCGCAGCTGGTTGTGATATTGTGCGCATGGCTGTGCCGGATAAAGAAGCCGCCGAAAATATAAGTAATATAAAAGAACGCACGGATGTACCGCTTGTCGCTGATATACATTTTGATTATCGTTTGGCTCTGATTGCCATAGAACGTGGGATTGATGCCTTACGCATAAATCCAGGGAATATAGGTGATAAGGAACGTGTCCAAAAGGTAGTAACAGCGGCTAAAAAAAGAGATATTCCTATTCGTATAGGGGTAAATGCCGGCTCACTTGACAAAAAAATACTCCAAAAGTATGGGCGTGTTACTGCACAGGCAATGGTGGATAGTGCGATGGAACACGTACGGATTTTGGAAGATATGGATTTCCATGATATTAAAATATCACTTAAAGCGCATGATGTGCCATTGACTATTGATGCATACAGGCTGATGAGCAGGACTGTGAACTATCCGCTTCATTTAGGAATAACTGAAGCAGGGACTGTTAATACAGGCGTGATAAAATCAGCAGTAGGCATAGGTACTTTATTAGCAGAAGGCATAGGGGATACTTTTCGGATATCGTTGACGGGAGATCCTGTCAACGAGGTAAAAACAGCCAATGAAATACTAAAGGCTTTGGGACTTAGGGAATATGGGCCTACTTTGGTTTCGTGCCCTACCTGCGGCCGCTGCAATATAAATTTAGCTGGTATTGCTGAACGGGTCGAGCAAAAATTGGCCTCTGTTGCGGTACCGATAAAAGTGGCTGTTATGGGCTGTGTTGTCAATGGTCCTGGTGAAGCTAAGGATGCTGATCTCGGTATTGCTGGCGGCAAAGGAGAAGGATTGCTTTTTTGTAAGGGAAAGATAATAAGGAAAGTACCAGAAAATGATCTGGTACGGGAATTATTTAAGGAAATAGATAAAATAGCAGCATATAATAATAGATAAGAGGAGTTTTGCAATTGCGCGCGTCTAAACTTTATGCACCTACATTGAGAGAAGTTCCGGCAGAAGCCGAAATTCCGAGTCATCAGCTTATGCTTAGAGCTGGTTTTATAAGAAAAGCAGCAGGTGGAGTATATACATATTTACCGTTGGCATGGAGAACTTTACGTAAGATTGAGCAGATCATACGTGAAGAAATGGATGCGGCGGGTGGACAGGAAATAGCTATGCCTATCATGCAGCCTTCCGAGCTTTGGAAAGAATCGGGACGCTGGGAAGTATTTGGCGAAGAAATGTTTAAGCTAAAAGACAGGCATGGCCGGGAATTTTGTTTGGGCCCTACACATGAAGAAATAATAACAGATTTAGTACGCAATGAAGTTCGTTCTTATAAGCAATTACCATTGCTGCTTTATCAAATCCAGAATAAATATCGTGATGAAATACGTCCTCGTTTCGGTCTTATGCGCGGACGGGAATTCATTATGAAAGATCTGTATTCTTTTGATAAAGATGAAGCGGGACTCGATATCTCATATAAAAAAATGTATGACGCATACACTAAGATATTTTCCAGATGTGGTTTGGTCTTTCGTCCGGTGGAAGCCGACAGTGGAGCTATCGGCGGCAGCAATACCCATGAATTTACAGCTTTGGCGCAGACCGGTGAATCAGAAATCGCTGTATGCACAAAATGTGATTATGCGGCTAATGTAGAAAAAGCCGAATCGACTGTACTTTATCCGGAAGATGAAACTGAACTGCCTTTGGAAAAAAAGGCTACCCCAAATACAAAAACGATTGAAACTGTTATTGAATATTTGCAACTGCCTATTGAAAAAAGTATTAAGGCAGTGGCCTTCCAAGATGAAAAAGACAAGCTTATTTGTGTTTTTGTCAGAGGCGACCACGAAGTGAATGAAGTGAAGGTACAAAATGCTGTAGGGGCGATCAGCTTGCGTATGGCTGATAAAGAAGCTATCTTGGCAGCTGGTGGTGTGCCCGGTTTTATGAGCCCAATTGGACTACGCAAGGGAACCGTGGTTATTGTTGATGCAACCGTCATGGAAATGAAAAATGCCTGTTGCGGAGCGAACGAAGTAGATATGCATTATATAAATGCAAACCCTAAGCGTGATTTTGGTGAAGTGCTGGTTAAGGATGTACGCCTTATGCAAAAGGGAGATGCTTGTCCGCACTGTGGAGCACCTGTGCAGATAACACGCGGTATAGAAATAGGGCAGGTGTTTAAACTGGGCATAAAATACTCCAGTGCCCTGCGGGCCACTTTCTTGGATGAAAATGGTCGGGAAAAACCATTAATAATGGGATGTTATGGTATCGGTGTGAGCAGAACTATGGCTGCGGCGATAGAACAATACCACGATGAAAACGGTATAATCTGGCCTAGGGCTATTGCTCCGTATGAAGTGGCATTAGTACCGGTGAATGCCAAAAATGAAGCACAAATGAAGTTGGCAGAAAAGATTTATGCCGGTTTGCAGCAAGCGGGTATAGAAGTGCTTTTAGACGACAGAAAAGAACGGGCTGGCGTGAAGTTCAAGGATGCTGATCTCATCGGCTATCCTGTACGTGTGACAATAGGACCGAAGGCTGTAGAAGAAGATAAAATAGAAGTAAAAGTTCGTAAAACAGGTGAGTTAGTTTATTTTACCGAAGAAAATTACGAAGAAGGCATAAAGGCTTTATTGGCAAAGCTTTGATTGACCATAAAAGTTAGAATAACTTTGTTAGAAATCTTATATGTAAAAACAGCACTGGAGAAAGTGATTTCTTCAGTGCTGTTTTGTAGTTTTACCCTAATTTAATGACTTGTTAATTATTGGGAGATATTATTTTTTTTCGGTCGTTTTCTGTGAACGTACCCCCGCCTAAAGAGGCGGGAGCTTCCTGATTCTACGAGAACCGCACTGCAATTCCGAGGAACTGCGGCGACTTACACTCTCTCCACAGGCGTAGATTTCCGTGCGACCCACGGTATTTTTACGAGTTTCGTCAGGCAGACATTCGCCTGGCTTC
>NZ_SMAA01000017.1 GCF_004341685.1 Pectinatus cerevisiiphilus
CGTCTCCTTTGCGGGTTTTGTTTGGCGACTTAATTTTAGCAAAAGACGAGGCCTATGTCTTTATTTAATTTTGCGAAAAATATTATACCTTATCCTCAATTATAAACTACTAACAAATAATCGCTGTTTATTTTCTCTATTAAATTTACATTACATTCTGCTCAATTATAAACAAGGACACTGCCATCCCATGCAAATTCTCGATCCATATTTACATTACATTCTGCTCAATTATAAACTCCTCCACAACCCGCCACCTTTGAAACAATAAAAAGATTTACATTACATTCTGCTCAATTATAAACATGAGAATAACGGAAGCAATGAGAGAAACAAACAAAATTTACATTACATTCTGCTCAATTATAAACAAATTTGCGTGCATTTGAAACACTTGTTATTGATACATTTACATTACATTCTGCTCAATTATAAACCGGCGCGGTAGATAGCTTAAGTTGATGCTTTGGCTGATTTACATTACATTCTGCTCAATTATAAACTATGCACTGCCTATTTTCATGTACTTATACTGTTCAATTTACATTACATTCTGCTCAATTATAAACAAAAATACCGTATACACCGGACGAAATACAGATACATTTACATTACATTCTGCTCAATTATAAACTTGATTATAACTTTACGACTAAGGACAAGCAGCTTATTTACATTACATTCTGCTCAATTATAAACGTCCTGTTCTTCAGTTTGTTCTTTTCTGTCATATTCATTTACATTACATTCTGCTCAATTATAAACGCAGGTCCGCCGCTATACCCGACAGTTTTACGGATCATTTACATTACATTCTGCTCAATTATAAACATAGATTAGGCGTTTGATAGCTGCCTGTTTTTCTAAATTTACATTACATTCTGCTCAATTATAAACATATACTAATAATATATCTATGTCGTGGTATAGTGAAGTTGTAACACCTCTGTCTAATAGATTACAATAAATCTATAAAAGAAAGAGAGAGAAAGATGACACATTACGAAGAAGACTTCAAGAAAAAAGTCGTTCGCCTGCATTTAGAAGAGGGAAGGACGTTAAAAAGTTTAGCCGATGAGTATGGTGCATCAAAAGCAGCTATTTCTAAATGGATAAGAACCTATCGCGAAGAATGCCAAATAAACCCAAACAGTAAAAATGAATATGACTATATGAAAGAAAACCTCAAACTCAGAAAACAGCTGGAAGAAACAGAAAAGGAAAATCGCTTCTTAAAAAAAGCCGCGGCATTCTTTGCGAAGGAAATCGAGTAAGAGTTTATCGATTTATTCAACATTATCATTTTGAATTTGGGCTTAGATGGCTGCTGAGAAAATTTGAGCTAAGTCCAAATGCCTACTACAATTTCAAGAAAGATAAAAAAAGTAAATATCGCCGTAAAAAAAGTACTATTGAGAATAGAATTGTCCAACTATACCATGATACGGAAGGTGTAATCGGACACCGCATGATGCGTGTATTTTTAGAACACGAAACTATAAAATTAAGTAAAACAACAATCCATAAATATATGAATAAAGAATTAGGTTTAAAATCGGTCGTAAGGCGTAAAAGGCCGGGATATGTAAGAGGTCATGCCCATAAAATTTTTCCAAATCTACTCAACCAGGATTTTACTGCTAACAATAAGAATACCAAATGGTGTACTGATTTTACCTACCTGTTTTTGACAGATGGCAGCAAGTACTATAATTGCTCCATAATAGATCTTTATGATCGCAGTGTTGTCGCAAGTATTAACGGGAAAGAGATAACCAGTGACCTTGCCATTCGTGCCGTAAAAAAAGCAATTGCTTCCCAACCGACTATAAAAAATAAATTACTACTCCATAGTGATCAAGGGTCGCAATTTACTTCGAAAGAATTTGTTGAGTTCTGCAAGTCGATGAAGATTACACAAAGTATGAGTAAAGCTGGTTATCCCTATGATAATGCCCCGATGGAAAGATATTATAATACATTAAAAAATGAAAAATTAAATTTACACTATTATCATTCAGAGAAAGAATTGGATCAAGCCGTTAGTGACTTTGCTTATATTTGGTATAACCACATGAGACCCCATTCCTATAACCATAACCTGACTCCATTTGAAGCGAGATTTAAGAGTGAAAAAAGTAGTCTAAAGTGTTACAAAAATGCTTGACCATTACACTATTACTATTGTAGATAAATTTACATTACATTCTGCTCAATTATAAACTTAGACGGGAGTGTATAAAAATGGCTAATCCTTTTGATTTACATTACATTCTGCTCAATTATAAACTCCCCTTAGAAGTTACAAATGTGTTGCGTGAACTCAATTTACATTACATTCTGCTCAATTATAAACACTTTTCAACATTTAAAGAAACAATCGCCGAATCTAATTTACATTACATTCTGCTCAATTATAAACCCAACTGCCTACATCTCCTACAAACCTTTTCCAATATTTACATTACATTCTGCTCAATTATAAACTTATCTATAAAATAATTGACAGTTTCAACGAAGATAATTTACATTACATTCTGCTCAATTATAAACTAACAGGTATAATTATAATATTTTTTGTCGGTATTATATTTACATTACATTCTGCTCAATTATAAACGTTGATCTGCTATGTAAATTAATAAATCAATATAAGATTTACATTACATTCTGCTCAATTATAAACAAAATATATTCAACTTGAAAGCAATGAGCTTACGAAATTTACATTACATTCTGCTCAATTATAAACTACCACAGGAATTAAGTAACGAAGATAATATTAAGAATTTACATTACATTCTGCTCAATTATAAACGGGATCGAGTTACTTTCAAGATTCGTGATATCTTCACATTTACATTACATTCTGCTCAATTCTAAACTTACCTAAATCTGTACCAAATGAATCATGTATAAGCATTTACATTACATTCTGCTCAATTCTAAACACAGCCGAAAATTGTTAGCCCGCAGGTACTGTTTGTATTTACATTACATTCTGCTCAATTCTAAACGGACACATATAACGCTATGTACCCGCAAAGTGCGTCATTTACATTACATTCTGCTCAATTATAAACCAATGATAACGGCTAATCTTTATCATTGCGTATCACTGTTTTACATTACATTCTGCTCAATTATAAACCTAATCCAAATGATTTCATAATGACATTATACGATTATTTACATTACATTCTGCTCAATTATAAACCTATCAGATGAATGTGTAACTGCACTACAAGGGCTTATTTACATTACATTCTGCTCAATTATAAACATGGACATCCATGCATAGCAAGATATAAAAAAAATAATTTACATTACATTCTGCTCAATTATAAACAAAAAACTGATATATAATAACCATCCGATTGACCGAATTTACATTACATTCTGCTCAATTATAAACAATACAAGGAACGTAAGGGCTTTAATTTTGACCCAATTTACATTACATTCTGCTCAATTATAAACATACTTGTATCTGTTGCATTTGCGGTAACGGTTAATATTTACATTACATTCTGCTCAATTATAAACTGGACTGTGAATAATAATAAAGCTGCTGGTAGAAAAAATTTACATTACATTCTGCTCAATTATAACCCCCCAAATATAACACCACTTACTGTATCGGCACTACATTTACATTACATTCTGCTCAATTATAAACTTCGGTTGCGGCATCCTGCACAACAAGGCGAATCCATATTTACATTACATTCTGCTCAATTATAAACACTGTCTAAATCTTCAAATTCGGCAAAAGTTATAGCATTTACATTACATTCTGCTCAATTATAAACCAAAAGCCGCGGGCGGCATAGCAACCTCACTAACAGATTTACATTACATTCTGCTCAATTATAAACATGGCGCTGAATCTCGGTAACGACGTGAATAAGCTCATTTACATTACATTCTGCTCAATTATAAACCCGTCTGCTCCGCATTGTTCGGCGATTTTTGCCAACATTTACATTACATTCTGCTCAATTATAAACGTATTGACTTGTCATGCGGGATTACTCTGCTCCCCGTATTTACATTACATTCTGCTCAATTATAAACTTATATCTTATCTTTATCTTGCGTTGATTATTAATATTTACATTACATTCTGCTCAATTATAAACTGGAAGAATCTGTTGTACCCGTTGTCGTACTTGAATATTTACATTACATTCTGCTCAATTATAAACTTTATGATTTAATAAATTTTATAACCGTTGATAATTATTTACATTACATTCTGCTCAATTATAAACTTTGACAATTGTTCTAACGTGTTTTTTAATTTTTTATTTACATTACATTCTGCTCAATTATAAACATAATCAAGATAAAATTGAGTCGCATATGGATATGAATTTACATTACATTCTGCTCAATTATAAACGAACATCCAACAATGAAGCCGATTTCGCTATGTGCAGATTTACATTACATTCTGCTCAATTATAAACAAAGACGATAATATATTTTATGTAATACAAATGTATATTTACATTACATTCTGCTCAATTATAAACGTATTGCTAAATGCAATCGGAAAAGTAAAAGTCCAATTTACATTACATTCTGCTCAATTATAAACCTAGGTCTTAACTGCGGTGTATATGCTAGTAATTATATTTACATTACATTCTGCTCAATTATAAACTTCTTCATTGTTTTGATTATTTTGCACGTAAAGAATAATTTACATTACATTCTGCTCAATTATAAACTTAGAAGAAAAACATATATAAATTTAACAAAAAAAATTTACATTACATTCTGCTCAATTATAAACCTGCTAAAAAAATATCGGATAATAAAATTTTATTCATATTTACATTACATTCTGCTCAATTATAAACTATTTTGCTCAATATCATAAATATATTTTTGCTTTATTTACATTACATTCTGCTCAATTATAAACCTGTTACAAACATAGAATGTTTCCACGTAAGAGCCGTATTTACATTACATTCTGCTCAATTATAAACTATTTTGCTCAATATCATAAATATATTTTTGCTTTATTTACATTACATTCTGCTCAATTATAAACCTGTTACAAACATAGAATGTTTCCACGTAAGAGCCGTATTTACATTACATTCTGCTCAATTATAAACGCAATGTTTCCTCAGCACTATTTGAATGTATTGTGCATTTACATTACATTCTGCTCAATTATAAACAGAACAATAAGAATAGAAAGTAGTGAAGGGTTCTCAATTTACATTACATTCTGCTCAATTATAAACTGACGATAAGCACCTTAATTTTGTATTATCTGGCCATATTTACATTACATTCTGCTCAATTATAAACACAGGCATAAAATAAGCGCCGACAATTTTTGTTCGTATTTACATTACATTCTGCTCAATTATAAACAAAAGGCTGGTTATAAGATGTTTCCTTGCTTTATGAATTTACATTACATTCTGCTCAATTATAAACAAATATTATTAAATATGTTCGGCGTGCACCGTACAAATTTACATTACATTCTGCTCAATTATAAACCTCCTCACAAAATGCTTCAATAACAACTTTCTCCCCATTTACATTACATTCTGCTCAATTATAAACAAGCTTTAGTAATAAAAAGCATAATGCGGCTATTGCATTTACATTACATTCTGCTCAATTATAAACGACGACTACGCAAAGGACAGCAGTGCACAACAAAAAATTTACATTACATTCTGCTCAATTATAAACTAGAAGGACAGACAAAAGATAATGTTTGGCAACCAAATTTACATTACATTCTGCTCAATTATAAACCTCATACGCTTATTTATTTGCGCAGTCTGTTCCATTATTTACATTACATTCTGCTCAATTATAAACTGTTATAAGAGCAGCTATTGATGATCTTATTTCCGGATTTACATTACATTCTGCTCAATTATAAACTTGTACACTTGAAAACGCTGCAGTATTTTCAAATGTATTTACATTACATTCTGCTCAATTATAAACCAGATTGATCATAGTGTTCTTTTAATATCGGTATTAATTTACATTACATTCTGCTCAATTATAAACTAAAGGGCAAGCCGATTACGGTTAATCATATAGCCAATTTACATTACATTCTGCTCAATTATAAACATATGCCATCTTTGCCTTTTTTAACCTCGTCAATGAATTTACATTACATTCTGCTCAATTATAAACGCTTGCATATTAAGCGATCTCCTTTTTAATTTCATATTTACATTACATTCTGCTCAATTATAAACGAGCATTACGTTACCCTGTTGCCACTGTGCCGCGAAATTTACATTACATTCTGCTCAATTATAAACGCTTGCATATTAAGCGATCTCCTTTTTAATTTCATATTTACATTACATTCTGCTCAATTATAAACGAGCATTACGTTACCCTGTTGCCACTGTGCCGCGAAATTTACATTACATTCTGCTCAATTATAAACTGGTGTGAATCCCTGCTGTGAAGCAATTACACAGGAATTTACATTACATTCTGCTCAATTATAAACAAACGGGCGATAGATACAAAGCTCAATAAAATTGCAATTTACATTACATTCTGCTCAATTATAAACGAGATTCAAAAGATACTATTAGTGCGCTCATCCAGCATTTACATTACATTCTGCTCAATTATAAACTGTCCCACCGTATCTTATTTCTGTGTGGTTATAATCATTTACATTACATTCTGCTCAATTATAAACCAACCAATCGTTCGCACAATTAAATGGCAGCTCGAAATTTACATTACATTCTGCTCAATTATAAACAAGACAAACATAGAATTGCTTTTGATAATACCAAGCATTTACATTACATTCTGCTCAATTATAAACTTGTATATCCACTTATCTTTGCCACATTTACTACAGATTTACATTACATTCTGCTCAATTATAAACTTAATAAATCCACTACCAGAACCAGAATCGATTGAAATTTACATTACATTCTGCTCAATTATAAACGCAGGACAAGGTAATGCTCTCCAAAGCTTATCTAAATTTACATTACATTCTGCTCAATTATAAACGGTATGGATTTAAAAAATGAAAGGGCGTTTTATAAAATTTACATTACATTCTGCTCAATTATAAACCTGAACGATGGCGGTACCGTATCTATGACAATGCTTAATTTACATTACATTCTGCTCAATTATAAACAAAATGATATCGTCATATAGAAAATAATTTGACCAAATTTACATTACATTCTGCTCAATTATAAACTCTGACAAAAGGGAAAAATCGGAGGATAAATAAATGATTTACATTACATTCTGCTCAATTATAAACGAATTTTGCTTTATAAACCCGATTGAAGGGGTTGCAATTTACATTACATTCTGCTCAATTATAAACTTGTACATGTTGATACACGTGGTTATGCGGCAAGGATTTACATTACATTCTGCTCAATTATAAACTGCAGCCAAGGAAATAAAAGAGCCAAATTCTAAAGCATTTACATTACATTCTGCTCAATTATAAACAATTATCTACAAGTACAGATAAAAATACCAGCCTTAATTTACATTACATTCTGCTCAATTATAAACTAAATTTCTGCTGGCACAGTACCTTTTTTTATACACATTTACATTACATTCTGCTCAATTATAAACAAATATCTACAAGTACAGATAAAAATACCAGCCTTAATTTACATTACATTCTGCTCAATTATAAACTAAATTTCTGCTGGCACAGTACCTTTTTTTATACACATTTACATTACATTCTGCTCAATTATAAACAAACGTGGCTGATTACATAGAAACAGTTAGGCCAATATTTACATTACATTCTGCTCAATTATAAACCTGGATTAAAAATATTGCTGCCACTATTAATGACAAATTTACATTACATTCTGCTCAATTATAAACCAAAATATACAAAACACTGCGGATTACCTTATCAGAATTTACATTACATTCTGCTCAATTATAAACATAAGCCCCTTTTAATTTTCCAACAAGCTTTTCTATATTTACATTACATTCTGCTCAATTATAAACGCCGCGGCCTTATTGCTTTTCTTGCTGCATTATTAATTTACATTACATTCTGCTCAATTATAAACCACAAGTATGAAATTAGGCGATGGAACACTTACTGAATTTACATTACATTCTGCTCAATTATAAACCATAAAAACCGCCCATGAAGGACGATTTTCGTAACAATTTACATTACATTCTGCTCAATTATAAACGATGAAGCTTATACCGGGACAAATGATAATCGCCCATTTACATTACATTCTGCTCAATTATAAACCGCAGAGCAGGAGCGGTCCAATAATAATCAAATATTATTTACATTACATTCTGCTCAATTATAAACGCATAGAGAAATAGGGGTTATGGCCAAAATTGATGAATTTACATTACATTCTGCTCAATTATAAACAAATGATACCTGTACAGGCAACAAAAACAATTTATCTATTTACATTACATTCTGCTCAATTATAAACGCATATATAGGAAAGCAGGCAACTATCCCTGAAACAATTTACATTACATTCTGCTCAATTATAAACACTCACAGGCAGTTCTTTTTGCAGCATTGGATTGTCATTTACATTACATTCTGCTCAATTATAAACGATCAAATGCATCACCTGATATATACCTTCAGTGCAAATTTACATTACATTCTGCTCAATTATAAACAAAAAGTATGCAGTAAGCATAAACACCGTAAAATCAATTTACATTACATTCTGCTCAATTATAAACTAAATAAAAATCTACACAGAAATCGTCTATCTTCTTCATTTACATTACATTCTGCTCAATTATAAACCACAGGGTTTATTTGCATTTTTAATGGAACGTATTCATTTACATTACATTCTGCTCAATTATAAACAGGAAAACTTGATGGTATAAAATGTGTTTATTTTTCATTTACATTACATTCTGCTCAATTATAAACTAGTTCTAACAGGTATAATCCTGAGAGGGCAACAGAATTTACATTACATTCTGCTCAATTATAAACGGAACTAGCCGACAATGTTACTAAAACGGTTACTAATTTACATTACATTCTGCTCAATTATAAACTATATTAAATGTCACCGGCTATACAGCAGATGACACATTTACATTACATTCTGCTCAATTATAAACAAGAAGCAAAAGCAAAAGAAGAGTCAGCAAAATCGTATTTACATTACATTCTGCTCAATTATAAACTGTGCCTCCTCCATAAACTTCGGCATATCAAGCGCAATTTACATTACATTCTGCTCAATTATAAACTATTAACTTAAAGTTTAAATATTCTGGTATCTGCTTATTTACATTACATTCTGCTCAATTATAAACCCAATGGGGTGCTTTCTTCATGCCCAAATTTAACTGGATTTACATTACATTCTGCTCAATTATAAACTTGATTTTCTCCTTAAATACCATCACGATAGATAAAATTTACATTACATTCTGCTCAATTATAAACGACGAAACTGACATTTTACCACTCCTTTCGTACTCTATTTACATTACATTCTGCTCAATTATAAACCAAGTTTTAGGTTTATCGCTGTTGGTTATTAAACAGATTTACATTACATTCTGCTCAATTATAAACTATCACCTATTAAAATAGCCACCTATCTAATGATAAGATTTACATTACATTCTGCTCAATTATAAACGATATTGCTGACAAATCTATATTACTTGTATAATCATTTACATTACATTCTGCTCAATTATAAACTTGACACGTTGCTTTTTGTAGCATACGTTTTTTTAGATTTACATTACATTCTGCTCAATTATAAACTTACCCAATAGTTATCAAAAATCTGCGTAAAATCAAATTTACATTACATTCTGCTCAATTATAAACTTGTATAGTTATGAGCTGATTTCCATTCATAAGCTTATTTACATTACATTCTGCTCAATTATAAACGTAGCCGCATACGACTATCATGACCTTGAAAACTTATTTACATTACATTCTGCTCAATTATAAACACAAAAAGGAGGACAAATGATAATCTACGTAATTCCATTTACATTACATTCTGCTCAATTATAAACTTGACAGTCATGACAGTATTTTTGCGCGTTATATTCATTTACATTACATTCTGCTCAATTATAAACTTGTTGTTTCTTTTGAGTAGTCTTTTGTGTAGTCTGTATTTACATTACATTCTGCTCAATTATAAACTTATCCAATCAGTTCACCTCCAGGACGGTATTCGCTATTTACATTACATTCTGCTCAATTATAAACTTTTTTGATGCCGCCAAAGCTTCACGTGTGTATATTTACATTACATTCTGCTCAATTATAAACAGGCTTGCCAGACCACATCTCGCTGTCTGCGAATTGTATTTACATTACATTCTGCTCAATTATAAACTATCCTTGAGGGGTCTGTTAGATCCGGTAAAACGGTATTTACATTACATTCTGCTCAATTATAAACCCGGATAATCAGTCACAAAGTATTGCGATCTTTTATTTACATTACATTCTGCTCAATTATAAACCAATGATAGAGGCAATACAGGCTAATGTATATGAAAATTTACATTACATTCTGCTCAATTATAAACCAAAGTATAGAAACAGATCAGGAAGGCATATCAAGAATTTACATTACATTCTGCTCAATTATAAACTCAATCCTATTTTTTGATTGGCCCTGCAACTTAACCATTTACATTACATTCTGCTCAATTATAAACCTTGCTTGGCAAGTTCAACTATTGTGCCGCCAGTGAATTTACATTACATTCTGCTCAATTATAAACGCAGCAGGGCCGCATACGCAGATGGCGCAAAACATAATTTACATTACATTCTGCTCAATTATAAACCTAACAATACAGGTGATAAAGATGCAACTACGTGATATTTACATTACATTCTGCTCAATTATAAACATATGTTAATTCGACTATGCACCGTGCCGCAGGAAAATTTACATTACATTCTGCTCAATTATAAACCCAGAACGTTGACATTCGTTTCGCAGCAAGATCAACATTTACATTACATTCTGCTCAATTATAAACATGTAAAACCGTTTATAAAAAAACTGCGCGTGCCATATTTACATTACATTCTGCTCAATTATAAACTCACCGCTAATGCAGGTACCTGCTTTCGGGGCTTTATTTACATTACATTCTGCTCAATTATAAACCAATGCATTAAATTCTTTTGAATTTAAAAGTACATCATTTACATTACATTCTGCTCAATTATAAACTGGCAAGCATAAAAGGATTAGCAAACAGTAATTTTCATTTACATTACATTCTGCTCAATTATAAACACATTTAAAAAAGACAAAAGAACTTATATTAGTTTCATTTACATTACATTCTGCTCAATTATAAACCTGACTGCGGGGGTTTTAAAACATCCGGGCGAAACAATTTACATTACATTCTGCTCAATTATAAACTATCTCCGGACATACTTGAGCGCATGTTTGCGCTGCATTTACATTACATTCTGCTCAATTATAAACGCAATACGATAAAATGCTTGAATGGGCTGAACAACCATTTACATTACATTCTGCTCAATTATAAACCATATCTTCATTTGGTATGGGAGGTGTGATATACAAAATTTACATTACATTCTGCTCAATTATAAACTGAATCTAGTATAGTCTTAATATCAAGCGTCCCCATATTTACATTACATTCTGCTCAATTATAAACCATATCTTCATTTGGTATGGGAGGTGTGATATACAAAATTTACATTACATTCTGCTCAATTATAAACTGAATCTAGTATAGTCTTAATATCAAGCGTCCCCATATTTACATTACATTCTGCTCAATTATAAACTCATTGTCATGATTGTTTCCGGCTATCAATTAGTGCAATTTACATTACATTCTGCTCAATTATAAACTAAAGAGCAGGCACAGTCATATGTACGGTTTTTATCATTTACATTACATTCTGCTCAATTATAAACCGCTGTCTTTTATATCTGGTTCTTTCTTTGGTGCCACATTTACATTACATTCTGCTCAATTATAAACACTATAATTTTTGCGTATTGTATTATCATCTATATCATTTACATTACATTCTGCTCAATTATAAACTTCTAATGCATCACAAACATCCTTAGCAACAAACCAATTTACATTACATTCTGCTCAATTATAAACTAAACCCTATATCCTCTATCTTGTGTACAAATTTATATTTACATTACATTCTGCTCAATTATAAACCTGATAATAATAATGATCTTGAATTTAAAGATAAAAATTTACATTACATTCTGCTCAATTATAAACGGACCTGCGCTAAAAAATATAAAAATACACTGCATTTATTTACATTACATTCTGCTCAATTATAAACAACGTTCTTTGTAACTCGATGCTTTTAACAGAAGGCATTTACATTACATTCTGCTCAATTATAAACAGATGATTACTGCAATTGATGAGTGATGCTAAAGGAATTTACATTACATTCTGCTCAATTATAAACACTGCTGTATTCATCACTAAGTGCAGTAAGTTTACTATTTACATTACATTCTGCTCAATTATAAACAGCAGTATCCATCACTTCAACTGTAACGATTCCTGCATTTACATTACATTCTGCTCAATTATAAACGTGGATCAATACTATGCGTGTGCGATTATCGGCAGCATTTACATTACATTCTGCTCAATTATAAACTATAACCGCTAATGGTAGCTTGTCCATACACAGTTTTGGATTTACATTACATTCTGCTCAATTATAAACTAAAATTGTCGCACCAACAGCCACACAGGCAATAAAATTTACATTACATTCTGCTCAATTATAAACACAACCGATTCTATTTTTTTTGCAGCTGGTGCAACATTTACATTACATTCTGCTCAATTATAAACTTAGTCGTAACGGTTTTTATAGGATCTTCATTCTTACATTTAC
Organism: Pectinatus cerevisiiphilus; assembly: GCF_004341685.1. Classification (GTDB taxonomy): domain Bacteria; phylum Bacillota; class Negativicutes; order Selenomonadales; family Selenomonadaceae; genus Pectinatus; species Pectinatus cerevisiiphilus. The sequence goes on from NZ_SMAA01000017.1 coordinate 12,965, forward strand.
ATTACATTCTGCTCAATTATAAACGAAAAAAATTATTACAGTCACAAGTACCGATTGTTAATTTACATTACATTCTGCTCAATTATAAACCTAGTCGGAATAATGCATAATAATAGTGTGCATACTAATTTACATTACATTCTGCTCAATTATAAACATTTACAGGAACAATCACCTTAACTATGTTAAATGTATTTACATTACATTCTGCTCAATTATAAACCCGCCAGACAAAGACGGCAATGTAATTATAGCAAAATTTACATTACATTCTGCTCAATTATAAACTCAATAGTTAGACCTATAGATTGCCGCATTTTATTTATTTACATTACATTCTGCTCAATTATAAACTGTCTGCTAAGGCAGCGCATCACCGCATTGACGACAATTTACATTACATTCTGCTCAATTATAAACATGAAAATCGTAATTCAGCGGATGGTGTAAAAGATTAATTTACATTACATTCTGCTCAATTATAAACCCGATCAGATACATGAGCTTGTTAATAATACGACGATTTACATTACATTCTGCTCAATTATAAACAGGACTTAAAAAGGGCCTTGTGGTTACACTGTTTATAATAATAAAATTGTCGATCCCCGATTATTTTTATCAAATGTTTCTATAAAATATCATCTATTCTTTTCAATCCTTATAGCTAGGCTTTTTATATTGACTGTCGTACCCATTATATTTTTACTAAATTGCTGATCGACAGAATATCTTAAAAATCTACATAACTATAAAAATTGACTAGTTTTATCATCTTCGTCAGTAATAAATTCTTTTTGCATCCATATATTATTACGTCCTTTAAATATAATACATGAATCTATATCTTGCCGTAAATACTTTTGTATTTCTATTTTTAATTTCAATAATTGACCATCAGATAATTCACCTTCAAACACAGAATTTTGTATATGTGTCAAATACTTCTTACAAATTTTAAATACATTACGCAATACTTTAGCTCCTTGTACATCAAGTTTTATATCATATACCAATACGAGATACACATTCTCACCACCATATCTTAAATGCCTTATATTCTTGAATACCAGTTAAATGTTTAATTAGCTTATATACTTCTAACCGCATTAAATGCTGATAAGACACATCTCGATTAAGGCTTTTATGTTTTATCGTTTTTTTCAAATAAGAGTCTACTGCCATCATAATTTTTTTAGCTACTGTATCCTTCATTCGAATATATTCTACTTCTTTATCAAAATCTTTTTCTGTTACAATTTTCTTATTAAGTAGCGAAAAAATTAACCTATCAGCTATTAATGGTTTAAAAATTTCGGCAATATCTAAAGATAGCGAAAATCTTTTAGTAGACGGCTCATGTAAATAACTTATTGTTGGATTTATCTGTGTTTTATATAATTCAGTAAGTACCTTGGTATAAATTATCGAATTAACAAATGATATCAATGTATTTATCATATTATTAGGTGGTCTTTTTTCTCGCCTTTCGAAATTTATATCAACATCAATTATTTTTTGCCATGCTGCATAATAACATTTATGAATATTCCCTTCAATCCCCATTAACTCTTGCACATTTTTGCAATATTTTATATGAGAATATAATGAATTGATTTCATTCATTGTTTCTAATATATCTTTACCACGCCCATTATAATAACGTAAATTACGATAAATATTTTCATATGCTCCTATTACAAATGCCTTTGCAAGAAGAAGCCTTTTTTGGGGATCAGTATAATGTTCAACCTGTTTTATCAACAAGGAACCTGATACTTGTCGTTCGCGTGGATAAAAACTTCCCGCATAAAATTCGTAATAATTAAAGAAATGAATAATGACACCATTTTGTGACAAAAAATTTATTAACTTCGTATTAAATGTCATTTCTGAAAATACGTAAATATCACGAACTCGCTCAATAGGAATATCACGATTTTGCCCGTTATCCATACAAAGCTGTAGTGTATTATCTTTTCTTTTTATTTGTCCACTGCTAAAAATATAGTATGACTGACCCATATACTATTACCCCGCTCCTATATATAGCAAAATTCATAATACGCACAAGCCCTACATGGTTTCTTTATCCCTATCTGTGGTGGTTTCGGCAGTATTAAAATATTAGTAATCATCTGTAAATTTTCTTCTATTTGATGTATATCATCATCAATTAATTCAACATTTTCCACAATACGTTCTTTGGGTATTTTAAGTAAACCCTTCACCTGATTCAACCCATGTTTTTTCAATACATATAAATAATATTTTATTTGATTTATTGCCATCTTTTTTTCTTTTTCGCTTTTTTTAATCTCACAAACAATACCATTATGAATGTAGTCAATATTTATTGTATCATCAATAAGAATATGTTTTTTCTCTCTCTTATATGTATCTTCATCAATAAGCTTGCCAATAAACACAGCCTCACTTTCCTGCTCCATATTTATATTATGTGCAAAAAGCCACAATTTCCTATGACACAAAAAATAATATGAGTACATTACGCCTGTTATTTTTCTCATAGTTAAATCCTCATATAAATCTATTCTCATTGTCAATTTCTGTTACAAGTATTCCTGAACCGATCAACAATTTTTCGTCAAAATTATACTCACAATATGCCCTGTGTATATCAAGCTTTTCTATCCCTTTTATAGCATTTTTATCAATATATAACTTTTTATTGTTTAAAGTACTTATTGGAATGTCTACAGTATATTCTCTAAGTTTTTCTTCATATCTTAATCGTTCAAGCAAAGCCATTCTTTTATTTATTGCTAAAACTTCAATAAGTTTTTTAACCTGCGGAATATCATTATAGAACTTGTCAGGTAATATAGTTATGCTTTGAATATTTCTGAACAATTGATGGGATTCACTAAGATTAAAACTATTAGGTAGGAGATCAATTAAATACTGCATATTTTCTTTAATTTTTAGATAATATTTACTATTTTTTAATCTATCTATATTATATACAGCATCTACATAATCAAATTTGGCACATTCATCAAAGATTGTATCATTATATTTTTGTATTAATTGCCATGATGGTTCATATATGTCTAAATACTGATAAACATTATTAGACCCAACTCCATTCCCAGTATTATAAATATATACATTTGGCTGTCCCTTAAGATAATCGGCATTATAATTTCTTTTACGAAAGCACCGCCCCATTCTCTGCAATAAACTATCAGCCGGACACATTTCTGTAAATAATATATCGTAATCAATATCAAGACTAGCTTCGACAATCTGCGTACTTACCCAAATAACTGGTGTATCATTTTGTGCATCATTTATTATTGCTTCTTCTAATATTTTTCTATGTTTGCGGATAAAACGGCTGTGCAATAGTCTTACTGTCACTTTTATTTCTGATTGGTCATTATATTTTTGAATTTCAGCATATACTTGTTGCGCCTTTTTTACTGTATTGCAAAGGACAAGCACTTTATATGTTTGTCCCTTATTAAAAATTAGATCATAGTCAAATTCACCATCAATACATGTTATTTTATGTCTGCTAGAACATCCATCTACATAATATTTTTCTGATGGCATCTCAAACGGAATATTATTCTCTATCATGAGTTCATGCAATACTGGTGGAAAAGTAGCTGTTATTATCGCAAACTTACCGCCAAGTTTAGTAACAATTTTTAATCCATATAAAATATATGCCAATATATCTGGTGAATACATCTGTATCTCGTCAATCACCAGGTGTGAATATTTTAATGTTGCCGGTATCATTTCTGAACCTATAGATTTGAATACAAAATAAAATAGCTGGTCTACCGTACAGACTGTCAACGGAAACGACAATAATTTTGCCTTCTTTTGACGTTCCACCGGATCATCTTTAATTTTAAGACCTGTGTTCTTATCATTTTGATTAAAATAGTATGCCAACATTCCTGAATGAAGTAAGGTTATTTTTTCTTTATCGTATTTGTATTCCTTACATATACGTTCGTAAATAGCGTTTATTGATACTTTTAGTGGTAGTGTATAAAAAGTTTTAAAACCATCCAACCATAACAATGCCGCTTCAGTTTTACCACAACCGGTAGATGCAATGACTATCAGATTTTTATCTTTACGCTGTGCCATATACATTTGTACTGGTCGCAATCCTTTTTCAGTAAAAGCTCTTTGTATTTTATTTTTGAAAAAGTCATTTGCCATTGGCTGTATTTCCATTACCCTTGCATCACTGCTTGCCGCATAATCAATACGATTCAATATACCCTTAATAACAATATATCTTAAATACAGTTTTTTATCTTTCCCCCAATGTGTTCCCTTTATATTTCTGCATGAAGGTATAATATGATTAAAATAACGTGCTCGTTTATCCTTTAATTCATAAGCTATATTTGTTATTTCATCTGTATAACTAACTGGTAAATGTTCCTCAATATATTTTTTTAAGCTAACCACATTGTAGCAATCTTCCCGTGTGTGATGATTGTATATTGCTGTCAACAATATTTCCATATTTTCAAGGCCTATACTTTTTTGCATTTCACGCGTATATAGATATGCGCAGCTTAAAAAACCATGCGGTATTTCTCCCGATACATGCATGTTTTTATGTTCATTAATATTTATTGCAATTTTTTCTTGAAACAAATCATTTAGTTTTCCTAAATCATGATATTCTATTGCTATTGCGATCAGACTTTGCTCCGATTTATCAAATGCCGCAGGATAAATTTTTAAAAAATATTCCCATATATTCCTTAGATCAGCTGTATGCTCAGCTACCGTCTTTAGTGGATCTGATTTAGCCCAATACTTCATAGTATATCTCCTACAAATATTACTGCGGACTAAATTTGCCCGCAGTAATATTTCTTTTATGCTAAAAATAAAGGAATACTATCTTCATCAATGTAGATTGCATCTTTATCTTCATCAAATTCTATATCCTTAAAAATAGCTGTATGTGCCACCCGTACTTTTTCATTCCAGCGTCTTAAATTTTGCTTATCTGTATGGAACACTTTATTTAAATTATAAATGGTTCCAACTTGACGTAAACTTGTTTCATCTAAATATTTTACCGGTATATAGGCTTCATATTGTTCCAGTACAACATTATCATTCCATTCCTTTACTTCAACAACTGCTACCTCATCAACACGCAGTAAATCCTCATGCCGCCCCAGTGATAAATAGTTTTGCGGTTTTAATAATCCTTCTTTTATCAACTCTAGCTCTGTTTCATTTTCCGGTTTTATGTGAATAACAAGCTCGACATCTGTCAACAGCTCTATATAACCTATGCCGATATTAATACCATCTTTTTTGTTCCCATTTTTTACCCAATCTTGGTGGCGATCCGCTTCATATTGTATGCCGAAAGCATATTTTGTATACATTTCGCTAATAGAACTATGATACTTACCTTGCACGCTTATATCCATCGGATGATATTTAATAAAGCCACAAGCAGAATGAACCATGCCTATGATTGTCGAGTATGGCGGAAGTGGATATGTTTCCTTTATTTGGAAGCTAGTTGGTTTACGATAATTGGGCAGTTGTTGGCAACATTTTACCCGTATGACCTTATTCATAATAGTTATCCACTTCTGCTTTTAAATTGATAAAAAATTTATTTATTGTCCCAACATTAGGTAATTTTGTCTTAATATCATTTTCATTTGCCAATATATCACTTAAGCAGCCTATTGATGTATTTTTCTTTACATCATCATCTTCTAATATCTCACCCAAACATTCTATAGCTAAATTATTTTTATAACTAAACTTTAATCGATTTTCAAAATACGGATTTTTACGTTCATATATACCACCAATGGCAAACACCGGACTCATATTTTCTCTGCGTCCCTTAATATCACGATATAAAAATTCTACCTGATCAAGGAATTGCTTAACTCTATTAGCCTTTTCAATATTTTCTATTTCTATATCACCATCGATACCCACTTTATCAAGGTCAATAGTAATTGTATATGTATAAAACGATTTATGAATTTCACTTTGTGCTATTGAATTCTGGGTATCCTTATCACGCACCGAAAGCCCCATATTGGTCATATAGTCCAAATCACCATTAAAGGGTTCCAATGCAATAGCATTACTCAACCGCACCACTGCTGCTCTTTTATTAGAACCTCCCTTTGCTTCCTCCGTCTTAGCGGTTGTCTTCAAATAGCCAAATAAATCAATTTCCGGATAATCCATAATTGTAGCTTCTGGTGCAAATTGTACAACTTTTTTCGTTCCACTACCTGAAGAAATAATTGGTGTATTATCCCACCCAGCAATTTTCATAAGGTTGTAGCGTATTGCCTGCCGCGAAATATAACTATATTGTTTTTTATCATTTCTTCCCATTTTTTTAGGATTGTTATATTACCTATGCCTTCCGAGTAGTTAGCACTTTCCGCTTCTATTATAAAACTTGCAGTTAATCCTTTTTTTTGCATAATTATTTCTTCCCCTCTATTTTGCTATTTTCTTTTTCCATTTCTTTTGAATTACTTTTCAGTCCCAATATATAAGCATAACCTAATTGTTGAAAAACATCACTATTTGCAAATCCTTCTAAAAATTCACTTGGAACCGGACGTCCATAACCAGCATATGTTTTCAAAATAATCTGCCAAAAATGATTATCATCATTTATCTGCAAGGCATTAAGCAACTGAAAAGTTAATCCTCGCAACTTATTATCCACATCAGCGCTGCCACCTCTGTCACTGACAAAGAACCCTCTTAACTGCTGTCCCTCTTTATATAATTTTCTTACATAAAACATATTAGCCTTTGCTCTTTCCATGTTATCCCCTCCTGTCATTTTTTGCTGAATCATTAAGACATTATATAAATAACCAACCTGTTTATTTTCCTGTAATGAATAGTGTATTATACTATTTAGTAAATTATATTGATTGTTACGGTTAAAAATATTTCTTAGCACTGCATCTTGCACATTAAAATATTCTGGTGGATGTAATTGAATGGATTTCTTTCCTATTTTTTCTATATCCTTCATACATTCTTGCAATAAAATTAATATATCCTTAGCAATTACATTAAAATTATATTTTTCTTGATCTTTCTCCCTAACCACCACTTGAATATTATCACATAATACGACTTTTTGATTAAGTATTTCCTGTACTACAGCATTCCATATTTTATACCAAACATTCTCTTGCTCATCTTTTCTCAAATTAACTGCAGCAATTATATTCTTATTGACACTAACCAAATTATCTATATCAGTATTATGATTAACAAATATCATATCACGTTCCAATGGCACAAACCCCAATGGCGCTAAACTATAGACAAAAGCACATATTGGACAAAGGTGTGCATCCGGTTTATAATCCCAAAAAGCAGATTTTTTTCTTGCCATGTCATCAGCAGAATCATTGAGAAAAGAAATATCTATTGGTTTTGCCAATACCGCATCACAGACAATACAATGTCTACTGCTTTTCTTTTCTTTTGGTGGTTCCTTCAGATATTTGCCCATACCTTCAACAAAATCCTTATAATAGATACCTTTTATGTCCTTTTTAGCATTAGCTCTATTCAAAAATGATTTTCCTGACCAGATTGCATTAATGCGCGAATACATTATATCTTTCATTAAAAAAGTTTCTTTGCAAAAATCATCTTGCAATTTCTCTTTTAATTGCAATAATTCTTTATATTTTTCTTCATAATCCTTAATTTCTTTTATTTTCTTACATTCTGTCTTCAGGTCAATATTAATATTTTTTGCTTGTAATATTGCACAGGCTGTTATGTAACTAGCTCTAGCCAATCCGCTATTTCCTAATAAAAAGTTATACCGATCATCTAATTTTTTCTTATTGTCCTTATTTTCATTTTCAATATAAATCTTTGTCAACTTTTGAATATTATCAACTTCATCATTTAACAACCTAGTATAGGCGCTATTTGGGGCAAATACAGCAATATGGGTATCTATATATGCCTGTGCCAAATCAATACTTAACAAAAACTTCTTAGAAACTCTAAGTTCATTATTTATTATTTCATAATCCTCACCTTTTTGCGCCCCAGTATTTTCTAATAAGCGGACAAAACCAACAAGACCAGCATTATAGATAAAATCACTTGTATATAAACTTATAAAATCCTCCATAATTTCCTCCTTTCTCTAGTAGACTTTTTCAAATAACCCAAATCCTATCGAACGATTCGCTCCTATTCCTGCTTTATAAAGAATATCCAACAGCTGCGGTTGCCCCTGTAAACGTAGAACACCAATTGTTCCATCAACAGTATGATGAAAGGTTTTGACTATACAATTTTTAGTTTGTATATTTTCAATTCTAAACCCCTTTATCAACGCTGTATTAAGTTCTAACATAGATATTTGTGCCGCAACAGCTTCTTTTGCTTTTTCAGGAAAATCAGCATCACTGCATTTTACATAACGATTAGTATTATTAGTTTTATCATGAATTCTCACTACAAAAGGAGATAGTAATTTTATGACTATTTGTGATTGGGTAATTTTGTGTTCAGGTAATATAACCAAATTATTTAGCATCATTGCATTATTATCTCCCAATTCAAAGGCTTTATTCTTTTTTCCTAAAAAAGCGTTATAAAAAATCAAAGCATCACGCTCATCTAAAGCTGACCAATTAAATTCTATTTTATCTCCCGCTAAAAGTATTTCATTTTTTTTAAATTCAGGTTTTGGCAAACGTAAGGAGAATGAAAAACTTTTTATTTTTGCACCATTATTGTAATACAACTCAAAAAATTTTTTATTATAACTACATAAAGCATTTTTCATAAAAGAAACGCATGACGCCCTATAATCTACAGGCAGTTGTGCCTTCTTTAAAGAAAAACTTAACTGCATTCGCATATTGCTCACCTCCTTTTTACATAACCTATTCTAAATTAATACAAAATGATAAATATTAATTTCTATATTATTTTGTATTTTCCTGCAAATGATATTTTCAAGATACTACTGCACAATTTTTCATGATTCATTAATGTTTTAAATTAAGAAGTAATTATCGTACATACGGTATACAGAAAATTGTAAAAATAGTAAAATATATACATCCATCTATTATATGCTGATACGGTATAATATTTTTGCAAAATAAAATGAGTAAGTAATCAAACTTAATGATTTGGTCAGGTCGCTTCCAAGTATGAGCGTACAGAAGAATCGTGATTTACGTGGTGTTCGCTTGATGATTGGCGATAAATGCCAAGCAATGTATAATTACATAGTTATACACAAAAATATAAAAGACACCACCCTAAAACAAATAAGTCATCCAATTGCTAAAGAGTTACACTTTTGATGATAAAATAGCACTGCTTAAATCAAAATATACTGGTAAAGGAAAGTCCTTGATATATGTGTTATAATATATAGAATTTGATAGCAAAAGGACAAGTGATAATAGTGGAATGGCTCATAGCTTTAGATCATAATACAATATTTTGGGTGCAAAATAATCTAATCAGCAGCACAATTACCCCCTTCATGAAAAATTTATCTTGGTTAGGAAATATGGGAAAAATATGGATCTTCTTAGATGTGATCTTGTTATGCATAAGAAAATATCGGCGCGTGGGAATGGCTGTTTTCATTACCCTGTTTTTTAGTTTAGTTATCGGGGATGGTTTATTGAAACATACCATTATGCGAACAAGACCCTGCATTGATTATCCGTGGGTACCTTTACATCTGCCTATGCCTGCAGCTAACGACTATTCATTTCCTTCTGTGCACGCATTCTCGTCTTTTGCAGCTGCATTCGTTATGGTAAAAGGAATAAAAAGTCGCTGGATTTTATTGATGTTTGTATTAGCTGGCGGCATAGCATTTTCACGGGTATACCTTTTTATGCATTACCCAAGTGATGTATTAATCGGAGCCCTTTTAGGAATCGCATCAGGATTAATTGCATGGTATCTATCTGGAAAATTGTTTCTATGGCATAAAAACAGTATTAAAAAACAATTTTAAATCATATATTTCTGCTAACTAGGCAAATTTAAGCCCCGACATTAGCTAAAACTAGTGTCGAGGTTTTTTGCTGTTCAATTTGATATTACAATTTAAAGAAATATTATTTTACATTCAAAAAGTATTATTAAAAATAAAACAAGTAGGCTGTCAAAATATGCTGTCAGAAAACACTGGACACAAAAAAGCACTTCAGGATAGAATCCCAAAGTGCCTTATTTTTCTTATTGGTGCGGAAGACAGGACTTGAACCTGCACTCACGGGGAACTGGATCCTAAGTCCAGCGCGTCTGCCAATTCCGCCACTTCCGCATTGCAATTTATTATAAATGTTTTTATTTAGATAGTCAATAATTATTTTCTTTTTGCCAAATATTTTTCCCGCAATTTTAATTTTCTTTTTACTGCTTCGATAAATTCTACGACATTATCTAAATCCTTCTGGTCAGGATGCTGTGAAGCTGCTTCCCATCTTTTTAGATTGCGCGCATTAGGCGCATGCGGGTCATCTGCTGGAATTGAAGCCCTTCTACTTAACAATGCTGGATTTATTTTTCCCTGACATGCAAACGTCCCCAAAATATCACAATTATCTCCCAGACAGCTTGCTGCGCGGGCAAAAGCTGTGACACTATGTTCACTGCCAACTTCCGTTCCATGTGTTTGAAACAGTACTACTTTCTGGTTCGTTATCCTGCTAAGAAATTTTTTAGTCAATACATCGGGGCCGCCTCGCGTAAGCCAATAACCTACCGCAATAACATCATACTCCGCAAGCTCTGTATCATCAGGAAATTCCTTTAGCAAACAAATATCACTTTCATCTTTAGCAAGAGCCTTATACATTGCTTCTGCAACCTTTTTGGTATTGCCTGTATTACTTGAATAAACAATGAGCCATCTTTGCAAAACCATCCACTCCTTTTTTTATATTGGCAATAGCTGTTGTCATATTTATCTTTATCGAATACTTTTCCAACAGTAAAATACTTACTCCTCAAGAATAACAATGATTTTCTCTCTCCTAGGTAACGTTTTCTAGAAAAAGATTACACAAACTTATTGTCTATTATTGAGTTTACTGTAATAGTTTATTATAATATAAAGAAAAGATCTGTTGCAAATATAACAAAAGGTGGATTTTATGAAAAATATTTTTTCGTTTAACTATAAAACTTTCGGAAAAATGCCTGATGTCTTCATTAACGTAATAAAAACGTCACCCCTTTTTATTGGTGCCTCGGAAAAGGAAATTTACTCTATGCTGGCCTGTTTAGGCAGCTTTGCTGGTAAATATGAAAAAAATGAAGCAATCTTTCATGCCAATGAAAATATTACCAATGTGGGGCTCGTTTTGTCAGGCAGCCTTTATCTCGAAAGAGAAGACTATTGGGGCAACCGCAGTCTTCTTCTCCGTGTCGAAAAAGGAGAGCTTTTCGGTGAAATCTATGCCTGTGAACCATTGCTTTCAACAAATATCAGTGCTATTTCAGCGGAAGAAACGGTTGTCCTCTTCATGGATGTCCAACGTATAACTACGCTGTGTACCTCCAATTGTATCTACCATTCCCAACTCATCCATAACTTATTATCTGTTTTAGCTAAAAAAGCTTATATGCTGACCTGTAAAATCAATCATATAACAAAACGCACCACCCGCAACAAACTTCTGTCTTATTTTTCCGAACAGGCATTACTTGCCGGCAGCAGCGAATTTATGATTCCTTTCAACAGACAGGAATTAGCCGATTTTCTCTCTGTAAACCGCAGTGCCATGTCCGCTGAGCTTTCCCGCATGCAGTCAGAAGGAATAATCACTTTTTGTAAAAATCATATCAAGCTGCAAAAGGTAGACAATCCACTTTAAAAATAATATTAATACCAGCAATTATCTTTCAACATTTAAAAGGACGGGCTTTTATCCCTATTTTATCAAGCAGCGAATAAATATCCGGTGCATCAATTGTCCGTCCGGCGACAAGAGGAATTTTGGCACAGACTTTTGCATCATCCAACGCGTCATGATGGGTAAATGATATCTTAAAAAAATCACCGAGCGTGTTTAATTTATGATTAGTGAGTTCAGGCCATACTTTTCGTGAAATCTGCACCGTACAACATGTATCAAATTTTATTTTAGGTAAATGATACTGCCAGATACAAGAACGCATTACTCCCATATCAAAAGGGGCATTATGCGCCGTGACCATCCTATTTTCCATCATTTCCCGCAATCGCGGATAAATATCGGCAAAAGTAGGTGCGTCTGCCACCATCTCTGGTGTTATTCCATTTATCTCTATATTACCCGCCTCAAAATCCATAGAAGGCGGCTTTATTAATGTATTATAAGATGAAACCATGCGCCCGTTTTGTATATCGACTACTGCTACACTACATGCACTATTGCGCTCGCTGCTCGCAGTTTCAAAATCTATTGCCACAAAATTCATCATTTTTATCACTCCTGTCACTATAAATACAGAAACATTGTAACATTTTATTCATCAAACAGTTATTACTTTATCATAAATAGAGGCTGCCCGCAAAATAATTCTTGCAGGCAGCCTTTCGTTATCCAAACTGATATCTAATTCATTAAATGACGACGGTCATGCTTTCTTTTTTAAATATTCATCAATAGCCTGTGCCGCTTTTTTGCCTGCTCCCATAGCTAAAATAACCGTGGCAGCACCTGTAACAATATCGCCACCAGCAAATACACCAGCTTTTGTCGTAGCACCAGTTGCTTCGTCCGCTACAATATTACCGCGTTTATTCGTATGCATATCTGGCGTTGTTGACTGAACAAGAGGATTAGGTCCTTGGCCAATAGCTACAACAACGGTTTCTACGGGCAGTTCAAACTCTGAACCTTCAATAGGAATAGGACGGCGTCTTCCTGATGCATCTGGTTCACCCAGCTGCATTTTAATACAACGAAGTGCCTTTACATTGCCATTTTCATCACCGATAACTTCAACAGGATTATTAAGCAATTTAAAATCTATTCCTTCGTCCTTAGCATGATGAACTTCTTCTAAACGTGCCGGAAGTTCTTTTTCGCTTCGTCTATAAACTATATAGACATGTTCAGCACCCAAACGCAAAGAGGTACGCGCAGCATCCATCGCCACATTACCGCCGCCAACAACAGCAACTGTTTTACCTACTTTGAGCGGTGTATGGTATTCTGGGAATTTATACGCTTTCATCAAATTACAACGTGTCAAAAATTCATTTGCAGAATAAACCCCGTTCAAATTTTCCCCGGGGATATGCATAAAGCTCGGCAGCCCTGCTCCTGTAGATACAAACACTGCGGCAAAGCCTTCTTCCTGCATCAATTCATCAACAGTATATAATTTACCGATAACAGTATCCAGCCGTATTTCTACACCCAGCTTCTTCAAATTTGCAATTTCTACCTGCACTATTTTTTCTTTTGGCAAACGAAATTCAGGGATACCATAGGACAAAACGCCGCCTGCCTTATGCAGTGCTTCAAAGACAGTGACTTTATAACCTTTTTTCGCCAATTCACCGGCTGCTGATAAACCTGCCGGGCCTGAACCAACCACTGCTACTTTCTGTGTATCAGCAGCATATTTAATAGGTTTTATTTCATGCGGTTTCTTCAAATCATAATCTGCCGCAAAACGTTCCAAGCGTCCAATACCGACCGGTTCGCCCCTTACACCCATTACACAATACTTTTCGCACTGATTTTCCTGTGGGCAAACGCGTCCGCAAACAGCCGGCAACGCATTTGATTCTTTTATTATGCCAATAGCGTCCGCAAAATCCCCGCTTTTCACTTTCGCAATAAAGTTAGGGATCTTTACCTGTACAGGACAGCCCTGTACGCAACGTGGTTTAGGGCAATTCAAGCAACGACTGGCTTCAGCTATGGCAGTTTCTCTATCATAGCCGAGTGCCACTTCATTAAAATTATGCGCACGAACTTGTGGATCTTGTTCAGGCATTGCATGTTTTTTCATCACTAGTGCCATGATTAGAGTTCCCCCTTAACTGTAGACAACTTGCAAACGTGATCTGATTCTATTTTTTCCATATCTTTATACATCCGCTGGCGGGACATAAGCCCCTTAAAATCAACAAGATGTCCGTCAAATTCAGGCCCATCCACACAAGCAAATTTTATTTCATCGCCTACCTGTACACGACAGCCACCGCACATTCCAGTGCCATCTACCATGATAGGATTAAGACTTACCACTGTTTTTATTTTATACGGCCGCGTAGCTTCTACAACACTGCGCATCATAACCACTGGTCCAATAGCTATTACTTCATCAATTTTTTCGCCACGATCGATGATCTGCTGTAAGGCATTAGTAACAAATCCCTTAATGCCATATGAACCATCATCTGTTGTTACCAATACTTCATCGCTTACTGCGCGCATTTGCTTTTCCAGAATCAATATTTCTTTATTTTTCGCACCCATAATAGATATTACTTTGTTACCAACCTGATGCATACCTCTGGCAATAGGATATATTGGTGCCACACCTATACCGCCGCCAATACAGACAACAGTTCCCATACCTTTTTCAATATGCGTTTTTTTACCAAGCGGTGCGACTACGTCGAGAATATCGTCCCCTTCATTAAGCTGTCCAAGTACTTCTGTACCGGCGCCAACTTCCTGGAACACAATTGATACAGTTCCTTTTGCACGATCAAAATCAGCAATGGTCAACGGTATACGTTCGCCTTCTTCATCCGTGCGGACAATCAAAAATTGCCCAGGCTGTGCTTTTTTAGCAATTTGTGGTGCTTCAATATCATAAAGCCAAACTTTCGGTGAAAGTAGTTCTTTTTTTAATATCTTGTACATTCTCTTCCCTCTCCATCAAAACATATATATGAATATCCGATTTTACAGGATCGGCATAATCAGCACTTAATCAAGACTGTTTCTACCCTTCCTGTCCGAAAAATTACATTTAAAAATCATTTATTAAACTGCATAATATAATAATTTCTTCTAATTTACAAGCAGTTTTTTATAAAATCTATACATAGTAACTATATCATAAAGCCATTAAAGAATAATGCGTCTATTAGTTGCATAAAGTATCATTGAAATGAGACCTTTTATTATTATAGCGCAAATATATCATTTTGTGCACATAAATATACTGTTCATGTACTTTTCCAAATTTGTCTTTATAGGCATTATGTACATATTTCCGCCCGCTTTTTTCACAAATTCTTTTACTTTACAAGCAAAATCAATATTCCACTCTAATGTAGGTTCAAAATCCTTAGGAAATATAACATTGTTTTTTATCTTCCAATAGCTTACCGAGTTTTCCGATAAAACAGGTGAAATCCCCCAATACACATCCAGTCCATCAAGCAACTCCGCGTACATTTCCATATAGCGCAAATCAAAAAATGGTTGTGTAAAAAAACCTGCTGCCCCTGCTTGTAGTTTACGGCGTACCATATACATTTCCTGCCGCATACTCGACCTATACTGATCTATACCGGCAAATACCTCAACTTCGGGCATTTCCTGCTGAAATTTTCGTATAATATCCGTACTGATAGTAGGGTATACCTTCGTGGCCATACTTTGTGGCGGATCACCTGTTATCGCCAAAACCTTCCTTATCTTCCGCTTTTGTAAATATCCTTTCATGGGCAGTTCACGGGTCAAATCTATATCGAGAGCCCTGATGTGCGGCATAGTTTCAAAACCATATTCCTGCGCAATAGCAGCCCCTTCCCAACCATGAATAGCAAAACGCAGTAGTTCAGGAACATTTATTAAATCAATGGGAAAAGCTTTGTCTTTCATCAGCTGCAATTCCTCGCGCAAATCTTTTTCAGTGCGCGGTACAAGCTCAACAGAAATATTCATTGCCTACCTCCTGCATATTTTATAATATATTGTAACGAAATTTTTTCATTAAGTCCAATTCATTTTTCTGCTGGTTTATATAAAAAATATTACTCTACCTTACGTTCAACTTTTGTCGTAAATTGCTCCCGTAATTCAATTTTGTTATAATGAAATAAATAAATCTTTCGCTGAAATTATTTTATTATCCACTAATTTGAAGGGAGCTCCTATATAATGAATAAAGTTTATATTGTCGGTGCTGGTCCGGGCGATCCAGAACTGATTACTGTCAAGGGACAACGTCTTTTGCAATGCGCCGATGTTATCATCTACGCTGGCTCGCTGGTTAACCCTGCACTCCTTGATTACGCCAAGCCAGACTGCCAAATCTATAACAGTGCCTCTATGACCCTTGATGAAGTCATCCATACAATAGAAAAAGCTGTAAGCAAAAATCTTAACGTTGTCCGTCTACACACCGGCGATCCCGCCATATACGGCGCTATCCAAGAACAAATGGATGCCTTAAAAAAATTGGCAATTTCCTTTGAAGTAATCCCCGGAGTAAGCTCTTTTCTGGCTTCCGCGGCAGCCCTCAAACAGGAATACACCCTGCCGGAAATCTCCCAAACAGTGATTATCACGCGCAATGCTGGCCGTACACCTGTTCCTGAAAGAGAAAGTCTCAAAGCACTGGCCGCCCACAAGGCAACCATGTGCATTTTCTTGAGCGTACATATGCTTGATGAAGTGGTAAAAGAACTCACCACTGGCGGATATTCACCCGACACACCTATTGCCGTAGTCCAAAAAGCTTCCTGGCCGGAACAAAAAATTGTGCGTGGCCATTTAAACAACATTGCCGCAAAAGTAAAAGATCAATCAATAGACAGAACAGCAATGATCGTTGTCGGCAATTGTCTGGAAAGTGATTATGCGCTTTCCCGGCTCTATGCCCCAGAGTTCACGCATATGTACCGTAAAGGTACTAGTGCAAAGGATAAATAAAAACAAATGAGATATGCAATCATTGCCATCACTGCTAATGGTGCTCTCCTTGCAGAAAAACTGCACCGCCTTCTCAACGGGGACGGTACAGTTTATGGTAAAGCCAGTAAATATGATAAATCTCTTCCCTTCATCCCTTTTAATAGAATGAGTGAAATCATGCCGGAAGTATTTTCTCGTTATGACGCCATCATCTTTTTCTGTGCCACAGGTATTGTTGTGCGCATGATCGCTCCATATATAATAAAAAAAGATGTCGACCCTGCCATCATAGTTATTGATGAGCAAGGGCACCATGTCATCAGCCTGCTTTCAGGACACTTGGGCGGTGCCAATGCACTTACTAAAAATATAGCTTCATTACTCGGTGCCATTCCTGTAATAACAACAGCTACAGATGTCCGGGGGATAAAAGCACCAGACGATATAGCACGCGAGCTTGGTTTTTCTGTTTCACCGCTGGAAAATGTAAAAACTATTAATACTGCCTTACTATCAGGCCAATCCGTAAATTATTATATAGATAAAAACCTGCCACATAGCACATATTTTCTTACAATGCTCAAAGAGCGGGAAATAAATGCAGCTATACTCAATACGAACGAACTGGATGATTGCCCAAAACCTCTCGTCCTGCTCACAGCTAAGCCGATCAACCAAAAAGGTGTCCTTTGCTTTCTAAGGCACAGGCTCATTGCTGGTATTGGTTGTAGACGCGGCACAACACAACAGCAGATCGAAGCCTGTCTAAAAAAAGCATGTAGTTTCATAAATTACGATATAGACGAAGTTGTTCTTATCACCAGTACAGCAGTCAAAGCTGATGAAGAAGGAATTTTGCTCACAGCACGCAAATATGCCATTCCCGTCAAATTTTGGGATAATACAGCTCTGCAAGAAAGTATCATACGCTATGACCTGCATGAATCGGCCTTCGTAAAAAAACAAATAGGTGTCGGTAACGTCTGCGAAGCAGCAGCACTTACCGGGGGAAAAAGAAAACTAATATTAAACAAAACAAAATTTGAGAAAGTGACGGTAGCATTAGCATGGGAAAAATAACAGTCATTGGTATAGGTCCGGGCAGTCTCGACGACATGACACTGCGCGCCCATAAAGCCATAGAAAAAGCTGACACAATAGCCGGATACAATACATATATAAAATTAATTGAGCCTTTACTGGCAGGGAAAAAAATCATCGGTACAGGTATGATGCAAGAAATAGACCGCTGTACAATGGCTTTGGCCGAAGCTTGTAAAGGCCATGACGTAGCCGTAGTTTCCAGCGGCGATGCCGGAGTATATGGCATGGCCGGACTTGTACTGGAGCTTTTATTACAAAAACCAGCAGAAGAACGTCCGCAAGTGGCAATAATACCAGGGGTGAGTGCTGTAAATGCGGCAGCTGCCATTCTCGGTGCACCGCTTATGCATGATTTTGCCGTTATCAGCCTGAGTGATTTACTCACACCATGGGATTTAATAAAAAAGCGGGCTGCTTTCGCCGCCCAGGGAGACTTTGTCATCGCCCTTTATAATCCTAAAAGCCGTAAACGTGTTGAACACATTGAAGAAATACGTGAAATTCTCCTAAAATACAAACCCGCCAACACACCAGTCGGTATCGTACGCGGCGCAACACGCAACAATGAAAGCGTAGTCATTTCGGATTTGGCCAATTTCACTAAAGAAGAAATAGATATGTTTTCGTTAGTCATTATCGGCAATAGCAACACCTATAGCAAAAATAATTTGATGATAACACCACGGGGCTACAAATTATGATATTTCTGGCTGCAGGCACCCAAGACGGCAGACAGATCGCCCACTTACTTTTGCAAAACGGCTACAAAGTCACGGCTTCTGTCGTCAGCGATTATGGGAAAATATTGCTGAGCAAGCATCCGCAGCTTACCGTCATCGAACAAATGCTTGACGAAAATGCACTGCAAAATATTTTACAAAATGCCAAAATAAAAATATTTGTTGATGCCAGTCACCCTTATGCCGTAAACATCTCACAAACTGCCATGAAAGTATGCCGCAGGCTCGGTATTTATTACCTTCGTTATGAAAGACCTGCCACAGCTTTACCAAGTTATGCTAAACTATATGAAACCACTTCTTTTGAAGCTGCGGCCGCAAAAGCCTTTGCCTTAGGCAATAATGTCTTTTTGACCACCGGCAGCCGCCATCTGACTGAATTTACAACAGCAATGCATTCACCTGACCAAACACTTACCGTCAGAGTCCTACCCGCTGTAGAATCCATTCAGGCCTGTATCCATGCTGGAATTTTGCCCAAGCATATAATTGCCATGCAAGGCCCATTTTCCAAAGAATTAAACAAACTCATGTACATGCATACAGGTGCCGAAGTCGTAGTTATGAAAAACAGCGGCAAGCTTGGCGGTTCAGATACCAAGCTCTCTGCCGCAATAGATGCCGGCATCTCAGTTGTAGTTATCAGCAGACCCTGCCTAAAATACGATAACCTTATTACAGACAGCAGCCTGCTTATAGATAAAATAAAAGAAATAGGAGAAAAATGATTACACTAGGAATAGAATCCAGTTGCGATGAAACTTCTATAGCAATAATTGAAAATGACAGGAAAATACTTGCCAATATAATTTCCACCCAAATCCCCATCCACCAAAAATTTGGCGGCGTTGTGCCGGAAATAGCTTCGCGTAAACATATAGTCAACATCATGCCCGTGCTTGACGAAGCACTCAATAAAGCGCAGCTAAAGCTTTCAGCAATCGACCAGATAGCGGTAGCCTATGGGCCAGGTCTTGTAGGCGCTCTTTTGGTAGGTGTTTCAGCAGCTAAAGCTTTAGCTTTTTCGCTTGATGTTCCCCTTTTAGCAGTGAACCATCTTGAAGGCCATATTTTTGCCAACTTTTTATCACATCCCGACCTTGAACCGCCCTTTATCGCTCTTGTTGTTTCCGGCGGACATACAGCACTTGTCAATATGACCGATTATAATTCTTTTTCCATGATCGGCCAGACTCGTGATGATGCCGCAGGAGAAGCCTTTGACAAAGTAGCCCGTCTCCTCGGCCTTCCTTACCCAGGCGGCCCGCAAATAGACAAACTAGCAAAAACAGGAAATCCCCATGCTATAGATTTTCCTCATGCACTCATCAAAGAAAAAAACTATGAATTTAGCTTCAGCGGTTTAAAATCAGCCGTCATTAATTATATTCATACCGCTGACCAAAAGGGTCTTTCTATAAACAAAGCAGATGTCGCCGCTTCATTTCAGAAAACAGTCATCGACATTCTCGTCCACAAAACAATAATGGCCGCCCGTTCAACCGGTATGAAAACAATTGTATTGGCTGGCGGTGTTGCCGCAAACAGCCTTTTAGAACAAAAATTGACAGAAAAATGCCGGGAAAATGATCTTGCTTTCTATTTTCCCAGTAAAATCTTATGCACCGATAATGCCGCAATGATCGCCTGTCGCGGTTATTACCAGTCTCTCACCGGTAACTTTGCCGATATGAAATTAAATGCTGTTCCTTATCTGGAACTAAGTGATTCCCATCTATAGTTCACTAGTAAAAAAGACTATATAAGAAACGCTTAATTAAAAGTCAGAGAATATTGCCCCCTTTTTAGGCGAGGTATCACACTTGGCTTGATAATCTGTCATAAATATTTTTTATTTTTCTCTTTGTTCTCCTATGTTTAAATTATAGGGGAACTTTTTCTTTATCTTTACTCGGACAATGCTTGCTCTACTATTTTATAATAATTTTCCACTTGTATTTATTTTGTTTTTTCTACAAAAACAATTTAAGTTTTATTTTAAGATTGACCTTTACCTATCTTGCTGTTATTATTAAATATGAATTATATTCACATTTAACAACAGCATATGGGAGATAAATAACTTATGATTAGCGTCACAAAACTATTGTTTGCCACTGATTATTACGGAGACAGCCTCCGCTATACCAAAGATGCCCGCCATGCTAAAAATGGTGTGCATGAAGGAGCCGGTCCAGTCGTTGTATGGAACTGTACACGTACTTGCAATCTGAAATGCCGCCATTGTTATATGGATTCAGATGCAAAAAAATATAAAAATGAACTTACTACAGATGAAGCCCGTCATTTTATAGACGATTTGGCTGATTTTAAAGTTCCCGTATTATTATTTTCCGGAGGAGAGCCGTTAATCCGCCCGGATTTTTTTGAGCTTGCCGATTATGCCGCAAAAAAAGGCATTCGTCCCACGCTCTCCACTAACGGTACTCTTATAACCCGTGAATGCGCCCAAAGGATCAAGGATATCGGCGTAGGTTATGTCGGTATATCATTAGACGGCTTAAAAGCGGTCAATGACAAGTTCCGTGGCAAGGCTGGTGCATTTGCCGCTGCCATGCAGGGAATAGAAAACTGTGTTGCGGTAGACCAGCGTGTCGGCTTACGTTTTACAATAAACCAACATAATCTGCAAGAATTGGATCGCATCTTCGACTTTATTGAAGAAGAAAACATCAATCGTGTTTGCTTCTATCATCTTGTCTATTCTGGCAGAGGAACGCAAATGATGGATGAAGACGTTCTGCCCGAACAATCACGCAAAGCCATGGATATAATAATAAAAAGAACGCGCGATTTTGAAAGCCGCGGCTTAAAGAAAGAAATCCTCACTGTTGACAATCATTGCGACAGTGTCTATATGTATTTAAAAGCTGTCAAAGAAGGGAATACCGCCCTAGCCACACAAATTAAAAAATACGCCTTCTTCAACGGCGGCAACCGCTCCGGCATCGCTTTCGGCGAAGTTGACCCGATGGGCTATGTCCATCCTGATCAATTCACCCAATACTACACCTTTGGCAATGTACGTGAAAGGAAATTTGGGGATATCTGGCAGGATGTTTCCAACCCAATAATGGCTGGATTAAAAGACCGTAAGCCTCTGCTCAAAGGACGTTGCAGTAAATGTCTCTATCTTGATGTTTGCAACGGCAATTTCCGTACACGGGCAGAAGCAAGAAACGGCGACTTTTGGGAAGAAGATCCGTCCTGCTATCTAACAGATAGTGAAATTGGTATAAGCCGATAATATTAGGAGCATATATATGATAATTTCTTGGAATACAACAAATGCCTGCAACATGTATTGTGAACATTGCTATCGTGATGCCGGCTGCAAAGCTGATGAAGAACTTAATACAGCAGAGGCTAAAACACTTCTAACGCAAATCGCCAAAGCTGGTTTTAAAATAATGATTTTTTCTGGTGGAGAACCGCTGATGCGGTCTGATATTGTAGAACTTGTCGCCTATGCCACAAGACTTGGCTTGCGTTCAGTGTTCGGTACCAACGGTACGCTCATAACCGAAGAAATGGCAGTCAAACTAAAAGCTGCCGGAGCTATGGGAATGGGTATATCACTCGATTCAATGGACAAGGAAAAGCACAACAAATTTCGTAAATTTGCCGGTGCCTGGGAGGGTGCCGTACGTGGTATGCGCAATTGCCGCAAAGTTGGCCTACCCTTTCAAATCCACACTACTGTCATGGACTGGAACCAGCATGAGCTTGAAGCCATCACTGATTTTGCTGTGGAGGAAGGCGCTGTTGCACATCATTTCTTTTTCCTTGTTCCTACCGGACGCGCGAAAACTATCGAAACAGAATCACTGCGTGCCCATGCATATGAAGATGTTTTAACGCGTATTATGAAAAAACAGCAGCAAGTAGACATCGAGCTAAAACCTACCTGTGCTCCGCAATTTATCCGTATTGCTTCCCAGATGGGCGTAAAGACAAGATTTCGGCGTGGCTGCCTGGCAGGAAATGCCTATTGCATTATCAGCCCGCGTGGTAAAGTTCAACCGTGTGCCTACCTGAACATGGAATTAGGTGACGTGCGGAAAACACCTTTCGATGAAATCTGGAAAAACAGCGAAGTACTCAATAAGTTGCGTACTTTTGACTTCAAAGGCGGCTGCGGCAAATGCGAATACAAAAAAGCATGCGGCGGCTGCCGGGCAAGAGCAGCTTATTACCATGGTGGTGACTATATGGCAGAAGAGCCTTGGTGTCTTTATCGCGGAAGAGAAGGCCAATATTAATATAATACGCTGCGTCTAAATATTCCCCTGCACTGCAAAATATCGCAGCCGCAGGGGAATATTTTGTCATGACTTTCTTCCCTTCATCTTGTATATATATATTAATTATTGTTATAATAGCAGTTGGTATAGAAAAAGATATTTATTGGATTGTTAAAAGGAGTGTTTTCGATGGGAAATGCAAAAGTATACTTTACCGATATGCGTGTATACCCCGGTAAAGATAATTTGCTACAAAAGCTTAATAAACTTGTAGAAAAAGCTGGTATAGGCAGCATTGACTTCAACGGTAAATTTGCCGCCATAAAAATCCACTTTGGTGAGCTTGGCAACCTTTCCTTCCTTCGCCCCAACTATGCGAAAGTAATAGCTGATGCGGTCAAAAGGCATGGCGGTAAACCTTTCCTAACAGATTGCAACACACTTTATGTGGGCACCCGTAAAGATGCCCTTGAACATTTGGACACGGCTAATGTAAATGGCTTCAGTCCATTATCAACTGGCTGCCAGAATATCATAGCAGACGGGCTCAGAGGTACTGATGAAACTTATGTTCCTGTACCAAACGGTGAATATGTAAAGGAAGCTAAAATCGGCCATGCTTTAATGGATGCTGATATAATAATCTCTCTTACCCATTTTAAGGGGCATGAAATGACTGGTTTTGGCGGTGCTATAAAAAATATTGGCATGGGTGGTGGTTCCCGTGCTGGAAAAATGGAAATGCATTGTGACGGTAAACCGACAGTAAAAGAAGAAAAATGCATTGGCTGCGGTATGTGCAGGAAAACCTGTGCCCATAATGCACCTATAATCCAAAACAAAAAATGCCATATTGATGAAAACGCCTGTGTAGGCTGCGGCCGCTGTATAGGCACATGTCCTACCAACGCTATTATTCCTACTAACTGGAACGCAGGAAAAATGGTCAACCTCAAAATGGCAGAATATGCCTGTGCTATTTTGCATGACCGCCCCCAATTCCATGTCAGCCTTATCGTTGATGTTTCCCCGAACTGCGATTGCCACGCAGAAAATGATGCCGCAATCGTCCCCAACATAGGAATGCTTGCCTCTTTTGATCCCGTAGCAATAGACCAAGCTTGTGCAGACCTTGTAAACCAAGCACCGGTCATTGCAAATTCCACATTGGGCGAAAACATTAAACATGCCCCGCAAGAAACACAACAGCATGACCATTTCCACAACACCCATCCTGATACTGAATGGCAGTCATGTCTTGACCATTGTGAAAAACTCGGCATGGGTTCCCGCAAGTACGATTTGATAAAACTCTAATTAAATAAATACAAAAAAGAACAGCCTGACTGTTTACCAGCAAACAGCAGGCTGTTCTTTTTTGTATTACTCACTATTGCTCAATCAATGGGAACCATTTCCCGCACTCTGTCCTTAAACCTGACGCGTGTATTATAGCCAAATGACTTTGCATACGCTATGGCATCATCTATATATGCCCCGCAGTCTTCCGGTTTATGTGCATCAGAAGATGTTATAACAGGCAGATGATAACGCGCTGCGACCTTCATAAACTCAGGATATGGTGATATTTCCTTTATCGGATAACGATAATATGTTCCCGTATTGATATCCACAACCATATTGGCCTTTTGCATCGCTTCCGCGACACGGACCAAATAAGGTTCTACATCAAAATCAGGTAAAAATTTAAAAATACGAATATTAAATGGATGTCCCAAAATATCATATAAACCTGATGCACACAGCTTTTCCGCTTCTTCAGTATACCATTCATAAATATCCCGAAGATCATGCCGGTTCCATTCATCTTTTATCTGAGAAGAATCATATGCCCAGCCACGCAAAAAATGAACTGAACCTATTATATAATCAAATTTATATTGATCGAGAATAGCTTTTACTTTTTCCTGGTTTTGGAAATTACAAACCTCTATCCCCGTCTTTACCGGCAATCCTCTTCCTTTAAGCAAATTCATAAAATCTATATAATCACTCAATGGGCACTTAAATTTATTTGTTTTCAACCACTTTTTCTGAAACCTGCCTATGAAAGAATCATCACAAATAACATCTTCATAGTAAAGTTCCTTAAAATCGGTAAACCCATGTGTATGTTCCGAAATTCCAATCTCATCAATACCGCGTTTTTTGGCGCTGTCAAAAAATCCCTGCACCCAGCTCGGATCATATGAGCCATACTCAAAATGCATATGATAATCGATTTTCATATTTTCCGCCCCTTTTTCAATTTTTTGCTAGCATATCCCGAATTACCGTCAATACTCCGGCTTTACTATTAGCAGGTGCAATATGTTTGGCAATCTTTTTAAGCTCGGGAACAGCATTTTCCATAGCATAGCTTTCACCAACGGCTTTAAGCATTTCTCTGTCATTATAAAAATCACCGAAGGCCATACACTCTTCTGGTTTTATTCCCATTTTTCCTTGAAGCTTTTGAATAGCAACACCTTTATTAATCTGCTTAGGCATGAGGTCTACCCACATATCCGTAGCCATAACTACTTGGACATCATCTCCGTAAGGCAGAAGATACTTATAGGCATTTTCCCTGATATTTTTTCCCTTACAATCGCAAACAGAAATCTTTATAATAGGATCCTTTATAGAAGCAAAGCTGTCTATTAAAGTATGTCTGGTGTAATATTTGCCCATTTCAGCAAAAAAAGCTTCATCCTCTGCCGTTACATAACTGCCATTGCAAGTGCAGACTACTGTGTAGACATCTTTTAAGGATGTCGTCGCATCAATGAGCGTACTTGTCAATTTCGCAGGAAGACTAACATAAAATAAAAGATCATTTCCCTTTGACACCATAGTACCGTTTTCTGCAATAAAAAGCCAATCATCTTTATATTTAGAAAACTGTTTTACCAACGCATAATACTGACGGCCACTGGCAGGTGAAAAAATTATATTCCGCCTTTTTAATTCGTCCATTACTTCATCGAATCCTTGCGGCAGGTCACCGTTATCATCAAGCAATGTTCCATCCATATCAGAAATTATCCATTTTATCATTCGCCATTCTCCCCTGCTAAAATTAATTTCATTATAACATAATAAAACATCATTTATCAGTGATGCACTAATATAAAAATAAAAAATTACCTATTATTATGTTTTGACTTAAAATGAACCAAGAAATAGTGACAGTCAAAACATGATGTCAGAAGTCACTGGACAACAAAAAAAGCCTGCCCTCCGGCAGACCTAAAAGCCTTATTTTATATGGCGGAGAGGGTGGGATTCGAACCCACGGTACGTTGCCGTATCACTGGTTTTCAAGACCAGCTCCTTAAACCGCTCGGACACCTCTCCAGCGCAATGCTCTATTATTATATCAATTGGAAGATATATTGTCAAATTCCATATGATATTCATTAAAATATTGACTTATCATATTGCATAAGGTAATATTTTTAGTGGATGTTTATCATTTTAAAAAAAGAGGCGAAGATTATGGATGCAGACCATCCGCGAAGGTGTTTTTATACAATAAAATACTTGGAAGTATGCTCCATATATCTTTATGGTTTATGATACATACTTCCAACCTTGAAGGGAGCTTTTATCATAAATCATGCTTAAAATATATAAATCTTTGGAATCAGGGCCTTTAAAGGAATTAAATCTCAAAACGCTGGAAAAGGGAGCCTGGATCAACATCGTTTCTCCTACTCCTTATGAACTAAAAGTTGTCAGCAATCTGACAGAAGTTGAACCTGACTTTCTACGTTCAGCACTTGATGATGAAGAACGCTCACATATAGATGTTGAAGATAACTCTATTATGGTACTTACTAATTTACCTATTACCCGTGCACCGGAAGCATATGATACCTTGCCGTTGGCAATTATTTTAACCAGTGAATACATAATTACTGTTTGTCTGGAAGACACACATGTGATATCTGAATTCAACCAACATACCAGCAGTACCTTTCGCACTTTTAAAAAGACCCGCTTTTTATTGCAGATCTTATACAAATCCGCAACATATTATCTGCGGTATCTGCGACAAATAGATAAATTATCTGATGAAATAGAAATAAAGCTACGTGAGTCTTTACAAAATAGAGAAATATTACGTTTACTCGAATTGCAGAAAGGTCTTACTTATTTCAATGCATCATTGCGATCAAATGCAGCTGTCTTGGATAAACTCATGCGTATACGCCTAAACCACAGTGTACAGGGCATTATCAAAGTATATGAAGAAGATGAGGACCTACTTGAAGATGTAATCATCGAAAATAAACAGGCACGTGAAATGGGTGATATGTATAGCACCATATTATCACGCATGGCAGATACCTTTTCTTCCATTATGTCAAACAACCTTAACCTTGTAATGCGTTTCTTAACGGCTGTAACAATAATACTGGCTATTCCTACAGCCATATCTGGTTTTTTCGGAATGAACGTCGCCATCCCCTTTGCCGACAATCCTTTGGGGTTCCTATACGTATCTATACTGGCAATATTTTTAGCCGGTTGTTGTGCTATATTTTTATGGCGAAGGAACATGTTTTAGGTACTTATTCTTCCTATTTACCTGCAATAATACTTCTATAGATATAGTTGCAAAATTCAACTGTTATGATATAATGGGAGCAGAAAAATAGCCTTGACTATCTGTGCTTTTAGTAGGTTAGTTTGTAAAAATAACCGCTTAGTTTTGTAAGCTAAGGCGGTTATTTTTGTAAATAGAATCAATACAATAAACAATGTTAAACGTTATATTATTATGGTTTTGCTTGAAGGAGTTTTTTTCATGCCGACAATGACAGAATCTGCTCTAAAAAACGGCACCATCTACGGTGACAACGCCAATAAAGAATATATTTATATGCCGGCATCTGAAATAGGTATGGCAAAACCCTTATGTATTTTTGAACGGTCTGGAGAACGTTTTGATGTAAGTTTTTTAGATGCTTTGCACCTTG
This sequence comes from Pectinatus cerevisiiphilus, assembly GCF_004341685.1. GTDB lineage: Bacteria > Bacillota > Negativicutes > Selenomonadales > Selenomonadaceae > Pectinatus > Pectinatus cerevisiiphilus. The sequence continues at coordinate 40,972 of NZ_SMAA01000017.1, forward strand.
TGCATAAATTGAGTTTAAAACCAGTATCCCATCCAAAATTGGGCAAAAGTTCCTGTTGAAAGGGAGGATTTTATGAAAGCTATACCGTCCTCGGATTTTCTGAGAGAATTTACTATTTATGCTGAACAAGCAGCAGACGAAAATGAAGTATTTATTATTCAACGAGCCAACAGTAAAAATTTAGTGTTAATGTCAATGGATAAATATAATGAATATAATAAAAAACTTTTTTTATTAAAAAACAGGGATGAAACTAATGACACTGAAAAAAACAATGCATAGGGACTCCTGTGCAGAAATCAATACATCTAAGAATAACTGTTCCGAACCATATCTTCCCGCGCAAGCGGATGCTCCACATACACATGCCCATAAACATACACAGACGCATGCTGTCCTAAACCGTATGGCCCGTATCATTGGCCATATGACTGCGGTTCGTCGTATGGTTGAAAGCGAACGTGACTGTAGTGATGTTTTAATCCAGTTATCCGCTATCAACGCAGCTGTAACTAACGTTTCTAAGCTGATGCTGAAAGATCATCTGGAGCATTGTATTGTAGATGCGGCTAAGACAAATGATACTGAAACAATTGAAAAGCTAAAAAGTGCCATAGATAAATTCATAAAATAAATTTACTTTCCCATACGGCATCATTATTTTCATCTTACTGTTAATAATTATTGTCTACCGTGAAAGTTTTTTTATTTTTGGTCAACGTTGTTCATAGTTGAGTTGACTATTTTAACATACCCAGCTATACTGCTTACTATAAATAAATTCTATTTTAAGTAGTGTTTTGTACCATTTGAGGTAAACCTCATTATACATAATAGACTTAGCAGTATATTTCATTTTGGCTAAATATTATCCAGTGAAATATATTGCTAACTGTTCAACAAGTACTATATAGTCCTCTAATTATATTAGGCACAAACTTGCCCATGATTAAAAACAAATTAGAATATTTAAGCCTATTAGCGGCAAACATAAGCGGCGGTATTAGATACTATATGATAAGGCCGCTTCTTGGGCTGCGATTTTACAATTGTTTCTGGTATTTTTTACAATAACCTTGTAAAAAAACGTTGTTAACAAGTAAATTTTTTATAAAAAGCCAAAAAGTGGTGACGAAATGCCTAAAGCTTATTTAATAGGCGGCCTGCGTACTCCTATCGGTAAAAAGAATGGCCGCTTAAAAAATTTTCTGCCCGAAGAACTGGCTGCTATAGTTCTAAATGCTATCTTAAAAAAATATTCACTTATGCCAGAATGTGTAGATATTGTCCTTGCTGGTAATGTAACAGGCCCCGGAGGAAACCTTGCGCGAGTTTGTGTCCTAGAGGCTGGCTGGCCTTATTCAATCCCTGCACTAACACTTGATGCCCAATGCAGCTCTGGCCTTAACGCGATTGATATGGGTGCTGCTATGATAGAAGCCGGCCGTGCCCATATAGTCATTGCCGGTGGAGTCGAAAGTGCCTCTTTAGCTCCCAGCAAACGTCTTAATAGCAAAGATCCACGCTATAAAGGGCCTGATTTTTACTATGAACAAGCGCCCTTTTCCCCAGAATGGATAGGCAATCCAGATATAGGCAGCGCAGCAGAAACACTGGCTGCAGATTTAGGAATCTTGCGTCCACAAATGGACGAATTTGCTTTAAAAAGCCATGAAAAAGCATGCTCTGCCCAAGAAACAGGTGCCTTAGCAGAAATAATTTGTCCTATAGATATCAAGGGATATCTGTTCCAAAAGGACGAAGGCCCAAAAAAAAATATGAATATGAAACTATTGACCCGTCTAAAAAGCGCATTCGTCAAAGACGGTTGCATTACCGCTGGCAATTCCTGTCTCAAACATGATGGGGCAGCTTTTGTACTGCTCGCTTCAGAAACGGCCGCGCAAAAATACGGTCTTAAGGCACAAGCCTTTATTTCTCCCGCAATTATGCTAGGCTGTGACCCTAACAAATTTCCTTTGGGACCAATATATGCCATAAAGAAATTACTGGACAGCTATCAATTAACCTTGCAAAATATTGATGCTGTAGAAATAAATGAAGCCTTTGCCGTTCAGTTAATAGCTTGTTGCCGCCAACTTCACCTGCCTTTGGAAAAAGTGAACCAATTGGGCGGAGCAATAGCTTTTGGACATCCTTATGGTGCATCTGGTGCCATAAATCTACTGCACCTTTTACAAACCTTAAAGACACAGCAGGCAAAAACAGGTATCGTTTCCATCGGCGCAGTAGGTGGTCTTTCAACAGCAATGCTTCTGCAAAGGGTGTGATTATATGCTGATAACAGATCTACTTAAAAATCAACCGAAAGAAAAAATATGTTTTAGTTGTGCCAGCAAACAACTCACATATGGAGAACTGGACGCACAAAGCTCTGCAATGGCAAAGGCAGCTACATTTATAAAAAAAGGAGAAAAAATATTTCTCCAAAATAGTGACCCTTTGCAACTTATACTTTGTTTTTTGCCATCATTAAAGCAGGTGGCATATGTATTCTAGCCAGTAGTAAAATGCCCGAAAAGCTTACCGCTCGCTTGATGAAAAAATATGATATCTCCCAAAAAGTTTTCTTCAGTGATTTTCTGACAAGTACCTCGCACAAATGTCCCACCTTAAATCCTGAAAATATTTTTCTCGGCGCGATGAGTTCCGGTTCTTCTACGGGTATTCCCAAAATAATTTTTCGCGACCACCAAAGCTGGCTTGCTGCTTTTCCCTGGCAAAGTAAATTATTTCATATTAATAAAAACGATACGCTCTACCTTATTGGTGAGCTTTCCTACACAGCCAATCTAAATGCTTGTATACATGCCTTCTTTACTGGTGCTTCAGTGGTAATTGCCCCCAACAGACTACCCCAGACATGGCTAAAAGAGATCAATGCATATTCCATAAGTGCTTTATTTATGGTACCTGCCCACTACAGCATCCTTTTAAAAGCACTTAGTAAGCCCAATAACAACATCTCTTCGCTTGTCACAGGTGGTGCAAAGATAAACAAAACAACAGTCCAGCAACTGCACCATTATTTTCCCAATGCCTCCATCGTTGAATACTATGGCGCCAGTGAACTCGGCCATGTGAGCTATGCGGACATACACGATTTACTTACAAGACCACAAAGTACGGGAAAAATTTTCCCTGGCGTTAAAATAGAAATAACAGATGGCTTAGTCTGGGTTGAAAGCCCCTATTTAGTTCCTTCCAAAAGGCCAAAAGCCACTGCTGGAGACTTAGGTTCCCTTAGCACTGACGGTTATCTCACTCTTCGGGGCAGGAAAAATGGTACCGTTAATATAGGCGGTGTCAAAATACAACCTGAGCAAATAGAATACTGCCTTAAAGAACATCCACAGATAGACGATGCTGCCGTCTTTTCACTACCTGACCATCTACGTGGAGAAAAACTAATCGCAGCAATAGTTCGTAAAACAGATAACATCAAAACAAAAGATATTATTCATTTCTGTCGACAAAACACCGGGCATTATCCACAGAAAATATATTTTTTACCCAAATTGCCTTTAAATAATAGCGGTAAAGTAGATAAAAATTTACTGCGAAAAATAGTTATGGAGGCATCTTATGGAAACAATTGAAAAATTTTTACCGCAAAGAGCACCGTTCTTATTTGTTGATGAAATACTATCAACAGATAATGATCTTATTATTGGTAAAAAAAAATACGGCAGTGATTTTATCTTTTATGAAAAATGCGGCGAACATCTTTACGTTCCACCAACATTATTATTAGAGTCATTAATGCAGTGCGGTGGTGCAGGTGCTAAAATGCTTAACCCTACTAAAATTAACATCTTCGCAGTGTTCTCTATCACAAAAGTCAAGATAAGAACTCCTGTATATTTTTCAGACACAACTACTATGAAGATTACAACCCTTCATATGCACGGCCGTTATTTCCAACAAAAAGGATCATCTTTCTTAAATGGAAAACTTATATTGAGTGCTGTTTGGCAATGTATGGCAATAAAATAAAAACAGTCTATCATGTCCTCGCAACATGATAGACTGTTTTCTATTTCACACGGCACGTTATTATATAAACTGGATTCATGCCCATCATCATATCATAATCTCCTGCCCTCTTCAGACGACTAGACTGAATCAATACTGCTTCATATTCATACATGTCATTTTGCTTCATGTACTCAAGAACCATCGTAGCGGTTTGCAATGTTATTGCATTAGCCACTATTCGCCCGCCCGGATTAATGTGAGCCGTAATAACATCCAATATTTCTGGAAGATTACCACCGCTACCACCTATAAAAACAACATCATAATCATTTATATCATTAAGTGCATCTGGTGCAGTACCTTTAATTATAGAAATATTTTTATCAACATTGAATTTCTGGGCATTTTGTTTTATTAGCGAAACAGCTTCTGGATTCTTCTCTACAGCATATACATGTCCCTTTTCTGCCATAAGCGCCGCTTCAATGGAGAGAGAACCTGTCCCCGCACCTATGTCAAGAACAATGCTGCTTTCATTAATTTCAGCCTTACATAAAGTAATAATACGTATTTCCTCTTTTGTCATCGGCACATTGCCGCGAATAAACAATTCATCTTTAATTCCTGGTATATGCATCATCCAGCCACCACCATTATACAATGCCGTACAGCATCTCTCGCAGTAGCTTGCAAAAGGCTGACAGCAAGGATTTTTTCATCTGGGTACGAAAGTCGTTCACATATATATGCCTGCGTATTTTGCGGCCAGCCTGCGTCCAACAGTAGCATAGCTATCCGCTGTGAGTTATGTTCAGCATCTGTCAGCATACCTATTAGACGTCCCTTTTCATAAGCTAGCGACGCATAATCAGGCAGCCTGCCATGTAGGCTCATCAAATCCGCATTCTGCCAAGGTAGCCCAATGCGCGAAAAAGCTAACTGCATAGAACTTATCCCCGGAATTACCTTTAACCTGGACAATGCAAATTCATTGCGCAACGCCGGCAAAAGTGAATAATAACCTGGATCACCTGATACCATAACCACTACATCTTCCCGTAATGATTCTTCTCGTATAAAGGTGATTGCGGCCTGAATATCAGCTGTAATAGGTGCTGTTTTTTGTCCTTCTGTTGCATAATCAGCTAATGCACGTTTTCCCCCGACTAATACTTTAGCTTCATTGATCTTTTTCAAAGCAATCGGTAAAATATAATCCCTCGCTCCAGGACCAATACCGACAACTGTTATATTATGTTCCAATGTAATTTCCTGCCTATCTCTTTTGCATTTTCATCCATTCCCAAAATTTTCCCCTTTAGTGTTGCCATTATCGTCCCAACCTGCAATTTTTGAAAGACATGCTGCATCGCGCGACTACTTGCGCGCTTACACAAAAGCGGATAAAGTTTGTGCTCAAGATGATATTCTTCAACGACCTCCATAGCTGCTTCCGTCGTTATACAATCAAAAATTTTTTTTACTCCTTCTTTATCCATACCCAAAAGAGCTGAATAAGCTGCCATTGTTTCCAGCCTAGCATCAGAAATTTTACTATGCGTGTAAAAATTTCCCGCAGCGACCTTAACAAGCTTACCCAAATGCCCTAAAAGCAAAATACCAGCCAATTTTTTGTCTGCCGCATATTCTAGCATATAACCAATAAAATTACTGGTTTGGACAATAGCTTGCTGTGGTAAACCCAAATTAACGGCTATATTTTCACCTATTTTTCCTGGAACAAAAATCTGATTGGAAAAACCCGCTGCCAGTGCCACATCAATCTGCGGTGTCAAAGAATTTTTAAAGCCTTCTTCTGACATAGGCCTCACAATACCACTTGTCCCAATTACAGAGATACCTCCCTCAATGCCGAGTATTGGATTTAAGGTACGTTTAGCCAATTCCTTTCCTAGCGGTATAGCTATAGTAATATCACAGCCTTGTCCTGCTGGTAGCAACTCATGCACCACATTAGTCATCATTTTGCGTGGTCCCGGATTTATTGAAGGCTGGCCTACAGGTACCGACAATCCCGCCTTAGTGACTATACCAATGCCGTCACCGGCAAAAAATCGCACATTGCCGTTATTATTTAAGATTACTTTTGTAAAAACAGATACACCATGCGTTATGTCTGGATCATCACCTGCATCCTTAATAACTTCAGCCCATATTTCTCCCTTAGAAACTTTCACTTGTTTTATAGGAATATGCAGTTTTTCCCCACTTAAAGCATCTATTTCTACTTCTGTCGGCACAACTTTTTTCAACAAAAATAGAAGTGCTGCTTTTGTTCCAGCCGCAGCACAGGAACCAGTAGTATATCCACTTTTTAATTTTTTTATCATAACCTATTTATACCTTATATATTATTACTACATAATAAAATTATAGCTTATGTTTACATCAGGTGCAACACGGCCTCATTATCTGATTTCACTTATTCTTTCGTTTTGTGGATTCCTCCTCCGATTCATCCACATACAATGCTTCAATAATCTTTGAAAGCCTCCTCTTTTCTTTTTGTGTGACTTCCATGCCATTCAAAGTATAATTTTCTTCTTTTATGAAACTAATAAGTTCCCTTGGTTCTTCCTCACGTGTAGGATATATCTGGTCAAATCCACTCAAATATTCAGGAGTAGTGTGCAACGCACGGCAAATCTTTTCCAAAACTTCATAAGCTGGTCGGACATTTTTCAGTTCATATTTGCCGATAGTAGTTCTATTGACACCCACTATATCAGCTAATTTTTGTTGACTCATTTTTCTCTGCATCCTAAGTTTTTTTAATCTGCTTCCGAGCATATAATTCACCTCTCATCCAATTATAAGAGCTAATTTTTCTCTTGTATATGAGAATAAGTTCTCTATTAATGTTGACAATGAGAATTTTTATTATATAATGAACTTATGAGAAAATATTATCTATCGTATTTCAAGGAGTGAGAAAATGAACATCATTGAAGAAAAACGGTTAAGATTAGGCCTAACGCAAAAACAATTAGCAGATAAAATTGGTGTTGATCGTACAACAGTGGGTAAATGGGAATTAGGTATATCGATACCACGCATTGAAAAATTACTAATACTCGCTAAAACACTAGATTGTTCTATTGAAGATATATATTCTTGTCAAAAAGAAAGATTGCATACATAATTTATTCATTATAATAATTGTTCTAAATTTCTTATTAACAGAACTTGTTTGTTTATACCAAATAAATAATACTACTTTGTGCTGTAGGAAACGTTTCCTTATTATGGTATGAAAATTTAAAATTATATCTTTTATGCTAAAGATATAAGCTATTCCATATCTACTACAGTCGTAAAATATTTTGTAATATATAGAAATAATCGTCACTATATGCTATAATGATAGCTGTTGTTAACGCGCCCGTAGCTCAGTGGATAGAGCATCGGCCTCCGAAGCCGTGTGCGTGGGTCCGACTCCCACCGGGCGCACCAAAAAAGCATTAAATAAAAAATATATGATTTTCATCTTTAGCATTTAATAGGCTGTCCGTCTGGCTCGGTAATTTTCCGAGCGTATGACGGGCAGTTTTTATTTTCCCCAAAATAGTAATACCAGTTAATTTATACATTACCTTTCAGTGCTTTCAATACATCAAACATTTTATTTAAGTCATCATTTGATAATGTATCAAAATCATTTAACCTATTAATAATACGTCCAACTTCTTCATCTTTAAATGTAACTTTTTTATTAGCGTGAAAATGGTGCATAAAAAATGCTGATATCGTACCTGTCAGTGTACTTAAAAAACCTATCCCAATAATCATTAGAAAAACTGCTATTAATCGACCTCCCGTAGAATGCGGAGCAATATCGCCATAACCGACGGTAGTTGTTGTCACAAATGACCACCAAAGCGCATCACCTATGTCCATATCATCTATAAAAGAAATAGATATTGCTCCAATGAAGATTACACATAATGTAAACCATAAAATATGATCAAAATCATTCGTTTTAATCACTGCTTCAATACGTCCGTAAACTCTATTTAAATAGGCAAACGCTCTGAACATATAAAGTAGTCGAATAATTTTAATAGCCCTAAAGCCCTGAAATAAAGTACCAAAAGGTATAATAGCAATTAAATCTACAACGTTACTACGAATAAATAATATACGATTTTCAGCTATCGCCAATCTAACCATATAATCAATAAAGAACACCCACCATACCACATCTCCAAAATAATCAATAATATCTAAATCAATATCGGGTAACACCAATCTAGTTTCAAGGATCAATGTAAAAATCACTGAAACAGATAAAATAGCCATCATGATATTATATGCTAACATATACTTTGATAAGGATTTAATAAATCTTCGTAATTTGATAATCATTTTTAACACTCCATTTTTTCTTTATCAGTATTTATTCTGTTCTATTATATTACAATTCTTTTTAAAATGCCTTTTACAAATCACAATAGTAAATTTGACATTCAAATTTACCATCAGTATTCATACCTAAAAAGATTAAGGAATTTCTATTTTATATTATTCTAGAGTAAAAAAATAATGTTAGAATAAGCTTAAATCCTCACTTACCCCAACATTATTACAAGACTAAAAATAATTCCGACATTCAATGATGCAACACCTGTGCCCTAACATTAAAAATTGACACTTCTTATTTAATTTTATGAAAACGAAATTTGCCTATGTATTTTCTTTTAAGGCTTTTAAAACACTGAACATTTGATTCAAATCATCCGTAGATAGCGCATCAAAATTATTTAACTTATCAATAACACGTTCTATTTCTTCATCCTTATATGTAACTTTTTTGTTAGCACGAACATGATGTATGAAAAATGCGGATATGGTACCGGTTAATGTACTTAAAAAACCTATCCCAATAATCATTAAAAAAACTGCTATCAATCTGCCCCCTATCGAATGTGGTGCAATATCACCATAACCAACAGTGGCTGTTGTTACAAATGACCACCAAAGTGCATCTCCCATATCCAGTCCATCTACGAAAGAAATAGACACAGCTCCGATAAAAATTACGCCTAACGTAAACCATAAAATATGGTCAAAATCATTTGTTTTAATTATTGATATAATACGTTCATAAATTCTGTTCAAATATGCAAAAGCCTTAAAGATATAAAGCAATCTAATAATTTTAATAGCTCGTGATCCCTGAAATAATGTACCAAAAGATATAATAGCAATTAAATCTATAATATTCTTACGTATAAATAATAGACGATTTTTAGCTATTATTAACCTGACCATGTAATCAATACAGAAAATAGCCCATGCTAGATTTACAAAACAATCAATAACAGTTAATTCAAAGTCCGTTAATTCCAGTTTTGTTTCAATAACCAAGCCAAAAATTACTGAAATGGATAAAATAGCCATTACGATATCATATGCTAACATATATTTTGATAAAGACTTAATAAATTTTCGTAGTTTAGTAACCATTTTAAATGCTCCATTCTATAATCTAATATTATTATCCTATTTTATTTTATCCCATATGATCTTTCTATCATTTTCTAAAGTACAATAATAATTTAAACACAGCTAATATATTCTACACAACCTAAAAACCGGCAAGGATTCTCATCCATGCCGGTAAAATAAAATCAAAAAGACATTAAAAAACGTCTATGACAATAGATTAACTAAAATCATAGACGCTTCAAACTGGCAACAACCTATTCTCCCAGAGGGTCACCCCCCAAGTACCTTCAGCCTGTGGATGCTTAACTACTGTGTTCGGAATGGGAACAGGTGGATCCATCCAGGTATCGCCACCAGATGCTTTAACTCTTTGAGCCAAAGTCCGCAGTTTTACGCTCTCACGTTCACTGCCCTTCAACCAGAGTGTCTTGCACACTCAAAACTTCACAGAAGAAATCTCAGACCAAACATTTTTTTTCGATGATTTTAAGTTAAGCTCTCG
>NZ_SMAA01000018.1 GCF_004341685.1 Pectinatus cerevisiiphilus
TGGCAGGCCAATAAAAAGCGCATTTATGCGCAGCCAGTGTAAAAGGGCTATGCCCGAAAAAGAAAAACCACCCGCTATGCGGGTGGATAGTTATTTTGGAATAGCAATTTTAATATTTAAATTTATTTATTAGCTTGACTCATCCATAAGCCATGCAAATTACAATAGGCATATGCTTTGACGTTGCGTTCACTGCCTATATGAAAAGATGCTTCCGGTGAATCACCGGCTTCTAGTTCCACACGCTGTATTCTATCTCCGTATAGAACAGCAATCCATTTTATAAGATGTTCCGGTGTCATGGGATGGTTTACACTTCCTACCTTAACAGTAACAGTGTCACCGTTAAAACTTATAACTGGAACATGTTTTTCATTGGAAGCGTCAACAGAATTTGCTTGCAGTAAAGTCATCGGTTTACCGCAACAAATCAATTTTGCATCGGCTACTGTTATTGTTCGGGAAAAACTATTGCCATTTTCAATGAGTTTCTTTTTTCCTAAATCAATTACTTCCAGTATATAACCACATACCTCACACTTATAAACTAACAATTCCTTCATCATAAAACCCCTTTCCAATAATATGACTGTAAGTTAATATAACTCACGGTCAACAGTTAAAGCTATTTGTAATTATTCTCTATGGATAACCTTTATTGATATTATACTAAAAGAAACAGTGTTTTACAAGTAATATTTTTATAAAATATATATTTTTTATATATTTATGCTATTTGTTTATATTGATTAACTTATAAAAGCAGTAATATTACAAGAAACCTAGTTAATTTATCTGCTCCAAATTTTAAGAATGTGGTAAAATATATACATCTATAATATATATTTTATTGAGGGAAAAAATGAATAGAAAATCGCAGGCTACTATCGTTTTGATAGTAATGACAGCAGGAACTTTGTTGACAGTAAATAATACATGTTTTACCGGGGGGCTTATTCACAATGGATTTATGGCAGCTATGATCGGTGGTCTAGCCGATTGGTTCGCAATTACAGCTATTTTTAAAAAACCATTAGGTATTTCTTGGCGGACGGCTATTTTACCGCGTAACCGGCAGCGTATAATGGACGAAATAATTACTTTTATCGGTGAAGATTTATTAAATACAGCTAATATAATGAAAGATATTATCCAATATGATATGTCGAAAATGTTCATAATTTACCTTGAAAAACTCGGGGGGAGAAAACGGTTAAAAGAAACAGTGCAACCGATTCTTATTGGGCTTTTGCAGAATTTTGACAGCAATAGGTTAGCTGCTATTGTGCAAAAAATAATAAAAAAGGACAAGCAGGAATATATTTTAAAAGATACTTTAATACAGGTGTCTTCACATTTAACTGATGAGTTGGTTTTTGCAAAATTGATGGAAATATCATATGGAATATCATTGAAAATATTAAACGATGAAAAAACACAGGCTGTTTTTGAACCTGTAATTCATGAAATAAAGGAAGAATATAAAAAAGGTTCAACGCTTCGTGAAATGATAATTGCCATGTTTGACCTTTCTGATGAGAACTTAATCAATATTATTAAGAAGAATTTAATTACTAAGCTTGAACATCTTAAAGATAGTGAAAGTGATGAGTATAAAGCAGTATTTGACTGGCTGCAAAATTTGCTTGCTGGATTACCACAAAATAAAAAATATGATGATTTTTTCAAGACTGTTGAAGATGAATTAATATATAAAATAAATATAACCGCTTACTTGAAGAATTATATTGATAACTATAAAAATAATGATACAAATGCTGAATACGTTATAGGCATGGTCAATCATATAGTTGATGATGCCATTAATGCTTTTATCCAAAATACTGTTGCACATGAATCTTTTGATAATTGGCTGAAGGAAAAGCTCAGTCTTTTTGTAACGAAAAGCTCTCCTTTTATTTTGCAAATGGTCAGGGATAAATTAAACAGTTATTCCACTGAATCATTCATCACCTTAATTGAAAACCATGTGGGCAATGATTTACAAATGATCCGTATTAATGGTTCTTTGGTGGGCGGGATAGCAGGAATGCTGCTTTATATGCTGACCTATTTTGCGGAAAGGATGCTTGGCTAATGCATAAATTTAATCGCGCCGATAAAACATTATTGGTAGCTGCATGTCTTTTTTTAGTAGCTTTACCGATAAGAATAAAATATCCCGGAATTTTTACCGAGGCTTTCCTGTTCTGTATTGAAGCTGCATTGGTCGGTGGTATTGCTGACTGGTTTGCCGTATCAGCACTTTTTAGAAAACCTCTTGGAATTCCTTGGCATACAGCTATTCTGCCCAAACGCAGGCAGGCATTTACAGAAGCCACAATACGTCTTGTACAAAGGCAGTTCTTTGCCAAAAAGATCGTTTTCCAAAGAGTTAAGTCACTTAACGCATCAGAAAAAGTAATTTGCTGGTTGGATAATGATACACGAAAACAATTATTTACTGAAAAAGTAACATCTATGCTGCTCACTAAAATAGCCCAAATTGATTCCACTGTTATCGCTGAGAAATTATCTGTATATTTAAATGAAAATGTTATTAAAACTTTAGATATGAAAAAATGGTGCGCCGAATATTTGGAAACTGATAAATGGAAAACTGCACTTGTGAAAAATTTAGCCATTTTTATCAAGGGAAGAATCTCAGGTGAAACTGGTGTGGAGGACATTAAAAAATTACTGGAACATTTTGAAAGCGAGAAGATAAAACAGGGAGCATCTTCGCTTTTAATGTCTCTTGGTGGTTTTTTTGATGTCATAAATAATGAAGAATGTGCCCTTTTGATTCAAAAAAAGCTGCTTATATTAACAGACCAGTTATTTGACAGCCAAAGCCAGGTGCATAAAGATATGGCAGCTATTGTTGATAAAGCTATAAAAGAAACAATAGCGGAAAACAACTGGCAGGAACTTATTAATTTATTACAAAAAAAATTATTGGACTCAGGTATGTTGAAAAAGATAATTTTAGGATATCTTTCCAGTATAAAAAAACAATGCGATAATTCTGCACAAGACAGTGAGTTACGGCAAGTCCTTAAAAATTTTATTGCTGTAGAAATAGAAGATTGTTTTTCAATAATGCGGAATAATAAAGAGATATATAAACTTATCGAAACGTTGATAAATGATATTTTGCGCCGTTCTGCACTTCAAGCCCAAAGCATGGTGGGAGATATAGTGCGTCGTGCCCTTAATAATATGAGTGATGAACAATTGAATACTATTGTCCATTCTAAAATAAACACTGATTTGATCTGGATTAGAATGAATGGGTCTATTGTTGGGGGTGGGATCGGTATTTTACTATTTATATTTATGCGGGTGATTAGATAATATAGGTATTTTATAAATATTAATGTAAATATAAAAACAATTAAATACAAATAATGCTTTTTTTGCTATACTATATAAAGTATATAAGAAAAAGGGAGGCTCCATTCATGGGAAAAGCACTGATCATAGGCTGCGGTGGTGTAGCTAGCGTGGCTATCCACAAATGCTGCCAAAACAGCGAAGCTTTTAGCGATATTATGATTGCCAGCCGTACAAAAAGTAAATGTGATGCACTGAAGCAAAAACTTAATGGCGGAAAAACAAGAATTACTACGGCACAAGTAGATGCCGATTCAACAGAACAGTTAATAAACTTAATAAATGAATATAAGCCTGATATTGTTTTGAATCTGGCATTACCATATCAAGATTTATCAATAATGGACGCATGTCTTGCGACTAAAACCCACTATGTTGATACGGCTAATTACGAACCACCAGAAACAGCTAAATTTGAATATAAATGGCAATGGGCATACCGTGATAAATTTAAGGCAGCGGGCATAACCGCACTCCTTGGAAGTGGTTTTGATCCTGGAGTAACAGGTGTTTTCAGTGCTTATGCCTTAAAACATCATTTTGATGAAATAAACGATATTGATATACTTGATTGCAATGGCGGTGACCATGGCTATCCTTTTGCAACTAATTTCAATCCAGAAATAAACATAAGGGAAGTAACTGCAAATGGCAGTTATTGGCAAAATGGTAAATGGATAGAAACTAAGCCTATGGAAATAAAAAGAACATATGATTTTGCAGAAGTGGGCAAAAAAGACATGTATCTTTTGCACCATGAAGAACTTGAATCATTGGGACTGAACATAAAAGGAATTAAGCGTATTCGTTTCTTTATGACCTTTGGGCAAAGTTATCTTACGCACTTGAACTGCTTACAGGACGTTGGTATGACATCAATAGAACCTATTGATTTTGAAGGGAAAAAAATAGTTCCCTTACAATTTTTGAAGGCAGTTCTTCCTGATCCAGCAAGTCTTGGGCCGCGTACTGTCGGCAAAACGAATATAGGTTGCATTTTTACAGGGAAAAAAGACGGCAAGGAAAAACACTATTATCTTTATAATATTTGTGACCATCAGGAATGTTATAAGGAAGTTGGTTCCCAGGCTGTTTCTTATACTACTGGTGTCCCTGCCATGATAGGGACGATGCTTGTCATGAATGGGACTTGGCAGAAACCAGGTGTCTATAATATTGAAGAGTTTGATCCTGATCCGTTTATGGAAGCACTCAATAAATGGGGACTTCCTTGGCGGGAAAGTTTTGCTCCCGTCCTTGTCGAATAGTAACAAAAATACTCTTTAAACTTAATAAATGTCTTTGAAAGCATTTTCTATTAATTAATGTGTGATAAGCTGATAGAAAATGCTTTTTCTATAAATACAAACCAAAACAAGCTGGGATATTAATCGCTGTCCCGCTTTAATACACAAGTTATCTCATTATTGACAGTGTAAATGATTAAATGTATAGTTTATATTATATATAGATCTTTTTAGAAAAGGATGAGCGCTCTGAATAAAACAATAATTGCAGTAGCACAAAAACTGCCAACACCATGCTATATAATTTCAGAAAATCTATTGGAAAAGAATTTGCAACAGCTTTCAATTATACAAAAAAAAGCCGGCTGTAAAATCTTGCTGGCCCAAAAAGCATTTTCAATGTTTTATTTTTATCCGCTTATTGCTAAATATTTACGGGGAACAACTTCCAGTGGTTTATACGAAGCAAAGCTGGCCAATGAGTATATGCCGACGGGAGAAAATCATATATTTTCGCCTGCCTACACAGAAAAGGATTTTCCTGAAATAATCTCAATTTGTAAACATATAGTGTTCAATTCATTTTCCCAATGGAAGAGGTTTGGTAAAGAAGCACTGGCAGCAGGATGCAAATGCGGCCTACGTATCAATCCCCGGTTTTCTACACAGGAGCATGCCATTTATGACCCTTGTTCACCGGGTTCTAGGCTTGGTATTACTGCTGATAAGTTTTCGGGAGAGTCGTTAAAAGGGATAAGTGGTATACATTTTCATACCTTATGTGAACAAGGTGCCGAAGCACTCGAGGCAACATTGGCAGTTGTTGAAAAAGATTTTGGTAAATATCTTTATGACATGAAATGGATTAATTTAGGCGGTGGGCATTTAATTACCAGACAAGGGTATAATACAGAATTACTCATTGAGTTGATAAAACATCTGCGCGATAAGTATGATCTTGAAGTATACCTTGAACCGGGAGAAGCAGTGGCACTCGATGCGGGTTTCTTAAGCGCTTCTGTTTTAGAAATAATCGACAACGATAGCCATACTGCTATCTTAGATGCGTCGGCTGCATGCCATATGCCAGACGTTATAGAAATGCCCTATCGTCCTAATGTAGTCAATAGCGGCAAACCAGGGGAAAAAGCATTTACCTATACTTTTGGCGGAGATACCTGTCTTGCTGGTGACATCATAGGAGAATATTCTTTTGATAATCCGTTAGCAGTTGGTGAAAAAATTATCTTTTGCGATATGGCTATTTATTCTATGGTCAAAAATAATACTTTTAATGGAATGGCTTTACCTTCAATAGCCGCTCTTAAAAAAAATGGACAAATAGAAATTGTGAAGAGTTTTAATTATAATGATTTTAAAAATCGTCTTTCTTAAGAAAAACTATAATAACTGCATTATATCTGTTTTATTGGCATTGGCATTTTTTGTTCTCTTTTCCTTTTTAACAGAGACTATGGTCAATGCCGAAATTCGCCTGCCTAAATTGGAAACTCCTACAGTCCAGTTACCTGATGTACCAACTGTGCCTTCACCACAAATGCCAGAAATAAAAACAATTGATATAGATACTACCCAAATTGCTGATGAAATAGATGCACATGCTAAGGCAGCTAAGGCTAAAGATGAAAAAAATGCACAGGACAATACTGCATCGCCCAAAAGCAAAGAAAATGCTCCTGCTGATGATAAGATTAAAAACAATAAGTATATTAAACGCGGTGATGCAGACACTAAAGGTGATGATTCTGCAGGTGGTAATAATGCTGAAAATACAGAAACAGCGACGGATGCTGCCGATACACCGGCTAAGACAGACCAGGAAAGTGGGCAGGCTGCTAACGCCCAACAACTTTTGACGAGTGGTTTTTTTGCAATAATGTTTTACATTTTCAGTAGGACTGCTTTTATAGCAATAGTTCTTTGGCTATTAATTTTATATTTAGTAAAAAAAGGTTCTATAATGTTTGAGACTTTTTCATTTTTCCTGATGAATATTATTGCTGGAGCTTTCTATTTCCCTCTGGCGGGTAAGCTGGAAGGGGGAAAAATAGCTTTTTATGATAAAGTAATTAGCAATGATGATTTTTTAGTGATAATGACAGTTTTTTCTCTTTGCGTGCTGGTGACGGCTGGATTATTAGGCATTCTCGCAGTATTTTTACAAAATATAAATAAGGGAGGATATTTTAATGGGAAAAATACCAAAAAATTTATCTGATAAGGCTATGTTTACGGGTTATAAAGAAGGTAAAAAGGAACAATCATTATTTGATATTGCTAAAGAATTTGATGAAGGCAATACCGCAAAGCCACGCGTAGAAAAGAAGGAAGCAGGCTATATAGATAAATATTTAGCTGATGCCTTAAATAGAGAATTATTAAAATTAAAATTGGATTTATATAAAGATGGTATTATTGATTATCAAATAAAAGTCAGCAGGAAGGATAAGCAAATAATACTTAATCCTGTTATCAAAAAAGGACATAATAAAAAATAACATATATGCAACTAAGCCAATTTCCTTTTTTGCCAGTATAAGTGAATGCATTGCTGTTCTTTTGAACCTGCTTTTATGCAGGCAGCAATGGCAGTATAACGTGCCAACACTCTCAAGTCCCTTGCTTTAATAATACGGCTGTATCCTAAATGTTTCATTCTTCTACCTCCAAATATTTAGTTTGCTTAAAATTTAAGTTCAGTTTTCTTTACAAGACGATAATACACTATTCTCGAAAATTTGGCAAGTTGATTTTTCAACTTTATGAATTTTTTAGAAGGCATACTTGTTGATTTTTCCGAACAAATTAAGTATACTAAAGAAAAACTGGAGGTTTAAATTATGACAGATTTTGCCGAAAAGCTGCGTGAATACATGACTGCGGCAGGAATAAACCAGACTAAATTATCCAGAATTACAGGAATTAATAAATCTTCAATATGCGAATATTTATCTGGAAGTTATGAACCCAAGCAGAAAAATGTTTTAAAAATAGCAGCTGCACTCAACGTACCGCCAGAACATTTTTGGGGAATGAAAATAGCTGCTGCTGAAAAAAAAGAACCTGAAGGCAGTGTGAAAAGAATTCCTTTAATAGGCAGTATCGCTGCCGGCAGACCTATCTTAGCTGTACAAGACTTTGACGAATATATTCCTTGCAGTGATACTGTGCATGCAGACTTTTGCCTTCGTGTAGCAGGTGACAGCATGATAAACGCCAGGATATATGATGGTGATATTGTTTTTATCCATGAACAGGCAGACGTAAACGATGGTGAAATAGCAGCCGTGCTTGTTGATGACAGTGCTACCTTAAAACGCATTTATAAATATGGAAATATGATTCAGCTGCGTGCTGAAAATCCTAAATATAAGCCAATGGAATTTAGTCGGAACAATTGCAATAATATACGTATCCTTGGCAAAGCTGTAGCTTTACTGGGAAAAGTATTATAAGACTTGCAAGGCTGATAAAATTCTAGTAATGTATTTTTCTATGCATAAGAGAATACATAAAATCCAGCATGTACTAGAGTGCACCGATAATAGCAAGGGAGTTTAGCTGAAATGAATAATCCTAAAGTATTTAACCAAAATAATTTATTTAAAAAATATGTGAATTCATGTGTATGCAACGTTAAGGCTGCTGTTAGACTTTACGAAGAAAGTAAGGATTTGACGGCACCACCGGCCCCTGCTGTGCTTGCTTATATCTGTCAGGCCCATGCTTGTGCTAAGCAGGTACAATTATTGGCTGGGTTACTGGAAATAAATCAATATAATAACTTTTATGCTTCTTTTATAGAACTTAACAATGTTTTTATGCGTTTTGCGGCTACGGGACATAATAAGGAAGATGTTTCTGCTAAGTATGATATATTTATTGGTGCTTTCGATAAATTGGATTTTGAAAGAGCATAATTTACAGGTCAATTTTTAGGAATGTTTTCCATTGCAGAAAAGTAGAGAGGTTCTGTAATTATAATCACGATAAACGGCAGATTAGTTATAGAGGCATTGAAGAAATAAGCTAAAACTTTTTATTTAAAGTTTTGGCTTATTTTATTTTGCTAAGCCTTTTTATTATTTAGTATGGGGGAAAACTATTACTGACCTTGTATTTGAGAAATGTTCAATTCTTCGGTATAATACTTCATGTAAACATCTTTTAGAAACGGAGCCTGCTTATGAATCAATGTCCACGTTGTTCCAGAAATATAAAAGATGGAGATAAATATTGTAAATTTTGCGGACAAGCTTTAATGGACAAAAATTTTACCTGTCCTATCTGTGGTGAACCTTTGACTATTTTTATGCAGACATGTCCGGGATGCGGGCACAAGATAGATGAATTGCTGCCTTTAGCGAAATGTTCAAAGAAACCTGTCGCTAAGCACGAATTTAAACATAGAAAAAAATTAATTTTTATTATTTTAATAGTATTTTTTATTATAATGAGTGCAGGTTTTTTTATTTATAAGCTCAATCTGGCTAACGAATATTATTTGGCACAAAGCACCAAATGTATTGAAAATTTGAATGAAAATAATAAACTTTTAACAGAATTATTTTCAAAGAAAAATTTAGCAGAGGAAGATAAAGAGACATTGCAACCTAAAATTACGGCGGCAAAAGAAAATATTGAGGCGTTAAATAACGACTTCCGTACTGAAACCGTTCCACATAAATATGTCGTCGTTAATAATAGAATAAAAAAATTACTGCTTGCAGAACTCACTATTTTAAAAGAAGCTGAAAATATAACCCAGTTTTCTCCCACACAAGGAATAGGAAAAAATATAACCAATATGCAAAATAGGTTAAATGATTTTAAGGATTTATCTGCACAGATAAATTTAAATGGAAAGACGATTGAAGTCGATGAAAATTTTTATTGTATAGCCAGTAATTTGGAAGAATGGAATACGTCGCTGAATCTTGCTTATAAGACTAAAGCAGAGTCAATAAACCGGCAAGCAATCTTTTTTGACCGAATGGATCAATATATTAAAGACTATGAATTGACCAAAGACCGTTTACCGGACATCATGCAGAACTTACGAAAAGGCGGTTATACATGGGAAGAGTATTTTTCGGAGCTGGACACTGCTCTGGCTTATCGAAAGACTATCCAAAACGATGTTGCCCAGCTTGATTGCATTGATGTAGACATACCAATCCAAGAAAATTTTATAGAAGTGATAACTACCTCCATAAGTTATGTGCAGACGGCACGCGAAGCAGCTATAATTGAATTTGAGAACGACAGTTATGCAAAGGCAATGCCATACTACGATACAGCTGATACAATCCATCAAACTGAAACTGATTCTTATGATATATTTATCCAGCAATATAATAACGCAAAAATAAATTTTAACGCAGTTAAAGCAGCATTTACGAATAATTCTACATAATAGACATCCCGCTGAATGAAATCCATACTAAATATGATCTTGGTGTAATTAAATTAATGGGGAGTACAAACGTGAAAGAAAAATTGACGAAACGAGAAACAAAGAAACTTCAATCCAAAAAAACTATAATCGAATCTGCCACTAAGCTGTTTGCAGAAAAAGGATTATCAGAAACTTCGATAGCGGATATAATGAAGGAGGCTCAGCTGGGTTTAGGTACGTTTTATAATTATTTTGACTCTAAGGAGTCATTACTTAAGGAATTGTTAAATAAAATGGCTGAGGATATCCGTTCTTCGTTTGCAACTATTTCCCAAACAAAAGAAACCTATACAGAAATTCTAGAATCTGTGATTGCCCAAACAGCCGCGCTGTTAGATAAAAACCGTTTCGTTTTACCATTGTTTATAAAAGCTGCTGATAAAAGCGGTTTACCGGCTGAAATGGGACATGAAAGCGGTGCAGCCCCATTATTCAAGTATATATTTGACGGGATAATAAAAAAAGGGCAGGAAAATAACGAATTCCGTAGTGATATTCCGGCAGAAATAATTACAGAAATGTTTCATTCTATTTTCCAGGCAGCGTCCTTTAGCAGCCTGCCGATAGATTTTTGTGACAATGTGCATTATAAGGTAATGATAATAATAGATGGTTTGAAAATAAATAAATAAGCACCATAAAATAATCAGGCCGATAAGCGATGAGTTGCTTACCGGCCTGATTATTGCAGTATAAAGGAAAGATTATATTAAATTATTTAAGCGGTTTTTTTAAAACTGCTAAAATAGCCATACTAACTAAAGAGCCTATAATAATTGCCACCAGGTACATGACAGGATTACCGATTGTCGGTACTACGAAAATGCCACCATGTGGTGCCCTTAATGTACAATTAAAAGCCATTGACAGAGCGCCAGCTGCTGCCGAACCAACTATACATGATGGAATGACACGCAGCGGATCGCTGGCCGCAAATGGAATGGCGCCTTCTGTGATAAATGATAGCCCCATTACATAGTTGCTGACGGCTGATTTGCGTTCATTGTCTGTGAAACGATTTTTAAAGAAGGTGCTGCATAGGGCAATAGCCAATGGTGGTACCATACCGCCAGCCATAACGGCAGCCATGATGCCATATTCTCCACTTGCCAGCATACCTGTACCAATTACATATGCTGCTTTATTTACAGGGCCGCCCATATCCACAGACATCATACCACCCAATATGGCACCAATGAGTACACGGCTGTTGGTATCCATGTTCTTGAGTGTTTCAATAAGCCATGTATTGATACCGCTGACTGGTGGATTAATTATAAAGGTTATAATCAGGCCCATGAGAAGAACACCAAATAGCGGATAAATAAGGATTGTTTTTATTCCTTCTAGCGAATGGGGTAATACAGAACATACTTTTCTCAAGCCGATTATGACATAGCCGGCAACAAAACCTGCCAGTAAAGCACCTAAAAAGCCAGAACCACCAGAATTGGCCATAGCTCCACCGACGAAACCGGCAACTAAGCCAGGACGATCGGCTATACTCATAGCAATGAATCCAGCTAATACAGGAAGCATAAAGCCGAAGGATACACCGCCGACATTTTTGAAAAATGCCGCTAATGGTGTGTTGGAACCAAAATTTGCCGGATTGGCAGGGTCAAATGGATCGACAAGAAACGCTATCGCTATTAAGATGCCGCCGCCTACAACAAAAGGAAGCATATGGGAAACACCGTTCATGAGATGCTTATAAACCTGACGACCAAAAGTTTCCGGTTCATCTTCAACAGATCCTTCATCATTAGTCGCGTCATGTTTATATATTGGTACTTCTCCACCCAAGGCCTTATCTAAAAGTTCATCGGCCTTATTTATACCGTTCGCCACTTTTGTGATCAGCACTGGTCTACCGTTGAACCTTGCCATTGGGACATTTTTATCTGCCGCCACTATAATGCATTTCGCATCTGCTATTTCTTTGCTGGTAAGTTCATTTTTGGTACCGCCAGAGCCTTCCGTTTCTACTTTTATGCTTATGTTACGTTTTTTGGCATGTTGTTCAAGGCTTTCAGCTGCCATATACGTATGTGCTATACCAGTAGGGCAGGCGGTTACTGCCAAGATTTCATATTGGTCTGCTTTTTTTTGCGGCACATCCTGTTCTTCCGCAGTGGCAGCAGAACGTGTTGCTTCTTTTTTATTAATTAATTCTAAAAATTGTTCTACACTTTTAGCAGCGATAAGGGATTCTTTAAAATCACTGTCCATTAACATGGTAGCCAAAGCGCTGAGCATCTGTAAATGTTCATCATTAGCGGAGTCAGGCGCAGCAATTAGAAAAAACAACCGTGCCGGTCGGTTATCCATGGAAGCAAAATCTACGCCGTCTTTTACCACCATGGCGGCAAGTGCAGCTTTTTTCACTGCGGGACTTTTGGCGTGGGGAGTAGCAATTCCATCGCCCAAACCAGTAGTGCCTGATTCTTCACGTAAGAAAACGGCTTTTTTATACATTTCCTTATCAGTGAGTACACCGGCATTATCCATGAGGTCAACTAGCATATTTATGGCATCTTTTTTATCTACCGGATGTGCATCTAGCAATATGCTCTCTTTTTTCAGTAAATCAGTAATATGCATAACCTAATCTCCTTTTATTTTAAAGAATTATTTGTTCCATTAAGCTGTTTACATCCTTGCTGACAGCTAAATTGTCAGAGAAGGCAGAAGCAGAGCCCGCGGCTATTCCCGTGCGGAACGCTGTTTTGTAATCGCCGGAAGAAAGATATCCAGCTAAGAAACCTGCGACCATAGAATCGCCAGCGCCCACTGAATTTATCAATTTTCCTTTCGGGGCTGGAGCGGTCATACAGTCGCCTTTTTCTGTGATTAAAATAGCACCGTCGCCGCCACGCGAAATTAAAACGTTACGGGCACCACGCCGTTGTAATATTTTTGCATGTTCAATAAGCTCTGGGGCTGTTTTTAAGGTTTTGCCGAACATGCCGCTTAATTCATGGTTGTTGGGTTTTATTAAAAATGGTTTATATTCTAAAACATTGAGTAATAATTTTCCTTCAGCGTCAACTACAAAACTGACACCTTTGGGATAGAGACGTTTCAATATTCTTTCATATATGTCGTTCGGTAATGTGTTGGGAATACTGCCTGCCAAAACAAGAAAATCTCCCTTTTTCAAGCCATCGAGCTTTTGGAACAGTGCTTCTATTGCTTCTTGTGGTATATTTGGCCCTTGGCCATTTAATTCCGTTTCAGAATCAGCCTTAATTTTTACATTAATGCGGGAATTTCCCTGCGGTAATTCTATAAAATCACAGCTACAATTAAATACATCTTTCAGCTGCCTTTTTATTTCCATACCGGTAAAGCCGACTGTGAAACCGGAAGCAATACTAGATACTCCCAGGTTTTTTAAAACGATGGATACGTTTATGGCTTTTCCCCCGCAAAGTATTTTTTCGTATTTGAGCCGATTTATCGCACCTGTTTTGAAAGCGTCAAGTCTCACTATATAATCAAGTGAAGGATTAAAAGTGACTGTATAAATCATCAAAAGTCCCCCTTTATATAAATTCTGTAGCAATTACATATAGCAACATCAAATAATATGAAAAAGGTATATTACTGATGGGATGTAGCCTTTAGCAAATAATGTTTTTAGCTTTTAGTCGGGTAAAATAATATTGTATTTTTCGTAGGAATCATCAGGTTTTTTGTCAGTAATAATAGATGCCATATTAAGTACAGCAAAATTAACCGGCGTTATTTTGCCGAATTTAGAGCTGTCTGCAAGGACATAAGCCTTTTTGCAATGCCTAATGGCAGCTTCTTTGATCATAGCTTCCTCTGTTGTGGGGGTTGTAAAACCGGCTGTTAAACTTATACCATTAGTGCCAAAAAAACCGATAGTGAAATTGTAGCGCTGCACATTGGCAACAGCTAATGCACCGACAGCAGCATAAGTCACCGATTTCATGTTACCGCCGATTATTATTGTTTCAAAACCAAGATCCATCAATTTTACCGCATGGGAGGCATCGTTTGTCACATATGTGGCATTTTTTTCTTGCAGCTGCTCAATCAAGAGACTGGTGGTTGTTCCGGCATCAATATATACAACATCACTGGCTTTGATCAATTTTACTGCTTGGGCGGCTATTATCATTTTTTGCTTAATATTGACTGTTTCGCGTATTTGGACTTTTTCTTCAGTTGTCAGATAGCTCTCAGGTGACATCGCACCGCCGTATATTTTGATTAAGACGCCTTTAGTATGTAATACATTTATATCACGCCGCACAGTTGCTTCGGAAGCTTTTAAAATTTTTGACAATTCTGTGACAGTTATAGAATGTCTTTGTTTAAGTATTTGAAGTATTTTATTATATCTTTGTGCAGCTAACATATAAACTCCCTCTTTTTACCTAAATTATATACGAGCAATAAATCAAAGTCAATCAAAATAAATCAAATAAATGCAGGAAACAATCTTTACAAAGTAATAATATATAATTAATTTCCAGTTATATATTTCATATTATTAGTCTGTAATGCAATATATCGCAAACTATAACTGTTAACACATGCAAAATGTTATTAAAATATTAATGTTTTTACTTACAACTGTACAATTGGTTTAAAATAATATATAATATGAGTTGTATATTTTAGTAGCCTTTTCTACCTGCTAAACATTAATGGGGTGATTTGATGGCGATAAGGCGAGTTGCAGTAGACCGAAGAGATAGTGCGATCTATCGGAATGTTTTGAAAAGAGGAGGGTTTATTTCGGCTAGTTATTTATCAATCAACGGTTTTGATGCTATGCGGTTAAAAAAATTAGCAATGCAGGGTAGGCTTGATGCCATTCGGTGTGCTATTGGTAAATCTGTACGATGGTACTACCAGGAAAATCAGGCTGAATTGGCTCACCTAAAAGGAGAAGTATAACAGAGAATTTAATGATGTATTTACGGGATCGGCTTTTGCCGGTCTCTTTTTTGTCTAATTTTACTGTCTTATTGAAGATATGTTATAATAAATTAAAATATATTTTATACCGTGGTAAAAACATGAAAGCATTTTATCTTAGGCATTTATTTAGGAAGTAATTATGAAAACTTTAAATGAAATTGAGCAATATTATCAGGAAAACACAGAATGGATGAACAAATACATAAAATCTTTCTACAATGATAATAAGGAAATACAAGCAGGTATTTCAATAAAAGAAGTGCATACAAAAAAAGTTGCTTCTATATCAGGGGTACTGGCAGGCCATTTACAACTAAATAAGCATGATGTAATTTTGGCACAGATTATCGGTCTTTTTCATGATATCGGTCGATTTAAACAATTTACTATATATAAGACATTTAATGATGCATTATCAGAAAACCATGCGCTGCTCGGCTTAAAAGTTTTGCAGGAATATAACCTTCTCGAACGGCTGTCTTCTGATGACCGGCAGTTGCTTGAATTTGCCATAAGAAATCATAATGCCAAACAGATAGAACAAACAAAAGATAAACGGCAGCTGCTTTTTGCCAAAATAATACGTGACGCGGACAAACTTGATATTTTTCGGGTACTGCGCCCATATCTTACGACAGGGGACATTGAACCGTGCAGTGCGGTATTTGTCGAGCAGTTTAAAAATGGCGGTCAATGTGATTATAAATTGATCCGCACGCAAAATGACAGAAAACTGGTTCGCCTGCTTTGGATATATGATATTAATTTTTCGTGGACACTTTCCAAGATAGTGTCACAAGGTTATATCGAAGAAATAATAAACAGTTTACCGCAGACGGCTGATATGAAAATCGGATTTGGGGTGTTAAAAAATTACATTTCACAAAAACTCAAGCAACCAGATATGCCTGTTGCTTATTAAGTAATGCACAGCAGCTAGCTTACTTTTGCAGGAATTTCTTTTTTAGCTGCGAATATTAAAGTATTAAACGGTGCGGGAAATGGTGTTATTCATTTGGAGGATAACAGCCGCATTTTATTATCTAAATATAGTTTCTAAAATAATTTTTAATGAGGGATATTTGATGCCAGAAAATGTAAATCTTTTGCCTAATTTTATTCATAATGCTATCGATGAAGACCTGAAAAATGGTAAATACGCCGATGGTATACATACAAGATTTCCACCAGAACCAAATGGTTATCTGCACATAGGCCATGCCAAATCAATTTGCATAAATTTTGGTACGGCGCAAAAATATAACGGTCTTTGCAATCTTCGTTTTGATGATACAAATCCGACCAAAGAAGATGTTGAATACGTTGATTCCATCCAGGAAGATGTAAAATGGCTTGGCTTCACATGGGATGACCGTATGTTTTATGCATCAAATTATTTTGATAAATTATATGATTTTGCAGTAGAGCTAATAAAGCGCGGGAAGGCTTATGTCTGCGATCTTACTGCAGATGAAATCAGGCAGTATCGTGGCACATTAACGGAACCGGGTAAGGAAAGTCCTTATCGCAGCCGCAGTATAGAAGAAAATCTTGATTTATTCAAGCGCATGAAAGACGGTGAATTTGCCGACGGAGAAAAGGTATTACGGGCCAAAATAGATATGGCAGCGCCTAATATAACGATGCGTGATCCTGTTATTTACCGTATATCACATACAAAACACCATCGTACAGGAGATAAATGGTGTATTTATCCCATGTACGATTTTGCGCACCCTTTGTCGGATGCAATTGAAAAAATAACACATTCTATATGCACCTTGGAATTTGAAGACCATCGACCTCTTTACGACTGGTTGCTGGAAAGTTTAGGTTTTGATAGCAATACACGGCCAAGACAGCTGGAATTTGCCAGGTTAAATTTAACGAATATGATCATGAGCAAGCGTAAGTTGCGCCAATTAGTGGAAGGCGGCTATGTTTCAGGCTGGGATGATCCGCGTATGCCGACTATTTCCGGGCTTCGGCGCAGAGGTTATACACCAGAATCAATCCGCAATTTCTGCGAACAGATTGGCGTTGCCAAAAGTAATAGTCTGGTGGATATAGCTATGCTGGAACATTGCGTCCGTGAAGATTTAAATAAGCGTGCCGATAGAATAATGGCTGTGCTCGATCCTGTCAAAGTAGTGATAACAAATTATCCGGCAGGAAAGTGTGAGTACCTTCCAGCTGAAAATAAGCCTAATAGCAGCGCGGCAAGATATGTTCCTTTTGCACGGGAAATTTATATAGAACGCGGCGACTTTATGGAAGTTGCTCCAAAGAAATTTTTCCGCTTGAAACCAGATGGTGAAGTTCGCTTGAAGTATGCCTATATTATAAAATGTACTGATATTATCAAGGATGCTGCAGGTAATATCGTTCAGATAAACTGCACATACGATCCGGATTCTAAGCGGGGCGGTGCTACCGCGGGAAGAAAAATAAAAGGCACATTACATTGGGTGGCACTCACTGGCTGCTTAAATGCAGAGGTACGTCTTTATGATTATTTATTAAAGGATGAAGAAAACCATACTGAACAAAGTGATTTTATAAAGGCATTGAATCCTGATTCGCTCGTAGTCTTAAAAAATTGTAAGGTTGAACCTTCTGTAGCGTGGGCTGCACCGGGAACCAAGTATCAATTTTTACGCCAGGGATATTTTTGCATTGACAAAGATTCGACAAAGGATAGTTTGGTCTTTAATAAAATTGTCGGTCTTCGTGACAGCTGGGCTAAGAAAAAGAAATAGTTTTACGTTTATATTTTAATTTTAATGGGCAAGCAATTGGTGAAATAATAAAGATAAAAAAATAGTTGACAGCAAAGAGTGTTTTGAGTATAATATTATTCGTTGGCACCATTCCTCGATAGCTCAGTTGGTAGAGCAATCGGCTGTTAACCGATCGGTCGTAGGTTCGAGTCCTACTCGAGGAGCCAAATTGCATATTCCTTGATAGCTCAGTTGGTAGAGCAATCGGCTGTTAACCGATCGGTCGTAGGTTCGAGTCCTACTCAAGGAGCCAATTAAATATTCCTTGATAGCTCAGTTGGTAGAGCAATCGGCTGTTAACCGATCGGTCGTAGGTTCGAGTCCTACTCAAGGAGCCATTATTACGGGCCTCTAGCTCAGTTGGTTAGAGCCACCGGCTCATAACCGGTTGGTCGCAGGTTCGAGTCCTGCGGGGCCCACCAACGTAGAAATTAATGCAAAGCATTTGCTTTGCATTTTTTTGTTTGCTTCAGTGTATTCTCTGTTTGCGATTTTTATCAAGAACTGTTATACTACTTAGCAAATAATCATTATGCATTGTTGGATCATTATTTGCTTCATGCAAAAGGCATACGGTGAAGACTGTATTAGGAATAAAATGAGATATTTGTGTAGTATTATTTGGGAGGTCATCATTATCAATTTTCAAGAGTTGAAGCAAAAAGACAAAGCTGTTTTTGATTCTTTTTTTAAAGCGGATTACTATGAAAACTCACATTTTACGTTTACAAATTTGTTTATGTGGCGCAAACCATATCATATGGAATGGTGTGTGGAAGATGGTATACTGTTTTTAAAATCGAAATGGGAAACTGATGAATTTATTTTACAACCTTTTGGCCCGCAGGGAAAAATGCAGTTAGCCATAAAAAAATTAGTGGATTATTTTTCGGCTATAGGTAAACCGCTTATATTTTATGGGTTGGAAAAAAGAATGGCAGATGAACTGGAAAAATTTCCGGATGCTAAATTTAACATCATAGAGGATAGAGATAATTTTGATTATGTCTATAGCAGTGAAGATTTAATTTATCTAAGGGGAAGAAAATTTCACTCGAAAAAAAATCATTTAAATAATTTTCGGAAGAACTATCCTAATGCACAGTACATACCCATTACTGATGAAGTAATAACGCTTTGTAAGCTGACTGTAAACGGTTGGTATAAGACCCGCAGTCAGGATATGCCGGATGACCCTTTCATAGCTGCTGAACGCGATGCAATTATTGAAGTCCTAAATAATTTTGCCGACCTTGCCTTAAAGGGAGGAGCCGTTATCAACGATGGCCGTATCATCGCATTTACTTTTGGTGAACAGCTCAATACGGATACGGCTGTTATTCACGTAGAAAAAGCTGATCCTGATATCAATGGGGCGTATACTTTCATTAATCAGGCTTTTGTCTTAAATGAATGGCAGAATATGAAATTTATAAATAGAGAAGAAGACATGGGAATTGATGGATTGAGAAAGGCTAAAGAATCTTATCGTCCTGTGAAAATGATAAAAAAATATAACGCAGAAATAAAATAACTGCGGATAAAGCAATATTGAGCTGATGCTTTTATGGCATTGGCTTTTTTATTGCCGAGAATTAATTGCGGTATTTTCATAATTTGTTGTTGGCAATTATGTTCCATTACGCTATAATAACTTTATATGTTTGCAAAAAGGAGCCGAAATGGAAAAGGTCATTTTAAGAGTAGAAGGGTCGCAGACAGACTCATTGGGAGAGACGACAAATTTGCAATTTGTTTCCGAAGGTCAGTTTTACCACAAAGATGGAATGAGTTATGTTTTGTATAATGAAGTCAATTCGAGCGGAATGGAAGGCACTAAAACTCTTTTGAAGATTACAGATGATTCCATAAAACTTGTGCGCAAGGGTAAAGTAGAACATGAGCAGTTTTTTTCCAGCGGGGCTAAAAGCGCCAGCCGTTATAAAACACCTTATGGTGATGTAAAGATATCTGTACATACTAAAAAACTGGACATCAATAAGGGTTTTATATCAAGCAGTATACACGTCTCCTATGAGATGGCGATAAATGATAAATGGCAGAGCGATAATGAACTGCATATTGAAATTACAGCAGCGGACAAAACGAGCATATATTTAAATTAATTACTTTAGGGAGGATGAGCTGTTGAATATCCAGGAATTGGTTATAGCAGAAATAAAGAAAGCTGTAAAGAAAAATATTGATGCAGGTATTTTCCCGCAGGCGGAGATACCCGCAATAAAATTAGAGGTGCCGCCGCAAAAAGAATATGGTGATTTTGCCACCAATATTGCAATGCAGTCGGCTCGCATATTTCATATGGCCCCTAAAAAAATTGCTGAAGAATTGATAAAACAAATGGACCATGATTATCTTGCAAAGGTAGAAATCGCCGGTCCGGGTTTTATCAATTTTTATTTGAGATCAGATATTATTTATAAGGAATTGGCGGATGTTGTTAAGAAGGGCAACCATTACGGAACTTTGACAGATAACGGTATCAAAGTTCAGGTCGAATATGTCAGTGCCAATCCGACAGGTCCTCTTCACGTAGGACATGGCAGAGGGGCTGCTTTTGGCAGTGCTCTTGTAAATCTTTTAAAGGCTGCTGGTTATCAGGTGGAAAGTGAATATTACATAAACGATGCAGGAAAGCAAATAGATAATCTGGCAGCTTCTGTGAATGCAAGGTATCTAGAATTGCTCGGTAAAAAAGCTGACTTTCCAGAAAATGGCTATCATGGACATGATATAATCGAAACTGCCCAACGGATAATTGATAAATTTGGTGACAAGTATCTCAATATGGCAGATGATGAACGCATCTCCCTTTTTAAAGAAGTTGCCCTCAAAGAAAAATTGGCGGCATTACGTGAAGACCTTAGTGCCTTTAACGTCCATTTTGATGTCTGGTTCAGCGAACGCACATTGCATCCGGATGCTGTGAAAAGCGCCTGTGAAATACTGCTGAAAAATAAGGCTATGTACGAAAAAGATGGTGCAAAATGGCTCAGATCTACGGATTATGGTGACGATAAAGACCGTGTCGTCATTCGTGATAATGGGGTGCCTACTTATCTGGCTGCTGATATCGCCTACCATAAAAATAAATATGAACGCGGTTTTGACAAATTGATAAATATCTGGGGCGCCGACCATCATGGCTACGTTTGCAGAGTTAAGGCGGCGATAGATGCACTGGGCTTTGATTCTTCAAAACTTGAAGTGCTTTTATTGCAAATGGTAAGTCTTTACCGTAACGGTGAACTTGTAAAAATGTCTAAACGGACTGGCCAGAGTGTGACCCTTGCTGAACTTATAGAAGAAGTTGGCACAGATGCTGCCCGCTATTTCTTTATAATGCGGTCACTTGACAGTCAGCTGGATTTTGACTTGGATTTGGCAAAATCGGAGTCAAATGAAAACCCGGTTTATTATATCCAGTACGCATATGCACGTATTTGTAGTATTTTCCGCCAGCTTGCAGAAGCTGGTATTGTCTACGAAGGCCCTGCGAATTTGGAATTATTGACAGATGAGACAGAAATAGCACTTATTAAGAAAATTTTATCATATCCAGACGAAATTCGTTCGGCAGCAAAAGATTATGCACCACACCGTATTGCCAATTTTGTGCATGAACTGGCCGCTGACTTCCATAGCTTTTATAACAAATGCCGCATAATTGGCGTTGATGCTCCTTTAGCACAGTCACGTCTTATTTTATGTGAAGCTACCAGAAATGTTATTCATCATGCACTTGATATTCTGGGAGTCAGTGCTCCAGAAAAAATGTGATTGGCTACAATAACTTTGAGAGGAAGATACCAATGGATTTCACCAATAAAACAGATGCAGATGTGGCGTATTATATTTTATCTGAATTAGGTGAGGCAATATTTTATAAAGAGCTTATTATGAAAGTAATAGAAGCCAAAAATAAACCTATTCAATCTTTACCAGCAGTGATTTCTGAAATATATACTATGATTAATATGGACAGCAGATTCCATCATATCGGCGGGGGAATGTGGGAATTGACCGAATGGGTACCGCAAGACGCAAAAAGTATGTCTGCCAGCTCAGCTTCAGCAGCAAACAGCAAATAGGCAGAATTATATGCTGAGAACACATAAAAAGCATTATTAATTGAACGGATTGTCTGTATTTGTATATAGCATAGGCAAAATTAACAGAGCGTATAGAATATTAAAATTGCAATAATATATAATAATGGAGGAAAAAAATGGCAAAGTATATTTTTGTTACCGGTGGAGTAGTATCTTCTTTGGGGAAGGGTATTACAGCCGCTTCTTTGGGTCGTTTGTTAAAAAGCCGGGGCATAAAAGTTACTATTCAAAAGTTTGACCCGTATATAAACATTGACCCGGGAACCATGAGTCCTTATCAGCATGGTGAAGTTTTTGTAACCGACGATGGTGCGGAGACCGACCTTGATCTTGGCCATTACGAGCGTTTTATTGACATTAACTTGACTAAAGGTTCAAATGTGACTACAGGTAAAATCTATTGGTCGGTGCTTACCAAGGAACGGCGTGGTGATTATCTTGGCAGTACTGTACAGGTCATACCGCATATAACAAATGAAATTAAGCAGCGTGTTTATGATGTTGCTGCCGCGGATAACGCAGATGTTGTCATTACTGAAATAGGAGGGACTGTTGGTGATATCGAAAGCCAGCCCTTTTTAGAAGCTATCCGCCAGGTAAAAAAAGAAGTAGGCAAAAATGATGTTTTATATATTCATGTGACTTTGGTTCCGTACATTATGGCTGCCAGTGAATTAAAGACAAAACCGACGCAGCATAGCGTAAAAGAATTAAGAAGTATCGGTATTCAACCGGACATTCTTGTATGCCGTACAGAAAAATCGATATCCTCCGACATGAAAAAGAAACTGGCTCTATTCTGTGATGTTGATGTGGATGCCGTAATAGAAAATCCTACAGCTTCAACCATCTATGAAGTTCCTCTTATCATGCAGAAGGAAGGTCTCGACAAGATCGTTCTGCAAAAGCTTAATATGGATTATAGTCCTGCTAACATGGAAGAATGGGAACGTATGGTCTATAAGATAAAAAATCCTAAGCAGCGTGTTAAAATAGCTGTTGTCGGTAAATATGTAAAATTGCCGGATGCTTATATATCGGTTACGGAAGCACTTCATCATGCCGGAATAGCTAATGAAACAGACGTAAAAATAGTTTGGATAAATGCGGAAAAGATTGAAACGGAAAATCCAGAGCTGGATGAAGTATTCACTGGCTGTAGAGGAATACTGGTTCCAGGCGGCTTTGGCGACCGTGGTGTCGAAGGTAAAATCGCAGCCATAAAATACGCGCGTGAAAATAAAATTCCATTTCTTGGTCTATGTCTCGGTATGCAATGCTCAGTTATCGAATTTGCCCGCGATGTCTGCAATCTGCCTGATGCAAACAGTACTGAATTTAACAAGGAAACCAATCATCCAGTCATTGATTTGATGCAGTCACAGATAAACGTAGAAGATAAGGGCGGTACGATGCGTCTTGGATCATATCCATGTAAACTGGTAGAAGGTACGCATGCGATGCAGGCTTATGGTGAACCGCTCATTCACGAACGTCATCGCCACCGTTATGAATTGAATAATAAATACCGTCAGAAGTTAATTGATAACGGTATGATAGTTGCTGGAACATTACCAGACGACAGCCTAGTTGAAATTGTAGAAGTAAAAGACCATCCGTGGTTTGTTGCCTCACAATTCCATCCTGAATTGAAATCAAGACCGAATAGACCACATCCCCTATTCCGTGATTTTGTGGCCGCAGCACTAAAAACTCCAAGCTTATAATGCATGATGCTACTGGAGTGCTGCCTATACTTTGTTTTGGATTAAGTTATTAGTTATACAGATAAAAACCCCCGAAGCTTTTGCTTCGGGGGTTTTGCAGTTTATTTAGCGGCGGGAAGTTTTGTTATCATGATTTTATCAATACGGGTACGATCCATATCGGCTACTTCAAAGCGTAAATTGTTCCAAATTTTATATTCGGCAGTTTTTGGTATATAACCAAAATAGGATACTAAAAAACCGCCGACTGTCTGGTAATGGGCACGCTCCTCACCGGGAAGCCGGTCAATTCCAAATTTTTCTTTAAAATCGTCTATATCGTAAAGCCCGTCTACATACCACGAATTTTCATCACGCTGAATTATTTGTGCCGATTCATCTTCTTGCGGAGATGGAACATCACCAATTATTTCTTCGATAATATCTTTCAAAGTAATCAGCCCGAGAACGCCACCATATTCGTCAGTAACAACGGCTTCATTGACATTATTTTGGCGAAACTTGTCAAGGACACGAAAGGTTTCCATCGAACGGGGGATAAAAATAGGTTTTTTGATAAATTTTTGTAAATCTTGAAGGTCATTGTCGATAGCAGCCCGTAAAATATCTTTGGCATAAATAATCCCTAATAGATTATCGAGGTTGTTTTCACCAATGAGAAATATATCATCAGAGGTTTCTTTTATGATCTTAAGGTTTACGTCTGGGCCGTCTTTAATATCCAGCCAGTTTATCTGCGTACGTGGTGTCATAAGTGAATAAGCTGTTTGGTCACTCATATGAAAAATGCTGTCAACCATATCCTGTTCAGCTTTTTCTAAGGTTCCTTCTTCAGTGGCTCGTTCAATAAGGTCTTTTACTTCATCCTCCGTGACGTTTTCATCGCCCGGTGGATTGCTTCCGGTTATCATTAAAATCATATTGGCTGTATGCGAAAGCATATTGATGATCGGCATGGCAATATCGTAAAGAACAAATAGGAAACGCGTATATTTTATGAGATAATGTTCAGGACGAATCTGCGCTATCTTCCTTGGCAGGAGTGTTCCTAACAAAACACTTAAAAAAAGTGCAAAGAGGATAGAGAGCACAAATGAAATTTCATATATATATGGTACAAAAGGGACTAGCTCTTGTAAGAAAAGACAAAGATACGGAATAATGATTATCCCCACGGAAAGGCCGATAGCAAAATGACAACTGTTAGAGTATAACATCAAGGCTAACAATACATCATCGGGATCATCTATGAGATCGCACGTTTTTTCGAAGCGTTTATCACTGCTGGGAATAATTTTTTCAAGCTGGTTTTTGTGGGATTCTGTTAGTGCAGTCCGCAAAAGTATGATAAAGCTATTACAAAAAAGTAATACTAGAATTAGAATTAATAACAAATTAGTCTCGGGAACATCCACGAAAAGTCACATCCTTATTTTTACATTGCTATCATTATAACATAAAACAATGGTGAAAAATATTAATTTTTCTATTGACTTTTGAAAATTTTAATGTATAATAATATCCGTTACTGTGATTGCGGAAGTAGCTCAGTGGTAGAGCATCACCTTGCCAAGGTGGGGGTCGCGAGTTCGAATCTCGTCTTCCGCTCCATAACTGCGGGAATAGCTCAGTGGTAGAGCACCACCTTGCCAAGGTGGGGGTCGCGAGTTCGAGTCTCGTTTCCCGCTCCATAACTGCGGAAGTAGCTCAGTGGTAGAGCACCACCTTGCCAAGGTGGGGGTCGCGAGTTCGAATCTCGTCTTCCGCTCCATAGATATTTAGTTCCCGGCTTTTTGCCGGGTTTTTTTGTTTATCAATCTGTTCGCTAGGCTTACAGCGGACAAGCTTTGTCTATTGTGTAAGGCTTGTATTTACATATTGTTTATGTTATTATTCTTATAGTATATTAGGTGTATTGCGGCCTGTCGGAAGTGACATGGTAATGTAATGCATTATAATTTTAGGAGGTTATTTTACACGATGAAAGTCAGTACAGAAAAAGCAGACAGCCAGAAATTGGTTCTAACTATAGAAGCACCGGCAGATGAGCTTGCAAAGGCCGTAAAAGCTGCCTGCAAAAAGTTAGCCGACCGCGTTAATATCCCTGGTTTCCGAAAAGGCCATGCGCCAAAACAAATTTTGGTTCGCCATTTGGGCAAGCAGGCCATTTTGGATGAAGCTTTTGAACTTCTCGCCCCAAAGACTCTCAACGATGCATTCATTCAAGAAAAAGTTGAACCGGTAGATCGTCCGCAGATAGAAATCGTTACCTTAGAAGAAGGTAGTGACGTTGTATTCAAAGCTACTGTTACCCCTAAACCGGAAGTTACACTCGGTGACTATAAGGGACTTGCTGTGGAAATGCCTAAAGTAGAAGTATCTGAAGATGAACTTGAAAAACAAATTAAAAATATGCGCAGCCATCATGCCAAAATGGTAGATGCTCCCGAAGGCGCTGCTGTAGAAAAAGATAATTTTATTACCCTTGATTTTCTGGGAAAAGTAGACGGTACCGCTTTTAAAGGCGGCGAAGCAAAGGATTATCCTTTACAGGTTGGTTCTGGACAGTTTATCGCTGGTTTTGAAGATCAGCTGATTGGCGTTAAAGTCGGCGAAGAAAAAGACGTTAAAGTAAAATTCCCTGATGATTACCATGAAGCTTCCTTGGCAGGAAAAGAAGCCGTATTTTCTTGCAAGGTCAACAGCATTAAAATTCAGGAATTACCTGAGTTAAATGATGAATTTGTGAAAAAATCAACTTCATACGAAAGTGTTGAAGATATGAAGGCAAAGCTGCATGAAAACCTTCTTAAAGCCGCAAAAACACGGGCTGAAAGTGAACTGAGAAGCAAAGCCCTGAAGACAGCAGCAGATAATGCCAAAGTTAGTATCCCGGATGTTATGGTTGATAATCGTGTGGATAGTATGCTTAATGAACTTTCGGTAAACCTTGAAAGCCATGGCATGAATATGGAACAATATCTCAAATATAGTAATACTGATATGTCTAAGCTTCGTGAAACATATCGGCAGAGTGCCGCTGAAGCCGTCAAGACGGATCTGGTTTTGGAAAAGATCGCGCAAATAGAAGAATTGAAGGTTGCTCCTGAAGAAATTGATACCGAAATTTCTTTGATGGCTGCCCGCTATGGAACGACTCCTAAAGAAGTCAAGAAAATAGTAGCTAAAAATGGTTATATTGCCAATCTTTACGAAACAATAAACCGTAAAAAGGCAGCTCAACTTATTATAGACAACTTGGCAAAATAGTTGTATAATTCTCCGAAAAGGGAGGGGGATTTTAGCATATGAATTATGTACCAATGGTTGTCGAACAATCAAGCCGTGGTGAACGTGCTTATGATATTTACTCACGTTTGTTAAAAGATCGTATAATATTTTTAGGTGGACCTATCGATGACAATGTTGCTAATGTGATAATCGCTCAGTTGTTATTCTTAGAATCTGAAGACCCTGATAAAGATATCCATTTGTATGTTAATAGCCCTGGTGGTGTAGTTACTGCCGGTTTGGCTATTTATGATACCATGCAATATATAAAACCTGATGTTTCTACTATCTGCATGGGGCAGGCGGCTAGCATGGGTTCTTTGTTGCTTACAGCCGGTGCAAAGGGGAAAAGGTACGCACTTCCCTATTCGCGTATTATGATCCATCAACCTCTTGGCGGGGCACAGGGACAATCAACAGATGTTCAAATTCAGGCAAGAGAACTGCTTCGCGCCAGAAAGATAGTCAATGAAATTTTGATGCGCCATACAGGACAAGGTGAAGATAAGATTGAACTTGACACTGAACGCGATAATTTTATGTCAGCTGTTGAAGCCAAAGAATATGGCTTAATTGATGATGTAATCGTTCGTCCTGAGGATCTGAAAAAAAATAATAAAGCGGACAAATAAATACCCGTTTCATTTCCTATAGGAGAGGTGATAAAATGCTGAAATTCGGTGACGACAAAGGACAGTTAAAATGTTCGTTCTGCGGTAAACAGCAAAGCCAGGTGCGCAAATTAGTAGCAGGGCCTGGAGTGTATATATGCGATGAGTGCATTGAGCTGTGCAATGAGATAATAGAAGAAGAACTGACTGATGAAGTTGAAGTAGGTCTTAAGAATGTACCTAAGCCTAAGGAAATAAAAGCTATACTTGACCAGTATATAATTGGGCAGGAAGAAACCAAAAAAACATTATCGGTAGCGGTCTATAATCATTATAAGCGCATAAATGTGGGCTTTAAGAATAACGATATTGATTTACAGAAGTCAAATATTCTTATGCTTGGTCCGACAGGAAGCGGTAAAACACTGCTTGCTCAAACGATGGCACATGTGTTAAATGTGCCCTTTGCCATCGCGGACGCCACCTCTCTTACCGAAGCAGGTTATGTAGGCGAAGATGTTGAAAATATTCTTCTCAAACTTATTCAGTCTGCTGATTATGATATTGAGAAGGCAGAAAAAGGTATTATCTATATTGATGAAATAGATAAGATCTCTCGAAAATCGGAAAACACTTCCATAACCAGAGATGTTTCAGGTGAAGGAGTCCAACAGGCACTACTGAAGATCTTAGAAGGTACTGTTGCTAATGTTCCCCCGCAAGGAGGAAGGAAACATCCTCATCAGGAACTGATTCAAATAAATACTACAAATATATTGTTTATTTGTGGTGGTGCTTTTGACGGTTTAGAAAAAATAATTGAAAATCGCCTGCGGCAGACAAGCGTCGGTTTTGGCGCTAAGATAGAAAGCCGTAAAGAACAAAATACAGGTGAATGGTTTAAGCATGTATTACCAGAAGACTTTTTAAAGAATGGATTGATTCCTGAATTTATTGGTCGTCTGCCAGTTGTAGTTACACTTGATGCGCTTGATGAAAAGACATTGGTAGATATTCTCGTAAGACCTAAGAATGCTTTAGTCAAACAGTATCAAAAAATGCTTGAACTGGACGGAGTCACACTTGAATTTGATAAGGAAGCTCTGGCACTTATAGCGCAAAAAGCATTACAGCGAAAGACAGGGGCACGTGGCTTGCGCTCGATAATAGAAAAAATAATGCGCAATGTCATGTATGAAGTTCCGTCTGTTAAAGGTGTCACCAGCTGCCGGGTAACTAAGGAAACTGTAGAAAAAAGTACGGATCCTTTGTTGACCTATGGCAACAAGAAAAAATCATCTACCAAAAAATCAATAACAAGTGAAGAATCAGCTTGATTATGTTAACAAGGCGGTCCATACTTGTCATAAAATGAAATAAGACATATTTCAGCTTTGTGCTTTTGCATAAATGGTGAATATGTCCCGAGAAGTTGTTGTGTCTATAATATTTCAACAAAACTGTATATAATCAGGCTTTGTTGAAGTATTCGCAGGCAATGGAGCTCTTTTTGAAGAGATCTGTATTGCCGCGAAATGGATGCAGCAACTTTTTTATTGAAAGAACCAGAAAGGAAGTGTTCACCATATGGAAAAACAGGATGATTTGAAGGTGCTTCCACTGCTCCCTTTGCGAGGAATAGTAGTATTCCCATATGTAATAGTTAATTTAGATGTAGGTCGCGAGAAATCTGTTGTAGCACTTGAAGACGCAATGGTGCATGACCATAAAATAATGTTAAGTGCGCAAAAAGATCCTGCCGTAGACGACCCTACAGAAAAAGATATATATGAAATGGGCACAGTAGCTGAAGTAAGACAGTTTTTAAAACTCCCCGGCGGGTCAATGCGTGTATTGGTAGAAGGTTTGCACCGTGCCAAAATAAAGAAAGTCAATTGTCTCAAGAAATATTATACGGCTGAAATCGTAGAGTATAAGGATGACACCAAGGATAATTCTATAAATATGGAAGCCCTTATCCGAGCGGTAGTTAACCAATTTGAAGAATGGGTAAAACTCAGCAAAAAGATTCCACCGGAAACATTGGTGTCAGTGGTTATGATTGAAAATGGCGGGCATTTGTGCGATTTAATTGCAAGCCATATGAATATGAAATTGGAAGATAAGCAGGAACTGCTTTCCCTTGTAGACCCCGTAAAACGTTTGGAAAAGTTATATACTGTCCTTTCAAAAGAAATGGAAATCCTCAATATAGAGAAAAAAATCAGTGACCGTGTTCGCAGCCAGATGGAAAAAATCCAAAAAGAATATTATTTACGCGAACAACTGAAAGCTATTCATCAGGAATTAGGCGATAAGGATAGCATGACGACCGAAATTGATGAATATAAAGAAAAGATGTCTAAGGGGAAATACCCTGAGACAGTTCTTAATTGCCTTCAAAGGGAAATAAAACGTCTTGAAAGACTACCTGCTTCTTCTCCGGAAACAGGAGTAATAAGAACGTATATTGAATGGCTGTTGGCGTTGCCGTGGTCTATAACAAGCCATGATAAGCTGAATATAAAAGCGGCAGAAAGAGTATTAGAGAAAGACCATTACGGTTTAGAGAAAGTAAAGGAACGCATTCTCGAATATTTGGCAGTCCGCAAGCTTTCAAACAAAATAAAAGCACCGATAATTTGTTTAGTAGGGCCTCCCGGTGTAGGTAAAACCTCGCTTGCTTCTTCAATTGCCAAAGCTATGGGTCGTAAATTTATCAGAGCTTCCCTAGGTGGGATTCGTGATGAAGCAGAAATTCGTGGCCATCGTCGTACCTATATTGGCGCTCTGCCTGGCAGAATCATAAACGGTATTAAAAATGCGGGAAGTAGAAATCCTGTATTTTTGCTGGATGAAATAGATAAGATTGCCTCTGATTTTAGGGGAGATCCGTCATCTGCCCTTTTAGAAGTTCTTGATCCTGAACAAAATAATTCTTTTTCTGACCATTATATTGAAATACCATTTGATTTGTCTCAGGTATTTTGGATAGTAACAGCTAATAATATTGCCAATATTCCACGTCCCCTGCGCGACAGAATGGAAATGATTTCGCTGCCAAGCTATACAGAAGAAGAAAAATACCAAATTGCCCATCGCTATCTCGTAGATAAACAATTGGCTGCTAACGGTTTAGAAAAGAAGCAGTTGCAATTTATGCCTGGTGCATTGCAAGAAATTATTGCAAATTACACACGTGAATCCGGGGTCAGGGAACTTGAAAGACAAATTGGCGCTGTTTGCCGTAAAGCCGCAAAAAAATACTTGAAGAAGATAAGAAAAAAATTCGTGTTACTGTTAAAAATATCCCCGACTTTTTAGGCAGAGTAAAATATATGCACACCCGTGCGGAAAGTAAACCGCAGGTGGGCGTATGCACTGGCTTGGCTTGGACAGAAGTAGGCGGTGATATATTGCCGACGGAAGTGAGTATACTCAAGGGAAAGGGTAACCTTATACTGACAGGTCAGCTGGGAGACGTTATGAAGGAATCGGCTAAAACGGGGCTCAGTTACATAAGAAGCCGCAGTGATAAACTAGGGTTAGATCCCCAATTTTATGAAAAGGACGATATCCATATTCATTTACCAGAAGGAGCAATCCCTAAGGATGGCCCATCTGCCGGTATAACTATGGCTACTGCAATGGTATCTGCGCTGACCGAAACAAAAGTGAGAAATGATATAGCAATGACTGGTGAAATCACATTGCGCGGTCGGGTGCTGCCAATAGGTGGACTGAAGGAAAAAACTTTGGCTGCTTACCGCGAAAAGATATATACGATCATTTTGCCTAAGGAAAATGAAAGAGATGTTGAGGACATTGAACAAGAAGTTCGGGATAAAATGCAGTTTATTCCTGTTGAAAATATGGATGAAGTTTTAAAATATGCATTGGTGAAAGAATGACAGATACAAACAAAGCATCAATAAATATCACGAAGGCAGAGTATATTGCTTCTGCCGTGGAACCAAGACAATTTCCCGAAGAAAAACTCAGGCAGATAGCTTTTATCGGCAGATCAAATGTCGGTAAATCTTCGCTTATCAACTCGCTCACACGTTTTCATAATTTGGCACGTGTGAGCAGAGAACCTGGCAAGACACAAACCATAAATTTTTTTAAACTGACAGCTAAATATTATGAAGACGAGTCCATAAAAGATTTTTATCTCGTTGATCTGCCCGGTTACGGTTATGCTAAAACAGGCCAGGCTAACAGGAAAAAATGGGCTTCATTTATTGAAAAATATTTTTTATTTCCACAGGATCTTTATTGTGTATGTCAGCTTATTGATATACGGCATGACCCTATGCCATCGGATATTAATATGTTTAATTGGTTATTGAAACATGAAATTCCTGTGTTTGTTATTGCCACTAAAGCTGATAAATTAGGAAAAAATTCTATAAGTAAAAATATTTCGTGTATAAAAAAAGCCTTAAAGGTGCCGGAACTTACAATCTTACCATACTCTTCCGTAAAAAATGAGGGGCGTTCATATTTACTTGACTTTATAGGACATGCTTTGGTAGAATAGAGTAAGTAAATGTGAATATGATTCAGGTATGTTAGCTGTAGGCATATTATTATGCATTGGCAATACCTAGTTAAAGAGAAAATTTTATCCTAAGCCGCCTATATTGTTCGATTTATATATGGTGGCCGTTCTGTGGCTGGATAAGAATCCTTGGAGAGTGTATATGCTGTCATTATCAGATAAAAAGATATTAAACGCCATACAAACAAATCTTCCGTTGACGCCGCATCCCTTTGCGGAGCTTGGTAAGCTGGCAGGATTATCTGAACAGGAAGTAATAAAACGCTTGAACGAGTTAAGGGATGAAGGTTACATCAGGCGTATAGGTCCCTTTTTTGATTCAGATAAGCTGGGATATGTAGGTACGCTGGTTGCGCTAAAAGTTAAGGAAGGTTACATGGAGAAAGTAGCTGCTGTTATAAACACTTATGAAGGTGCTACGCATAATTATGAACGTAAAGGAAAATATAATCTCTGGTTTACTTTGCTGACACAAAATGTAGCGCAACGTGCTAAAATTCTTGATGATGTTCGCGCTTTACCGGGAGTGGAGGCAGTGATGAGTCTTGTTTCCCGTAAAAAGTATAAAGTCAATGTAAAATTTAATTTAAAGTAGGTAATGAAATGGACGCATTAGACAAGAAAATTATCAGAACAGTGCAAAACGATTTTCCCCTTGTTGCTAAACCTTACGAAATATTAGCCGAACGTGTCGGCATCAGTGAAAATGAATTGATTTGCCGGCTTAAGCGTTATAAGGATGAAGGACAAATACGTAAAATGGGAGCTGTGTTGGGGCATTATACAGCAGGTTTTGCTGCCAATGTACTTTGTGCGTGGGTTGTTCCTCCTGACCATATGGATACAATAGCAAAAGCTATGGCGGCTCATTCAGCAGTATCCCATTGTTATGACCGGACGACAACAGAGGACTGGCCTTATAATGTTTATACGATGATCCATGCGCGGACACGTTCAGAATGTGATGCTGTCGTTGAAGAGCTGGCACAGGAAAATCGGTTAACGGATAAGGTTCTTTTATATAGCGTAAAAGAATGGAAAAAAACCAGTATGCGGTATTTTGAAGAAGAGGCAGCGGTTAGATAATAGAATAATTATGGAAAAGGAGATCGTTGCTTTCCATATTCTGTATTAGACAAGTAAAGGCTTCAGGATTGTTTCTATCCTTAGGCCTTTTATTTTTCTGCTTATTGAAGACAATATTTAAAAATGCTACAATAAGAAAAGTTATCGCTTAAATACTGGACATAATTGTAACTGTACTTAGAAAAGATTGAAATTTATTTAATAAGGATTTGATGAAATGTTTTCACAGGCTATGTATGAATTAGGAACGAAGAAATCTACTATAAGGACAATTTTTGAATATGGCCGCAAACGCGCTGCTGTCGTTGGAGAAGACAATATATATGATTATAGTCTTGGCAATCCTAACGTTCCCGCACCGACTTATATCAAACAGGCTATTTTTGATATCCTTAACGAGGAAGATCCTTGCGCTGTACATGGTTATACCATTGCACCGGGATTGACCGTCGTCAGAGAAAAATTAGCCAAAAGCGTCAATCGTCGTTTTGCAACAAAATTTTCGGCAAAAAACTTTTTTATTACGGGCGGGGCAGCCGGTGCCATAACGATCACTTTTAAGGCTTTAAGTGAACCAGGTGATGAATTTGTGACCTTTGCTCCATTTTTCCCTGAATATAAATGTTTTGTTGAATCTACAGGTGCAAAGCTGGTAGTCGTTCCTGCGCAACCATCTGATTTTCAAATAAATTTTGCGGAATTTGAAAAAAGAATTTCGAAGAAAACGAAGGCAATAATAGTAAATTCTCCTAATAATCCAAGTGGTGTTATTTATTCGGAAGATACTATAAAAACACTTGCAAAAATATTGGAAAAGAAAGAAAAAGAATACGGGCATCCTATCTTTCTTATCTCTGACGAACCTTATAGAGAAATTGCCTATGATGGCATTGAAGTTCCTTATTTGACACATTATT
Organism: Pectinatus cerevisiiphilus; assembly: GCF_004341685.1. GTDB lineage: Bacteria > Bacillota > Negativicutes > Selenomonadales > Selenomonadaceae > Pectinatus > Pectinatus cerevisiiphilus. The sequence continues at coordinate 34,191 of NZ_SMAA01000018.1, forward strand.
ATGCGGACACAATTATTTGCTATTCTTATAGCAAATCATTTTCTTTGCCAGGAGAACGCATTGGTTATATCCTCATACCTGATGAAACGGCTTCTTCAGAACAGATATACGGTGCTGTTGCTGGAGCTGCGAGGGTTTTGACACATGTAAATGCGCCTTCCCTTTTCCAGCGCGTTATAGCCCGCTGCTGTGATATGCCTTCTGATATAAGCACCTACCAAAAGAATGGAACACTTCTTTACAATGGCCTGGTTGAAGCCGGTTTTAAATGCATAAAACCACAAGGAGCTTTTTACTTATTTCCAGAAAGCCTTGAACCAGATGATTATGCTTTTTGTAAAAAAGCACAGGAATTTGATTTGCTTTTGGTACCGGGAACTGACTTTGGCTGCCCCGGCCACTTTAGAGCTTCTTATTGCATAAAAACCTCCATTATAGAAAAATCCCTGCCTGTTTTCAAAAAACTTGCTGAAAGCTACGGTATAAAAAAAGGGAGTTGATATTTTGTCGCAGCTTCATAAACAACCAGCAGCAAATAATCCGCATTTAGACACTGTGCAGCTTACGCCTATAAATGTCAGAAAACCTGAATTTGAAAGTGAGTTTTCCAATTTAAAACAATTATTTGGTGCAGATTTTTTTACGATGTATATTGCCTCCATACATAATTTGGCCAAAAATAAAAATACGCTGCTTATAACAACAGGAAATGAATTGCAAAAAATGCATATTGAAGATATTATTCCGGCTCTAAAAGAAATATTCATGGTTAAAAAGGTGAAAGTTATCGGCCTTATGAAACCTTTTTATAATTGACGTGAATAAGCTTTGGCTTTAAGTAGTGGGGGAGTTGGTTCCTATGCTTAGGTTTACAAAATTATTATTTTCGATAAGAAAGATCAGCAGAACAAAAGCTGCTGACTTTTTTTAACTAGCAAGAGGAAAAACAACAGTATAACCCTTCAACTGTTAAAAATCTTGTTAAAGCTTACAATTTGCGTTATACTGTTTTTGACTTATGAATGATTGTCTGTTAGAATTTTATATGGTCTGTTTGCAAAGGATATTATAGCCGCATCCATCGGCAATTTAAATATTTTGTTTCTATTATAAATAAGAGGTGACATATTTGTTTGGTTTTTTAAAAACTTTACTTGGTGATAATAATGAAAAAGAAATAAAACGTATGCGTGGCATTGTTGAACGAATAAATGCACTGGAACCGGAATATAAAAAGATGAGTGACGGTTCTTTATGCGGTAATACGGCAAAATTTAAGGAACGTATAGCTAATGGCGAAGCACTTGATTCTATTTTACCGGAAGCTTTTGCCGTAGTACGTGAGGCTTCTCGGCGGACTTTGGCTATGCGGCATTTTGATGTCCAGTTGATCGGTGGTATTTGCCTGCACGAAGGGAAAATAGCTGAAATGAAAACTGGTGAAGGTAAAACTTTGGTGGCTACTGCACCTGTATATTTGAATGCCTTATCACAAAAAGGTGTACATATGGTAACGGTAAATGATTATCTTGCTAAACGTGATAGCGAATGGATGGGACGTCTCTACCGGACACTTGGCCTGTCTGTCGGTCTTGTCACTCATGATATGGATTTTGCTGAACGTAAGTTTGCTTATAATTGCGATGTTACCTTTGGTACCAATAATGAATTTGGGTTTGATTATCTGCGTGACAATATGGTAATAAGTAAAGATCAAATGGTACAGCGGGATCTCCATTATGCGATTGTCGATGAAGTTGATAGTATACTCATAGATGAAGCGCGTACTCCGCTTATTATTTCTGGACCGGGCAGCAAATCGACGAACATGTATTCCATTATGGCAAAAGCTGTAGCACCTTTAAAAGAGGGTGAGGATTATACACTTAATGAAAAGGAAAAGACCGTATCGCCTTTAGAGTCAGCTGTTACTAAAGTAGAAAAAGCTCTTAATATAGATAATCTGTACGATACTGCCAATATAGAAATGTCACATTGTTTTACGCAGGCATTGCGTGCCAAGGCAATGATGAAACGCGACCGGGATTATGTTGTCCGCGACAATGAGATTATCATTGTTGATGAATTTACAGGCCGTCTTATGGTCGGCAGACGTTATTCTGATGGTTTACATCAGGCTATTGAAGCAAAAGAAAATGTAAAAATACAGCGTGAGTCCCAGACTTTAGCAACTATTACATTTCAGAATTATTTTCGTATGTATGCTAAATTATCTGGTATGACAGGTACTGCTAAAACTGAAGAAGACGAATTTATAAAAATATATAAATTACCAGTTATTGTCGTGCCTACAAATAAACCAGTTAAACGTACTGATTTTCCTGATGTTATCTATAAAACCAAGAAGGCAAAATTCAAGGCTGTCGTAAATGCCATCAAGGATTATCATGCTAAAAAACAGCCGGTACTTGTAGGGACTACATCTATTGTGCAGTCAGAAGAATTGAGCGACCTTTTAAAGAAAGCACATATTCCCCATAATGTTTTGAATGCTAAGCATCATGAAATGGAAGCACAAATAATTGCGGATGCCGGTCAGGCAGGCGCAGTGACGATTGCTACCAATATGGCTGGCCGTGGTACTGATATTACGCTTGGTGATGGTGTGGCTGCCAATGGAGGCTTGCATATAATTGGCACAGAACGCCATGAATCACGCCGTATTGACAATCAGTTGCGTGGCCGTGCTGGACGTCAGGGAGATCCAGGCTCTTCAAGATTTTATTTATCCTTAGAAGATGATTTGATGCGCCTGTTTGGTTCTGATAATATTGCCAATATAATGGATAAACTTGGCATGGGTGAGAATGATCCTATCGAACATAAACTGGTTACCCGTTCTATTGAACAAGCCCAGAAAAAAGTGGAAGCACGTAACTTTGATATTCGTAAACATGTTCTGGAATATGATGATGTTATGAATCAACAGCGCGAAGTTATATACAGTCAGCGCCGTAAAGTCCTTGTTGGTGACAATTTAAAAGAAAATATACTCGATATGGTGCATGATGTTATCAAACATGAAATGGATGTGTTCGCTAACGAAAAAGTATATCCTGAAGAATGGAACATACAAGGACTTATTGATGATGCTGAAAAAGTGTATGCACCAAAGGACGCGCTCACCAAGGATAAACTCGAAAGTATGAGTCGGGATGAGTTGGAAAATTATCTGTACAAGACCGCTGATACCACTTATAATGAACGTGAAAAACTGTTTGGTGAAGACAATATGCGTGAACTGGAAAGAATTGTCATGCTTAAGGTTGTTGACAGCAAGTGGATGGAACATCTTGATGAAATGGATATGATACGTGAAGGTATTGGACTGCGTGCGTATGGCCAGAAAAATCCTCTTGTAGAATATAAAATAGAAGCTTATGATATGTTCCAAGCGATGATAAACAGTATTCAGGAAGACATCGTTAAATTAATGTATCGAGTAAATATCGTACGTCAGGAACAACCGCCTTTGGAAGATCATCTGAAGGGCGCTACTATTTCGCACGGCACAGAAGAAATGCCAGATAAGAAGAAACCGGTAGTGAAGAAAGATACTGTCGGCAGAAATGATCCTTGTCCGTGCGGCAGTGGGAAAAAATATAAAAATTGTTGTGGTAGAAATAAATAATTACTTTTAGGGATGTGAATGCAGTGTTAGAAGATTTACGAGTTACTATAGTCGACTTAAAGAAAAAACTGGATGAAATGGGGGCTTCACTTTGACGTCGCCCATAAAAAAGAGAAAATAGCTGAACTGGAATATAAAATGGGTGAACCGGCTTTTTGGGATGATTCTGAAAAAGCCCAGAAGGTATCTACTGAACTGAATGTGTTAAAAGACGGTGTTGATCGTTATCAAGGTATGCTCGATAAATATGAGGATATGCATCTGCTTTGGGAGATGGGTACAGAAGATAAGGACGAATCAGTCTGCGGTGATGTAGAAAAAGAAATTAATGAGATACGCAAGCAAATAGAAAAATTAGAACTTGAGATATTATTATCAGGAAGATATGATGCCAATAATGCTATTTTGACACTTCATGCTGGAGCTGGTGGTACAGAAGCACAGGATTGGACGCAAATGCTTTTGCGCATGTATGGCCGCTGGGCAGAAAAAAATAAATTCAGTGTGGAAACGGTGGATTTGCTGCCAGGTGATGAAGCAGGTGTGAAATCGGTTACGTTGGTGATAAAGGGACATAATGCATATGGCTATCTTAAATCGGAGAAGGGGGTACACCGCTTAGTGCGTATTTCTCCGTTTGATGCTAATGCCCGTCGTCATACTTCCTTTTCGGCATGCGATGTAATGCCGGAAATAGATGATAATGTGGATCTTGATATCAATATGGCAGATGTGCGCGTTGATACCTATAGAGCAAGTGGCGCCGGTGGACAGCATATCAATAAAACAGATTCAGCAGTCCGGATGACGCATATACCAACAGGTGTTGTAGCGCAATGCCAGAATCAACGTTCTCAGCTACAAAACAGGGAACAATGTCTCAAACTTTTGCGTGCTCGTCTTTTCGAATTGGAAACACAAAAAAAAGAAGCTGAACTTGCTAAATTAGAAGGCGAACAACAAAAGATTGAATGGGGCAGCCAAATTCGTTCATATGTATTTCATCCTTATAATCTTGTGAAGGATCATCGTACTAATGTTGAAACGAGCGATACACAAGGTGTAATGGATGGTAATATTAATTTGTTTATAGAAAGCTATCTGCGCGCTAAAGCAAACAAGCAGCTGTAATGCTGTTTGTATAATGACTGCTGACCTGAGAAGTTTGCAATGACTGTCTTTGGAAAATGAAAGAGAGTCTAATTCCAGGTCAGTTGCTGTATTTTATTTTATAATGATGACGGTAGCATACTTTGCTATTGCTGGGTGATAAAATTGCGTAAAATTTTAGTTATTGTTTCATCCCTAATAATACTTGCAACTGTATTGACTAGTTTGGTTTTACCTAACTATGTTTCCTACACGATATATAATTATTTGAAGAATGATATGCATGCCCGTAACATACAAGGTGAAGTGCAAACTCATCCGCCTTTCATGATAGCTGATGGGAAGATCGACAGGGTCTATTATAAAGCTGATGCTGCCCTTATCGGTCAGACGGAAGTGCATGATTTGTTGTTGACGGGTGATAAACTGTATATAGATATGCCTGACCTCTTACAGCAGCGTTTTACAGTCGATAAGGCAGAAGATATTGCTTTATCTTGTACTATTGATGAAAAATCTCTTGAACGCTTGTTACTGCAAAAAATAACACGTTTGCACAGCGCCACTGTCCTTATAACGCCTCAACTCGTGACAGTAACAGCGAATATTCCAATATTGGATAATAATATTGCGGCAAATATGACTGGTTCGATATATACTGCGGATGGAAATATTTATTTTAAAATTGCTGAATTCAACGTAGAAAATACCTTATTAGGAAAAATCAGTTTGAACACGCAGGACGCGATAATGCTGCTTGATAAAAATAAGTTACCTTTTGGTGCAAGAATCGATTCCGTTACACAGGAAAATAATCAAATATCCATTAAAGCAAGTGCTCACAAAGAATAGATAAGGTGGGAAAAATTTTGAAGGTTTTCAATTATAACCGCTGGTTTATACTGCTGATTGCAATAGGTCTTGTTGCTGGGTTGGTAATAAGTTTTCAGCGTCATCGTGTAGAAAATGACAATATGACTGTAGAGCTAGCTCTTGATTATGAAGATTTATTAAAATTAGCAGAAAATGAGGGGCTGCCGCCGTCTGAGGTGCTTGCTGAAGCAAAAGAAGCAGGAATAACATCACTAGCAGTCTACGAAACTACGTTCAAAAAATTGAATGAAAACGGAAAAGCTGCGGCAACACCAGGCAGTGTGCTTTTACAGCGTTATCATAATGGCTCCCTTACAGATCCTGATTGGGTAGCCTTAGTCCAAGCTGGCAAAATAGTTGGTACGGAAGTTTATGTAACTGGCAATGACCCACAGACTTTTAAGGAAGTAAAAGAAGATCTCCTTTTGCGTCTTGGTGACCAGCGTGTTCAATCAATGCATGTTGGCAGTAATGAAGTTCTTGCGGTTAAAACTAATTATGAAGATTTTCTAAAAATTAATTTAGGCATGCCAACAGATGAAATGAAAGCTGCGAACGATGCCGGTTTTTATGTAATAGCTCGCCCTAGCAATTATACTGATGTCACTAAAGGGCAAATAGATGCTGTTTTTGATAGATTAGACGGTATTAAGGTATCTGAGATTATCTTTTCTGGTCCACAAACTTTGGGTGCACCTGATTTGCTGGAATATACCATTCAAAAGATGAAACAGCGTAATATTACACTAGGGATGATTGAAAATGTTTCCCAGCTGCAGTTCTATCCGCAGGATGGCCTTACAGATATTGCACAGGGACTCGATTATAAGGCAGCACGTCTTTATACTATCCCTAAAGATGAACAGCCTAAATTGAAGTTGGCTGATGCAGTAGAACGCTGGAGTAATACTGATGAAGAAAGAAATATTCGCATAGATCTCTTGCGTCCATATGAAAAACCTGCCACAGGTCTTTCTGTGATGCAAACTAATATAAAATATTTCGCCGATACGAAAAATAAATTGGAAAATAAAGGCTTTACAGTAGGCCCTGCCAGCAGTTTTGAAATATATAATGGCAGCCAGATTCTACGAATACTCATGATGGCAGGAGTTTGTGCAGCTGGTGTGCTCTACTTATCCTTAGTTATTCCAAACTTTAAACTTAAGCATCAATACATTTTATTTATAATAGCTGCAGTAGTATGTATACTTCCATTGGCTATGGGACATGGTAATAAAATTCGTGTTCTGGGTGCTTTTGCGGCGGCTAACCTTTTCCCCGCCTTGGCGATGATCTATTTGTTGGACAGGATTAAAACCATGAAGCGCAGCAAGAATCTTCCCTTTAAACGTGTAATAGCATCTTGTTTTGTTTCCATAATCATTACAAGCATTATTTCGCTAATAGGGGCAGCATACTTGTCTGGTATATTATCTGATGTCCGCTATTTCCTTGAAATAGAAATATTTAGAGGAATTAAACTTACCTTTGTACTGCCTATGATTTTGGTAGGGATTGCATTATGCCAGAGATTTAATGTCTTTGACGACAATAATCCATTGGTACCAATGGCATTCTTAGATCAGTTGAAACATTTCTTAAATATGAAAATACTTGTAAAAACACTAATAATTTTTGCGGCCTTGGCTTTAGCCCTAGTGGTATTTATTGAACGCTCTGGGCATACTGCCGGATTCCCGGTACCAGGCATTGAATTGAAAATACGTGCTCTTTTAGAAAGAACATTTTTTGCTAGACCACGCTCAAAAGAATTGTTCATTGGCCATCCTGCATTTTTTATTATGATCATGGCATGGCTTAGAAAATGGCCTGTATTTGTTTTCGGTATACTGGTTTTTGCCGCAACTATTGGACAGGGCTCAATGGTTGAAACCTTTGCCCATATGCGGACACCTGTATACATGTCATTGTCTCGTGGAATCAATGGCGTTGTCCTCGGAGCTTTGTTAGGTTTTGTAGCGCTAGTGATAATAGAGCTTTGGAGACATTTTTCTTCCTCATTAGAGAGGAGGAAAAATGCCGGGCATGAGTAGTATTGTAGTTTCAGGATATTATGGTTCAAAAAATGCCGGCGATGAAGCGATGCTTGCAGCAATGCTGGAAGTTTTTACAGACCTTGATCCTAAAATAAAATTCACTGTTATATCGACAAATCCAGTTGATACTGCGAAGCGGCATGGTGTAAAATCGATAAATTGGTTAAATATTTTTGCCATCTTAAAGGCCTTAAAAAATGCTGATTTATTGATAAGCGGCGGCGGCAGTCTTTTGCAAAATGTAACCAGTGGGCGTAGCTTGTATTACTACATGGGAATACTTTTTTTATCGGTTTTAGTGAGAACACCTATTATGCTTTATGCACAGGGAATTGGTCCTGTTTTCGGTTGGTTACCACGCAAACTTATGTGTTGGTTTGGTAACCATGCAAAACTTATTACAGTAAGAGATAAAGAATCTTTAACCGAATTGGAACAGATGCATATTTCTAAGCCTTTAATAAAAGTAACAGCAGATCCTGTGCTGGCAATTCATTCTGTTGACAAAAATATTGGCAGGCATATTTTATCAGAAAATAAAGTTCCGCATACAAAACCAATAGTGGGTATCTGTGCAAGAGAATGGCGCGGCTTGTTGCACTATAAAAAGGTTTTAGCTGATATCTCCGATAGAATTACGGAAACCTTTGGTGTACAGATTGTATTCATACCGATGCAATTTCCTGAAGATGTCAGAGTAGCAGAAAAAATAGCGGCGTATATGAAATCTACCCCTATATTACTCAACGATGAATATACTACAAGTGAACTTTTATCAATAACAGGCAATTTGGATATGTTAATTTCAATTAGACTGCATGCATTGATATTTGCCGGTGTTATGGGCGTTCCTATGATAGGGATGTCCTATGATCCTAAAGTAGATAGATTTTTAAATTCTATTGGCGAAAAAGCAGCTGGTAATTTAGAACAGACGACTGCAGATGATATCTTTACCCAATTTGCCACCAAATGGAATAATAAGGATAAAGTAAAAGAAGTAAATGGGCAACGTTTAGCAGAACTCCGTAGAGCCGCTTCTAGCAATGCAGAAATGGCATTGGATTTGATAAGGAATGATCGTATTTCAAAACATTAATAATTGATAACTGAAATTAGTTTTTAGTCGATTGTTAAAATAAATAAGATCATAGTTTGACATTGTAAAATGATTACCTAGTCTTTTTTTAGGAATTTTAGTTAATAATTATTTTAGTGATATAGTAATATTTCCGTATAATTTTGGGTAATGTGACCAATTTAAGATAAATATTTACTAAATTAATTTTTATAAAATATAAATCAATAAATGCTTGCATTTTATTAATTTATACTCTATAATAGGTAAAGTGCTTATGGAACTGACTCACTAGCTCAATTGGTAGAGCATCTGACTCTTAATCAGCAGGTTCGGGGTTCGATTCCCCGGTGGGTCACCAATAATGACAATACTTTCAGCAGTTTGGCTTGATTTGTCACAAGATTCATGGGAGCAAATTGGGAGCAAACTTAGAACTTTAAGATAAACCGGTAGGAATTCCTACTGGTTTTTTTGTTATGCAAAAAGGTCTATCGTTAATGGTTAGGGTTATGAAAAATTCAAGATAGTACAAGGTAAGCGCAAAATAAAACAGTGGCTGTAAAATATACCCTAAACATGAGATAATTCCTTTAGAGTTTTCAGAGCAGGTCGAAAAACTCGAAAAAAT
>NZ_SMAA01000019.1 GCF_004341685.1 Pectinatus cerevisiiphilus
CTGGCAGGCTTATTTACAGGTTAGCACATTAGGGTTCACCGCTTAAGCTCTCTGGAACCACGCGACTATCGCGTGGTTTTCTTTTATACAAAAAAGCCTTTCGTCTCTTTGTAAGAGACGAAAGGCTTTGCTTTCGCGGTACCACTCAAATTTACACCGCTTAAAATAGCGGTATACACTTTTACAGATACGCATCATATAAAATACGATGTTATATCTTTCCGTTTTAACGGCCGGATCCCGTCTGCACCTACTTTACATCATTTCAGGCAGCTGCTTCAAGGCGAGTTCATACCTAGTTAAACTATTGCTTTTCACCACCCAGCAACTCTCTGACAGTTTTTGCAGGTACTACTATTCCTTTGCAACGCATTTTTCGTATGCTTAATACAATAGCACATGCAACTGATTTTGACAAGCGTTTTTGTATACAAATTTACAAAAAAGTTTAAAATAATGGCTGTTAATATCAGTCTCTACCTAATAATGCCACTATTTAAAAAAAATATTAAAATGTTGTTTCATGACCGAAAATTACAAAATAGATTTATAAATATCTTCTATTTCTTGCAGTGATACATCACGGGGATTACCCGGCGTGCAGGCATCAGCGATAGCCGATTTAGCCAGGAATGTTATATCTTTTTCTTTGACACCAAGTTCACTGAGCTTTTTCGGAATACCGACATCCGTGCTGAGTTTTTCAACGGCAGCAATGCATTCTTTACGGGCTTGCTCTATACTCATGCTTTTTGTCTTTTTTACGCCCATTGCTTTAGCTATAGCACGATACTTTTCGCCAGTAGCTTCTGCGTTAAATTTAAGTACCGGAGCAAGCAGCACAGCACAGGCCACACCATGCGGCGTATCATAAACGGCACTTAAGGGATGCGCCATAGAGTGCACTATACCAAGGCCAACGTTAGAAAATCCCATACCAGCTATATACTGACCAAGCGCCATTTCGGCACGGCCGTTAATATCACCTTTGACAGAATCACGCAAAGACCGGGAGATTATTTCAATGGCTTTCAAATGCATCATATCCGTAAGTTCCCATGCTCCCTTTGTTATATAACCTTCGATGGCATGTACCAGTGCGTCCATCCCTGTGGCAGCACAGAGTTTTGGTGGCATAGAGGCTGTCATATCAGGATCTATAATAGCGACTACAGGAATATCATGGGGATCAGCGCAGACAAATTTACGATTTTTTTCTTCATCGGTAATAACATAGTTGATTGTCACTTCGGCAGCGGTTCCCGACGTCGTGGAGACTGCAATGATAGGCAGCGCTTTATGCTTAGTTGGTGATGCTCCTTCAAGGCTTCTAACATCGGCAAATTCTGGATTCTTAATGATTATGGCAATAGCTTTGCTTGTATCTATCGAACTACCACCGCCGACAGCTACTATAGCTTCCGCGCCATAATTTTTACAACATTCCACGCCTTCAGTAACATTGGTGATAGTCGGGTTTGCCTTTATCTTATCATATATTTTATAAGTAATACCGGCTTCATCCAGCACAGCGCACACCTTGGTGGCCACTTTAAATTTCAACAGGTCTTTATCAGTAACTAACAAAATCTTTTTAAAGCCACGTCCTTTTATTTCACTGGCTATTTCTTTTATGGCACCTCTGCCGAAATAGGAAGTCTCATTCAATATTGTTCTACATACCATTACCAAAACCCCTCTCCAAAATAAAAAAATTCTTAAAAATGAGAATACAACACAAATAAGTTACAATCAACTCAATTACAGATAGTATAACGCAAATGCATTTGTATATCAAGATAATAGACAAAATAAAATGACAATTCTTGCTAGTGTGATTAAGAATAACTTAAATTGCCAATATCTAATCTCTTTTTTGCATAGGCAATATTTAATAAAACAGTTACTGTCTTGTCATGTGTAAAATTATCTGTTATACTGCATGTTGATATCTGGAACAGCAGATAAATAATTTCTGCCAAAATTTTGACAGTCAAAATTGGAGAGAAACCGATGATTAACGATGAGGAATTAACAGTACTAAAAAAACAAAGAGATGCCGTCATTCTGGCGCATTACTATGCTGCACCAGAAGTACAGGACATTGCTGACTATGTGGGTGATTCTTTTTATTTAAGCAAAGTTGCCGCGGGCATAAAATGCCGTACAATAATTTTTGCCGGAGTAAGGTTTATGGGAGAATGTGCTAAAATACTCAATCCGCAAAAAGATGTATTGATGCCTGACGACAGAGCCGATTGCTTTATGGCACACATGATTGATAATGAATTTATTAAAAAATGCCGTGAAAAATATGATGATCTTGCTGTTGTTTGTTATGTCAATTCGACCACGGAAACCAAAGTATACTCGGATGTGTGTGTGACCTCCTCTAATGCCGTAAACATTGTGAGAAAATTACCCAACAAAAATATTTTGTTTATTCCCGATAAAAACCTGGGTCGCCATGTGGCAATGCAGGTACCGGAAAAACATTTCATCTTTAATGACGGTTTCTGTCCAATTCATGAACATATGCGTGCTTCTGAAATTTCTACCCTAAAAAAACTGCATCCTCAAGCTAAAGTTCTCGCCCATCCCGAATGCAATGAAGATGTCATAAAACTGGCAGATTATATAGGCTCTACGAGCGGTATATTAAATTATGCAGCCAAAAGTGATGATAAAGAATTTATTATAGCTACTGAAATCGGCATAAGACATAAATTAATGCGTGCAAATGCAGAAAAAAATTATTATTTTCCGGAAACAGTGCCGAAGTGTTTGAATATGAAATTGAACACTTTAGACAGTGTTATCAAAGTGCTGAAAAACGGTGGCAATGCTATTCAAGTTGATGAAAAATTAGCAGGCCCAGCACGCAAAACTTTAGTTAGAATGTTGGAATTGGCATAGGTAATGAGGAGGAACATACAAATGTTAAAAGAAAAATATGATTTAATAATAGCGGGCTGCGGTGTAGGCGGACTTTATACAGCACTGAACATGCCGCGTGAAAAGAATATATTGATAATAACGAAAAGCGATGTTTTAAGCAGTGATTCAATGCTGGCACAGGGCGGAATATGTGTCCTGCATGATGCCAATGACTACGACGCTTATTTTGAAGACACGATGCGGGCAGGCCATTACGAAAACAGGAAAGAAAGCGTTGATTTGATGATCCGTTCCAGTCGTGACATTATCAACAACTTGTTGGAACTTGGTGTGCGGTTTGAAAAAAATAGTGATGGGACACTTAAGTATACACGTGAAGGTGCCCATTCACGGCCGCGTATCTGTTTCCATGAAGATGTTACGGGTAAAGAAATCACTACCGTTTTGCTGGAACATGTAAAAAAACTGGCCAATGTGGAAATCATGGAATATACAACTATGACGGATATACTAGAAGAAAATAATATCTGTACCGGTATAAAAGCGATAAAAGATAATAAAGAATTTATCGTGAAGGCTCCGTATGTTGTCATGGCTACGGGTGGAATCGGCGGCCTTTATGAACATTCAACCAATTTCCCGCATTTAACAGGAGATGGTTGTCGTATTGCGAAAAAGCATGGGGTTGAGCTTGAACATATGGATTACGTACAGATCCATCCCACCAGTTTATACAGTAAAAACAAAGGACGTAGTTTTCTTATCTCTGAATCGGCACGAGGTGAAAACGCTATTCTTTTAAACAACAAAGGCGAACGTTTCGTCAATGAACTGCTGCCGCGTGATGTAGTGTCTAACGCTATTTATAAAGAAATGGAAAAAGAAGGAAGTAAACATGTCTGGATGTCCTTCGAAAAAGTACCGAAAGATGTCATCAAAGAACATTTCCCGCATATTTACGAAAAATGTATGGAAGAAGGGTATGACATCCTGAAAGAACCTATTCCTATAGTACCGGCACAGCATTATTTTATGGGTGGCGTACACGTGGACAGCAATTCTGAAACAACGATGCATAATCTTTTTGCCGTAGGGGAAACAAGCTGTAACGGCGTCCATGGTAAAAACCGCTTAGCCAGCAACAGTTTATTGGAAAGCCTCGTCTTTGCCAAGCGCGCAGCGGCGGAAATAAGCAAAAGAATAAATTGAAAGAAGCGTATATAATGAACAAGATTACCATGCAGCTTACCGCCGATAAGTACATCCGGCTTGCTCTGGAGGAAGATATAAACAGCGAGGATATTTCTACTAATGCAGTTATGCCAATACCCCAAAAAGCTTCCGCTGAATTGATCTGCAAACAGGACGGCGTGCTTGCCGGGCTCGATATTTTTGAACGTGTTTTTCATCTGTTAGACGAAACAACAGTGGTAAAATTTTATGCTAAAGATGGCGACCATGTAAAAAGCGGTGATAAAGCAGCCGATATAACAGGTGACGCCCGGGTCATCCTCTCAGGCGAAAGGACTGCACTCAATTATTTACAACGCATGAGCGGTATTGCTACATATACCGCCGCGGTGGCAGCTCTGCTCAAGGGCAGTAAAACAAAACTGCTTGATACCAGAAAGACCACGCCTTGCATGCGTATTTTTGAAAAATATGCGGTTCGGGTAGGTGGTGGTTTTAACCATCGCTATAATTTGTCGGACGGTATTTTACTAAAGGATAATCATATAGGTGCTGCGGGAAGTGTAGGTGCTGCGGTTGCTGCCGCGCGAAAATATGCTCCGTTTGTACATAAAATAGAAGTCGAGGTTGAAAATCTGGCAATGGTAAGGGAAGCTTTAGCAACAGGAGCCGATATCATAATGCTAGATAACATGCAGCCCGATGAAATGAAAAAAGCAATAGAAATAATTGATGGACGTGCCGAAACAGAATGCTCAGGCAATATAAACAAGGAAAATATTGAAAAGATATTGTCTGTTGGTGTAGACTATATATCAAGCGGAGCCTTGACCCATTCCGCCCCTATTTTAGATTTGAGCCTAAAACATCTGCATGTGCTATGATCTCTCATGCACAGGCAGAGCATTTATGACTGCGCATTTCACCGACTAAAGAGGGAGGAAAAATAATGACTGGTAAAGAACGCAGAAAAATCATTATAGAAGCTATAAAAAATTCCAATGAACCTTTATCTGGAAGTGCGCTGGGTAGACTAACCGGGGTTAGCAGACAAGTGGTTGTACAGGACATAGCATTGCTGCGGGCACAGCATTATCCTGTAATTGCAACGAACAGAGGCTATATTTTTAGTGATGTCCACAAGTTCACCCGCATTTTAAAAATGCAGCACAGCAACGAACAAACAGAAGACGAATTGAAAACCATTGTCGATTTGGGCGGGACAGTAGTCGATGTCATGATAAACCATAGAGTATATGGCAAGATGACCGCCCGTCTCAACATCCGCAGCCGGCGTGATATAAATAATTTTATGCAGGACATAAAATCAGGGAAATCTACTCCCTTGATGAACATAACATCAGGTTATCATTTTCATACTGTATGTGCAGATTCACAAGAAGCACTTGCAGATATACAGGCTGCTTTGCAGAAAAAAGGATATTTGGCAGAGATACTGCCCTATGAGCATGTGCTGAGCAACCATGCAAAGTAGTTTTCTGGTAATAAAACCATAAAATGTCCAATTTTGTGGATGCTTGTTTAAAACTGTATATGGTTTAACGCTTACATTTATTACACATTAGTGGTGTAATAGCTAAATATATTAAATTATTGTGCTCTACTACCAAAAGTTTATTAAAAAATTGTGCTTACATACATTGACTTGTTTAGGCAGCACATGGTAGAATGAACCCAATAATTAAGGATGTATGGAGCAAGGGCGCTCATTCCCCAAATAAGGGAATGGGCGCTTTTTTTTATAAATTTTAGGTAAATCCCTAAATAGGGCTTTGTCTATCTTCTACTGCAAAGAGGTGGCTGTTATGTTTAACATATTTGATCTAAAAAAGAGCTATGGTAAAACAGAAGTGTTGAAAAGTATAACAATGCGGATTGATGACGGTGAAGTCATTTGTATTATTGGTCCCTCTGGTTCGGGGAAAAGTACTTTTCTGCGGTGCCTAAATCTGTTAGAAGAGCCTACTGGCGGACAAATTTATTATAACGGAACAATACTTGATAATACGCTTGACAGTAAACGGCTGCGCAGAGAAGTTGGCATGGTTTTTCAAAAGTTCAATCTGTTCCCCATGTTTACCGTGCTGAAGAATGTTATGTATGCACCGATGCATGTAAAGCATACTGGTAAAAAAGAAGCGGAAAAAATAGCGCGTAATCTCTTGGAAAAGGTAGGTTTAGGCAATAAGGCTGCTGCTTACCCAGCACAGCTTTCCGGTGGACAGCAGCAACGTGTAGCTATCGCCAGAGCACTTGCCATGCAGCCTAAAATGCTGCTTTTTGACGAACCGACTTCGGCACTTGACCCAGAACTGGTGAACGAAGTACTGAATGTAATGAAAAACCTCAGAAAAGAAGGAATGTCTATGGTTGTAGTAACACATGAAATGGGGTTTGCTAGAGATGTTTCTGATCGGGTCGTATTTATGGATAAGGGATTTATTGTAGAGGAAGGACGCCCTGCCGAAATCTTCAATCATCCCAAGCAGGAACGCACACAGCAGTTTTTGAACAGGGTGCTTGGAGGTGTGAGCTATGAATAATTTACTTTCGCAACTGCATTTTGCTACAGCAGCAGAATATCTTGTCCCATCTCTGATACATGGTATCGGTGTAGTCTTAGAAGCTACTTTTTTCGGTTTTATTTTAGCCACTATTATTGGTATTTTTATCGCTATCGGCCGTCTTTTCGGCTGGAAAATCGTAAAGGCTTTTTTATATGTTTTTCTAGAAGTTATCCGTGGCACGCCTTTACTGGTACAGCTCGTTTATATTTACTATGTGGTGCCGCTTATCATTAACTTATTTGCCGCCATGCTGGGTTACAAGACAGATGTGCAGATAGACCCTCTGGTAGCTGGTATCGCAGGGTTGGCTATTAATTACGGTTGTTATATGTCAGAAGTTATCCGCGCTGGTATCGTCGCCGTCGATAAAGGACAGATGGAAGCTGCCCTCGTCTTGGGATTTGGCCGGTATGAAGCATTGTTCCGGATAATAATGCCGCAGGCACTGCGCAGTATTATTCCTTCATTGGGCAATTACCTCGTCATGATGATTAAAGACACATCCCTGCTGGCATACGTTGCCGTAAACGAACTTTTACTGCGTACACAGACTTTTGCTTCACAGACCTTTTACACGATTGAAGCTTATACTTACCTAGCGCTGTTTTATCTTATTTTAAGCGTTCCTTTATCGCACTGTATTAAATTCATCGAATATAAACTTTCTTCCTCAAATCGGTAGTTATTATTTTATAAATAAGTAATCTGAAAGGCTGGTTTATTATGACAAACTCCTGTAAAAAGCTTTTTATTCTAACCATGTTGGTATTATCTTCACTTTTCCTTCTCGCCGGATGCGGCTCTGATGAGGAAAAACCTGCGACGGATTCATCCGCTGCAAGCTCCTCCGGAGATGGAAATACGTTGGCCAAAATACGTGAAAAAGGCGTATTAGTAGTAGGTTCCTCCAATGACGCACCATTTGCCTATATGGATACAAAGACCAATAAGTTTTCCGGTGTTGATTCTGAAATTATTACCGAAATAGCCAAGCGGCTCGACATCCCCAAAGTAGAAATGAAACAAGTCCCCTTTGAAAATCTACTGGTAGAGCTAGGAAACGGCTCAATTGACATGGTCACAGACGCTATGTACATTAAACCAGAACGTTTGCAAAAAGCATTATTTACCAATATCTGGTATTCAGAAGGGGAAGCCGTAGTTGTAAAAAAGGATTCTGATATAAAAAGTAAAGCCGATCTCAAAGATAAGGTCATCGGCGGCCAAAAAGGAATGACCTTTCTGGACGTTGCCAATAAATGGAAAGATGCAGGCGAAGTGAAGGATGTCAAAGTTTTCAACAGTCAGGCAGAACTAATGATGGCTGTCAACACGGGCAAGATAGATGCTTGTATAACAGATGGTATCGTTGCCGGCTATACGCTCAAACAAAATTCTTCACTTGATTTGCGCATATTAAGCCCATATACACCAGAAGCCTCAGGCCAAATAGGTGCAGCAGTACGCTTTGGTGATAAAGACTTACTCGATGCGGTAAACGGTGAATTAGAAAAAATGCGCAGCGATGGAACCCTCAAAAGTATTCTTGAAAAATACGGACTACCGGAAGATTATATGATATTATCTGCCGACAAAGCTAAAACACAAAATATAAAATAAATAAATTTCTTCTCTCCCCTTATGGTGCAGGCGCTGCTTGGTGCCCAAACCATAGCGAAAATGAAATTGCAGAGTGGACACCTTGAGTGTTTGCTCTGCAATTTTTGTCGTGCAATGGTAATAAAAAATACGCTGGCACAATTTATTTTCAATAATGGTAAATATAAAATTTACATTTGACACATTTTACTTTATAATAGACACATATTATCTCTTATTTAGAGTGGTCGAGGGACTGGCCCGATGACACCCAGCAACCGGCGTTTACGCAAGGTGCTAATTCCTGCAGGAGTAATCCTGAAAAATGAGAGGATGAGTCGTTAAAGACCCTTCTTCTTAGAAGGGTCTTTTTTATTTTTATTATAAAGGAGCATTATTTATGAATTTGGAATCAAAGATTGTCCATATAGGTATAAATTCTGACAAAAAAACCGGAGCGATAAGCACACCTATTTATAATACGGCTTCTTTTGCACACCCTGCCTTGGGGAAAAGCACTGGTTTCGACTATACCAGAAGCAAAAACCCGACACGCCAAGTAGTCGAAGACGGCATCGCTCTTTTAGAAAACGGCAGCGATGGATTCGCCTTTTCTTCCGGAATGGCCGCCATAACAACGGTGCTGATGCTTTATAAGACAGGCGACCATATTATTTTGGCAGACGATTGTTACGGGGGTACATATAGATTGTTTAATAAACTTTTTACCAATTATGGCATTAGCTTCTCCGTTGTGGACACCAGCTCAGCGAAACTAACTGCAGCAGCCATAAAAGAAAATACAAAGGCAATATTCATCGAAACGCCCACCAACCCAATGATGAAAATCACCGATATAGCCGCACTTGCTGGTATTTGCAAAGAGCATAATATGCAGCTCATCGTCGATAATACATTTTTAACACCATATTTTCAACGTCCCCTTGAATTAGGTGCAGACATTGTTGTCCATAGCGGCACCAAATACTTAGCCGGCCACAATGACCTTCTATGCGGTGTAATTGTGACACGCGAAAATACCATCGGCGAAAAAATACGCTTTCTCCAAAACGCCACCGGAAATATGCTTAGCCCCAATGACAGCTGGTTGTTGATAAGAGGTTTAAAGACACTGGGACTGCGGATGGAAAAACACAATGAGAACGCTGGTAAGATAGCGAAATGGCTCAGTACCCAGCCCCATATAACCAATGTATATTATCCAGGGCTCTTAACCCATCCCGGCAAGAAAATACACGATAAACAGGCCTCTGGCTGTGGCGGTATAATTTCTTTCGCTGTTGACGACGCAGCTCGGGTACCCCAAATATTAAGCCGCGTTAAATTTATCCAATTTGCAGAAAGCCTGGGCGGTGTAGAAAGCCTAATTACCTTTCCTGCATGTCAAACCCATATGGATATTCCGCTAAAAATACGGCAACAGCTCGGCATTACCGATAAATTATTGCGGCTCTCAGTAGGAATAGAAAACAGTCAGGATATAATTGATGATTTGCAACAGGCATTACAGTAAAAATGAATAGGAGACAAATAAATGAGTTTTGATGAAATAATAGACAGAAAAAATAATTTTTCAGCAAAGTATGATGAATTAGAACAGAAATTTGGGCGCAATGACCTTATTCCACTGTGGATCGCGGATATGGATTTCAAGACGGCAGCACCAATTATAGAAGCAATCAAAGAACGAGCAGACCAAGGGATTTTTGGTTATACTTCACGCCCAGATTCATACTATCAGTCCGTTTGCGATTGGTTTGAAAAATACCATGACTGGCGCCCAGAACCACAGCTTATGCTGCACAGCTTGGGTGTAGTGGTTTCCTTGAGCCTGCTCATCCAAAATTTCACATGTCCCGGAGATAAAATAATCATTCAGACGCCAGTGTATTATCCATTTTTTGATGTGATCCGAAAAAACGGCCGTATTTTAGTAGAAAATCCGCTTCTAAAGGTCAATGGGCATTATGAAATGGACTATGCTGATTTTGAAAAACAAGCCCGCAATGGGGCAAAATATTTTCTGCTTTGCAGCCCGCATAATCCGGTGGGACGAGTATGGACTAAAGAAGAACTGTCCCGCATAGGTGAAATCTGCCTAAAGTATGGCGTGCGCATAATTGCTGACGAAATACATGCGGATATTGTCTTTCCTGGACATAAACACGTATCAATAGCAAGTATCTCCGAAGCACTTCAGCATAATACGATTACCTGCATAGCGCCAAGCAAAACCTTTAATTTAGCTGGTTTACAAGCTTCGTTAGTTATTTTCCCCAACATGGAGGAACGCAATAAGTTTGACAACATTCTCGGCGTCTTAGATATAAAAAGGAACAGCTGTTTTAATTTGGTGGCTGTCGAAGCAGCATACAGGCATGGCAGGGAATGGCTGGAAGATGTCCTAAAATACATTGAGGGTAATTTTAAATATATCAATGAATTTTGCAAAAAAAATATCCCAGAAATAAAACCTAATTACCCTGAAGGCACATATCTGGTTTTGCTGGACTGCCAAGGGCTCGGCCTTGATAAAAAAGCTCTCCATGACTTTATGGTAAATAAAGCAAAGCTGGCTCTTGACGACGGATTTTGGTTTAGTAATGTATTGGCCCAGCACATGCGCCTCAATGCTGCCTGCCCGCGACAGATATTGGTAAAAGCATTGCAGCAGTTAGCAGATGCTATACATGTGCTGCGCACGCAAAATGACAAGAAAATATGAGTTGGCAACCCCTTTACCGTATGCACATAAATAAAGTAAATCTGCCAACTCTTAAAATAATATCACCATACCTTAAAAATATATTTATAACATCCTTCCAAATGTTTCCAATTTTAGCCGCAAAAAAAGCTTATGGCCGCTGTAAAAGCAGTCATAAGCTTTTTATTTCTATTTATTGGTTGCTGTCAGCTTATTTATCGCTGTCAGCACTATTGTCATTATTATCACCATGCATTGAACCCAATGCTTGGTGCAGGCTTGCCTTATCTACTCCCAAAGAGCTAGCTACATCCTGCCAAGTATTATTTATTTTCTTCATTGCTATTACATCATTGATAGGTTTTGAAGAAAGTTTAGCTAATTCAGCGGCCATCATAATATCACGGCCTTGATAGCCCTGTTTAGACAAATTGGTCACTGCGGTTTTATCTGCACCAGTACGCTGGACTATGCTATCAATAAATAAATCCTGTTGTACTTGTTTAAGCTGGTCTTTTGTGACATTTACTTTTCCCATGACATAATGCCATGTTGTATCCGCAGTCTTAAGGCTAATGACACTGTCTAACGACTTACCACTTGCTTTAGCTATAAGGGCAGCATGGATAACATCTTTCTGGCTATAACCTTTTGCTTTGTAATTGGTGAAATCCGTTTCACTGATGTTCAATTCCTTTTCTATTTCCGCAAGCACGCCTTTATTAGCATGCCCCATTCCCTGATGAAAAGCAGGGCCGTCGTGTGGGCCATCAACTGCAGCAGCAGAAGTCAATGCCGGAAAAGCTGTTCCAAATGTCATAACTGTACCAACAACAAGTGCGCCTATTCTCTTCTTTGAAAAATTAATCATTCTTACCATCCTCCAAGTATATTTTCGATCAATATGATTCCCTTGATTTATCTTTATAATACAGGTGAATTTTGACAAAAATAAGGCAAAAGTAAAATTTATTTGTGACAATTACTTTTATTTTTTAAATATATACTAGGATTCTTAAAACTTGTCCATTTTTCAAAGGAAACAGCGCATATGGTAACTGCAAATTTATAATTTATATTAAGCTTTTAATAAACAGCTTTTATATAAAATTATCCGCGCTATTTATCAAAATAGTTTTTGATAAATACTTAATACCGTATCTCGGTCAAGCGGCACATAATTATTGGCCATAAGCCGTCCCTGTTTTTGCATAACGATATCAGTATAACTTTCTAAATCTTTTTTTACTACACCGTATTCATGCAGGTTTTTTCGCTGCATAATATTTTCCAGCAATCCTTCCAATTCTACAAAAACCATACTGGGCGTGCAGCCAAGCAGCTTTGCCAAGAGTTGTTTTAGCTGACAGAGCGCACCATCCTGACGTATACTCGCATAGGTTTTATATACTTCGATAAAAAAAGCATAGTTTGATTCGCCATGCGGTACATGCCGTGCTGCTCCCAAGGGGTAGGAAAGCGCATGTACAGCAGCGCAACCGGCATTACCAAAAGCGATACCTGCATAAGTGCTCGCCGCAAGAAAATCCTTAAGCAATGTCGGGATAATATTTTTCCCTTCGGTCGCAATTACCTTATAACCGGCAATGATTTTTTCTATAGCCCCAACGGAAAAAACACGAGTAAAATCCGTAGCTTTAGGCGAAGTATAGGATTCTATTGCATGAATGAGGGCATCCATAGAACTAGTAGCAAAAAATTGATATGGCAGATTTTGCAACAATTCGGGAATTAGAATAGCTTCATCCGCAAAAAGGGCATCATTGGCAAGACCAAGCTTAGTTTTATTCTTAGTGAGTTCCAGTATCGAAATATTAGTCATTTCACTGCCTGTACCACAGGTGGTCGGAATAAGGAAAAGTTTCTTATCCTTCTGCGGCAAAATTTCACCGGCAAATAATTTATCTACAGGTGAGTATTCTTTCAGGGCAAAAAGTTTAGCCGCATCAAGAATCGTGCCGCCACCGATTGCAAAAATTCTATTGATTTTTTGGTTGCCTATGCTTTGGCGAATATCCTCAATCATCGTATCAGTTGGTTCTCCGGTAACATATTGTCTATAATCAATAACCACCGCATCTGCAAATGCATTAGGGAAATTACGCTTGCGCATATTACCACTGACAAGAACAAGGTCTTCTTTGCCAATATGATAAGCTGTGCAAAATTCATCTGCTGAAGAGCAGGTAACAATTTTAGGTTTAATTAAAAAATTATTCATTTTCTCTCCAAAGTATATTTATCCGGTACCTGTCTCTTATCGCAATAGAAACAGGCACCGGATAATTATTTTCATATTATAATCTACAAACCCAGGGATTGTTCAGAAATAAAACTTACTACGCAAGGCGAGCCTGTTCCACTTCTTCACAGCCTGTACATTTCGCAATAGCTGCTTCAAATATATCAAGCCCTGCTTCAAGCTGCTGGTCACTTATCACCAACGGAGCGAGGAAACGTATAACATTGCCATGCACGCCGGCATTTTCCAGCAACAAACCATGCTGCGCAGCTTCCGCTATAAGCTGGCTGACGAGCGGTGCGTCTGGTTCTTTGGTGGTACGATCTTTGACAAATTCAATGCCAATCATACCACCCATACCACGTACATCACCTATTACAGCATATTTTTCCATCCATGCATGATAACGTGCCATAACTTTTTTACCAATTTCAATAGAGCGTTTAGCAAGATTGTCACGCTGCATTATTTCTATAACCTTTAAGGCCGCTGCACAGGCAAGTGGATTACCGCAATAGGTACCACCGATTACACCGCCTGGTACAGACTGCATAATTTCTTCGCGTGCAGTAATACCACTAAGCGGTACACCGGCAGCAATGGATTTTGCCATTGCGATAATATCAGGCTGCACACCGGTTTCCTTCCAATATTCAGTTGCAAACATGCGTCCAGTACGGCAAAACCCACATTGTACTTCATCCGCGATCAACAAAATTCCATATGTGTCGCAAATTTTGCGAACAGCTTTTACCCATTCCAAAGGTGCCGGAATAAAACCACCTTCACCTTGGAGCGGTTCAACTACAATTGCCGCCACATGTTCAGGGTCAGAGCAATCATTGAATGTTTCATGCAGTTTTTCTATATAATAATCAATTGCCTTTTCTGCTGGCATCCCTTCCGGTCTACGATATACATAGGGGAATTCGGCACGATATACGCCGTCAGGGAATGGTCCCATGCCTTTGGCATAAGCTTTTTTGGCAGTCATAGACATGGTCAATAATGTACGACCATGAAATGCACCGGAAAAAACAATAATATTCGGTCTCTTGGTGAAAGCCTTCGCGATCTTCACCGCATTTTCATCTGCTTCAGCACCACTGTTGGCAAAGAATGTACGTCTTTTATCACCTTTTACCGGTGAAAGTGCATTTATGGTTTCTGCGAGTTTGACATAACCTTCATGTGTGACAAC
The DNA here is from genome assembly GCF_004341685.1 of Pectinatus cerevisiiphilus. Lineage (GTDB taxonomy): Bacteria > Bacillota > Negativicutes > Selenomonadales > Selenomonadaceae > Pectinatus > Pectinatus cerevisiiphilus. The sequence continues at coordinate 14,466 of NZ_SMAA01000019.1, forward strand.
ATTAAACATACCATGAAAATATTTATCCGCTTGTTCTTTTACCGCAGCTACTACTTCGGGATGGCTGAAACCAATGTTGAGCACACCGACACCGCCGATAAAATCTAAAAAGCGGTTGCCATCGAGATCTTCAATGATCGCGCCTGCCCCCTGTTTGATTACTACTGGGTAACCACAACGTATAGCACTAGGAACAGCTTCATTTCTTCTTTTTATAACTTGAGCCGACTTTGGTCCCGGTAAACAATCTGTAATTATTTCAGGCATTGCATCTTTCAACATGGGCATATCCTCCTAAAAAACCAACATAATAAAAAACTGTACGCTGCGGAGCAGATATTATCCAATCGGATCAACTGGCTCCATTGCCGTACAGTCATGTTTGATGTACCTATATAATAGCCTGGCCGCAAACGCGGCGCAACGGGATGAGAAACTAATTTTTTACTGTTTATTTGTACTTTACGCACAAAAGTTTTTACTGTATTATGTAAATAAAAAGGGGAGGCTTAAAATGTCCATTCAGTTAAAAAAGCTCTTTGCGGAAACAGCAGAAGTTTATCAATTGAAATTGCTGGCTGGAACAGCCGGACTCGACAATGAAATAATATGGGTGCAATATACTGAGGATATTGCCACGTCTAATTTTCTGCGGGGAAATGAGCTGATCATTACAACCGGCCTTTGCAGCAACGACAAAACATGGATAGGCAATTTCATTGAAGAACTTATCGCGAGAAAATCAGCGGGACTTATTGTTAACACGGGAAAATACATACAACCACAAGAATTAGATGAGAAGATTATCAATCTTTGTAATATACACAAGTTTCCTTTGTTTATTATGCCATGGCATATACATTTAGCAGATATTATGCAGGATTATTTAAATAGATTATTTTTAGCCACACAGGAAGATAATAATATAACCGAACTCATCCGCACCGCTGTTTTTGAACCAGAAAAAATAAAACGATGCGAAAAAGAATTTGAATTACACGATTTACTGAAAAAATCTTTTTATATGGTAGTGTTCAACTGGCAAAATACCACCGTAAATAAAAAATGGGAAACATTTTTACTTTTACAGAGCAGAACCTTGTTTAACCAGATGAAGTTAGATTATATTATCTTTTGGCAAAAAAATATGCTTATAATGATGATTTTTTCGGTACAGAAAGAATTATTGGAAGAAATTACAACAAAAGCTTTTAGTATTTATGATAAGGCATTACCACATAATAAAACGCGTTGCGGTGTAAGCTCCTATTATGGAAACATCTTTAGAGCCAGTGATGCTTTCCATGAAGCGATGATGGTGGCTGCCATTCCACCGGCAGTGCTGCATGAAAAGAGAACGGCTTTTTTTGATGAACTAGGTGCATATCGACTGCTTTTCGCGGCCAATGATAAGGAACTATTAAAGAAAATACACGACTCTTTGCTTGCTGCACTGCTTGAGCATGATAAAAAACACCATTCCCAATTATATGATACACTGCGTATTTATCTTTTCCATAATAACAGCCTAAAAATAACTGCGGATATAGCATTTACACATCGCAATACGATAAACTACCGTATGACAAAGGTACGCAGCATACTTGCCTGCGATCTTGATGACGCAGTGACGCGTTTTAATTTAATGATGGCCTTTTATATCGCTGATTATTTGAAAATGGCAGTTTAATTTACAGGGAATTTATAGTATACATTTGCGATAGTTAATGTGGTACATAATCTTGACAAAACAATTATATATGTACTATCATAGCATACAGACTGGTTTACATTTTTACAAAAAAAATACTCTGGCAAAAGTATTGATGAAAGCTGCTGGCTTAGCAATTTTCGTAAAACATGAAATAGAAAACATATTGGTGAGGAAAATAAAATATCGCCTAATAAAATGGAGGAGTTTTTATGGGAATGAATATGACAGAAAAAATTCTCGCTACCCATGCGGGACTGAAAGAAGTAGCAGCTGGACAGCTAGTAACATGTAAACTCGACATGGTATTGGCAAATGATGTCACTGCACCGCCTTCCTTCAAAGAATTTGAAAAAATTGGCGGACCAGTTTTTGACAATACAAAAATTGTTCTTGTGCCGGATCATTTTACACCTAATAAAGATATTAAATCAGCGGGGCTTTCTAAGGCTGTGCGTGATTTTGTAAATAAACATAACATCATAAATTATTTTGAAGTCGGCAGAGGCGGTATCGAACATGTAATTCTGCCGGAAAAGGGCATCGTAGCACCGGGTATGCTGACTATCGGCGCAGACTCGCATACATGCACTTATGGGGCACTCGGTGGTTTTTCAACAGGCGTAGGCACTACAGACCTGGCGGTGGCTCTTGCTACCGGCGAAGCATGGTTCAAAGTACCAGAAGCCATAAAAGTTAAACTGACCGGAACTAAACCTGCGGGTATAACAGGCAAAGATGTAATGCTCACGCTAATCGACATGATCGGTGTGGACGGTGCGCTTTATAAGACATTGGAATTTTCCGGTGAAGGCGTACATTCCCTTTCTATGGATGATCGTCTCACTATCGCCAATATGGCTATCGAAGCCGGCGGCAAAAACGGCATATTCCCTGTCGATGAAGTGACATTGGCCTATATTAAAAACAGGGTTAAAAAACCTTATACTATTATTGAATCTGATGCCGATGCAAAATATTGCAGAACCGTGACAATAAATCTAAATGAACTTGTACCAGTTGTCGCTTTTCCCCATTTACCGGGAAATACAAAAAAAGTGGACGAAATTGGTGATATAAAAATAGACCAAGTCGTAATCGGTTCCTGTACAAATGGACGTATTGAAGATATGCGTATTGCAGCGCAGATCCTAAAAGGCCATACGGTGCATAAAGATGTACGCTGTATTGTCATACCGGGTAGCCAACAAGTTTATAAAGAATCTATAAAGAAAGGCTATATAGATATCTTTATCGATGCCGGTGCAGCTGTCAGTACCCCTACCTGCGGGCCGTGCCTTGGCGCACATATGGGAATCCTTGCAGCGGGCGAACGCTGTGTTTCAACGACAAACCGTAATTTCCGCGGTAGAATGGGTCATGTAGACAGTGAAGTTTATCTAGCCGGGCCACAGGTAGCAGCAGCCAGTGCCATCCTGGGAAAGATAGCCCAGCCAAAAGATCTACAATAATATTGCAATGACAAAACAATAAAAAAAGAAAATATAGCTGTTCGGCTTTATAACATAGAAGAAAGGTACGATGAATATGGCATTGACAGGAAAAGTATGGCGGTATGGCGATAATATAGATACGGATGTCATCATCCCAGCGCGTTATCTGATGTCCTTTGATCCACAGGAATTGGCATCACATTGTATGGTTGATATTGATAAAAGCTTTGCAAAGAATGTACAGAAGGGCGATATCATTGTCGGCGGTAAAAACTTTGGTTGCGGTTCATCGCGTGAACATGCGCCTGTAGCGATAAAGGCAAGCGGTATTCCAGTTGTGATAGCAGCTAGTTTTGCCCGTATTTTTTACCGCAATGGTATCAATATAGGACTCCCCTTACTGGAAATAGGCAAGGATGTAGAAAAAATAAGTGCCGGCGACAAACTCAGCGTCGATACAGCTACTGGTGAGATAAAAAATATTACAACGGGGGACGTTTTCCATGCACACCCTCTCCCAGGATTTGTTGAAGATATAGCCAAAGCCGGTGGACTTATAAACTACATCAAGGAGAAGAGAAAAAATGCCTAAGCAAATTGTTGTTATCCCCGGTGACGGAATAGGCAGCGAAATAACAGCTGCTGCCGTCGCTGTCTTGCAAAAAATAGATAAAAAACATGGACTTGATCTGGCCTATTCTTATTATGATGCTGGTGGAACAGCTTATGATAAATTTGGTGTGCCACTTCCTGACGATACGTTAAACGCAGCCAAAAATGCTGACGCGGTACTTTTCGGCGCAGTTGGCGGAGATAAATGGGATGATGTTGATCCCCAGCTCCGCCCTGAAAGAGCTATCTTAGGTTTACGTAAGGGACTCGGCCTATATGCTAATCTCCGGCCTGTACAGACAATGGATGAATTGATCGCCTATTCACCGCTGAAACCGGATATTGTCCGCGGCACTGATGTGTTGATCGTCAGAGAGCTTATCGGCGGCATATATTTCGGCGATAAATGCGAACAAGAAACTTATAAAGGAACGGTTAGAGCTTGGGACCTGGAAAATTACAGCATTCCTGAAGTGGAAAGAATTGTTGACTTAGCTATGCAGGCTGCTATGAAGCGCAAAGGGAGGGTAACTTCCGTTGACAAAGCTAATGTTTTAGCTACTTCACGTCTGTGGCGCAAAACGGCAACAAAAATAGCGGAAAAGTATCCAGCAATAACGCTGGAACATATGTATGTAGATAATTGTGCGATGCAGTTGGCGATAAAGCCAACACGCTTTGATGTTATCGTGACAGGTAATCTGTTTGGTGATATTTTAAGCGATGAAGCAGCAGTATTAGGCGGTTCTATTGGCCTTATGCCATCGGCAAGCATTGGTAAAGAAACCAGCCTTTACGAACCGATTCATGGTTCCGCACCTGATATTGCAGGCAAAGGCATTGCTAATCCTTTGGGCACAATCTTGTCAGCGGCATTGTTATTGCGCTATTCCTTTAATGCCGAAGCGGCTGCTGTTGATATTGAAAATGCAGTCAAAAAAGCTTTGGCTGACGGGTATAGGACAGCTGATCTCTTTAGTGATGGCTTCAAAAAAGCTAATACCGCCGATATGACACAGGCTGTCTTAGCCAATATATAATGAAAGTTACGTTGAATCCTCTTAACTTTAATAATTCTATAAAATAGTCTTTATTGGGCATAAAACATTAATCCTTTCTTTTGAGTGTAGAAACTTTAATTGTAATGGATTTTTGCTTTTATGCTCTTTTTTTGTAAAAAAATAATGTTGAAGTAAGCTTGAATTTTCGCTTACCCCAACATTTAATATAAAACTAACCTTCATTTATGCTAACGTATTTATCAAAATCTACATGGTTCTATATAGCTTATCTCACATTTTCAGAGAATTTTGGGTTAAAAAGTATATTCTACACCTAATGTATAATTCCGTCCCGGCATAGTGTAAAATTCATCTCTTCCGCCCCAGGCAGCCTGTGTCATTTCCCCGTACCATTTATTGAAAAGATTGTTAATTTTAAATGTTACACGAGTCTGCTTGTCAGGGGAATAATTGAAGGACAGGTTGGTCACAGCGTACCGATTGGTAGGCCAACCGGGATAATCGTAATTATTGACATATTTCTGTCTGACAAAGTATCTTCCGTCTAACGCCATATCCAATTTGTTAATGCGATGATCAACCATCCATGTCAATACAGTCCGTGGTTCATATCCTTTAGCAAAATTATCTGCGTAATATTGGCCATTCTGCGGGATATTATCATGCAGGAATTGAGACCAGCCTACCGAAACCTGTGTATTGTTCCCAATCTGTTTAAATATCTGCAGGTTCCAGCCAGCGGCATCTTCACTACCATAATTGACCCATTGGCCGTCTTCATCCATACCGATGGCATCTTTCCCTTTTCTGTTCCATAGGTTAAAGGTCATGTAGTTATTTCCTTTTTCATTGAACGCATGGATATAACCGATTTCGCTGTTCCATCCTTCTGATGGTTTAAGTTTGATATTACCAAATTCATTGTCATTCAGCTGGGAAATACTAGGAATGACGAAGAAATCACTACGTCCGATATAAAATGTATCTTTACGTGTCGGATAGAAGGTCAACTTAAAGGCCTTGCTTGTATGGCTGGCAAATTTGGGAAGTCCATAACCATAGTATGGTTTATTTTCATCTTTAGACATTTCTGCTTCAGTATCCGCTGTGTAACGTCCCATATAATTAGGCCGGTCATGGCGCAATCCTGCGGTCAGTTCTATTTTGGGACTAATTCTAAATGTATTATTCCAGAATAAAGAAGTGTTTTCCATCTTCAAGTTTTCAACAGATACGGTGATCTCTCTTTCAAAAGGACCCCAGAATGGATCTGGTGGATCGTCAATAGGAATGGACAATTGATAAGAAGTTGACGCCTTGTCTCTCGGCTTCATAAGGGAATGCTCAATGCCCAAGACACCTTGGTACCTTTTTGACTGATAGGTAACAGTATCATTTAGAAATTGATAGGAATAACGACTATACCAGAGATTGGCACCTGTATCCAATCCCCCTTTTGTTTCCACCATGTTATTACGGAAGGTAAAACTGTTTTTCCAATGGTCTGAAAAAGTATGGTCATAAGAAAAAGTAAAGTCTACTGCATGGTACTTTCCATCTGTTACATTTTCATGATACCACCAGTCATAATTGGTAAAATAATTGGTGTTGTCATTAGCAAGCAGACGAAATGTATTATTTTTATCTGGCGAATAGTTTAGGTTAATACCGTAAACCGACTGATGTTCTTTGCCCGGCCATACAAAACCATGGGCATCTTTAACATTATTTCCCCGGACATAGCGGTTGAAATACAACTGATAATTCAGTTTTCCTGTATTTCCTTCACTGCTGATCTTATAATTATTAGACTGATAACTTCCCGTAGAAATAGATAATGAATTTTTATTTTTGAATTTTTTCTTCGTGATAATATTAATGACTCCGCCTTTAGCACCGGAACCATATAAAACAGTACCGCCGTTACGGAGTACTTCTATCCGTTCAATACTATCCATGTTTTTAATCATGGAAGCAAAAATATACCCGCCTTCTCCGGCTCCCATCAGATCGGATACCTTTACACCGTCAATTAAAAGGATGATATCTTTACTGCCATTAATGCGGATGCCATTCAAATTCTGATCCATGTTGGAGGCACCATAGCTCAAAAGTTGGACACCTGGAACCACCCGCAATACATCTTCCAAACTTTGCGCATTCATATCTTTAATCTGCTGTGCAGTAATGACAGTCATATCGGCAGGTAGTTTTTTGACATCTTTCTGCACTTTCGTGGCAGTGACAGTCACAGGCGCCAGGTCATAGGACTGAACTTGATCATTAGCAGGTTGAGCAGATGGAGCGCCTTCCATCCATGCAGAGGCTGGTGGATACATAGACGCAATTAAAATACCACAACAAACAATGGCTCTCTTGTAAAATTTTCCCATCTTACAAATACCTCCCTTTATTGTCCGTTGCCACAGTATTCTTCCCAATAATAGTGCTTGTTGTCATATTACCGTCAGCATCCAGCAATAATGTTAAAAGATTCTTTTGGTAAAATTGTAAATTGTTTTCTTTTGGGGTTTCTTCTATTCTATTCATGCGGGTATATGCACACCTACCCTGCCCGTTGTATACTTGTAGTTCATAATCATATAGATAACCTCTCTTTAATAAATTTATTAATAAATATAAGTTCGTTTATTTGGTACCATTGTGGATAGAAAAGCTATGTTTTGCAGGAACTCATCGACAATCCCCTCCTAAGTACATTTATATAAAAAATAAAAAAACCGCCGTATGGTTTTGCCGATACAGCGGTTTTCTGTTCGACGGATAAATGCAGCTCATTTTCCCGATAAAAGGGATAACTTTAATAGACCTTTTCATACACATTTTTGTGATGACTCGGTCTGGCTGTATTTATCCGCCCGTCTTTCGCAGGTTTATGTGGATGCTAAAAACAGTTGGTGCTCCGGCTCGGTATCAACGTTCACCTGCCCCTTTGCAAGAGGTTCCTTTTAGGATTGCTAGATGAACTACACCTCACGGTTGCGGGACAGCTCCGGACTTGCGCCGGCTTTCCCATAAAAATTCTTTGTAGAATTACCTATTTCCCATTAATTTCTTTATTAACTTGTCAGTAAAACAAAAAAGCCTCCATCCACAATAGATGAAGGCTGTAACAGCACATTTCGTTTACAGCAGTAAAAAAATACTGCCAGTACGAAATCTCCTCCCCATCGCTCGTAGGTATATAAGCATCAATGATGCTAACGGTGATTGTCAAACAGGCAGTTCTTCTGGCTCGGATTCATCGCTTATCGCACCTTCTCAGGAAAATTCCCAATGGCATCTTACGGTTTGCTCATCCTCACAGCGGCGGGACCGCTCCGGTTTTATACGGATTCCCTATTAAGTCCTTGCGGACGCCTGTTCCATATAGACATAATAATACAGGTAAGATTACATAAATTTTACCTCTACACATACTAACACTTTAAAAATCCACCGTCAATATATAATGGTACGTATTATTTAGTAATCAGAGCAGTAATTTATAACTATATTATTAAAAGTCATTTACTAATATTTAATATTTAGTATTTATGTTAATACTAAATATGTATTTATAATCTTATTACTAAAGATTTCGCAACCTGTAAAAACAAAAAAACGATTTTCCTACTGCTCTTGTACCATCTTGAATTTCTCATAACCCCAACCATTGACGATGAGCCATTTTATAACCTCAACTATTGATGATGAATCCTTTTTTGCATAACAAAAAACCGACAGAAAATTTCTGCCGGTTTATCTTTAATTTATAGGTTTAGTCATCGCGCCCTATAAATTTTTTATTCATAATGGTGGAGACGAAGGGAATCGAACCCTCGACCTCTTGAATGCCATTCAAGCACTCTCCCAACTGAGCTACGTCCCCATATTAAAATTTTGGTGGAGATGAAGAGGATTGAACTCTCGACCTTACGGATGCGAACCGTACGCTCTCCCAGCTGAGCTACATCCCCACAATTTGTCGAAGACCTCTTGACACTGCATATTATTATAGGGCATTCCAATATCAAATGCAAGAAAAATATTAAGCCATACCATAAAACATAACCTGAATATTTTACTATAAAAATTTATAACATCGCTTCTTATTTTAAGAGTTGACATCACTCCCAAAGAGAATTATCATTTTAACTATTATTTATATCTAAATTTAGGTGATGTGATGAAAACTGTGCATAAATTCAATAAATTACTATACTTTTTCTCTGGATTTCTTATTGGTGCTTTTATTGTTATAAACATTATTGGGATGATCGCTGGCAATACACTTTATGTGATGTTAAACAATAAGCAACAGGTTGATGATCTAGTACCTGCATTGGCTAATCATTCACAAAATGTGGATAGGATCAGAGAAATGGAGGCAGCAAAAAAATGGGAACGAGCAGAAGTAACTACCCAGGATGGTTATCAACTCGTTGGTACGTATATAAAGAATCCTGTAAACACTGATAAAGCAATCATCATACTACATGGTTTATATCAAAATAGAGCTATGTCAATGGATTATGTGCCACTTTACCAAAAATTAGGCTTTAATATCCTTTTAGTCGATTTACGCGGTCACGGGCAAAGTGGTGGACAAATGACCTGGGGCAAAAAAGAAACAGGTGATATCGACAAATGGATGGATTATCTAAAAAATATTAAAAACAATAATAAAATAGGCATACATGGTGTTTCCCTGGGTGGTTCCTATGCATTGCTGCACAGTGGATCAAATGCACCTATAAAAGCTGATTTTTATGTGGAAGATAGTGCTTATGATGATTTGGCACATATTTACCGCGAAAAATTGCGAGAATTTTTTCAACTACCGCGGGATAATCTTGTTATTGGCGTTTTATGGCGTTATTGCCAGCTATCAATGTATTGGCATACTAAAGAAACAATGGCTGATTTATCACCTATCAGAGCAGTAGTTAAAGCACAAGCCCCTATTTTATTTTTGCACAGTGGTGCCGATACACTTATACCGGAAAAATCTTTGCAGAAGTTATACAAAGCAACTCCTTCGTATAAAGAATATTATGTCTTTCCTAATGCTGCACATGCTGTTTCCATCAGTAATAACCCTGAAGAATATTTTGCTGTAGTCCATAAATTCCTTAAAAATATCAATTTATCCAATTAATTTCATTTTTATTCACGGTAAATATCAAAAAAATAGCCAGGGGCAATTTGTAGTCATTAAATGATAGCAAGCTACCATTGACATCTATATGTAACCTTCCATGAAGATGCGAATCATACAATAGATAAGGCAATTGTCTACAATTTAATACAATAGGAAACTGGTAATTAATACATTTAAATTACTTAGTATTGGAAGTAAAAATATTAGTCTTAAACCAAAACGTTATATGATTAGCTTAAATACCGAAAAATATATAGAGGACTTTATGCAGATTTAAGTTTCAATAAAAAAAATTATTAGGTTTTATTTTCTATTGGAATTTAAGTTCATACGTTTGTCTTAATCCCCTATAATATAAGGCTTGCCATATGTATTTTTAAATGGTAAACTATATGAGATATAAGCATTTTTTGGGGGATATAAATTGGAAAAATTAGTCATAAACGGCGGTAAAAGACTTTGTGGCCGCGTTAAAATAAGCGGCGCAAAAAATGCTGTTTTACCTATTATCGCTGCAACGCTATTAGGACAAGATCATCCTTGTGTTCTGGAAGAAGTTCCTAGCCTGGATGATGTGGAAACCATCTCTGAAGTTTTAAATGAACTTGGTGTTGCTGTAAACTTTGACGAAAACAGTCATACCTTTACAGCCGACAGTACCAATATAGCTTCATGCGAAGCACCATATGAACTCATCCGTAAAATGCGGGCTTCTTTTCTTATTATGGGTCCGTTACTCTCCCGTTGTGGTCACTCCAAAATTTCCCTACCCGGTGGCTGCGCAATAGGTACACGCCCAATTGACCTTCATCTCAAAGGATTTGAAGCACTCGGTGCACAAATAGAGATAGGTCATGGTTTTATTAATGCCACCGTTCCCGATAAGCTGCGTGGCGCTAAGATTTATTTGGATTTCCCAAGCGTCGGCGCAACAGAAAATATCATGATGGCAGCATGCATGGCAGAAGGAAAAACGCTCTTAGAAAATCCTGCCCAGGAGCCTGAAATAATTGACCTGGCTAATTTTCTTAATATGATGGGCGCTAATATCCGCGGAGCCGGCACTAACGTTATCAAAATTGAAGGCGTTAAAAAGCTCACAGGCTGCGATTATACTATTATCCCTGACCGGATAGAAGCAGGAACTTATATGGTAGCCGCAGCTATGACAAGAGGTGATATTTATATAGAAAATGCCATCAGTGAACATTTAAAACCCGTCATAGCAAAACTTTCTGAAGCTGGTGCTGAAATTATCGAAGATGTAAAAGGCATTCGCGTAAGGAACGACAAAAAACTTAAAGCTGTCGATATAAAAACAATGCCTTATCCCGGTTTCCCGACAGATATGCAGGCACAATTCATGGCTATGCTTACTATCGCCGAAGGAACCGGTTTAGTGACTGAAACTGTATTTGAAAACAGGTTCATGCATGTTGATGAACTAAAACGAATGGGCGCCAACATAAAAATAGAAGGGCGTACCTCTGTCGTTGAAGGGGTAAACCATCTGCTTGGCTGTCAAGTAAAAGCGACAGACTTACGGGCAGGTGCAGCTATGGTTTTAGCGGGACTCGTGGCCGATGGTGAAACAAAAGTCGGATATATCCACCATATCGACCGTGGATATGACAATCTTGTCGGTAAGCTATGCAGTCTCGGCGCAAATATAAAGCGCATAAACGATTGAACTAATAAAATAACTTTTTCATTAAATCCGCTCTTATGAAATGCTCTTTCATACAGAGCGGATAAGTATTAGTATCCAAAATACATGCAATATTAAACATAGATTTTTGCAAGACAATTTCATTATTTTTTTTGTAAAGGACGTAAGAAATGATTCCCCTAGACAAGCCTGTAAAACTTTCACATTTAACATTAAAAAATCCGTTCATCCGTTCAGCAGTACATAGCTTTTTAGGTTCGGCAGACGGATTTATGACAGATTTAGAATATCAAATGTATGAAGAGCTTTCCAGTAACAATCTTGCCCTTATAATAAGTGGGCATTGCTGTGTCCTTGCTGGCGGCCTCGCTAATAAAGAACAAATACGTATAGATGATGACAAATATATCAGCCAATTTAGTAAGGCTGCAACCCTAATACACAAAAATCATTGTTTATTTATGCCGCAAATAAGCCATGCCGGTCCACGTGCCATCGATACAACAGAATTTTTCGATGTCAGCGCAGGTGCCTTACCTAAAAACCATTATGCGAAGGAACTATCACTCGAACAAATCGCTACCATACGTACCGCTTTCGCCAATGCTGCTTATCGTTTAAAGCAGGCCGGTGTTGACGGTGTCCAATTGCATGGTGCCCACAGTTACCTCCTCTCGCGTTTCATAGATAAAACCTTTAACAAGCGCAATGATGAATACGGTGGCAGTATTGAAAACCGTTTCCGCCTATGTGCGCAAATCATAAAAGATATTAAAGAAAAATGTGGAAAAGATTTTCCTGTAGCAATAAAAATAAACAATGATACGAATACAGACAATGACGATTATGCCACGGATATGCAGTATGTCATAAATAAGTGCCATGAACTTGATGTCGAATTCATCGAATGGAGCGGCGTTGATTTTATTAACCAACCACGCACAAGCTCATTATATTACTTTGATCGAATCGCCAACTTTGCCAAAGATGCCCCATTACCTATGAGTATAGTAGGCGGTATCAAAAGCGTCGATGATATAAATAAGGTTCTAAACAGTGCCATTCCGCTCATTTCCCTGGCGCGTCCACTAATTTGTGAACCGGATATATTAACTAAATTTTCCTTGGAAAAAGCGCAAAAATCAGTTTGCCTTTCCTGTAACCGTTGTTTTGCTGTTCCTCACCTGCATCACGGCGTACGCTGTGTCTTGCATTGGCGAAACATCCGCAAACAACAGCAACAACAAAATCTAAAATAAAAATAACAACCTAAAAACCCCGTTTTGAAAACCAAATTTTCAAAGCGGGGTTTCACTATCTATTATATTTCAACTGTCTACTTATCTTTTAATATACATAAATTACCATGGTTCGGACTTTAATCCAGCACCGCATATTGGGATAAGGCATTTGCCGGTCATACCAAACCTTTCACAATAAAGCCGATATGCTGCGTAACTTATTACCGTCGTATGTTCGCAAAAAATTCCCTTTGCCGCCAATTTACCACGTGTTGGCAAAATCATTTCTTCCGGTACAGCAATTACCTCTATATTGTATTTATAAATATATTCCAGTATTTCCTTCCCACGCATAGGTACACCCACAGCAATGCCTTCTGCAAGTGTTGGCTTTATCTGCACTTTTGCAGGAACAGCGGACTTATTTTTCACAGCTTCTACAAAAGGATCACAGCATTCACTTTGTACTGCAATAATTTTAGGCATTTTATCAATAATGCCCGCGGCAAGGAATTCTTCAAGTGCTTTTACCACACCAATCAACAATGTACCATTACCGAGAGGGACAATAATATTTTCTGGAATTTTTTTTAATTGTTCATATACTTCATAAATATAAGTCTTAGTTCCTTCATAGAAGAATGGATTATATACATGGTTGGCATAATATCTGCCTTCTTTTTTCACTTTTGCCCTGCACACATCTGCACAGTCATCCCGTGATCCCTGTATAACATCACAAATAGCCCCATGTGCCCGGATCATTCCTATTTTTTTAGGAGAAGTATTATGCGGTACAAATATTTCACATTTTATACCGGCCCTGCCACAATATGCAGCTACACTATCGCCTGCATTACCGCTGGAATCCTGTACAACACTTTTTACCCCAATACTGCGGCAATGTGAAATCAAAACTACCGCACCACGGTCTTTAAAGGACAACGTTGGCATATAATAATCCATCTTAAACAAAACATTTTTATCAAAATTGATAATAGGTGTCATACCTTCACCAAGGGAAATATCACGCCAGGAATCATCTTCAATTGGCATAAACTCCCTGTACCGGAAAATACTCCAAGTTTCTTTATCAACCTTAGCTAAATCAAACTTAGGAGCCTCATAATCAAGCTTCCAGAGTCCCCCGCATTTATCACATTTAGGTTTATAAGTTGCAGCACTTTCTCTATGCCCACAGTCCGAACACACAAAATCCATATAAATTCCTCCATTTAGCCGATAACTATCCGTCCTGTGCCCTTCTCTATGCAAATTCCCTTAATATTTTTTAAATTAAATATCGCACCGTCTATTATTCTAAAGCGACAGCACCTCAAGACAAGCACATAAATAATTAAACGGATCCTTTATATTTATTATAACATAAAAAGCTTCCCATAAAGTGCATCATGCCAATGAGTAATGTAGTCTATGATTTTATTGCATAATACTATCTATTTAGTATATTCTAACTGTCATATTATATTGCTGTATTGTTATTCTTATTTGTCGTTTTAATATATATAGCAAATTTAACCGACTTAAAACACTTATTTGTATTGACTATACTAACCGATTAATGTTATTTTAAGGTAAATAGATAAATTCTAAAGGAGGTTCCATTATGTCTAGAATACATTTTAAAATACTAACACTTTTCGCCGTCGTCATCCTGTGCCTGAGCGCAACTGCTTTTGCTGCTGATAAAACAACAGATGTCAGTGAAGTTTCTCATGCCGAATTTTATCTAGGAAATGAAAAATCTGAATATCCTTTTGTTAGGACAGCTGATTTTGATGCCAGCTATAAAATAAATAGAGATATCGAAAATTATCTTGCTGACATGCGTGCTGCCTTTGACAGTGCTGCCAATGTTACCAGCAAGTTCGAGTATAAGCTCTGTTATGAAGACAGCAAAACAGTTTCCCTGACGTTCAATGAATATCGTTACTATGACCGCGCAGCACATGGTGATTACAAAATTCATGGTGTTGTATACAATAAAGAAACGGGGGACAAAGTTCCATTGGAAAACTATCTCAAGATCACTCCCCAGCAGCTTCAAGAATTAATAGATAATAATACCGCAAAAGTTTATGGTGGTGATGGTAATGCCCTTCTTTCTGCCAGCGATATCAACAAAATCAAATATATTTCGGCTGACTATTACCTTACCAACCGCCCAGACGGAATGTATATAGGTATTATATATCCCCCTTATGAACTTGCACCTTGGTCTACAGGCATAATCAATATTCTCGTGCCTATGCCCAAAGGATAAATAAGAATAAAATATTAACAAAAACCGGTTCTATACTAAATGTTGGGGTAAGCAAAAATTCAAGCTTACTCCAACATTATTTTTTTACAAAAAAAGAGCATAAAACAAAAAAAGGTTAGTTGTAAAATGAAATTAAACAAATAAGAAAAAAATAATCCACAGTGATATACCTGTGTTAGAATGGATTTACCACAAAACATTCACAAAGGAGAAATCACTATGGATCAATCCCATTCTAACATATATGCAAATTCTCGTAAACATGGTAAGCACTTATCTCTTGACGAGCGTGGTATTATTCAAGCTTTACACCATCAGGGAATGTCCCTGCGCAGCATCGCTGCTGAGGTTGGCTGTGCTCACACTACAGTCATGTACGAACTGCGCCGCAGTACACCGCAGCGCAGAGGCCGTCGCGGCCGGATTCCCATATACACGGCAAAACGCGGGCAGGATGTTTACAACAAACACCGCAAACACTGCCGCAAACCATACAAACTGGACAGTGATTCATGTGAAGCGTTTATTCAATGGATGTCCAGGCAGGTTCGTACAAAACGATGGTCTCTGGATATGTGTGTTGGTTATGCAAAACTCCATCAAGTGTTTGCGGCAGAACAAATACCTTGTACCAAGACCTTGTATAATATGCTGTGGGCTGGCAAGCTACCGCTGACACTGTTTGATGTACCACATGCTCTTTCACACAAGCAGCACCGCAAATGGAACCGAAAAATAGGCGCATACTCGGCCGCAGCATTGATGAACGTCCTGATGTTGTCGCTGCGCACGAAGAGTTTGGTCATTGGGAAGCTGACACCGTTGTTGGCAGACGTCAGGGCAGGGAATCTGTTGTGTTTACCATGGTAGAATGTATCACTGACCACTATATCGCCATTAAAATTTCCGGCAGGAATAGTGCTGGTGTCAGTGAGGCTATGAATCAGCTTCACAAGTTATACGGTGAACGGTTTGCGCAGGTATTTAAAACTATAACTGCAGACAACGGTCCTGAATTTCAGAACTTTTCGGCTGTCGAGGCATGGGGAACAAGGGTTTATTTTGCCCATCCCTACAGTTCATGGGAACGGCCACGCAACGAACGACACAACGGTATGCTGCGTGCATACATTCCCAAGGGTAAGTCCATTGAACACTACACAGATGAAGAAATCTTATCTTTTGCAGATGATCTTAACAGTCGTCCAAGGCGTGTGCTCGGTTACCATTCACCAGAAGATCTCTTTGATTCTTTTTTAGATCATGTATATGCTTGTTAAGATTTATTTTTAATGATTTTTTGTTCAATTTGCTATTGCAATTTACGTAAAAATGAAAAACAGTTTTATAAAAGAATATATAAATGGCTTTTTTTAGTAGAAAAATATGGTATAGATAGATTCCTTGCCATGGCAAAAACTGTCAGACAGTGGCTCCATCCAATAAAAAGAGCTATTTTAACAGGTTACACAAATGGTTATACTGAAGGCTGTAATAACAGGACTAAGGTTTTAAAAAGAATATGTTTCGGTGTCAGGAACTTTAAGAGATTCCATAATAGATTGATGTTTATTGCTAATTGTAAAAAAGCAGCAGGATAATTTTCCTACTGCCCTTGTACTATCTTGAATTTTTCATAACCCCAACCATTGACAATGAACCTAAATATATTGAAATAATAAAAGGCCATCACACTAAAATGCAATGACCTTTTACTATTTTGTTCATAAGTTATTAAAACATTATAATTTAAATTGACGTACTGCTTCCTGTAGCTCTTGTGCCATTTTCTTCAGTTTTTCACTCGAAGAATTTATTTCTTCCATTGAGGCTGCCTGTTCTTGCGTAGCCGCGGAAACAGTCTGTGTTTCATCAGTAGATTTTTTCATCAATGTATCTATTTGAGCCATCGACGCTGCAACATTTTGTCCATCATCAGCTAAACCTTTTATAACAGATGAAACATTTGCCACCTCATCAGAAAGATCTGTAACCATTTTCATGATAGCATCAAAGTTTGTACCGGCTTCTTTTATAGCTCCCATGCCATTTTTTACTTCATCAGTGCCTACCTGCATATCTGTAACTGCTTTTTGTGTATCATTTTGTATTTCACTAATCATTTCAGCTATTTTAGTAGCCGCTTCCTGTGACTGCTCAGCAAGTTTCCTTACCTCATCTGCTACAACTGCAAAGCCCTTGCCTTGTTCACCGGCTCTTGCCGCTTCAATAGCCGCATTAAGTGCCAACAAATTGGTCTGGCCTGCTATTCCCAAAATAGTATCCACTATCTGTCCTATTTCTTTTGACCGTTCTCCCAAATTTGCCACCGACCCCGCAGAAGCATTAACTGTTTTTTCAATGTCCTGCATCTTTGTTATAACATTTTGCACAGAACTCCCACCGGCTTTAGCGGTATCTACTGTTTTGCGAGAGTAATCAGTCACATCAGCCGTCTTTTTAAACACATCTTCTATATGTTTCGACATATTTTTTACCACTTCTGCCGAATCATTTAAAAGTTTATAGCTATGCTCACTGTTTTGTGCTACCCCTGCTATTGAATTGGCAACCTGATCTGCCGCGAGAGCAGTCTGTGATGCCCCTGTAGTAAATTGCTCTGCCGAATCAATTAACTGGGTTGAATTAGTCTGGACATGCTTTACCAAATTTCTTAAACTATCAATCATCTTATTAAAAGCCACTGCCAGTCGTCCTATTTCATCCTTTGCATCAGCCTTTAATTTTTGGTCAAGCTTACCATCCGCGATCTGTTCCGCCAACGCCTGCATCTCCAAAATAGGTTGTGTAAATTTACGTGCGATAACATAGGAAATCCCTGCTACAACAAGTAACACAAAAATAATAAAACCTATCATGGTAAAGAGAAGCGTATGTGTTTTTTGCGTTATAAATGAATAAGGAGTTTCCAGACAGATTACCCATCCCGTACGTTGATCATATATGTAACTGACAACTTGCTTGCCAGACTGTCCATCAATTATATCTACTCCACTTGTCTTATTGTCTAAGGCATTTTTTATAAAAGATAAATTACTGCGGTCTTCCTGTTTTTTAACAAGTTCCTCATCAGGATGTGCTATTATCTTTCCTTCCTGGTCGACAATATAAGCTACACGTCCATCTTTAGAAAGATTCGTCACAAATTCACTCATCTTCGTTAGTGGCAGTGACCCTTGCATTACACCAATAACATTATTACCGGCATCACGTATTGGCGTCATAAGGTTAACTACAAGCCTTTCTGAGTTTTTACTGAAAACAACACCTGAAATAGCTTCATCATTACCTTTCAACGCATCTTGGAAAAAAGGACGTTCCCAGATATTTGCCGGTTTAATATCATCTCCCCTGACTACTTGATTTCCTTTCGCATCATCAAGAGAAAATGAATTGGGATTCATTTTCGAGGCTTCTGTCAAAAAAACTTTTGTTTGTGCCAGATCATAAGTTTTTACTGCTGGATTAGAAGCAACTGTCTTCAATACAAGAAAAGTTTTATCTAAATATTCTCCCATCTGTATCTGGATTTGTTTTGTCATATCATTGCATTGCGAGATTGTCTCTTGCTCCAGTGTGTTGCTCAAGTGTCGCATTGACACTGCCGCTACAATAAGCAGCGGAATAAAACTCATCATCAGCATAATTGCCATAACCTTTTTTCTTAAAGACATTAAACTACCTCCCTGTATAATATATAAATTTTCCCACATTTCTATATTATCATGTTAATTGAAAAATACAAGTTATATATATATTATGATAGTTAGAGAAAATGCAGTATAAACATAAATATAGCTTATACTGCATTTTTGCAATTTATGCTATTTAATTTTTATTGCTTTTCTACTCGAATAGGTTCTATCTTTCCTAATACAAAAATAAAATTAAGAATTGCAATCAATAGTAAAAATGCTGAAAATAGCAAAGCAAATTCAAAATGTCCAGTATAACCAACAATAAATCCTGTTATTATAGGACCTACCACTCCACCAAAATTTGATATACAATTTTGAATTCCCGCAACGATACCAGTCATATTTCGTGGGGCGATTTCACTTGGAATTGCCCAAACTTGTGAAGCTGCAACAACTGTACCAGATTTTGAAATGCATAATAATATTAACGCCACTATTAGAGACTCCGATACAGCTGCAAAACCAATAAATGCGGCCATAATCAAACCGATACATAAAAATAATTTTCTTGTTTTAGTCAAAGACATTTTCCCTGATGAATGCACTCTATCTGACAAATAACCTGCTAGTATTTCTATAATCGCACCACATAAAAGTGGTAATGAAGCTGCAAACCCCATTTGGCTGAAACTAAGACCTCTGTCCTTCATTAGATACATAGGAAGCCATGTAATGAAAAAATAAGAATTATAATTTATCATGAAAAATCCTATACACATAGCAATTACATTTCTATAGCGCAATAATTGCCACCATTTTAAAGGCATCGTCTTATCTTTCTCTTTTACTTCTTCTCCATCATGTATATAATCTAATTCTAGCTTATTTACACCTTTATGATCAGCTGGATCATCTTTAAAAAAGAACCACCACGCTATAGACCACACTATCCCAATAATTCCTAAGACAGCAAATGTTTCTCTCCAACCAATAGAAATCATCAACCAAGTTAAAACAGGAACACCAAAAGCACCTCCAAACTTTTGCCCACTATCAAATATTCCGCCCACTGTAGCTCTTTCACTTTTTGGAAACCATTTACGTGTAATTGCTGCGTTACTCGGATATGCTCCTGCTTCGCCTATCCCCAAAACCATACGCAATCCCATTAATGATTTAAAACCTGTTGCTATGCCAGTTAAACCTGTTGCAATTGACCACCAAAGAACAGATAATCCCAATGCCTTACGTTGCCCTATTTTTTCAGAAACAAATCCCGCTGGAATTTGTAATAACGCATAACATAGAAAGAATGCAGACATCAACATCCCCATTTCTTGTGTCGTTACATGTAAATCTTGCATTATATGCGGTGTTGCTATAGCTAAAGTAGTTCTATCTAAAAAATTTATAGCAATTGCCGCCCACATCAATCCAGCTATTACCCAACGCATTTTTGTTTTCTTATATATTTTTGATGCTTCAAGGGTAGTATAATTTTCTGCTGTAATTTTATCATTTTCCATAAGTATTCTCCTTTTTACTTTCCTTGTAAAATGATTTTGTAATAATGATAATTATCTGTATTTTTATTAAAAGTTTAAAATACAGTATTGACATTTTTATATATAAATTCAGTTTTTTTTATAAATAAGGCCGTTTGAAACGGCCTTATTTATAAAATTATCGAAAAAATACGCCTTTCTCAATAATATAGCCTAATTTTTTTTAATTATTATCAGCCTTATAATGTTACATCACCTTTTTGTAAATATAACGTATATCATCCAAAGATAATTTTTTACAATTATTAACTAACAATCGCGTTTGTTGGCTGCCTGCTTGAACAAGAAAATCCAAGTCGCTATCTTTTACGCCAAATTCTTTTAAACTTATCGGTATATTTGTAGCTTTAACAACCTCAGCTATTTCACTTATTATATGTTCAGCTTTTTCATCTATTGATTTACTGGAAAGTTCCGGATAAACAGCATCACAAAGCTGTGCCAACCTATCTGCACATGCATCTTTGTTAAATGCCATTACATGGGCAAATAAAATTGCATTAGATACTCCATGCGCTATATGATACTTTCCGCCCAATGGGTAAGAAAGTGCATGGACTGCTGTAGTGCCGGAGCCGGTAATTGCCACACCACCATAAAATGCGCCTACCATCATTTCACTTTTTGCTTCCATATCATCTGCATTATTATAAGCTTTTCTAATGTTGTGAAAGATCTTACGTGCCCCTTCTTTTGCATAGGTGTCACTCAATACTGTGGCCTTTTTTGAAGTAAAACATTCCACTACATGGGCTAAAGCATCTACACCAGTTGACGCTATAATTTTCGGTGGTAATTTAGCTATCATATTTACATCAAGTATCACATAATCAGGAATCATACAATTATTTACAATTCCCTGCTTTGATTCCTGTTCCGGAATAGCCACAATCGCATTGCATGTTGCTTCTGAACCTGTACCACATGTCGTAGGTACCATTATTGTTTTAATATGTTTTTTGGCAATACTGCTGTCCTTCAATAAATCTCTTAATGTATAGTCTGCACCCACAATAATGCTGGCAAGCTTTGATGCATCCATAACGCTACCACCGCCGACACCTATTATGAGGTCAATCTTTGCTTCACCTATTTCAGCTATTACACGTTCAATATCGGCTACAGCTGGTTCTGCTGTCAAATCATCAATCACTTTATATGATACAGTTGCGCATATTTTTTCCACTGTTTCGCACAAACCGGCACCACGCACACCTTTATCAGTAAAAATTAATATATTTTTAGCCTGTTCTATATTAATAATTTCTGATATTTGATTAATACAACCTTGTCCCGCATGGATAACTGACGGAACTGTCAATTGGCATTGTTTCATTTTTATTCCTCCAAAACACATTGTAATAATTTTACTTTTAACAATTTATTTATTCCATCTAGGATGTTCATAAGCCTTAGGATTGCACACTTTCTCCCATTTTTCTCCTCTTATTATTGCAGCTACACCTTCAGCTGCCATTGTTGCCACACCTGATGCGGCTTCCCTTGTTTGTCCTGCCATATGTGGTGTAACAATGATATTGTCACATTTGAACAACGGATCATCTGCACTAATCGGCTCATTAACGATGACATCTGTCGCAGCACTATAAATCCAATTCTCATGCAAAGCTTTACATAATGCACTTTCATTAACAATACCTCCGCGAGCACAATTAATAAGTATACCCGTAGGTTTCATTATTTTTAATTCAGCTTCACCTATCATATTTTTAGTTTGTGGTGTTAACGGTGTATGAATAGAAACAACATCTGCTTCTTTTAAAATGTCATGAATATCCTCTTTATATCCATATCCTTGTTTTTCAACTGCTTCTTTTTTTACAAATGGGTCATAAATAATTACATTCATGCCTATCGCCGATGCCATCTGTGCAAGAATTCCACCTATATGTCCACAGCCAATAAGTCCTAATGTTTTTCCTAAAAGTTCATACGCTTTATACGCACTTCGTACAGCAAAATTTCCTTTACGCATTTCTTTATCACAATGTACCATGTCTTTTGCACATGCAAACATCATTGCCATAGCATGTTCAGCTACTGAACGTGTATTAGCACCAGGGGCAATAACTACAGGTATTCCCAATTCGGTTGCAGCTTCTACATCAACATTATCGACACCGACTCCCGGACGACCTATCACCTTTAATTTTTTGCATTTAAGCATGGTTTCTTTATCAATAGAACCGATTCTGATAATAACCCCTTCCGCATCGATCAGTTCTGGCAACATATCTACAGGTTCACCACTATTGGTTATAACCACATCCAGTCCTGCTTTTTCCAATACAGCCATACCATCATCATGCAATCTATGTGAAATAACTACTTTTGCCATTATCCATTGCTCCTATCAATACAAAGTAAATACTTTCTTTAATGCTTCAACTATAGCCGGATTTGTACAATTTGACGGTTCCCTTGCCGGGCCAACCTTATTGCCAAGCATATTAGCCGCTAATTTTACTACAGAGTTAGGATTCCCCATCTGCATCACATTACGGAAAGGACGTATTTTCTTCTGTGCTTCATTAGCCTTTGCTAGATCACCGGTGGCCCAGTATTTATAAATACTTACCATTAATTCAGGAAATACATTGGAACATCCTGATATGGCACCTGCTCCTCCTGCCATAAGCGTCCATAAAATAAGTGAATCACTGCCTGCCAAAACTTTAAGGCGTGGATCCGTATTTTCAATATATTTAAGGGTATTATCAAAATTACCGCTGCTGTCCTTTATACCGATAATATTTTCATGTGCTGCCAATTTTTTAACTGTCTTAAAATCAATATTATTGCCTGTTCTTGCTGGTATATTATAAAGAAGAATTGGCATATCTACCGCATCAGCCACCGCACTATAATGCCTGTAAAGATCATCCTGCGAAACTGCGACAAAATAAGGTGAGATTATTGATAACACATCCACGCCTAATTCTTTTACTTTAAGTGATAATTCAATCGTTTCTTTAGTAGTTACACATCCTGTACCAGCATAAACTGGTACTCTGCCATTTACTGCCTTTACGGCAGTCTTTATTATTGCCAATTTTTCTTCATTGCTGAATGCATAAAATTCTCCATTCGTACCCAAAGGAAATATACCGTTGACGCCTGCATTAATTAACTTATCAATAAATGCCGCATAGTTTTCTGGAGCAAATTTTTCATCTTCTGTGAGTGTTGTTAAAACAGGTGTAATAATACCTTGTGGTTCTATTTTTTTCATTATAAATACCCTCCGATTAAATTATTATTTATTCAAAATATCTGCAAATTTTACTTTTGCCATCTGCGCCCCAAGTTCTAAAGCCGCTGTCATACTCTTACTATTGGCTATCCCTTTGCCCGCAACAGGAAAGGCAGTTCCATGATCCACTGAAGTCCGTATACAGGGCAACCCCACTGTTACATTGACGCCGCTGTCAAATCCCAACACTTTGATTGGTATATGTCCCTGGTCATGATACATAACGACAACAATATCAAATTCGTTAAGATTTGCTGCCCTGTGAAACACGCTGTCTGGTGGTAATGGGCCTGTGACATTGTAACCCTTACGACGCGCCTGTTCGACTGCCGGAACAATTTCTGTTTGATCCTCAGTACCGAAAAGACCACCTTCACCACAATGCGGATTGAGACCTGCTACAGCTATTCGTGGTTCTTTGATTCCCATTAATCCTAGTGCATCATAGGCTAAATCAATAACTTTGCTTATCCGTTCCTTCTTTACCAATGCTGGTACACGGTTGATCGCAACATGTGTACTGACATGAATAACTCTAAGCTTGGGACTTGTCAGCATCATAGAAAAATCTTTCTGTCCCATCAACGCCCCTAAAATTTCTGTATGTCCCGGATAATGTACTCCACCTAAATTAAGTGCCTCCTTATTGAGTGGTGCTGTGACTATAGCGTGCACTTTTCTTTGCATGGCATAATCAACAGCTTTTTCTATATATTCATAAGCGGCTTTGCCTGCACGTCCATCTACCTTTGCAAATGGCAAATCCTCTGGTAGATTATCAAGGTCAACTATATCAATAATTCCATATTCAGTACCACCCTCATTAATACTTTTGATACTTCTGCATCTCAGATCAGCACCAATTATCTTAACGGCTCTTTGCATTATTTTTTTATCGCCAAAAACAATAGGACAAGCTTGCTGATATATTTTCTTATCCATTAAAGCCTTCACGATAACTTCTGGTCCTACTCCCGCAGCATCTCCCATAGTAATACCCAAAACAGGTTTCATTCAGCTATCCCTCCAATGTTCCGTTCTAAAATTTCATTGTTTCTTATCACATCAATAGCTTTCGCAAAAATTTCCGACTTTCCAAAAGCACCTGCCTTCGTAACAACAAACATACCATCGCATGTCCCACACAACATCCCCAATGGTACACCACTGTCTATTTCCTTTATTATTTCTATAGTATCAGCACCTATAGCTCTACAAATATGAACAGCTGTATCCCCACCAGTCAAAATCATGCCAGCCAATTTTTGTAAGTCCAGCTGTGCTACTATATCCGCTAAAAAACAGGCGGTACGCTCACTAACTTCCTCCATTTTTAAACCATACTGTTTGCCTGTCCACAAAGCTTTCTTTACATCTTTGTCATCCATTGCCGCTGTTATTAGCACATCTTCTTGTTTTGCCAGCAACTTTTTTATTGTTTTAATTATGCCCTCCTTTTTTTCTTTTGACTCTGCTAATATTGATAATATATCCAATTTGACAGCCCTAATATTTTTATTAGACACTGCATATTTTATTTGTTTCTGGGTAATATGGCTCACGCTCCCTGCCACTATCAAAACAGGCCCTTCTCTTCGCATTATTGAAGTACCATAATCACACTGCCAGCCATAAAAATCACTTAAATATTCCGCTAAGCCTGCTGACCCAACCCATAAAATATTTTTATAAGCACTTAACGCTTTCATTAATTGCCTAAAGTCGCTTTGCTTGGCTGCATCACAAACTATCCATTTTATATTATCAGCGATTAATGCATCTATCCTTTTTTTAATACATTTTTCACCTTTATCAATAACCAGCAATTCCAGTAATCCTACTTTCTCATCAACCTGTTGTTGCAAAATTGCTGGTATATAAGAATTATGAATTGGAGTTTTAGGTGCATGTGCCATCTCTGTATATTCTAAAGGTATCCCATCTAGCAAATGATAACCACCTATTGTAATACGGTTATTTTCTGGATAAGCCGGCGCAATAATTACAATCTCTGGTTTTAAAATATCTGCGGCAGCCTTTATTTCTATTCCTACATTACCACGCATTGTCGAATCTATTTTCTTATACACACAAGGAATTTTTTGTTTGGCTATTTCAGTGCAAATAGCTTTCACTTTGTTATAAGCTTCTTCCGGTCTTAAATTTCTGCTATCTGAATCAATTACAAGAACATCTGATTTACCCACATTCAATTTATTTATATTAAGCTTTACATATGAGCACATATTTCTTTTAGCAAATTGTACTGCTGTGTCATTAGCTCCGGTTAGGTCATCAGCAATAACAGCTAATTTTGTCATCCTATCACCTACTTTGCAATCTATATATTTAATATTATGCAAACACCGTGCCAATTCTTATATCCTTATATTTTAAGGGTTGAAAAAAATACGCATCATTTTATGTTGCTATTTGCAACGCAAAATGATGCGTATTAAAACATCGTGCACTATATTTTCTTCAATCGTCTCCATAAGGTAGTACGATGTATTCCCAATCTTTTTGCAGCTCTTGTATAATTGAAATTTTCTTCTTCCAAGGTTTTTTGCAATAGATTGTTTTCCATCTGCGTTAAATCCCCAATATCCTTATTCTCTTTCTCTCCAATTTTTGCATTCATTCTATCGTCATCTTCACAAGCATCTCTAACATCAGCTATTGTTATAACATTTCCCGCTGTAAGCAATAATATCCGTTCCATCATATTAGCGATTTGTCTGATATTTCCAAGCCAGTCGAATTTTACCAGATAATCTACCGCTTCTTTTGTAATATCTGTAACACGTGGATTTTTATCGTGCATACTAGTCAAAAAGTGTTTTATTAAAAGGGGAATATCTTCACGCCGATCTACTAAAGTCGGTATATGGATACGTAAAATATTGAGTCGATAATATAAATCATTTCTAAAGCTGCCTTCCGTGACCATTGTCGCCAAATTTTTATTTGTCGCGGCAATAATTCTTACATCAACAGGAATAACCGCTTCTCCGCCAAGCGGCATAACTTCTCTTTCCTGTAATACGCGTAAAATACGTGATTGAAGAGGTAATGGCATTTCTCCTATTTCGTCCAAAAACAATGTCCCACCATGCGCCAATTCAAACATTCCTTGCCTGCCACCTCGTCTAGCTCCGGTGAAAGCACCTTCGACATAACCAAACAGTTCTGACTCCAGCAGATTTTCAGGTAACGCCGCACAATTAATAGCAACGAAAGGCCCTTGTGCCCGCACACTTAAGTTATGGATACTTTGGACAAGCATCTCTTTACCCGTTCCTGATTCTCCTGTAATTAAAATAGTAGACTCTGTTAATGCATATTTAACTGCCTTTCTTTTCATACTCAGGCAGGCTTTCGATTTCCCTATTATGTCACTAATGTTATATTTTGCGACCAAACCTTTTGCCGAAAGTTTTTTACGAATATTTCTTTCCAATTTCTGTACCTCAGAAATATTCTGTAAATTATAAATATAACCTTGGTTATTATCTCGTACAGCGATGGAAGCCCTCCGTACAGTATATTGTTTTTCAAAAATCTTTACTAATTTATCTTTTCCGTTTATTTGCACTGTAGATAATTCAGGAAAAATATCTTCAACAAATTCTCCTTTTACATCAAAACAAGATTTTTTAAATATTTTTTCTGCTACCGGATTTAATATCGTAATCCGTTTATCTTGATTCACTGCGACTATGCCGTCATGTGATTCATCAACAACGGCTCGAAGTTGTTCAGTTTTTTTCTGTTCTGCCCGTCGTATTGAAGCAATTAATATTGCTGTTTGCAATGCCCTATATATAGATTCTTTCCCCGATTGGATCAAAGTGCTTTTTATACCATATTTAGCAGACATTTTAACCGAAATGGCATCACCGACAACTAATTCTACTCCGTTCATCACCGCAGCTTCCATTTTAGGAGCTGCTTCATTAGAATTTTGTAAAAGAATCTCCGTAAGATTTATATGTAATATTTTTCCTAATTCATCACAACCATATATCATATTGCCAAACCCAGCAATAGCTATATTTTCAGGATATTTACCAACTTTTAATAGAGCTTGCAGTATATCTGCAACTGTCACTTGAATATAAACAATTGGTACATCGACTTTTTTTTCTATTAATGAGGCTGTTCCTCCCCTGCTGACAATAACTTCTATCCCGTTATCTGTCGCCTGCTTAACTAAGGTATCAGCTTCTTGCAAATCAGCTTTAACTACGTGGAACAAATTTTTTCTATCAGAAAATTTTTCATCAATTACTGTTAATGCCAGTTCCGCTAAATCTGAAAATGGCGCTACAAATAATACCTGTGCCTCCATGAGATATTGTCCTCCTTATTATTATGATACCCTACAAGCTAATGTCAATAGTAGTTCGCAAAATCTAAGGTAACTCCGAAGCAATTAAGCAACCGATTTTTGTCTTTTTTCTTTGACCTGTTGTAGTGTGTTCGGATTAATATAGCAACGACTCGTTGACCAGTCTTCACTATATTCGATCAGATATGTTACAACTAGTCGAATATAAGAATCCATACTGGGAAAAATTCCTACAACGGTTGTCCGTCGGCGAATTTCCCGATTGAGCCGCTCAAGCATATTGGTAGAAGCAATTTTACGGAAATCTATTGGTGCAAAACTATA
>NZ_SMAA01000020.1 GCF_004341685.1 Pectinatus cerevisiiphilus
AAACATTATTTTTTGTTCAGTGGTTGGATAAAGTCTGTATCGGTATGCCTTATTCACAATAATCACCTGCCTTGATTTTCTATGTATTTCCGAATTATCTCGATAGGAGCACCGCCTGTTGTCAGCAAACAATAGCTTCTTGACCAAAACATCTCTTTCCACAGCTTATGCCTAACCTCTGGAAAATCCTTTTTGATTAGCCTTGAACTGGCACTTTTGTAAGCATTGATGAATTTCGAGATCTCCGTATTAGGGTGAGCACGGAACATAATATGTATATGGTCTTGGTCGTGGTTCCACTCTTCTAGTGTGATTTTGTATGACGAGCCTATGCGAACAAATATATCTTTAGCATATTGGCTCATTTGGTCAGAGAATACCCTGCGGCGGTATTTTACCACCAAGACAAGATGGTAATAGAACAAGAATACCGAATGGTTATTATTATCTAATTCCACTGTATAATCAATCCTTTGTCTTTTACGACTGATCATACTACAAAATAAGACAAAAAGCAATCGTGTGACTCAATTACTTGCGTAAATTCGCCACACCCACCTTCATCCCCCACCTAAGAGGTAGCGGACTTCTTGCGGGTTAGGTTAAAATGATTTTTTTCGGAAAACATATCTTTTGGCTGATGCTATATTTTTATCGTTTTTATTTTAAACAAAGGCAGGAAGAGAAAGCATTAGGCGAATGGAGGTAATTTATTGCAAAAGGAAAAGGACAGAAATTTTTCTGTCCTTCCTTCAAGCATAACGCTGTTTAATTAGTTGGAAAGCATCGCGTGTTATAGTGTATCAGACGATGCGGGAACTGGTGGGACAGCAGCAGACTGGGCATTAGTATTAGCCGGGGCTGCTGGTTTTGTTTCGACAGGTTGATAACGGTTGACCCAGTCAGGATGGTCAGCTACGTATTGTTTTATTATGCGGAATTCCATATCTTCCTTGCTGTCAGGAACAATAGAAATATATTGCCCTGTTAAAGTCGCGTTTTGGTCTTGCCATTTATCGGCAGCCGTCCAGCTGGAATATGAAGTTAATTTATAACTATACGTCGCAAGGTTGAACACTTTCTTATAAAAGTTGATTTGGGTCACGGCGCTTGTGCTGTTATTGCGCGTTTCTTGCCAGATCCAGACGAAGACATCGTCGCCGCGTTTGCGTATTGTGGTCGTGTCAGCTGTGGATGAAGAAGCCATGCCAGCATTTATCTGCCGCCAAAGTGTAATCCAGCGGTCATTAGCTTTGGTGCGTGCGGTTTCCCCTTTACCAAACACCTGATCGACAATAGCATCATAGAAATTTTCGTCAAAGGATTGTGAATTGATTTCTTTTAAACGCGGTTGGGCATATTTATGCGAGACAAGGACATTGCCGTTTTTATCGTAAAAAATTTCTTCTTTGTAATCGAGTGTGCGTCCCTGTGGATTTATTTCAATAAAAGCCAAACTGTAGCTTAATACTGCCGGGTTGGGGATTTCTTTGGTAAGATTCATTGCCGGAACGGTTTCGGCTGCTCCCGCAGGTGTATAAGCTGTTTTTATCCAAGCTTCAATGCAGGTGGGAGTACCATTGCTGTCCCTGGTAGTTACGCGTACTCTTTCCGGTGTATAAAATTTACCGTATCTTTCATCAGAGGCTATCCATGTCCAGGTGGTTCCTCCTGTGCTTTTTTGTGTTGTTTGGGTTGCTTGGGCATGGAGCAGGGATGGCGAAAAGGTCATAAATATAAACAGGGAAAATAAAAGGCATAAGAATGAATTTTTCAAAATACGTTCACCTCAGGCTAAATAATTTTAAAATAACAGGGACATCATAATAAGGATGAGCAAAATCAAGACGGCAAATATGCCTAAGCAGCCGGATTTGTCAGCAAGTTTTTTTCTGTCATGCTCTACAATGATATTTGGTAATTCATTTTTGGGTGAATATATGGGCAGATCAGCTGTAGCTTTATTTTCTAAATCGGGTATTTTTACTATTTTATTTTTTAATTCAATAGCTTTGCTGGGGACGAATCTATCATTTTTAGAGATGATAAAGACAGCAGGAGCCGGTTTTGTATTTTTGGCAGTTGGGTTGGCAGCGTCTTTATTTTTAGCTGTTGCAACAGGAGCTGCTGCGGGAGCTGCGGCTTGGACAGGGGCAGGCTTAGCAGGGGCGGATAATCCGTCATCCTTTAAGGCACGCGGTTGATAGTTGGCATCAAAATAGTCTTCGATAAAAGCTGTCGCTGCTTTATAGGCAATGGTGCGAGTTCCACCAGCCTTGTATCCGGCAGGCAATCCTTCAGTTGAGCCAAAGGTACAGAGATGCTCTCCTTTATAGTTGTTGATTGAGCGGAAAAGGCGGGCATCATTAGCGGCAATAGCAGCAAATTTATAGAAAATATCTTTGTAAGGATGGGTATCTAGGTTCGTTTTTTTATCACCGGACAAAAATCTGTATACAGAAAAGACAAAAAAAGCTGATTTGCTTTCTGGTGGTAAGTTTTTGAAAGTGATGTTAAAGAGTGCTTTGTTTCCAATATATTGGGAAAAGTAAATATCCCATCTTTCGGCAAAAGCGATAAGCCCGGCAGGTGGCGCAATATCATCTTTTCGTTCAAGCAGGCTGATTACGTCATCACTGCTTGCCTTGACAGGAATGGTAATACCGGCAGACGCAGCCTGTTCAAGTAGTTTTTTAGAGGGCGGTTTAAAATCTATTTCTTCACATATGAAAGGTGGCAGGAGTTTTTGTGTAATGGCCTTTTGCTTTGCGGCTACATCCGAGCGTGCTATAATGTCGAGAGTCCGCATGCGTTTGGTCATGTAATGCTTGCCTTTTACTTTAAATCTATGCCAGGCCATGAATGTATTTTCCTTTCCACAATTTTAACTCTTACTATAATATATATTTTCAGGATAAAGTGATGCTAAGTTTATTTTAACATAAAGAGTTTATTTTCGATATCTTTTAGAATATTATATTGAAAAATACATTGCTTAGCAAGAATTATACTAATAATGGTATTTTAATTTACACGTGGTGCTGTCCGAAAACTGAAAATTGTTATGGTGGAAAATTGCTTAAAATAGTGTCTTGCTTAGCAGGAAATGATATGTTAATATGTCACATGTCGATTCTAACTAAATAGGAAGGACACATAATATTATGTTAAAAAATTTTTCATTAACAGATGCGAAATGGAATAGTTTTTTTACCTTTTGGGTAAAAGGTTTAAAATGTTATATATTTTTCTGGTTGATATTATCCATTTTTAGAATAATTTTTATAATCGATATGCGCGATTATATGTCGGAACAAAGCAGTACTGCTGATATAATAAATGCATTGCTTTTAGGTACGCGGATGAGTATGCAGACTGTTGGCGTGATGACATTGGTCGTTCTCGTGGCACTGCTTGTGGGTAGTATCTTTGTTAAGCGGTGGGGACATAGGTTGATGAATACGGTGGTGCTGCTGCAACTGCTGGTTGCCTGTGTTTTGTTTGCGGCCAGATTTCCTTACTATCGTGTTTATCACAGTAGTTTTAATAAGATGCTTTTTACCGCAGCGCATGAAGATTGGTCAGCCCTTTTTTGGACGATGGTGGAACAATTTTCTTTGCCGGCTAGATTGCTCGGGGCAATTTTGCTAACGGCGGCGTTGTTTTTTTTATGGAAAAAAATTTTAGCAGCAAATTGGGGCAAAATACTACCTGTATGCTGCCGTTTACAAAGTAAAAAGGGCAGAGTCCTGCTTTTAGTATTGGTTTTTGTGGTGGCACGGTTTTCTTTGTTCAGTGGCAGCTGGAACTGGCAGACTCAGATAGACTGGGAAAATTCAGCGATAACGAAAGATGAATTTTTGAATGAGTCCATTCTCGATGACGGACAGGCAATTTATCGTGCTTATCGCTTGGAACAACGGAATTCCGGCAGTAATGGTTTGAGTTATACAGCCGAAGATGTGAAGAAGTTTGCCACTGCATTAAGTGGTAAAAACATTGATAGTAACAACCTTGATGACTATTTGGTAAAACAGTCACAGGGTGCAAAAATAAAGAAGCCGGAACATATATTCTTGATAATTTCCGAAAGCTATGCAAACTGGCCGCTTTTGGATGATTATGCGCAACTGCATATAGCCGATGGCATGAAGAATCTCATAAGCCAGGATAATACAGCTTATTGCCCGTCTTTCCTGCCGAATGGTTCCAGTACAGTGAATGCATTGATGGGTATAGTGACAAATCTTGCTGATGCCAATCTTTATCTGACTACAAGGGTCGATGAAATGAAGCAGCCGTATTCTACCGCTGTAGCACCGCAGATGAAAAAACTGGGCTATACGTCCAATTTTTATTATGCAGGCCCGTCTTCATGGGAAAACATAGAGAAATTTACAAAAGCACAAGGCTTTGCTAGTTTCTATGGCAGGAGCAACCTGACCGAAACATCTAAGGGAAGTGTTTGGGGAGCAGATGATAAAGATTTGTATGATTTTGTGCTTGCCAATACTGACCCGCAAAGTTCCTTCAATGTTATTTTAAACGTATCAAACCATTCTCCTTTTGAAGTGGATTTACAGGCAAATGCTTTTCCTGCCGGACAGGTAGAAGGAGCTCTCGCACCGCAATACCAAAATGACGATCAACTGTTAAAAGAACTTGGCCATTTTTGGTATGCAGATAAAATGCTAAAATATTTCATTGATAATATGAAGGCCAAATATCCGGATAGTCTCTTTATTGTAATAGGAGACCATGCTGACCGTTATAATGTAGAAAAATCACCTACTATGTATAGACGTTATGGGATTCCGTTTATTATTAGCGGTAATGGGATTAGCAAAAACCTTATTCCTTCAGACGCTGTAGGCAGTCAGATTGACGTATTCCCTACACTGGTTGAGTTGATAGCACCAAAAGGTTTTACTTATTATTCTGTAGGTAAGAGCCTGACTTTAGGTAATAAAACGGGTGCAAATTACGCTTTTGGCATAACAGATGGTTATATAGGAAAAACTGAAGATGATCAGTTTATGCCGGAACAATTCATAGACGGGAAAACACCGCCTGATCCGGCAGCTGTTTTGCAATATGCTGATGCCATCAGGGCTGTTTCATGGTGGAAAGCGGAATATGGCAACAATATAGACGATGCGGCGGTAAAACTTGCGGCGGGTTCGCGGTAAGGCAGTACTTTTAATTTTATGAGGAGCAATGTATAATAGGATAGAATGAAAAATTCGACTGAAGAAAAATGACAGTTATGAAGGGGCAATTATTTTGAGTAATTTGGAAGTTGGAATCGTCGGCCTCCCCAATGTAGGCAAAAGTACATTGTTTAATGCTATCACGAAGGCAGGTGCTGAAGCTGCCAATTATCCTTTTTGTACAATAGAACCTAATGTCGGCATTGTCGATGTGCCGGATAAACGGCTCGAAGTACTGCACAAGATGTATGAATCAAAAAAAACTACACCGGCGTCTATTCGTTTTGTTGATATAGCAGGGCTCGTAAAGGGTGCAGCTCAAGGAGAAGGTCTTGGTAATAAGTTCTTGTCGCATATACGCCAAGTTGATGCTGTGGCACATGTCGTGCGCTGTTTCAATGACAGCAATATAACACATGTAGAAGGTTCTATTGATCCTTTGCGTGATATAGAGATAATCAATACGGAACTTTGTCTTGCCGATATGGAAACAGTGGAAAAGCGCCTTGAAAAAACTACAAGGGCCGCTAAGAGTGGGGCAAAAGAAGCTAAAGCCGAAGAAGCAATGCTGAAGA
The DNA here is from genome assembly GCF_004341685.1 of Pectinatus cerevisiiphilus. Taxonomy (GTDB): domain Bacteria; phylum Bacillota; class Negativicutes; order Selenomonadales; family Selenomonadaceae; genus Pectinatus; species Pectinatus cerevisiiphilus. Next base: position 5,786 of record NZ_SMAA01000020.1, read on the forward strand.
AAGTTTATGAAGTGCTTACTGACGGCAAACCCGCGCGCCGTGTTGAACTCAGTGATGATGAAGAAGTTATGCTACAGGAACTGAATCTGCTGACGATGAAACCGACGTTATTTATAGCTAATGTAGCAGAAGATGAAGCTGCCACTGCCGATAAGGAAAATCCTTATGTGCAGAAGGTCAAAGAATATGCAGCACATGAAAATGCTGAAGTCGTTACTATTTCTGCCAAAGTGGAAGCAGAAATTGCAGAACTGGATAAAGAAGAAGCAGAAGAATTCCTAAAGGAACTGGGGCTGACAGAATCAGGCCTTGACAGGCTGATAAAAGCGGCATTTAAACTGCTAGGTCTTTTGACTTTTCTGACGGCCGGCCCAGATGAATGCAGGGCGTGGACTATCACAAAAGGTACAAAAGCGCCACAGGCAGCGGGAAAAATCCATACGGATATCGAACGCGGTTTTATCAGGGCTGAAATAGTGTCTTATGATGATCTGGTCGCGGCAGGCAGTACAAATGCAGCCAAGGAAAAAGGGCAAGTGCGTCTTGAAGGAAAAGATTATATTATGCAGGACGGCGATGTTACTTATTTCCGTTTCAATGTTTAAACTTTTTCACAATTATGTAATGGTATATTTATATTTTATTTAAGGAGATGAACAGTTATGAAGAAATTGTATGCAGCTTTATTGATGGGTGTTTTTGTATTTTGTTTTTCGTTTGGTCAGGGAGCAGTCAGTGCCGAAACTATGCGGAATGAGCCGAGGACAATAAGTGTGCAGGGAAATTCTGATTTTGCTGTTGCACCTGATCAGGTGTCAGTTGAAATCGGAATAGAAACCACCAGTAAAACGGCGCAGGAAGCAGCACAGTCAAATGCAGCCGTGATGACAAAGGTACAAAATGCCCTTTATGGAATAGGTTTAACAGAAAAAAATGTAAAGACATCTTCCTATGATTTTTATCCAATATATAATAAAGATAATGATCAGGTCATAGACCAGTATAGAGCCAATAATACTATTACTGTAACGGTTAGTGATATCAGTCAGGTTGGTGGCATCATAGATACTGCTATAAAGAATGGAGCCAATAATGTCAATTCAGTAACATTTGAGTTGAAGGACGCCCAAAAATATAAAGAATCTGCCTTGAAATCGGCTATTCTTGATGCCAAGGGAAAAGCAAAGGTTATTGCCAGTGAACTTGGGAAGAATATCGTTAACGTAGTTAGCGTTACTGAAGGCAATGTATATATAGAAAATTATCGCGCTTCAAGTGATATTACAATGAAGAGCATGAATGTTGAAATGGCAGCACCGACACCGGTAACTGCAAAGAAATTGGATGTATCAGCAAAACTTTCCGTTGTTTTTGAGATTGATTAAGTAAATATGTATTTAAATTAGCGCGGCTGTTTAAAGGCCGCGGCTAAGGTAAGTAATGGTTTCTTATTTATAAAGGCTAAGGATGACCTGTGTCCTTAGCCTTTTCGTGTGCAGAAAATACTTAGAAACTGTGTTTATGATTGATTGCGGTGGTATTGTTCCAATTCGTCAATTGCTCTTTTTATTTTTGCTTCGGTTATTTGGTAAGGCGCGTAGGTTATGTATTTATCCGCGGCTATGCCAGCAATGAATTTGGTAAGCATTGGTTGGGATACTGTTATGTCAGCAAGACAGAGGGGCAGGCCAACCTGTTTGTTGAAATTGTATACTTTGTTACGTTCCTGTAACTGCGCGTCAAGTGTGAGCAAAAACAATACGCCGTAAGACACTATTTCACCGTGCATATGCTTTTCACAGCCGGGCAACTGGGTGCGGGAAATATAGACGGCATGTGCCATACTGCTGTTGTAGCAGTTATTTACCAGAATTGATACTAAGCCTGTGTTGATGATGATAGTCAGCACAGTTTGTTCAAAGGCATCTGTATGGGCATTGTGGGAAGCGTCACTGAGCGCCTGCTGGCCGTATTTCAATAATTGGGAAGAACAGTTTCGGCTGATTTGCAGACCAAGGGCGTTTTTGTGGTCGGTGGTGTCACCGCGGGAATTGAAACCGGCTTCATATTGCTTGGATAGGGCATCGCCAATGCCTGCCCGAAAGTATACTAGCGGGGCTGCTGCTATTATTTCCGTATCAATAAAGGCATGCAGGGCAGGATGCTTGCCAAAGTAAAATTCACCAAAAGAACCGTCTTCATTATATAATATGCATAATGAAGTGACGGCCGCACAGTTGGAAGCAATGGTCGGAAAGGTAAAAACAGGTTTGCCGAGTTTATCCGCTGTCGCTTTTGCTGTATCGACAGCTCTGCCACCACCAACAGCAAATATCATGTCGGCTGCCTTTACTGCGTCTTTGGACAGCAGAGTGGTAATATTTTTGTGGGTGGCGTTGCCACCGTACCAGATAAAGTCTGTTATTTTTAAAGGAGAAGACTTTAAGACTGCAAGAAGTTTTTCTTTCGCTTTGGCGATAGCAGTTTCACCGCCGATGACGACAATGGTTTTGCCAGCGCTGGAGCAAACTAACGGAATTTGTTTATAGGCATCGGCGCCAACTGTATAGTTTGGCAGAAAGACAGTTGAATTCATAATGGTTTACCTTCTTTATATAGATGTAATTGATCAGGCGGAAGAGCAGCATATAATTCCTGCATGGATTTTTGCAGAAGGGGATGCAGCTTATAGGGAGCCAGTTCCACCATGGGTTTTAGTACGAAATCACGGTTTATCATGTCAGGATGAGGAACAATAAGTGTGGCAGTGCGGATTATTTCGTTATCGTAAAATAATATATCAAGGTCTAATGTGCGCGGCCCCCAATGGACAGTGTGTTTTCTTTGGGCGGCTTGTTCGATTTTTTGCAGCAGGGAAAGCAGCTCTAGCGGGGTAAACAATGTGTGTAGCAATACTGCTCCGTTGAGAAAGTCATCCTGCTCAACACCACCGTAAGGGGTGGACGAGTAAAAAGAGGAAACAGAGTCTAGTTGGATTCCTTCCGTCTGGCGGAGGGTGTCAAGCGCAGTGTTTATATATTTTTTCCGGTCACCAAGATTAGAACCAAAAGCGACAAAAGCTTCATGCCAGCTGCGGGTAATGGTGACTGACACATATTGCAGGGGTAATCCTATTGGTGCACTGGGTTTTTTTATGGTCAGGGATATTTTTTTCAGTGGCGCAAATTCGATCAGGATTTGTTCGGCAAGCTGTTCAGCGGCAGCTTCAATGAGTTTTACGGGATGTGTCCTTGTATATTCATTTATAAAGTGGCAAATAGCGGCGTAATTGATTGTCTTTGTAATATTATCCCCCATACCGGCAGCATGCAGGTCAAGGGAGAGCTCAGCGGATATGAAAAAGTTTTGGCCAAGGACTCCCTCTTCAGGTGAAAGTCCATGATAAGCGTATACGCTGAGATCCTTTATTGTTATAGTATCCATTTTTCTTTCCTTTATAATTTATTACAGATGTGAAGTGAGAATGGTTTCGGCCATTTTTACAGCGCGGTAATTGGCTTTTACATCATGCACACGTACGAACATATAATTATTGAGTACTGCCATCACCGTAGTCACAAGTGTTCCTTCAAGACGCTGTTCAGTAGGCAGGTCAAGAGTAAGACCGATAACGGATTTACGCGACGTGCCAAGCAGTAAAGGTAGCTTGAGTTCATGCAGGATAGCCATGTGTTTGAGTAGAAATAAATTATCCGCATAGTTTTTGGCAAAACCGATACCTGGATCAAGGATGATTTTAGCGCGGTCAATACCGGCATTATCAGCAATTTGCAGAGTCTGGCGCAAATCAGTAAGCACATCTTGCAAATAGTTTTTATAATTTTTATCATGACGGTTATGCATTAGGCAGCAAGGCAGGTCGTTTGCAGCAATAACAGCCGCCATTTTTTTATCGTATTTTAATCCCCAGACATCATTTACCATGTCGGCACCAGCAGCTATGGCAGCTTTGGCTACTGCGGCTTTATAAGTATCAATGGATACGGGAACGGCAAAGTCCTTTTTTATTTTTTCAATTATGGGACAGACACGGTTGATTTCTTCTTCCTCGCTTATTTGGATGTGGCCGGGTCTGGTGGATTCACCGCCTATGTCGATTATGTCGGCACCGTCCGTGATCATTTCTGCCGTGTGGACGAGAGCTTTGTTGATGCTGTTGAATTTGCCACCGTCAGAAAATGAATCGGGGGTTACGTTGAGTATCCCCATAATGTAAGTTTTATTTTCAGTGAGAAAATTTTTGTTGCCGATTAACAACGTCGAAGCACTTCCTTTAATTTAATGTATAGGTATGTTAGATGTTATTTTAGCTCAGCTGTTATGGGTACTGCTATATAATAAACGCAACTGCTGTAATGCTTCTGGGCAAATAGATTTCTGTTTAGATGTAAAAATTATCGGCTGAATAAATGTATTCTGTGAAATGATAAAATTACCTGCTATAAATAAATTTTTCTACGACAGCAGCAATGTGATCTATTAGGAAGTTTGTTGACTTTCTTAATACGGATAAATATAATTATCCTTACAGTAATAATCATATCATTGAAAATGTAATTTGGGAACAGCCGGTGGCTCTGCGCTGGAAATTTTTCCGGTATAGGACAGAGCTTTTGGTTATAAAGGCAAAATGCTTGAGCACTGTAAATAAATTCCAGGAGAGGCATTAAATGGAAAAAATGCGTGTACTGCACATTGTAAGCGATAAAAGTTTTGCGCAAAAAATACAGAAACTTGTCGAAGCAAATGGTTTTTCTTATGTACAGCTTTGCTTTGGTCGAGAAACAGACGAGGTTTTCGATGAAGTGTTTGCTGAAACTGAGTATAAACTGATTGTCCTAGATCAATTTGCGCCGTCGTTACCAGTGCGGGAACTGCTTGCTAAAATAAAAGCTAAAAATTTAGACGTACCTTCTATTATTGTTGTTTCTGCACAGCATGATTTTGAAAAGGAAAAATATTATTCACAGCTTGGTATTATGGCTCATTTTACGAAAGCTGATTTTGATGAAAAACGGTTTGCAAAGTATTTGCAGACAATTAAGGCGGAAGCGGAAAACACAGCCTTTTTAGAAGCTATGCGCATTGCCGTTCTCGATGACAGTAGGTTTAATTTGGATGTGATCAAGCAAATTTTTGCGGCCGCAGATATACAAAAGGTGGATTATTATCAGGATGCGGCGAAGTTTGTAGAAGAAAAAAAGCAGTATGATTTATATCTTGTTAATTTGGGAATGCCAGGTTATTGTGGTGAAGTGCTGGTTAATTATATAAGGCAGTTGAACAGTGAGGCAATCATTATATTGATGACAGCGCACGATAACAAACAGATAATAGCGCATTGTCTCAGTTTAGGGGCGGATGACTTCATTATGAAGCCAATAGATTGTAAATTGTTTATGCTCAGGATCAACTCATGTATTAATCACCATAAAATGAAAAAAGAGCTTATTTTGAAAAATAATGAGCTTTTAAAACTTGCAGAAAAAGATAATCTTACTAATATATATAACAGGACATATTTTACGAAGCGCTATAAGGAAAACTTCCTCGCAGCAAAGCAGGAAGGTAGTCCTTTTGCATTGATAATGACGGATATAGATGATTTTAAAAATATCAATGATGAGTATGGGCATCTTGAAGGCGATCATGTACTGAAAGAATTTACGGCTATCCTGCAAAATAATATAACAGCAGATGAGGTTGTCTGCCGCTGGGGCGGCGAAGAATTTATTACTATTTTAAAAACTGGTGATTTGGCAAAGGTAATGGCTGTTGCTGAAAAAATGCGCAGTGATGTGAACGCACATATTTTTAAAAGTGCGACTGGTTTGACGGCAAGCTTCGGTGTTGCCTGCTGGCGTGCTGATGATACGAAGGAAAGCTTATTGAGAAGGCTGGATAATTCCCTTTATCTGGCTAAGATTACGGGAAAGAATAAAATTGTTTGTGAAGAAAAAGTAAAGGTAATGGAAAACGGAGTACCTATTCAAATTGAATGGAGTCCGTTTTGGGCAAGCGGTAATGAAGAAATTGACAAGGATCACCGTAAGTTGGTACAAGATACTAATCAAATTATCGCCAATTATGTAAATAATGGTAATGATAGGATTGTTTTTACTACGCTTGCCAGAATTATCAAAAATATGCCTGGACATTTTGATACGGAAGAGCATATTATCCAACGTTTTAAATATGCAAATTATGAAGAACATAGGGAAAACCATCATGAACTTATAGCTAAGACAATAGATATATATAACGCTTGCCTTGCGCATAAATACAGTGCAATGAAGGTTGTGGAATTTATTGTTCAGGAGATATTGGTGGGGCATATCGTTAAAAAGGATTTTGGTTTTTATGATATTTTTACAAAATAAAAAGCTGCTGGCTATAGCAATGAATTTAACATAATTTACAATAATCGTATTGCAAAGTATAGTCGATAATATTATAATGCAAAAGGCAGTCAGTAGTTTCATAATACAGTTACTGCTCTGTTTTGTTTGTAAATAAATACGATTTATTGAGGTAATAAATGAGGAGAAAAATTTTTAAAGAAATTGTAAAATTTTTTGCAGTAATGTTTATTTTATTTATCCTTACGGCGCCTGTACTGGTTTTGTTTGGCCCATTCGCGAATTTAAAGCGTACAGTTGTCGGTGCTATCTTACAAAGTAAACATCCACAGTATATAACATGGCTGTTTTCACAGGACGAGCTTGATAGAATAGTAGGAAAAAATGAAACCTCACAGAAGCAGGAACTGCTCAAGCTTACGGGGAATGCAGATGGATCGATAAAATTACATACTATTGAGGCGTCACGTTATAGAGGTTTTATATTGGAAATAGCTGACCCTAAGCGCGTACAGGTGGCAACTGCGGGACAGCTTGGCGAAAGAGGGGAAACAACAAGCAATATTGCTATTGATAATAAGGCTATAGCGGCAATTAATGCCGGTGGGTTTTATGATGACAATGGGACAGGGACAGGACGTAAACCGTATGGTTTTATTATACATAATGGGAATTTTTTGTTAGGGGAAGCCTCTCTCCCGGAAGAGGTTAATGAATTCGTCGGTTTCAACCAAGAAGGGAATTTACTTGTCGGCAAGTACAGTAAGAAAGAATTAGGACAAATGGGGGCACAGGAAGGAATTTCCTTTGGGCCGCCGCTCATATTAAATGGTAAAAAAATGATTACGAATGGTGATGGGGGATGGGGAATAGGTCCGCGCACAGCTATCGGCCAGCGCAAGGATGGGACAATTTTGTTCTTGGTGATAGACGGTCGACAACCGTCGTATTCTCTCGGTGCCACATTGCGTGATGCGCAGGATATCTTGTACGAGGAAGGGGCCTATACTGCTGCAAATTTGGATGGCGGTTCCAGTTCAACCCTATATTTTAACGGTGAGGTCGTAAATAAACCGGCAGATTTGCTGGGGGAACGGATGATACCAACAGCATTTATCGTAAAATAGGAGAGTTTTATGATTTTTTTCAAAAGAATATTCTTGGCGCTTATTTTAGTGCTACTTGTTCAATGTGGAGTCTATTATTATATTGATCAGGTAATGCTTACGACAACAGCAAATTTTCATATTAGTGAAGACAATAGTCCACAATCGATAACACCTGCTGAAGGTGAACAGGTTTTTTATTCTTATGATAAGAAGTTTGCGGCAAAGGTAGGAAATGATCAGGTCAGCATCTATAATATGGAGGATAAGTCGAAAGAGCCGCAAAATATTGATTTAGGTAGCTACAAACCGTCTTTTTTTGAATGGATGCCAGACCGTAATTTGGCGATTTTGGCTTTATACGGGAAAAATCCGAAAACTAAGGAATATGAAGTATATATCAGGCAATATAATCCGCTTATGCCAGATAATAAGACAGAAACAGAGTTGAAGGATGTCCCAAATGATAGTAAGGTCGTTGATGTAGCATATTCTACGGCAACCAATGTCGTTTATATGAAGCTGCAAGTGGCAGAGGACAAATTCCGTATATACCGTACAGATGCAAATTATGATACACGGCGCATTTCCGTACAAGCTGAAAAGATAGGCAGAATAGCCGTATTTGCTGATAAAGATATCTTTTTATATGATAATCTAAAATCAGGAGAGGTCTATATGTTTGACGGCGGAAACGGTAGTTGGAGAGTTATATCACCGCCAGGAAGGTTCAGACTTGTTGGCGTGGAAAATGAAAATATTTTTATAGCAAAATATGATAAAAAAGATAATAATGCTGTTCTTGCGACATATCAGGGGAAACTCGGTATTGGTTTTGAAAAAACTTTAGCTTATGAAAAACCGGAAGATTTTTCGAACATAACATTGGATAAAATACAGAAGTTGTAGGAAATACAAAATTACGGTTCTATACTAAATGTTGGGGTAAGCAAAAATTCAAGCTTACTCTAACATTATTTTTTTACAAAAAAAGAGCATAAAACCAAAAATCCTTTGCGATTAAAGTCCCACAACTCAAAAAGAGGATTAATATTTTATGCTCAATAAAATTATATAATGGATTGTTAAATTTAGAAGGGTTTGATGTAATAAGGATAGTAGATAATCATTGACGATGAACCAACCTAATTATATTTCATTTGGTAAAACCTCATTTAAAATATGCTGAACATTATGATATTCTTCATTTGTAATGGTAATTCCAGGAGCTCTAGTGTATGTGGAAATATCTAAGCCACGAATTTTAACTGCAGCTTTGATTGCTACAATAAACAAATCTGTCACATCATAAATTTGCATTAATTGGGATACTAATTTACCATAGGTCATTGTTGCTTTGAAATCATTTGCTTCATAAGCAGCATGATATTTAACAAATAATTGAGGGACAACGTTTGTTAAACCGCATAAAACACCATCACCACCAGCAAGACGATTGTCTAAATAATATTCATCAAACCCAGATAGTACAGAAAAATCTGGACGCACTGATTTGACAGCAGTAATTAATTTACGCGTATGACTGATTGTATCTACAGTGTCTTTTATGCCAATAATATTTGGATGTGATTTAACTAATGAAACAAGTGCATCTGATGTTATATCTGAGCCAACGCGAGCCGGGAAGTTATATATCTGTATTGGAATAGAAACTTGTTGTGCTATTTTTCCGTAATAATCAATAATGCTTTTTTCTGTTGGTCCAAAATAGAAAGGTGGAACAATATTGATAATATCAGCTCCAACCTTTTCAGCATAGGTGGCTAATTCTATAACATCCGTCCATATTGTACTACCAACACCGATGAGTATTTGAGAACGGTGGTGTACTGTTTTTACAGCAAGATCAATAAGCGCTTTTTTTTCCTTTATGGAACAAGCATAGAACTCTCCTAAGCTACCCCCAAATAATAAGCCATTAATACCAGCATCACATAAATGATTAATATGTTCTTCCATATGTTCCATATCGATAGTTCCATCATCTTTCATAATTGTGATAACAGGAGTGTAAATCCCTTTAATTTTTGTCATTTTAATTTTCCTTTCTTAATTCATAATATATTATGAATCTATACCTAAAATTTTTATTATACAAAAATTTCTAATAATAATATAAATAACAATCCACAAATGGCTTGTATTGTAGACATTAATGTCCACGTAAAAAAAGTTTCTTTCATGGTTAGTCCAAAATATTCTTTAACCATCCAAAAAGCGGCGTCATTTACATGTGAAGCAATAGTACTTCCAGCCCCTGTAGCTAATGTGACAAGTGCTAAATTTGCATCATATGTACTCAAAAGTGGAATAATTAATCCTGATGTAGAGATAGCTGCAACGGTTGCAGATCCTAGTGAAATTCGTAGAATTGCAGCTACACACCATGCTAAAATAATGGGAGAAACTGAAGAACCTTCGAATAATACAGAAATATATTGTCCTACACCGCCATCAATTAAAACTTGTTTAAAAGCACCGCCTCCACCGATAATAAGTAACATCATGGCAATAGCAGCAACTGCTGTTGAACAAGAAGTCATTATATGTTTTACTGAAATATTCCTTTTTATGCCCATTGTATACATGGCTACTAAAATTGAAATAATCATAGCAATAGATGGCTTTCCAATAAATTCAATCAAATTGAGTATATATATTCCTTTAAAATTAATAAAATCGGCAACAATCGTACTTATTGTGCCACCCATCATTAAAATAACAGGGAGCATTGCTGTGAATAAGCTTATACTAAAGGAGGGTAATTCCTCATTTTTGAATACAGTTGTTGTGCCTAGCGTTGAAATATTTCCATTTCTTTCGAAAGCATTGGGAATAATTCTTTTGACAATTTTAGGGAAAAGTAGTCCTGCAATAATAACTGTTGGGATTGCTACTATGATCCCATATAATAAAACAGTACCAATGTTAGCACCATATTCTCCAGCAATTACAGTGGGTCCTGGATGAGGTGGTAAAAAACAATGTGCGGATAGTAATGAAGCTGTCATAGGAATACCAAGATATAGAGGGGCTATTTTCATTTCTTTGGCAATAGAAAAAATAATTGGTAATAAAAGAACTAATCCTACTTCAAAGAACATTGCAATACCAATAATAAAAGAAGCAATTAACACTGCCAATTGGATTTTTGTGGTTCCAAATTTATCAATTAAAACCATAGAAATTTGCTGTGCTCCACCAGCATCTGCAACAAGCCGTCCTAACATAGCACCTAATCCAAAAATTAATGCAATATGTCCTAACGTTCCACCAATACCTGCTTCAAGTAATTGAGCTATATTGTTTAAAGGAATACCGAAACAAATGGCAGCGAAAATAGAAATAATTAGTAATGATATAAAAGTGTTCATTCGGAATTTTGAGATAAGTATGATTAATAATACAACAGCACAAGCTGTTATAATTAATGGCATATAGATGTCACTCCTTTAGACACTGTGTGTCAAACTATTATTTTATTTCTAACGCTTTTTTCCCCGCTTGCAATACACTTATGATTTTGTCGACATTATACACTGCTCCACTCCAAGTGCCACCGCTTATGTCTTGTAATGCTGCCCATAACCGTGTATCATCAGGTAAATCTTTGTCCGGGTGTACTGCTGGGTTAGTTTCCCTTTTGGATAGCACTTCTGCACCTTCTTCATATGTAAGGCGTTGTTTTTCAGTGCCAATAAAGTTTATACTGCCTTCCAACTTGACAGTGTCTACAATGATTTCTACGATGTCACCATTACGCAATTTCCCTATGGGACCACCAGCTAGTGCTTCTGGTCCGACATGACCAAAACAAGCTCCTGTTGATACACCAGAAAATCTGGCATCTGTAATTAATGATACATGTTTGCCAAATGATAAATGTTTGAGTGCGGAAGTTAATTGATAAGTTTCTTCCATTCCCGATCCTAAAGGGCCACCACCTATGACTATCATGATATCGCCGGCATGTATATTATCATTTTTTAATGCAATGATAGCATTTTTTTCTGATGTAAATACTTTAACTTTTGCGGTATGACGAAATACATGATCATTGTCAATAACACTAGGATCAATAGCAGTAGATTTTACTACAGATCCTTCGGGAGCAATATTACCTATTGGAAATGTCACAGTAGACCCAATTTTCTTACATTTTGCCTGCTCAGGACTGAAAATAATATCAGTATCACGTATATTATCTAATTCTTCTAATCTTTTTTTACATTTTTGACGACGTTCTGATTGTTCCCACCAATCAAGGTTTTCGCCTAAGGTATTACCGGTTACCGTCATGACCTCTTCATGAAGAAGTCCTTTACTGCGTAAATGTAGCATTACCTCAGGGACTCCACCAGCTAAAAACACATCAACAGTAGGATAATTAACAGGCCCTATTGGAAGTACGCTGACTAAACGAGGGATTTCTTTGTTTATTCGTGCCCAATCGTGTACTGTAGGTACAGTACAATTCGCGGCAAATGCGATTGCTGGTAAATGTAATAATAAGTTTGTAGATCCACCAAAAGCAGCGTGTATAATCATAGCGTTTTCAATTGCATGATCTGTTAAGATATCTTTTGTTGAAATATTTTTTTGTATCATATCCATTAACGCAAAAGCAGATTTTTTTGCTAAGTCTCTCCAAATTAGTTCACCTGATGGAGCTAATGCAGAATGCGGTATAGCTAGACCAAGACCTTCAGCGACAACTTGTGATGTTCCAGCAGTTCCTAGAAATTGACAACCGCCACCTACACTAGCACAAGAACAACAACCTAAACGAATAGCGTCTTTAAAAGAAAGTTCGTGATTGGCATATCGAACACTAATTGTTTGTACTGTTCCTAAGTCTTCTCCTTTTCGAGGCATCAACGTAGCGCCGCCAGGTACAATAATTGTAGGTAAAGAATGCATGCTAGCTAATGCCATCATCATAGCTGGTAATCCTTTATCACAAGAAGCAACTCCCATTACTGCCTTCCTTGTGGGTAAAGAGCGGATTAAACGTCGCATAACGATGGAGGCATCATTACGGTAAGGAAGTGAATCGAACATGCCTGTTGTTCCATTCGTTCTACCATCACAAGGATCTGTTACGAATGTAGCATGTGGTACATAACCCAATTGTTTAAATGTATTAGCTGCTTCTGTTAACAAAGTTCCTAATTCAAAATGTCCTGGATGTAAACCTACGGCAACAGTATGTCCGTCATCGGTACGTATTCCTCCTTTTGTGCTAATAAGCATAATATCACCGTTAGCTAATGTTTTGGGATCCCACTTCATGCCCGCATTGACAGTCATACCGAAAATATTACCACTAGGTGATTGTTTCAAGAGCTCTGGAGTTAATGGTAGATTTCCATCTGGACCATCTGCATGTGTAGCTAGGTCTTGATACAAAGACGGATCTTCATTTTGGTATAATGTTTTTACTGTCATAATAAATTTATCCTTTCTATTATTTATATTTGTACGTATATAAGAATCAAATTATTTATATACGTACGATTTTCTTAGATTATAACACATAATCATATAATATGAAATAGTGTATCTCAAATATTTTATTTAAAAATGAAGGGTAAAATATCACATATATAATAATATTGAATAGATATTGTTAATAGTTTTTTATTATCTTGAAGAAATTTATTGAATTATTCTGGTTAAAGTAAGTGTATTAGATGACAATGATAATTCTGAATACATTAAGAAATGAGTATATTAATTGTGTTTTCAAAACGAGCTAAATAACCAGTTATAGAATGCATAGAGTCTTTAATAAACAATCTTTTTTCAATAGAAAAGTGTCTTAAAATATAAATGTTTATTTGTATCTAATGTCGTGTTATGATTATTATGTTTTATAGTAGGTATTTAGAATATTTTTTGTATATTATAAGGGCACTATGTATTCGTTATGTATTTAATTTTATTTTATAATTAAGCAAATAGATTATTAACTTTTATCTACATATGTTGTTATTTTTGATTTGTTGTAAAATATAATTAAAGATAAGTATAAGTTTTATGCAGGAGATGAATTTATTGGCACACAAACCAACAGAACGTGTCTTAAGTGTTTTGAGTTTACTTGCGACACACCCCGAAGGACTAACCTTGACTCAGATTACGAAACTTCTTTGTATCCCTAAAAGTACGCTTTTTCCGATTCTTCAAGAAATGGTGCAGGAGAAATTTCTCCATTTATCAGAAAAGGAGAATCTTTATTTTATTGGAATAGCAGCATACTGTATTGGAGCAGCATATGAATATGATAAAACGTTACTTCCTTATATAAAATCAATTATGAATAAAATTTCGCAAGAAATAAATGAAATGTGTCAAGTCGGCGTATTGGATGGGCCGAATATTTTGTATATTTTAAAGCAGGATCCAGATGTTGCACATACTATAAAAATTATTTCCTATATTGGGAAGAAACTGCCCGCATATTGTACAGCACTTGGTAAAGCTTTACTATGTCAGTATACATTAAAAGAATTGAAGAATTTGTATCCAAATGGTCTTGTACCACAAACAAAGAATACTGTTATTGATTTTGATAAATTATATAAACAATTGCAACTAATAAAAAGTACACAGGTTGCATCTGAATTTGAAGAAGTCACAGAGCAATTGTGTTGTTTTGCTGTACCTATTCGGTTACCAAATTCTCGACAATATGCAATGAGTATTAGTATGCCGTTATTCCGGGCAACAAAAGAAAAAATTGCGTTGGCCCAGAAACTTCTTTTACAGGCAAAATCATCTATTGAATCTTTTAATATGAGTGTAGATTAATATTTATACTCGAGTAGATAAATGAATATATTATCATGGTATAGTAAGGAAGTCGTAACACCTTTAGCTGATAGATTATAATAAAATTATAGCAAGTGATCAATTAAATAGTGTGTTGGAAAATATGCGACTTCATTAGAGTGGGGTTTTAGGATGAAGAAGATAGGTTAAAATGCTGTATATATGATTAAATATTGTAATAGATCTGTTGAGTTATTTTAATATTATTCAGAAATTACTTTAAAGGCAGGATTTTTAATAGATAATAGAGTAATATTGTGGCATAATTGTAAAGGAGTATTAATTGTATTTTAGAACGGAGTGTAAAATATGCTAAAGGAACTAATTGCAAAAAATCGTTCTTACAGAAGATTTTATCAGGACAAACAAGTAAGCCGGGATGTTTTAAAAGAGCTGGTTGATTTGGCTAGGCTTTCTCCATGTGGAGCAAACAGGCAGACATTGCGGTTTGTATTATCTGCGGATGAAAAGAAAAATGCGGCTATCAGTAAATGTATATTTTGGGCTGGTTACTATAAGGACTGGGATGGACCGGAAGATGGTGAAAAACCGAGTGCTTATATCGTTATTGTGCGGGATATATCAGCAGGTGGTGGTATGCCGCAGGACGAAGGAATTGCTGCGCAGAGTATTCTGTTGGGGGCAGTCGAAAAAGGAATGGGCGGATGCATCATTGCCAATATCAATAGAAAAGAATTGAAAAAAGTGCTGGCAATTGGGGACAAGTATGAGATCGCACTCGTTTTAGCAATAGGCTATCCAAAGGAAAAAGTCGTCCTTGAAGCCTTGGGGCAGTCTGGTGATATTAAATATTGGCGTGATGAAAAACAAGTACATCATGTGCCTAAAAGAAGTTTACAGGATCTTATTTTGGAGTAGATCTTAATATAGTTTTTAAATAAAAGCAGCGCCTATCTTTTTGGGATAGGCGCTGCTTTTATTTTTTTTATTAATAAGTGCTCTTTTGCCGTCCTGCACCGGGACCGTCGTTGGCAACTGAGACAGCGGCTTCGGCGAATGTTTTCATATCATTGAGCATATGCAGTGCCCCGTCGATAAGAATCAGTCCTACTTTTTCCGCAGCATAAGCATTGGTCACAGGAATCTTTAAACAGCGGCTGGTCGCTAAAATATAAGGGAGCAGCAATGCTTTATTCGCTGTTACATCATCCATGACCGGTTGGACTTTTTTTAAGACACCAGCAAGGAATATGGCAATATCCTCAAATTTACCAAGACATTTTATGGGCTTTGTCAGATTATCAATCCGTTCCTGGCAGGTGCTCATGATGTCTTTATCCAGTGAATATTGAGTTGTTGCGGGCGGGTCAGGTAAGATGTCTGCATCAGGGAAGGTATCTGTACGCAGCATATCGTATATTTGCACTGCTAAATCAATGAAACGGGCTATTACGGAAGAACCGGCTGTTTCACTGAGCTGCAAGCGTAGATCAATGTAAGGGGACAAGCCAAGCTTTTGCAGGGCGGCTTGGTGTGCCGGTTCTCCTGCAAGATGGGAAGGCATCATGTGCTTGGCAGATAGCGGACATAGCGCTTGGGCAATAAGTGCAGCTGCGGAAGTATTGAAGCCGTCGAGGATAATAAGGCAGTCATGGGCAGCCGCACCTAGGATTACTCCGGCAAGACAGCCAAATTCAAAACCACCTATTTTGGATAATACATCTATGCCGTCAGCGGGATTTGGTTTATTTACTGCAAGTGCCTTTTTAACAACATCAATTTTTATTTTTAGCCTACTGTCCGAGATATTGGTTCCTCTGCCTGTTGCTTGTTCCGCAGTTAAACCGCATATGGCAGCTGCTATTGCTGCACTGGAAGTAGTATTGGCTATGCCCATTTCACCGAGGAGAAAACAATTATATCCCTTGGCAGCAAGTTTATCAGCGAGATCAATACCGGTTTCTATAGCTTTTACAGCAGCATCGCGCGTCATTGCCGGACCGTACACAAAGTTTTCTGTACCAAAGGCTATTTTTTTATTGATTAGTCCGGGCAGGGAACTCATGTCTGCCGCGATTCCCATATCGACCACAAGCATGTCGGTAGCAGAGAAATTTGTCATGGCATTGGCAACGGCACCTTTGCTGACAAGGTAATTTCGGGTCATATCAATAGTGGTTTTTTGCGGGTAGGCACTTACATTCATGGCGCAGACACCATGGTCTCCACAGGCGATAATGGCAGCTTTTTTTAGCGGCAGTGGTTTAGACTGCCCTGTTATGGATACATAATTAAAGAAAATATCAGTCAGGCCGCCAAGACCGGTGCCTTTACACCAGTTAGCAGCTAAGGGTTTTCCAGTAGAAGTGTTTCGTATATCAGTAACTTGTTTTATATTATTTATAGTTGTTTCAATTGATTTCATTAGGCATTTTTTTCCTTTGGCACTTGTTTTAGGCTGAGGCCTATTCTGTTTCTTGCGGCATCGACATTTATTACCATAACATCAAGAATATCACCTACAGAGACAACATCTAAAGGATGTTTGACTCTTTTATAGCTGAGTTCGGAGATATGGATAAGACCTGCTGTTTTTATGCCTATGTCGACAAATACACCAAAATCGGTGATATTTCTAACTGTACCGCGCATTACCGTCCCTACTTTTATATCATCAAGCTTGACGATTGCTTGACGTGTCAACGGCGCGGGAAGATCTTCACGGGGATCGCGTCCTGGCTTGGCAAGCGCATCCATTATATCACGCACGGTCGGAACGCCTGCATTTAATTTTTTGGCAAGCTCTTCGGCATTTACTAATTTCATTTTCATCTTTAGAAAATCCAGCTTTTTCTTATCAGCCATATCAGTAAGGGAAAAACCGAGCTTGTTTAAGATTTGTTCGGCGAGTTCATAAGATTCGGGATGGACTGGTGTGTTGTCAAGTGGAGTAGTACCACTGCCAATCCGTAAAAAACCGGCACACTGCGTATAGGCGGCTTGGCCAAGGCGGGGGACTTTGAGCAGTTCTTTGCGGTTTTTAAACCGGCCGTTTTCGTCACGGTATTTAACTATATTTTTAGCGACGGAGGCATTGATGCCGGCAACATGCTTTAGAAGTGCTGTTGATGCTGTATTTAAGGCTACACCGACATGGTTTACTGCCGATTCTATTACGGTATCAAGTGTGGTACCGAGTTCTTTTTGGTTGACATCGTGCTGATATTGGCCTACCCCGATGGCTTTAGGATCGATTTTTACAAGCTCGGCAAGCGGGTCTTGGATACGACGGGCAATAGAGACTGCACCTCTTATAGTTACATCGTAATCGGGCAGTTCTTCTACAGCTAGTTTGGAAGCAGAATAGACAGAAGCACCTGCTTCACTGGTTATAAGATAATGGATATTTAGACCGTTTTCTTTAATCAGTTTTGCGGTAAATTCTTCTGTTTCAAAAGAAGCTGTACCGTTACCTATAGAGATTAATGTTACATTGTGTTTTTTTATTAAGCGCAAAACTTGGTCTGCTGCTTTTTTCTTGGCTTCGTCACTCATTGTGAGATAGAGAACACCATGGTCAAGTATCTGGCCGGTGGCATCGACAATTGCCATTTTGCAGCCTGTGCGGTAGCCGGGATCAAGTCCCATAACCACATGTCCTACCAGAGGAGCCTGTAAGAGTAACTGCTTGAGATTGGCACCAAAAATATTGATTGCCTGTTTCTCTGCATTTTCCGTTAGCAATGATCTTATTTCACGTTCAAGTGCAGGAAATAAAAGACGTTTATAGCCATCAGAGAGTGCTGCCGTTAGCACAGCACGAAAAATAGATGGACGGGTGATCACTTTTTCACATAATTGTTGAATATTTTTGTCGTGGTTGCTGACTAATTTTACCTTTAAAGCACCTTTTTTTTCACCACGGTTTATTGCTAAAATGCGGTGCGAAGGGAGTGTGCGGATAGGTTCACTATATTGCGCATACATGAGGAAGGCTTGGTCGGGGTCTTTCTCTTCATCACGTACTGTTTCAATAATTCCTTCTTGCCATAGCAATTTGCGGAGCCATGACCGGATATTTGCTTTTTCTGTTTCTGCTTCGGCAATTATATCCATGGCACCGGCAAGAGCATCATCAGCAGAGGCAATGCCTTTAGCTTCATTTATATATTCCTTGGCAAAATCAGCGACGTTACCGCTCGTCGTATTTTGGGCAACGATAAGTTGGGCCAGCGGTTCCAGTCCCTTTTCGCGGGCAAGCATAGCACGGGTACGCTTTTTCTGCTTATAAGGCAGATATATATCTTCAAGTTCCTGTAATTTGGCAGTTTTGTTTATAGCCGCTTTTAATTCAGCTGTGAGCTTACCCTGTTCTTCAATATTATTTAGAATTTCTTCTTGTCTTTTTACAAGACTGCGTAGATAAGTCAAACGTTCTGAAAGCTCACGTAATTGTTCTTCTTTCAACTCACCGGTGACTTCTTTACGGTAACGGGCGATAAAAGGAATAGTATTTCCCTCGTCTATGAGTTTGACAGCAGCATTCACTTGCTTTTGCGCTATATTTAATTCTTTGGCAATAGCAGGGTTAATGTTTTGTTCCAGCAAAAAACTCCCTCATTTCGATTAACGTTAATTTTGGACGGTTATTTTCACCTTGGGGCATTTACCTTTCCAGACGAAAAGCAAGCAGTGGCTTAAAACCGCACATAGTAATTCCTAAATTTCAGATAGGCGAAAATTCGCTCTGAAATGAGAACTTATTTATTATAACATGAATGGTATGGTAATGTTTTGGCAGTGTATATGAGAAAGATTAAATTGCCGGTTTTATTTTTCTGGCAGGTCAAAAAGTTTATAACGCAATGCATAATTTACCAGTTCACTTTTCTTACTTATGTCGAGCTTTGTAAAGATACGTGTTTTATAGGTGTCGATTGTTTTTAAACTGAGGTGTAACTGACTGCCTATTTCAGCAAGTGAATAGCCGCGTGCCAGGTAGCGCAGAACTTCAAGTTCACGTTTGCTCAGTAACAGGTAGGGATTATCGTCATTGTCATTTTTTATCATTGTATTGAGCATAGAAAGGGCATTTTTATTGTTTAGATAAGTTTCTCCCTTCATGACTGTATGCAATGCTGTTAAAAGTTCTGTGTCAAAAGCACTTTTTTCTACATAACCGTCAGCTCCGGCGGCCAAAGCTTCCCTTATGTATTCTTCTTCTGTATGCATGGTTAAAACCAGGATACGGATGTTTTTGTATGTCTTTTTTGTTTTTAGCAGTTTTAAAAGGTCAATGCCGTTTATCCCCGGCATGGATAAGTCGAGAATGATTAAATCTGTTTCGGTAACGGTAAGCTTATTCATCAGTTCTTCTCCGTTGCAGGCTTCTTCGACTATTTCTATGTCTTTTTCTGCCTCAAGTAAAAGCTTAAGTCCTGCCCTCAAAATAGCATGGTCATCGACAAGTATCACTTTGATTTTAGTCATCATTATTCCTCTTTTCGACAGGTATGGATGCAATAATAGACGTTCCTTTTTCTGGGCGCGATTTTATATCCAGCGTTCCATCTAAAAGCTCGACCCTTTCCCGCATGCCGTACAAACCTAAATGCCTCTTTTCTTTTGCGGTTTGTAATACATCGGCAGAAAAACCGCAGCCATCATCCGTAATTTTAAGAATAATATTATTGGCATGCAGCTTTAACGATACTGTCAAATTAATGGCATGGGCATGGCGGACAATATTGGTTATGGATTCCTGCAAAATGCGATATAAAGCCAGTCGGACATTATCAGATACTTTGATGTCTTTTATGGCCGTGTCTGCTGAAAAATCGGCGATCAAGCCATTGTGCTTGGCAGCGTCGAACACATGCTGCTGAAAAATTGCTGTTATATCAATATCGTCAAGGCTGGGCGGACGCAAATTTACGGCCATTTCACGAAGTTCTTCTAGGACAGAGGCGATTATAGTGCGGGTAGATTTTATTAATTTTTGCTGGCTAGGGTTCGTTTCGTTGTTAAATAAAATATGTAGGTAAGCAAGGATAGAAGTTACAGACTGGCCGACTCCATCATGGAGTTCACGGGAAATTCGTTTACGTTCATCCTCCTGCGCAGAAAAAAGTTTGTGGATGAGAATATCGCGGCTATGCTTCTTTTCTTGTAATTCTGCCAGTAATTTTTTATTGTATTTATCTTTAGCAGCCAATTCACAGACCATTTCATTAAAAGTCTGCGTCAGTGTTCCTAATTCATCTTTGCCATGATAATAAACTTGCACTTTATAATCATTGTGTTTGATTTTTTCCGCAGCAAGGGAAAGAAATCTAATCGGTGCAAGAATTTTTGCCAATAAAAAGCCGATTGTGAGCACTGCTAAAATAGTAATAATGATACCGGTTAGAGAAAAATGCATTATTATCGACATTAAAAGCTGTTGCATGGCTTTTTCTGATAAACCTACAGAGACAAAACCAATCTTTCCGTCATCAATAGATAAAGTGACTTGATGAATGTCCCCTTCATTACTTTGGAAAAGTTTAGTCTGCAAAGGTGTACTGAATGGTGTTATCTGTTTTGGCATACTGTCTGGATATTGCATGCCGAAAGTATGTGCTAATATGCGTCCTTTGTAATCGGCAACAATAATATAACGCACGTCATCATTGCTGGATTGTACTTTATTGATAAGCTGTAAAAGTAGATAATCATTTTCGAGAAGGATATCTTCACTGCCCAAGGTAGCAACATATGAGGCAATTTCGCTGCCACGGTTAGTTAGCTGGTCGTGTAGTGTGTTTTTTAATCCAGTATACGCAAAAATAAGTAAAAGGGATATTACTGTCAAAAGACTTATGATGATGATAGTCAGTATTTTGGTGTATAAGCCAGTCTGCTGTTTCATAAGTCTGTCATCACCTTGTCATATATCTTTTTGTATGGCGTATATAGCTGCTGCTGTGGTGCCACAAATTTATCAATCATTATTTTCTTTAGCGATTTAGCCATTTGTGGGTCATTATGCATGTTAAAAAGTAGTTGCTGGAGCTTTTCCTTTTGTTCTGCGGGCAGGTCGCTGCGCACTACGATTGGCCCAATAGGAATATTGCCAATGGTTTGAAAGATTTTGATACCATTGGTATCCTCAGGATGGTCGCCCAAAATCAGATCGTAAACTAAGCTGTCAACGCATGCCGCATCAACTAGTTTATTTTTTACAGCCCAGATGGAACGGTCATGGCTCCCCGTGTAAATATAATTGCTGAAATAGTGACTGGGACTGGTTGCATAGCGGGTGTTGAGCTCATTTACTATGTTTATATGGCCGGAGTAGCTCAATGGGTCGGAAAAAGCCATTGTTTTGCCGCGTAGATCGTCCATTGAATTAATATCATTGCGCGAGGACAGGGCTATTAGATAAGTTTTATAATCCATCGTGCCTTGATAAAATATCATAGCTAAAACATCCAGTTGTTGAATGCCGTGATAAGAACAATACGCACCTGTTGACATGAAGGATATATCAGCATCGCCGTTGGAGAGTAATTGGTCAATTTCCTTGTAGCTGCGCCGTTGCAGTAAAATGGTAGGCCTGCCCAATTTCTTGCTTATGTAATCGGCAAAGGCACGCCAGTCTTCAATTGTTACATTTGGTGAAATAACGGTGGAAATAACAATGCGCAGGGGTCGTTCCTGCGCATCACTGCCCGCTGTGCTGTACCGCGGAGGCGTAAAGGGAGTTCCCTTGCTAAAATCAATGTAGGAGTCATAAGTATCAGGATGGGCATAAGTGAATGCAATAAAGGAAAAAATTAGGATGAGGAGAAGAGCAAAATAATGTTTATCTTTTAGATGGTGAAACATGGACATAATATACCAACCTTTATAAAAATGCTTGTTTGGAGAGGAAAATAAGACCATAATCTGCAAATATTATAGCACAGCCCGGAAAGTGGAGTCTATTAACACCATTTGGAAATGAATGATTTTGTGTTTACTTCCAAAAATTCTTACAATATTTCAGAAAATATCTGATAGTAAAAGGTTATCATCCATGAAATAATATTAGAAGAGGATGACGTCTCCGCTAATATAAAAATGGAATATGAGGTGAGCATTTTGTTTTCAGCAATATTAAATTTTTTTAAAGCAGGGCCTGATAAACCACCTATTACAAGTAATAAAGAAAAGGCAAAAGCCTTGTTTAATTCTACACAGCGTTCTGTTTTCATATCAATAACGCTCGGCTATGCTTTTTTCTACGTATGCCGTTT
Organism: Pectinatus cerevisiiphilus; assembly: GCF_004341685.1. Classification (GTDB taxonomy): domain Bacteria; phylum Bacillota; class Negativicutes; order Selenomonadales; family Selenomonadaceae; genus Pectinatus; species Pectinatus cerevisiiphilus. The sequence goes on from NZ_SMAA01000020.1 coordinate 28,367, forward strand.
GAATTTTTCTGTAGTCAAGAAGCCGTTATTGGATGGTAACGTACTTGATGCCAATCAAATAGGGACTATGGGAATGGTATTCTTCTTCACTTATGCCATAGGGAAATTCATTAATAGTTTTATTGGCGATCGTTGTAATATAAAACATTTTATGCCGTTTGGTTTATTTATGGTAGCTGTGCTTTCGATAATCATGGGCGTAGGGATGCCATATGTAGTAATGGTATTATTTTGGGGATTAATTGGCTGGTTCCAGTCATATGGTGCAGGGCCAAGTATAATATCACTAAATCAATGGGTTTCTGGTAAAAAACGTGGTACTTATTATGGTATTTGGTTCGCCAGCCATAACATCGGTGCAGGACTTACTTACTTGGTAACGTCAGTAGTAGTCATGCAATATGGATGGCACGCGGGTTTCTGGTTACCAGGGGCGTTGTGCCTGATAGCATCATTGCTGATGTTTAAATTTATGGCAGACAGACCGAGAGCTTGCGGACTGCCTACACCGTACGAAATAAACGGCGAAAAAGATCCGACTATTGAAACAAATGAAAAAAGCATAGGCTCTTTACAGTGGGAAGTAATAAAACGTCCGGCTGTATGGATACTGGGGATCTCCAGTGCGGCATGCTATATAACACGTTATGCTATAGAAAGCTGGGGCGTAGTCTTTTTAACAGCTGAAAAGGGTTACACTATGCTTGGAGCAAGTTCTCTCCTTACCACTATGCAGTTCGCTGGCATTTTTGGTACTTGTCTTTGTGGACTTATTTCTGATAAATTTTTTAATCATAAAAGAAATGTACCTTGTCTTATTTTTGGTATTTTATATGCGGCATCTGTCGCAGCCTTTGTATGGGGACCTAAAGAATACGATTGGATAAATTGGGTGAGCATGTGCGTATATGGCTTTACAATGGGATCACTTGTATGCTATCTGGGCGGATTGATGGCCGTTGATATTTGTCCTAAACGTGCTACAGGCGCAGCCATGGGTATGATCGGTTTGTTCAGTTATATTGGTGCATCTTTGCAGGAAAAAGTCAGTGGTTATCTTATCAATGCCGGTAAAACAGTAGTAAACGGACAGGCAATATATGATTTCCATGCAGCTGCCGTATTTTGGGTGGGTGCTGCTGTAATTTCTTGTTTGATGGCAATTTTAGTATGGAATGTGAAGGTCAAAGAATAAAAGATAAGGATAAAAATAAAAGGCACTCCCAAATGATTTTATATCATTAGGGAGTGCCTTTTGGAAATATCAATATGATATTACAGTAATGTAAACATAACAACCAAAGTCGCTATAATTGTTGGCAAAGCGGTTCTTTTTGACAATTCGAGAGGATTTACATTAGCAATTTTTGCTATGAGTATGGCTGAACCGGCAACAGGACTCATTGTTCTACCTAAACCTGCGCCAATTTGTGCCATAGAACCGAGACTTATAATGTTATAACCAAAATCGGCTGCATGTGGCGTAACGGCTCCATTAAAAGCTAATGCCGCTGCATTACCAGTTCCGGAGATAACACCGATAATGAAAGGTCCAAAAGCTGAAGCAAATTGTGCGATATGCTGGGAATTTTTCATTACATCTATTAAGGAATCGGTAAGGCCGATTGTCTTCATCCCTGCAGTGAAACAAGCTGCTGCAGCGATAATACCTACAATATCACACATACCGTCTCCTGTTCCACGGAAAAATCGTTTTGTTGCTTCTTTAAGATTGGGTCTTACTACTATAAAGCCAATGGCTGTTCCAATAAGCATTGCTGTGGGAACCGAAACATAAGGAGTAAGTCCAATTTGTTTGCTTCCTGTAATTAGCATTACGAGCGGAATAACAGGAAGTATCGCATGCAGGTAGTTTATCTTAAAGGTATCAGTAGACAAACTAGCCTGCTTTTCTGTGCTCACAAATCCTGTATTTTCTTTTTTGACGATAGCTGTTATCGTTAAAATGATAGCAGCTATTACTGCTGCACTTAGAACCTGTACTGAAAATGAACCTATTACGGTCATGACATCTGTTCCGGCCATTTGCGCAATTTGGGGATTGAACATAAGCCCCGGACTCATTACACTTCCCCAAGTACCTAAAAAGACAGCTGCTGCGGCCATTTTGGGATTGACACCTGCGCTAATTAATGCGGGTATCAATAAAGTACCTACCGCAGCTGCACAACCGGCAGCACTAGGCAGAGCTATATTGACAAAAAATGTTACCAGAACTGAACCAAAAATCAAAATAAACTTTAACTTGCTCAAAACATTAGTTATAACTGTTACCATGTGTTTTGAACAACCGGTATAATCCATGACGTAACTAAAACCAAGGACAGTGCAAATAGTGGGGACAAGTCCCGCATTTGTAAATTCTTTTATAAAGGCGTCACTACCTGCGATTGTATTGCCACCTATAAAACACATTATGATTCCGGATACAAACAGAACCAGTCTGGTTTCATAACCCTTTATGATGGCTATAAAAGTTACTATAACTAATAGTATGCCTGTTAATACCATTGTTGTTCCCTCCAAATATAAAACAAGGAAATTATTTTATATCGCATTTTACAAAATCCCATTCCCAGTCGTGGTATGGAGCAGTAAGTTCTATGTCATCACGTAATTCTATGCCAAGACCTGGGCCTTCAGGAACTTCTAGATAACCATCTTTTATTTGGAAAGGTGTTTTAATTTCTTTTTGTATTTTATCCCATTCACTTGTTATAGGGCATGTTTCCAGAACTTCAAAATTGGGAATTGAAGCGGCAAAATGAAGATTCCCTGCGAGATTTATGCTACCAGTGGCAGTATGGGGAATGACATTGATATAATGGCTTTCTGCAATAGCGGCAGCTTTTTTACAACCGGTTATACCTCTCATTAAGCAAATATCAGGGCGTATAAAGCTCACGCTTTCATCATGTAGGAGCATCGCAATATCTTGAATGCAAAATCCCCTTTCTCCAGCACTAATAGGAGTCTTTGTCTTTTTTGTTACATTTTTTAAAGATAAATAGTTTTCATAATTTATGGGATCTTCAAAGAAGAGTAAGTTGCAATCTTCTACCATTTTAAGTAAAGTAACACTTTCATGCGGTTGCAGAGCCCGGTGAATTTCACAACCAAGATCAATATCAAGTCCGATCGTTTCGCGAATAGCATGGATCATTTCACTCATTGCCGCCATGCGGTGGGCATAAGTACCGTTTGCTTCTTCAATATTAGTAGGATTAAGGCGTATGCAAGTATACCCTTCCGCTTTTAATTTCTTTGCGGATTCTATACTTTCTTGTATGTTTTTACCATCTACTACACCCCAAAGACGGATTTTTTTACGTACTGCACCGCCTAATAATTGGTAAAGAGGAGCATTATAGTATTTCCCTTTTATATCCCATAAGGCTATATCAATGGCAGATATAGCACCACCGATTACTGTACCGCCAAACTTGAAACGCTTGTATAATTCATCGTTGATATATTCTATGCGTAAGGGATCTTGGCCAATTAATGGTTTTTCCATGCGGGTAATGGCACCTACAACAGCTTCACGAAATCCCCAATTACCGCTTTCGCCGATACCGGTAATTCCTTTATCTGTGTGTACTTTCACAAATAGGCGTCTAGAGCCAGTTAGAATAGAGTCGATTTTTACAATCTTCATAGTAAACCCTCCATAAAAATATTGTTTATATTTTAATTTATATTAATTATGGCATTGCCAAAAGTATAATTCAAATAGTATATTATATATAAAAATATAATTTTGACATTATAATTATGGAGGAATGGTTATGGAATTTCGTGATATAAAATATGTTTTGCGGGTAGCTGAAGAAAAAAGTATTTCCAATGCCGCACAGAAACTTTTTGTTACGCAACCGTCCTTGAGCCAATCTATTGCCCGCATAGAAGATTCATTGGGAGTTAAATTATTTGATCGAAGTAAAAAACCTTTGCTGCTTACATTTGCTGGTAAACAGTTTGTTAAAACTGCATATCAGATTGTTGATTATGAAAAGCAACTTAATCGACAAATGAAAGATATTGCTGATTTAAAAAATGAATATATAACATTAGGAATTTCTCAGTTTAGGGGAAAGTATTTTCTGCCAAAAGTCCTTCCAGTTTTTTATAAGGCTTATCCGGGTGTGACTGTATCGATTCAAGAAAGGCAAGCAGCAGAAATTGAAACAGGAATAATGGTGGGAAATTTGGACTTTGGCATTGAAATTTTACCTGCAAAAAACAATGAACTTGCGGGTAACGTCATTAGTGAAGAACGGCATTTGATTGTATTACCGGTGGGACACCGACTAAATAATAAAAAAAGAGTAGTCCCTAAAAATGAAAATTATCCATCGATTGATTTGGAAGAGTTAAAAAATGAAACATTTATTTATCTAAAAGCTGATTCTCCGTCGAGAATACAGTTAACAAATTTTTTTAAGAAAAAAAATTTTGTTCCCAAAAATGTAATTGAAATAAAGAGCATGGAAACAGCCCATGCTTTAGCTGTTTCCGGATTAGGCGTGGCATTTATTTCTGAACTGTTAGTCATGCATTGCGATACATTGCATAGAGGTGTGTATTATAATCTAAAGGATTGCAGCCCCAAAAAGCTTCAGGTGGGTTTTGTATATAAGAAAAATGGATATCATTCAAGGGCAGTACAAGCCTTTTTTTCAGTAGCTAATAAGATTTTTAGGTTTAGTAGTGAAAAACAGCATCTAATTTAGATAAAGTTTAAAAGAATAAAATATAAAAATAGGATAATATCATATACAAGTTTTATATACTTAGATTGTGCAGTGCTCCTGTAAAATTTATTGACATGCATGGCAGGTAATATATAATGAATTTATGTAATTTAAAGGAACTAGGTAAGAATGTAAAACTGGTTGAAAGAGGAAATATGGAATACATACAGACAATGCAGTCACCTTTGGGGAAGTTGACCGCATCAAGTGATGGAGATAATATAACAGGGCTTTGGTTTGAAAATCAAAAGTATTATGCGGCAACTTTAGAAAAAGAAAATGAAGTACATGATCTTTTTGTTTTCCAGCTTGTAGAAAAATGGCTGGATTTATATTTTGCTGGAAGTAAGCCAGATTTTTCTATACCGATTGCTCCTAAAGGAAGTCCTTTCAGACAGGCTGTATGGAAAATTCTCCGTACAATTCCTTATGGAGAGATAGTGACTTATGGTGACATTGCCAAGCAGTTGAAGGAAACGCAGGGAATGAACACTTCGGCACGGGCTGTGGGTGGTGCTGTTGGCCATAATCCGATATCTATTCTTATTCCCTGCCACCGAGTAATTGGTGCTAAGGGCAAGTTGACCGGATATGCAGGAGGAATTGACAAGAAGGTGCAGTTGTTAAAATTAGAGCATGTTTCACCGGAAAAATTATATATGTCTTGATATTAAGTATATAAGTTGTGTTTTGGCTAATATTTTTATAGACTTGTTGCTGTTGTTAATAAGTGAGCGGCTGAATATTGGAATTTGCGGAAGAAGGGAAAGCCAGATGATTATCAGTGCGAGCCGACGGACGGATATTCCTGCTTTTTATGCTGATTGGTTGATGACTCGTTTAAGGGAAGGATATGTACTGGTGCCTAATCCTAGGAATAAACAGCATTACAGTCGTGTAAAATTAACACCGCAAACTGTTGACTGTTTTGTTTTTTGGACAAAAAATCCAGCACCAATGTTGCCAAGGCTAAAATTGCTTGACACGATGGGCTATAATTTTTATTTTCAGTTTACATTAACACCTTATGGACGAAATATAGAAGTAAATTTACCAGCAAAAAATGACTTGCTGCATACGTTTCGTGCGCTTAGCCGCTTGATTGGGCCGGAAAGGGTGGTTTGGCGTTATGATCCGATCATCATGACGAAACAAATGACGGTCTATTATCATATAAATTGCTTTAGAAAAATGACGGCGGCTTTGGAAGGTTTTACACACAGCTGCATATTTAGTTTTTTGGATTTTTATACAAAACTGCGACGCCCTTTGTATGATATGGGTGCCGCAGTGATAAAACAAACAGAGATGTTTCAATTGGCGGAGAGCTTTGCTGAAATAGCGCAAAAGCATAATATTAAGCTTTTTGCCTGTAGTGAGGCTGTTGATTTAAGCAGATACGGAATAAAGCCTGCCTGCTGTATAGATGCGGGACTGATTGAAAAAATTATTAAATGGCCTATTCGCCATACGCATGACCATAATCAGCGCAATGGCTGTAATTGTGCGGAAAGCATAGATATTGGCATGTATGACTCTTGTTTAAATGGTTGTAAATATTGTTATGCGACGTCTTCATTGCAAGCTGTGCAAAAAAATAGACTGCTCCATGATGTCAGCGCACCTGTTTTATTTGGCAAATTGCCGCGGGGTGCTGTTCTTAGTGAACGAAAAGCGGAGTCTTTGAAAATTAGGCAGGGGCGGTTATTTTAAAAAGTGTTTTTGGCAATAAATTGATAACATATAACAAAAATTAGTGCTTAAAAAGGAAAAGCAGATGATAAAAATAATATTTGTTTGTCATGGTAATATTTGCAGGAGCCCTATGGCAGAATTTGTCATGAAAAAATTGGTTTATGATGCGGGATTAGAGAATTGTTTCCAGATTGCTTCGGCAGCGACGAGCAGAGAGGCATTAGGCGGCGATATACATCCGGGAACAAAAGCTAAACTTGAAGAAGAAAAAATTCCATATACACATCGCCATGCTGTGCAATTTACATGTGATGATTATAAAAAATATGATTATATTATAGGCATGGATAAAGAAAATATTTATAGACTACGGCAAATTATCGGTGTTGATACGGAGGAGAAGGTACATTTACTACTGTCTTTTACGGGAAGCAGCAATGAGGTTGCCGATCCTTGGTATACGGGAAATTTTACTCAGGCATATGAGGATATTACCAGAGGTTGTAAGGCACTTTTGTGTTTTATTGCAGAAAATAATAAGACTATAAATAATATTATTATGAATAAAAAGGAGAGCAGAAAATGATCATAGCAGTACCATATAAAAACGGAAATATTTTTCAGCATTTTGGTAAAACTGAAGCCCTTAAACTTTATGAAACAAGTGATGCCAAGATAAATAAAACTGAGATTATCCCCACAAATAGCATAGGACATGGAGGTATTGTCGACATTTTGCGAGAACGAAAAGTGTCTGTACTAATTTGTAGTGGTATCGGCAATGGTGCCAAAAAATTACTGCGGGAAAATTCTATCTTGTTTTTCGGTGGAGCATCAGGTGATGCGGATAAAGCAGTTAGTGATTATCTTATGGGACAGCTCGTCTATGACGCAGATGCCGGTTGTAACCATCATTGTGCAGAAGAAGGATAGTTCATTTTATAGGAGTATCCTTAGTAGAAAGCAATTTACCAAGGATACGCATACCTGTTTCGATTTGCTGGAGTGAGAGCGCGGCAAAGCTGATTCTTATATGGTGAGTGTCTGTATGGTGGGGATAAAATCCGGTACCATCAGTGAGCAGCAGGTTGTTTTTTTCGGCAGCACTGCATAATTCACCGGCATTGATCCTTTTGGGCAGTTTTAACCAGAAGGAGAGACCGCCATGGGGATTATGCCATGTGACTTCAGCAGGTAGGTATTGCTTGGCAGTGTTATAAGCAAAATCGAATTGGGCATTATATATGCGGCGGATATCATTGACGTGTTTTTGCCATAGACCTTCTCGCAAATAAAGATCAAATATACGCTGTGTAAAACCAGAGGTAGATATATCGGCAATATATTTTACTTTTAAAAGTTTTTTTGAAAGACATTCGGGCATATTTAAAAATGCCAGCCGCAGTCCCGGCATGAATATCTTGGAAAAGCTTTTAATATAAATAATGCGGTCATCACGGTCAAGTGATTTTAGTGGGGATAAAGGAACGGTTTGGTAGGAGAGTTCACTTATATAGTCGTCTTCTAAAATAAATGTGTTGTAATAATGCGCAAGCGATAAAAGTCGATTGCGCTTTTTTAGACTGTAGGAACAGCCTGATGGGTTTTGCAGGATAGGCATCACATAAATAAGCTTAGGGTGGAATTTTCGCAGTTGGGATTCTAATAGGTTCAGATCTATGCCGTCCTCTTCAAGTGGAATGTCAATTATCTTTGCCCCTCTGGCCAGAAATGCTGCTACGGCACCTGGGTAAGTGGGGGTTTCTGTGAATACATAATCGCCGTGGTTGAGCAATGTACGGGCAGCAATATCTATTCCCTGCTGCGCACCTGAAATTATTTGTAAGTTTTGGGCATTGGTTTTGATGCCATTGCTTTTTAAATATTCGGCGATGGATTCACGCAAGGGGAAAAATCCCTGGCTTTCTTGATAAGTAAAAGCCCGTCCCTGATCACGGTCTAAAATTTTTATTAAGACTTTTTTTAGTTCAGAGACGGAAACAATATCTGGATTTAATGAAATGCTGCGCATGTTTATAGCAGAGGTGTTTTTTATGGGGGCTAATAATTCTGTGCTGTATATTTTAGCTGTATCAACTTCATAATCTACGGCTGAATGTACACCTAGGGGATGTTCGGAAACGTAACTACCGCTGCCTGCGGAAGAAAAAATGAAACCATTTTTTTCTAATTCCCTATAGGCGTTTACTACTGTTCCTGCATTTATAGACAAGCAGTTGGCAAGTTTCCTTACTGATGGTAATTTTGTACCGGGCGGGAGACGTCTTTCACGTATTAGTTTTAGAAGTTTATTATACAATTGTATATACAATGCTTCTTTAGCATTTTTTACTAACTGTATCGATACAAAATCATTTAAATTATCTATCATCTTGTATTATCTCTCCATATTTGCTAAAATAAGAAAATTTATTATAAAAAAGGTATAACTGTATCAGTACAGATATATTTTAATGAATTTTAAATATTTGTCAAATAAGGGGATAGTACTTATGGAAAAAAGATATCAACTCAATAAAAATCTGGCGCAAATGTTAAAGGGCGGCGTCATTATGGATGTCACCAATGTAGGGCAGGCACGAATAGCTGAAGAAGCAGGGGCTGTTGCTGTCATGGCATTGGAACGGGTGCCGGCAGACATAAGGCGTGACGGAGGCGTTGCCCGGATGTCCGATCCTAAGATGATCAGGGAAATAAAAGAAACTGTATCGATACCGGTCATGGCTAAAGCAAGAATAGGTCATTTTGTTGAAGCGCAGATATTAGAAGCTATCGGTATAGATTATATAGATGAGTCAGAAGTACTCACTCCGGCAGATAATGTAAACCATATTGATAAAACAGCTTTTGAAATACCTTTTGTATGTGGGGCAAGGAATTTGGGAGAAGCATTACGCCGTATTGGTGAAGGGGCTTCTATGATCAGAACAAAGGGAGAGGCCGGTACTGGTGATGTAGTGGAAGCAGTAACGCATATGCGTACTATGCTCAATGATATGCGCCGTGTACAGAGTGCATCACAAATGGAATTGATGCGCATTGCCAAAGAATTTGGCGCACCTTTTGACCTTATTCAGTTTGTTCATGACAATGGTAAGCTGCCGGTAGTTAATTTTGCGGCAGGCGGTATTGCTACTCCTGCTGATGCGGCATTGATGATGCAGCTTGGCGTGGACGGCGTTTTTGTAGGATCGGGGATATTCAAAGCAGGAAATCCAGAAAAGCGGGCAAAAGCTATTGTTGAGGCTGTTACATATTATAATGATCCGCAAAAGCTGGCAAAGATTTCTGAAGATCTTGGACCGGCGATGGTCGGTATTAACATTGAAGATATCGATAATAAAGAAAGGTTTGCAGATAGAGGCTGGTAAGAAATATGAAAAAGATAGGCGTTTTAGCAATGCAGGGAGCTGTTGACGAGCATCTCCAAAAACTGGAACGGGTTGGCGCAACAGCGTGTAAAGTAAGAAACAAGGAAGAACTGGAACAGATAGACGGTATTATTATTCCTGGAGGAGAATCAACAGCTATTGGAAAATTGTTGGCAACTTTTGGCATGATGCAGCCATTATCCAAAAAAATATGCTCTGGTATGCCTGTCTGGGGAACATGTGCAGGGATGATTTTATTGGCAAAGAAAATATGTGACCAGGAAAATGCATATCTTAAGACGATGGATATTCTTGTACGGCGTAATGCTTATGGAAGCCAGCTGGATAGCTTTGTAACTACCCAAAAGGTAAAACATGTAGCTGAAAAAGAAATACCAATGGTATTTATTCGCGCTCCTTATATTGAGAAGGTAGATACTAAAGTAGAACCATTGGCTGAGGTGGAAGGGCATATAGTGGCAGCAAAAGAGAAAAATATGTTGGTAACGGCATTTCATCCTGAATTAACAGAAGATGATAGTTTTCATGATTATTTTGTGAAACTATGTTAAGCAATAGAGATTTTTCAGACAGTATAACAGATTATGATGTGCATAAAAAATGGATTTCGGTTTATAAACCGGATCCATTTTTTATTGTAGAGAACTAAAAAAAACAGGTTAACATGTATGGATAATGAATTAGTTTTTTAAAAAATATGTTTGCACGGAATATATATATGTGTTTAGAAGATTGACATATATAAAAAAAGGTGATAAAGTATTTTACGGTATTAACAATTACATAAGAATTTCGGATGAAGATATTGGGAGAGCGACTTTATAGTCCGCCGAAGATGTTAAACTTTCAGGCAAATGAACCATTATCTGACGGATCTCCGGAGAGCCTCAATTGAGCACCGAAGGAGCAAGCTGCCTATTTGGCAGTGAATCTCTCAGGTAAAAGGACAGAGTCTAATATGCTATCTCACAGAGGTCAAATTTTTTAATTTGGCCTCTTTTTGTATAAAAGAAAACCACGCGATAGTCGCGTGGTTCCAGAGAGCTTAAGCGGTGAACCCTAATGTGCTAACCTGTAAATAAGCCTGCCAGC
>NZ_SMAA01000021.1 GCF_004341685.1 Pectinatus cerevisiiphilus
ATACTGCATGGGTGTCGAGCTCCTTTCTGTGATACTTCTCTATAGTAACACAAAAGCTTTCATCTATCACTGACAACTATGCTAACACACAGGGATCTAGATCCATTGTAGCTCTAGTATCCAACCCAACTATTGAGGCAATTAACATGCCCCCTTTTATGACAAATTTACTAGCATAGTCTGAAGATGATAATCTATCCAAAAATCTCTCAAACATATAATTCTGCAATACTACCTGTGCTGCGATATTATGTCTTCTTGCATAGTTTTTAATGCGGCCTTTCAAACTCATCGCTTTTGAACTCACAATAACACCTCCATATAATTTTTTAGTATTTTACCGACTCTAAACTGCTCTGCATACATTGCCAACAAACTTAAATCCTTGGCTGCAGAAGCAACATAATTCTTGATGGAACTGATTACCGTTTCTTCATCTAATCTATTTCTACTTCGTAATATATCACAAATAGTACGTTCAGCGTTATAGCATCTAACAATGTTTCCTAAGGTTGTCTTTTTCTCTATTACACCCAACTGGTGCAAATCGGGCTTAATATAGTAAAAGTTACATTCATCTTTTATAGATGGCGGTACCGTCTTATTACTAGGAATGGTAACTGAATGGCAAAATGGTGTCCGGTCCGATAAACCGTTTAGGAATAATGCCGTATCATGTGAAAAAATCATTTGGGGCGAGCTTAAACTAAGCGTATACATATCATCCTCAACTGTATCGCTTAAAATATATACACCATGTCTACTTCTTTCCAGTAAATTCCCTTTTAAATATTTCGTCAACAGAGATTTAGAAAATCCCAAGGCCACAACCTGTGCCGTCGTAATCATATTATTATGCAGTTTTAATTCATTATATATTTTAGGATTCATATACATACACTTCACCTCCATAGTTTACTTTTGTAACGATATTATATATCATATCATTACAAAAGTAAACTTAACATATAAAAAAAGCCCTCCAGCCCATTTCTGATACTGGAAGGCTCACATCTAAACCGAGGTTTCAACCCTAAAAAAACATCTAGGTTGCCGCCTAGAAACTAGGTGTATCTAAATGAAGGTCTCAGCCCTATCTGCGTTATGTTATATTTTTAGCATTTATGTATTTATCACAAATACAAATTACGTATAGTATCAACCCGGGTTGAGTGTGCAATTTTGATGACAATGTCGCCAAACACTATATATAGTGTAGTTTATTGCTTTTTACCACTAGATTTTGCGGTCATCAGACAAACCGTCTCGACGTGACTAGTCATCGGGAACATATCCACAGGCTGCACCTGTTCCGCTTTATAGCCAACGTCGTTGAGTATGGCGATATCGCGAGCCAGGGAGGCCGGGTTACAGGAAACGTAGACAATGCGTTTAGGTCGCATGCTGGCGAAGGTTTTCAGCACTGTTGGTGTGCAGCCGGCACGTGGCGGGTCGACCACTATGACATCGGCACGGATACCTTTTTTATAAAGCTGGGGCATTACGGTAGTGGCATCCCCAACAATAAATTCTGCATTTTTGATACGGTTATCGCGCGCGTTTTTCTGTGCATCGATGATGGCTGGTTTGACGATTTCGATGCCATATACTTTTCTTGCTTTCTGGGCAAGGAATAAAGTGATAGTACCTGTTCCGCAATAAGCGTCAATGACGGTTTCCCTACCGGTAAGCTGGGCATATTCCAATGCCTTTTTGTACAGAACTTCAGCCTGGGCAGTGTTTACCTGAAAGAAGGAACGCGGTGATATATGAAAGGTAAGCGTTCCCAAGGTGTCTTTGATGGCAGGCCTGCCCCATAAAAGGTTCGTTTCGCGTCCCATGATTACATTATTGCGATAGGTCTGCACATTTTGCTGTACGCTGACAAGCTTAGGCAGTTTTTTGCGCAGCAGGCTTACAATTTCTTTACTGCGGCGCAGTTCTTTTGTCGCCGTTACGAAGATGAGCATACATTCACCGGCTTTGCCGACACGTCCGACTATATGGCGCAAGGTTCCTAAATGGCGGTCTTCATCATATATACTAATGCCCAGTTTTTGGACGATATCACGTACAGTATTGACGATGTCGTTGTTTAATTCTTTTTGGATATAGCAGTTGCGCGTATCAATTATTTGGTGGCTGCCTTGGGCAAAACAACCTATTAATATCTTTTTTTTATCCCTGCCGACAGGAAATTGCATTTTATTGCGGTAATTCCACGGGTTTTGCGCGCCTAAGGTTGCGTGTACAGGTAGGTTTTTTTGTCCACCGATTCTTTCTAGAGCATCAATTACCTGCTGGCGTTTTCTATCCAGCTGGGCTTCATAGGAAAGATGCTGCAGCTGGCAGCCGCCGCATTCGTAGTAAAGCCCGCAGCGCGGTGTTATTCGCTGCGGGCTGGCTTTTATAATGCGGACTATTTTACCAATGGCGTAATTCTTCTTTATTGTATGTACAAGTATTTCAGCTTGTTCAGCCGGTAAGGCATAAGGTACGAAGACGGTAAACCCGTCAACGCGGCCGACACCTTCACCATTGCTGCCAAGTCCTGTAATAGTTATTGTATAGTTGCTGTCTTTTTTTATTGGTACAGATTTCATTATAAATATAAAACTCCGTTTATAAAATATTATTTTGCATAAAATACGACTTTGCTGAGCAGGTCAGCAGGTCGTTCCAGTAAGATCTTTGCGCCGTTTTCCAGCAGTTCTTCTTTTGAGCGGAACCCCCAAAGGACACCTACTGGCAGCATACCAGCATTTACTGCTGTCTGCATATCGACTGAGGAATCGCCTAGATAAGCAACTTCTTCAGGCTTTACGGACATATGTGCAGCGAGCATGAGAACCTTGTGCGGATCTGGTTTTCGTTTCAATCCTGGGAGATCGCCAATAATTTCTTGGAATGTTCCTTTGGCAAATAGAGCCGCTATAATTTTTTTTGCTGCTTCATCATGTTTATTGGTGCAGACGGCGAGTGGTATCTTTTTTGCTTTTAGTGCGTTCAGCATTGCTGTTATGCCAGCGTAGGGTGCTGTCTTATCCAACTGGTGAACAGCGTATATCTCTTTAAACTTTACCAGTGCTTCTTCTACGGTTTCGGTAGAGGCAGTAGCGGGCAAAGCACGTTCTACGAGCTTTTTTATGCCGTTGCCGACCATGATACGGTATTTTTCTAGAGGATGGAGAGGAAAACCGTATCCTTTTAGTACAGTGTTTACGCTGTCAGTCAGGTCATTCAGCGAGTTTACCAAAGTACCGTCAAGATCAAAAATGACTGCCTTGTATTGCATAATATTGCCTTCCTTTTTTAGAAAATACGTGTTTTTTCTGTAAAACTATAGTGCTAAAAATTTATTTAAATCAGCCGCTATTTGTTTGAGCCCCCAAGGCTGGGCTGACAATACGGGGATTGCAGCTCGGTATTGTTTCAGGGTGCCCATGAGGATGACATCTGTATATTCCCTGCTCAGATCGGCGCAATGACGGGAAACGGCCGCATCACCGCCCTTGCTGAGCATTGTTTGTTTTAAAATATTAGCTGCTTTTGTTTGGATCTTATGCAGCTTTATGACGCGAAAAACAGCTTTTTCAGCCATCATGGCTATTCCTTCTGCGGTGCAGTCAACTGTTGCAAGCAATTTTTCTGCATCTTTTTTATCATGCACTGTTATGTTTTCCATAGGACAGGCTCAACAAAAATAAGGATTATAGGTTCTTTCATGGTCTATAGTGGTGGTGGGGCCATGTCCCGGGTACACTATGATTGAACCAGCGAGCGGTAGTATTTTTTCTTTAAGACTTTTTATGAGTGCGGCTGTTGAACCTCCCGGAAAATCAGTCCGGCCTATTGAATCAGCAAAAAGGGAGTCACCAGAGAAAATAATTTTTTCACCGACTAGGCAGATACCGCCCGGTGTGTGCCCAGGTGTATGCACAACACGCAGTTCACTATCACCGCATTTTACTATATCGTTTTCATTTAAGAAGAAATCAGCCTTCTTGGATAGGATAGGTTCTCCCCAATAAGCGGAAAGGTTTAACTTGGTATCAGTCAGCATCGGTGCGTCAAGTGGATGGATTCCCAGCTTTACGCCAAATTCATTGCAGACTTCTGTATTTGCACCAATATGGTCGCTGTGACCATGTGTATTTATTACATATTTTACTTTGCATTTTTCTTCTTTGACCCATTGGATAATTGATTTTGGCTGGGAACCGGGATCAATGATAAGTGCTTCACCGGTGGGTTCATCAATAGCAAGATAACAATTTTCTTCAAAGGAGCCATTTGTAAAAACTTTTACTTTCATAATTCTAATCCTCTTTCATCTCCTTCATTCTGCCTAATGCACGTGCCACCCTGAACACATCTTTGTTGCGCCGGAATTTACTCATTATAACCTCTGCCTGGGACATGCTGCGTACATCTAGACTCATTGCGATAGTGGAGGTTTTATTCTTCCTGTTAGGCCGTGCAGCTACGGAATGAATGTTTATTTTTGATTCAGAAGGGATTGCCAAAAGTTCTGTGAGGACACCTGGATGATCGTTGCAGATGATATCTATCGTCACAGTATAGGTTTTATCAAGGCCTACATCCCAGCTTACGTCAACGACACGAGATAAATCATTATCCGCGTTCAGCACGTTAGGACAATCGGCACGGTGGATGGACACGCCGCGTCCTCTTGTTATATAGCCGATTATTGGGTCACCGGGGATGGGATTGCAACAGCGGGACAAATGTACGAGAAAGCCGCTTTCACCGTCCACTAAGATACCATGGCTGCCCTTTTTCTTTTCTCCCTGCGGTTTTATCTGCTCCAGCATTTCTGATATGTCTGAGGGGGTAATGTCTTTCAAATCTTTTTTATAAAGCTCAATCAAGCGGGAGATAACGCCGTTTACGGTGATCCCACCATAGCCGAGTGAAGCCAGCAGGTCATTGGAGTTTTGGATATTCATCTTTTGGGCGACGATATCAAGCCGGTTGTCTTTGAGTAATTTCTTGGGATCATAGCCGAGATGCTTGATTTCTTTTTCGACAAGGGCCATTCCCGAGTCGATATTTTCTTCACGTTTTTGCCGTTTGAACCATTGGCGTATTTTCGTGCGTGTTTCGGAAGAGGCCACGATATTGAGCCAGTCTGGACTGGGGCCGTTGTTTTGGGGTGTACTTATAACGGAAACAATATCACCGTTATGCAATTTATATTCAAGCGGGACAATTTTACCATTTACTGTAGCACCTACGCAGTGATTGCCGATATCAGTATGGATGCGGTAGGCAAAATCGATGGGATTGGAGCCTTTGGGCAGGCCGATAACGTCTCCCTTTGGAGTAAAAACAAATACTTCGTCAGAAAATATGTCGACCTTGAGGGCTTCCACGTATTCATCAGGATCGCTCAATTCTTTTTGCAGGGAAATAAGCTGGCGCAGCCAGGAAAGTTTTTGGTCATACGCATTATTGGCATCAATGCTTTTACCCGATTCCTTATATTTCCAATGTGCGGCTATCCCGTATTCTGAAACCTGATGCATCTGGAACGTCCGTATTTGTATTTCCAGCGGATAACCGTTGGCTGCTATGACGGTGGTATGCAGGGATTGGTAGCCGTTGCTTTTAGGCATTGCTATATAATCTTTGAACCTGCCGGGAATAGGCTTCCATATATTATGGATTAAGCCCAGCACTGTATAACATTCGTGCACAGTGGAAACAAGTACACGTACAGCGGATAAATCGTATATCTCACTTATGTCTTTATTATCGCGTTTCATCTTGCGCCAGATGCTGTAAAAATGTTTGGCACGTCCTTGGATCTCAGCTTTTATATTAGCATCTTTTATTTCTTTGGACATTTCTTTTATAGAATTGTCAATGAATTTCTGCCGTTCCTGCCGTTTTTGCTGGACTTTTTCCACAAGATCATAATATTCTTCCGGATAAAGATAGCGAAAGCACAGATCTTCCAGTTCCCATTTTATGTTGGAAATCCCGAGACGGTTAGCCAGCGGTGCGTAGATTTCGATCGTCTCTCTGGCAATCCGTTTTTGTTTTTCTGCCGATACGTATTTGAGTGTACGCATATTATGAAGCCTGTCGGCAAGCTTGATCATTATGACGCGAATGTCCTTAGCCATGGCCAAAAACATTTTGCGGTAATTCTCTGACTGCTGCATTTCCTTCGATTTAAAATGAATTTTATTTAATTTGGTAACGCCGTCTATTAGGAGGGCAACCTCTTCGCCAAACTTATTTTTCATTTCTTCCAGCGTATAGGTAGTATCCTCAACAACATCATGTAAGATCGCCGCAGCTATAGTAACTTCATCTATATGCATCTGTGTAAGTATAGCTGCCACATGCAAGGGATGGATAATGTAATGCTCTCCAGAGGCTCTCTTTTGGTTAAAATGGGCTGCATATGCCAAATCATAGGCTTCCTGGATGATCGTTAGGTTAGCGTTCGGCTGGTATTCTTTTACAGCATTTTTTATATCTTCAATAGTTATTTCAGCGGCATTATCATCAATCATAATTATTACCCTCATATTTCATTTAAACCGTTTATCGAACACTTTTACACTTCAAATAAACTTTTGTTATTGATTGTATCATATTAGCCAGTTTTATAGCAATAGAAAAGCCCTGTTAAAACAAATATCTTTTGCCAGATTATAAGCCTGCCAGCCATCTTGACACTATCTGTAAAAACCTTTAAAATAATCATTATGTGATAGAGTATGTTTGACCAATATGGCAAGGCTCCTGCTGTGTCGTAAGTTGTAGGATGAATTGCCAGAGAAACTGTTGAGTTGCGGATAAATATAATTTATAACCGGTTTTTATGTTCCAGCAGCAGAAGGGTTTGCATGCGAGGAAAAACACCCCAAATACCGGTTATCGACGGGAATGTTATTTTTCGACAATAAATTGAACATAGTACAGGGTCTTTGCCTGAAGTGGTTAACAGATCACTGTCAAGTAATATTTCAGAATACTTGTAAATTGATGCTGTATTTTTCTAAAAAATTAAAAGAAATGCAAAGAAAAAGAAAGGGGGATGAAAATTATAATTGAGATAATTTTAGCAGCTGTTATTGCCATTATTCTTGGTTTTGCTGCTGGTTATGTCATGCGTAAGAAAAAAGCTGAAGAAATCATCGGTTCTGCAGAACTTGAAGCTAAACGTATTGTTGATTCCACACAGAAAGATATTGAAACGAAGAAAAAGGAATCAATTATCGAAGCTAAAGAGGAAACTCATCGTCTGCGTCAGGAACTTGAACGTGAAACACGCGAAAGACGCAGTGAGCTTCAAAGACAGGAACGTCGCCTGATGCAGAAAGAAGAGAATCTTGACCGTAAAATAGAAGGACTGGAAAAGAAGGAGTCGGTTCTTTCCCGCAAGGAGAACGAGATCGACAAGACACGCGAAACAGTTAATGCCATGCACGCAAAGCAACTGGCTGAATTGGAACGTATATCTGGGCTCACTTTAGATGAAGCCAGGACCATTCTGTTGGCGGACGCAGAAACAGCAATAAAGCATGATAAAGCCTTGATGATAAAAGAATATGAACAACAGGCGAAAGACGAAGGCGAGAAAAAAGCTCAGAATATAATTGCCCAAGCGATCCAGCGATGTGCTGCTGATCAAGTTGCAGAAACAACAGTTTCTGTAGTAGCCCTTCCCAATGATGAAATGAAGGGACGGATTATCGGTCGTGAAGGAAGAAATATACGTGCTTTAGAAACCCTTACAGGAATAGATCTAATCATTGACGATACACCGGAGGCAGTTATCTTATCAGGTTTTGATCCTGTGCGGCGGGAAATTGCCCGTATTGCATTGGAAAAATTGATAACTGATGGACGTATTCATCCGGCGCGTATTGAAGAAATGGTAGAAAAAGCGAGAAAAGAAGTTGAACAACGCATTAAGGAAGCTGGCGAACAAGCCTCCTTCGACAGCGGTGTACATGGACTTCATCCAGAACTTATACGTTTATTAGGAAGACTAAAATACCGTACAAGCTACGGGCAAAATGTCTTGCACCATTCTGTTGAGGTTGCCCATTTGGCAGGAGTCATGGCAGCCGAACTGGGAGTGGATGTGCCTATGGCTAAGAGGGCAGCATTGCTGCATGATATAGGTAAGGCAGTCGACCATGAAGTGGAAGGTTCACATGTAACGATAGGTGCTGACCTGGCTCGCAAGTACCGTGAATCGCCTAATATAGTCAATGCTATTGCGGCACATCACGGTGATGAAGAACCGCATACTGTAGAAGCAGTTCTTGTCGCTGCGGCTGATGCTATCTCGGCAGCACGTCCGGGAGCTCGTCGTGAAAGCTTGGAATCATATCTTAAGAGACTTACGCGTTTAGAAGACATTGCCGAATCGTTCGATGGTGTTGACCGTTCGTTTGCCATTCAGGCAGGCCGTGAAATCCGTATTATGGTTAAACCTGATAAAATAGATGATATTACTGCTGTAGGACTCGCACATGACATTGTCAAAAAGGTTGAAGGAGAACTTGAATACCCAGGACAGATAAAGGTGACCGTTATCCGTGAAACGCGCGTAGTCGATTACGCGAAATAATATAACCATGTAAATCGCAGGCATGTTCCAAATTTTTTTGTTTGGCATGCCTGTTTTTTGATTCTTTTATTGCGTGTATTATATGGCCTTGCTATAATATATATGACTTATAGTCTAAAGGTGGTGAAGCGGCATGCAGGGATTGAAACAGGAAAAAGCGGTTAATATGGATGGAGTGAATTTGTTGGTATCTATTCTCCTGCGTTATCCGGAGATTGGTACAATAACTTTTGATCCAGAGACAGATTCACTTAAGCTTACGTTCACACTGGATAATATGGTTCTGTCCGATAAGTTTGAGAAATTCAAAAAGCTTTTGATAAGCAGTATTTCAGCTTATCATTACCTTGAGAAAATAGAAAATGCAAAGATAAGAACAGAGACAGAAGTACATGAAAACACTTTATTCTTTCATGTATGGCGTGACATGGACACTGTTTCACAAGACGAAATTAAGCTCATCAGTGAGCTTATGGACGAGCATTTCGGTGACGCTATCATCAGAGATGATGCCAGTGATGCTGAAGAGGATACCGATGATATACAAGAAGAGCTTATTGACCATATGCTGGGCAATGTAAAGCTCAACCATGTAAGCGAACGCATCATCGGCTTGTGGGAAGAAGGCCGCGTTCTGGTATTTAATAAATAGTTTTTGATGGAGTATTGAGAATTTATTTATTATGGCATAACTGAATTATTTTGACTTAGGCAACGGATATGTTTACAATATAATTTGTAGGCGTATCCGTTTGTTATATTGCAAAATAATAAAAAAACTGCACATAGCTGCGGTGAAATGGAGTTATATATGAATATATTATTAGTCGGTGATATCTGCGGCCGTACAGGACGCACAGCCTTATTAAAATATCTACCAGCCCTCAAGCGGGAAAAGAATATTGATGTAGCTATTGTAAATGGTGAAAATTCTGCTGCCGGTAGAGGGATAACGAAGAGCACGCTCGAAGAACTTTATCGAGCTGGGGCAGATGTGATAACCTCAGGAAACCATATTTGGGATAAAAAAGAAATCATAAATTTTATTGATCAGGAACCATTTTTAATACGTCCGGCCAATTATCCAGAACCGGCACCGGGTAAGGGCTTTTGTATTTATCCGCTCAAGGCCAAAAACATAGGTGTGATGAATTTGTCAGGCAGATCTTTTATGCCGCCGATGGATTGTCCGTTCCAAAAGGCTGATCAGATACTGAAAAAGCTGTCGAGGGATTGCGGCATAATCATTTTGGATTTTCATGCGGAAACCACCTCGGAAAAGATTGCTATGGGCTGGTATCTGGACGGTCGGGTGACTTGTGTAGTGGGCACGCATACGCATGTCCAAACGGCTGATGAACAAATACTGCCGCAGGGAACAGCATATATAACGGACCTTGGGATGGTCGGCCCGCGTGTATCTGTGATTGGCATGGAAAAGGAGGCTGTTATCGAACGGTTCAAGACCTGTCGGCCAGTTCGCTTTGAACCGGCAGAAGGGCCTGTCGTTTTTAGTGCCCTTACCGTGAAGGTTGATGATAAAACGAATAAGGCTGTCAATTTAGAACGTATATTAATAAAAGAAGCATACCAATAAAAAGAAGGCAGTAACGTTTTTATCTTATATTATTACAAAGTCAAGCAGGTATATAGTTGCCTTTTATTTACAATGAAAACTATATCCATGATAAAAAAATAGAACTTCAGCTTTCGGCAACATCGTTGTACTTTTTAAAATAAAGGGAATGTGTTTTTTTTAGCGAATATCCTAATTATATTTGTAGTTTAGTTATATTATAGGGAGTGTGCTAATGATGGAAGTATTAAAAGTATCAGCTAAATCTAATCCCAATTCTGTTGCCGGAGCGTTAGCCGGAGTTTTACGCGAAACCAAAAGTGCTGAAATGCAGGCCATCGGTGCGGGCGCAATCAATCAGGCAGTCAAAGCTATCGCTATAGCTCGGGGGTTTGTTGCACCTCACGGTATTGACTTAATCTGCATACCTGCTTTTACTGATATTGAGATTGACGGAGAGGAACGTACCGCTATCAAGCTTATTGTTGAACCACGCTGAAGTGTTTTATAGACGCGGAGACAGTTTCTTTTATTGATAAACCAAATTTTTTATTATATAATGTTTCTAATTGCAGCAGTATGCTGTGGATGCTGCTGCCTTGTTGAATTTTCAAAGTGTGTTAAGGAGCTAAAGAATGGATGTTATTGCTTTAGTGGGACCAAGTGGCACGGGAAAGAGCCATCGTGCACTTATTGTTGCTCATGAAAATAAGGCAGATGCGATAATAGATGATGGTATTTTAATTAAGGATGGGAAGATTATCGCCGGTCATTCGGCGAAAAGGGAAGCTAGTAAGATTATGGCTGTACGTCGGGCCATTTTTATTCTTCCTGGACATGCAGAAGAAGTAAAAGCTGCAATTGAGAGAGAAAAACCGCATCGGATTCTTGTCCTTGCTACATCAGAAAATATGGCCTATAAGATTTGTAAAATATTGTCATTGCCTTCTATCTCCAAGATAATTAATATTGCGGATATTGCCACAAAAGCAGAAATGCATAAGGCACATGTCTGTCGTATTAAAGAGGGTAAGCACATTATCCCAGTGCCGACAATTGAGTTAAAACCACATTTTTCAGGATTTTTAATTGATCCGATTCAATCTTTTTTTAAAAAATCACGTACCAAGCGCCGCAAGCTGGGAGAAAAATCGATTGTGCGGCCTATTTTCAGTTACTATGGGCGGTTGATAATTGATGACTCGACAATATTGTCTATTGTTTCGCAGATCACTTCAAATAGGAAATCCGTCTATAAATTATTTGGTCTCCATGTTTATCATGTTTTTAAGGATGATGAAGACCAGGGTATTTGCCTATCCTTTAAAGTTATTTTAGTTTATGGCAAGCATATACCTACTCTTTTGAAAGAATTGCAGCATAAAATAAAGGTGACTATTGAATATATGACAGGCATGGTAGTGCAAAAAGTGGATATTACAGTAAATGCACTGCGTGTTCCTGCTTAAAAATGTCCAAAGGGGAGGGAATATCCGACATGACTAAAGAACAGGTTTTTCAAAAAATGATAGAATATTTTCGCGGCGACCCCAAACGCATCCAGCATTTTACAAAAGTTCATGCTTATGCCGCATTGATTGGTAAAAGTGAAGGACTACCCGCCCGGCAGCAGTTTATACTGGAAGTAGCAGCGCTGATGCATGACATAGGGATTAAACCGGCTGAAGAAAAATATGGGAATTGCAACGGAAAATTACAGGAGCAGGAAGGCCCCAGACCGGCAAAAGAAATGCTCATAGCTTTGGGAGCAGATAATGATGTGATTGAACGTGTCATTTACCTTATTGCCCACCACCATACATATGACCATGTGGATGGGAAGGATTACCAGATCTTGATAGAGTCGGACTTCCTTGTTAACGGTTATGAGGATGCGTTATCAGCACATGCCGTAAAATCGGTTTATGATAAATTATTTCGCACTGAATGTGGACGAAAGATATGCTGCGATATGTTCGCAATTTAAATAGAGCACCATTACAACCTGTTTTTACAGATTGTAATGGTGCTCTATTTTACCGTATATCGGTACCGGCTTCGCTGCCGCTTACCAAGAGACTAACGGCCTTATAATTATTCACCAGCAGTCCCACGAGGTTTTTGTCCAGTTTTAAGCTTTCTGCCATTTTTTTCATTATACATAATATCTCTTTTTGCGGCAGTCCCTGCCGATAAGGACGGTCTTCACGGAGAGCAACAAAGATATCGGCTACGGCTACTATTCTTGAACCCAGTGACAATGCGTCCGCTTTGAGGCGAAAGGGATAGCCAGAGCCGTCAAGGCATTCATGATGATAGGCAGCCCATTCAGCAATCCGTTCAAAACCATCTATCTGCCGCAGTATCCAGTAAG
This sequence comes from Pectinatus cerevisiiphilus, assembly GCF_004341685.1. Taxonomy (GTDB): domain Bacteria; phylum Bacillota; class Negativicutes; order Selenomonadales; family Selenomonadaceae; genus Pectinatus; species Pectinatus cerevisiiphilus. The sequence continues at coordinate 12,571 of NZ_SMAA01000021.1, forward strand.
TATAATAGGCATGCTGGTGCATCAAGGCGAATTCTGCATCATTGAGTTTGCCAGATTTTTCAAGCACTGCGGTGGGAATGGAGAGCTTGCCCAGATCGTGTAAAAGGCCGGCGATCATTATTTCCTTGAGCTCTTTAGTGCAAAACCCCCTTTTTTTTGCCAGAAATACAGATATCTTGGACACGCTACAGGAATGGTCATAGGTAAACTCGCTTGTTCTGTCGATGATAGCTGCAAAAGTTCTTACTATGTCAATGATGTCAGTTTCTGTATATGGATAGGCCATGCCATAAAAGTCATTCTTTTTGAAGAAGAAATCAGCATAAGCCCTATCCGCAATGTTAAGCCAAAAGCTTTCTTGGTGGGAAATGTTCAGAAATGATTTTACAACTGCCGGTGCAAATAAACTACCGTTTTTTTCTTTAATGTCCTTGATGATGCCCTTGGCTTGCAGCAGTATATATTTTTGGGGATCTATATGCACTTCCACATAGTCTGCCAGCCGCAGTATTCTAGATTGTAAGGAAATTTTAGTTTCTGTCTTGCTGTCTTGCCAATTAGTATGGTGATACAGGATTATGTCAGCAAGATTCCTGAAATAATGAAAATTTTTCAGACAGGCATAGCCATCGTAGGCATGCGCCGTATAATGTTTGTCGAGCATTTTCTTTGGGTGAATATTGTCTGCGCACGGTTTTTTAGATAGTACAGAGCCAATGTCATGCAGTAATGCTGCCTGCAAAAGTGTTGCACAAGTATGATGTGGCAGTTCCATTTCTTCGGCAATTGCCATTGCAATGATAGCAACACGCCAATGATGGAAGGACAAATTTACAGATAGAAGCTCTAGTGCCATAGATAACGCTTTCACGAGATTGAGCGAGTTGTTATGCTGTATGTGCATGATATCTCCTTACTTATTATTGATTGATATTAGAAAAATTAGTATATATTATATATGACAAAAAGGCCAGACATACGGCGTCCGGCCTTTTTGTTATTCCTAAAGTATTCGTATTTAATTGTTTCGGTGGTGACACGGCAGTTAGAACAAGCCTGTTATTTTACCATTGACATCTATATCCATATTTTCTGCGGCTGGTTTTTTGGGCAGTCCCGGCATCGTGAGGATGTTACCGGTCAGTGCTACGATAAATCCGGCACCGGCAGAAAGGCGTATTTCTTTGACAGTTATTTTAAAGCCCGTTGGCCTACCCAGTTTGTGCATATCATCGCTGAGTGAATATTGGGTTTTAGCCATGCAGACAGGAAGGCGGGCAAAGCCCATCTTTTCCATTTGGGCAATAGCTTTATCGGCTGCGGGAGTATAGTTAACACCATCTGCTCCGTATATTTTTTTAGCGATGGCAGCTATTTTTTCTTTGGTGGACATTTCATCAGTATAAGTAAAGTGTAAAGTGGAGCTTGTGTCGGCAGCACGGATAACCTTTTGGGCTAGGTCGGCAGAGCCTTTACTTCCGTCGGTGAAAGCAGTAGATAAAGAAAATTCTACGCCGAGTTTTTGGCAGGCGTTTTCCAGCAAGTGGATTTCCGCTTCTGTATCGGCAGGAAATCTGTTGATAGCAACAATAGCAGGCAGACCAAAGTTCTTGATGTTTTCTACATGTTTGCTAAGATTTGCTAGGCCGGCTTCGAGTGCGGCCAGATCAGGTTTGGCAAGTTCTTGTTTGGCTAGGCCGCCATGCATTTTTAAAGCACGGATTGTGGCTACCACTACCACTGCGTCAGGTTTTAAGCCTGCGGCGCGACATTTTATGTTGATGAATTTTTCGGCACCCAGATCAGCACCGAAACCTGCTTCCGTAACCACATAATCGGCGAGTTTCAAGGCATATTTCGTGGCTAGGATGCTGTTGCAGCCATGTGCTATATTGGCGAACGGACCGCCATGGATGAAAGCAGGAGTTTTTTCCAATGATTGTACTAGGTTTGGCTTGATGGCATCCTTGAGCAATAATGCTAAGGCTCCGGTGACGTTCAAATCATCCGCGCGGACGGGTTCTCCGGCATGGTTATAGGCAACAACAATTTTACCGATACGTTTTTTGGCATCCTGCAAGTTATCGGAAAGGCATAAAATAGCCATTAATTCGGAAGCAACGGTGATATCAAAACCAGTTTCCCGCGGCACACCATGTGCTTTGCCACCTAAACCGCAGATGATATTACGTAGTGCCCTGTCGTTTAGGTCAACTACACGGCGCCAGGTGATTGTCCTGACATCTATATCGAGTGCATTACCCTGTTGCAAGTGATTGTCGAGTACAGCGGCGAGAAGATTGTGTGCTGAGGTTAAAGCGTGAAAATCTCCCGTAAAATGCAGGTTGATATCTTCCATTGGCACCACTTGGGCATAGCCGCCGCCGGCAGCACCGCCTTTTATGCCAAAGCAAGGTCCGAGTGAAGGTTCACGCAGTGCTAAAGCAGTCTTTTTGCCCAGTGAGTGCAGTGCATCACCGAGACCGATGCTCATAGTGGTTTTTCCTTCTCCGGCTGGAGTAGGATTGATCGCTGTAACTAAGATCAATTTACCATTCTTTTTGTTTTTGAGCTTATGCCATGTATCTATGGTAATTTTGGCTTTGTATTTTCCGTATAGCTCCAGATCATCTTCAGTCAAATCAAGCTGCGCTGCTATTTCACGTATATGTACCATCTGAGTTTCTTGGGCAATTTCCACATCAGTTTTCAATAGAATAACCTCCTCTATTCTTTACCGCATTGACTTAACGGTTCTGCTGCGTTTGCTGCAACATTGCCGCTTCCAGAGTATTGTGCATGAGCATAGCTATAGTTAAAAGGCCTACACCGCCTGGTACGGGTGTTATAAAGCCGGCCTTTTCCTTTACTGTTGTAAAATCAACATCACCGGTTATTTTTTTCGGGGCAATGCGGTTGATGCCGACATCTATTACTACTGCGCCTGGCTTTATCATATCAGCCGTGACAAAGTTTGGTTTTCCCACTGCCGCCACCAGTATGTCAGCTGTAGCAGCTATTTGCTGTAGGTTACGTGTGTGGGAATGGCAGACCGTTACAGTCGCGTTTTTTGCCAAAAGCAGATTAGCCATAGGTTTGCCGACAATATTGCTTCGCCCGATAATGACTGCATTTTTGCCATCCAAAGAAATTCCCGCCAGTTCTAGCATCTTAATACAACCGAGCGGTGTGCACGGTACCATGCATTTTTCGCCGATAGACAGTCTGCCGGCATTTACCGGATGGAAACCGTCAACATCCTTCAGGGGATTTATGCGGTAAAGCAGTTCATTTTCATATTTGTGCAGAGCTTTTGGCAGCGGCAGCTGCAACAATATGCCATGGATATTGCTGTCGTTATTTAAGTTTTCTATAGTAGCTATGAGTTCATCTTTGCTTATGGTCGGTACAAGCTCGATCACCTGTGAATTGATTCCCATTTCCGCGCAGGTTGTATGTTTGTTGCGGACATATACTTGCGAGGCAGGGTCTTCACCAACTATAATTACTGCCAATCCGGGGGTTATACCTGTCTTTTCGGTAAATTCGGCTATCTTTTCTTTTGTTTCGTCTTTAAGTTTTTTAGCGTATGTTTTTCCCCATAAAATAGTAGCGGACATTACATACCTCCTGAGGTCAATTATTTAGATCCTTTATATAGTTTAAGTCATAGTTAACAATATTATATTTATAATGCCTATCTTATTTGCTTTGGGCAGGGACAGCTCTGTTCAATATTTTTGCAGGATACTGATTGCCGTAAAAATAAAAATGACGATGGAAACAATGCCGTTACGCATAAAATATACTTGTGTAAGACGGCTATAGTCAGTGAAAGATACTATCGAATGCTGGTAAATAAGCGTTATGACCGCGATCACTATGCCAATATAGTAAACAAAAGGCAGATTGTAAAGCAGGCCGACGAGGATAAAACAGATTATGCTCGCCGCATGGACAAAAGAAATTATGGAAAATACCCTGCGTGCCGTGAACTGCGTAGCAAGTGAATGCAGACCGTGTGCCCTATCAAAGGCTTCATCTTGGCTGCCGTAGATGGCATCAAAACCACCTATCCAAAGGCAGACACCCAAGCCGAGTAGTAGGATGGGCAGTGAAAGCGTACCGGTTATAGCTATGTAGCTGCCTATCGGTGCCATTGCCAGCGCAGCCCCCAAAACGAAATGGCACATAAATGTAAAACGTTTTGTATAGGGATAGACAAGCAAAACGATGATTGCCAATGGTGTCAGATAAATACAAATAGGGGCAAGCTGCAGGGCAGAGAAAATAAAAAGCACCATGCAGATAAGCAGCAGTAACAATACTTCTGCCGGTTTGACCGCACCTTTTACCATAGGCCTGTTGGCCAGCCGCGGTTGCAGCCGGTCATATTTCAAGTCTATGAGATTGTCGAGAACCATAGCGGAGCTTCTTGCACCTATCATCGCCAATGTGATAAAAATAAAGTCATGCAACGACGGTAGTCCCTGTGCTGCCAGAAAGGTACCCATATAGGCAAAGGGAAGGGCAAATACCATATGGTGCAAGGCAATATTATTAATATGGGCAGATATCTTATTCAAGACCAAGATCCTTCCATTTTTTATCAACCATATCTTTGATGTCAGCACTCATGGTGATTTCATCAGGCCATTCACGGGTATGTCCTTCTTCCGGCCAGGTTTTTGTGGCATCAATACCTATCTTGGTTCCCCATTTAGGCATTGGGGAAGAATGGTCAAGGACATCGAGCGGGCCGTCGACCATGACAAGATCTTGTTTGGCATCAATATTATTATATACACGCCACCAGACTTCTTTTTGGTCTTGTACATTGACATGGGCATCAACGATAATGATCATTTTGGTAAACATTGCCTGTCCCATGCCCCAGATAGCCTGCATGACTTTTTTTGCTTGCTGTGGATAAGTCTTTTTGATAGATATCATCATACAATTATGGAAGACACCTTCCAACGGGCAGTTGATATCTACTATTTCCGGCAGCATTTGTTGCATGAGCGGTAAAAATATCCGTTCCGTAGCCTTGGCGATATAACAGTCCTCCATAGGCGGTTTACCAACTATAGTAGCAGCATAAATAGGATTTTTACGATGCGTAATACAGGTTATATGAAATACGGGATAATCGTCAGCCAATGAATAATAGCCGGTATGGTCACCAAAAGGGCCTTCACGGTGGAATTCACTAGTATTTACATAACCTTCGAGGACGATTTCGCTTGTAGCGGGAACTTCTATGTCAACCGTTTCGCATTTTACCATTTCAACAGATTTTTTGCGTAGAAAACCAGCAAAGACCATTTCATCCACATCACGCGGTAACGGGGCCGTAGCTGCATAGGTGAGCACCGGATCGGTACCGATGGCAACCGCCGCTTCTAACCTGTCATGTCCCAAACGCTTGTTTTCCCGAAAATTTTCGGCACCGTTCTTATGGATATGCCAATGCATACCTGTGGTAGTGCCATTATATTTTTGCAGACGGTACATGCCGACATTTCTTTTGCCGGTTACAGGATTCTTGGTAAAAACGAGCGGCAAGGTAATGAAAGGGCCGCCGTCCTGCGGCCAGCAGGTCAGGATAGGAAACTTATCAAGTGACGGATTGTCCTTAATAATGACATCCTTACAGGGAGCCCTTCTTACATATTTAGGGAAATTTATAGCCCTTTTAGCCAGTGGAATGATATGGATAAGATCCATCTTTTTCTGGAGTGATATATACGGCAGTTTTAATATTTCACGAAGCTCATCGGGAACGTCCTCAAGCTTTTCCACTCCAAGTGCTATCGCCATACGTTCCATGGAGCCAAAAGCATTTATGAGTACAGGTATATCGTAGCCCTTAACATTTTCAAAAAGCAGGGCAACATTTTTATTGCCATCCATTTTGCAGACACGATCTGTAATTTCCGTTATTTCCAGATAGCAGTCGACAGGAGTTTGTATTCTTTTTAATAGATTACGCTTTTCAAGTTCAGCGATAAACTCGCGCAAATCGGCAAATGCCATTATATAACCTCTTTTCATAATAATATAAGATAATTTCTATTTATTTTCTTAAAGCAAACCGTACAATTAAATAACTCGAAAAATATAAAACGATCATCGGCAGTGCTATCGTGCACTGCGTAAAAATATCCGGTGTAGGTGAGATTACGGCCGCAATTACAAATGCCAGAAAAGTGACTAGCCGCCATTTCCGTATAAGAAATTTTGAAGTGACAAAGCCAATCTTAGCTAAAATGACAACAATAAGGGGGAGCTCAAAAACCGCGCCAAAAGGAAGTACAAAGGAAATGACAAAGTCAAAATATTTACCAACAGAAAAGAGCGGCATCAGATTGTCTGTGCCAAAGCCAATAAAAAACTTTACAGCGGCTGGCAGTACAAGAAAAAAAGAAAAGAGCAGCCCGCCGAAAAAAAGAAAGAAAGAAGCAGGCACGACGATGACCAATACTTTGCGTTCCTTTATCGTCAATGCCGGCAGAACAAAGCACCATATTTGGTAAAGGACGATTGGCAGTGACAATAAAAAGCCGGAGAAAATAGCAACTTTTATATAAGTAAAAAAAGCTTCAGTCGGCTGCATATAATAAAGTTTTCCGGCTGGAAGCACTAAAAAGTGCATAATATCTTCAATAAAAAAATAGCAGATGCCACTGCCTATGCAAACAGCAATCAGACTCCTGATAATTCTTTTGCGCAGCTCTTCAAGATGCTCTATCAGGGTCATGTTCCCTTCCGGTTTTTCTTCAGCAGCTTGGGTCGGTACTGAAGGTTTGACCGTGGTTAAATCAGCAGGAGTTTTTTCTTGCATAATGTCGCTCATTTTTTCTGTTCTTCTTTTACATCAATAATTTTTTGTTCAGTATCAGCCGTATTTTTAGTGCCTGCCGGTTTATTGTTTTCCTCTGTGGCATTTTTGAATTCCTTGAGACTTTTACCGATGGCTCTTCCTAACTCTGGCAGCTTTCCCGGTCCGAAAAACACAAGCCCAATGACAAGAATAAGCAACAGCTCTGGTACACCTATATCAAACATCCTTATCCTCCTAAAATCATCAATAGTATAAAAAATACTGTCGCAGTTTGTGCTGCGTCACGGCAAAGACATACTAAAAAGCGCCTTCCAATAGCAAAGACGCTTTTTAGTTATTTATCCGCTATTTTTGTTTCTGCTGTTTTCGTTTCAGCAGTCTGTACATTTTGTGCAGGTGCCTGTGCTTCAGGCTTGGCTGCAGGAGGAGTCTGCTGGACTGTGGTAGTATCGCTGATTCCCGCTGTGGCCTTTTTCAGTTCGTTGATGCTTTTACCTACTGCACGGCCTACCTCCGGTAATTTTCCCGGGCCAAATAAAACCAATCCAATGATCAAAATAACGATAAGTTCTGGAACACCAATACCAAACATTTTCATCGCTCCTTTTAACCTAAAATACTGTAACCTCATAATTACCGGTATAAATAGAACCAACTACCCATACAGAAGAACGTACAGGCGATTATTGTCAAAAAACATAAATAAAATTTATATAATACAGCTTAATTATAAATTCAATTGTATTATATCACAGTTATTTTTAAAAATCACGTTTGCCAACAAAATCTGCCACTTCAATGAAAGATTTTCTTATTGTGGGTGGTAGACCGTCAGGAAGTGCCTGTCTGGCCTCGTCGAGATAATCATAAACTTTTTTACGGGCATAATCAAGACCATCACTTTCCCTTGTGATATCTACAGCTCGCTTTACCATCTGGGGATTAAGCGTGCTGTCCATAATGATCTTAGCCAGTTCTTCACTGTCAGGGCTTGTCTGGACAGCCCTGATGACAGGCAACGTTATAATTCCCTGCAAGATGTCATTACCTGCCGGTTTGCCTATTTTTTTGTCATTAGAGGTAAGGTCAAGGATATCGTCCGTTATCTGGAAAGCCATTCCCAGACACCGTCCGTAAGTATAGAGCTTATCTGTTGCGCTTTTGGGCAGTTCAGCTATAATGCCGCCGATTTCACAGCTTGCAGCTATAAAATCTGCCGTTTTTTTAGAGATAGCTGTATAATATTCCTCCTCCGAGCGCAGCTTGTAATGCTTGTCATTCTGGTGGATTTCTCCTTCACTGAGCCCACAGATGACATTTGAGAGGCGCATCAGGATACGTCTGTCGTAATCTTTGTCGGCCACTAAACCAAAGGCACGGGAGAATAAAAAATCGCCGCTCAATATGGAAATATTATTTCCCCATTTGGCATTGGCTGTGGCAGTACCCCTTCTAATAGAAGCATTGTCGAGAACATCATCATGCACAAGCGAAGCCATATGGATGAGTTCAATGGTGATAGCCATAGGGAGCACATAATCTATATCGTAGTGACTGTGGCTGTGCGCTGCTAAAAAATACAGTGCAGGACGCAGCCTTTTGCCGCCGGATTCGATGAGATGCCGGCTAATTTCTGTTATTAATGCTACATCTGAGTATACTTGCTGGGAAAGACCCTTTTCAAGAGCATTCAAATCTTTTTTTATTACATAAAGCATTTTGTTCATTAGCAAATAAATCACCTACAAATAAATTCATAACTAATTAAGTTTACTACATAATGCGTCAATTAGTAAACCGCCTACGGGAAAAAAAGCTGTAAATTTTTCTAATGTTTGAAGATTAAGAAGATATTTTGCTTGTCAATAGAGATATTTCATGATATTTTAATATTGGTTTGGGGTTAATTAGAAAAACAAGATGGAAATTGTATTTGATCTATTACCGTTTTGTTAATTATAGGTTAATTATATAATTAGAAGAAAATAATGTTCTTTTTTGCAGAGAAGTTTTGCTGCATACAGAAAAGGCGGGTTTGTTTATGATAAAGATTTGTTCTTGCCAACTAGAAGTGGAAGCGGGACAGCCAAGCGTGAATCTGGCAAAGATGCTTTCCCTTATTGAGGAAGCAAAAAAAAATAATGCTGATATTATTGTTTTTCCAGAAATGGCTGTACCAGGATACTTTATAGGTGACACATGGGATTCGTCGTCCTTTTTGCGGGATTGCGAAGACTGCGGCAGGGAACTTATTGAAGCAGCTGACGGTATTGTTGTTATTTTTGGCAACATAGCTATAGATTGGCAGAAAAAGAACCGTGACGGCCGTGAACGCAAATACAACGCCCTTTTCGTAGCACAAAACAAGCAGCTTTTGTCAGCAGAAAATGCTGTTTACCCTTTTACCATAAAGACGCTGCATCCAAATTACAGGGAGTTTGATGACTCACGCTATTTTTGCAGTACTACCATGCTGGCAACAGAACTGAGAAAAGACGTGCGTGATTTGATCAAACCATTTACTTTAAATATAAAAGGAAAATTGTTTTCCATCGGCTGTGTCCTATGTGAAGACGGCTGGAATGATGATTACCCTTTATCACCGATAGATATACTGTGCGCAGGGAAAAAACCGGATATTATTTTCAATATATCGGCATCGCCTTATACATTAGGAAAAAATAACAAACGCCATCGCATCTTTTCCCGCCATGCCAAGGTAAATAATGTACCTATCGTTTATGTCAATAAAGTGGGCATCCAAAACAACGGGAAAACCGTATATACATTTGATGGTTCAAGTACTGTTTATGCTGCGGATGGTTCTATTGCCGCTTATGCAATGCCCTATCAGGAAATAAACCAATATATTAACTTTCCTTTAAAACAAAGGGCGGTTCAAGATCTTGCCAGCGATATAGAAAAAGATGATATCGCCTGTATTTATAAGGCTTTAGTCTATGGAATCAGTAAATTTCTGCAAAAAATACATATGCGAAAAGTAGTCATTGGTATTTCTGGTGGTATCGATTCGGCTGTTGCGGCAGCCCTTTATAGCAAGACCATCGGGCCGGAAAATGTCCTGTTGGTCAACATGCCAAGTGTATATAATTCGTCTACGACGAAAGACCTCGCCCGTGACATGGCAGAAAATCTTGGTTGCGCTTATGCTGTAGTGCCTATTCAGGAATCAGTCGACTATACGATTAAACAATTTACCAGTATAAAAATATACCATGCGTCGGCAAACGTACCGGAAAGAATAAAAATATCTTCGTTCACAGCGGAAAACATCCAGGCGCGTGACCGTTCCGCCAGAGTGCTGGCCGGATTGGCCGCAGCTATAGGCGCTGGTTTTACCTGCAATGCCAACAAAGCGGAAACGACTGTCGGCTATTCAACTTTATACGGTGACCAGGCGGGATTCCTGGCAGCCTTGGCCGATTTGTGGAAATATCAGATTTATGGACTGGTACATTATATTAATAAGGTCGTTTACCAAAAAGAAGTCATACCCCAGGCTGTCATTGATATAGTTCCGAGCGCGGAACTTTCTGCCAACCAAAATGTTGATGAAGGAAAGGGCGATCCGCTGAAGTATCCGTACCATGATTATTTGTTCCGTGCCTTTGTGGAACGGTGGGATAAAGCAACACCGGAGGATATTCTCACTTGGTATAGCGACGGGGTGCTGGAAGAGAAAATAGGCTGCGCGCCCGGACTTGTAAAAAAATATTTTGCCACGGCGGCAGAATTTATTGCTGATCTGGAGCGTTGGTGGAACCTTTTCTCGGGGATGGCAGTAGCCAAAAGAATCCAAGCACCGCCGATAATGGCAGTCAGCCGCAGAGCCTATGGTTTTGATCAGCGGGAGGCACAAAACGGGCCTTATTATACGAGAAAATATGCCGTTTTCAAGCGGCAGCTTCTGGGCAAATAATTTTGGCATTAGTTTGTGTTTTCTGGTATACTATATAATTAAGAAATAAGGTAATTAAAGGTGAACCATGAGAATAATAACCGGCAGTGCACGCGGTACAAAGCTCAGAGCACCGAAAGGAACTAATACGCGGCCGACAGCGGACAGAATAAAAGAATCGCTGTTTAACATCCTACGTGCCGAAGTACAGGGGAAAACGGTACTGGATGTTTTTGCGGGCAGTGGTTCTTTAGGACTTGAGGCTCTCAGCCGTGGTGCTGAAAATGCTGTTTTCGTTGATAAAGACGCTGATAGTATTAAAATTATTGGTGATAATGCCCGGCATACGCATCTGGCTGATAAAGCGGACATACGCCGTGGTGATGCGTTTACCCTGCTTAGAAAATTGAGCGGGGAAAACCGTCTGTTTGATGTAATTTTTTGTGATCCGCCTTATCATTTCGGCCTGTGTCAGAAATTGCTTAATGCAGTTGATGGTTCAATATTAAAAGGTGGTGGCTTGTTTATCGCCGAAACCGGTGCAGACGAAGTCCTTGATGCGTCAAAAACGGGTTTTACGCTATTGCGTGAGCAAACCTATGGAGCAACCACAAAGATAAATATTTATAAATATATGGCTGAGCGTATATCTGAGGGGGAGATATTTTGACAACAGCTTTATGTCCTGGCAGCTTTGATCCCGTGACTAACGGGCATATAAATATTTTCGAGCGCACCGCCAAAATTTTTGATCAGGTTATTGTGGCGGTATTTAACAATATAAGGAAGGATTCTTTTTTACCAATACAGGAACGTTTGGAATTGCTGCGATCATCGACTGCCCATATCAAAAATATAACTATTGATTCCTTTGACGGCCTTTTAGCTGATTATGTAACGGCGAAAAATGCTGATATCGTTGTTCGTGGATTGCGCGACCAAAATGATTTTTTCTATGAAACGTCACAGATGCTGATGTTGAAACGAATGGCACCGCAGGTAGAATCAGTCTACCTGATGAGCGAGCACCAATACTCATATGTCAGTTCTTCAGCTATCCGCGAACTAGTGAACTTTCACGGTGATATCAAGGGACTCGTTCCCCGTTGCGTGGAAAAGGCGGTAAAAGCAAAATTCGGGTAATTCTGCTGTAGTAATTGAACCAGCAGGCACCAGAGTCGATCAGGCAGAAATTATTTACTAAACTATCAGTGGAGGTAGAAATTCAAATGACAATTAATGAACTACTTGATGAATTAGAAAACTTAGTAGTTGATGCCCAGCGTCTTGTCTTTACCAATAAGTGCATTATTAAAGAAGATGACCTTATGCGTCTTATTGACGGCTTACGTAAGGAATTACCGCAAACAATCAAAAGTGCGGAAGATGTAATCCATAATAAAGAAAAGATTCTTGATGACGCGAGAACGGAAGCAACAAAAATCGTTGAACAGGCGAAGGATTACGGCACAAGAATGACTACAGAAAGTGAAATTGTCAATCAAGCGCGTATACAAGCCAAAGAAATTATGGATAAAACGATTGAACATACAGACGATTTAAAAAAGGATTCCATGAACTATGCAAATCAGGTATTTGACCATCTGATCACCAATCTCAGTGATATTTTACAAGTGGTCCATAATGCTAAGGGCAGCTTAAATGATGATCAGATAGAAAAACCGCAAGCTGCACCGCCGACCGTACCCCAAAAGAAAAAATAGCAATTATAATTTATATATGATTCATTCTTGGGTCGTGACAATACCGGTAAAGACTTGTTCTACCGGTTCGGATAAAAAATATTGTCCTTATTATATACCATAGGTGCTGACTGTTCCTTTCAGCTAGTGCCTATGGTATACTTTTCTGATGCAATAATATTAGTGGGTGCCGCAACAGGGGAAGTCTTTTATGGCGACCTGTTTGGGGCGGCAGTCTATAGAGAATAGGAAGAAAAAGAATGATAAAACTTTCACCGGCTGTTTTGCAGGCAGTCAGTAAACCAGCCCGTTATACAGGCGGCGAAGTTAACGCCGTGCATAAAGATTACAATAAAATTTCCTGTAGTTTTGCCTTATCTATGCCTGATGTTTATGAAGTCGGCATGTCCAATCTGGGATTGAAAATTTTGTATGAAGTCTTAAACAGCCGTACCGATATAGCCGCAGAACGGGTATATACGCCTTGGCCCGATATGGAAGAAAAAATGCGGGAAAACAATATTCCCCTTTATACGCTGGAATCCTTTCGAGAATTGAAAGAATTTGACTTCATCGGTTTTTCACTCCAGTATGAGCTGATTTATACAAACATACTTAACATGCTTGATTTGGCAGGAATTCCCATCTTCAGCAAAGACCGCACAGCCGAAATGCCTTTTATTATTGGCGGCGGGCCTTGCGTTTATAATGTAGAACCAATAGCCGAATTCTTTGACTTTTTTATTATCGGTGAGGGCGAAGAGGTTATTTTAGAGGTTGCCGATGCGTATATCAAATGGCAGGCCCAGAGTAAAACACATGACAGAGTAGAATTCCTGCATCGTGTGGCTGCCATCAGCGGCATATATGTTCCTTCTTTTTACCGTGCGGACTATTATGAAAATGGCTTATTTAAAGGTTTGACACCTCTTTATGATGATATTCCCACGACAATAAATAAACGTGTTGTTAAAGATATGGAAAATGTGCTGACTGTAGAAAAACCAATAGTACCATACATAAATATCGTTCATGACAGACTTATGCTGGAGTTGTTTCGCGGTTGCAGCCGCGGCTGCCGTTTCTGCCAGGCGGGAATTGCCTATCGGCCGGTACGTGAACGGAGCAGTGAAAGACTGCGTTCTTTGGCAAAAAAAATGATCAACAACACTGGCTATGATGAAATGTCGTTGACCTCTTTAAGTTCGGCGGACTATTCGTGCCTGCCTGTGCTTATTGATGATTTGACTGAAGACTATACAGGGGAAAAGATGAATTTTTCTCTTCCTTCGCTGCGAATCGACAGCTTTTCTATTGATATTGCCCATAAATTACAGACTACACGTAAAAGTGGTCTTACCTTTGCGCCCGAAGCCGGCACACAGCGGTTGCGTGATGTTATCAACAAAGGCGTTACGGAAGAAGATTTGCTCAAGGCTTGTTCTGCCGCGTTTAAACATGGCTGGAAAACTGTAAAACTGTATTTTATGATGGGACTGCCCACTGAAACAGATGAGGATGTAATCGGCATAGCTACGCTCGCCGAAAAAGTAGTTGCGCTTTATAAAGAAATAAAAGGACGTCGGGATGTCAAGGTGACCGTCAGTGTATCCTGCTTTGTGCCGAAACCATTTACACCGTTCCAATGGTTTGGACAAAACAGCAAAGCTGAATTTAAACGCAAGCAGCAGATTTTAAAGGAACATATCAATAACCGTGCCATCCAGTTTAATTATCATGATTCGTCTACCAGTATTTTAGAAGGTATCATTTCGCGCGGTGACAGGCGTTTGTCCAAAGTCATTTATAGAGCTTATAAAAAAGGAGCAAAATTTGACGGTTGGAGTGAAATGTTTAAATTTCCTATATGGGAGGAAGCCTTTGCAGAGGAAGGCATAGATACCAGCCAATATAACCTGCGTACCCGTGATTTTGATGAACAACTGCCTTGGGAACACACCACACCCGGTGTAAAAAAACAGTTTTTAATAAATGAATGGAACAAAGCCATGCAGCAGGAACTGACGCATGATTGCCGCCGTTCTTCCTGTACGGGCTGCGGTATCTGCCAGGCGCTCGATGTTGGGATAATAGACTGGGAGGGGAATAAATGACTGTATTTCGTATTGAGATAACTAAAGAAGAACAACTTCGCTATATTTCTCATCTGGATTATGCAAATCTGTTGCAACGGGCAATCCGCAGAGCCGGGCTGCCAGCAGCTTACTCCGAAGGTTTTAATCCGCATATGAAGGTTTCTTTCGCCTCCGCAATGGCTGTCGGTGTCACCGCTGATGCCGAATATGCCGATGTAGAACTGACCAATAATATCTGCCAGCCAGAGTTTTTTGATAAACTCAAAGCTGTTCTGCCCGCAGGAATGAAACTGCTCAGGGCAAAAGAAATAACCAGCGGCCGCCATCAGTCCATGAATGCCTTAGTGGATACGGCCTTGTATGAAATGAAATTCCCTGACGATATTACTGCCGATGAATTGCAAGCTACCATCGATCAATTCAATGCTGCTCCAACACTTATTTTTGTACGGGAGAAACAAGGTAAGGGCGCTAAAAAAGGACGGATCATAAAAAAAGAAATAGATATTAAGCAATTTTTAGCGTCCGCATTAACTGCTGGCGAAGCCGATAATGTCGTCCTAGCGGCGATAAAAGTTTCACCGCTCGGCAGTATTAAACCGATAGAAATAATTAATGCCTTAAAAATAAATTATTTACCCACCCTTGATAGCAATGCTGTCTTGATAAATAGGAAAACATTGTCCGCCGGTGGCAAAAACCTGATGGATTTAATTTAAAAAAGCAGAAACCAAAAGCACCCCTGCCCAATTTGGCAGGAGTGCTTTTTTACTTATTCCCAATTATGCAGGGAAATTTATTTTAATCAAACTTCCATTATAATAGGCAGTATCATCGGCCGGCGTCTGGTCTGTTCATAGAGATAACGACCAAGTGTTTCGCGAACATTGGCCTTTAATGCAGACCATTCGGTGACTTTATTTTCCAAGCATTTTTTAATGCTGGCAGCCACACGTTCTTTAGAGTTGTTCATAAGCTCTTCCGATTCGCGGACATATACAAACCCGCGTGAAACGATATCAGGACCTGATACAATGCAAGATTTTTCTTTATCCATAGTCATGACGACAATAATAATGCCGTCTTGGGAAAGCTGTCTGCGGTCACGCAGTACAATATTACCGACATCACCTACGCCAAGACCGTCAATCAATACCTTGCCGGACTGTACTTTGCCGACAATGGCACCCTTGTCACGTGTGAATTCGAGGATATTGCCGTTTTCCGCAATAAAGATATGATCGGGATCCATACCTATTTCTTCTGCCAACTGGGCATGTTTTACCAAATGACGGTATTCACCATGTACTGGGATGAAAAATTTAGGGCGAACCAAATTGTGCATGAGTTTCAGCTCTTCACGGCTGGCATGGCCGGATACATGAATGCCTTGATCCCTACCATAAATGACATTGGCGCCAAGCTTGAGGAGATTGTCGATTGTGCGGGCGACAAGCTTCTCGTTGCCGGGAATAGGAGTAGCTGAAAGAACGATAGTATCACCTGGAACGATACCAACTTTCCTGTGATCTGACATAGCCATACGCGTAAGCGCTGACATAGGTTCTCCCTGGCTGCCAGTGGTTATGATGACTATCTGTTCTGAAGGGAAATTATTAATTTCATCTATATCAATAATAAGTCCTTCTGGAGCATTCAAATAACCGAGCTTCAATGAAATGGTGACGACGTTTATCATGCTGCGCCCCAGTATCGCCACATGACGGTGATACTTTACAGCGTTATCCATTACTTGCTGGATACGGTGTACATTTGAAGAAAAAGTCGCAATGATAATACGGTCACGGGCGTTGCGAAACGTTTTGTCAAAAGCTATACCGACAGTCTTTTCACTAGGGGTATGGCCTTCCCGTTCTGCGTTCGTGCTGTCTGCCATCATTACCAGTACACCGCGATTGCCCAGTTCGGAAAAAGCACGAAAATCAGTCATTTTACCGTCAATAGGTGTATAATCAAATTTAAAGTCACCAGTATGTACGATCATGCCGAGCGGTGTGCGTATCGATAAGCCGGTAGCATCCGGAATACTGTGATTAACATGAATAAAACCTACACTAAAACAGCCGGCATTGATGATATCACCAGGGTTTACAGGATGAAGATTGCTGGCATCAACGTTATTTTCTTTCAGACGACCTTCTAAAATACCGAGTGTCAGTCTTGTTCCATAAATAGGAGCACTTATCTGCCGTAAGATGTAGGGCAGTGCGCCAATATGGTCTTCGTGCCCATGGGTCAGCACAATTGCTTTAATAATATCCTTGTTTTCAACCAGATACGAAATATCAGGAATAACAAGATCAATCCCCGGCATATCTTCATCCGGGAACATGAGTCCGGCATCAATGAGGATTATCTCATTCCCGTAACGGATCACCGTCATGTTTTTCCCAATTTCGCCCAGTCCCCCTAAGGGAATAATCTGCAATTTTTGCAGTTCCTTTGCCAAAAAATAGCACCTCCAAAAAAATATATAAAAATTTTAATTATCTGTGATATATTTAAAAAATATAAAGAACAATGTCCGCACAATAATTATCAACTATATTATATAACTAATCACATGACCTGTAAAGCAGGAGCCTGAAGTCCTTAAGCAGGGCGCTATCCAATTGATTTTTTAGCTTTGTATGCTATAATTAAGATGAATTTAGAAACTTCTGAAATGAGGGGTATTTTTGTTAGGACAATATTTAGAAGGAGTGCATGAAACGGCACCTCTTATTCACAATATCACAAATTATGTAACAGTTAATGATTGTGCCAATATTTTATTGGCCTGCGGTGCGTCACCGATAATGGCAGACGATCAGGCGGAAGTGGAAGCTATAACGGCAATCTGCGGCGGACTTACCCTTAATATAGGTACATTAAACAGCAATACCATAGCTTCTATGATATTAGCCGGCAAGAAAGCTGCCCAGCTTGACCATCCTATCGTGCTTGACCCTGTTGGTGCAGGAGCTTCACCGCTGCGTACGCAGACAGCGGCAGAACTTATCGGAAAGTTGCCGATCACTGTTGTACGCGGTAACGTATCGGAAATAAAAGCACTCAGTGATGGCAGCAGCCTAACCCATGGCGTAGATGCCAACGCTGCTGACAAGGTAAATGATGATAATCTTTGGGAATATTTCAGCTTTACCAAAAAACTTGCCGAAGCATGGGGTACTATCATAGCTATAAGCGGTGAGATAGACGTTATTGCCAATAAAGATAAAGCCTTTGCCATAAAGAACGGACACCCGTTGATGAGCAGGATAACAGGCAGCGGTTGTATGCTTTCTGTTCTAACCGCGGCATATGTGACAGCTGCTAAAAAAACACAAAACAGTTTATTGGAAGCAGTAGCCGCAGCCTTTTGCACGATGGGAATTGCCGGGGAAGTAGCTGCTAGCCGCATGGGCGAAATGGACGGCAATGCTTCTTTCCGAAACTATCTGCTCGATGCTGTGTTCAATATGACGGCAGAAGAATTAGATACCAAGGCAAAATATGAGCTTGTGTCTTATACGGATGATTGATAATATTTGAGTGGAGGAAGAAAAATGATTTTTGGTAATATTGCTGATGTAGGAAAGATGGATTTACCCGGAACCGTGAAACTTTGTCTCAAGTATTATGCAGAAAATGATCTTATTGCTAAAAAACCGGGATCTTATGTTATTGATGGAAAGAAAATATTTGTCAATGTAGCAGAATATGAAACAGAACTTGCAGCAGAACGTTTTTGGGAAGCACATAGAGAATACATTGATCTGCATGTCCTTATGGAAGGGCAGGAACGTATTGATGTAAGCTTTACTGAAAATATGCAGGAAAAACCTTATGATGCTGCGAAAGATATGCTTGTTCTTGAGGGACAGGCACAAGCTGGGGTCAACATGCTCCATGCTGGTGACTTTTTGGTATGTTATCCACAGGATGCGCACAGAACAGCGGTTCATGTTGATTTAAAGAGCAAGGTAAAAAAATGTATCTTTAAAATAAAAGTATAAGCCTTTAGTTTATAAATGATTCATCTTTGGGGAGATAGACAAATTAAGAAATTTGTCCATCTCCCCAATTTGAATTTATGGATGTGCTTGCTTAAAATAAATTTTCCGTATTTTCAGACTATAAGAGCGATTTTGTAGCAAAAGATTTTATACATTATGCTGGATGAAGCGCAAAATACGAGAAGCCGGCTTCTCACCAAAAGGTGAGAAAATGTATAAAAACGAAAAAAATACTCTTGAAGATTTTGAAGAATTGTTTAAAAACTATCAGGGCTTTCTGCGTAAAGCCTCTTCCCAAAATTATCTGCGGCCACTCCAAGAAGAAGCCTACGCGCAAGCTGTTTTGAGCTTTTGTGAAGCCTTTCGTAAATTTGACCGGCGGGCAGGTGTGCCTTTCGCCGGTTATGTCAAAGCAAAGATTAATGGTGATCTGTATACGCTTTTTAAGAAACATCGCCGTAATTGGCAGCGTGAATTGTATACTGACAGCAGCGATACCGCAGAAAATTTTTTAACACAATTGACTTTTGCGTCTCCCGAAAATGCTATAGTAGCTAAGCATTCCCTACTGGCTGCACTGCAACAGCTTTCTTCTCGGCAACGTTTGATCATAAAATATACCATCATACTCCAGTATACCCAAAAAGAGACAGCTGGTATATTGCGCATATCGCAACAAGCGGTAGCGGCGGGTAAAAAGAAGGCACTTTCTGAGCTTAGAAAGATCATTTTGAGATAAGTTGCCAACATATTAACAACGTGCTATACTGCCATATAGAGTTGGACTCACTTGATGTGAAAATACAGAAATTAATGTTTCGTTAAAATGAATAAGGGATGTGATTAGAATGATTTTGAAGAAAATAATTCCTTTTATGTTTGTTTTTATGTTTGCAGTTGGAACGATAGGAATTGGAACCCCTACACAGTCCTCTTCCGTACAACCGCTTCCTGGAGTAAAATCCTTGAGCAATGCGGCTGAAACTGCTCCTGCTTATAGTAAAGCAACAACCGGTGCTATTATCGGTGGTGTTGCTGGTGCTATTTCTGGACAGGAAGCAAAGTCTGGCAAAACGCAGCATACCATTACTAACGCAGCTATCGGTGCCGTTCTTGGCGGTGCTATTGGACATAACACCTAATATCTTAGTTAGACGCATCAAGTGAGTCTTGGTTTTATAACCACTCAAATGACTGTAGGAAGATGGGTTTCCCATTTTTTTACAGTCATTTTTTGCGTTTTACAGTCAATAAATAAGCCCTCCCCAAATTAGCTCTTAAGTCTAATTTGGGGAGGGCTCTTTAGTATAGTAAATTTATTTTCAGTATGGGATTTTCTTAAAGCTCAATATTTTCAACAGTCTTGACGTAAATACCATCAATTTTTGTGGCGGCCACACTGTCCTTCATGACGACATTATTTGTTATCATGTTGGTCATTGTTGACTCTACTTGCGCTCTGGTAACGTCATCCTTAGGATCAGCCAGATTGTAAGTCAGTTTTTTCCCATCGGCAAGGGTAAATACCATTTGCAGATTTTTTGTTACAGCCATATTTCCACCTCCTTATCTATTGATTTTACGTGGCTTACTCCTGGCTTAGAGTACACGTATCCTGGCGCACTACTGTGCCTAAAGTGTGTGCTTGCAAAGCACCGATTGCCGTGCCGGCATTGAGCAGATTATCATCACTTACTGCCGGGTTGATCGCGGAAAAACTGCGCTGCGCGTATTTTGTTTTGCCGCTTTCAGTAATACCGTTTTCTACCTTAATTATAAGGCTTGTGCTTAGATCCTTTTTCACTGTTGCCATTTTTCATTCCCCCTTTCACTCTTATACATGCCCTAACTCAGGAAAAATACAAATACCGGTCACTATTATTTTTCCTTTTCTTTCTGGCTTAACTGCTTGAATCTTATTTTTAACTTTTGGGGGATAGGCAACCCTGCTGATGCGGCATTCTCTAAAATAGACAGTCCCTCATTGCCTACGAAGAAATAAATTACCATCGTACGCACAAGCTCCTGTTCCTGGCCGACAGCATAATCTACAAAGTGGGCAGCCGCAACCATAAGCAGTATCATGACCTTTTTACATATCCCCCGTAAACCTATGCGGCTGTCTAAGCCTTGGTTTGGCGATATGCAGGCAGCAGTGATACCACTCAGGTAATCAAGTGCCATCATGAGTAGCAACGCTTCCATTGATTTGTCAAACTGACCTGTCATATAGGAGAAAATTGTACCAGTAATTGATATTGTGGCGCTTATGCCTATATCCTCCCGCGCTGGTAAAAACATTTTTTCACCTCCTCAATATATACATGCCTGTATATCAGTAAAATACAAAAAATAATTGTATATAGTAAAATCCTTTTGTCGTGGCATGTATAGATATGAAAATATAATTGAGGAGGTTTTAATATGAAAGTATTCATCAATCCGGGACACATGCCGGGAATAGACAGCGGTGCCGTAAATCGGGTATTGCATCTCCAAGAATGTGATATTGCGCTTTCGTTGGGAAATTTATTAGAAGGAAAATTGAAAAATGCTGGTTGTATAGTGCGGCTTTTGCAAAGTGATAACCTTTGCGGGGAAGCACCACCGGCACCGAATATCTGTTCGGCTGCCAACAGCTGGGCTGCTGATGTATTTGTTTCATTGCATTGCAACAGTTATAATACCGTTGCCCGCGGCATAGAAACGCTTTGTTATGTATGGGACAGCCATGCGGGGATTTTAGCGCAGGCTATCCAAAAACAGCTTGTCGACACTCTGCAAAAGCTTGACCAAACTATTCCTGACCGTGGTATCAAGATACGACCTGACTTGGCGGTGCTTCGCTGTACAGCAATGCCTGCGGTATTAGTGGAAACAGCTTTTATTGATAATGCGGATGATGCCTTATTACTCGTCAGTCAGCAAGAGACCATAGCCGCAGCCATTGCCCGTGGCATTACAGATTATTGGTGTCAGCTTTGCTAGAAAATTTGTAACAGACCATTTTATAAAAATGGAAAAAATAAAAACACCTTATGGAGACAAGCCTTGTTATTGGCTATTCCATAAGGTGTTTTTTATTGGGGGAGAGTTGATATCATATAATAATATATTACAAATCAGTATTCATTAAACATAGTCTGTATTTTATTGAGATCATGCGTTTTAGTTAAAGCTAACTGTAGTAAGATACGCGCTTTTTGTGGGTTTAGTGTACCACCGTTAAGAAAATGTTCGTCAACATATGATTGCTCAGATTGGATTACGGCACCATTAGTAACACGGGAGCTTCTTACCACTATAATACCGGCAGCTGCTGCCCTTGCCAATGCTTCTTCGTCAGTCTTATGCACACTGCCATTGCCGGTACCTGCATAAATAATTCCTTGTGCACCAGCCTTTACTGCCGCGTCGATAAGGATGCTGTCACCATCTGCATGGCTGTAAATAATGGGGACATAGGGCAGATTCATGACATTTTCCAAAGAAAAATCACTATTTATCGTATTGCGGCGTGTCGATTCACGGTAAAATACCGGCGTACCATCTTCAATATAGCCGAGCACTCCCAGTTCAGGAGCTTTAAAGGTGCTTGTCGTAAGTGTGTTTGTCTTGGTTACATCGCGGGCGGAATTTATTTCATCATTCATTGTTACCAAAACACCTTTTCCTACAGCCTGCTTATTAGCGGCAACCCGCACTGCATTGAGAAGGTTCATCGGCCCGTCAGCACTGATAGCTGTTGCCGGACGCATTGCCCCAACTAAGACCACTGGTTTATTGCTTTTTACTGTGAGATCTAAAAAATAGGCTGTTTCCTCAAGTGTGTCAGTACCGTGGGTTATAACGATACCATCGACATTATCTTGCGCCAGTAAGGTATTTACACGGTTCGCCAATTTTAACCAAATCTGGCTAGTCATATCCTTACTGTCTATACTGCATAATTGTTCACCGGAAATATTGGCATAATTTTTTGCCTCCGGTACGGCATTTATCAGGGTATCAATACCGATAGCACCTGCTTTATAGCCAGTAGTGGCTGTATCGGATGATGCGCTGCCGGCTATTGTTCCACCGGTAGCCAGAATTACAATATTGGGTTTTGACGAAGCAAACGATACCGGTGCAATCGTAAGCATCATCAGCATTGTCATGCTGGTGATTAAAATACTTTTTTTCAAAATCTTACAGCTCCTTTATGTAGGATATATTATAGCTTATAATCATAAATAAAAATACAGTTTCTGTTTCTTTTATGAATGGGAAAAATTAAAAAGCTGCTTGAAGATTTTATTTTTTAGAGGTGAGATGAAGCCCTGTTGCCCGGTGTAGTCTTGACCAAAGCATATCATCTAAATTATGGGTGAGCATAGAGTGCAACAGCATCGCGTCTTTTAAATGTTTCCGCACAGTGGTCAGTCCCCAAAGAATGGGGAATTTTAAACCATTTTCCATAATAATACATACCTGGCTGTCTTCTTGTTCCAAACGGTTTATATATACAAAATTAAAATAACCGATTGTAGTATCACCGTTTATTTTAGAATCCCTGACCCGCATCGGAATAAGCACAAGCTCCCAGCTGAAGCCCAATGGAATCCATAAACGCTGGTAAGTATATTTCCTAGCCCAGATTCGCAATAAACGCAGATCTTTGCAATTTCTTGAACCGATTTTTGCCAAAAGGGTAGCAGGTTTTAACGAATAAGCGGATTCATGGCCTTCCGCGTCAATAATAACTGTTCTGTCGCCATAGCAAGTATAGCGTGGTAAAATCGCTGCGATATCCCTATCACGAATAATTTCCATATTATTACCAACCTTTTTCGATGGTTAATTGTAAAATGAAATTGAACAGATAAAAATCCATAGTGACCTCGTGTTATGATTTAGGTGTCTAATCAAAAATATAACCTGAGGTAAT
>NZ_SMAA01000022.1 GCF_004341685.1 Pectinatus cerevisiiphilus
ACTGTATAATCAATCCTTTGTCTTTTACGACTGATCATACTACAAAATAAGACAAAAAGCAATCGTGTGACTCAATTACTTGCGTAAATTCGCCATACCCGCCTTCATCCCCCACCTAAGAAGTAGCGGACTTCTTGCGGGTTAGGTTAAAAAATTTGATTGACAAATTGAATAAATAAAGCTAATATTAACATGAAAATAAAATATAGTTGGAAACAGGTGTCAGAAATGACTTAATAGGGAATTCGGTATGAAGCCGGAGCGGTCCCGCCACTGTAAAGAAGAGTTTTTCAAACTGTGCCACTGAAGCAAATGCTTTGGGAAGGCTTGAAAAAACAATGATTCTGAGCCAGGAGAACTGCCTGTTTTAACATCACCGTTAGTATCAGTGTTCGTCTACTGATGCTTATACCTGCGAGAGATAGGAAGGGAGATTTGATACTGTGGATAGGAATCACATGGTAATTTTCTCCGGCTTTGTTATTTGGGCCGGTTTTTTATTTTCCAGAGGAATTTTATTGAAACAGATATTTAATCTGCCTGCTTTTCGCAGGCAGGTTTTTTTTGTTTTGCAATAAGAGGAGGTTTACAATGAAAGATGATGCAAAAAATCAAGATAAAACAAGTTCCAGTAATCTTGATCTTCAGGCTATTTTGAACAAAGCAGATCAGCAAACAGATTTCCCTAAAGTTCCCCTCGATGAATTTGTGCCGCCTACATATGCGGAATGGAAGGAAGCATGCATTGCACTGCTCAAGGGGGCACCGTTTGACAAAAAAATGTATACGAAGACATATGAAGGCATAACCTTTGAACCAATGTATACAAGAGTGATGACGGAAGATATTTTGCCTAAAAAATCATTTCCTGGTATGGATGATTTTATGCGTGGCGCGAGGGTTAATGGTTATATCAAAAGTCCTTGGGGAATTGCCCAAGCTTGTGATGAAACCATACCGCAGGAAAATAATGAGCTGTTAAAACATGAAGTAGACAGAGGCTCAACTATCTATAATATAAAACTTGATAGAGCTACTTTACAAAATAAAGATGCACAGTATGCGGCTAAGGTAGGAGAAGGCGGTTGTAGTGTAAGTACGCTGGAAGATATGCACCAGCTGCTTAATGGGCTAGATTTAGATAAATACAATCTTTACATTTATACAGGTGCCTCTGCACTTCCTATTCTTTCCATGGTTGTTGCAGCCTTGCGGGCATCTGGGCATCCCGTAAAAAATGTGCGGGGAATAATAGGGGCAGACCCTATTGGCGAATTAATAAGCAATGGTAAAAATTATGCGTCACTTGAAGCATTGTATGACGAAATGTATGAATGTGCAATATGGGCAAAGAAGAATGCACCGAAGCTCAGAACAATAATGGTACGTAGTGATGCATTCAGCCGTGGCGGAGCCAACGATGTGCAGGAAATAGCATACACTGTTTCTATGGCTGTTTCTTATTTGCGTGCTTTATTGGAACGCGGTATGACAATAGACGAAGCAGCCACTCAGATAAGCTTTACTTTTTCTATGGGTGCAAATTTCTTTATGCAAATAGCAAAACTGCGTGCTGTTCGGCCTATTTGGGCTAGAATAGTAAAAGCGTTTGGGGGCAATGCAGAATCGCAAAAGATGTATATCCATGCCCGTCCTGCATTATTTTTTAAGACGGTTTATGATCCGTATGTAAATATGCTTAGAAATACCACAGAAATATTCTCCGGTGTAGTAGGTGGGGTTGATTCCTACGAAAATGCGCCTTTTGATGAACCTATCAGAAAAGGGGACGAATTCTCCCGCCGTATCGCGCGTAATGTACAGATTATTTTGCAAGAAGAATTTGGTTTGTTACAGCCTATTGATCCTGCCGGTGGTTCTTGGGCAGTGGAAAGTCTTACCAAGGAAATAAAGGAAAAGATATGGGCAGAGTTTCAGTTAATAGAAGCTAAAGGTGGATTGATGGCTGCACTGCGGGAAGAATATCCGCAAAAGCAAATAGATGAAATTTTGCAGGCAAGATTTAAAAATGCAGAATTTAGAAAAGATCGTATTGTTGGGAATAATATGTATCCGAACACGACAGAAAAACTTATTGATAAACGTGCTGAAGACGTGGATGCTTTAAAGAAACAACGTATGAATGATATAGGGGATTATTTGTCGGATATTGATGAAATATTTAAGCAGGAATGTTTGGAAACTTTTCGTACGAGTAGTAAAGAAAAATTCGTAGATAATGCTATTGAAGCTGTTAAAGCGGGCAATTCGCTTGCTGAGCTGCGTAAAGTTTTATGCCAACAGGAAGGTGCTGTAAGTGCAAGTGAAGGTATCGCACCTATATTACCACACCGTTGGAGTGAAAGATATGAAGCATTGCGCAACATCACTGAAAATTATAAGAAAAATACAGGGAAAAATGTCAGGATATTTCTTGCCAACATGGGACCAATACCACAGCATAAGGCCAGAGCTGAATTTTCTACCAGCTTTTTGCAGGTAGGCGATTTTGATGTTATGCCTAATGATGGGTTTAAATCTATTGATGAAGCAGTCGCAGCAGCGAAAGAATCAAATGCTGATGCAGTTGTTATATGTTCTACAGATAAAACTTATCCGGAAATAGTACCGGAGCTTGCGCCTAAACTAAAACAGGTATTGCCTGCTGCAACGGTGTTTTTAGCCGGTGCAGCACCTAAGGATCTTGAAGGAACTTATCGAGAAGCCGGGGTTGATGATTTTATCTCAGTTAGGGCTAATTGCTACAAAATTTTGCAGTCGTTGCAAAAAAAGAAAGGGATGATTGACTAATGGTGTTTAAAAATCCTGATTTCAGTAAAATCAGCCTTGGTGATGCACCTGCCCATTCAAAAGAAGAATGGATAAAAAAATTGGAAAAAGAAATAGGTGCAAATTATGATGATCTTACAGGCAAAACGATGGAACATATTCCTGTTAAGCCAATTTATAATTTTGATGAATATGAACATATGAATCATCTTGATTTTGCCAGTGGTATTCCGCCATGTCTGCGTGGGCCGTATTCTACTATGTATGTATTTCGCCCATGGACAGTTCGCCAATATGCAGGTTTTTCTACAGCAGAAGAATCGAATGCTTTTTATCGCCGTAACCTGGCAGCAGGGCAGAAAGGGTTGTCAATAGCTTTTGACCTGCCGACGCATCGTGGTTATGATTCAGATAATCCACGTGTTTTAGGTGATGTAGGTAAAGCAGGTGTTGCCATTGATTCTATTCTAGACATGCGGATATTATTTAGCGGTATACCACTTGACCAGATGTCCGTATCAATGACAATGAATGGTGCGGTACTGCCGATAATGGCGTTCTATATTTTATCAGGAGAAGAACAAGGCGTAGATAAAAGCGTTATGGCAGGCACCATCCAAAATGATATTTTGAAGGAATTCATGGTTCGTAATACGTATATATATCCACCGGAAATGTCGATGCGTATTATCGGTGATATTTTTGAATATACGACAAAATACATGCCTAAATTTAATAGTATTTCTATTTCCGGTTATCATATGCAGGAAGCCGGAGCTACAGCTGATATTGAACTCGGCTATACACTGGCTGATGGACTTGAATATATACGTACAGGTATGAAAGCAGGTTTGCCAATAGATGCTTTTGCGAAACGTTTATCATTTTTCTGGGCAATAGGTAAAAATTATTTTATGGAAGTAGCAAAGATGCGTGCAGCGCGTGTCCTTTGGGCTAAAATAGTTAAATCTTTTGGTGCAGAAAATAACAAATCTATGGCACTGCGTACCCATTGCCAGACGTCAGGCTGGTCATTGACAGCGCAAGATCCGTTCAATAATATTGCCCGCACCTGTATGGAAGCCATGGGGGCAGCTTTGGGGCATACCCAATCGTTGCATACAAATGCCCTCGATGAAGCTATAGCCTTGCCGACAGATTTTTCTGCACGGATTGCCCGTAATACACAGCTTTATATCCAAGATGAAACGCGTGTATGTAAGATAATTGATCCATGGGGTGGTTCTTACTATGTAGAAGCACTGACAAATGAAATAATCAGACGTGCATGGGCACATATTCAGGAAGTAGAAGCATTAGGCGGCATGACTAAGGCTATCTCCACAGGCTTGCCGAAAATGCGTATTGAAGAAGCTGCTGCCCGCCGTCAGGCACAAATAGATTCACGTAATGAAACAATAGTTGGTCTTAATAAATATCGTCTGGAAAAAGAAGATCCTTTGCAGATTTTAGCCATAGATAATACAGTAGTGCGCAATTCACAGATAGAACGGTTGAAAAAATTGCGTGCGGAAAGAAATGCCGATGAAGTCCGCAGCTGCCTTGAAGCACTTACTAAAGCAGCAGAATCACGTGACAACGGCAATTTGCTGGAACTTGCTGTAAATGCAGCCAGAGCCCATGCATCTCTGGGTGAAATATCGGATGCGGTAGAAAAAGTGTCGGGTCGTTTCAATGCCGTTATCCACACAATATCAGGAGTGTACTCATCTGAATTTACCGACAAAACAGAGCTGGAAAAAGCTCGTGATATGGCCGATAAATTTGAAAAATTGACAGGGCGCCGGCCACGTATTTTTGTTGCCAAAATGGGACAGGATGGACATGATAGAGGACAAAAAGTTATAGCCTCATCATTTGCTGATATGGGCTGGGATGTCGATGTAGGGCCTTTATTCCAGACACCAGCAGAAACTGCGCAGGATGCGGTTGACAATGATGTGCATATGGTAGGGTTCAGTTCTTTGGCTGCTGGACATAAAACGCTTTTACCACAGTTGGTTGAAGAATTGAAAAAGCTTGGACGTGAAGATATTATGGTGGCTATTGGTGGTGTAATACCAGTACAGGATTATGATTTTCTTTACAAACATGGTGCAGTTGCTATATTTGCACCAGGTACCAATATTCCTGAAGCAGGTATAAAGCTGCTTACACTTTTAATTAAAGAGGCTAAAGCGGAACTGGCCGGGGTATAAATTATGGCTGAATATAAAAGTTTCAAACCCGATTGGGCACCGGGAAAAAAGAATAAAGCCTTTGCCTGTAGTGTGATGGGTGGTATAGAAGGAATCACAGATACAACAGTAGGTAATATAAATCCGCAATTGGTGAACGGTAATAAAAAACCAAAGCGGAAAATGTTTTTATCCGTTGATGAATATATAAATGGCGTAGCAGAAGGCAACCGTATGGTTTTATCGCGTGCCATTACACTCATTGAAAGCAATAATCCGGATCATTTTGCTAAAGCGCAGCAAGTGCTGCAACAATTGCTGCCGCGCACAGGAAAAGCACTGCGTGTCGGTATAACAGG
This sequence comes from Pectinatus cerevisiiphilus, assembly GCF_004341685.1. Taxonomy (GTDB): domain Bacteria; phylum Bacillota; class Negativicutes; order Selenomonadales; family Selenomonadaceae; genus Pectinatus; species Pectinatus cerevisiiphilus. The sequence continues at coordinate 5,348 of NZ_SMAA01000022.1, forward strand.
AGTTCCGGGTGCAGGAAAGAGTACGATAATAGAAGCCCTAGGCAATATGCTCTGTGATATGGGACATAAAGTTGCTGTGCTGACTGTCGATCCAACAAGTTCTGTGACAAAAGGGTCCATCCTTGGCGATAAAACACGGATGGGAACATTGTCAAGAAACCAGAACGCTTTTATCAGACCATCGCCTGCCGGTGGGACATTAGGTGGCGTAGCACGAAAAAGTCGTGAAACAATGCTTATGTGTGAGGCTGCCGGGTATGACATAATAATTATTGAAACAGTTGGTGTAGGCCAATCGGAAACAACTGTGCGGTCAATGGTAGATTTCTTTATGTTAGTTGTTTTGACTGGCGCCGGAGATGAATTGCAAGGCATAAAAAAAGGCATAATGGAATTAGCTGATGCAATAGTTATTAATAAAGCTGATGGTGATAATTTATTAAAAGCCAAAGTGTCGCGCGGTGAATATGAACGGATGATAGAATATATCCGCCCAGCTACGGATGGATGGCAGACACATGCTTATCTTTGTTCTGCTATAAAAAAGACAGGATTAAAAGAACTGTGGAAAGTAATAGAAATTTTTGTCAAGATGACAAAAGATAAGGGCTCCTTTCAGAAACGCCGGGAAAATCAATTGCTGGATTGGGTGCATAGTATGATTGATGAACATTTGCACAATTTATTCTTTGATGATCCTGTAATTACTGGTCGTATGCCGGAGGTTCGGCAGGCAGTGCTGACTGGTAAAATATCACCTACGCAGGCTGTTGCGGAACTGATAAATTTATTTGATGTTGAGCGTGCTGCTAAAAGACATGTTGGTCTTTTTACACCACATGGTGATAAATCTTAACGTATTACCTGATTGGCGTCAGGAGGTAGAAGATTGTATACTAAAAATATTTATTTCGCGGGTGGTAATTTTTATGAACTTCAGGAACTTTTCTCTCGGGTAAGAGGAGTTGTTGCTACAAAAGCTGGGTATATAAATTCATGCACAGCTAATCCTCAGCATAAGGATGTGTTGGCAGGTGGTACTGGTGCAGCAATAGGGATAAAGATATCCTATAATCCAAAGCGAATAGATCTTTCTACACTGCTGGATATTTTATGTACTGTTATCGATCCTTATACCCCGAATAAACAAAAAAAATACGCAGGGAATATGTACCGCAACGGTGTGTATTATGATGAACAAGAGGATGAAGCAATAGTCCAATTCTATATGCATTTTATAAAAAGTAAGCGTCAAAAGTCATCATCCATGATGTCGGACACTGGGATGCTTGGTAGAAAATGCTATATGGAGGCACTGCCTCTTAAGAATTTTTATCCCGCAGAAGAAGTACATCAGTATTATCTGCGGAAAAATCCTGCGACTGAAACAGTTATAAATTTTATGCGCCTTAGAGAATTGGAAATAATTACCGCAAGTTAAAGACAGCTAAATATTGTAAAAACCGCCATGCTGGAATATTAGAAAATATCGGCATGGCGGTTTTTTATATCTGTCGCAGTTTAAATATTTTTCATTATTATTATGGACAATATCTTTGATATTTTTGTAAATAAACAAATGATTTAATAGTATTAATACCTAAAATGGCTGAGAAGTTTAAAACGATAAAAGAAGTTGGTCCTTATAATTTTCCGCATGGCAGGAAATATTTTAGCACACGGCTCATAGAATAAATCTGCTATAATAAAAGAAATACAAGTCGATAAATAGATAGAGGAGAGATGAGTTTAATGAAATATTTGGTTGATACGGCCAATATCGAAATGATTGAAAAATGTACAGATTTATTACCGATCGCCGGGGTTACAAGTAATCCCAGCATCATTAAAAAAGAAGGCAAAATAGATTTTTTTGCCCATTTTAAAAAGATACGCCAGATAATCGGCAAGGATAGAACACTGCATATGCAAATTCTGGCTGAATGTAGTGACGGTATCTTGAAAGAAGCGCATACGATACTGGATAAAGTAGATAAAAATGTATTTATAAAAGTACCTACAACACCAGAAGGTTTAAAAGCGATGCGGTTGCTAAAAAAAGAAGGAGTCGGTGTAACCGCTACTGCTATTTACACAAAGACACAGGGACTGATGGCAATGGAAGCAGGAGCGGACTATATAGCACCTTATTTTAATCGTATGGAAAATCTGGATATTGACGCGGCTGATACAATCGCCACTTTTTCTGATATGATAGCTGCTTATGGATATTCAACACAAATTTTGGCAGCGAGCTTTAAAAATATTGCACAGGTCAATACAGCTTTTAGATGTGGAGCACAGACCGCTACAGTAGGTCCGGATATTTTGCTGGCTGCATTTGCTGTTCCGTCAATAAAGAAAGCAGTTGATGATTTTGCTGCTGATTGGCAAAAAGTATTTGGTGATGTTTCTATTTGTGATTTATAAAAGAATGAATGTAAAAACGGAAGCCAATAGGACTTCCGTTTTTTTTGATTAGATACCTAAATCATAACACGAGGTCACTATGGATTTTTATCTATTCAAATTCATTTTATAATTAACCATGCTATACTATAGAAAAGTGAATAGTAACAGTAACACACAGCCGCAACCGAAAGGTGAGCGGCTTTTATGATATAATAATATCATCTTAATTAATAGGTGGTTTTTATGAAAAAGTATTTAATAGGTATTTTGATTGGATTAATTACTTCAAGTTTAGGGATTTTTGTATATCAAAATTTTATAATACAAATACTAACTTATGCCGATTTAGAAATAATTACAAAATTATTAACAGGAGTAGCACCGTTTATTGCTGCTTTTGGTGCTTACTATATGTGGCAAACAAATAGAGACTATAAAAATGATCATTATGAGAAAATCATTGATAAACGGTTAAACGCTTATGAAAAATTATGCACCTTTATTGGAGAGCTTGATGTAGAAAAACGAATGCTGATTCATGGTAAGGATACTAAACTTGATGATGGGAAACCATATTTACAATGTTTTGATACTAACGAAGAATTACATATTTCATTAAAAACATGTTTAAGTTTAAATAAATATCGATACTGGTTTTCCAATACAGTAAAAATGCATTTAGATAATATTAATAAAATAATTGCAGAATGTTGCACTGATTTAAACGCACCTACTGGTTCAGCATTTAGAAGTAAATATATTGATAAGGATAGTAATTCTTTAGATTCTATATCCGTTGGATGCAGTTGTTTTGAAAATATGCATAAAGAGATACACTTAATAAATATTGTGATATCTAACGATTATAAAAGAATAGATGATGTCAAACTATTTTTGGATAATGTAAGCTCCAAACCTGAAAATGATAGAAGTGAATAACATATGTTTAAAACCGCTTAGAAACGTCTGAGCGGTTTTTATTGCCCAATTTTAACAGGAGGTGGTTATAGATCAAGCAGAACTAGCTTATGCAGCAGGCATGAAATATAAAGAATATAATAAAGTTTGCAAAAAGAAATAGAAAAAACCATTGATAACTCCGAAAAAGATAAGTGACTAAACAAACCTAAAAGGAGTTGAAAACCAATGGTTCATATTTATTCGAACCTACCTTTAGAAAAAATGCTACTACAACTCATGACCGAAGATAATCCAACGTGCACTATGTGCAAGTGGCTTTGTGAAAAGCTTATGGAAGCTGAAATGAATGCAAAAATCAATGCTACCAAGTCAGAATGGATCGATGGATGTTCCGGTTATCAGCGAATACTGGTCAATAAGTCATTGCTATATTAATTTGGATACACTACGACAGGTTAAGGAAAAAGACAAAAATTGTTTGCTTAATTGTTTCGGGGTTACCTTGGTTTTTGCGAACTAATATTGACATTAGCAATAAACTGCTGAATAATTTATCGAGTAATCATAACATAAGGGGAAAACATTATTCGTTTTATCTTTTTTTTATTTAGTTAATGTTTATTCCCCTATTGCAGTTGTAATTTTATTGTAATCCCACACCCATTGATACTCACTCCAGCTCCACATTTCTTTGTGTGTTCCTTTCCATTTAACAATATCTGGGCATTTCCCTTTATCAATAAGGCCAGAATTGTAAAGAACAACAATTTGTAGACCGTTACGAACAGCTTTTTCACATTCAAAATCTATATAACTACGATAATCAGTGGAGTGTCCTCTAACACAATAATGTTTATAACTATTTAAGCTGCCACAATATTGGCAACTACCACTACGAACCGTCTTTGTATTATTACCCACAATAAGGATAAATTTATGTGATTCATCAAGACGAGAACTTAAAGAAGCTTTTATGCTACAATTTAGGCTATTATCCCTTGCCTGTACTAAATCATGAGCATCTTTAAACGACATAGATTTTCGGTAATCAGTATTCCATTTTTGAATGATCTGTACTGCGTTGCTATCACTGTCCCAATCAGCGGCGATATATGTACAAGGTCTTAAGTATGAATTAATCATAGTGTATTAAATACCTTCAAATTATAAAAATTTATTTCATTTATTCTATCGTAAATCACAATAGTAATGGGTGCCTTTAGTTGAATATTACTTGTTTTTAGAGTGCAAAGTATACATCTTAGTAATTCAAATGGAGAGGGCTTTTCGGATACGCCATCAAAGCGAATTATACCGTCTCCCAAAATGGGTAAACAAATAGGCTTCCCTGAATAAATTCGACCTATTTCTTGCCACATTTTTCGCAAAGTGTTTTCATATTTTGTATTGTCAGTATGCGCTTCATTATCACTATTTAGTCTTGCTAAAGCTAATAGAATATAGTCATTATATGTTTTTACACAGCCAAGCGAAGTATCATTATTAGCCTTTGAAATAGCAGTTTTAAATGCTTCAATTTCGCCATTTTGTTTAATCTGCTTGATAAGCTGTCCATGAAGAGATGAGTGTGAAATTATCATGTCATCTTCTGATGTACTGAAATTGTCATCAACGCCAATTACCTTCCATCCCTTTTCTTTAAAAATATCACCTTGACGAATCGTAACATTAATTCTTCTAATTTTCAGAGTGATATTATCTTTTATGTTCCACCATTGCCAAACAACAGCAACTAAATACGAAAATATGAGAGAGGCAATCGTGGACAAAAGAGTTATCCAAAAATTACCTGAAATTTCTGAAAAAGATATTCCAAACACTCCTAATATAGCCGAGACAACACCAAAAATTGCGAATCCAATTGCGACACTATCCTTCCAAAGCCTTTTGCTTTTAAATTGATAAAATGTGTTTTGTTTTTCCATTTACAAACTGTCTCCACCTTTCAAATCCACTGTCTTTCGCTCTGAATAATCCACATTGTTCTTTATACTAAAAATACTATGCATTTAATAATCACTTGCTAAAAACAACTAACTATTTTTAATTATATACCAAATTTTCCCACAGAACAACGAGAAAAATGGCAATTTTTATGGTTTGTGTTCCCTTTAAACTTTGCAAATTGAATATAGAACTTCTGGCCAACTTAGTCCGACGTGACAACCGCCAGAAATGGTGGCCTTTTCCTACTCCAAAACGAAATAAAACGATGGAGGTAATCAGATTATGCAATTTTTTACGAGTTCAGGTAGTACCTCACAGACACTTATTGTGGCTCTTGGCGCGAGACTTGCCGTATGGGGCGTTATCTTTGAGAATGCTTTACGGGGCTGACAATCTGTGCGCGAAATCATGAGGCAGTAAACAGTTCATAGCCGGGGGGGAAAATTCTGATGGGAACAACACTTATACTTATGCTTTCCAGTCTGTTTTAAGGTAGGCTAGTATGAGTTTTCTCACCAACTGAATAAACGAATGGATGAAAGGTTTACTGCTAGAATAAGCATCATGGGCAATTTAAATAATTTTTTTAATAATATTTATAAAGGAGTCCCAAATGGGATTATTTAAATTTTTAGACGTTAAAAGCTGAAAATTTAGGTTCTGGTTCTTCTCTTCCATACGCTGTATCAAAAGTAGCTGTTCACGGTTTGACGAAATCGTTGGCACATGCTCTTGCTCCAGAAATACGTGTTAATCGCGTGGCTCCTGCTGCAGTATTTACCCGCTGGTGGGCAGGAGAAGAAGAAAAAATGAAGAGATTAAGCGGACATCTTCCATTGCAACGAATATCATCCCCTGAAGATATTGCTGATTTGATTTGTGCAATACTTACACAAGATTCTATGACTGGTCAAGTTATTAGTCCGAATAATGGTATGGTTTTTATGTGAATATCAGAATAGTTCATAATATAGCATATGTGAAAACTATCGGCAAATATTTAAATTATCTACTTCGCATGGACTGCCTACAGTAGGTCCGGATATTTTGCTGGCTGCATTTGCTATTCCATCAATAAAGAAAGCAGTTGATGATTTTGCCGCTGATTGGCAAAAAGTATTTGGTGATGTTTCTATTTGTGATTTATAAAAGAATGAATGTAAAAACGGAAGCCAATAGGACTTCCGTTTTTTGGCGTATTTAAAAAATATTGTTTCAATAAAATACCAGTACATAATAAATAAGCACCACCTCTTTAGGCCGCAAGCGGTTAAAAAGATGATGCTTATTTGTTATAGAGAAGTTTATCAAAATTTTTTATCAGACAGGGATAATCCAAGTCTTGTTTTTTGTTTCAGGGTACAATATTTTATCCCAAAGTTGCGTATAGCTGTAATGATAGGGCGCAGGTCATTACCCAGTGGGCTGATACTGTATTCAACATGTAATGGTGAGTGGGAACATACTTCACGGGTGATGAGACCATCATTTTCCATTGAACGAAGATTATCGGTAAGTACTTTGGCACTTATGCCAGGAATGTTTTTCAGTAATACACTGAAACGGCAGGTGCTGTCAAATAGAAGACGCAAAATAAGAAGGCGCCATTTATTGCCAATAAGTTGTACTGTTGTAGTTACCGGACATGATGGTAATTCGTCTTTGCTGATCATTGTCGTATATTACCTCCCAATAGATTGTTTCATGTTTACCAGTATCTCAAGATGCTATAGAAAGTGACTTTGCATACTGAAAAGATATAGAATGTTTTTATTTAAAATAGGTATTTATGTTCATATGGTTTTATTGTATAGCAAGAAACGTGAAGTGAATATGGCTAATATGAGTTAGTAATAAAAAGGTAAGTAATTGTTTTTATAAAAATTGGAATTTATAATGTATATATACGAATATTATTATACCATATATTATAAAGTAATTAGGGCGTAATTTTAATGAATTAATAATAGTGAGGTTAAGAGAATGGCAGAAATGACAGCAGGGCAGGCCTTAGCAAAGGTTCTTATCAGTTGGAATATCGATCATATCTATGGGATAACGGCGGATTCAATAAATAATACAGTAGATGGTTTTTATCAGGAACGGCATGATTTGAAATATATTCAGGTCAGACATGAAGAAGTCGGCGCTTTGGCGGCAGCCGCAGATGCAAAGTTAACAGGAAAAATTGGTGTATGTTTTGGTTCTGCTGGACCGGGAGCTGTTCATTTGCTCAATGGGCTTTATGATGCCCGTCAGGATAGAGTGCCTGTTTTAGCTATAGTGGGACAATCGGCGACAGGGGTTATTAATACTAACTTTTTCCAAGAAATGAATCAGGATCCTATTTTTGCCGATGTGGCAGAGTTTCATAAGCAGATTGTCAGTGCTGAACAAATCCCCCATGTTTTAGATGAAGCAATTCGATCGGCATATGCGTCAAATTCTATATCAGTAGTTATCATTCCAGATGATTTGTCAGGTAAGACGATTGATTTTGTTCCATTTAAGACGAAAAAAATAGATGGTGTGGAACAAGGACAGCAGGATATACCGGTAAAGGAAGAAGACGTTGAACTCGTATGCGAAAGCTTAGATAAGGCTGAACGTGCAGTACTGTGGATAGGACAAGGAACACGTAATGCAGCGGCAGAAGTGACGGCTGTTTCGGAAAAATTTAGTCTGCCTGTCCTTTCAACGGCGCCTGCCGCGGGGATAATGTCGGCAAGACATCCAAATTATATGGGCTGCCGCGGTAGACTTGGGACTAAACCTGCATTTGAAACGAGCCAAATGGCCGATCTGATAATATTTGTGGGCACAAATTATCCATTTGCCAGATTTCTGCCGAAAAATATAAAATTAATACAGATTAATAATGATGTAGCTGACCTTGGTAAGCAATATGATGCTGATATTACAATTTTAGCTGATGCGAAATCATTTCTTGCGGCATTATTAGAAAAAGGAAAAGTAAAACAAGAAACAGCTTTTCTGAAAGCTTCTTGTTTGAATAAGCAAAATTGGGATAAATGGCTCGATAAACTGGCCGATGATGATAGTGACGGGCTGTTAGCTGAAAGCGTTATAAAAGGGATTGGGGCAACAGCTGCGGATGATGCCGTTTTTGCCCTTGATGTCGGCAACAATACAGAATGGGCTATACGGCAGCTGCCCCTAAGTGGTAAACAGAAAATGACGATGTCTTCATGGTATGGGACAATGGGTTATGGTCTGCCAGCAGGTTTAGCGGCCAAATTGAGTTTCCCAGAACGGCAGGTATGGGCTGTTTCCGGAGATGGTGGTTATGCGATGGTAATGCAGGATCTTTTGACTGAAGTAAAGTACAAAATACCAGTTATAAATGTAGTCTTAGAAAATAAGTCTTTGGGGTTTATCCAGCATGAAAAGATAGTTGCGGGACAAGCTTTATATGGGATTGATTTATTGGGTGCTGAATGGGCGGCTATAGCTGAAAACATGGGAGCTATAGGTTTGCGGGCAGCTAATTTACAGGAACTTAAAAATGCTTTTAGAAAAATAGAAGAATTGGCAGCTGCTGGTAATTCTTTACCAATAGTGCTCGATGCTAAAATAAAAAATGTTGATCCGATTGATACACAGTTTGTACCTGTTGATCCGGCTATATATGATGAAAAAACAATTGATGAATATTGCGCAAAATATAAATTAGGGAAAGAAGACCAGCCTGCATTGGCTGTGCTTTTAAAACAGCAGTTATAATAGTGCAGTATAAAATCCGTTACCTTGGTTAAAATTTTTAACCGTATGTAAATTATCACTGCTGCATGTCTTGCCAGCATAAAACAACCACTTACCCAGAGTAAGTGGTTGTTTTTGTTAAGTAACTAAATGTTTTTTTATTAGGTAGGATATAAGGATAAACTAATAATACTGTTATTTTCTGCCTGCATTAATCGAATTTATTGTATACAATAAAAGCTTTTAAGGAATGTGCTTAGTAAAATTTATGTACATATATTACAATTTGATGTAAAATAATTATTAGATAATATTACTTTGGGTCGTCTTCCGGGAAATGACATATTTGCTGCTGATAGTCATTCGGTGCTGGAAAATTTAATACTTACATAGTGAAAGGATCATTTTATGAAGTATATTGTGCTAGATTTGGAAATGAATCCGATAATAAATAAATTTAAAACAGAGCGACATATTTGTAAAAATGAAATAGTTGAAATCGGAGCCATCCTTATTGATGAAAATTTTGAAAAGAAAAGCCAGTACAGACAATATGTAAAGCCTCAGTATAACGAAATTGGCAGACGCTATGAAGAATTGACAGGAGTGACTAATAAGCTTGTGCGGGGAGCTCCTCATTTCAAGGATGCAATGGAAAGTTTCTGCCAATGGCAGCGGGAATGTTGTGCGACAGATGAAGATATGGCTGTTTATGCATGGAGTGAAAATGACCGGCGGCAGATGGAACAGGAATTTATGCTCAAACAGATGCAGCTGGATGATTATTCCGTATTGTCCTGTCCTTGGTATGACTTGCAGAAAGAGTATTGCACCATGTTGGGATTAAAGCGTATGATAACATTGCAGGCCGCTGTGGGAGCAATGGGGGAAGCATTTGTGGGACGAATGCACGATGCCCTTTGGGATGCAGAAAATACTGCGAGAATATTTGTCTTATCTAGAAATCCAGAAAATTTTAAGAAAGTAATGAAGCCGGTGTTGGATGTTCTACAGCCAAGTAGTCCGATGACGTATTCATTAGGTGATTTATTTGGTGATAAATTAAAAGATCTGAAGGTAGAATAATTTTGCCTTCGTATAGAGAAAGTTGATCTGCTGCATAAACTTTGTTTTAGGGGTGCTTTATGGAAATTTTTAAACGTTTTTTTGAATTTTATAAACCGCATAAGCGGTTATTTTTTTTCGATTTGATTTGTGCTACATGGGTGGCAGCCGTTGATTTGTCATTTCCCCAGCTGTTATACTATTCTACACATGTTCTGTTTGTTCAGGGGAAAAGTGATATATTCAGAGGCTGTGTCCTTATTGCGGCCATTATGATAGTCCTTTACGCCATACGTTATTATTGCCAACATTATATAACTACTTGGGGACATATAATGGGGGCACGTATGGAAAGTGAGATGAGAAAGCAGCTGTTTGAAAAATATCAGGCGCTATCTTTTTCTTATTATGATAGAAATAATACCGGGATAATGATGAGCAAGCTGGTATCAGATCTTTTTGATATCTCGGAACTTGCCCACCATGGGCCGGAAAATGTTTTTTTGGCTGTGATGGAATTAACAGGGGCATTTGTTTTAATGGGAATAATAAATGTCTATCTGGCTGCAATATTATTTGTAATAATGTGCATGATGTTGTTTTTTGGTATAAAACAAAACCGTAAGATGAAAGCTATATTCTTGGATAATAGAAAAAAGATAGCTGATGTAAATTCGTCTTTACAGGATAGTTTGGCAGGAATAAGAGTCGTAAAATCATTTGGCAATGAAAAAATTGAACATGAAAAATTTCAGTATAGTAATAATGAATTTTTACATTCAAAAACAGAAAGCTATATGGCTATGGGACGCTTTGTGGCAGGTGGCGGTGTGTTCGTCGGGCTCAGCTATATGGCCGTGCTGTCCGTCGGTGGATATTTTATCGGCCAAAATATGTTGCAGCCGACTGATTTGGCAGTTTTTGCGTTATATATAGGAATATTTTTGAATCCGATAAATATGTTGGTTAATTTTACGGAACAATTTCAAAAGGGATATACAGGTTTTTGCCGTTTTGTGGAAATTATGGATACTCCAGTTACCATAAAAAATAAAGCGGATGCGCAGGATATAGGTATTGCCAAGGGTGATATTGATTATAAGCATGTTTTCTTTCATTATGAAAAAGAACAAAAGGTACTGGAAGATATAGATTTTCATGTGGATGCAGGAAAAACAATTGCTTTGGTAGGGCCGTCAGGAGGCGGTAAAACCACAATATGCTCTCTTTTGCCAAGGTTTTATGACGTGACGAAGGGAAGTGTCTGTATTGATGGCAAGGATGTACGTGATATAACGCTTGAATCGTTGCGTAGAAATATAGGCATTGTCCAACAGGATGTTTATATGTTTAATGGAACGATTAAGTCAAATATTGCCTATGGTAAGCCAGATGCCTCTTTTGAAGAGATAATGGAAGCTGCTAAACGGGCAAATATACATGATTTTATAATGACCTTGCCTGATAAATATGATAGTCTGGTAGGAGAACGGGGAACACGTTTATCTGGAGGACAAAAGCAGCGTATCTCTATCGCCAGAGTCTTTTTGAAGAATCCACGTATATTAATTCTTGATGAAGCTACCAGCGCATTGGATAATGAAAGCGAAAGATATATTAAGGAAGCTTTGGAATTGTTGGCAAAAGACCGTACTACTATTGTCGTAGCACACAGGCTGAGTACCATCCAAAATGCCGATGAAATTCTTGTAATACGGCACCACAATATTACGGAACGCGGTAATCATGATGCACTGATAAAGCAGGATGGACTTTATGCACGCTATTACCGTATGCAATTCCATAAGCAAACGGTAAAGTGATTTTTGTTTATAGCGGAGTATATTTATGAAGGAAAATAAAAGTACAATATTACCTTTATTAATTTTTTTGAGTATATTAACAGTTTTTTTAGTCGTGGGAATCGTCGGCCGCATTAGCTATTTGGGATTGCGTGACATTTCAGTGGGTTTGCCAACGTTTTTTTTCGGGATATGCGTACTTGTTTTCTTGGGTGCATTGCTGATGCTGTTCAATATAGTGCTTATTGTTTCCCCTCTGTCCAGGTTTAGTTTTGGGCACAAATATATATATGAAACGGTAAATTTACTATTTCCCCTAATTCTTTTATGGGGCAAAGTTTTGCATATTTCCCGCCGCAGTATAGAGCGGTCTTTTGTCAATATAAATAATCGGCTTATTGGTTTTAGCAGCATAAAAGTACAGGCGAAAGATTTGTTGGTCATATCTCCGCATTGTCTGCAGATGGCTGCCTGTAAATATAAAATAACTTATGATGTAAATAACTGCCATAAGTGCGGTGGTTGTCCAATTGGCGCCATGTTGAAAATGTCAGAACAGCTGGGTTTTCATTTTCATGTGGTGACAGGAGGTACTTTGGCTAGAAGTTTGGTAAAAAAGATGAAACCTAAATTAATTTTGGCGATCGCTTGTGAAAGAGATTTGACTAGCGGGATTCAAGATGTTTATCCATTACCGGCAGTAGGTGTGCTCAACAGCCGGCCTTTTGGCCCATGCTATAATACTACTGTGGACATAGATGAAGTACGTACCATGATAGAACGTTATATAATAAAAGAAAAATAGGAAAAAGAAAATAAATGAATGATAGAAAAGCTGCCCTGAAAATTTTATTGGACATATATGAAAATAAAGCGTATGCTAACATAGCTTTAAACCGATATTTTACAAATAATCAGTTGGAGGACATAGATCGTAGATTTATAACACAGCTTGTTTACGGAACAGTTAAAGCAGGTGACACTCTTTTATGGATACTGCGCCAATATATAAAAATGCCCGTCAGCAAGGTCCATCCGGTTATACGGACGATATTGCGGATGGGAATATATCAGCTCCTTTATATGGATAAAGTGCCTGCGTCAGCGGCTTGTAATGAGTCTGTCAAACTTGCTAAAAAATATGGACATGTGGGTACTGTAAAGTTCGTCAATGCGGTGCTGCGTTCTATTGCCCGTGACCGCAGTAAATGCGATTTTACGAAGGCAGGCGGACAAACAGCTTACATTGCTTTACAATACTGTCATCCAGAGTGGTTAGTAAAACTATTTATGGATGAATTTGGCCGTGAGCAAACCATAGCTTTATGCCAGTTCAATAATACGGAGGCACCGCTTTCTTTACGCTGCAATACTTTAAAAAATACAGTGGAACAATTGCAGGAACATTTGCTAAAAAAAGGTGTTGAATGCGAAAGGTCGCGCTTTTGCGAGGAAGCCGTCGTTTGTACACGCCATCCGTCATTAACAGCAATGGAGTTCTTGAGAGAAGGACGGGCTTTGGTACAGGATGAAAGCTCTATGCTGGTAGCGCATGTTATCAATCCTGCACCTACAGATTTAGTCATAGATGTATGTAGTGCACCGGGAGGAAAAACAACCCACATTGCTGCACTTATGGGAAATAAGGGTAAGGTTATTGCCAATGATATCCATGCACATAAAATTAAATTAATAGAAGAAAATGCGGCAAGGCTGGGTATCACGAATATAGAGGTAAATATAGAAGATGCCCGCAATATAGGTAAGTCGTACAAAAATATGGCGGATAAAGTGCTAGCCGATGTGCCTTGCTCCGGGCTTGGTGTACTGCGTCGCAAAGTTGACGCACGTTGGAATAAAACAAAGGCAGAAATAGAAAAACTGCCACAGCTGCAATATGAAATACTGGAAAGTGCGGCCGAAGCGGTAAAACCGGGCGGTATATTGGTTTACAGCACCTGTACGATCATAAAAAGAGAAAACAGTGAAGTAGTAAATAAATTTTTAGCAGCACATGAGGAGTTTAAACTTGAACCGTTAGATGATTTTTTGCCCAGCGGTCTACAGGGAAGGGGTAGTATGCTGCAATTGCTACCACATGTGGATAATGTAGATGGATTCTTTATTGCGCGTATGCAAAAAATGAAATGAAGAGAAAGTAGGAAAGCTATTGCAAGAAAATATTTTTGGAATGACGATTGAGGAATTAAAGGAAAAACTTAAACCACTAAAGGTACCGTCTTTTCGGGCCGGACAAATTTTGGAATGGATGTATCAGAAAAATATATATGATTTTTCGGCAATGACGAATTTATCTTTAGCATTGCGGGAAGAATTGAGTGAAATTTTTATTATTGACAGCGGTGAAGTAGTTACTGTCAAAGAGTCGAAGGATAAAAAAACAAATAAGATGCTGGTGCAGTTTGCAGATAAAGTTGCGGTGGAAACCGTACTGATGCGGCAAAGTTATGGAAATAGTATTTGTGTTTCTTCGCAGGCCGGCTGTAATGTCAGCTGTTCTTTTTGCGCTTCCACGCTGAAAGGGCTTGAACGTAATCTGACTAAAGGGGAAATGCTGGCGCAGGCCATGAAAAACCAAGAATTAATCAGTAAAGAAAACAATGCCCGCATTGGTAATATCGTCATCATGGGTAGTGGGGAACCCTTGCTGAATTATGATAATGTGCTGGCTTTTATACGCTTGGCGCATGAAAAATATTGTATGAATATAGGCTATCGTAATATTACTATATCTACATCAGGCATAATTCCCATGATGGAAAAACTGGCACAGGAAGATTTGCCGGTAACGCTTTCATTGTCTTTGCATGCACCGGAAGACAAGCTGCGATCTGAACTCATGCCAATAAATAAACGTTACCCATTAGCTGATGTTATAAAAGCTGCTGACTATTATGCAGAGCAAACAAAGCGGCGGGTTACCTATGAATATGTATTGATAGACAGTATAAATGATAGCCAAGAACATGCGAGAGCATTGGCTTGGCTGCTTAAAAATAAACTGGCAAGTGTAAACCTTATTCCTATTAATCCTGTAGAGGAAAGAGGTTTTAAACGTCCGTCTGCTGAAAAGATAAAAGCTTTTTGGAACGTTTTGCAAAAATATCATATTAATGCAACTGTGAGAAAAGAAATGGGCACAGATATTGATGCTGCCTGTGGACAGTTGAGAAATAAGTATATAGATATGCAATAATTAAAAACGTAAATATTCTTTTTTGAGACTGTCGGAAGAAATAAATGTTTTTAGCAAAAAAGGAGCTGTCCGCATATGCGGCAGCTCCTTTTGACGTTAGTCTATTATTTTTAGTAATTTGTTGCCCGTACCTGGAAGAAGGACTGAGGATGTTCACATACAGGACAAACCTGAGGTGCGTTTTTAGCTTCACATACATAGCCACAATTTGCGCACATCCAGATTACTTTTTCACTTTTCTTAAAGACAGTATCTTCTTTTATGTTGCTTAAAAGCAGTTGATATCTTTCATCATGTTCTTTTTCGATGGAAGCTACCATTTCAAAAAGTCTGGCGATTTTTTCGAAACCTTCTTCATGGGCTGTTTTAGCAAACCCAGGATACATGCTTGTCCATTCGTAATTTTCACCAGCAGCGGCATCTTTAAGATTTTCGGAAGTATCACCGATACCATGTACTAATTTAAACCAGATTTTTGCATGTTCTTTTTCATTTCCCGCAGTTTCTTCAAAAATTTGTGCTATCTGCTGGTAGCCGTCCTTTTTAGCTTTAGAAGCGTAAAACGTGTACTTGTTACGTGCCTGAGATTCACCAGCAAATGCAGCCAATAAGTTTTGTTCTGTTTTTGATCCTTTTAATTCCATTAGTAATCTCTCCTTAAAAAAATTGTTTATATAGTTAGCGAATTTTATCGCTAATCTTTAGCTGATAATGAAAGTGGATAATTGTTCTTAATAAAGAATTTATATTAAATACCGTATAACAGTATTATATATTATATTGACGGTTTGTCAAGAGTGTGACTTTATTTTACTTTGACTTGAGTTATAATATTGCATATAATAGGGGTATTAAAATTATGAAGGGAATAAACGGGGCGATAGAAATGTCATTTTCTAAAATGGAAACCTTCTTAGAAAAACATATAGAAGGTTTTTTTAATCGCAAATTTGCTAGTGAACTTCAATTTGCCGAAATACAAAAGGATATCACTCGTATTATAAAGCGCAATAGGAAAAAAGTAAACAATGGTTTTTTTGTGCCTAACTATTATGAGGTCGTATTGGGTAATGTAGATTACGGACGTATTTGTTCGCGTAAGTCGCGGGAAATGCTTCATGAATATATTGTCTGTACTATAATGCGCGAAGATTTGTTTATTGATGGTACCCTTCTTATTAAGTTTAGGAAGAACGATAAAATGCAAAAGGGAACCTGTAATGTACTTGCGGATTACAAGGCCGGTGAGGAAAATACGGCAGAAGTTGACGATGTCGAAGAAAAAACAATTGTCATAAAGAAACCCAGCATTAAGGAAACTGCGGCTATGCCTGCTGAACACGTTTATGCGACACTTACTGTAACTGCGGGTAAAGATGCGGATGCGCATTTAGATCTGGGGGCGCAGCAGGTTCACATAGGGCGGCGCGAAGAAAATGAATTTTTATTAACAGACCGGAATGTGTCAAGACTGCATGCCTATATAGCGTTTAAGAAATACAGACACATTTTATATGATGCCAGTAGTTTAAATGGCACGTTTGTAAACGGAAAGAAAATTTCTACAGTCTGTCTTAAAGATGGCGACGTGATAGATATGGGGCAGACTCAGATGGTTTATGAGGTACTTTAATGACAATAAAAATAGCAGTTGTAGCATTAGAGTATGCACTTTTGTTTTGTATATGTGCGTTTATATATAAAACTATGCGGGCAATGTATGGCGATCTTCATGATAAGGCTTACGAGGAAACTAAGGTAACTGTAAATAAAAAGGTCGCTTTGGTTATCCTCCAGTCATATGATGAGAAGCTTGTCAATAAGCGCATCTTATTTAGTGATATGCTAACGCTGGGCAGGGGCGTTGACAACAATATAGTGCTTGCCGATGCATATGTGTCACATCATCATGCAGTGATCAGTCCGGTGAAAAATCAATACCAGCTTGAGGATCTGCATAGCCGCAACCATACGTATGTAAACGAAAAAGTCTTGCTAGGTAAAATCTTTCTGCAAAATGGAGATATTATAAAAATAGGGACGACTGTATTCAAATTCGAGAGGTGATAACAATGTATGTAACGCATGGCAGTAATGTAGGGCTTGTCAGAAGCAATAATGAAGACAGCTATATTTGCCTTGAACCGTATGCTTTTGCTGTCGCCGATGGAATGGGCGGACATGCGGCAGGAGAAGTGGCAAGTAAACTCCTCATTGAAGAAGCGGAACAGGAATTGCGTCATAAGGGAGAATCTGGCTGCAGCAAAGAGCTGCTGAAGAATATTATCGTCAGGGCAAATAATATCATTTTGCAAAAGGCATCTGCCGATAAGCGTCTCGCAGGTATGGGAACTACAGCGAGTATGGTATATGTGCATGATAAGAAAATAATATGGGCACATATAGGGGACAGCCGCATTTACTTTTTGCATGATGGGCGGCTGGTTCAGATTACGACAGATCATTCCCTCGTTGATATGTGGGTGAAAAATGGTACTATAACGGCTGAGGAAGCACTTCACCATCCGCAGAAAAATATTTTGACACGGGCGGTAGGTGTTGACCAGAGTATTGAAGTAGATACAGGCGAATTTTCCGCCGAAAGTGGGGATATGCTATTGTTGTCAACTGATGGGTTGACTAATATGGTTGCGGATGAGGATATAAATAAAATATTACTTGATAAAAATATAAAGGCTAAAGCCGATTGTCTTATTAATAAGGCTGTTGAAAACGGCGGAATAGACAATGTAACGGCAATTGTGGTGGAGTTTTGACATGTATTATTTTAAGAAAAAAGTATTATTTCTGCAGGCAATGCTTCCAGCGTTAGCTATGTTGCTTTTTTATGTTAAAGACGGTTTTGTTGTTAAACAGGAAAATGTGATAATAACAGCGGGTGCTTGTCTTATACTTGTTATTGTACCGCTAATTGCCCAAAAAGTTTTAAAAAATATTGATGTGTATATACTTTCTTTGGTGTGCTTTTTGTGCAGCATAAGCCTTATTATGATGCTCAGATTGAGAATTTCTTTATATCATACCCAGTTTCAATGGATTGTCGTTGGCATGATATTGATGTTTTGCACCATTGTCTTTTCAGAGAAAATTCTTCGGTTCTTGGATTATCCGTATATATTGGGGGTGCTCAGCATCCTCATTATTGGTTCAGTCCTTTTGTTTGGAACGGAAATTGGGGGCAACCGTAATTGGATAATCATGGGGCCGGTTCAGGTTCAACCGTCAGAATTTGCCAAATTACTTATATTGGGGTTTTTAGCGGCATATTTACAGGAAAATAAAAATATGCTCAATTTGCCTAATAGGCATTGGGGCTTTTTATATCTGCCACCACTTAGATTTTTGGCACCTTTAGTAACTATTTGGAGTATGGCCTTGCTGATGTTTGTTTATCAGCGCGATTTGGGTTCTGCACTGCTTTTCTTTGGTATGGCAGTGATGATGACCTATGCTGCTACCAGTAACAAGTCTTATGTTTTTTTGGCGGTGGTTTTTTTCATCATCTCAGCTTTTATCAGTTACTTGGCATTTGGCCATGTCCGTGTTCGTGTTGCTATATGGTTAAATCCCTGGGCTGATCCCATGGGGCAGTCATACCAGATTGTACAGTCGCTATTCGCACTGGGGTATGGTGGTTTTTTCGGGACAGGTTTCTGGCAGGGATCGCCGGATATAATTCCTGCGGTATATACGGATTTTATTTTTTCGGCGATAGGTGAAGAATTTGGTTTTATCGGTGTCTTTTCGGTAATAATGGCTTATTTATTAATATTTTTCCGTTCAGTTAAGATTGCATTGCTTTGCCAAAATGAAAAATATAAGCTTTTGTCTTTTGGCCTTGCGGGAACGATGCTTTTGCAGTCGTTTATAATATTGGCGGGAGTGACCAAGCTGCTGCCGCTGACAGGGATTACCTTGCCTTTTATCAGTTATGGCGGTAGTTCGATGGTGGCAAGTTTTATTGGCATAGGTTTATTGCTGGCAATAAGCACAAAGGAGAAAGATCGTGCGTGCTAATAATAATATAAATAAGAATATGTTTAGAATTTTGCGGATCTTTATTGTATTATTTCTAGTATTGGCAGCTAATTTATCATATATACAAATAGTTAAAAGTGATTGGTATACTAATAATCCGCTTAATCCACGCATAGCTAATAAGGAAAACTCGACTTTGCGGGGAGACATATTGGACAGGAATAATGTAAAAATAGCATATAGTAAAAAAGAAAACCAAAGCGCAACTCGTGTTTATCCGTATGGAGCACTTTTTGCCAATTCAGTGGGATATTTTGGGAAACGGATAGGCAGTGCTGGCATTGAACAAACGGAGAACAGCAGCCTCAGCGGGGTGAATATGGTTTTACACCAGCTTGGACCGTTGGAACAGCTTTTTGCGGCAGATAAGGGGAATACAATCCGATTGACTCTAGACGAGAAAATGCAAAAGGCGGCATGGGATGCCATGCAAAATAAGCGTGGCGCTGTTGTTATTTTGGATACTAATACGGGGGCTGTACGGGCAATGGTCAGCCAGCCTTCTTTCGATCCAAACAGTGTTGAAAAAGACTGGGACAGTTTACGTACAGATGCACAAAGCCCTCTTTTGAATAGAGCGACACAAGGACTTTATCCACCGGGGTCGGCTATAAAACCAATGATGGCCGATGCGGCTTTGGAACAAGGAGCTATAACCACAACTGAAAGGGTGGACTGTGGGCCTTATTATGACCTTGGCAATGGACAAAAAATATACGAAGCGGATAACGCTGTATACGGCAACATAAATCTTGAAGAAGGAATTATCCATTCTAGTAATGTAATGTTTGCCGGTCTGGCCGTAAAAATGGGTGACAAGGGATTGGAAAGTGCGTTTAAACGGTTTGGTTTTTATGATGATTTGAAAACAGATTTTGCGGAACAAAAGGCTCATTTGTCCGATTTTCCAAATCTGAGCAAGGGGGAAACTGCCCAGGTGGGAATTGGACAGGCGGATTTGTTAATATCGCCGCTCCGGATGGCAATGCTGGCATCAGCTTTTGGCAATCAGGGGAAAATGATGAAACCTTATATAGTGGATGAAATAACCTCGCCAGGAGGTGCAGTTATACAAAAAGGAATGCCGTCTGTTTTTAAGGAAGTTACTACAGCAGACAGAGCTAATATAATAAATTCTTATATGGAAAATGAGGTGCTTAAGGGTACGGGAAGAAATGCGGCAGTAAAAGGGGTCATTGTCGCTGGTAAAACAGGAACGGCAGAAAACCCATTAGGGGCTGATCACGCATGGTTTATTGGTACGGCCCAATTGAAGACCGAGAAAATATCTTTTGCCATTATATTGGAAAACAGCGGTTTTGGCGGTGCGGAGGCTGCGCCGATTATAAGAAATGTAATCAACACTATGCTTAAGGAGGATTGAATTGATGGCTAAACAAATTTTGGCTGAACGTTACGAATTGATTGAGCGCATCGGCGATGGGGGTATGGCCGCTGTTTATCGCGCACATGATCAATTACTTGACCGTTATGTAGCAATAAAAATACTTCATCCGCAATTTGCCAATGATGAAGACTTTATAATACGTTTTAAAAAAGAAGCGCAGGCTGCGGCGAAATTATCACATACAAATATTGTCAATATTTATGATGTAGGTGAATGGGAAGAAAAACACTTTATTGTAATGGAATATGTTGAAGGGGAAACATTAAAGTGCAAGATTCAGCGTGATGGTAAACTTTCTATACGCGATACGCTTAATATCAGTGCCCAGATAAGTGAGGCGCTGGAACATGCGCATACGCATAACCTTATCCACTGTGACATAAAACCCCATAATATACTCATAAAACCAAATGGACAGGTAAAGGTGGCTGACTTTGGTATTGCCCGCGCTGCCTCTTCTTCTACAATGACATATAGCGGTAACGTGGTAGGTTCCGTACATTATATTTCACCGGAACAGGCACAGGGAAATTCGATAACGCCTAAATCAGACATCTATTCTTTGGGTGTGGTTATTTATGAAATGCTCACGGGGCAAGTTCCTTTTAAAGGGGAAAATGTAGTCAGCATTGCCTTGAAACATTTGCAGGAAACACCTGTGCCAGTTCATGAACTGCGTCCAGATGTTCCACCAATAGTGGAAGCCATAGTTTTAAAAGCAATGGAAAAAGATCCGCAAAAACGATTTAGCAGTAGCCAGCTGATAGTAGAAATACACAAGGCTGAGAAAATGCTTTTTGCCGATGATAAAGCAGTGGATGACCCTTATGCAACGAAAGTGCTGCCGCGTGAACAGATCCAAGAGCTGTCTAAGCAAACGGCGGGACATGCTGTGGACGGGCATCCGTCTAAATCAATAGTGAAATCAAAGAAATTTGTCGCATTGTTGATTGTTATATTACTAATAGGTTTTTTCACAGGGGCTTTTCTTTCTTTCGGCAAATTTTGGAGCAATGCAGAAGTGGTTGTTCCAGATGTTGTTGGACAGACTGAAGAACAAGCAAGAACTACGCTGGAGGATAAGAAACTACGTGTACAGATTTCCCAGAGCTATAGTTCTGACGTACCGGCAGGTACTGTAATATCGCAAACACCAGAGGCGGGGACTACTGTGAAGGAAGATAGAATGGTCACCATCTATATCAGTAATGGTGCGGAAAAAATTTCCGTTCCAGATATTACTGGATTTACCAAGGAAGACGCAGAAAAACAGCTCAGTAAGCTTGGTTTGAAGATGGGAACGATCACTGAAGAATTTTCTGATAAACCTGTTGGTACAGTTTTACGGCAAAATCCTGCGGCTGGTGATACAATAGATAAAGGGCAAGCTGTAGATCTGGTAGTAAGTAAAGGCAAAGAAAGCGTAAAGGTATCGGTTCCTAATGTGACAGGAAACACGCTTACCGTTGCGCAGTCAATTATAGAAAAAGCGGGATTATCCGTGGGCTCAATAACTGAGCGCGAAAGTAGCAAAGCTGCGGGAACTGTGTTGGAACAGACACCGCAGGCAGGTGGACAAGCGGAGCAGCAAAGTGCAGTGAACCTTGTGGTAGCAAAACAAAAAGCTACTAAGGATCAAGTCAAGGAACCTGCTAAAAACAATGCCAGTACCGCAAAAAAAGCAAATACGGACAAAAAAAGTAATTGAGTCCGCATATAGTTTAGGAGGATCAATTTGAAAGCAGTTATTTTATTATCTGGGGGGCTTGATTCCACTGCCTGTATGGCAGTGGCTAAAAGCAAAAATTATGATTTGTATCCAATAAGTTTTAATTATCAGCAAAGACACAGCATAGAATTGTCAAGTGCAAAGAAAGTGGCAAAGTTTTATGGTGTAAAAAAACATTTAATAATCGATACAAATATGAATTCTATCGGTGGGTCAGCTCTTACAGATAAAAATATTGATGTACCTGATAGAGACCCGGATGGTACGGATGTGCCGGTGACCTATGTTCCGGCAAGAAATCTTATATTTTTGAGCTATGCACTTGGCTATGCCGAAGTTTTGGGGGCGGCATATGTTTATATAGGCGTGAATGCAGTCGATTATTCCGGTTATCCGGATTGTCGACCTGAGTTTATAGAAAAATTCCAGGACTTGGCAGATTATGCGACGAAAGCTACTGCTGCGGAACATAAGAAAATAGAGATAGTGGCACCCCTGCAAAATTTGTCTAAAAAAGATATTGTTTTGTTGGGGACTAAGCTTGGTGCCCCGTTTGCTTTGACGAGAAGCTGTTATAATGGGGGAGAAAAAGCATGTGGACATTGTGACAGCTGCAAACTCAGATTAAGAGGTTTTGCTGAGGCAGGTTTAAAAGATCCGATAGAATATATGGAGTGATAATGCTGTGAAAGATGTCCAAAGTATGGGTGATACGCGCGGTATCGCCATTCAGAGTGTAGGAATAAGTAAAGCCTGGCTGCCATTCTTGGCAGCCGCGGAAAAAGGGCAACCGCAAAATGTAACAGCTATGGTTGAGAAATTTACGGTGGATTTACCAAAAGAATATAAAGGGACGCATATGAGCCGCTTTATGGAAATCCTGCATGAGTATGCCAATAAACCGCTTAATTTTATAGCAATTAATGAACTACTGCGAGAGGCATTGCGAAAGCTTGCAGCAAAATCAGCCCATATTACCATAAACTTCAAATATTTTATAGAAAAAGCCGCACCTGTCAGCAAACGACAGTCATTGCTGGATGTTGACTGTGTGTTTAGTGGCGATAAAATTGAAAATAAACCACTGGTATTTACAATGGCTGTCGCTGTACCGGTTACATCATTGTGTCCATGCAGCAAGGAGATATCGGATTATGGAGCACATAACCAGCGTAGTATAATTAAAGCAGCAGTCAAATTTTCCAAACCAAATGGGCTGACCATTGAAAGATTGGCAAATATCATTGAAGCCCAGGCATCATCATCGGTTTATTCAATATTAAAACGCGAAGATGAAAAATATGTCACTGAAGCCGCTTATGAAAATCCTAAATTCGTTGAGGATATGCTGCGGGATTTGGTTTTATCCATGAGAAAATTAAAAGAAATAGATTATTTTTCTATTGAATGCGAGAACTTTGAGTCTATCCACAATCATAATGCTTATGCTGCGCATGAGGAATATGTATAAATTTTATATAGGCAAAGTGCTGCGAGGAGAGGGTAAAGAGCGGCTCACGCAGTGCTTTTGGCTATAGGCAAAAGGTGTAGAAGAGTAGTAAATAGAAAAAAATAAGGAAAAAGGGATAAAAAAGTAAGAAAAGGGATTGACAATAAGGCTGAGGTTAGATATAATAATTCCTGCGCTCAAGAGAGCGGCCAACAAAAAAGACCAAGAAAAAAAGTTGTTGACA
>NZ_SMAA01000023.1 GCF_004341685.1 Pectinatus cerevisiiphilus
TGGGTCGCACGGAAATCTACGCCTGTGGAGAGAGTGTAAGTCGCTGCAGTTCCTCGGAATTGCAGTGCGGTTCTCGTAGAATCAGGAAGCTCCCGCCTCTTTAGGCGAGGGTACGTTCACCGGCTATAAATATTTACATCTTCCTTCCAAGATGGTATGTTTAATAATGTACTTACAGATTTAACCTAATATTAATAACGAAGTAATACAACTACGTAAAAGGAGAAGAATAATGATTGCGCAGGAACAATGGTACAAATATTTGCAGTTATTGTCGGAAAAATATCCCAGCCGCCAATCTGTTTATGCTGAACTTATACATCTAAATGGAGTTTTGAGTCTGCCAAAGCCGACTGAGCATTTTATGAGTGATCTGCACGGTGAATATGAATCGTTTTTCCATATTTTAAATAACTGTTCAGGAGTAATAAAAGAAAAAGTCGACAAAGTATTTACAGAAAAAATGTCTGCGGAAGAAAAGGCTGACTTTTGCACGCTTATATATTATCCAACGGAAAAATTATCGGCATTGAAAAAGAAAAACTTGCTTTCGCCTGAATATTATAAGAAGACTATTTTGAATCTTCTCGATTTAGCAAAATTTATGTCATATAAATATCAACCGCGGGAAATCACCAACGCCATTCCCAAAGGCTATGGGACGATCATTGACGAACTTTTGCGTGGCCGCCCTGATGCCGATTACGTGCCACGTGTGTATCGGCAGAAAATGCTCGACACCCTCATCAGTATTGGCAGTGGCCGGGACTTTATTTTTGCTTTCACTGTACTGATAAAAAGACTGGCCGTAGCACGCCTCCATATCGTTGGTGATTTTTTCGATCGTGGTAAACGGCCTGATGCCATTTTGGACATGCTGATGCATCATCATAGTATAGATATCCAATGGGGAAACCATGACGTGCTTTGGATGGGTGCCGCCTGCGGCAACGAAACCTGTATCGCGGAAGTGGTACGCATAACCTTGAAGTACAATAATGTTGAGGTTCTCGAAAGGGGATACGCTATAAGCGTCCGCCCGCTTTTCTTGTTTGCCGCCAAAATGTACCCAAGCGACAAACCAAACGAAGCCGCCCAAAAAGCAATTGCAGTCATCTTATTTAAAACAGAAGCACAGCTAATTAAAAGAAATCCTGATTTTGCTATGCAGTCACGCATTTTGCTTGATAAAATTGATTATGCCGAAAAATGTTTCCTTTGGGATGGCAAAAAATATGCATTAAGAACAACTTATTTCCCGACAATAGACCCCCAAGACCCCTTCCAACTAACTGATGAGGAATGCGCGATCATCAAGGAACTGCGTTCCTCCTTTATGGAAAGCGCACAATTGCAGCACCATATACAATTTCTCTACCAAAAGGGCAGCTTATATAAATGTTATAACGGTAACCTATTATTTCACGGTTGTGTACCCGTTGATGAAAAGGGTAATTTCCGGCCGATCCATTTTGAAGGGAAAAATTACAGCGGCAGAGCATACCTTGATTATGTAGAACAAAAAATACGGCAAGCCTATTTTGGTGAAAAAGACCCATTCACGATTGACTTCATGTGGTATTTATGGTGCGGCATCAATTCACCTGTAGCGGGACGGGAAATGAAAACCTTTGAACGCACCTTTGTAAAAGACAAAAAGTTATGGGAAGAACCTACTGATGCCTATTTCCGTTATTATGACCAGCCTTGGTTCTGTGAACAGGTCTTACAGGAATTTGGTCTTGACCCCAATCACGGGCATATAATCAACGGTCATGTACCCATAAAGGTTAAAGACGGAGAAACGCCGATAAAAGCAGGTGGCAAAGCCATTGTCATCGATGGTGGTTTTTGCAGGGCATACCACAACAAAACCGGTATTGCCGGTTTCACGCTTGTGTCTAATTCGCGTGGGCTCAGACTGATAGAACACCGTGATTTCACCAACGTCAAGGCTGCCATTATGGACAATAAGGATATTGAATCCGTATCCAAATCAGTAGAAGTGCAAAGCTACCAAACAACAATAGCTGATACCGAAGATGGTGAAAAAATCCAAGAACAGATAAACGACCTATACCACCTAATGCTGCTTTATAAAAACGGTATATTAAAACCATTAGAATAATAGCAATATTTGACTAGTTATTTTCCTGCATCTATATTAAAATAAAATTGAGAATGATGGTCATGAAGACAACATCTAATATGTTTTCTTTCTGATATAGTATTTTTTGAATATAAGGGATTGTATTGTTTATGTAAATCAGGAGGAATACAATGAAAAACGTGAACTGGTCAATTTTAGGAACAGGTGTAGTAGCTAACGAAATGGCTGTCGCATTGAAAAACGCGGGAAGAAAAGTTTATGCTGTTGGTAACCGTACACATGCCAAGGCAGTGGCTTTCGCTGAAAAATACGGCATAGAAAAAGTTTATGCTGACTATCATGATATGTTTCATGATGATAATGTGGATGTCATCTATATAACAACGCCGCACAATACCCACATTAACTTCTTACGTGAAGCACTTGCCGCCGGAAAACATGTTCTTTGTGAGAAATCCATTACACTGAATTCAGCCGAGCTGCGTGAAGCCGTAACCTTAGCCAAACAAAACAATGTCTTGCTCGGTGAAGCCATGACTATTTACCATATGCCGCTTTACAAAAAATTGACCCAAATGTACCAAGCCGGAAAATTTGGGAAAGTAAATCTCCTGCAACTCAATTTTGGCAGCTTTAAAAAGTATGATATGGCCAACAGGTTTTTCAATAAAAATTTAGCTGGTGGTGCCATGTTGGATATAGGCGTATATGCCCTTTCCCTAGCGAGAATTTTTTGGACATCAAAACCAGAAAACATTTTATCACAGGTAACTTACGCCCCGACAGGTGTAGACGAAAAAGCAGGCTTGCTCATGACTAATAAAGAGGGCGAAATAACAAATATTTCTCTGTCTTTACATTCCAAACAACCCAAACGGGCAGTTATCTCCTGCGAAAAATGCTATATAGAAATAATGGAATATCCACGCGCCTGTGAAGCTGTCATTGTCAATGCCGCATCTGGTGAAAAAACTGTGCTTAAAGAAGGCGAAATCTGCCGTGCTCTGCAATATGAAATGGAGGACATGGAATCTGCCATCGCGGGTGACATAAAAGTATTGCATCTCACTGACACTATTGACGTCATGGAAATAATGTCCAAAATACGCAATGAATGGCAATTGTATTACCCGGAAGAAGCAGATAAAGGCATATTGTAAATATACTATAATCTTTAAAAATATACCATAAGCTTATTTTATATTGTAATATTGCTATCAAATTTTAAATAGTGTATAATTGCCCTTGGTCACTCAAAAAGAGAAATTATACACATATTATAATCATGCACATATTA
This sequence comes from Pectinatus cerevisiiphilus, assembly GCF_004341685.1. Lineage (GTDB taxonomy): Bacteria > Bacillota > Negativicutes > Selenomonadales > Selenomonadaceae > Pectinatus > Pectinatus cerevisiiphilus. The sequence goes on from NZ_SMAA01000023.1 coordinate 3,408, forward strand.
CAATTAAACATATAATATGAAAATATTATGGAGGGTGGATGGGATGCAATAAGTATTTATACGCGTATATATAGTCTTATTGTATCCTATTCCATCATTGCTCTTTATTTAGAATTAATCAAAAGGAGATTTTCGATAGTGAAAAAAATTTTGGTGACAGGCGGCGCAGGTTTTATTGGTTCGCATTTAGTCCCGCATCTTCTAGAAAAAGATTACAACGTTACTGTTTTAGATAATCTAAGTAACGGTAAAAAAGAAAACATCCCCGCGGCAGCAGACTTTGCAGCTATGGATATCTGCAGTGAAGATGTAGGTAAACTTATGCAGGACAAAAAATTTGATGCAGTGATCCATTTAGCAGGCCAAACCGCTGTTTCCACTTCTGTAAAAGATCCCGCCATGGATGAGCAGCTTAATATCGGGGGAATAATAAACATTTTAAATAATGCCTGCCATACTGGCGTAAAACGCATAATATTTTCTTCTACAGCCGCTTCTTATGGGGACAATCCCCATCTTCCTTTACAAGAAAAAGAACCTGTCATGCCCTTATCCTTTTATGGTTTAAGTAAAGTAACTGCCGAAAAATACATCAAATTATTCCACAGTTACTATGACCTTGATTATGTAATATTCCGTTTTGCCAATGTTTACGGCGAACGCCAAGGCGATGGCGGTGAAGGCGGCGTAATAAGCATCTTTGCCAAACAAATTGCCCAAGACGAGAAAATAACTGTTTTTGGTGATGGCAAGCAGACCAGGGATTTTGTCTACGCAGGTGATATAGCTGCCGGTCTAGTACGTGCGCTTGAAACCAATAACGTAAATAACACATACAATTTAAGTACATGTACACAAACCAGTTTAAGTGAACTCATAACTTTATTTAGTAATATTGCCCATAAAAAAATAGCCACAGAATATACCAAGGAACGTTCCGGTGATATCTATCATTCAATGCTAGATAACAGCAAAGCAATAAAAAATTTGGCGTGGCATCCACATACCTCATTAGAACTTGGTCTGGCACGAACTTTCAATTATTTTAAAAACAAAGCATAAAACAATAACCAGAAACGGAGGTAACAAATGAATATTTTAATAGTCGGCGGTTGTGGTTTTCTGGGCAGCAATTTAGCGGAAAAATTCCATAAGGAAGGCCACACAATCCACATAATAGACGACCGACCAGATGCAGAAAAGACAAAATTTACATTTAAAACACATATTATGCAATGCAGTGCAAACGATGAAAAATGCAAGGCATTTTTTGAGTTATACAATTTTGATGTTGTTGTTTACGCAGTCTGCGCTCCAGATGGTGCTTATCAACAAAATTTTAGCGGTTTAGTAAACATTTTGGAATTATCTTATAAATACAAGCTAAAGAAAATTATTGTGCTGACAGATACCCCAGACAGCATGATGGTAAAATGCCACAATGAATACAAATTTTTCTGCCAGCAGCAGGAAGTTTATTGTAAAAACTGGGCAGATGAATTTCAGCTACCAGTTACATTAATAAAATTAGCAAATATATATGGCCCTAAAATGACAATTAGCAATTATCAATCTGTTATCCCCAAGCTTTTTAAATCATCCTCCTTTGCCGAAGGAAAACAGCCCGCGGAAGACTTATTGAAATACCGTCCGCAAAATTATATTTATGTAAATGACATGGCAGAAGCAGTAAATAAGGCCATTCTAGTAGATAAATTACCATTTATACTGACGCTGGAAAATGTTACTAAGGTAACAGCAGTGGCACTCCAAAAAATGGTCACCGCTATTGTCAAGGGTGATAAATATACACAGGGAGCCGATGATTTTATCCCTGCTGACAAAGATGCTGCCACTTCATGTGAAAACATTTTAAATTGGCAGCCAAGGTACAGTTTACCTGAAGGCTTGCGCATGACCTGGAAATGGTACCAGTCCTTGCAGCAAAGTTCTCCGCCCCAAAAAATTATCGCCAATACTAAAAAAGTATTGACCGGCTTTTTACCATATATAGAAAATATAATTTTATTTGCCATAACAGCATTTATATCAATCAGAATTGATACCAGCAATAATTTCGAATCAATGGCTGGCCTTGATTGCAGCCAAATATATATATTGATAATGGGTCTAGTTTATAATAAAAAACAATCTATTATTGCAGCATTCCTCTCAATGCTGCTGTTTTTAGTCCAGCTCCGGCTTAATGGTGTCGATCCCATATCAGTATTTTACGATATGACTTATACAGTACATTTAATAGCATATTTATCAATGGCAGTAATCACTGGTTATATAACGGATAACCATAACTTCCAACTGCAAAGTTTAACGGATAAACTGCGTAGAATAAATGACAAGCAAAAATTCTTAAAAAAATCATATGATGAAACATTACGGTTAAAAAATAAATTTTATAAACAGATTATTAACTCCAGAGACAGTATCGGCTGGCTGTATAATTCCATAAATAAATTATATAGCATTGAAAGCGAAAAAATTTACTCTGCGGCTATAGATGTAATAACCGAATTGATGGAAACAGATAATGCCGTTATCGCCGTTGTCAATAAAACAACCGCAGGAAATGATGTTTTCCTACGGCTAAAGATCAAAAAAGGAAAGAAAGTTGCCGCATTACCAGTTTCCGTTAAAGTATCAGAACACGAATACTTGGATAAAGTCGTAAATAAAAAAGAAACCTTTGTCAATAAACAATTCATCAAAGGTGCTCCTGACATGGCAGTTCCTGTAATCGTCGGAGATAAAGTGATTGCAGTTATTGGTATTTATGATGTTCCTTTTGAATATTTCTCCCTGCATTACGAAAAAATGATGCGTATTATAAGCATGATGATGGCAGAAGCGTTGCACAGGGCACAACAATACGAAAAGGACACACATGATAAAAACTACGTTGCCGGTACTGACATATTAAAAGAAAAAGCATTTAAGCAAATAGAAGAAATTCTAAAGCAGCGTGGTACCGATAGTTATTGTAAATTTAAAGTAGACGAAGTAGAAGGCATAGCACTAAACAATTTAAGAGCTATAGGCCAAACGGCTCCATATCTGCAAAACGCAGCACGCGCCCAGGATCATATTGGTATTACAGGAGAAAATGTCTATATTTTATTGGAAGAATTACCGCTTGCTATGATAGATACAATCCAAAAAAGATTTTTAAGGAAAAATATAAAATTATCCTTGGCGGAGAATTAGAATGGTAGAATACATCGTAATAATTTTATTAACAATACATTTGGCAATAACGGCAGTTATCTTTGGGTCTTTATTACCTGGAAAAAGTAAGCAAGAAGCTGTCTGTAAAAGTCTTGTCGTTCTTTTTATACCTATATTTGGCATTTTATACTATTGTGCTGACTTATTGCTGACAAACAGACTGCCGAAGAAAAATTCTGTTAATGCATATGATTTTACCCTTCAGCAAACAACAGACACTTCGTCCAAAAACATGGATATGATTGACTATGATGAAGATACCATACCAATAAGAGATGTAATCACCATAGACGGCATATCCGGTAAAAGGAATATATTAATTAATACAATCCGGCAAAATCTCTTGACTGACTATGATACATTAGTTGATGCCATGCATGATAAAGACAGGGAAATATCCCATTATGCAGTTTCTGTTATCACCCATAAGGTGGATACTCTGGAAGCTGCGATGTTTAGCCTGAAAAAAAGGATCTATGACAAAGACGGAAGAATAATCGCGTCAGTTGATGTTCTGAAAAAATATGAAACACTTTTGCATGACTATATTAAAGTTTGTTCGATGGATGAAGTTTCACGTCAAGCACTAATAAACCAATATGAAGCTATACTAAACAAAATATTAACGATGGCACAGGAACCTGTTTATTTTGAAAAAGCTATCACCGTAAAAATACAGCAGAAGGATTTTGATGGGGCAAAAGCTTGCTGCGCATTATATGAAAAAACATATCCGCGCTCAGAAAGACCGTATATATTTTCTATAAAACTATATGCCAGCGTAAAAGAGAGAACACAGCTAACTGAAAAATTGGAAAAGCTCAAAGCACTGCCATCCATTCTTTCCAATGAAGCTCTACAACTTATACGATATTGGGATATAGGAGATAAAAAACATGTATAAGAAAAATCTACTGTTAGCTGTTTTGCTCATTTTTATAGTGGGACTCTTTTTTCAAGCTAATCGTGTAAATGCCTTACTACATTTATTTAAAGATAAAAATACCTCTACAGAACTAGCAGCGCCTATGAGCGAACCAACTGAGGCACAATCCATCAAAAAAGACCGTTTTTTGATAGTTTATGATGACCAAGATGTTTATTCCACATTTTTAAAACACAAAGTACAAGACCAATTGGAAACCTACATGAAAAAAAAGGCGGATGTCATAACTGTACGTAATACTGATTCTTTCAATGCAGATGAAGGTTACAGTGCCGTGTTATGGGCAACAACCTATTTTGACAATGAAGCTTTATGGAATGAGGCAAAACAATACGCCACTAATGGCGGTACACTGGAAGTACTGATGGCCGGTGGACTTGAGGACACTCCTTCCGTCCATAAATTTCTAGGGATACAAAACATAAATGGTTCTACAACTACAACCGGTATTGATGTATCAAGCAATTTACTGCTCGGTGCCAAAGGTTTCAAAATGGGCAAGGGCGATGATATAAGCTATGGTACTTACGCCCTCGATTGTGAACTTGATCCGTCTGCTAACGTTTATCTAAGAAGCTCTGCTGAGGAATTGCCTCTTGCTTGGGAAAAAGATCAAGGCGCAGGAAAAGTAATCGTTTATAATGGTACGGAAATATACACTAAAAGAAATTCCGGCATACTAACAGCACTACTATCACAAAGCCACAGTGATTTTCTTTTCCCCGTATGCGCGACTAAAACAGAATTTATTGATGACTTTCCTGCACCTGTACCAGAAGGTGATTTCAGTAAAATTTATGACGAATACGGCATGACGACAAATGAATTTTACGCGCGGATCTGGTGGCCTTATATGCTGAAAACAGCCAAAAACTATGACTTGAAATATACAGGTCTCGTAATCGAAACATACAATGACCGTACTAGCGGTGATTTTTATGTCAATGATGATGTTGCCCGGCGTGATTTTATAAAATACGGCAGAGAATTATTAAACAGCGGTGGTGAACTTGGCATCCATGGCTACAATCATCAAGCCTTAGTAGGAAAAGGCTACGGTGTAAAAGAATTTTTGGGTTACGAAGAATGGCCTAACCAGTCAAACATGGAGGATTCCTTACGGGAATTAAAACGCTATATTGAAGATGCTTTCCCAGGTTACCAAATACATGTTTATGTACCACCTTCCAATGTTTTAAGTCCTGAAGGAAAAGCGGCCATAAAAAATGTTTTCCCTACATTAGAAGCATATTCGTCACTGTATAGCGGCGGCGATGAAGCAGAAAAAGCATATATTCAGGATTTCAAACGCAATGATAATGGCACATATGAATTTCCACGCATAACATCAGGTTACGACCCTAATGATGACATGTATTTTGACATGATAAATGGCGTAAATACTTTTGGTATCTTCAGCCATTTTGTCCATCCTGATGAACTTTTCTACGAAGAAGAAATCAATAATACCTTTGGCTCAATGGAAAAAACATTTACTCAATATGTAAAATACGTTAAAGAACATTATCCATGGTTGCGTTCAGAAACGTTAAGCAACACTCTGCCCTATTTCAGTGATTATCTCGACATGGATTATCGGTATACGCAGACAGGCAACACACTTTCCATATATACCTGGAACTACGAACATGAACCATCCTATATACTACGGTCTGTCAAAAATGTAAAACATTTCGAAGGCTGTGAAGTAACAAAAATACAGGATGATGCATATTATATAAAAATAAAAAACAGTAAAGCAACTATTGTTTTTGATGGGGAATAAAAGAATGAAAATTTGTATTTTGGCAGAAGGCAGCTATCCATATGTGGTAGGTGGTGTATCCTCCTGGATCCACATGTTGGTCCAGGGGATGCCAGAGCACCAGTTTATAATTTATTCTGTAGGTGCAGAAAGGAAAGACAAGGGCAAGTTCAAATATACATTTCCTGACAATATCATCAAAATACAGGAAGTCTTTCTGGATGACATACTAAATCTACAACCGCCGACTAAGATAAGGGCCAAGCTGACAGCAAAACAAAAGGAATCATTAGCTGAGCTTTTAAGCGGAACGGCTAAATTTGACTTTAACATGCTGTTAACCATGTTCCGGCAAGTAAAAAAACAATACACTTTTATCGAAATATTTATGTGCCCTGATTTCTACGACGTGGTCATGCAGGTCTATAAAAAGAACTTTCCTTATCTGTCCTTTACCGATTATTTTTGGACTATCCGTTCCATGCTCCTGCCTTTATTCTATCTCTTACAAGAAGATTATCCCAAAGCCGACCTGTATCACAGCGTTGCCGCTGGCTATTGCGGTGTCATTGGTGCTATGGCCTCTTTAATAGAAAAGAAGCCATTTCTCCTGACAGAACATGGCATCTACTCACGCGAGCGGGAAGAAGAAATTTTAAAATGCAGCTGGGCAGAGGGTGATTTTAAAAAAGTCTGGATCAAATATTTTTACGCATTATCTTACCTTTCTTATGAATATGCTGATGTAGTGACAACCCTGTCTGCCAATAATAGACAAGTTGAGCTTGAGCTTGGCTGCGCTGCACAGAAAATAAAAATTATTCCTAACGGTGTCAAAATTGAACAGTTCGCTAAAATCACTTCCGACTATAATAACGCCACCCATCCCTTTACGATTGGTGCGGTACTTCGTATAGTTCCGATAAAAGATATCATCACCATGCTGCGCAGTTTTTATATTTTGCAGCAAAGCATCCCCGACGCTCGTTTACTCATCATGGGAAATTACGAAGAAGACCCCGAATATTTTATCTCCTGCAAAAACCTGGTAAAGGCACTTAACCTACACAACGTTGAATTTACAGGTGCTATTGATATTTTGACACGTCTTAATGAAGTAGATGTATTGGCCTTGTCCAGTATAAGTGAAGGTCTTCCTTTAGCCGTTTTAGAAGGCATGGCAGCGAAAAAACCATTTGTCTCAACCGATGTAGGCTGCTGTAGAGAACTTTTATACGGGAACCACGATGATGACTTAGGTAAAGCGGGAATGATCGTTGCCGTTATGGATTTTCAGGCCATGGCCAAGAGCTTTTTACGCTTGGCCAAAGATCCATCCCTGCGCTACCATATGGGCGAGATTGGCTATGAACGAGTAAAAAGATACTATATGTATGAAGATTTCATAACACGCTTTAAAAATCTGTATGGCAATTATAACAATAGAAGATAACTTACTGTCAGACAGTGCCATTATCGAAAAAAAGGAGAAAAAAAGTTGGCTGGAATTGGTTTTGAACTAAAGCGATTATTTGCGGACAAAAGCGTATACGGTTACAGTAAGGCTTTTTCTTACACAGTCATGGTCACACTGGGTCCTTTCATATTGATGGTGTTCATGACATTATCTATACAAGCTATGCTGATAATGTTTGAAAAGCCTTTTGCCCTATCCGAACTATATGTAGTTTCTGTAATATATCCATTTATATTTTCCCATATATTGTCCAGTGGGTTCAGCATGCTTGCTACTCGCTATATATCTGACAAACTATACATGAAAAAATATATTGATATACTTCCCTCTATGTACGGCATGCTAGCTATAGTGTGTGTTTGCGCAGCTATTCCGGGAATAATATTTTTCTATCTTGCGCATATAAATTTACCATTAAAAATAATTACATTTATATTTTTCATGCAAATGATGGTCTTATGGATAACTGGTGTATATTTAAGCACCTTGAAAGATTTTGCCAAAATAGTGCGCTGTTATCTCACTGGCGTCATCATCGCTATTCTGCTCTGCGCTATTGCCTTATATGCAGGTGTACCAGACACAGAAACGGTCTTCACGATGCTGCTTAACATGAATATCGGCATACTAATAATAAATATACTGCTCCTGTTTGAAATAAAAAAAGTATTTAATCTTTCAAGTAAAAATTATTTTGGCTTTCTGCCTTATTTTGATAAATATAGCAGTTTATTCGTCACAAATTTTACTGTCACGTTGGGTTTATACATTCCAAACATAATCATTTGGTTCAGTACGCTACAGACTGTGGTAGCAGATACTTATATTTATGCTCCTATGTACGACACTGTCACTTTTTTCGCTTTCATCTCCTCAATGGCCGTTATGGTAATGTTTGTCGTCATAACAGAAACAAATTTTTATACAAAATACTCCCGTTATTTCACCTATATAACAAACCACGGCAATGCCTCAGATATTGAAAACGCGAAAAAAGAAATGATAAATACCATGTGGATGGAGCTGCGTAATATCTTCGAGTTCCAACTCGTTATTACACTACTCTTCATCGTTATCGGCGGTTATGTACTGCCTATTTTAGGCTTGGATTATGAATCCATATCTATTTATCAGGTTCTGGCAACTGCCACATATGCCTGTGCCCTTATGCAGATAACCGTAATCCTCTTGATTTACTTTGAAGACAGGCATGGTGCCATGATGGTAGGATTATCATTTTTAGGCAGCAATGCATTGCTAAATCTTCTCAGTTTAAAATTGGGCAGTTCTATTTTCGGCACAGGTTTTCTTTTAAGTGCGTTTATAGCTCTATTAATAGCTCTATTCAGATTAGATGCTTATATAAAAAATATTGATTACTACGTCTTTTGTAAAAGGCCAATTTATTATCAACCTGACAGAGGCATATTTACAAAGATATATGAAAAAATTATTTTTTCTAGAATGGAGGATGATGTTGTTGAACATTTACAAAAAAAATAATATAAAATCTATTGCTAAGAAAAAAAACACATCTTTACCTGCATATCGTAATATAAAATCAGTATTGCTCTATGCAGCTGTACCCTTGAGCCTATTTTGTTCAATAAGCAGTGCGTCTGCCGCCAGTAACCCTGGTGCTGTCCAAGTAAATGGCGAAAGTGAAGATACCGTCGCGAATATCAAAGATGAAGCAAAAACCATAACAGAAAGAAAAATGAATAAAGCGGCCCTTGTCACACTGCAAAACTATCTGATGCAGACAGAAAATAATATAGCGGCAACGCAGGCATCCCTGAATGCCAATACCACCAACTTAACCAAGGCAAAAACAGACTTGGCAGGAATCGACCAAAAACTGCAGGTTGCTAAAAGCAAGGAAGAAACAGCTAAAAATACTTTCTGGGAAGCGTATACAAGAGCCCTACCGGCAGCACAGGAAGCAGACAGCCTACAAGGCAGTATTGCCCATTACCAAGCCGTCTACGAACAAGCAGTAAACTACGAAGCTTCTGTCGACAGTGCCTCTGGCAATACTTCTTCCGGAGGCAGCGCAGCACCCTCCAGTAACCTTTCACCTGCTGAAATCGAAGCTAAACTGCAAGAATACAATTATGACGAAAATAAATTGTCACAAATAAACAGCCAACTGTCCGGAACTGATGAAGAAGCAGCCGATGACAGCGGTGATGCAGGTGACTATGACAACTCCGCTCTACAGGCGCAGGCAGAATCGCAAGTAGATAGCGCAGAAGCACGTCTTGATGACGCCCAAAACCGCATGGATGAGTTGCAGGATATAATCTCTGCCAGCGATGATGCAAAAGCAGACTGGGATGATGCCCACAATGATACGGCAGAATTGCAAAAAGATGAAGATGAACAAAAAAAATACCTGTCAGACCTTGATAACGACCAAAAAGACTTACAGTCAGACCTCAACGACTATAACAAGGATAAGGAAGATATCACCTCAGATATAAACGATACCAAAAAGATGCTCAATCCCTACCAGGATTATAAAACGCTGCAGAGTACAAACGAATATTATAACTGGCGAGATAAAAATGGCAACAAGGGTAACCAATTTATCAGCCAGTTAGATTACAGCCAGGCAAAAGGCAAATTTGAATTTGGCATTAATACAGGCATATTTAAATCCAATAATAAAGGCAATGATAACGGCAGTGCCAGTGGTCTTTTAGATACAGGCCTGCATCTTGGCGTGCGCAATATTACAGAAAAAGACCAAGTCACTTATAACCTGGATGTAAATGTACCTACAGGGAAAAATAATGTGCATGATACCACTGCGATGTCAACCGACCTGGTACCGTATGACACCTTTGGTGAAGGCTGGCAATTTAAACCATCAATCCAAGCTAAGCATATGATAAATGATATTGACTATGTACTTTATGGTGGCGGCGTAAATTTCAATGGAAGCTATACCTATAATGATACAAATGTAAATCCCGGCACTGAGCTTACCGGTAATATAGGCTGGTTGCACGCGGCCCCTACAGAGCAATTTTCTTCCCAAGTAGTCTTTACTAAACCAACCAAAAGCCAGGATGGAGACCTTTCCTACAAAGAGGGGAACAGCGTTGAATGGCGAAATACGTACAATAAACAATTGGACCAAAATTATAAATGGCCTTCTTATGTTTGGCTCGGTTACAGCGGAAAAACCAAATATGACAATGCTGCAGAAATTGGTGGCAGCCAGACCCGCGTCTTTTACGGTACAGGTATTGAGAAAAAACTTTCCGATGAAGAAAACTTGCGTTTGATGTTCCACGGTATGCACAGCATAGGTGATGATTATGATCCAGTAACCCAGCTGTCATTTACCGGTAGAAATAAATATGCCGTCAGACTGTCCTATGATAAAGCTTTTGATGATATGGACAGCTATTCTATCTCACTTGAAGATTTCTATATGGAAGATACTGGCAACAGTTCAAATTCGTACAGAGGTACAGACATCATGTTTAATTACACTAGAAGCTTTTAGGAGGAAACAATATGCAATGCAATATGCGAAAAAAAATACTCGCTTGTGCAGTAGTCTTTGCCTTGATGATTGCCAGCTTTACTAACTGCAAGGCTAATGACCCAAAGGAAGATGATGAATCGGCACCCTATTTTTACAGGGCTAAAATGATCGATTTCATCAGTGATCTTTCCTCTTATGCCCGCAGTAAAAACTCAAACTTTGCGCTTATCACTAACAATGGGTTGGATCTATACCAAAAAGACCAAGTCCCGGATGGCTACGCGCAACGCTTGCTTGACGCAGTAGGTGGAGCATTGATAGAAGGTGCTCAGTATAATTGGGATGATAACCATGATGGTGGTGTAGCCACATCAAAAAAAACAAAAAAATATATTGCTGACGATACCGCCGTCCTGCATGCTAATAACAAACCAGTTTTCTCTGCCGACTATTGTGGCAAGGATCCTCAAAAAGCAGCAACTGCTGTAAAAGAAAACGCTAAGAATAACATTGCAACGTTTCCGGCACGGTACAAAGAACTGACTTCCCTGGAATATGTAAACCTGGAAAAATTTACTAAAAACCGTGATATTAACACCCTAAATGATGTGCAAACATTTGCCTTTCTGTTAAATCCGGATAAATTTGCCAATAAAGCAGATTATCTTAATGCCCTAAAAAATTCTCCAACAGATTTATTAATAATAGACCTTTATTATGATGATAAACCATTAACCCCTGAAGACCTGAGTTCTCTTAAAATAAAAGCTGATGGTCATAAACGTCTGGTATATTCATATATGAGTATTGGTGAAGCAGAAAACTACAGATATTATTGGCAGAAAAGCTGGTCAAAGAAATTACCAGATTGGATAATTGGCAAAAATGATGAATGGGAAGGCGATTATCCTGTAAAATATTGGGCTAAGGAATGGCAAAAAATTATTTATGGTACTCCTGATGCTTATCTTGATAAAATTCTCACTGCCGGCTTCGACGGAGCTTTTCTTGATATAGTCGACGGCTATGAAAATTTTGAATAAATTTGTTTTCATGTCTTTATTGTATATAAACTGTCTGTCAAATATAATAAACTTGTGTTTGGCAAACTCATTTTGCTAGGAGGAATGTTATCGTGTTAAAAAATCCTAAAATTGCTTTAGTTGGACTAGGGTATGTGGGGCTGCCGTTAGCTGCAGCATTTTCTAAAAAGACAACAGTCATCGGGTATGATATAAGCAGCGCTAAAATCGACCTATTGCGCAGCGGAATTGACCCAACAGATGAAATAGGCAATGATGGACTGAAAGAATGTAACATTGCTTATACTAATAATGCTGCTGACCTAAAAGCAGCAGATTTTATTATAGTTGCTGTTCCTACCCCTATAAACAAGGATAACTCACCTGACCTGCAGCCTGTCCTTGAAGCCAGCAGGATCGTAGGGGAAAACATTTCATCAGGTACCACCGTCGTTTTTGAATCAACTGTTTACCCTGGAGTTACAGAAGAACTTTGCGTTCCCCAGTTAGAAAGATCTTCACATAAAAAATGTGGCCAAGATTTCTTCATCGGTTATTCCCCAGAACGGATAAATCCGGGAGATAAAGTACACCGCTTGCAGAACATAGTCAAAATAGTATCTGGCAGCAATGATCAGGTTCGTAAAAACATAAAAGATGTATATTCCATGATTATAAATAATATCTATGAAGCCGAAAATATAAAGGTTGCTGAAGCTGCCAAGCTCATAGAAAACACCCAAAGAGATATAAATATAGCTTTCCTGAACGAAGTAGCCATCGCTTTCAATAAGATTGGCATATCCACAAAAGCAGTAATTGACGCAATGGATACCAAATGGAATGCCCTGGGCTTTCGTCCTGGACTTGTCGGCGGACATTGCATCGGTGTAGATCCTTACTATTTTGTTTACAAATCTTCAGTAGACCATGCCAATGCAGAACTTGTTACTCTGGCACGCAAAATAAATAACGACATGAGCAACTTTGTTGCTGAAACCATCATCCGCAGACTAATCGAAGAAAAACATGCTATAAAAAATGATAAAATTTATGTAATGGGCCTGACCTTTAAAGAAAACTGCCCAGACATGCGAAATTCAAGAGTAGTCGATATAGTTAAACAGTTGGAAAGCTACAATATTGATATAAAAGTATTTGACCCATGTGCCGATAAAGAATATGTCAAGAATACCTACGGCCTTGATATTATCAATTACGCAGACATAGATGATGCAGACTGCCTTATCTTTGCAGTAGCACATAAAGAATTTACTAAGCTTAGTGACAGTGAACTTAAAGCTCTTACCAAAAATTCTTTCCCGGGTAATAAAACAGTCATTATTGACGTTAAAAATATTTTTGAGAAAAAACGTATGGAAAAAATGGGCTTTGCCTATTGGGGACTTTAAAAACATGTTTTATACTGCAAAATATTACCTATATAAACAAAAACTGCCAAAAAGGAGGGATGTATAGATGAAAAAAATGATAATGACGCTGTGTTGTGCTGTGCTGCTGCCTACATCCTTGGCAAGTGCACAGCAAATACCGGACTGGGCGTATCGGGCAGCGGATAAACTTATGAACAGTGACTTATTAGCTGACAAAAATATTTCACGTGATGATTTAGCCGCTTTTTTAGCTGAGGAAGATAACACAACTACTGATGGAAGCCAAAATGAACTAAGTGAGCAAGAAAAGATCCATAGAATAGCCGAAATATTGGTTAACGAAAAAAATCTGCCACTCAGAAATACCCCAGTACCAGTAAATGATGGAACTGCAGGAACCGCAGCATTACCAAAGATTCCTCTGCCTTCCGCCAACAGCCCCGCGGATGTTCCACCCGGCACAGCGAAAGCAGGAATACCACCGCTATACCAACGTTTTAACGAATTGGCTCCTGCCTGGATTTATGAACCTTTTGCACGGCTTAACAATGCCGGCCTGATAAGTCCTGATGATGCCAAGACCTTAAGCACAGGCAACCTGACCAGACGGGAAGCCGCCATTTTGACATCACGTGCTTATAATCTTTACAGACGAAATACTCTATACAGCGCACCCAGCCATGCAAACGGGCAAAGACCAAATGCAGACACTCAGTCCCAGTATAACGATATAGAAAGCCTTATGAATGAATTCACCGTAGAAATCCAAGCCTTAGGTTATGGAACAGGAAAAACCGCAGCAACAGGAAAAACTACTACCAATATTGACAGATCATTGAAAATAGGCGGTGAAGTCCGTTACAATACCATGGCCAACAGCAGTTCTAACCCCAAGTACAATTGGCATGACCAGCGTGTCCGTACAAGGATTTATATGGACAAACCATTGACTGACATCTGGACATTCCATGGTATGTTGGAAAGCGATAAGACCTTCTCCAACTCAGAAAATAATAAGTATTACACGAACGACAAAGATGGCTCCATTAGTCTTGACCGGTATTATATAAGCGGCCAGACCACTTTGTTCAATGTACCAGTTGACGTGGAAGCAGGCGCTACAAGTGCTTACCTCGGCGATGGTAATATACTGGATGCCGATTTCAAGGGTGTAAAGGTTTCCACACACGGCTCAGATCAAAACGATGACTCTACACTTTATTCCGCCGGATACGGGAAAGTAAACGATACGGAAAAAATGCTTTATACAGAAATACAGCACAAAACCGAACAGAATACCGACTATTTAGCAGGTTTCTACCGTTGGGACAATTACGGTACACCGACAACAATTTACAGTTTAGGCGCAAAATATTATATAAATAATTACACATTGGGCGGTATCTATTTCAAAGCCAATAAAGATGACACCAGTGGTGCATCCAATGGTTATGTATTATCTGCTATATATGGCTATAACCGTTCCTGGGTACCGGGAACATATGAAATTGCCACGCACTATTATGATATGGCCGGCACAACCTATATCGATCATACTATGTCTGGTCTGGGCAGTTATATGAACGGGTTTAAAGGATTTGGCGCAGGCTGGTATTATACATTATTGCCAAATGTTGTCCTGGGCATAGAATATTATGATCTAAAAGACAAGACCAGTAAAGACCAGGTAAAAACATGGTGGGGACAGATTTCCTACGGATTCTAAAGAAATAAGAAGATAACTAAAAAATAAGAAGGAGGGTAAGCTTTATGCCGAACAGGAAACTCGTAGCTGTGTTTGTCTTAGTCGTGGTGATCTTCTGTGGCACCTATTGGTATTTTTATAACACTCGAGATGACCAATATCTTGATATGCCTAACTTGGCCGGTGAATATAATGTTGATAATGAAGTAAAGCAGGCTGGACAAAAACTCAACGAAGATATACCTCCTGCCAAGCTCTATGTAAACTCTACAACTAAAAAAGAAGTTGCCTTGACCTTTGACGGACTGCCCGACCCAGCTACGACAGAAAAACTCCTGGATCTTTTGGATAAATATCATGCCAAAGCGACATTTTTTATTGAAGGTAGTAATGCCGCTGTTGACAGTACCTCATTGCAAAAAATCCACGAAAGAAACTACCCTATTGGTAATTATACGTATGTGGGACTGTCTGAACTGGAAAAAATGCCGGAAGATGAAATATTACAGCAACTGCTAAAAACCCAGGAAGTGATTAAACACACGACTGGCAGCGAAGCTACTGTTTTCAAGGCACCACATACCATCTACACCGATACATTGCTCAAAACAGCTGCGGCAGCTGGGCTTCAAGCAGCAGTAAAAACTAACGTATATGTAAAAAAAGATGCTATAACTACAGATGAAGCTGCTGATGCTTTCGTCAGTTCAATAGCACCGGGCAGTATAGTTTCATTGCCGTTGACAACATCTGTCAGCCAAGTACCATATACCCCGGAAAACAAAGATGAAAAATTGGCTTCCGCCAAGCTGCTCAAATTAAAAACGGTCGCTGCTAACAGCACATCACAAAACGTTGTTGATGTCACTGAACGACTGCTCCAAGCACTGCAAAAGCATAACATGGGAACAATGGACATCACCGATATGCGGCGTGTCAAAGGCCTAGAAATGGCAAACGAAGAAAATTCATCTTTTCCAGTAGCAATGCTCAATTCATTTCCCCAAAAAATAATTGCAGCTGCTGATTCGCTTCTGTTTGCAAAAGCAGAGGCAGCACCTGCTGATTACGAAGCCCTTAGACAGAAAAATGCCGGTGCAAAAGCTGACCCGACCAAAATGATCTTGACAACGGAACCAGCTGTAAGCTTTGTTTTTGCTGGGCTCACTTCACCGGATACCGTTTATGATATTCTGGGACGCTTAAAAAAGATGAATGCTTCAGGAACATTTTTCGTCATGAAAAATGATATTGACAAAAACCCTGGTATGATCAAAGACATTATTGCCAGCGGCAACGAAGTCGGCATTGGCATACGTTCCCTAAAAGGAACCAATTTTTACTCAGTATGCGCAGAAATAGATTATGTACGCTCCCGGTTGGAAGCGATGGGTGCCTCACCTACTCTAGCTATGCAGCCTTGGGGTGCAGTCGATGATGACACACGCGAAGCTGTTTCTGCCATGGGATTAACAATGATCACCCCTTATATAAATGTAGTAAGGTCTGATATGAAGGATTGTACCTCAGAAGAAGATGCAGTGAACAATCTTTTTGGTGAACATGTTTATGCCTTAGGCCGTGGCTGGATAGTATATTTTCGTCTTGATTATTATACTGACCACACAATGGCCGGTAAAGTTCTCGACTTAATAAAGCGGAAAAAGATAGATAATATTGCTTACAATTCTTTTTATGATGACCCTAAAATAAATACAGCAAATAATGATTCCGCCTACTCCATAAAACCAGCTGGTGAGATACTGGCAAATACCGCTTACCGCTACTCTTTTTCCTCTAAAGCAAACGTTCCAGAACGTTTGCGCGGTGAATATAACGAAATGACTGCAAAAAAAATGAGCTTTAATAGTTACATCAAACAGCGTTTTATAGGCAACGTTGCAGTAGGTCCTGACAGTAATGCCTATGGTTTTTCCCTTGCAGAAATGAGATCCTTCGATCAAACCGGCCGCATCCATACAAATGACCCTGTTGTCTTCTTTACTTTTGATGACTGGGGCACGGATGCCTCCCTAAACCCATTGCTGTATGTACTTCGCAAGCACAACGTAAAAGGCAACTTCTTCATTCTTACGCATAATGTCATGAGTAACCCTAACCTACTGTGAACAATCGCCATGGAGGGACATGATATCGGTGCGCATAGTGATTGGCATAAACCAATGACAACACAAAACACGCGTACTAATGTCCAGGAAAAATCTACGCAATCACGTGAAGAATATATGCAGGATCTGCATGATTGTTATGCAAAACTCGAAACAATTGTCGGTGATGTTGTAATAAACGGCCACCCGGCACTAAACAGATATTTTAGGCCTCCGCAGCTGACTGTCAGCAAAATGGGCTTTGAATGTCTGTATGCCAATGGTTATACCTACATTATAGATGGTTCTTACAGTACACACGATTATGACCAACCTAATATTTACAGCATGTTAAATGATATTAAAAAAGGAATTTTTGATGAAAATGGCAGAGTTCGGAAAGGAGCTGTCCTAGTAATGCATATGAGTGATAATGCCGAATATACAGCCAGAGCTTTGGATCTACTGCTTACAGCCAATGAGCAGCGTCCAGATGGCGATCCGGCTAAATTTACTCCGGCTCGACTTTCAGACTATCTAAAAGACGGCTATGACCAATCAAATCCGGTACACGATGAAACGGAAGCAGCATCATCTGGAACTGATTCAGCTGGATATTTGTATACAAACTCTGGGTATGGCATGGGCGGTGAATAAAAATGGATGACAAAAAAAACCAGTCGGCACAGCCGCCTGTTAATGCAAAAACTGCCGCAGAAATATTAAAACAAAGTATGGCAAATAAGGAAGACGTTCTCCTGCATACAGTAAATGACAGGAGAATGCTCCCTAATGTGCCGGACAAAGATAAAAAAAGAACTACTATAGACCGCCGCGGCATTGATGACCATAAACATACCGAATCGTATTCTGTCAGCATCCAAAAAGAAAAAACAGGACGGCGTTATGTAGTAGATTACGCCGTCAAAATAGAAATACGGGACAAAGATAAAAACAAAAAGGTAATCACAGGTAGAGCTGTAAATTTATCCAGTTCGGGGATTTCCTGTAGTATTCCGAATGAATACCAGGAAAGCATTGAAAACTCAGCACAGGTTAAGCTTACTTTCCAAATCAAACCGGGAAGTATGCCTGAAGGTTATGAAACAAAAATAAAACGACTGGCCGCAAAATGGGTTCGCACCTATCGGGACAAGGACAACAAACTGTGCTGTGCTTTCCAGTTTGACCAGCTTCTGGCTCAATACATCTATAAGAACAGACAATGTTATATGCTGTCAATATCAGCCTTTTTTATGTTCTTCATCTGCCTGTTCATTGTCCTGCTCCGTTCATCAAGTATCATGTATTTCAGTGTCAACAAAGTACTGTATCTATACAGCATCATAGCTGCGACCTTTTTACTCAGCCGTTATTTATTCGGTGCCCTTTATAGGCCAACGCCCATTAATCCCGATTTTACTCCGGCGGTAACCATCATTATCCCTTGTTTTAATGAAGAGCAATGGATAAAAAGAACTATCCTCAGCTGTGTAAACCAAGATTATCCCGTTGATAAATTAGAGGTTATCGTCATTGATGACTGTTCCAATGACAACTCAGTGGAAAAGATAAAAGAAATAATTGCCGACCTGAGCAAAGAACGTGGCTACGCTATAGCCGAAAGAGTTCGTTACCACGTCCAGCCTACTAATGCTGGAAAAAGAGAAGCATTGGCAGCAGGTGCTGCAATGGCCAAAAATGAGTTACTCGTCTTTGTTGATTCTGACAGTTTCCTTGACCCATTCGCTATAAGAAACATTGTCCAGCCTTTCCAAGATGAAAAAATGGGCGGTGTCTCGGGTCGTACAGATGTAGTAAACACATACACGAATGCCTTGACCAAAATGCAGTCTGTCCGCTACTATATAGCCTTCCGTATCTTAAAAGCAGCAGAAGGACTTTTCGACGCAGTAACTTGCCTTTCAGGACCACTATCCTGTTACCGCAAGGATCTGGTCTTGAAATACAGCGATGCATGGCTGAAACAAAAATTTCTGGGCCAAAAAGCCACATTTGGTGATGACCGGGCAATGACTAACTTTATTTTACGCTCACATCGCACAGATTATCAGGACAGTGCCGTATGTTCGACAATCGTCCCTAACACTTATAAAATATTTTTGAAACAGCAAATGCGCTGGAAACGCTCCTGGCTCAGAGAATCACTTATCACCGCTACTTACATGTGGAAAAAAGAACCGTTTATGGCGTTATCCTTTTACATGGGACTGCTCGTCCCCATGCTCGCACCGATAATCGTCATTTACAACCTTATCTATATTCCTTTTACCCATCATGTTTTTCCTTTAACTTTCCTCATAGGTATATTAATGATGGCACTACTGATGAGCGTTGCCCAATTGTTCCTACGACGCAGTACGACATGGGTATACGGTATATGGTTCTGCCTTTACTATGAAGTTGTATTGCTGTGGCAGATGCCAATTGCCTGGGTAACCTTCTGGAAATCGACATGGGGCACCCGCATGACGGCCGCCGACCTGAAAGCCTACAACAAAAAAAATAAAAAGGAAGGTATGGCTGATGGCGGAAAATAAAGAAATAGGCAATAAAGAATTCTCCAAAATACGCAACAGGAGAAAAATCGTACGAACCATACTGGAATTAGCAATACTGGGTGTTGTCCTTTTCTTTGCCCTATACAACATCTTCTATACAAAAAGCTATCAACCTTATACAGATAACACCCAAGACCAAAAAGGTTTTATTGCCATATCATACTCTGGTGTACAAAAAACTGGCGGCAGCCAGGAACTCGTATCACAGGAAAGACTGCGCCAGCAGCTCAAGGCACTAAAAGAACAAGGCTATGAAACCATAACCACCGAAGACATATATAACTACTACCAAAATAGTGCTAAACTACCGGATAAAGCCGTATATCTCATGTTTGAAGACGGCCGGCGGGATACCGCTATTTTCGCCCAGGATGTTTTAGAAGAACTCAACTACAAAGCAACTATTTTTACCTATCCACAAAATTTTAATAAAAACGATAATAAATTTTTATCCCCGGATGATTTAAAACGTCTCATGGAAAGTTCCTATTGGGAACTCGGCTCCAATGGTTATAGATTAGCCTATATTAACGTTTTTGACAGGTATAATAATTACTTAGGTGAAATGAGCCCGCTCATGTTTTCGATAGCGCACCCGTATCTTAGTCACAGATATAATCACTATCTTATGGATTATATCCGCGATAAAAACGGTGTACCAATGGAAAGCTATGACCGTATGCAGGACCGCATAGGTACTGATTATAAAAAGCTCGAAACAGCTTATATGGATAACATAGGCTATATACCATCTGTCAGCATATTGACGCATGCCAACACAGGAAACTTTGGTAATAACCCACAGGTCAGCAAGGTAAATGCCTACTGGCTCACCAAACTTTTCAAAATGAACTTCAATCGTGAAGGCTATGCCCCTAACCAAAAAGACCACAGCATTTACGATTTAACAAGACTGCAATCACAGGCATGGTGGCCGGCAAATCATCTGCTGATGCGTATAAACTATGATACTCAGCAAAATCTCACCTTTGAAACAGGTGATGCCAAAAAAGCTGCCCAGTGGGAACTCACAAAAGGTGCCTGCGAATTTACAGACGAAAAAATCTATCTTACCTCCTTACCGGAAAGCCAGGGAATAGTCAAGCTGAAGAACAGTGATAATTACAAGAACCTCAGCTTAGATGTACATCTGGACGGTAATAAACAAGGTGGACAGGAAATTCGCCTGCGCAGTGACAACACCATGGACAACTATATAAGCGTTAATGTAGTTGGTAGAGAACTGCTCGTTAAAGAAAAAAGCGGCACGAATGAAACAGAACTTGCAAAGGTTGATCTGGATAACTTCAATGGCGTTCCAGCGCTTTCTAATGACCAAGCCCGTCTTGAAGCACAAAAAAAGGAAAAGGAAATTTTTTCCCGCTATGCAACTCCCGACGGACAGGCACAAGTAGCACCTACAAATACAGAAACAGGCAATACCAATTATGTACCTGATATAACCGCCAACGAAAAAGGCGATGAAAATTTATCCATCACCTTGCAAGGGAACAATATTGACATTTCCGTAAACGGTAAAAAAGCAGTAACAGCACAAGTAAGCAAAACCGATGCAGGTGCCTTGTTCTTAGTCGCTAACTGGACAAGCAAGGGATTTGCGCAAAGGGAACTCACCGACACCATTTATGATGCCGTATTTGACGGACTTACTATAAAGAATCTACCAAACGGAAACACTTTATTTACTGCAAAGTATACAGGCATAAACAAAATATTGTATAATGGAGAAAAATACGGTGAACTAGTTGTCAGTTGGTTCGTGAAATATTTATAACGGAGGGAACTATGAAACTCTCAACCAAAATGCTAAAAATTGTTATAGGTTTTGTTTGCAGTATCCCGCTAATTTTTTTCGGTTATACGACCTGGTGTGGCGCAGCTAAACAAACCCCTGCCCTTCCCACAGAAACCAATGCCTGGCTTGTCTATTGGGATATGCCAAATAGCTTGGCAGAGCTTGCAGAGGAAAATTATGACAGTATCTCGTATTTTGCCGCTTATTTTTCAGATGAAGACAAACTCATACTGCCCGATGATTTCGACCCTGCTGTATTGCAAGATAACGCTGCTCCCATCAAATATCTGTCTGTCGTCAATGATGTAGTAAGCGATAATAAAAGCGACTTGAAAAGCATTGATGTAGTCAAAAGAACCCTCGACGATGATCTGAAAAAAGTTGACCAAGCCGATGAAATAATCGACATGGCCGAAAAGAATGGTTTCAATGGCATTGACCTTGATTATGAACAGGTATTTAAGGATAAAACCGCAGCAGCCGAATATCTCGATTTTATTAAAATACTTTATGATAAGGCTTCTGAAAAAGATATAAAGCTACGTGTCATTCTGGAACCATCAGTAAAATTTGCTGACTATACATTCCCACAAGGCCCGCAATACGTGGTGATGATGTATAACCTGTACGGTCTGCACAGTGGCCCAGGACCTAAAGCCGACTTTGCCTTTATAGAACGCACTGCCAAAAATATGAAGGCTCTTCCCGGTTCGTTAGGCGCAGCCTTCGCCAACGGCGGATGCTTATGGGGAAGCAATGGTGATAAAAAATTGATTTCCACAAGCCAAGCAGAAGCGCTCCTGCAAAAATATCAGGTTGACCCCAAGCGTGATCCTGAAAGCAGCGCATTGTACTTCTCCTATGAAGAAGACGGTGTAACGTACACAGTCTGGTTTGCCGATAAGAAAACCCTTGCCGATTGGACGGAAAAGGCTAGTAAAGTCGGAATCAGCTCTGCCAGTATCTGGCGTCTCGGTGGTTGATAAAGATTAATAATTAGCATACGAAAAGGCGGACAATTTTGTCCGCCTTTTTCCTGTGCCCTTAATCCATGGATCGCAATTTAATTAGAAACCGAAGGGAATATATAAGATGCCCTAATTGTATCGATCTTAAAATATTCAGCAACTGCGCTATTTTGACCATCATTAGGCATAGGTTTAATTTCAACCAATCCATAAGAAGCACAAAACCTACTAACAGAAGAAATGTTATTTACAACAATATCTCTATTTCCGGCAGCTTTTTCTTGCTCAATAATTTGTAGATTAATGTTATATTCACTTTCATAATCCTCAATATCCGCTATTGCCGAAGTATACAACTTAAGACTGCCTATAGCAAAAGTAACAGCCAACAAACATACAATCTGTTTTATTTTACGATTTGTAAAATCTATTTTTGTGTATAAAATACCGGCAGCAATCATCATAAAGGCTAATCCACTCAACACTATGCGTCCCTTAAAGTTAGCAGGAGATGCACTAAGTGACAGCACAGCCACTATAGAAGTAAGTGCAAAGATACAAGCGATTTTCTTATCTGCATCTTTCAGCAAAATATATAAAATACAAAAAATCAAAAGTGAAATTAATAAACAGGTAGGATCTAACAGATCACCCAAATTTTTATAAAAATTCCCTAAATGGGAAACATCCCCAGTTATTCGAGCACGGACAAAATTACCAGGGGCCATCAACAAAAAAATACTGCCCAATAATTCACTTACAGCAGCAACTATATAAAAAGTGTATATTTTGTTATAACATTTTTTATAATATATAATGAAAATTACAGACATAAAAAAAATTGCTATGGATGTATTTTCATTAGTTACTCCCGCGCAGAACCCCAATACAATGCAAAACAGCAAAAATAAAGGGTTGCTATATAGCTTAATCCGCTCTGGTGAATAACACCGCCATAACAGTGTATAGGATAAAGCGATAAGCGTAGGCCAAAGATAATTAGCACTCCCAGTAATCCACAATATATCTTGGCCAAATGCGGGAAGAAATACAAAAAGGAAAAAATTAATAAATATCAACAACGATAAATATATTTTTTTCTTGCCAACAATATTAAAATATATCAATAAAATTAATAAAATATATCCCAAGGAATTTATTATATTAAAAATCTTTTTATCCAATGAAAAAAACAAATAGGTAAAGGATTCACTTATCATGCGGCCAGTCCAACTAAAATATTTTTGATATAAAACGGCAAAATAGTCATACGGTGAATTAATCGAGTCACTAAGTAATTGAAACCCATAATCATCAGCAGCAAAGGTAGTATGCCTGTTCAGAACATAAATATCCAAAAAAAAAGCAATTAGCAATAAAATGAAAAGACTTAACCGCAGCGGAGAAGATGCGGTATATTTGGCAGATATACATTCATACCATCTGTTTTGCCCATTATTTAAATTAGCTATCATTTTTCCCCTCGTATATAAGATTTTATAAAATATGGTGGACGATTTTTACTTTCAATAAATACCCGCCCTAAATATTCCCCTATAATCCCGAGTACAAATAATTGAATACCACCAATAAATAAAATTATACATATTAATGAAGGATATCCAGGAACTGGATTATTATATATTAACGTTAGTGAAAGAATATATAACATATATAAAATAGCAATAATAGCTAAAACAGCTCCCATTCCAGAAGCAATCCGAAGGGGGGTAATCGTGAAACTTGTAATTCCCTGTATAGCCAAATTTATTAATTTCCAATAATTCCATTTTGTTTTGCCAGCAACACGTGGTTTTCTATCAAATAAAATTTCCTTTTTTTCAAAACCAATCCAACTAAATAAGCCTTTTGTATATCGCTGTGTTTCTCGGATACTCTTCAAGGCATCTATACATTTACGATCCAATAAACGAGAATCTCCCACATCTGGTTGGATAGGAATATCGGTCAAATGTTGTAATAATTTATAGTAAAAATGTGATGTCGTTTTTTTTATAAAACTTTCTCCTTCACGAGATCTTCTTTTTAAACAAACATCCTTATATCCTTTTTGCCACCAATATATCATTTCAGGAATCAACTCCGGTGGATCTTGCAAATCCGCATCCAATATTATTACAGCATCGCGCTCAATGTCAAGGTAGTTGTCAGTAATTCTTCAAATTTTATATGTGCATCTACTGACTATGCTCCAGATTCGACTGTATGTTCGAAGTGGGC
>NZ_SMAA01000024.1 GCF_004341685.1 Pectinatus cerevisiiphilus
GCAGGCCAATAAAAAGCGCATTTATGCGCAGCCAGTGTAAAAGGGCTATGCCCGAAAAAGAAAAACCACCCGCTATGCGGGTGGATAGTTATTATAAATATATAATTTACTATAAATTAGTATAAAATTTTGATTGATTTTTTGCGGCTGTCGTTATATATTTATTAAGAGTTATAAGAAAATGAATTAGAGCTTTTTAGCGATTTTTAAATAAGCAGGAAATTTTGTAAAAATTTTGGGATTAATGAAGGATTTTCCTTATAAGTGACAAATTAACTAAAGAAATAAGTTAATATCATGCCGGTAATTCTGGCTGGTTTAATTTATAAACAGCGGCCAATGGTTTTGCTGCTGAGACATAATTGTATCGATGCGCAAAACAAGCTTTTGCTAAGATAAAGCTTGTACCTGTCCGCAAAGAATAAATACAGTAATTGTATGTAAGAGAATAAGGGGAGTGTTATGAAAAGTTTCAAATTAACAAAAGAACAGGCGGAGATATTGGTAAATAAGTACCCCACGCCTTTAGCGGTTATTTCTACTGATCAGGTAGAAAAGAATTATCAATTTTTATTAAATAATATGCCGCGTGTACGTGTGTTTTATGCTATAAAGGCAAACCCGTCACCTATTATCATAGAAAAAATGATGGAGATGGGTTCCAGCTTTGATGTCGCTTCTGATGGAGAAATCCGAATGTTGTATTCTATGGGAGTCAGCGGAGAAAATATGATATATGCAAATCCCATAAAAACAATTCAGGGGCTTAGGGCGGCAGCTGAGACCGGAGTCAATAAGTTTACTTTTGACAATGAGAAAGAAATTTATAGGATGGCCGAATATGTTCCCGGTGCGAAAGTACTTTTGCGAATTCGCATAAAAAATGCTAAAGCACTTGTTAATTTGAATGAAAAGTTTGGCGCTGAGCCTGAAAAGGCCATTTCTTTATTGAAGCTGGCCAAAGAACAGGGCTTAAATCCGGTAGGGCTGGCATTTCATGTAGGTAGTCAGACCTTATCGACAGAACCTTATTATGAAGCTTTTTCCCTCTGCCGTGGTATTATTGATGAAGCTGGGCAGGCAGGGTTAAATTTAAATATATTGGATATTGGCGGAGGACTGCCCGTGCCGGCACCTGACACATGTGTTAATTTAGAAAACATGGTTAAGACGATAAACGCAGGTTTGGATAAGTTTTTCCCTGATGTTGAAATATGGGCAGAACCTGGACGTTATATTTGCGGTACTGTTATGAACGCTATTACACGTGTGATCGGCAAGCAGTTACGGGATGATAGAATGTGCTATTATCTGGACGAAGGTGTGTACGGAATTTTTTCTGGTGTGTTTTTTGACCATTGGGAATATGAACTAAATAGTTTTAAACAAGGGAAGCTGCTGCCATCAACTTTTTTTGGACCAAGCTGTGACTCTCTTGATGTTGTTGCGAAAGATTATCCATGTCCTGATTTGCAGCTTGATGATATCGTGGTTGCAAGTGATTGTGGTGCCTATACTATTGCATCGTCCACTAACTTTAATGGTTTTGCTAAGGCTCGGGTGCTTCATTGGGAAAAGGAAAAAGAAAGTCTGATGATTGTGCAGGAACAAAAGGCTAATTGTGAGGCTGTTGTTTGAAAATGACGGGGGTGGTCATATTTCTAGTCTGATAAATGTATTGATAGTAGCTGCAGTATTGATGTTTGTGTATAAGAGTATGGCAAAGGGGGCCGGTTCAGGGTTCAATAATACCTTGATATTGGGCGTTGCCGCCGCAGCGGTAGTGTTGGCTGTTCTCAAAATATTCTTGGCAAGACGCAAAAAAAAATAACATTATGCCATCGGTTTAAGGCCGCCTAAAATTAGGTATGATTTTATGGCGGCTTTTTTTGCGTTACTTCTTGAAAATATAGGGAAAGGGTGTTTTTATGACACAGGATATGGCACCGCTTTTTGCTGCCATGCAAAAATATGTTAATGATGGAGCCGTTGCTTTTCACACACCTGGACATAAGCAGGGAAAAGGAGCTGCTGATGTAATAAAGATGATGGTAACACCGTTGGGGTTAAAAATGGATGTTTCCCTCATGGCGGAACTGGATGATCTATTTGCACCGACAACGTGCATAAAGCAGGCACAAGAACTTGCGGCAGAACTTTATGGGGCTGATGAAAGCCTTTTTATGATAAATGGGACGACAGGTGCTATTCATATAATGCTTTTTGCAGCGCTTTCACCGGGTGATAAGGTAATCATACCAAGAAATGCGCACAAGAGTGTTTTAGGCGGGCTCATTTTGTGCGGTGCTGAGCCTGTCTTTATTGAGCCGGTAATAAACAGTCGGTTGGGAATAGCAATGTCTGTACGGACAGAAGACGTGGCGAGAACGATAAAAGCAAATAAAGATGCAAAGGCTGTCCTGTTGGTATATCCAACATATTACGGTGTCGCCTGTGATATAGAAAAGATTGCAGAATTGGTGCATAAAAATGGAATGCTTTTACTCGTCGATGAGGCACATGGGCCTCATTTAAAATTTTCGTCGGCATTGCCTATACAAGCTATTGACGCAGGTGCGGACATGTCTGCACAGAGCACCCATAAAATTTTAGGGTCTTTTACACAAACCTCCATGTTGCATGTACAGTATGGACGCATAGACAAAGAACGTGTCCATATGGCAAATGCCTTGCTGCAATCTACAAGCCCCAATTATCTTTTATTGGCATCACTTGATGCTGCCCGCAGACAGATGGCCCAAAAGGGAACAGTCCTTATTGGCAAAGCCGTTCGTTTGGCACAAGAACTGCGGGAACGTGTAAATAATATAACGGGATTATATTGTGGCGGGATTGATTTAGTTGGCAGCGAGGGATGTTTTGCACTTGATTGGACAAAGGTGACAGTAACGGTTAAAAATTTGGGTATTACCGGTTATGAGGCTGAGCATATACTGCGCTATCGTTATAAAATACAATGTGAATTAGCAGATATGTATAATGTCCTTTTCATAATATCCATGGCTGACAGTGAAAAAGAAACAGCAATACTGCTTAAGGCATTAGCGGCACTAGCGAATGACTGTAAGCAAAAAGGCAAAGCGGCAGTTGTTGCAGCATCTAAATTGATAACATTGCCGGAGATGAGGATGGCACCACGCCAGGCGGCATTAGCTAATTATGAGAACGTTCCTTTTGCACAAAGTGAAGATCGTATTTGCGCAGAAACCGTGACCTTTTATCCGCCGGGGATACCCCTTATTTATCCAGGCGAAATAATTTCAAGTGAGTTTATAGAATATATAAAAAAAGGGCAGCAGGCGGGCGCAAAAATAGTCGGGCCTGCCGACACGCAGCTGCACGAGATAAGGGTGGTAAAATGAAGGGAAAATTAATAATAATAGAAGCCGGAGATGGTTCGGGAAAGGCAACGCAAACTGAACTTTTATATAAACACCTTGTAAATGATGGTAAGGATGTCTGTAAAGTGGAATATCCCGATTATGCAAGTGAATCATCTGCATTGGTAAAAATGTATCTGCGCGGTGATTTCGGCAAAACGGCAGATTCGGTTAATGCGTATGCCGCGTCCACTTTTTTTGCGGTGGATAGGTATGCCTCTTATAGGCTCAAATGGAAAGAAAGATACGACAAGGGCGCTGTAGTTATTGCTGATAGGTATACGACGTCTAATATGGTGCACCAGGCAATTAAAATAGAAAAACCGGAAGAACGCAGTGCATATTTGAATTGGCTTTTTGATTTGGAATTTAATAAAATGGGATTGCCGCAACCAGATTTAGTAATTTTTCTGGATATGCCACCGCAATTTAGTGATAAACTTTTGCAGACCAGGGGTACTTCTTCGGGAAATAAAGATATCCATGAGGCAGATAAAAATTATTTACATCATTGTTATGCGGTGTATAAGGAAATAGCAGCAAAATATGGCTGGAATTGCGTAAACTGTATTGCAGCAGAAAAAATCCGTCCAATAAAGGAAATCCACGGAGAAATATATACTTTAGTAAAAAATAAAATGAAGACGATATAAGATAATGAAGCTGTTCACACATATAAAAGTGGGGACGGCTTTTTTATTATTTTAAATTACATATAATAATATATACTCAATTGTAATATTCAAGGGTGTGCAGAAATGTTTTCGTTAAGATGTATTCAAGATATCATATAATTAAGAAAAATATTATCTGTAGTTAAAAAAATTAATACTCTAGTGTTTTATTATAAACAAAACAATTTTTCTTTATATTTACGTTGACAAAAAATTATTTTTTAAATATAATATGAATATATAAATAAGGAATTTTATTCCACATATAAATATAAAAAGGAATAAAGTTTCTGCAAGAGGTTTATTGGTATTCTATCATCGGAGGAGAGCATATGAAAATAATTTTAGCATCACATGGACAGCTGGCCAAAGAACTTATTAATTCTGCAGAGATGATTTGTGGTAAGCAAGAAGAAGTGAGCATTATTGAATTTATTCCAGGTGAAGATTTATGTAAATTAAAGCAAAAATTTTCAGAATGTATGGATGATTCCGCGGAGTCACTTATTATTACTGATGTATTTGGTGGTACACCATATAATGTTGCTGCTGGTATAGCCTTGCAGAATGAACATTGTCTCACTATTGCTGGTGCGAGTCTACCAATGTTGCTTGATGTTTTTATGTTACGATGCGAAGAAAATATTTCTATACAAGAATTAGCAAATAGAATATTATCAAACAGCACTCAATATGTTCGATCTTGTCAAGAATTATCATATTTGTCAGAATCGGAGGAATTATAATGATAATAAAATTATGTCGAATTGATGATCGTTTAATACATGGTCAAGTGGCAACAGTATGGGCTAAAGCTGCGAACGCTGGAAGAATTATAGTTTGTAGTGATGAAGTTATGAATGATACTATTCGTAAAACACTTGTGTTACAAGTGGCACCTCCTGGAATTAAAGTTAATGTAGTCGATATTGAAAAAGCAATTCGTGTTTATAATAATCCTAAATATGCAAGGGATACTGTGTTTTTTTTATTTACTTGTCCACAAGATGTTTTAAGAATGATTGAAGGAGGTATACCCATAAAAAGTGTCAATATTGGAGGAATGTCCTTTAAAGATGGGAAAAAACAAATTACTAAAGCTGTATCAGTTGACGATTCTGATAAAGAAACATTTAGAAAATTGGATGAACTAGGCGTAGAACTTGAGATACGTCCAGTTGTAAATGATGTAAAAGTTAATATAATGGATAAAATTTAATTATTTATTATGACAATAATGTACATTGTTATTTTTTTAGAAAGAAGGTTTTATTTTGATACTTAGTACATTGCAAATTGTTTTACTTTTTGTAGTAGCTGCTATAGCTGGGATGGGAAGTGTTTTGGATTCATTTCAAACACATCGACCTTTAATCGCTTGTACCTTAGTAGGTTTAGTTTTAGGTGATCTTACTACAGGCGTGATTCTTGGTGGAACGTTGGAATTGATTGCGTTGGGGTGGATGAATATTGGTGCGGCACAATCACCAGATTCAGCATTGGCAAGTATAATTTCGGCAATACTGGTTATTATTGGAAATCAATCAATTGCAACCGGAATTGCAATTGCACTTCCGGTTGCTGCTGCCGGACAAGTTTTGACAGTTGTTGCAAGAACTGTAACCGTTATGTTTCAACATGCTGCTGATAAATATGCTGAGAACTGTAATTTTCGTGCAATTGATTTATGTCACATTAGTGCTTTAATTATACAAGCGTTACGCGTTGCTGTTCCTGTTTTGTTAATTTCCTTATTTGTAAGTCCTGCCGGTGTACAAAATTTATTAGCATTAATTCCCGCATTTATAACTACAGGACTTAAAGTGGCCAGTGGTTTTATTGTAGTGGTTGGGTATGCGATGGTTATAAATATGATGGGCGCTAAATATTTGTTACCGTTTTTTTTCTTGGGATTTGTAATTGCTGGTTTTACTACTTTTAATTTAGTCGCTTTTGGTGTTTTAGGACTTTTTGCTGCAATTGTTTATGTTCAATTAAACCCGAAGTTTCAAATTAATCCAATAGTAGCAACAAGTGATTCAAACACAACTGATCGTTTTGATGATGAGTTAGATGATTGAGTGAGGAGAGTTTATATGGATAGGAAAAAACGTTTAACAAAAGGCGATTTAATAAATATGTTCATTCGAATGAATCTTCAACAAGCTTCTTTCAATTTTGAACGTATTCATGCTTTGGGATTTTGTTTCAACATAATTCCAGCCATAAAGAGGTTATATAATTCGCCCGAAGATCAGAAAGCCGCATTAAAAAGGCATTTAACATTTTTTAATGTTACACCGGCATGTGTAGGACCTGTATTGGGAGTTACCGCAGCGATGGAAGAGGCAAAAGCTAATGGTGCAAAGATAGAAGAAAGTGCAATTAGTAGTATTAAAATTGGTATGATGGGACCATTTTGTGGTGTTGGGGATCCAATTTTTTGGGGGACACTTAGGCCAATAACGGCTGCATTAGGTGCTTCCATTGCATTAACAGGAAGTGTGTTAGGACCAATTATATTTTTTGTATTATTTAACTTAGCAAGATTAGCTGCATTATGGTTGGGTTTATTTTATGGTTATAAAAAAGGATTAGATTTAGTTTTAAATGAGTTGAAGGGAAATAAACTGCAGAAAATTACAGAAGGAGCTTCTATCTTAGGTTTCTTTGTTATGGGAGCGTTAGTATCAAAATGGACGGTAATTAATATTCCTGTGGTTATTTCGCAAATAACTACAGCAGATGGTTCTGTGATTACAACTACTTTGCAAAATATTTTTGATCAACTCATGCCAGGTTTATTAGGATTGGGATTAACACTCTTAGTATGTAAGTTATTAAAAAAACGGATTAGTCCCATAATGCTTATATTTATGTTATTTGCAGTTGGGATAATAGGATCGGCTCTAGGTATATTAGCATAACTGGATATTTGTAATGTAAAGGTAGAAACTCTGTGGAATATTATAATAAATAAATTACTTTGTATTATAGAAGGTAGAATAATGAAAACAAAAGCAGTTAGGTTGTATGGTGAAAATGATCTGAGGTTGGAAGAATTTGATTTACCAACAGTGAAGGACAATGAAATATTGGCTGAAGTTATCACTGACAGTTTATGCATGTCAACGTTTAAAGCGGTTAAACAGGGAATTAAGCATAATAAAGTACCAAATGACATCAACACAAATCCAATTATTGTTGGACATGAATTTTGTGGAAATGTGTTAGCCGTAGGGAAAAAATGGGCAACTGATTTTCGCCCAGGTGACAAATTTGTAATACAGCCTAATATTGGTGCAGAAAATTGCTATGCACCCGGTTATTCATACCAATTAATCGGAGGCGATGCCACAAAAATTATCATTCAAGACCAAGTTATGGAAAATGGCAGTCTTCTTCATTATAATGGAAAGACATATTTTGAAGGATCATTAGTTGAACCATTGTCTTGTGTTATAGGTGCTTTTAATGCAAATTTTCATCTTGAAAAGATGTACAGTTATAAACATGTTATGGGTATAAAAAAAGATGGTAATATGGCTATTCTGGGAGCAACCGGTCCTATGGGATTTTTGGCAATTGATTTGGCCCTTCATGGTTTAAAAAAACCTAAGGTTTTAGTTGTAACAGGAAGAACACAAGAAAAATTAGATTTAGCTGAAAGATTATATTCTAAAGATGAAGCAAGGAAACAAGGAATAGATTTATATTATATTAATACAAAAAATTCGAAGGACATTAAGAATGCTATAGAAAAGGTAACAGAAAAAACTAATGGATTTGATGATGTGTTTGTATTTGCTCCTGATGAAAAATTAGTTCAACAAGCAGAAACACTGCTTACTTATGATGGGTGTTTGAATTTTTTTGCTGGACCAACTGATCATGGGTTTAGTCCTCGGATTAATTTTTATAATGTGCATTATAAGGCTACACACATTGTTGGAACCAGTGGTGGAAATACAGATGACATGAAAGAAGCTATATACTTAATTGAATCGCAGCGCATTAATGCAGCTAAAATTGTATCTCATGTTTTAGGATTGAATGATGTGGCACAAACTACGATTCATCTTTCAGAATTTAGCAGTGGCAAAAAAATAGTATATACAAACAAAGATTTTCCTTTAACAAATTTAGAAGATTTTTGTACTAAAAAAGATGATTTTGGAAAAAAACTATCGCATATTATTCAGAAGAATAATGGTTTTTGGAGTTTAGAAGCTGAACAATATTTTATTGAACACGCACCTAAGATATAATGTAAGAGCAATAAAAAAGTTAAATACTCTAAAGGAGCGTGTTTTATATGTTGGGAAAAGAAGATTTTAATGTAATTGACAAAATAGCTTCTTGTTACAATGATTTATTCGATGCTGAAAAAAGAGTAGCTGATTATATAATGGCTCATTCAAATGAGGTTATAAATATGACTGTTGCTGAATTAGCAGAAGCAAGTGAATCTAGTAAAGCAACGATCGTAAGAGTTTGTAAAAAATGTGGTTGCAAAGGCTTTTATCATTTAAAAATAAAGATGGCTAAGGAAATGGTAGAGCAAGATAATGTAGAAGTGTCAAATAATATTGACATTAATTATCTAGAACAATCATTGAAAAATATTTTAGCTAATAAATATGAAGAATTAAAACAAACTATATTAAATATTGATATCCAAAATTTGAGGACAATTATTAATTGCATTAAAAATGCCAATATGGTTTTATTTGCGGCTCAGGGTAATACTATCCCTATAGCATTAGATGGGGCTTATAAATTTACTGAGTTAGGCATAACATCTTTTTCTTCGACAATTTGGGAACATCAATTGGTGCTTGCACATAGATTAAAAAAAGCTGATGTAGTTATCGCCATATCAGCATCTGGTGAATCTAAAAATCTGTTAAGTATTATTGATGCTGCGGTTAAACAAAATGCAACTATCGTTGCTGTGACAAATTCAGCAACATCTTCATTAGCTTCAAAAGCTAATTACCATATTAATACTATTTCACGGGAACGATTGTTTTTCCCTGAGTTTAGTTTTGTACTTACTAGATTGGCTGCTATGGCAGTGATCGAAACATTGTTTTTTTTATTGGCAAGTAGTAAAACTGATTCACATAATTATATTGATGTACATGAACAATCTATGGCTGATGATAAAATTTAGAAAAGAGTGATATTGTGACTTCATGGTTAGGTTTAGAAGGAAAAACTGCGGTTATAACTGGTGGTGCATCAGGAATAGGTAAAGCTATAGCACAAGCTTATTTGGATAATGGAGCTAATGCTATTGTTTGCGATATAAATAACAAGAAACCAGATTTTATGATAAAAGAATATAGTGGTAAATTATTTTATATTACCATGGATATTACGATTAGAGAAGAAATTGAAAATATGGTGAAATCTGCAAAAGAAAGGTTTGGTTCTATTGATATTTTAGTTAATAATGCTGGAATCAATATTCCTGGATTATTAGTTGATTATCATGCAGAAAAAGATAAATCAGTACACGAAATTGATGAAAAAATATTTGATAAAATTGTTAATATAAACTTAAAAGGACTTTTTTTCTGTTCTCAGATAATTGGGCATGAATTTGTAAGGAACAAAAAGGGAATAATAATTAATCTTTCATCGGAAAGTGGGTTGGAAGGTTCAGAAGGACAAAGTGTATATGCTGCTACTAAGAATGCTGTAAATTCACTCACGCGTTCATGGGCAAAGGAATTAGGTCGGATCGGTGTTCGCGTAGTGGCAGTTGCTCCTGGGATTTTAGAAGCTACTGGGCTAAGAACACCAGAATATGAAAATGCTTTGGCATATACTCGAGGGATTACTGTAACGCAATTACGTAATGGCTATAATCAGACATCTACAACTCCTTTAGGAAGATGCGGCAAATTAGATGAGGTGGCCGATTTAGTCTGCTATTTGAGTAGTAAACGAGCTGGTTATATTCATGGTGTTACTTATAATATTGCTGGAGGGAAAACGCGAGGATAGTATTTAATATTATCCATAAAATTTTATATTAGGTAAATTATAATATAAAAAGTAAATAAAATAATTTTAATAAAATTTGTATTTATCAAAATAGATATAATTATATATTTGGATGGTGAAGTAAGTAGCAATAAGGCTTATTTCACCATCATTTTTTTATGACTGTTATCAATTGCCAAATGTTACAAAAATAATTATAATTATTACTCAGTAGGTATAGAAATAAAATTGGCAGTATTATCTATCAGATAATACTGAATGGGTTAATATAATGTAATAAGAGCAGGGTGTGCACAATATGATGAAAATAGATTCGCTTAACACCAAGCAGCAACAGCTTTTTCATAGTACAGAAAACAGCCGTGACGTTCAAGTAAAAGGTCAGGTAAATGATTTTTCTACGGAACTTGACCAGAACCAACAGGATCTATCCATGGAACAACTTAAAAAATTGTTGGACCAAGTGACAGAACAAGGGGCAAAGCTGACGCAAACACCGACTTTTGACGAATTGAGCTCATATCGTGATCTGGTCAAACAGTTTATTGGCGAGGCTGTTACGCATATGTATTCAAGGCAATCACAAGCCGGATGGGATAGATTGGGCAGACAGAAAATTTATACTACTGTCCGAAAAATTGACAGTAATTTGGAAGATATGGCAGAAGAAATACGTTTAGGACAGGCCAGTGCACTTAGTATAGCAGCTAAGCATGATGCTATACGTGGTATGCTTGTTGACCTTTATATGTAGTTTATGCTAACCAAATGGTGTGATATAAAAGGACACGATCAAATAATTGCCAGCCTTAAAAGGATGGCCGCAGAAGATCGTTTGCCCCATGCTATATTGTTTTCAGGTATGGCAGGAGTCGGTAAATTCCTGACTGGTGTAGCTCTGGCATCGATGCTGTTATGTGAAAAAGAAGATGGACCATGCGGTAGCTGTCCTTCCTGTACAGCTTTGCAAAACGGGGTACATCCTGACTTTTTCCTTCTGGAGCCAGAAGGGAAAACAGTGCAAATGATAAAGATCGATCAAATTCGCCAGATGCAGAAAGCCATTTCATTGGCAGCCTATATGTCTGATAAACGTGTAGTGCTGATAAGAAATGCTGATAAGATGAATGAGGCTGCGTCGAATGGATTGTTAAAAACACTGGAAGAACCTGTGGGCAATGTTTTTTTTATCTTGACGGCTGATAATGAGAAAAAGCTTTTGCCAACTGTTATATCAAGGTGTATGAGGATATATTTTGCTCCACTGGCGGACGCAGATATTAGCAATATAATAGCTGCACGGGGGATTACTGGTGCCGATGGCGGAGCAGTTTTAGCAAAACTTGCGGGCGGAAGTGTTGAACAGGCATTGGCTCTTTACGAGAATGACGGTTTAGCAAATCGCCGTGCCGCGTTCGAGTTTTTGACAAAGGTTTTTTCTATGACCGATGAAGGAATTTGGACTTTGGCAGACCAATTAGCTGTTTCCGGCAAAGAAAAGTTTGCTGAATGGCTCTTATATCTCCAGTTATTTTGGCGGGATATAGCTGCGCTTGACAGCAGCTTGGACTGTACGGAATTGTATAACAATGATATGAAAGATGCGCTTATTGCAATAAAAGAAAAATGGAATATAAACGCTGTATTTACGGCATGTACTTATGCTGGGGAAATACAGCGCAGGTTATTAACTAATGCTGA
Organism: Pectinatus cerevisiiphilus; assembly: GCF_004341685.1. Lineage (GTDB taxonomy): Bacteria > Bacillota > Negativicutes > Selenomonadales > Selenomonadaceae > Pectinatus > Pectinatus cerevisiiphilus. The sequence goes on from NZ_SMAA01000024.1 coordinate 11,792, forward strand.
TGTAAGGCTTATGGCAGAAAAATTTATCATAAGTTTACTCGCTTTGAAATAAGGAGTTAATTTAGTGCAAACAGTAGTGGGCATTCGCTTTAAAAAAGCGGGTAAGATATATTATTTCGCCCCGGGCAGCACTCACCTGTTAAATGGTGAAGGCGTAATTGTAGAAACAGCCCGCGGCGTTGAATATGGAATAGTAGTAATTCCGGCGCGTGATGTTCCGGAAAGTGATATAGTTCAGCCGTTGAAGACGATCTTGCGCAAGGCTACGAAAGAGGATTTGGAAAAAGTAGCGGAAAACAAGATAAAAGAAAAGAAAGCTTTTACTATATGTGAAGAAAAAATAGCAGTACATGCTTTACCAATGAAATTGATTGGTGTGGAATATACTTTTGATGTCAATAAAATAATTTTTTATTTTACGGCAGACGGGCGTGTTGATTTTCGCGAATTAGTAAAAGATTTAGCGGCTATTTTTCATACACGCATAGAGCTTCGGCAGATTGGTGTGCGGGATGAAGCTAAAATTATGGGCGGAATAGGGTATTGTGGAAGGCCGTTGTGCTGTGCAACTTTTCTCGGTGATTTTGAACCAGTTTCCATACGTATGGCCAAAGATCAAAATTTATCCTTGAATCCTACTAAAATATCAGGGATATGCGGCAGGCTGATGTGCTGCCTGAAATATGAAAATGATATGTATTGCTGCAAATCAAAATGCTGTAGAAATAATATAATAGCACCGCCCAAAAGAGGAAGCCGTGTAGTATCGGTAGACGGGGAGGGGAAAGTCATTTCGCTCAATGGCCAAAAGCGTACAGCAACGATTTTACTTGATAATAAGCGAACCATTGTTGCCTCGTGGGATGATGTCATTGAAAAAGATGAAGACGATACATGAAGCTGAATCCTTTTGAACGCATCGATGATTTGATGACCGATGGATTGAAGATAATTCAAAATGAGAAGGAATTTTGCTTTTCTCTTGATGCCGTATTATTAGCGCATTTCGCTTATGTGAAAAAAAACGATTGTGGACTTGATTTGGGGACGGGAACTGGTGTAATTCCGTTGTTGCTGGCAAAACATGTGCGATTGGTACATGCTCTTGAGATTAATCCCGTAACAGCGGATCTTGCCAAACGTAATGCGGCAATGAACAATTTAGCAGATAAGATAATTGTAAAACAGGCTGATTACCGTCAGTTGCGGGAAATTTATCCGGCACAGTTTGCGGATTTTGTAGTGGCAAACCCACCATATAGGCCGATATCAGACGGCTGCGTCAACAGCAAAGATGGTGTGGCAATGGCTCGCCATGAAATAACCGCTTCACTTGAAGACGTTGTTGCGGCGGCAAAATATGCTTTAAGGTTTCATGGCCGGTTCGCTATGGTGCATTTACCGGAGCGATTGTCTGAGATAATGGTAGAAATGGATAAAAATGGTATTGTTCCCAAAAAGCTGCGTTTTGTGCAGCCTAAAGAAAATAAAGTTCCCAATATGGTGCTAATAGAAGGTATTGCGGGCGGTGCTCGCGGTGGGCTTAAAGTAGACACCCCTTTAATTGTACATAATGCGGATGGCAGCTATACGGAAGAGTTATTGCGCTATTATTATCCTGATGCTGTGGGACGGTAGGCAGTGAAATTATATTGCATGGCTGTATTGAATTGAGAAATGTTAAAAACCACTCGATTGCTGAGTGGTTTTTATTGTAGGGAGATTATATATGGAGAATAATAAAAGGGGAACTTTGTATTTAGTGGGCACGCCTATTGGCAATTTGGATGACATGACATTCCGAGCGGTGAAGATATTGGAAGAAGTTGAGCTGATAGCGGCTGAAGATACACGCCATACTCGGCAATTGATGGCGCATTTTAATATACATACATCTTTGACAAGCTATCATGAGCATAATAAATTCATTAAAGGACCAAAGCTCATTGAAAAGCTTCTTGGTGGTACGGATATTGCTGTGGTCAGTGATGCTGGATTACCAGGGATTGCTGACCCCGGCAGTAATTTAGTTGAACTTGCTATAAAAGAAAATATAAAAGTTTCCCCTATTCCTGGAGCAAATGCCGGTTTATCAGCATTGATTTCATCTGGGCTGGACACGGTGCAATTTTCCTTTGTAGGATTTTTGCCTAAAAAAGCAATGAAACGCAGAGAAGTTTTGGCAGAAGTAAAAAAACGCAGGGATACTTTGATTTTTTATGAGACACCACACCGGTTGACAAGTATTTTACCAGAATTAATAGATTCGCTGGGAAGCGAGCGAAGGATAACAGTTTGTAGAGAACTTACAAAAAAGTTTGAGCAGTTTGTGCGTGGTACATTGGAAGAGATAAATGAATATTTTTCTTCTGTGGAACCGCGTGGTGAATTTGTATTGATTGTTGAAGGTTGTAATACCGATGCAGTCGATAGCGCTGTTAAAGATATGCTGCCTGAAGAATACGTCAGAAATTTAATCAGCGAAGGAATGGTTAAGAAAGAAGCAATAAAAAAAGCGGCTAAAGATCTGCATTTAAGTAGGAGAGATGTTTATAATGCAGTTTTAAAGGCCGATCAGGAATAGACAGCTTTTTGTTTCGAATAAATTTTTCAGCCGATGAAAAATTGGAGAAGTTCATTTGTATACTGCGTAAAAGTTGTTTTATTTAGACAAATAAAGTATTAAGATACTTATTTTGCGAACAGTATAGTTACACTTTCCTGCTGAGTGCAACAGTAGCATTTTTTGGTGATGTAAAGTATAATTTAAGTTTAGTTAAAATTTTAAGATATACGAAAACAACTATGGAGGGAATTCTTTTGGAAAAAAAATCATTTTATATAACAACGCCTATTTATTATCCTAGTGCCAAGTTGCACATAGGGCATGCTTATTGTACAACTATTGCCGATGCGATTGCCCGTTATAAGAGACTCAGCGGCTTTGATGTGTTTTTCCTCACCGGTTCTGATGAACATGGCCAAAAAATTCAACAGAAAGCAGAAGAAGCTGGGATAACACCGCTGGAATATGTAAATAAGATTGTTGCTGAATTCCAATATCTTTGGAAACGGCTCAATATATCCAATGATGATTTTATTCGCACCACAGAAGAACGGCATTATAAGGTAGTGCAAGAAGTATTTAAACGTATTTATGAAAAAGGGGATATATATAAGGGCGAATATAAAGGTCTTTATTGTACGCCTTGTGAATCATTTTGGTTGGAACGCCAGCTTGTAGATGGGAAATGTCCTGACTGTGGGCGGCCTGTTAAAGAAGTTAGTGAAGAAGCATATTTTTTCAAGATGTCAAAATATGCAGATCGTCTGCTTAAATATATAAATGATAATCCTGATTTCATTCAACCAGTATCGCGGCGTAATGAAATGATTAACTTTATCAAACAAGGACTGGAAGATCTCTGCATATCAAGGACATCTTTTGATTGGGGCATTCCAGTACCAATTAATAGCAAGCATGTTATATATGTTTGGTTTGATGCGTTGACCAATTATCTTACACCAATCGGTTTTCTTGATGATAAGAAAAAGTTCGATAAATTTTGGCCGGCTGACCTGCATCTTGTCGGCAAAGAAATTGTACGTTTCCATACTATAATCTGGCCGATTATTTTGATGGCACTTGATCTGCCTTTGCCTAAAAAAGTTTATGGGCATGGCTGGCTTATTGTTGATGGTGACAAGATGAGTAAGTCAAAGGGAAATGTAATCGATCCAATAGGGCTCATTGATGAGTTCGGTGCTGATGCGATAAGATACTTTTTATTGAGGGAAATAAATTTAGGACAAGATGGTAATTTTTCACGCGATGCACTTATAAACCGCATTAATTCTGATTTAGCCAATGATTTAGGCAACCTTTTGCACCGCACATTGAACATGATCGGTAAATTTAATAACGGTATTATAGCTGCGCCGGCACCAGTGCGGCCGTTAGATAAAAAATTAATTGAAGAAGCAGATTTAACAGTTGTAAATTATAAAAAACTTATGGATGATATGCATTTGTCAGATGCTATAAAATTAGTATGGTCGTTTATCAGTCGTGCCAATAAGTATGTTGATGAAACGATGCCGTGGGCATTAGCAAAGGATGAAAGCAAAAAAGCAGAGCTGAATAGAGTGTTGTATGATTTGGCGGAAAGCCTGAGAATCATAGCAATCTTAATTTTCCCATTTATGCCGAATACAGCCGAAAAAATATGGCAACAGCTTAATATCAATGGGAAAATAGCAGATAGCAGTATTGATGAAACTGCGTGGGGAAAATTACCGGAAGGATCAAAAGTGAATAAGCCAGTACAACTTTTCCCTCGTATAGAGATAAAAAAAGAAGAAATAGCAGAAAAAGAATGCGCTAGTCAAAACAAAGCTGATAAAAATGTAAAGTCTGTAAATGCTGATAAGGAAAATGAAGAAATTACCATAGATGATTTTTCTAAGGTAAAATTGCGGGTAGCTGAGATCGTTGATGCGAAGCCTGTACCAAAGACAGAAAAGTTATTGCAATTGACAGTTGATCTGGCTGGGGAAAAACGGACTATTGTTTCCGGTATTGCCAAATTTTATAAGCCAGAAGAATTACCGGGCAAACATGTTGTTTTGGTTGCCAATCTTAAACCTGTTAAATTGCGTGGTGTGGTTTCGCAAGGAATGCTTTTAGCGGCATCTGACGGTGACAAGCTGAAGATCGTTGAAGTTGATATGCCGACGGGAAGCAAGGTGAAATAATGTTAATAGATACACATGCGCATCTTGATGATGAGCAGTATGATGAAGACCGTAATGAGGTGATACAGCGCGCTCTTGACCAAGGCATCGAAATGATAATAAACATGGGGGCAGATATCGCGTCATCTCGTAAGGCGGCAGCATTGGCAGCAACGCATGATATGATTTACGCAGGTGTGGGAATTCATCCAGAGGAAGTAGATAAAGTGCTGGCAAAGGATGAATATGTATTGGCGGACCTTGTCGCTGAAAACAAAAAGGTGCTGGCGATTGGCGAGATTGGTCTTGACTATCATTTCCGTACGGATAATAGAGATCTGCAAAAAAAAGTTTTTATAAAACAATTAGATTTAGCACGCCAGTTAAAACTGCCGGTAAGCATCCATGATAGAGATGCACATGGTGATTTAATGGAGGTCTTGCGCAAAGAAGGCCGTGGCATAAGAGGTGTCATCCATTGTTATTCAGGTAGTGCTGAAATGGCAAAAGAACTTTTAAAGCTAGGCTGGTATTTAGGGGTTGATGGACCATTGACTTTTAAAAATGCGGCTAAGCTGCCAGAAATTATAAAGACTATACCGCTTGAAAGATTACTTTTGGAAACGGATTCCCCTTATTTAGCACCTGTCCCTAAAAGGGGAACAAGAAATGAACCTTCGTATGTGCGTTATACTGCACAGAAGGTTGCAGAGCTCAGAAATATAGAGTATTCCCGCATTGCACAAATAACAACGGCAAATGCGAAAACACTATTTTTAGAGAGATAAAACATTACATTATTGTCTCAAATGCACTTATAATGCGCATAGTAGGATTTTATAATTAAAAAAAGAGATAAATGTTCACAAACGGCACTGTATTTTACAAAAAAACCTCCAGATTTGACATAAGTGTAAATATCATGTTATAATCCCAAAAAAGGAGGTAACTAATGACTGTAAAAGAAAATTTTTCACATCATATTAAATTCGCTAGAATAGCGATGTGTTTGACATTAGTTGTGATAATGTCAGTTGTAGCCGGGTTTTCTAAAACAAATAGAAATATTCACATTGTTGCTGATGGACGGACGACTGTGGTTAATACTGTGCATGATGATCCTTTACGCATTATATCACAGGCAGGTATAAAGCTTGACTCTGCCGATCAATACTCATTATCGACGAAGAATATAAAAGATGGCACAACAATAACTATACAACGCGCTATTCCAGTAACTATAAAAGTTGATGATAATACCCGTAAAATGAAAACGACTGCAAACAATGTGCAGTCTCTAATAAAAGATATGGGGTATGATTCACTCGACTTTTATGCCTTGCCAAATGAGAATACGGCAATAACACCCAACATGCTTATCCGACTTGAACCGTTAACTAATAAAATAGTTTTCAAGGAAGAAAACGAACCTTTCGATACTATATATCGGGATGATGATACGCTGCCAACAGGCACTACAAAAGTCATCCAAGAAGGTGCTGCGGGAACTGACCGCTTCATGGTTAAGGAATATTATAACGGTGGGAAAAAGGTAGACGAACAAATTTTACAGAAGTCGGTTATAAAGCAGGCTGTTCCTAAAATAGTAGTAAATGGAACATATTCTCCTCCTGCACCAGTAATGAGCGATGACGGACAGATACCGCCGTATGTAGCAGTAATGCATGTCCAAGCCAGTGCCTATTTGGCATCAGATGGCGGCGGCAGCGGCTATACAGCTACAGGGATGCTGGCACAGCACGGCGTTGTGGCAGTTGATCCTAATTTTATACCATTGGGAACCAGATTGTATATACCAGGCTACGGAGAGGCTGTAGCTGCTGATACAGGTGGTTTTTCCGGTGACGTGATCGATGTTTGTATGGATTCTTATGATGAGGCAATAAGTTGGGGCCGACGTAGTATAAATATATATGTATTGCCGAGTTAGTAAAAGGGCTGTGCCGATGGCACGGCTTTTCTTTTTATTTAACAATTGATTTTTTCCGGGGATTGTTGGAAAATATATTAGATGCTAGTTTAAGAGGAGAAGACAATGATAAAAGAAGTATTAATTGTTGAAGGAAAAATGGATGTCGTTGCCATAAATAAAGCCGTAGAAGCAGACTGTATTATTACGGGCGGTTTTGGCCTGGCGAAGGGAACGGTTGATAATATTCGGCATGCATACGAAAAAAGAGGAATAATCATTCTTACAGATCCTGATTGGGCTGGAGAAAAAATTAGAAAATGGTTAGCGAAGAGATTCCCTAAGGCAAAGCATGCGTTTGTCCCGCGGGAAGAAGCTTCGGCACATAATGATATTGGGGTGGAGCAAGCTTCACCAGCATCTATACGCAAGGCGTTAGCAAAAGTCCATACACATAACTGCAATGCGGAAAAGATCTTTACAGCGGCAGACTTATTGCAAAATGGGTTAAGCGGAGGACCTGAAGCTTCTGTGAAGCGAGCTGAAGTAGGGGCTGTGCTTGGGCTTGGGTATGCTAATGCAAAAGCTTTTTTACAACGGCTCAATACATATGGAATTACAAGAGAAAAATTTATGCATGCGCTGGACAGTATTTCTGAAAAAACAAAAGATGAAGAGGTGTTTTAATGGAACAACCAATCATTGCCAAACGTGAGGTTACGCGATATATCTTAAAAAGATTTGGCCTGCATATGAATAAAAAATTGGGACAGAACTTTTTAGTTGATGAAGATGTTGTCCATGGCGTTGTTGATGCAGCTGAGATAAATGAAAATGATGTCGTTCTTGAAATAGGGCCGGGAATAGGGACACTTACCCAGGGGTTATTGGAAGCAGGGGCAGAGGTTTTTGCTGTTGAACTCGACAAAAGACTTCCGCCTATTTTAGAGCACACACTAGAAGGATATGATAAACTGCATATTATTAATGCGGATATTTTAAAAACGGATATAAAAGCGCTTATTGGCGACAGGCCTTTTAAAGTGGCGGCTAATCTACCGTATTATATAACAACACCGATAATTATGTACTTGCTGGAAGCTAAGCTGCCGATAACAGGTCTTGTTACCATGGTCCAAAAAGAAGTGGCAGAACGCATGACGGCTATTCCGGGGAATAAGATCTATGGGGCGCTGTCTGTTGCCGTCCAGTATTATAGCCATCCGCAGATTTGTTTTGATGTGGCACCGCAATCTTTCATGCCTAAGCCGGAGGTCGTTTCCTCCGTTATATTGTGTAAGGTTTATGATGAACGGCCGATTAAGCCTATAGATGAAAAAATGTTTTTCCGTGTAGTGAAAGCCTCTTTCGGGCAAAGAAGAAAGACCTTGAGTAATTCCCTTGGCAATTTAGGAGTAGCTAAAGAAATAATAAAAGAAGTTTTAGAGGAATCGGCAATTGATGGAAAGCGACGGGGAGAAACCCTATCCTTACAGGAATTTGCTGTTCTTGCGGACAACTTTAGTAAAAAACAATTCATTTGAGGAGGGTATGGGGATGAGATTTGTTTCATGGAATGTTAATGGGCTCAGAGCCTGTGTCAATAAAGGATTTATGGAATCATTCAAGAGATTGGATGCTGATTTTTTCTGTATTCAGGAAACAAAAATGCAGCCGGAACAATTATCCTTGCAGCTTGATGGGTATGAACAGTATTGGAATAGTGCCCAAAGAAAGGGATATTCAGGAACCGCTATATTTAGTAAAATAAAACCAATTAATGTTTATTATGGGATAAATATAGAAAAACATGATCAAGAGGGAAGAGTAATAACCCTTGAGTTGCAGGATTTTTATTTGGTTACTGTTTATACGCCTAATTCCAAGAGTGGCTTAGAACGGCTCCCCTACCGTATGGAATGGGAAGAAGACTTTTGTGAATACTTATTGAAATTGAATGAGAAGAAACCAGTGATTGTTTGCGGCGATTTAAATGTTGCGCACAATGAGATCGATTTAAAGAATCCGAAGACAAATCATAAGAATGCTGGTTTTACCGATGAGGAAAGAGAAAAGTTTGGCAAACTTTTAGAGTCGGGATTTGTGGATACCTTTAGGTATTTATATCCGGAAAAGGCGAGCATATACAGCTGGTGGTCGTATCTGCGCAAAGCTCGTGAACGTAACGCCGGTTGGCGGATAGATTATTTTTTGGTGTCTGCTTCCTTACGGAATAATATAGAAGAAGCCTATATTTATGATGATATATTAGGCAGTGACCATTGTCCTGTTGGTTTAGATTTGAAAAAAATATCTTGACATGATAATACTTTAATAATATAATATTATATGTTTCACAAGACAGTAACTATGCCGTTGTGGCGGAATTGGCAGACGCAGCAGACTCAAAATCTGCCGCCTTCACGGGTGTGTGGGTTCGACTCCCACCAACGGCACCACTTGAAATGTTTACCCTCTCTAAATAGAGAGGGTTTTTTGTTTGCTATTTTGCTATAATATACAGCTAATGTAAGTTTTTCTTAAAATGTAATAAAATTTGATCGCATACTTGCAATAAATAATTATCTATGCTATGATAATAACACTTTCAGTTGTATATGTGTAAAAGATGATGAACGGGAAAAGTAAGTAATGGTTGTTATTACAGAGAGCCATGGATGCTGTGATCATGGTATGAGAATTGTTACCCAAGTTCACCCGGGAGTTGCTCACTGAAGTTATGTAGGTGATGCCGGAACCCAGCCGTTAGATAATGGGAGAGTATCGGTTTTTGAAACCCGCACTTGATTGAGATAGCCTTTTGGCTAAATAAGGTGGTAACGTGAGTACAGTCCTCGCCCTTTCTGGGTGGGGGCTTTTTTTATTTTATTTTTTAGGAGGTGAAAAACGAAAAATGTCTGTATTAGGTTTTTTAGGGCCATGTGGAACGCATAGTGAAGAAGCTGCAATATATACAAATGCTTTGTTTGGCAATAAGTGGGTATTGAAAGCTTATCGTAACATATACGATGTATTAGTTGCTGTGCATAAAGGGCAAATAGATTGTTGCCTTGTTCCTGTAGAAAATTCAATAGAAGGTTCTGTAAGGATAACCCTTGACACTCTGGCACATGATGTGGACTTGAAAGTAAACATGGAACTTGTTTGGAAAGTCCATAATCAATTGATGGCAAAGGGAAAAGTAAAAAAAATAACTAAATTGATTTCACATCCGCAAGCATTGGCACAATGCCGCGGTTATATAAATAAAAATTACCCCGAAGCGGAACTGATCGAAGTTTCTAGTACGGCACATGCGGCTGAGCTTGTGGCATCAGGAATGGAAAATGCCGCGGCTATAGCATCAAGAAGGTCAGCTGAAATATACAAATTGACGTTGCTTGATAAGGATATACAAGATAATTGTGATAATGTCACGCGGTTTATCTTTTTGAGTAAAAGAGAAGAATATATCGGCAGGCAAGATCCCGAAAAGGTGATGCTGATATGCCAAATGGATGGTTCCAAAGCGGGCAGCTTATGCGCTGTGTTGGCAGAGTTTGCTAAATATAATATTAATATGACACATATAGAGTCGCGGCCAAACAGAAGAGGGTTGGGAAATTATATGTTCTTTTTTGAAGTAGAGGCATCACCAGCTAGTAAAGAGCACTTAGAATGCGCAATTGCAGCTGTAAAAAATAAATGTTTTTGGCTTAAGGATATGGGTTGGTTCACAGTGGTAAAAGCAGATAAATGAGAAATGTTTATAAGTGGAGGTAAATTATTATGATAGTTATTATGAATCCTGATGCAAGCAATAAAGAAGTACATGCTGTGGTGGACGCAATTGAAAGCGTGGGACTTAAAGCTAAAGTTATGGAAGGCACAGAACAAAAAATAGTAGGGCTTATAGGCGATAAAAGAAATATTGATTCTTCTTCCCTTGAAGCATTGCCTGGTGTAGATCATACGGTAGCTATTTCAAAAAGTTATAAGCTGGCGAGCCGGGAATTCCATCCGCAGTCAAGTGTTGTAGATGTGGATGGTGTAAAAATAGGCGATGGAAATATTGTTATAATGGCTGGACCTTGTGCTGTAGAATCCCTTGACCAATTATTGGAAGCAGCAAAGATTGTTAAAGCGGGCGGAGCACAATTTTTACGGGGTGGAGCATACAAACCACGTACTTCACCTTATTCCTTTCAGGGATTAAAAGGAGAAGGACTGAAATATTTAGCAGAAGCACGCAACCAGACTGGCTTAAAAGTCGTCACGGAAGTCACGGCAGTAGAGGACGTAGAAAGCATATCGCATTATGCTGACATGCTGCAAGTAGGTGCTAGAAATATGCAGAATTTCCGGTTACTGAAAGAAGTAGGACAGTCGAAGAAACCTGTATTGCTCAAAAGAGGACTTGCTGCCACATTGGAAGAATGGTTAAACGCAGCTGAATATATCATGAAGGAAGGAAATAATGACGTTGTCTTATGTGAACGTGGTATACGTACATATGAAACATATACTCGTAACACACTGGATATGAGCGCAGTTGCCGCGGTGAAACATTTAAGCCATTTGCCAATAATTGTAGATCCCAGTCATGGAACCGGTAAATGGAGAATGGTAAGACCGATGGCCTTTGCCGCAACAGCAGCCGGAGCGGATGGACTGATGATGGAAGTACATCCCGATCCCTCTAAGGCACTTTCTGATGGACAACAGTCACTTACACCAGAAAATTATATGGAAGTAAGTGATGGTGTGCATAAAATAGCAAAGTTCATGAAAGAAGCAGGAATAGCTATTACTACATTGTAAGAATGTAGTAATGTTTAAAATAACGCAGGATAAAGGCTGAATGGCCGTAATCCTGCGTTATTTTTATATAGAGAATACATATGGAATTGATACAGTTATGATATTGCATATGCATTGAAAAAGAAGCGTGGTAGAGGGGGAAGGAGTAATAAAGAGAAAAAAATAAGGAAGAAAGGGATAAAAAAGTAGAAAAAGGGATTGACAATAAGGCTGAGGTTAGATATAATAATTCCTGCGCTCAAGAGAGCGGGTCAACGAAAAAGGCCAAGAAAAAAAGTTGTTGACAAACGAAACAGCGTGTGATAATATATACAAGCTGACTCGTTGAGGCAGGCACCTTGAAAACTGAACAATACATCATATGTTTTGAAACATACCGGATGTGCGG
>NZ_SMAA01000025.1 GCF_004341685.1 Pectinatus cerevisiiphilus
TATTGGGATATAAAACTCCTCAAGAAGTATTTTTAGAAGAAGTTAGGCAGTTAGTGGATTTACAAACTGTTCAATTTGATATTGCAATTTAAAAACCTTTTTCGATTTTAGCTGATAATATTATAAAAAAATGCACCGCTATCACGTATTTTGTCTATGACAAAACAATATTATCATACTATATTAATAGTATAACATAGCAAATATTTTAAGTAAACAGAAAAGTCAGTATATATTTTATGCACTTGTTATTAGCTGTGAAGTGCACTTAGGAAATAGGTATTAACTCAGCAAGTAAGGGAAAGGGCAGACGTGCTTTTCCCTTATATCCCTTCCATGGAGCTGTTCCCTTCTTGCACTAGCTGTATTAAGTAATTACCGTATTCACTTTTACATAATGGTTTTGCCAACCGTAAAACCTGTTCGGCATCGATGTAGCCCATGCGATAGGCAATTTCTTCTAAACAGGCAATTTTTAAACCTTGCCGTACCTGTACGGTTTGCACAAAATTGGCCGCCTGCAATAAAGACGCATGTGTTCCTGTGTCAAGCCATGCATAACCGCGCCGCATTTTTTCTACCCTTAGCTCATGGTTTTGCAGATAAATTTTGTTGACATCAGTTATTTCCAGTTCCCCGCGCTGGGAAGGTTTTATCATTTTCGCTATATCAACAATATTATTGTCATAAAAATAGAGCCCCGTAACAGCGTAATTTGACTTCGGGTTTGATGGTTTTTCCTCTAAGTTGACAGCATGTCCCGCATTATCAAACTCGACAACACCGTATCGTTGCGGATTACTTACATAATAAGCAAAAACAGTCGCCCCGGTATCATACGTTACAGCTCTTTGCAGTAATGCGGCAAAATCGGCACCGTAAAATATGTTGTCACCTAGCACGAGTGCACACCCGTCGTTGCTGATAAAATCTTCACCGATAATGAAAGCCTGTGCAAGACCATCAGGGTTTGGCTGTATAGCAAAAGAAAGATTTAGTCCCCATTGGCTTCCATCACCTAGTACTGACTGGAAGAGAGCATTGTCCTGTGGTGTCGTTATGATGAGGATGTCCCTTATTCCCGCTAGCATTAGTGTACTTAGTGGATAGTAAATCATTAGTTTATCATAAACTGGCATCAACTGCTTGCTGATGACAGTAGTCAGTGGATACAGGCGTGTTCCTGAACCACCGGCTAAAACAATTCCTTTTTTCAAAAAAGCACCTCCAAAAAATCTTTTGTGCAAATGATAAAATTGTGAATGTTTAAGTAGTAAATACTTATTCTTTTATTATGTAAAAAATATTTATTAATAAAACCGCCTTTCGTAGGCGGTTTTATTTTGTCTGCTTGGATGTTTCTCTATAGTTATTATGCCAAACATTTGTAATGCTAATTGGTTGAAACAGTTCCCCTGTGTATGGGAATTAATAGTACTACGAAAGAGTCTTTCGACGCTGGGGTACGAATACATGTATTAAATTAGCAAAAGTTAAACTAATTTTAGGTTGGAATTGCTGGAGGAGAGCTATTAGTTCCAATGTAACATGATTATTTGTTTTTCTTTACTTGCTATTCGCACTTATTGTTTATCATTATACGAAAAATTTAATAATGTTTCAATACATTTTAGAAATACTTCATCTTTAGCCAGTATAGGAAATTCTGCAATAATAAAAGAATAATCTTTTTTGTATTTAATGTTTTTTAGATGGAAAATCTTTTCAGAAGTGGGGGGGATATGCTATGTGCGTTATTTTTAGTATGTAATTATAAAAAACAAAATGGCAGAACCAAAACAGAAAATTCTATTTTGGTTCTGCCACTATTAGACAAAACTTTTAAACGCCAAACTGATGTTTTTATTAGCTATCAGCAGGTGGTGGACCAGCATGTGCTGGAGCTGCCGTAGGACCAAAATGCGACGCTGGAGCGTTATCATCTGCAGGTGGTGGACCGGCATGTGCAGGAGCTTCAGCCGGAGGGCCGAAATGCGATGCTGCATTGTTGTCATCAGCAGGTGGTGGACCGGCATGTGCTGGAGCTGCCGGAGGGCCAAAATGTGACGCTGGAGCACTATCATCAGCTGGTGGTGGACCTGCATGTGCAGGAGCTTCAGCAGACGGTGGACCGAAATGCGATGCTTCAGCAGCTTGTGCTGCACCGCTTCCTAAGATACTTACAGCAAACAAACCAGAACATACTAGCGACAAAATTTTCTTTTGCTTCATGTCAACCTCACCCTTTACTTCGGTTAGTTACAAAATATAATACATAAAATAATTTATATACTATATTCTGTATAGAATACAACGTAAAGAACCAATAATCCTCAGCTATCTTTTCCTACAGTGAAAGTATATTGCTGCATTTATAGCAACCTTTACAATACTTTTACTATATTTTTTACTTGTAGTACTATATTACTCTTTATTGCTGAAAAAGTAATATATATTACTTAATTGTGTTATATTTATAAAGGACTTTGAGAACAAATGGCTGGATAAAAGAATGCAAAACGTACTTTATGGTACGATATATTTTGAATAGGATAGATAATTGCTGACTACGCACAGTTATGGTTGGCAATTTTTATTTAATTTGAGAAGGCTATTGCTATCCCTTAGTTTCTATGATATATTATAATATCTTTAGCAATTGTGAGAGTGCATAAACGTGGCACTTAGGATATTCAGTATTTTGATATGAAGAATGGATTACAATGAATGATATTTATTTAGTACAAAAAAAATGTTACGGAACAGCACCGTATTCCTTCAGCACCTATATTTATGATACAAAAGGCCTCGGCGAAAAACTTCACACGACAGCCCATTATCATGGTGGATGGGAATTTGTTATGCCCACAGAAGGGAATATAGAGGTTCAAATCTGTGCTAAATGTCACACGATAACCCCACATCAAGGTGCTTTTATAAGACCACAGACAATGCATGCAGTGCGCAATGCCAGTCGTGACTGCAGGCTAAAAGCAATTGTCTTTGATGATGACTTTCTCTGCATTGACCGTGTTTCACCATTACAGACGCAATGCAGAGATGCTTTCTTGAATAGTACCGCAAAAATACCGTGTTTTTTAGTCAATGATTCCTCTATAGAAAAAGATATACTGGCATGCATCCACAAGATCATGGATTTGTGTGGTAATATTAACTCTGGTACGGGACTGAAAATCAGGGCAAATATATTATTGCTTATTTCGGAAATTATCACGAAATATTCACCGCAGGAAAGTTATATTATCAAACATAAAAGAAACATACAGATCATAAAAAAAGCACTGCGCTATATTCATGAAAATTACCAGCATAAAATAAGCCTTGATGAAATTTGTCAGTATGTCAGCATGTCTAAATGCTATTTCTGCCGTTTTTTTAAAAAAGAAATGCATATAACCATTGTCGAATATATTCAACGGTATAGGATTAAAATGGCATCTAACCTGTTGAAAAAGAATCATGGAAAGGTATTGGAAGTAGCCATTGATTGTGGATTTAACAATATTTCCCATTTTAATAATGTCTTTAAGCAAATAATGGCATGCTCACCTTCGGAATACCGGAGACGGTATTTGTAACTGCACAACGATATATTGTTTTTGCGGTATTAAAGAAATGATAGATTTTTGTCTGCAATAGTATGTGCATAAATCTGGTTTTAAAGGTTTTTTATGGAAAAAGTAGAATATAATAATGAGTTTACCAAAGTTAAAGTCAATATATTATAAGGAGCATGTGCATTGAACTATATAAAAATCTTCATCACTTTATTTGCTGTACTTTGCAGCGGCATCTTCAGCGGAACAGTGTCCGCGCAGTTTAAGCAGACTATACTATTTGTACCGCACGACAACAGGCCTATTTCCTTTGGACAGACTGTTGATAATATTAAAGCGTTAGGTTATAACGTAATAACTCCGCCGCAGGAACTTATCGGTAATCGTGATGACCTCGGCCATCCGGAAGCCTTGCAAAAATGGGTCGCCGAAAATGCCGGAAGGGCAGACATTGCTGTTTTATCTGCTGATTCCTTGGTTTATGGCAGCCTTGTTGCTTCACGCAAGCACGATATCCCTGCTGACGTTTTACAGCAAAGAGCTGTAGCGGCTTTTGCTGATTTACATAAAAAATATCCATATTTACCAGTTTACGTGTTTGGTTCAATCATGCGTACACCACAGACAAATGCTGCTTCATCTGAAGAACCAGACTATTATCGTGTATATGGTACCATGATTGCCAGATATACAGCCTTACTCGATAAACAGGAAAAAGACGGTCTTACCGGCAAAGAAAAAAGAGAACTGGCAAATCTTAAAAAATCTATACCAGAATCATCACTCAATGACTGGATGGCTCGCCGTGCCGGTAATTTTGAAGTAAACAAGTATCTTATCAGCTTAGCAAAGGATAAAAGCATAGCTTATCTTGTTCTTGGCTGTGATGATAATGCCCCATATTCACAAACAGATAAAGAACGCCGTGAACTCGACCAATTCGCCGGGGACTTGAACGGCACGACTTATCAGTCTGTTGCTGGACTGGATGAGCTGGGAATGGTACTCCTGACACGCACTGTCAATGAAATGGAAGGCGATATTCCTTTTGTAAATGTACATTATGCAGAAGGTAAGGGAGCAGATACGATTCCTGCTTATTCCAATGAAAAGATAAAGGATTCCGTCAAGACGCATATTAAGATGGCGGGTGGTCTGCAGGTAAATACCGATAAAAGGGCAAACTTTGTTCTTTTACTTAACACTGATAAAGATGGTGTTACTTATGCGGCAAATGATCTTACCAACACAACTGCGCCGCGGGCTAATACCGCATCCTTTGTCGATATGGTAGGAAAATATTTAAAAGAAGGTAAAAATGTAGGTATAGCCGATATTGATTTTGGTAACGGCTCAGACAATGCCCTTATGAACCTTCTTTGGCAGAAAGATTATCTGGCAAAATTAAAAGCCTATGCAGGTTGGAATACGCCTACCAATAGCAGTGGTTATGCTATTAGCATGGGTATGCTTTCCTCTTATACTGACCAGAATGGAACAATAAAAATGCTTATGCCGCGTTATCTTGATGAATGGTTGTATCAGGCCAATATCCGTCAACAGGTAGCTAATAAGCTGGATAGTTTCAAAGGTGAAGGCGACTATAACGATACCAAAACACGTACTGCGCAGGCGCAAGATTATGCAACAACGCTTATGCGGCAGGATGTTATGAAATATGGTTTGGATAAATTCCCAGATGAAATGGCTCTTGATAAATTGGAAGTCCGGTTCCCTTGGCACCGTCTATTTGAGGCTGATGTCGTAATACCGGCAGCTGATGCAACGACGGTGACAACGACAGCTTCTGGCAAATGATGATTAGGGATTGCTAGGGAGTAGAAATTGTGGAACATATTTATCTATAAAATAACTTGATAATAAATTTGAAAAAAAGTCAATATTATAATATTGACTTTTTTTCAAATGAGCGGTTTTAAATTAATAATGAAAGATTTTAGGCATTATATTGGCAATAATACTGTAATGAGATATAATAAACTGTGGCTATGATATAATGGTTGTTATATAAAAAAATTAGTGAGTAAACTTTATGAAGTGTGAAAAAATAAAAACTAATAAATTAGATAATACAGTATCGTATACAATGCCTCTTTTATTATTATGTGTAGATTATTTAGCAATATTATCGGCACAAAAAGTAGCAATATATTTACGGCAAGAGATGGGATTCTTATCTGTGCATTATTTTATGTCGAATATTCCGAATCTGTATTTTTATTTTTTAGTACCAGTAGTATTTATTGCCTTCCTTTATAATTCACACATATATGTGAATAGGATGCCTTTTTGGGAAGTAATCCAAAAAATATTTTATGCAGTTATATTGAGTATGCTTGTCTGTATAACAATGATGTATTTTGGGCATATTGCAGGTGGAGTGTCACGTCTTTATGTTGCGCTATCCGGGATAACATCGTTTGCTTTTTTATGCATATTTCGCTATATAGTGAAAAAAGCATTATTTAGATTTAACATGCTCTTAGAACCTGTCTTAATAATAGGTGCAGGTAAAACTGCTGAACTTGTAGTGCGGCAGTTTAGTAATGATACTGGTTTTGGTGCAAAAATAATCGGCTTTATTGATGATGCGCCTATATCAAATGAACTTCCCAGACAATACCCTGTTCTGGGAAATTTTTCTGAGTCTGAAACAATAATAAAGGAAACAGGAGTCAAAACAGTAATTATTGCTGCTCCTGGTTTGGGAAAATATAAATTACTAGAACTTGTTAATAAAATACAACCTTTAGTAAAAGATTTGTCATTTGTACCAGACTTAATTGGCGTTCCAGTTGGTAACATGGAGCTACAAAAGCTCTATGATGCAAAGATGATAATGCTCAGAGTCAGAAATAATATGTTGCGTTGGTATAATAAAGTCTTAAAAAGATGTTTTGATTTGATAGTATCAATGATATTTTTGCCTATAATTATTATTGTCAGTATAATTATAGGAATTTGTATTTATATAGAATCTCCGGGACCAATATTTTTTATTCATTATCGCGTTGGACAACAAGGAAAAAATTTTCCATGTTACAAATTTCGGACAATGGTAGAAAATGCTCAGGAAGTATTAAATGAAGCATTGAAAAAAGATACAGTATTGCAAAAGGAATGGAATGTGGCTTTTAAATTAAAAAACGATCCTAGAATAACAAAAGTAGGCGGATTTTTACGCAGAACCAGTCTAGATGAATTACCACAAATAATAAATGTTTTTCTGGGACAAATGAGCTTAGTAGGGCCACGACCGATAATAACGAAAGAAACAGAGAGATATGGAGAATATATAGATGACTATTATCTCGTACCACCTGGGATAACTGGTCTTTGGCAGGTAAGTGGTCGTAGTGATACGACTTATACCGAGCGTGTGGAAATGGACACATGGTATGTACGTAATTGGTCTGTTTGGATAGATATAGTTTTACTGTATAAAACTATATTTGTGGTATTAAACAGGAAAGGTGCTTATTAGGTTTTATGGAGAGAAACTATGATTATTTGATAGTTGGTAGCGGATTATTTGGGGCAGTCTTTGCCTATGAAGCAACAAAAAATAATAAAAAGTGTCTGGTTATTGATAAAAGAAGTCATATAGGAGGTAATGTATATTCAGAAAATAAAGATGGAATTAATATACATAGGTATGGGGCACATATTTTTCATACTGATGATAAAGAAATATGGGATTATATAAATCAATTTGCTGAGTTTAATAATTATATAAATAGTCCGATAGCAAATTACAAAGGAGAACTATATAATCTTCCTTTTAATATGAATACTTTTAATAGAATGTGGGGAATTACGACACCTGCACAAGCTACTAAAAAGATAATGCAGCAACGAGGAAATGTTTGTGATAGTCCACAAAATTTAGAGGAACAAGCAATAAGATTGGTTGGAGTAGATATTTATGAAAAACTGATTAAAGGTTATACTGAAAAACAGTGGGGACGAAAATGTAGTGAATTACCCGCGTTTATTATTAAGCGATTACCTATTCGATATACATACAATAATAATTATTATGGGGATCGTTATCAAGGAATACCAATCAATGGATATACTGCTATCATAAATAAAATGATTGCAAATTGTGATGTGAGATTAAATATTAACTTTACTGAATCAAGAGAGTGTCTACTAAATGTGGCTTCCAAGATTGTCTATACAGGCCCTATTGATGAATATTTTGATTATAAATTTGGACCATTGGAATATAGAAGTTTAAAATTTGAAACAGAAAAAATTAATGTTGAAAATTATCAGGGAGTAGCTGTAATGAATTTTACTGCTTTGGATGTTCCTTACACACGTATTATAGAACACAAACATTTTGAGTTTGGAAAACAGCCAATTACCTATATTACTAAAGAATATCCTCTTAACTGGAAATTAGGCAGAGAAGCATATTATCCAATTAATGATGAAAATAATCAAAAGCTCTATGAAAAATACTTCAAATTGGGGGAAAAGGAAAGAAATGTTATATTTGGTGGTAGACTGGCTGAATATAAATATTATAATATGGATGAAGTAATAAAAAATGCGTTAAGCGCTATTAAAAGAGAGTTAGAGTGATGGATATAAGGATACTTGTTGCCTTGCATAAACCTTATTGGGTAGAGGATGATAAAGCTTATTTGCCAATAAATGTTGGGAAAAAGGGTAACCCATATATGGGTTTTATTGGTGATGATACAGGCGATAATATTTCAGAAAAGAATCCAAACTACTGTGAATTAACTGCATTGTATTGGGCTTGGAAAAACGTAAAAGCGGATTATATTGGATTGGTTCATTATCGCAGATATTTTACTAATAAAGATAGTGGAAGTGAAGACGAAAAGAAAAGATATGTTTTGAAATATGAAGATTGGTTAAAGATATTGGATAAATATGATATAATTGTTCCTAAAAGGAGAAAATACTATATTGAAACAAATTATTCACACTATATACATGCGCATAATAAAAATGACTTAGATATGACTAGAATTATTATAGAAGAGTTATATCCTGAGTATATGAAGAGCTTTGAAAAAGTAATGAATTGTACATCAGCTCACATGTTTAATATGTTTGTGATGAAGAAAGATAAGTTTGATTTGTATTGTAAATGGCTTTTTTCGATTCTCTTTGAATTAGAAAAAAGAATTGATATTTCAAAATATGACAAGACAGAGGCTCGTGTGTTTGGTTATATAAGTGAATTATTATTGGATGTATGGTTATATAAATGGAATTTTTTATATAAAGAAGTAAATGTTACTTTTATGGAAAAGCAACATTGGTTAAAAAAAGGTTTTTGTTTTTTGAAAAGAAAATTTTTGTAATGAGGTTGTAGCTTTGAAGAATGAATGTCTGTGGAAAAGTTTATATAAATATAGGTTTTTATTAAAAGAGCTAATAAGTCGAGATTTAAAGATTAAATATCGTCGTTCTTTTTTAGGATATCTTTGGAGCCTGATGAATCCATTGCTAATGATGTGGGTTCTGACATTGGTTTTTTCTTATATATTTAGATTTGATATACCTAATTACCCATTATATTTAATAATTGGACAAACTATTTTTGGTTTTTTTAGTGAATCCACTACTGTAGCGATGATGTCTATTATAGATAACGCACCTCTTTTAAAAAAAGTATATGTTCCCCAATTTATTTTTCCTTTATCTCGAGTGTTATCTAGTTTTGTGACAATGATATTTAGTTTAATTGCTATTCTCATAGTTATGTTAATAACTGATGTTCCATTTAAATTAACCCTTTTGGCATTACCATTACCATTATTGTTTACATTATTATTTTCAGTAGGTGTTGGGATGTTGATCTCTGCTGTTACGGTTTATTTGCGGGATGTGATGCATTTATATTCAATAGTGTTAACTGCATGGTCGTTTCTTACTCCAATATTTTATCCAATATCAATAGTTCCAGCAAATATTCGTTGGGTGCTTCAGTATAATCCTTTATATTATTTTATAGATTATTTTCGTCAAATTGTTCTTTATAACACATTACCAAATGTACAAACGACAGTATTTTGTTTTGAATTGAGTATAGCTGCTATAGTTATCGGCGCAATCGTATTTAATAAATTGCAGAAAAATTTTTTATTATACACATGATAGGTGAACTATATATGACAGGAAATATTATAGAAATAGAAAACTTGACAATGCGTTTCAATTTAGCGCAAGAACAATTTTCAGGATTGAAAGATTTAATAATAATGGCTAGCAAGGGAAAATTGAAGTTCAATGAATTTTATGCATTAAAGAATGTAATGCTTAAAATTAAAAAAGGTGAAGCATGGGGAATTATTGGTAGAAATGGATCTGGGAAAAGTACATTGCTTAAATTAATATCAGGAATATATACACCAACAAGTGGAGCTATAAAGGTTAAAGGAACTATTGCTCCATTGATAGAGTTAGGCGCTGGCTTTGACCCTGAGCTTACTGCAAGAGAGAACATATTTTTAAATGGGGCTGTTTTAGGATATAGTCATAGGTTTATGCAGGACCATTTTGATAAAATAGTCAATTTTTCAGAGCTGGAACAGTTTATAGATGTGCCTATTAAAAATTTTTCATCAGGAATGGTTGCTAGATTAGGATTTTCGATAGCAACTATGGTAAAAGCGGACATATTAATTATTGATGAGATACTTGCAGTCGGTGATGCAAATTTTCAAGAGAAATGCTATAAACGTATGTGTAATATGATGGAAAATGGGACAACAGTACTGTTTGTCTCACACAATGTAAAAGATGTTGAAAAAATTTGTAAGAAAGTTTTATGGCTTGAGCACGGACAAATAAAAATGGTAGGAAATTCAAATGAAGTATGTCAATCTTATCAAAATGAGATGAAAGAATAGGGTAGGGAAATAATGGCAAACGAAAAAGAGAAAGATATAAAAATATTTGTATCACAAAGGATTGATTTGGAAAGTGAGATTATAGACAATCCACTATATTATCCTGTACGGTGTGGAGCTGTTTATGATAGACGAGAAAATGTATCAATTCCTGGAGATGATACAGGTGATAATATTTCCCAAAAAAGGGAGAGCTTTTGCGAGCTTACAGTACAATATTGGGCATGGAAAAATATAAAAGCAGACTATTATGGATTGTGCCATTATAGGAGGTATTTATCGTTTTCTCGTAAAAAATATGATACTTCTTCAGATGAAAGTAACAATGGTTGTGTTTCAGAGGAATATTTTTCATCAAAGTTTGTTGATAAGTATGATTTAAATATTGATAACATGAGAGAAATAATATCCAAATATGATGTTATAGCTTGTACTTCTATTAAGGCCGAATGTAGTAATTATGAAGCAATGTGTAACGCTCCCGAATATCATAATATAGATGATATGAAAACAACGATAGAAATTATCAATAAATTTTATCCAGAAATGAAAAATGTCGTTAAAGAATACATGGATAGCAATAAAGTGCGATTATATAACTGTTTTATAATGCGAAAAGAAATTTTTCAGGAATACAGTAAGTGGCTGTTTAGTATTCTTTTCGAATTAGAAAAAAATATAAATATGGATTTATATGGTATACAAAAGTTTAGAACGCCAGGGACAATAGGAGAACGACTCTTTGGGATATATTGTTTATACTTATCAAAGAAAAAAAATATAAAAATTAAAGAATCTCAGTTAGTATTTATTAAACATCCAGAAAAACAGATAGAATTAGAACCAACATGGGGTGAAAATCAAGTTACAATTGTATCTAATTTTAATAACAAATATGTTAATGTCTTTTCGGTCATGATGTTATCAGTATTAGAATATATTGATGAGAATAGAAATTATGAGTTCATTGTATTATCAGAGGACATAACGAAGGAAAATAAAAAAAGATTAGTAAATATGTTAAAAAATTATCTAAATGTAACTATTCGATTTTTTAATCCGTTTAAAATATTAAATGATGTTGATTTGTTTATCAATAATACAGCATATTCTAAGGACTTATATGTCAGAATCGTAATTCCGTATGTCTTGAAAAATTATAAGAAAATACTAGTAATTGATTCTGATATAATTTGTAAAACTAATTTAGCCAATTTATATGATGAAGATTTAAAAAACTTTTCTTTGGGTGCCGTAAAAGATGTAGTATTTATGGGATATTTAAATGGTGGAGTTTGTGGTACTAAAAAATATTGTGAGTCATATTTAAAATTACAAAACCCATATAATTATTGCAATACAGGAATATTAGTGATGGATTGCAACAAAATTAGAAATAAATATTCACTAAAATATTTGTTGGATCATATTAATTCTCATCAGTATAGAATTTTTGAGCAAGATGAATTAAATGTATTATTTGATGGCGATATTTTATTTTTAGATTTTTCATGGAATATGCCGACTTATACAAATCCAACTATTGCAAAATGTGTAAAAATGGCTCCATTATTCTATTTTCATAAATATGAAGAGGCACGCAAAAATCCTAAGATTATACATTATGCTTCTCATCCTAAACCTTGGTGGTGCTCTGAATCTGATTATGGTTTTGAGTTTTGGGTAGTAGCTAGAAAATCTCCTTTTTATGAAACTTTGTTAGCCAGTGTGGCTTGGTTTCAAACCAATATGTTTTTTGTGAATGGGAAATTACAAGAAAGTTTTCCGCGAAGATTGGCAAATGTATTTTTACCAAAGGGTTCTGGTAGAAGAGAATTTGCTAAAAAATTTTTAAATAAAGATACAATGTTATGGAGAGTTTTAAAAAAAATATATTACATAAAAAATAAAGTATGAATTTATATGGAAGTTTTATAAGGTTACTAACATTATTGTAATCATCAGTTATAATGATATTGGAATTGTCAATGCTTTTATAGAAATTAGCACATAAAAAGATTGAAAACTTACCTGTACTTAGAAAAATAAAAAATTAATGATAAAGAATATTTTGTTATCAAAAGTTAAAATAGAGGTAATATTTTGTACCTCAATTTTTATTGTAGTTTCGTATACGTATAATTCATTGGAATTAATTGTTAGTATCAAATATTTTAAAACAAAGTTGCAAGTTTCAAAAATCTCTTGAAATTAGTTTTTACAGATAAAATTACCATGAAAAGTAAAGTGTACGTATCATAAAGATTGATTGAGGGTAAAAATAGAATGGTTGCATATCAAATCATTCTACTAGGGAATATATTATATGAAAGATATAAAAATTTTTGTTTCTAATAGGATTAATATAAATAGTGTGCAAATAAATAATCCATTATACATATTTGTACGCTGTGGAGCTGTGTTTGATACATGTAAAAAGATAAAAATGCAGGGAGATAATACAGGAGATAATATATCTGAGCGCCGTAATAGCTTTTGTGAATTTACTGTTCAATATTGGGCATGGAAAAATGTAGATGCAGATTATTATGGACTTTGTCATTATAGGCGTTTTTTAACATTTGTAAATAAAAAATATAAGGCTGATGTACATGGACATATAATAGAGTATTTTTTGAATAAATCATCTATGGAAAAATATGGTTTAATAAATAAACAAAATATGCAAAAAATTATAGAGGATAACGATATTATAGTTAATAAAGCAGTAAATGTGTTAAATATTCCAACACCTCAAGGTAAACAAAAAACAGTATATGGACATTGGATGGGGCATGACGGCCTTTTTTTAGATAAGAGGGTTTTACCATTATTATTACAACAAATTAATGATAAATTTCCACAGTATATGGATTCAGCCCAGCAATATTTAAGGGGTGAATGGCATCGTGGATATAATTGTTATGTCATGAAAAAAGAATTTTTTAATGAAATGTGCAACTTTCAATTTACGATATTGTTTGATTTGGAAAATCAATTAAAAAATACAGAGTATGTAAAAAAATATGAGCGCACATTAGGCTATTTGGGTGAGATTATGTATGGTATCTATGTTCAGTATCTGTATGGTCAAAATAAATATAAAATATATGAAACCCAATTGGTTTATTTTGAAGAAACTGAGGAACCCAAAAATGTTTTTCAAAAATATTTCAAAGAAGCATTGTTTATATTGAAATTCAAGTGTGAAAATATAGGATTTTATGTATTACCAAAGGCATCAAAACGTAGAAACTTTATAAAAAAAATATATTTTAAGTTAATAGGTAGATAGAAAGGATGAACAATAGATGAAAGTAGTAATATTGGCAGGTGGATTTGGAACAAGAATAAGTGAAGAATCGCAGTTTAAGCCGAAACCTATGATAGAAATAGGAGGCATGCCGATAATTTGGCATATAATGAAAACATATTCATACTATGGATATAATGAATTTATAATTTGCGCAGGCTATAAGCAGCATATTATAAAAGAATATTTTGCGAACTATTATTCGTACAATTGTGATATAACATTTGATTTTAAAAATGATAATAAAATGATAATACACAATAATTGCTCCGAACCGTGGAAGGTAACTGTAGTGGATACAGGATTAAATACAATGACTGGTGGGCGAGTAAAGCGTATTGAACCATACGTGCATAATAATACATTTATGCTTACTTATGGTGATGGGGTTTGTAATGTTCCAATAGATAAATTAGTTGAGTTCCATAAAAAACATGGGAAAATATGTACCCTGACTGCAGTAAAACCAGAGGGACGTTTTGGTATGCTGGATATTGTGGACGACAGTATAAAATCTTTTCGTGAAAAAAGTAAAAATGATGTTGGTTATATAAATGGTGGATACATGGTATTAGAACCAGAAATTTTCAAATATATAAGAGACGATACAACGACTTTTGAACGTGAACCGCTTGAAACGATTGCTGAATCAGGAGAACTAATAGCATATAAACATGAAGATTTTTGGCAATGTATGGATACTATGCGTGATAAAGAAAAATTGGAAGAAATGTGGCGAAGAGGAAAAGCGCCATGGAAAGTTTGGTGTAAATAATGCATGATTTAAGTTTTTATAAAAATAAAAAAGTATTTATAACAGGGCATACCGGATTTAAGGGAAGCTGGCTTTGTAGAATATTGCTTACTGCGGGGGCAGAAATTACAGGATATAGTTTAGGAGTACCAACAGAGCCTAATCTTTATG
Source organism: Pectinatus cerevisiiphilus (assembly GCF_004341685.1). Classification (GTDB taxonomy): domain Bacteria; phylum Bacillota; class Negativicutes; order Selenomonadales; family Selenomonadaceae; genus Pectinatus; species Pectinatus cerevisiiphilus. Next base: position 14,737 of record NZ_SMAA01000025.1, read on the forward strand.
AATTAGCAGGAATTGATAAAAATATTAATAGTGTAATAGGTGATATAAGCGATATAAAAAAATTGGAGAATGCCTTTATTCAGGCAAAACCAGAAATAGTGTTTCATTTGGCAGCTCAACCATTGGTTAGAGAAAGTTATAAAGAACCGGCATATACTTATGAGACTAATGTTATGGGAACGGTCAATATATTGGAATGCCTTCGTAAGAGTGAAACTGTAAAATCATTCTTAAATATAACAACTGATAAAGTATATAAAAATAATGAATGGGTATGGGGATATAGAGAAAATGAACCTTTGGATGGTTTTGATCCTTATTCAAATTCCAAAAGTTGTTCAGAACTTATAACCCATAGTTATAAACAAAGCTTCTTTTTGAATAGAGGAATATCAATATCAACAGCACGAGCTGGTAATGTTATTGGTGGGGGAGATTTTTCCGATGACAGAATAATTCCTGATTGTATTAGAGCTGCTAAAAAGAATATAGATATAATAGTAAGAAATCCAAATTCTACTAGACCATATCAGCATGTCTTAGAACCTTTGTTTGCGTACTTACTGATAGCGGAAGAACAGTATAAGAATATACAAATGGCCGATTGGTATAATGTAGGTCCGGATGAATGTGATTGTGTGACAACAGGAAATCTGGCAGATCTATTCTGTAAAAAATGGGGAAAGATGAAATGGACTAGCATAGCAAATAAAGGACCGCATGAAGCCAATTTTTTAAAATTAGACTGTTCTAAAATAAAACAAAAACTAGAATGGAAGCCTTCGTGGCATATTGAAGAAGCAATACAAAAAACGATTGAGTGGACTAAAGTTTATTTTGATAAGGGGAATATTGAACAAGAAATAGACAGAGAAATAGAGGCTTTTAGGAAGGAATAAAAAAATGAAAAGAGCAATAGTAAGTGGGGCAAATGGTTTTATAGGCAGTGCAGTAGTAAAATATCTTATTTCGCAGGGAATAGAGGTAATAGCACTGCATCGTAAAAATAATTGTGATAATATTCCAGAAAGTTCCTTAATAAAAAAGATGGTAATGGATTTAGAAAAAATAGAAGACATACAAAAAGAAATTCCCTTTGGTAAATATGATATATTTTATCATTTTGCATGGAAAGGCAGCGCAGGAGAGGCAAGGTCTGATACTAAATTACAACTACAAAACGCACAATGGACTGTTGAAGCCCTTCGAGTAGCACATAAATTAGGGTGTAAACGGTTTATATGCGCAGGTAGTATTATGGAATACGAAGCAATGGCAGCATGTTATACACAGGGGAACCGTCCTGGATTAGGATATATTTATGGTGGGGGGAAAGTTGTTGCTCACATTATGTGTATGAGTGTAGCTGCAAAGCTTGGTATAGAATTGATCTGGCCGGAAATAACAAACGCATATGGTGTCGGAGAAATAAGTCCTAGAATGGTAAATACGACAATTCGTAAATGTATAAAAAATGAAATACCGCAATTTACAGCTGGTACACAAAATTATGATTTTGTGTACATAGCTGATGTAGCGCGGGCTTTTTATCTTATTGGGAAAAATGGAAAACCATTCCATGAATATTTAATTGGTAGTTCAACAGCACGGCCATTGAAAGAATTTTTATTGGAAATGAAAAAAACTATAGCCCAAGATTTAGAGTTCGTATTTGGAAATGTTCCGTTTACTGGCACAAATTTGCCTATAGAAAAATTTGATTGTACTAAGACAGAACAAGATACTGGGTTCAAGGCAGAAGTAAGTTTTGCAGAAGGAATAAAACGAACAATGAAATGGTTGAAGGAAATGGAGAATTAAATATGATACAAAAATTTGAGTTTAAACGTACAGAAATAGATGGACTTATAGAAATAACCCCTTTTAATGCAGATGATATAAGGGGTTGTTTTACCAAAGACTATTCTAAAGAAATTTTTGAACAAAATGGCATAAAGCATGATTTGCAAGAGGTTTTTTATACAACTTCCTACAAGGGAGTAATAAGGGCATTACATTTTCAAAGAGAAAAGCAACAACCCAAATTGGTACGTTGCATATATGGTCATGTATATGATGTTGTAGTGGATTTGAGAAAAAATAGTCCAACCTTTAAAAAATATCTAGGATTTGACCTTATAGGAGAAAAACATAACGAAATATTAGTCCCTGCTGGATGTGCACATGGTTATCTGGTATTGGAACAGTCAATAGTTTCTTATAAATGTTCGGAAAAATCTTATGGAGAATATGATGATGGAATTCTTTGGGATGATAAAGATATCAATGTAAGATGGCCTATAGAGAAAGTCGGAGGTAAAGGGAAAATAATATTGGCTGAAAAAGATAAAAACCTGCAAAGTTTTGAAGAATTTATTGAAAATTACGGAGGTTTTTAAATTGGATTGCCTCATAATTGGATGCGGAATAACCGGAGCCGTTATAGCAAGAAATTTGGCAGAAAAAGGTAATTATGTAACTATATGGGACAGGCGTAACCATATCGGTGGTAATATGTATGATTATGTTGATGAACATAATATTTTAGTACATAAATATGGACCGCATACGTTTCATACGAAAAAAAAAGAATTGTATAGTTATATCAGTGAATATGCTGAATGGCAGCCCTATAAATTAAAATGCATGGCTAAAATGAATGGCAAATTTACACCTACACCATTTAATTTTCAGACAATAGATGACTTTTATACACAAGAAGAAGCCCAAGAATTAAAGTATGTAATAAGAAAAGAATTTTCAAATACAACTAATGCTAATGTATTAGAAGTTTTGAATCATAAGAACAAAAAAATTAGAGAATATGGTAAGTTTTTATTTGAAAATGATTATAGTCTTTATACAGCAAAACAATGGGGAATTGATCCAGATAAGGTTGATCCCAGTATTTTAGGGCGTGTTCCTTTACGGTTTTCATATGGAATAGGGTATTTTGATGATAAATACCAAGTAATGCCAAAAAAATCTTACACATGTTTTTTTAAAAAGCTACTTAATCATAAAAACATAATTATTGAGTTAGAAACAGAAGCATTGGAACATCTGTCAATAGACGAGCAGAAACAAGTTGTTTTACTAGATGGTAAGGTTTCTACTGTACCAATTGTATATACTGGGGCTTTAGATGAACTTTTTAAAATAGATCAAGGGGCGTTACCCTATCGTTCGTTGGAGTTTGAATGGAAATATGAAGAGATAGATAGTAAACAACCTGCACCAGTAGTCGCATATCCACAAGAGAAAAATTTTACTAGAATAACTGAATATAAAAAATTACCAATGCAAGATGTAAAAGGTACAACATATGCAGTCGAGTATCCGAAAAAATATATATATGGGAATATTAATGAACCGTATTATCCAGTTTTAACAAAGGAAAGTAAGGCGCTATATTTAAAATATAAAAATAGGGCAGATAAAATAAGTAACTTGTTTTATTGTGGTAGGTTGGCAGATTTTAAATATTATAATATGGATCAAGCTTTAGAACGTGCTCTGGAAATGTGCAAAAATATTACGGTGTGAGGGAAGAAAATGGAAAGCTGGAAAGAACGAGAACAGCGCGAAGGTGTTGATTGGAATCTGTATTATGGATTCAATAAAGCTATTGCGAAGATGATTAGTGATGAATGTACATCTGTATTGGATTTAGGGGCAGGTGGAATGTTGCTCAAAAAATTTCTAAAAACTTCTATGCAATATTTCCCAGTAGATTATGTAACTAGATGTAAAGAAACGATAGTATGTGATTTTTTAAAAAATGAGTTCCCGCAAAAAAAAGCAGATGCTGTCATTGTTAGTGGAAGTTTGGAATATATAAAAGATGTAGAATGGTTTTTGCAACAAGCTACCTTTTATGCGCAAAGGGAGATTATTATAAGATATGCTGATACAGATAATTTTCCTGATATAAATTTTCGCAGAAGCAAATATTGGATAAGTGATATAAGTTTTCGTGATCTTATAAAAATGGTTCAAGGAAAAGGGTTTATTTTAACTGAATATAATACGATAAATAAAACGCAGCCTTTGTTAAAGTTTGAAAAACAAACTTCCAATAATTTATGTAACTATGCATTGTGTACAGGGTGCAGCTGCTGTGCAAATATTTGTCCTGTAAATGCAATAAAAATGAAAACAGATAATGATGGCTTTTTGAAACCGGTACTTTCAGAAGAACAATGTACTCATTGTAATATATGTGTAAAAAAATGTCCATCATTGAATGTTAAAAATGATAATAGTAAGGAACCTTTGAGTTATGCATGTATGGCGAATGATGCAATTAGGGAAAAAAGTTCGAGTGGAGGAGCATTTACTTTACTAGCTGAAAAAATATTAGATGAGCATGGTGTTGTTTTTGGAGCAGTGTGGAGAGAAGATTTTAGCGTACACCATATTGGAATAAATAATATTAAACAACTGTCTTTGCTTCATAAATCAAAATATTTACAAAGTGATACAGAGTATACTTATCAAGATGTTAAAAAATTATTAGATAATAATATTCCGGTATTATATACAGGATGCCCCTGTCAAATTGCAGGACTGAAAAGCTATTTAGGAAAATCAAATAAATTATTGCTCACAGTGGATATGTTATGTAGTCATGTTCCTTCTCCTAAGATATTTAGAAGATATTTAGACGAAAATTATGGATTAAATAATGTAAAGTCATTTACATTTAGAGACAAAAGTAATGGTTGGAATCCCACTTTGCAAAAAATTGAATTAAATGATGGTCGAGTAATATTTAAAGATTGGAACGAAGATTATTTGCAAAAAGGATTTCATCCATGTCTATTTATGAATGATACATGTAATAAATGTTTTTGGTGTACATTACCCCGTGAAGGTGATATTACTATTGGCGATTTTTGGGGTATAGATCAATATAATAATTTGCTTAATGATGGACGGGGAACGAGTGCTGTTTTAATAAATACAGAAAAAGGACAAAAATTTTTTGAAAAAATAAAAAAAGATTTAATAAAATGTGTGCAAACACCTATTAATATTTATCCACCGGGGCAGTTGTCAGGAGGAAAATGCAAACATCCAGAACAAGGAAGGTTTTTAGATTTATTAGAGAAATATAGTTTTAATAAATCAGTTAAGTATGCGTTGGAAAGATATTATGATATATGTCTTGTATCTTTGTGGAGTAATAAAAATTATGGCGCAGCTATAACATATTTTTCATTATACAAGGTGTTGACTGAGTTGGGCTACGAAGTATTATTACTTGAAAGACCTTACGATGCATTGTGGAAACCTTCTAGCAACATTGGAACTTTTGAAAAGTCCCCATATCCATCATATGCTGTTATGGCACCAACTTTATGTAAAGCTGATATGCGAGGATGGGCTGAAAATTGCGAAACAGTAATGATTGGTTCAGATCAACTATTTAATAGCTATTTATATCACCAATTTGGTGAAATTGTGACTTTGGATTGGGTACCATCTAATAAAAGAAAAATTGCATATGCCGCCTCATGGGGATCAAATAAAATATATGGTTCAGAAAAAGAACGCATCCAAATGACACATTTTATGCAAAAATTTGATGCGTTTTCTGTGAGAGAAAAAAGTGCTATAGATTTAGTTCAAAAAGAATACAATATTAAAGTTGATAATGTTTTAGATCCAGTATTTCTTTGTGATATTAAATATATAAATGGTTTGGCAAATAAAGCGGAAAACAAAATAGGTCATAAAAAATATTTATATGCTTACATACTCGATCCTAATGATAAAAAAGCAAATTTCTTACACAAATGCAAAGGCAATTTTAATACGGATATTGTAGTTACTTCTGATGGAGAATATTCACCTGAAAAGATAGGTTCTCTTTGGAATGAGAAAACGGAAGTAAATGTTTCAGAAGAATTGTGGTTGGCGTATATAAAAAATTGTAAATTTGTGATAACTGATTCCTTTCACGGAATGTGCATGGCAATTATTTTCAAAAAAAATTTTATAGCAATTTGTAATAATGGGCGAGGGGCGGCACGGTTTGAATCGATCTTATCTATATTAGGATTAATGGATAGATTGGTGTATGATCTGGACAATATCGATAAAAAGACAATGTTATATAAACCGATTGATTATAGTGCCGTATATGAAATATTAAACCGAGAAAAGGAACGTAGTTTTATTTGGCTTAAAAATGCGTTAAAAAAGCCTGTTGATTCAAGACAAATTAGCGATTATGATATATTGCAGGAAGAAAATTATCTTTTATCAAAGCAAATTAAAGAATTAGACCAGTTTGCTAGGAACTTGGAATATAGGACACAGACTTTAGAGAAAAATACTAGTATTTTAAATCAAAATATGCAAGAATTTGTAAATCAGTTAGTATTTATGGAAAATCTTAGTGGAATGGGATTGCTTCGCAAATTAGAACCTATTTTGAAACCAATACGGACAATAAAACGAAGAATATTTAAATAGTTTAATTGTAAAATGAAATTGAATATACAAAGTGTAATCAGATACAAATTGCATGATATGTTATGTAGTTTGGAATGTGAAATTAAGTAAGATATAAGTAATAAAAAATGGTTTTGAAATTGTTTGCATAGATTAATCTATACTCGACCAGAAATTTACGACTGACGATATGAATGGCAAATCAAATAGTGGATTTTTCTTGCTTGTTTTTTATAGATTGTCACAAGTGTTAGCGGAAAAGAGAATAATCAGTAATTTTGCCATTCATGTCGTAAAAGTAATTACGACTCTATAGTGTTCAGAAGACGTAATTTATTTAATTCTACATATTGATAGGAATATTTCTATAGTAGGAGTATTATTTTATTTGTGACAAGATTGAAGAATGAAAAAGTAGGCTAAAATATCATAAAATCATTTGAATATTATATAGTAATGTCAGAATATAAAGAGGAGCAATTGGTCCTTAAATCAATTATACAAAATTAAAAATGCTTAATTCATTAAAAAATGCATCATTTTTTAGATTCCTATTAGTCGGTATTATAAATACTATTATTGGCACAACTCTTATGTTTATGTTTTATAAGATATTAGTATTGGGTTATTGGTTATCATCAGCCATTGCATATATTATAGCGGGATTGGTTAGCTATTTTTTAAATAAAAAATTCACTTTTAAAAGTGATACCAAAAATATTTCTGGTATCATTAAGTTTGTCATATTACTTTGTATCTGTTATTTTATTGCATATACTATTGCAAAAACATTTACTTTTTTTGTGCTTAGTAAGTCGGGCCTTTCTATACAGGATATTGAACAAATTGCAATGCTTGTGGGGATGGTATTTTACTCACTTTTAAATTACTTTGGGCAGAAAATATGGGTGTTTAATTAAATTTATACTTATAAATTGGAGAGGACTTATGTGTAATTTAGTTACAATATTGGTACCCTGTTATAATGAGGAGGCCGTACTGGGACAATTTTACAAAAGAACTACGCAGGTATTGTCTACATTAAAAGAACATTTTGAAATACTTTTTATAAATGATGGCAGTAATGACCATACTCTGAATATAATTAAAAATTTTCATAAGAATGATTCTAGGGTGTCTTATATTGATCTTTCACGCAATTTTGGAAAAGAGATTGCTATGTTGGCAGGAATTGATTTTTCGCATGGCGATCCCTGTGTGTTAGCATAGTTGTCAGTGATAGATGAAAGCTTTTGTGTTACTATAGAGAAGTATCACAGAAAGGAGCTCGACACCCATGCAGT
>NZ_SMAA01000026.1 GCF_004341685.1 Pectinatus cerevisiiphilus
ATTGGGATATAAAACTCCTCAAGAAGTATTTTTAGAAGAAGTTAGGCAGTTAGTGGATTTACAAACTGTTCAATTTGATATTGCAATTTAAGAAAAAATAATGTCAGAGTAAGCTTGAATTTTTGCTTACCCCAACATTTAGTATAGAACCACAAAAACCCCATATCTTTTCAGATACGGGGTTTTAAGCAAAAGTAAAATTATTTTACTTCTACAGTTGCGCCAGCTTTTTCTAATTTATCTTTAATTGTATCAGCTTCATCTTTAGCTACTTTTTCTTTAATAGCTGTAGGAGCGCCATCAACTAAAGCTTTAGCTTCTTTCAAGCCGAGTCCGGTAACTTCACGAACAGCTTTGATAACACCAATTTTGCTGCCACCAACAGATGCAAGAATTACATCAAATTCTGTTTTTTCTTCAGCTGCGGCACCGCCAGCAGCAGGAGCTGCTGCTGCAGCGACAGGAGCTGCTGCACTAACACCAAATTTTTCTTCCATAGCTTTTACAAGTTCAGACAGTTCGAGAACAGTCATTCCTTCAATGGCCTGCATAATTTCTTCTTTAGTCATTTTAAATATTCCTCCAAAATTAAATATTATTTTCTTATTATATAAATACGGCTTGCTTATGCTGATTCTTTTTGTTTACGAATAGCTTCAAGCACATATACAGCGTTGCGAATTGTACCCTGAAGTACATTGACCACACCGGAAATAGGAGCCTGCATACTGCCAAGCAATTTGGCAATAAGGACTTCGCGGGACGGAAGCGATGCCAATTCTTTAACACCAGCGGCATCAATAACTTTACCGTCAACAACACCAGCTTTAACAACCAATGTATCAGTCTTGGTTAAATTATTTTCTTTTATAAAAGCTTCAATGACTTTTGCCGGAGCAATAACATCTTCACTAGAATAAGCGACTGCTGTTGTACCTTCCAAATACTGAACAAGATCATCATAACCAAGATCTTTAACAGCAAAACGAAGCATCGTATTTTTTACTACGCGATACTTAACACCTGCTTCACGCATTTTAGCACGAAGTTTTGTATCCTGCGCAACAGTGAGTCCTTTATAACCAGTGAGAACAATCCCCTTTGCACTTGCAAAGCTTTCTTTCAGTTCTGCGACAACAGCTTGTTTTTCTGGACGTACTGCCATAAAAACACCTCCTCTCAAAATTTATACTTACATACTAAAACAGCCTGCGATCTCTGCCGCAGGCTGCATTTAAGAATAATGGCACAAGACCATATATATCAAAAATCCATTAAACCTCGGCAGGCAATCACTAATTATACCGCTTAACGGCACCTGCTGTCTTAAGTTCTTAAGATGTATTATTCAGCTTTTGATGTTTTTACAGACGGATTAACATGAACACCAGGTCCCATTGTAGCACTTATGGTAACTGATTTCATATACTGTCCTTTTGATGTAGCTGGTTTTACTTTTATCAGTGTATCAAGCAATACCTGGAAATTTTCCAGCAGCTTGGCGCTGTCAAAAGATGCTTTGCCGATAGGCACATGGATATTACCAGCTTTATCAGTACGATATTCAATCTTACCAGCTTTTATTTCATTAATTGCTTTTGTAAGATCCATCGTAACAGTTCCTAATTTCGGATTAGGCATCAAACCGCGCGGTCCGAGGATTTTCCCCAAACGCCCAACGACACCCATCATATCAGGGGTTGCAACTGTTACATCAAAATCGCACCATCCGCCCTGAATTTTGGTGACAAATTCATCAGAACCAACAAAATCAGCTCCTGCTGCTTCTGCTTCATTCACTTTATCACCTTTAGCAAAAACAAGGACTTTCTTAGTTTTACCAGTACCATGTGGTAAAACTAATGCACCGCGAACCTGCTGATCCGCGTATTTAGGATCTACCCCTAAATGTATTGATGCTTCTATTGTTTCGTCAAACTTAGCTGTAGCAGTCTTTTTTACCAAGTCTACAGCTTCGGCAGTGCTATACAGCTTATCTTCAACAAGCTTAAGCGCATCTTGGTATTTTTTGCCCAATTTGGCCATAAAACGTTCTCCTTTCGTGGTGATAACGGCTATGCCTCCCACTTATTATAAAATCAATCAACGATTTCAATTCCCATACTGCGGGCAGTACCTTCTATCATACGGGTAGCGGCAGCAACATCAGCAGCATTCAAATCCTGCATCTTAGATTCAGCAATTTCTGCGGCTTTTGCACGGGACAATTTAGCTACTTTATTCTTGTTCGGTTCTCCAGAAGCTTTTTCAATACCAGCAGCTTTCTTTAACAATACTGCGGCCGGTGGAGTCTTAGTAACAAAAGTAAATGAACGGTCTTCAAATACACTGATTTCTACAGGTATTATAAGACCAGCCTGTTTTGCTGTACGTTCATTAAAGTCTTTAACGAAAGCCATAATGTTAACGCCAGCCTGACCTAATGCAGGGCCAACCGGAGGAGCAGGGGTAGCTTTACCTGCTGCTACTTGCAGTTTTACCATTTTTACAACTTTTTTCGGCATATCTAACACCTCCTTAAACGAGATATATTAAATCTTTTCTATCTGGTCAAAGCCGACTTCTACAGTCGTTTCCCTGCCAAACATATCAACAATCAACTTCACTTTTGCCTTATTATAATCGATTTCACTGACAGTCGCCGCAAAGTTTTCAAAAGCGCCAGAATTTATATGTACACTTTCGCCTACTTCAACATCAATATTGGCTTTTGCTGCCGTCGGTGCAGCCGCATCCTCTCCACAAGCACTAAGGATTTTTTTAACTTCTCCTTCGGTTAATGGAATAGGCTTTGTTCCTGAACCAACGAAACCAGTAACACCCGGTGTATTCCTGACCACATACCAAGAACGATCGCTAACGATCATTTCTACTAGTACATATCCCGGAAAAACCTTATGGCTTACTACTTTTTCTTTTCCGTTTTTCTTTTCAATTTCATTTTCTAAAGGAACGACAATTTTAAATATTTCACTTTCCATTCCCATAGAATGAACTTTACGTTCCAGATTAACTTTTACTTTATTTTCGTAACCGGAATAAGTATGAATGACATACCATCTTTTTTCAGTTTCCGCATTAATGGACATTCACTATACCTCCCCGGCATCAACGTAAAATCATTTCTAAAATTCTGGCGAAAACGGTATCGCATATCCAGATGAGAGCACACACAAATATAACTGCGATGAATACAACGACTGTATAAGAAGACAATTCCCCGCGAGTAGGCCAAACCACTTTTTTCATTTCTGCCTTGACGCCGATTAAAAACTCTTTCAAATTAAAACTCTTACTTTTTTCATTTTCAGTTGTCATTTTCCCATCAGTCAATCCATTCACATCCTAATAGATACAGTATAAAGCTCACCATCTTCATTTTTCCAACTGCCCGTTTTATTTTGTTTCTTTGTGCAGTGTATGTTTCTGACAAAATTTACAGTATTTATTCATTTCCAATCTGTCTGGATCATTCTTCTTGTTTTTATTGGTCTGATAATTGCGTTGCTTGCAAACTGTACAGGCCAAAGTAACTGCATTACGCATCCTTCATGCACTCCTTACCGAATAATAATTCATATGATAACTTATCAGGCGCCGCTCTAAATACCAGATAACTCTTCTGTCACGTACTCGACTAAACTGTACCATAAGCAAGTAGTAACTGTCAATCAAAAACCGCTTAATTATCCACTTACATAAATAAAACCCCAATACAAAGGGGTTATACTTGAGGTTTGGTGGCGGCGCACGGATTTGAACCGCGGACACTGCGGGTATGAACCGCATGCTCTAGCCAACTGAGCTACGCCGCCGCAATTCCTATGGAGCTGATGACCAGGATTGAACTGGTGACCTTATCCTTACCAAGGATACGCTCTGCCGACTGAGCTACATCAGCATATTGGTTGCGGGGAGAGGACTTGAACCTCTGACCTTCGGGTTATGAGCCCGACGAGCTACCAACTGCTCCACCCCGCGATAATGTTTTGGAGCTGACGAGAGGACTTGAACCTCCAACCTGCTGATTACAAATCAGCTGCTCTGCCAATTGAGCTACATCAGCATGTTATTAGCTTTCAATCAAATCAGCCGTCGGTAATATATAATATCATGCTTGAGACCATTTGTAAACAATTTTTTTCATTTTTATCAAATCAATGAAAGATCATTGATTAAAAATGGTCGGGATGACAGGATTCGAACCTGCGACCTCATCGTCCCGAACGATGCGCGCTACCAAGCTGTGCTACATCCCGTTGAAAACAAAATATATTATATCGCTTTTTTACTCACAATGCAAGATTTATTTAAATTTATTTATTATATTGTATCTACACTTTTTATTTTTCCCTTTTGGATAAATTCCTACTATTATAAATGCCGGTTTATTTTGCCTCATAATAATATTGTTTTCTGTGACGCAGACAAATAACAACCTGCCTTGTTGTCCTTTCACAATAGTATTACAAAATAAATTTGAGATTTTTTATACTAACCGCTAAAAGCTAATTGTAACATTGCAAATATGCCATGTTTTAGATATAATGAATTTTACTGGTTTTTGACTGGTAATTATAACAAATAAAGGTAGAGGATTTTATAATGGAAAAAACATTGTCAAAAAAAGAAACAGTAAAACAAACTCCAGAGCAAATTATTGCTGCTACATCAATAGCTGATATATACCGCGCCGCTAAACAACTGGATGGTGTAATCCGCCACACAGATCTTATTTATAGTGAATATTTTTCTCAAGTTTCAGCTAATGACGTATACATAAAACCAGAAAATCTTCAAAAAACCGGTTCATTCAAACTGCGTGGTGCTTATAATTGTATCAGCCAACTTTCTAATGAACAAAAAAAGCGCGGTGTAATCGCAGCTTCAGCTGGTAACCATGCCCAAGGTGTAGCTTACGCCGCCCAAAAACTGGGCATCAAGGCCGTGATTGTCATGCCTGCCACTACACCTATCCTCAAGGTTGAAGCAACACGTGCTTATGGTGCAGAAGTAGTCCTTCACGGCGACAGTTACGATGATGCCTGCGCCAAAGCTTATGAATTAGAAAAAGAACATGGCTATGTCTTCGTCCATCCTTTCAATAATTTACAGGTCTTACTCGGACAGGGCACAACAGCCTTAGAAATCATAGACAATTTAAAAGATGTCGATACCATCCTCGTACCAATCGGTGGTGGTGGATTTGCCAGTGGTGTAGCCATGGCGACAAAGCTGGTAAATCCCAACGTTAAGGTAATCGGTGTCGAACCAGAAGGTGCAGCCTGCATAAAAGCTTCTCTGGACGCTGGTAAGGTAGTATCACTTACAAACGTAGAAACCGTAGCAGAGGGAACAGCCGTAAAAACACCGGGAGATTTAACCTTTGCTTTTATAAAAAAATATGTTGATGAAGTAATCACAGTTTCAGAATTTGAAATAATGTCAGCCTTACTCTCATTGATAGAAAAACATAAACTCATCGCCGAAGGGGCAGGTGTACTCTCCCTTGCAGCCCTAAAAAAACTGCCTTTTAAAGGGAAAAAAGTTGTTGCCATCGTGAGCGGCGGCAATATCGATATTTCTACAATTTCTGCGCTCATCGACAAAGCATTAATCGCACGCAGCCGCGTATTCTGTTTCAATGTCCAGCTCCCAGACAAGCCAGGGCAGCTTCTTGCCATCTCACAAATACTAGCCGACCTCGGTGCTAACGTCATCCGCCTTGACCATAACCAGGCAAAAGTAATAGACAGCTTCCAAAAAGTATTATTAGAAGTAACTGTGGAAACACATAATAGTGAACATATAGCAAAAATCTCCAACGAACTAAAAAAACATGGTTTCCAGATCACTAAAGTGTATTAAAACATTTAACATAAAAAAGACCATCGCATTTTTAACGTGCGATGGTCTCTTTTATATAAGTACTACCATACAATTGATATTATACAACAAATGCATTAATTATGCAATAAGATTTAAGCCATCAAACAATTAACCTGACGGTTTATTTTATTATCCATTTATAAACCATTATCTACAAAGCATAAAAAAATTGCAGACAGCTTTAATAAAACCATCTACAATTTACTAACTATAATTGTGCCATATGTCCTAAAACTATAAAGGCTTACTGGATTTATATAATTACTATAAACTATTTCAATACAATATATGTGCGATAATATAACCCACGCAGCTACCGGTAACTACCCCTACCAAACCTGGAATGATAAAACTATGGTTTATTACGAACTTACCTATGCGGGTAGTACCTGAGCGGTCAAAACCGATACAAGCCAAATCCGAAGGATACGTAGGCAATACAAAATAACCATAGCAAGCCGATATAAACGATATAATTATCAACGGCTGTACGCCAACACTTAATGCCATCGGTACAACAATGGCCAATGCTGCAGCCTGGGAATTAACAAGTTTAGAAATGAAAAACAATACTACGGCATATGTCCAAGGATATTGCAGAACTATATTGCCCAGCGTCTTTTTCATTCCTGGTAGATATGCACCAAAATAAGTTTCTGCCATCCATGCTACACCGTATACAGAAACCACGGCTACCATGCCGGACTTAAACACTGAACCATTAGTGACATCATTTACTTTTACTTTAGTTACTAAGAGAATAACAGCCGCAATGACAAGCATGCATAACTGAATAGTAGGCGTCATAGAAAGCGGTTCCCATACGCCCTTCGCATTTGGTACTAGTGGCAATAATTCTTTTGGAAAACTACCAAACAAAGCTATTACTAGTATGCCTAACAAAAATATAAAAGTAGCTTTATAAGCTGTTGTAGGTAATTTCATATTAGCTACAGATTCACCCTGGTCTTCATAAATATAGGCCCGCTGTTCTGGATCTGCTATTCTTGCCTGGAACGCTGGATCTTTAGCCAAATCTTTCCCACGATGCAGACTCCATAAACCGGCGACTACTACACCACAAAAAGTAGCTGGTATGGACACTGTCAATATTTGTACAACACCTAAAGGTGCTGACGTATTAGCCAGCATAGCCACCATTGAAACCACGGCAACTGATGCCGGTGAAGCGCATATTCCCATTTGGGAGGCTACAGAAGCCACTGCCATAGGTCTTTCTGGTCTGATATTCTGCTTTATTGCAATATCATAAATAATAGGGAACATCGTATAAACAACATGTCCCGTTCCGCATAATACTGTAAGGAACCATGTAGTAATTGGCGCAAGCACCGTTATCTTCTGCGGGTTCTTACGCAATAATTTTTCTGCATATTTCAACATAACATCTAACCCTTTAGATGCCTGCAGAAAACCAGAGCAAGTAACTACTGCCATAATCGTAAGCATTACATCAATAGGCGGCTTGCCTGGTACCAGACCTACAACAAAAACAAAAAACACCAAACCTATACCTGATACAGCAGCCAGTCCCAATCCACCGTAATGAACACCGACAACAAGACAGGCAATCAGGATAATAAAACCTAAAAGCTCCATTTTATGAGTCCCTCCAAAAATAAATTAGATTCATTAAATAATAGAATTATTATATAATTTTTATAACGATTATCAAAATTAATGTCATAATAAAAAATAACAATTCTTCATGATAGATATCATATAACTATTAAAAAGCTCTGTAAAGTACAAAAAAATTTTTATTAAAATTTTTAATCAATATTTTTTCAACACCTATTCCTGATACCCCATATCCAAAGCACTCCCCTTTATCCTACTGATAAAATTATTTACTATTTCATAAACACAGCTTGAATAAATTATTTTAAATATTATTGACTTGATAAGTAATATATGCTATATTTAATTATGTTAACAGTATCTTTCCTAAAATACCAATATTACAACTCCATTTCATTAGAAAAGTATAAGAACTTATTCTGCTAAGATAAGTTCTTATACTTTTTCTATGCAAAATATTTACCTAGGTAGAACTATTTTGCCATAATTTTGTCATAAATAGCTATTATTATTAAAGTTGGGTAAAATATTTTATGGTATTTTTATGAATTTATATAGGAGGTTTTGATCATGAAGGGAAAAAAATTATTACTTTCTTTAACTGCGGCACTGGCGATTAGCGCTATGTCCTTAACGGCTTTCGCCGCTACTTCTGAACCTAACAGCATAAAAGATTCTTCAGCGGTTTCATCATTAAGCACTGATCAGGGCAGCAATTTCTGTGGTGGTTACGGTCGTTTTAGCGACAACGACAACGGTAATTATAATTGTTGGAACTAATCCGTTATAAATGAAATCCATCTTATGAAAATTTCGTAAAAAAACAGAGGCATTTTACCTCTGTTTTTTTATGTTATTTTTTAAGTTCACGCTTTGCCGCAAAATAATTTGTACCTATTACTCCCAATATAATTGGAACAGCACCAATCAACTGAAAATAATGCAACTGTTCCTGTAAAAATAAAACACCTGCCGCAATAGTAATCAAAGTTCCTAGATTGGTAAAAACACTCATCTTCGCTGCTTCAATTTTTCCTAAAGCATAGTTTGACAAAAAAGCACTGCCTAGTGATGATAAAATGCCTAGATACAATACAGACCAAAGGAACGACCCATCTGTAAACGGAAGGAAATAATCTCTTACCGTATTATTCATGATATGTTGGGATAAAGCAGCACAATTAAATACAAGCATACCAAGCACGGTCATAAAATAAGTAAGCATAATGGCAGAATATTTTCTAGTCAAATTTTTAGCCATGACATTATAACAGGCCGCTGCCAACGACGAAAAAAATATTAATACCATACCGACAATATCTGTGTATTGTGCACTGCTGCCACTCATAACAAATATATAGATTACTCCGCTCACTGACAAAAGCGTAAAAATATTTTCACGTGCTGATGAATTTTCTTTAAGGAAGGCCATTGCCAGCAATAATGTGAGAATAGGAATACATGCTTGGATTATGCCTGCCTCTGCTGAAGTTGCGTAAGCGAGACCAAATGCTTGAAAAGAAAAAAACAGGACTGGATAAAACATTGCCAACGGTAAAATAGCAAGTAAATCCTTAAATTTAATGTGAAGTTTTATTTTTTTGATAATGAGAATAAAAGAACCTGCCAGAAACGCGATAGAAAAACGATCAGCCAGTATATCCAACGGCTCTGCCGACTGCAAGGCTATCTTCACGAACATAAACGAAAGCCCTATGATCATTACATATACTAACGCAGCTATGTATGCTTTAGCTCTCGAAGTCATTTTAACACCTCTATATTATAAAAATTTATTCACTCTACATATTATAATTTACAAATGACTGCCATTTCAGCTAGAAAGTAACAGTAAAAATACCAATAAATTCTGCTATTTAACTTATATTTTAATATAATAAAATGATATATACAAATAAATAAACGTATATTGCATTTATTCTGTTACAGTAGGAAACAAGAGCAGTTGCACGGAGATACAAGGAACTACTCAGCCAATCACCTTAAACCCGAATAGGCTTGATTAAAACTATTAACTGCCTATTAATCCTGTTCGACAATACATTGAATAATATGATACTATATATATGTAAAGAATACTATTTTAATAATAATATGATCACATTTTATTTATAATGTAAGGAGTTTGATATTATGAAGCAATGGTATGCATTAATGTTTGCTGTCATTGCGGAAATCTCCAGCACCACAATGCTCAAATTTTTTGGTGATAATGAATCTGTTATCAGTTACAGTATCATTTTCACACTTATAGGTTTTTCTTACTACCTTTTATCTAAAGCAGTCACTAAAATTCCTATAAGTACTGCTTATGCTGTTTGGGAAGGTTCCGGTTTGATAGCAATTACTATTATTGGCTGCCTCATCTTTGCAGAAAAATTATCAGCAAGTAAACTTATCGGCTTTTCAGCAATTTTATTAGGGATTATTCTATTGAAAAATGGCACAATCAACGGTGAACACCATGAATGAGGGAATTTTGTTCTTATGCGGTTCTGTCATAATGGATGTTACTTCTAATATCCTGCTGAAAAAGTCCGTTGGCTTTCGCCAAAAGCTCTGGGGTTTCTGTGCACTTGCTTGTGTTTTTGCTGCATTTTTCTTTTTGTCGCAGGCAATAAAAACAATGGAAGTCAGTACTGCCTATGCCATGTGGGGAGCTGCTGGCATGCTCACTACTGGTTTTATCGATATTATATTTTATCAGGTACGCTTAAAAAACAGTGCTCTATTTGGTATGCTTCTCATGATAATTGGCATAATAATAATCCAGACACTCAATTAGTTTACGACTGAATTATTGAATTTTATTACAAACATTGCTCGCAACTATATATTTTCTTGCAAATTGAAAATTTTTCTTGCAGCACCATTAAAATATAATAGTAACAATATCCTGAAATATAACTCTCGGCAGATACATACCGAGAGTTATATTTTTATAAAAATACGGTTATGCTTTCTAAATCGATATAACTTTTTTTAATTTTTTATATATTATTTTACAGATAAGACTTGCCAAAAATTATTTTTAGGTATATATTAAAAATAATTTAGGCATACCTAAAAGAGGAGAATATCATGACACCGAATAAGGAAGACTATCTCAAGGCAATTAATAAACTAGGCGGCTGTGACGACCTCATCGCCAATAAAAAAATTGCAGACGCTTTACATATATCACCTGCATCAGTTAGCGAAATGCTTACAAAACTGGAAAAAGAAGGTGCAGTAGAATATGTGCCATATCATGGCATACGTCTGACACCAGCTGGTAAACAACAATCTGCCGCACTTTTAAGAAACCACCGTCTTTGGGAAGTTTTTCTTTTGCGCCATTTGGGTTACTCATGGAGCGAAGTACACGAGGAGGCCGAACTATTAGAACACGTTACCTCTCCACGCTTAGCCCAAAGTCTAGATGCTTTTCTCAAACATCCGGATTTTTGCCCGCACGGAGCTGCCATTCCAAGCACTGACGGAAAAATCAAGGCCATACCGCTGCGTAAACTTGCTCAAATGTCTGTTCAAGACACTTCAACCATTAGAAAAGTAACTGAGGAAAAAGAATTTCTAAATTATTTACAGGAACGAAATATACAAATTGGCAGCAGTTTCACTGTTCTTTCCATTGAGCCTTATGAAGGGCCAATTACCATTAAGCTAGCTGATAAACAAATTGTTTTAAGCTACAAAGCAGCTTGTCATATTGAAGTCGATGCTTAACGCTGTTATTATTTATGAATTTAACTATCATATTTGGGAGGCGATCAATCAACTATGCTGGATAATTTAATTATGAGAAGAAGGAATGCCATACAGCCGCCGCATTTATTGCGTTATGCCAATGGCCCTAGTCTTGAGGAAATCAACAACACGGTGCAACTTCCACAAAATGCCGGATTTTTAAAAAAACTTCTTGCTTACAGTGGTCCCGGATGTCTAGTGGCTGTTGGTTACATGGACCCAGGAAATTGGATTACATCTATTCAGGGCGGTGCACAATACGCATACTCACTTTTATGTGTAATTTTGATATCAAATCTAATTGCCATGTTGCTGCAAAGCATGTCCGCCAAACTTGGCATTGCCACCAGTATGGATCTGGCGCAGGCTACGCGTGCCGCTACCAATGCTCCCGTATCCTTCGCACTATGGATTCTAACAGAGCTTGCCATTATGGCAACTGATATAGCCGAAGTAATCGGCGGGGCAGTTGCTCTTCAGCTTTTATTCAAAATTCCTTTGTTTTTAGGCGTTTTAATTACAGTTGGTGATGTCTTACTTTTGCTTTTATTAGCCCTAGTTGGTTTTCGCAAAATTGAAGCAATTGTTGCTACCCTGATTATTACGATTCTTGCTGTTTTCCTCTATGAAGTCCTGCTCAGTAATCCTGATGTAGGGGCAATAGCTGCAGGTTTCATTCCCAACACACAGATTGCTACCAACCAAGGTCAATTACTGATTGCGCTGGGTATTGTCGGTGCAACTGTCATGCCGCACAATCTCTATCTCCATTCCTCCATTATCCAGGCGCGTAAATATGAACGGACAGATAAAGGCAAAAAAGAAGCACTTCATTTTGCTTTTATCGATTCAAATATTCAATTGAGTGTTGCTTTTGTTATCAACTGCCTGCTGCTTATTCTCGGTGCTTCAATGTTTTATGGTCATGCCACTAATCTTGGACGTTTCGTAGACCTTTATAACGCCCTCAATAATCCAGAAATCATCGGTATCATTGCCAGCCCTTTGCTAAGTACACTGTTTGCGGTCGCCCTGCTGGCTTCTGGCCAAAATTCTACCATTACCGGTACCCTTTCCGGGCAAATTGTAATGGAAGGCTTTATCCATTTGAAAATGCCCATGTGGATGCGGCGCTTAGTGACACGAATAATTTCCATCATTCCGGTACTGGTTTGTGTGGTGCTTTATGGGAATCAAGAAAATGCCGTTGAAAATCTGTTATTATATACACAGGTTTTTCTAAGCATACAATTACCGTTCGCCATTATTCCCCTCACAATTTTTACAAGCAGTAAAAAACTAATGGGAAAATTTGTCAATCCTGCCTGGATTAAATATTCGGCTTGGACTATTTCTTTAATCCTGATCGGCTTAAATATATTTCTCATCTATGGAACATTTAGCGAATAAACATAAAACCGGTTCAACCAGCTTATGCTTATCAAAGTACGCCCAGAAACTTAAACTCTGGGCGTACTTTTTTTATCGGCATTATTAACAATGATTTTTTTAAAAAACCGGTCATTTATTTCCATTATTTCGTGTGTTTCCTGACCATAAAACTTCACTCGTCCAGCAACAATCGGCCGTCCTAAATGACCGGGATTAGAAATTTCTTGCCAGTAAAAGGTTCGTTCATTTTCCTGCCCCTTATTATCATAATAAAGTTTTTCTTCTTCGGCAGGTTTTTCTGAACCATCGCATGGTAAGAAATTTTTCTTTATTTGCTCAATAAAAAGTCTGCATATGTTTTCCGGCATATCCAGCGTTCCTTCTGCTCCTTCAATTTCTCCATTGTAAGCGGCAATAAAAATAGCCTTGCCATATATAATATTTTTTTCATCCGGTGCGGGGAAACGACGATTAGGCTTCATCTGCAATACAACACTAAGGTCATTCACTAAAATAAATAAGGATACGCCTTCCTGTATTTTAAAAAACTCTACCGCTCCATAATTACCTTCAAGAGTATCGCGTATTGCCTCCTCATGTTTTAAACCTTCTGTAGGTAAAAGCAGTATTTCCGGATCTTTACCCGGTTCAACCAGAATAGCATGCATCATCTTATTTTCCATAAAATCTCCCCATTGTACTGCAAATTTATTTTGTATCTTTTATCAATTTAGAATATGCCTGCTCTGTCCTTGCCAAAAAGGAACGACACGCAGTAGCACTTTCCCCCAGACCATGAAGGTAAGAGTCAACCACAAAACCTTCCCTTTCCAGAATAGCCCTATGCGAATCTGCTGATTGTCCTGCCATATCCTGACAGACATGTTCTCCCGCCACTATCATAAACGGAATAAGCAAAAGTTTTTTATAACCATTTCCCTTTAACTTAGGTATAATAGTGGCAAGATTTGGCCAGCCATCTACTGTATACACATAAACCTGCTTCTTCTTCATCTGCACTAATCTGTCTTGAATCACTGAATAATAAGCATTTGCCGGATGCAACGTTCCATGTGCAAAAATTAGAACAGCATCATAGTCTTTTATTTTTTGCGCCAGTTCTGCTAGCAACGACTGAAAAACGTCCATTATATCATCTGGATGGCCTTTTTGTCCCATCCAGTATAAAAGCGGAACAGCTATCGTCATTTTTTTAAACATAGCTTTATAATTCAAAAATACCTTTTGCTTATACGTATATTCAATCCCCGGAATAATATCCAGAGTCACTATGGCAATTCTTGTATACCCCTCCTGCCTAAGCAGTTCCAATGCCTTTTCCGGTGTATTATAGCACAATCCTTCTTTTTCCTTTATGCGCCGTATAACAATATGTGACGTAAACGCAGCAGCTATCCTTACTGTCGGATAAGCCTGCCTTATTTTATTTATAATATTCTCAATAGCATTATTTCTGGCCTGCTTCTGTGTAGTCCCAAAACTTATTACCAAAATAGCATCTTTATCAGGTAGATTTTGCATAGCAGGATTTTCATACACCAACGTGCCAATTTCCATTGACTGCTTACGTGCTGAATGCTTTCCTTGCAGTGAAACATTGTCTGATACTTCATTTAGTAACAGAATAAACCACCTCTTCTATATGATTTTAGTTGTAAAAGTAAATGTATGATATCATTTAGAAATTTTTATGTCAAACACATCTGTCATTATAATGCCATCTGTACATTTCCTGTTTTATTCTTTTGCCATCGGATCATTTTGCAATGATTTTAAATTAATATGGCAGTAACCGCTCGGATTTTTTTCAAGATATTTTTGATGATAAGCTTCCGCAGAATAATAACATTTGATTGGTAATATTTCAGTTACAATATCAGCTGTGTATTGCTGTTTTACTTTCGTCGTCACTTGTTCAATAATTTTTTTATCACAAGTATTTTTATAATAAATCCCCGTGCGGTACTGACTGCCATAATCATTTCCCTGATGTTCATACGCTGTAGGATCAATGACTTTAAAAAAATACTGCAACAGCTTAGCAAGACTGATTATGTTGCTGTCGTATTTTACATATACCGTTTCCGCATGTCCAGTCATATTAGAACATACTTCTTCATAACTCGGCATTTCCGTATATCCGTTTGCATAACCGACTTCAGTACAGATTACCCCTTTCAGCTTATCAAGATATGCCTGCAATCCCCAAAAGCATCCACCGGCAAGGTATATCTCACTATTGGGTTCTTCAGTATAATTTACATCTTTCCCCATTATTTTTACTACCGCCCTTCATTATATCTAAAAGCGCTATAACTAATTGTATATGCCTTTTTTATTTTTCTATCTAAAATTTAATTTACCACCATTACTTTCATAAAAAATGGTGGTAAATTAAGCATTTTATTCAGCAATATTTTTTATACCTTTTTATATTGACAATCCCGTTTTTAAATTCATAATATTTATTCGAATTATACATTTCATCAAACATCGGTAAATCAGATGATTGCCGCTGCACATTAAGCCCGCGGACAATATCCTTAATCTCCTGCATATTAATATACCATATAAGTACATATACTGGTATTCTCATTCTATTAAAAGGAGTAAACAACGCTCCCTGTCTTATCACCAGGCAATATGCTATCCCGCCTTTATATGCAGGATGTCTTTCCCCAACACGTATTTCTTCTATGTCATTAATATTCCCTGCAAAAAGACTGTCTGAAACTTGGCAATACAAACCGATGTTCGGAATAGAAACACAGCCATTTTCTGTTTTTCTTTCCGAACCATAGACAATATAACTTTCTCTACCTATTTTTTTACTTTTGCTTCATAATACATTTATACTCACTTTGATCTTCTCCCTTTCTTGGACTGGATTGCTATGCTGTTTATTTTGAAACTTATTCTGTAATATATTCTCGTCCGTAAAATAATATTTTCCTTGTGATTGCAAAAGCATGCCGATTCCTATCGACCCATCTTTCAAGTTTTGCAGCACTCTGCTGAATAGCATTTAATAGTATTTAATTGTATTATCAATATACTTATTTTTTATGTAATTGTCAATGAATACTTGCAATATTGAATTTATTCCCACAATATTTTAATAAACATTTCCAGATAGTAATATAATATTTGAATGTTTATTTGCGATTCTACTTACTGATTTATATTTTTACTATAGGTAAAATAAAATTATGCCTATAATGGGCAAAAAATACCACCAATCGTATAAGGTGCTGGTCTGTAGTTAATAATACAATCCATAGATCATTATAAAGCTTTATATAAATTACTATTCCTCAAAAATCTAGTATTATCATGGTGTAGAATAATATTTTTTACTACTTCCAATTTAGTCTTTTAGTGTCAAATATTATTATAAATGCTGATAGATTTAGGACTGATAACTATGTTCTGGCGCTAAAAAAACATCCCAAAAAGAGTGCTAAATATTACTTAAGGTAATCCTTTATTTATGCATCAATAATTTTATATTTACTATCTGTTTTTTGATAAAAATTATATTCATATAGTTTAGCAAATCCCATATGTGAATACAGGGAAATAGCATTCTTATTTGCGCTATTTACAGCTAAATATGTATTCTCTACTCCATTATTACGGCCAAATTTAAAAATTGCCCCACAAATTGATGTACCTATTCCTTTTTTCCGATAAGCTTTATCTACATGCAGTCCATATATTCCCACATAACCACGTTCAACCGTACCATAACCGCAACCAACCACCTTTCCATTAAAAACTGCCTTTATAAATATACGTTTGACTGCAATATTTGTTATTTCCTGAACGTGTATTGATATCAATTTATTATCCGTAAGACCAGACAATCGACTCGAAGCATTGAGCCAATCTTCAGGATTATCTGCTGCACAAAGTACAATCCCAGTTGGAGCTTTTCCTATAGTCATATTTTTCAAATCACCATTCATAATGTACACTGTCTTTATTTTTTCATAATCCATGTCCAATAAAATTGATGCCAGATCTTTTTGTATAATAGGTGTAACTTTAAAGACAGTTGGTAATTCATTCCTATCATATATTTCTTCACAAATAGCAATTTTTCTCTTCGTTTTTTCTATATCAGCATTATAATATAGCGGACAAACGCAATTTTCCCTATATGTATAATTCTTATTAAAGCGCAGTACCCAACCATCCAATAACACCGTCTGCAACGAAGGCATAGAATTAAGTAATATTTCCTCTATTGTTTTTATTTTATCCATTTATTCTTCCTTATTTCAATTATATGATAATACTACATTCATAAAGACGGCATCATTATATCACAAAAACCGCACGCATTCATGTGCGGCCATCGTCAAATTATATTCTTTCTTATAGATGCAAAACTTTTTCCTATTTTTCATAGCTTACACCATACCCATACCACACTTACCAATAAGAGCGGTATTACAATTAAAAGTATTGCCACCAATTCGTTGATATTTATTTAAATGGTTAATGAAATTTATGCACACAACACTCTAAAAACACATAAATAAACTTTTGAAGTCTTTGGCGAATTTGGCTTAGAACAATAATTGCAGACAAATTTGCAGACAAATGACAAAAAAGTTCGCATTTTATAAAAAAAAGGGCCACCAACCGTGTAAGTTGATGGCATGTAGTGGATAATACAATACAGATGCTGATATAGGACTTTATAGTCATTTCTAAAACTTGAATAAACCCAGTAGTATCAATGGTTTAAGCAATATTATTCACTTTTTAACTTGAATCCTTTTATATCAATTAATCGAAAAATTTATTTAAAATGCAGACAGTTTTGAGGCTGATTACTGAAAATCTTGGAAATACCGCTGACCTTATAATTTATACATGAGCAGCGGTATTTTACTATACACTATTTAGCTGATCGCTTACTGCTTTTTGAATTTTCAGCGTTAATCTGTGGAGTTTACACAGAATGGGTTACACTTTTGTTTAATGCTTAATAAATTTTAAATAGTATGATGCATTAACTTTTATTATGTACAGCAACCATAACTTTATTAACATTTCTAACCGTTATGGGGACTAGATTAGTATATGCTTGAAGAGTAGCATCGTATAAACTGCCATTGTATTTGGGAACATTTACAGTTATGGCAACATAATATCTTATTTTTTCATGTTCAAAATTATTTCGTCCTATTGCATGTAATACTAAGAAAGGACTTAGTAAAGATGATAATCGCATAGATTTATTTTTTCGAATGATAGTATCCCATTTAAAATCATTATTCCTTAAGTTAGTTTCACTGTCATATTTTTTAGCTGAAGACGATACCGGTAAATCAGAACACTTATAACCGTTATCCAGTAAAGTTGCAGCTGTCTTAGCATTATGCGGAGCAGCTAAATTTAATCTTACTGTCTTTTCCCCTTTTTTTGTAAACGTAAATGTCATATTATGCGGATAAAATGTATCTTCAATACAATTATTAGTATAAGCATCTGAGTCATTAATGTTAGGATTAACTACTGTGCTTATTGTCCACCGTATATGTACATTTCCTGACATTCCATTTATTCGTGGTAAGAATATTGGTAATTTAACACTGGTAGACGCAGTAAATTCTCCTGAGTACAACGTAGTTACTTTATTATTTTCACATTTTAAAATATCTGTTACATCTTCTGGAACATATCCAAAACCAACTTCATTTATGTTCGTCGTTTTTGGAGATTCAGCACAATGTATTAACAATGTTCTACCAAGGTGTGGGATAATTTGTTTTGATGCTGCCAGAAGTTTTCCTATTTTACCTGCTGTAACAGGAGAGGCCAAACTAGTTCCTGCACTTATGCCAATTTTATTTTTTGACGCTATACAAATGAATGGATTATCTCTACTTCCACCGAATTCTAAAACATCAGGTTTAATTTTAGCACCTTCTCGTCCAGGGCCAACACAGCTATATTTGGCACGTACTTTTTCATTTTTAACAAAAGTATACGCACCTATCGCTAGACCATTAACCATATCTGCCGGAGATTGTACTCTGTTTCCAGGGAATATAACATCTCCATCATTTCCAGCCGCAACACAAAACAATGGATTTTCATCTTCACTTGAGACATCATAAGTTAACTTATCCAATGCATAAGTAAATCTATTTAAATCGTCATCTATAATTGGTCCTTTAGGTCCAAATGATATATTAAATATTTTTATATCCTTATGCTCTTTTACAATACTTTCGATAATATCAATTGTGGTATACATTTCTAAATCATCTGATGTATTTCCTGTTTTAACAGCAGGAAACACTCTGAATGATTCTACTGAAACAGTTGGATTTGTTATTTTTTCCTTTGAAAGCTGTTTTTTTAAATCACCGAACAATACTGCACCACATACACTTATACCATGTTCTAATGAGCCTGTGTCTGCAGATGTGTTTACAGAGTCGTATGGTGTTACATAATTACGTAATAAAGTGATATCATTTTGTATACCGCCATCAAATACACCAACTTTTATTTGTGATTTATATATTTTATCGGGAAGGCATGGAGCGTCTGTTACTGATGTTACAGAGCGTAATGGATCAAATCGTAATTTACCTATTGGTTTTATACTACGCAAAGGATTATATGTTTTTAATTTATCAATTGTATTTTTACCAAGATTTGCACAAATAAATGTTAATCCATCATCATATGTATGAACAGCAACATTTTCCTTTTTTATATCAGTTATTGAAAAAAATCCTTTTAAAGCATCTTCTGCAGAATTTTCTAATGGATGAATGATTATTTCAACTGGTCCCTGTTCCCAATCAGCAGAGAATCCCATAACTTTTTCATTTGGTTCTAATAAATCAAAACTTTTTATTGTACAAATTTCCTTTCGCCATGACTCATTATTATCCTTATGAGTGGTGGCGAAATTGTCCTCTAATTCTGATAGTTCATCATCTGTTACTTTTAAAAAATATAACTTAGCTTTTTCTTTTTTGGTCTGTTGAATATTTTCTTTGTTATCTTTTATTGTATACCGTCTACCTCCAATTAATTTTATATTTGTATTAGCCAACAAAGCATTAGGTTGATAAGATTTTGCCTCAAATTTGGGTTCTAATCTGGCACAAATAACTTTTGCATCTTTTACAAATATTTCTTTATCGTTTTCGGAAATAGTATCTTGAATTTTTTTTAAATCCTTGAGCAAACGTGTTTTGGATTCTTCATATAAATGAGGTTGCTCTTTTGATGGGAATGAATTTTTTTTACGTATTGGCTCAACATAGTATTCTCCATTTGATAGTATTAGTTGCTTATAATCTGTCATTACATTCACCCTTTCAAATAACGTCTAACACTTGTATATGGTATTTTTGTAATAAGAGATATTTTTTGTGTGCTTATTTTGGGCATTATGTTTTTTAATTCTTTACAAAAATTTATTTTATCATTTTTATTACAAATAAAAACAGTTTCGAAATATCCTTTCAATGCATTAATTTCATTTGATTCTTTGGTGTCTAGTATCATTTTTCGTTTTATATGTTCACACATTTTGCATATAACTGCTGCTGAAACATTTTTGGTATTTTTTACCAATATGTTAAAAATTTCTTTGTTTATGGATTCAATTCTGTTACCTAATGTTCGGCGTATAAGTACTACTCTCTCTGCTTCACTAGGCATTAAAAGTTCAATATTTCTATCGAATCTGCGCCATATAGCTTTATCAAGTAATTCTGGATAATTTGTCGCTCCAATTATGATACACGTAAACGGACAATCATCCAATTCCTTCAATAAAACATTAACCAGTCTTTTTAATTCGCCTAAATCTCCCATATCATCGCGGCGTTTTGCTATTGCATCAATTTCATCTAAAAATAAAATAACATTTTGCTCTTTTGCATATTGGAACAAGCTTTTGATGTTTTGACCACTTTTACCCAAATAACTGGATATTGAATTAGCTAAATCTAAAGTTATTACAGGCATATTCAATTTGTAAGAAAGCCATTTTACAGTATATGTTTTTCCTACGCCGGGTTGTCCGCTTAATAAAATACTATTAGGTGGGATAATATCTTCTTTCAAAAAAATTTCCAGCATATTACGTTCTTTCAAAAAATCATTTAGCTGTGACATAACACTTTCGCATAAGACTGGTTCAGCACACTTAATAGGCTCTTCTAAATTTGCTAATTGATAACGTGTTTCTTTGTCTACTGGTATTGGTGAAATATTAATACTACGTGTAACTTCACTTCCTGCATTGGCATAAGATAAAATGTTTAGTACCTCATCTGCAACTGTCGGATCTTCTTTTTTTAATTTTTTTCCAATTAATAAAGCAAATGCTTCAACACTTTTTCTATCATTATTAAACATTGCTCTTAGTAATTTTGGAATATATTCATATGCCTGCACTTTAACCACTTTCTATTTTTAAATTATTTGCTCTTAATATATTATACTTAGTTTTCAATAATTAAGTCAACAATTTAACCAATTTTTATTTTTGTATATTTTGGTTATATAATATATAAGCATGGGAAATAATACCTGAGCAGCTATTTTACATATATGAGTGCATTTTAGCAACTGAATTCACTCCGTAAAATAAAAAAGCCCTGACACTAGTTTTATCCAATGCCGAGGCTTTGTCATTTCATCATATGATTTTATATTTTACTGCTGTGCTGGAGGTGTAGCTGCAGCAGGTGTGACAGTGGTAGTAGCTGTGTTATCTACAGTAAGCTTATCAACTACTTTGCTACCAACAACGCAAACAATATTTACAACAATCATAGTCTTTATAAGCTTGTTTTTGCTGGTCGGTCACATACAACACCACCTCCCCTTAAATTTGAGTATAAAAAAAGACACGTTAATTTAGGTTAATTGTAAAATGAAATTGAACAGATAAAAATCCATAGTGACCTCGTGTTATGATTTAGGTGTCTAATCAAAAATATAACCTGAGGTAAT
>NZ_SMAA01000027.1 GCF_004341685.1 Pectinatus cerevisiiphilus
CCCACTTCGAACATACAGTCGAATCTGGAGCATAGTCAGTAGATGCACATATAAAATTTGAAGAATTACTGACAACTACCTTGACATTGAGCGTTAAATCGTATATTTCTATGTTTTTAAAATTCAAAGTCACAACAGCTGATTCAAAGGTAATTTCAAAAAGAACTAAATCTTTGCCGACTTGCTCTATCGTATTTTTATAACCGGGAATTTTTTTGATAAAGCATTCTGCTACGTCAAGCACAGTACGACTGCTTTTTCGTACTGTACCTTTTGCTTTAACATGCTCGTTGCCTATATGGGGAATTGTCGTAAATGCGACTTTGTTATTAACTTTAAATTCCTTGACTTTCTCATTATTGCCGAAAGTGGAAAAAAGAATCACTTTAGTGGTTTCATCGAAGTAGAAATTTACAATTCTTACATTAGGCTGACCGTCAACACAAGTAGCCAGTGCAAGCTCAGTTTGCATATTCATTAATCGGTTAAATTCTTGTTTTGTATTCATGTGAAAGCTCTCCTTTATTTTCTGCCTTATTTATAATATAATGCATAATGGTGTCAATTAGTGAACCCTTTTAATTGGAATGAGAAAATTTTCATGAAAAAAGCAGAACGTTTAAATGATATAATGATCTATCTCAATGATAAAAAAACATTTAATCTCAAAAGTATAATCGATAGATACTCTATTTCAAGAAGTACGGCGATTCGGGATATTCGCTCCTTGGAAGAAATTGGTATGCCGATTTACTCAATTATTGGACGCAACGGACATTACAGTATTCTTCCCAATCGGTTATTATCCCCCATTGTTTTTACGATTGATGAGGTTTACGCATTGTATTTTTCTATGCAAACGCTTACCGCATACCAGTCAACTCCTTTTCATTTAAATATTCAGAAGTTAAAACAAAAATTTGAGGGATGTATAGCAGATGAACGAATAGAAAAACTTCGAAAAATGGAACTGCTTTTTAATTTGGGAAGTTATCAAAGTAAAAGTGAATGTCCCTTCTTAAAAGATATTCTCCAAATAGCGGTCGACGAGAATGTCTGTGAAGTCAGTTATATAAAGGAAACTATAGAAAAGCAATATTATGTTCAATTTTTCAATATTACTTCCGCTTATGGACAATGGTATGCAACGGCATATAATTTTCAAACGGGAAAGTCACAAGTATTCCGGTGCGATAAAATTTTATCTGTGCAGACTTGCAATAAATATACGGCAAAGTCAATTTCTGAATTCCTCATGCCCACAAGAGAACTATTTCGGGATAAAGAGGCAATTGATTTTTTAGTTGAAGTTTCTGTTCAGGGAGCAGACATATTCTATAAAGAACACTACCCCTCAATGGAGCTATGCCACGAAAATGGAAAATACTATGTAAAGGGATTTTATAACAAAGGAGAAGAAAACTTTATCTCCAATTATTTTGCTTTTTATGGTGAAACAATTTTTTCTATCCATCCAGCTGCTTTAAAAAATCTTATACTTGAGCGGCTAAATGATATAAAAAATCATTTTGCTTCACTATAGCAATTGAACCATAGAGAATATCAAGCTCTCGGCCTTTCCGTTCTCTCTTTTTAATACATTTCGAGAAATATTACTCCGTATATGCACCTATGATAAAATATGAATATGGAATTTTATGTAAATCAGAGAAAAATAACCTTTATGTAGATACTTCATAGAAGGTCGATGAGGGGTGAGAAATATTTTTTCTAATAGTACAAAATTTGTGTTCTCGTTTATGCTAAAAAAATATTATTTATTTTCTTTTATTATGGCAGGGCTTGGAATAATGCTGTTAAATATATACGAACCGTTGCTGGCTCGGAAGATAATTGATACATCTTTTTCGATGAAGAATATAAATGATGTTTTTTACCTTGGAGTTTTGTGGTTCTTTGTTTTTTTATTAAAATATAGTTTGAATTTTATCAATGCCAAGCTAAATTTAAAATTTTCTTTGAAGGTTATAAATGACATTCAGATTTTAACTTTTAAAAGTATGTTGAAAGCTCCTATGCAATATTTTAAGAATAATTCTATAGGATATATCATGTCTAGGCAGACTGAAGATATTTTGTCCCTAGACGGAATGATGCTAAATAATGTAATAACCGGTATATTGGCGGCTCTGGAAATTACGATTATCTTATTCCTAATGTTTAATATAAGCATATTTTTAAGTTTTGTAACGATATTCATTAAGGGTTTTGATTTATTTATTAACTTTTATTTCCCCCTCAAATTACTTTATAAAAATCACAACGAAGCAAAAGCCAACCTAGAAAAAGAATTACAAGACATATTATATGGAATTAAGCTTATAAAATTATCTAATACTAAAGAATATGAAACAATAAGGTATGATCAAGTTTTAGCGGCATATTATCAGGCAAGGAAAAAAAGAGATACAGCCAATTATATACGCAATATATTATCAAGAATGGCGGTGGAGTGTAGCAATCCAATTATTATCATTATAGGTGGAGTATGCATTTATCAAAATATCATTACCGTTGGTGAAGTCATGGCCTTTATGCTATATTTTCAAAAGATTAACAGTTCCTTTGGAAATGCAGTCTCTTTGATTCCGTTATTTAAAATTTCTCAAGCATCTGCTGAGAGAATTTATGAATTGGTTCATATGGATAAGAAAGTAGAGCAAATCGGCATGAAACAGAATAAAATTAAAGTGAAAAAATGCATTGAATTTAAAAATGTTTGCTTTTCATATTCTGAACACAAAATTTTAAAAGAATTATCCATGAAAATTTACCCTAACCAAGTAACTGCCATTGTTGGAATTAGTGGTTCTGGAAAATCAACCATAGTGAATTTATTATTACGTCTAATTCATGAAGATTCTGGAGAGATATTGATTGATGACAAGAATATAAACGAGTTCAGTATTGAGCTTCTTCGTGAATCCATTTCTTTATTGTCACAAAGTGTGAATGTCAATGAAAAAGTGAACCACTTGGCAACGAATTTTTGAACCACTCTGGCAGCGAAAAAGTGAACCAAACGCTAACGAATTTTTGAGCCACTAGCATTTTTTAGGCGATAAGAATCGCCATTCATATTCAATACATGGGAATGGTATGTCAACCGATCTACCAGTGCAGCTACTAAAGTCTCGTTAGCAAAAAGTTCTGGCCAACGAGAAAACTCCAGATTCGTTGTTATTATGGTGCTGGCTCTTTCTGAACGTTCAGCTATGACCTTGAATAAAAGTTCGGATTCTTCCCGATTAAAGCTTGCATAACTTAGCTCATCCAGAAGCAGTAAATCTGCATTGGCAATAGTTTTTTCCAGTTTTCTGAGCTGGTAACCATCTTTTGCTTCACGAAGCTCTGCTGCCATCGTTGTTGCATTCCTGAAGATTACGCTGTAACCATCGGAACAGGCTTTTAATCCCAGAGCTATCATCAGATGCGTTTTCCCGGTTCCGGGATTGCCAATCATTACGACGTTTTCACGACGATGAATAAAGTCACAGCTTGCCAGCTGTTTAACAAACTCAGGCCGCACATGTTCCAACCGTTCCAGATGAAATTCTTCCATGGTCTTGAGCATAGGGAACTTTGCTCGCTTAATGCGACGCTTCAACTGGTTTTCCTGCCGGGAGGTGTATTCTCTTTTTAAAAGTTCTAAAGTAAAACTTTCTAAACTTTGCCCAGTTTGGAATTTGCGTACAACCTCGTCAATACGGGAGAATGTTGGCAATCTGAGTTGTTTGGCATAAAATAGCAACGATTCGGTTACGCCTGTTTCTGCCATAAAACCCCATCTCCTGCACTTAAGAATTGGTCATACGCTGTCAGATCTACTGCCCGTACTTGTACCGGATCTGTAATAGATATTGGACGCTGTTTAACGGTCATATATTCTGCTCTATGCATCCAAACCTCAGCTTCACCTTTATTAACACAGGCAGTAAGGATTGCCATAAGTTCTCTGCCGGTAAAAGCCATATCCTGCAACCAATGTATCATAACCGGATGTAGACTTTGCCGTACCGGTTTCGCATTAAGAATACTGCCCGGTTTGCGCTTTAGAATTGGCAGATAATGCGCCAAAGTCAGAATATCTTGTTCTCGGTCATAGCAACGGATGTGCCTTGCAATTTTTTCACTCTCCGCATATATACAAACGGTTTCAGCAAAACCCTTTACGGCAACGGTTTGACCCACATAACGTACAGGTACAGAATAATTGTTGCTTTCAAATCGTACTGTTGCATAAGGACTTACTCGACATTCGGTGCTCCGGCTGGCATCATAGCGGTAACCAGGAAGCGGTAGAAGCATTTTCTTTTCAACAGTAAGCATATAGTTAACAGTTTGCGGTTTTTGCTGTATTTTATGGCATTCTATATAACTGCAACACCATCGCTTTGTTAACTCATTCAGTTCATCCATACTTTCGACATGTGGGACGGGAACAAAAATGTTTCTTCTAGTCCAACCGACCAGGTTTTCCACAAGCCCCTTTTCGTTGCCGCTGGCAGGATTACAGAACACTGTTTTAAAGCAGTAATGTGCAGCAAGTGCCGCATATTGTTCCTGGCAGATCGCGTTCTTTCCATAACCTCTTTTTACAGCGACCTTGCCGTTGTCAAAAATAACACGACGTGCTACACCACCAAAAAATTCAAATGCATGGATCAGTGCATCAAGAAAAGATTCAGTATTTTGCCGACGGTAACAGACGGCAAAAGGAGCACATCTGTAGCAAAGTCTTGCACAAAAGAAGTAAATCTTCGTGCGCTTGTCTTTTAGATACACATAGCATTCACCCCAATCAATCTGCATAGCTTCACCAGGAGAGAAAACCAATGGAACAAATACATTTTTCGAAATTTCACGCAGTTTCTGCACCGTATGACGGATAGAGCTTTCTGAACCGGTAAAATGCATCTCAGCAACCAATCGGTCATATATGCGTTTTGCTGTATGATGCTGTTTTTTGTTATGTTCACGACTATCTTCAAGAAAACACTGTTGAATAAATTGAATAATTTGGGACGTAACTATTGTAGCATTTCGATGGTAATCTGCCCGCATTCCAGGCATAGTATTTCCTTCACAATACTTACGTACCGTATTGCGGGAAATACCTAATCTTTCAGCAATTTTATGCTGACTAAAATGATCTATGAGATACATGTGACGAATTGCTTGGTAATCTTCCATAGTGATAACCACCTGACTTCATCCCTTTACGATAGAATTTATACTTCTATTGTAAAGGATTTGATTTTTAATGGCTCACTTTTTCATTGCCATTTCATGCCTTTTTGGTTCACTTTTATATTACCGTTTACATCACAAGAAACTATTTTGTTTCATAGATCTCTACGTGAGAACATCACTTATCCTTTAAAAGGAAAGCCTGTTGAAGAGATGGAAATATTGAAAGCTTTAGATGCTTCTTTTGCCAATAAAATTATATCTAGAATTCCTGGTGGTCTTGATGCACACCTAAGTGATCGTGGCGATAATATATCTGGAGGAGAAAAACAAAGAATTTGTATTGCTCGTGAATTGATGAAGAATACAGATATTTTCATTTTTGATGAAGCAACTTCTGCTTTGGATTCAATATCAGAAAATGTTATACAAAAAACAATCCAAATCCTTTCAAAAAGTAAAACTGTTATTATTATTGCTCATAGAATGTCAACTATTCAAAATGCTGATATGATTTATGTTTTAGATGATGGAAAGATTAAGGAAAACGGAAATCACGAATCGCTGATGAGTAATAAAGGGCTTTATTATACGCTTTATACAGAGCAAAAAAATCAATTAAAGGAGGAAAATTAAGGTGCAATATGTATCAAAGGGAACTTTGAAGTAAGACATGGATGCGTTAGTTGGATAGTAAACGATCGATCAAACAGTATATAGTAATAATGCTGCTAATCCTGTATTGTAATTACAAGGACTAACGGCATTTCGTATATGTTTACTCATTACTGGCTACAGTTATTTTTTATTTTCCAAAAGCTTTAGCGTATTTTTATTGCATTGATGTCATACGTTAAATCCGTAGAGTTAATTGACGATGATAAGCTAAGGTTTTGGAAAGAATATGTTTCGGTGTCAGGAACTTTAAGAGGTTCCGTAATAGATTGATGTTTATTGCTAATTGTAAAAAAAGCAGCAGGATAATTCTCCTACTGCTCTTGTAATGTCTTAATTTTTTTATAACCCAACCATTGACGATGAGCCATAAAAAAAGAGAACTATAAAAGTTCTCTTATGTGCATCTATTAATGATTCAGACCGATCAAACGTAACAGGTATGATAATAATATTTTTGTCAATATTATTATTGGTGGAGACGAGGAGAATCGAACTCCTGTCCGAAAGCATTGCTCCACAAGTTTCTCCGAGCGCATTTTGTGTTTAAATTTCAGGCAATAAAGTTACACAAACAAAGCTTCATATTCCTATCTCGATAAAATTCCCCACTATTCTCCGAGAATTGAATAATGAGTATCTCGCTCTTGTCCTCTTTTTGCCTCACGCGAGAAAAGAAACAAAAGAGGTTAGCATTAAGCTGCTAAAGCGTAATCGTTGTTAGCTTTTATATTTAATAAAAGTGTTCACCTTACTAACGGGTTGATGACCCCCCGGCTCG
This sequence comes from Pectinatus cerevisiiphilus, assembly GCF_004341685.1. GTDB lineage: Bacteria > Bacillota > Negativicutes > Selenomonadales > Selenomonadaceae > Pectinatus > Pectinatus cerevisiiphilus. Next base: position 6,668 of record NZ_SMAA01000027.1, read on the forward strand.
CTTCTTATACAGCAGCTGCCTCCGTCGAAACCATTACGTCCCCAGATACAGTGCTTTTATTATAACAATCCTTACTAAAAATGTCAAATAATGCTTAAAATATAGTATATAGATACATTTTTTTTACAAAATAGTTAAAACATAAAATTCAGAAGAAGAACCAAAACGTTAACTATCCCATAAAAAATATTAGAACAAAGAAGAATTTTCCCATCTATTTTTTAAATTAAGCTGATTATGTGTTAAATATAGAACAAATAAAGAAATATACTTGCATTTTTTTATCAATATGGTATAATGTAGTCAAAATAAAGGCAGGCATTGTTCTTGATTTTTCTCAACAAGCTTTATTTTCATAGGAAAGAATTTTTTTATAGCGAATCAGCTATATTATAGAAGGAACTTTCTTTTTTAATAAAACATAGTATGATAATGCGAAAAAAAAGAGAAAAAGAAAAATCACGAAGAGTAAGTCGTTAAAGGGAATTAACGGCTTATTTTTTTGTGCAAAAAACAACGATAATAAATATAAAAAAAATACAAACTATATAATAATTATCTAAACAAAAGGCAATAACATTTTATTTGTTTCAATTGATCTATCTTACATATATACGGAATGTACATTTAAGCTATTACCATTAGTATACTGACTAAAAATGACAGTATACTAATGATAATAGCTTTTCGAAGAGGGATCTTTATTTGTTATTAGCCGAATTACCAAGCAGCGATAAAGAAGAAGCAGACAATGAATGAGTATAAAGTAAAGCGTATTGTCCTGTCTGTTCCAGAATGCTGTCTTTAATGTAATCCGCTATACCTTTCGCCATATCGGTATCACGCATAGAACTTTCCGAAGCAGTAGTGTTTTCATTTTCCGTGACAATATTATCACTTGCTGACATCAAATGATCTATTTGCGCACCTAAAATATTTGCTGCATCAGTTAAATAACGGATTCCCTTATCTATTTTTCCTTCCGTTTCACCGCCTGTATTTGTTTTTGTTGTACCAAGTAGCTTTTCTCTTGATTCCCTTGTCAAAACAGTGTATTCTGCTAATTCTTGCTCTGAACAGTTAAATAATTGATCTAATGATGTTTTGGGAATATCTACAACAATATTCATACTGCTCTTATCAGTATGTTGTATAACTATTTTTTTTACTAAGAGATTACGTTCATCACGTACAACATTATCAAAAACACCATCAGCAATTTTAGCGCCTTCTTCCTGATAATTAGGATAGCTGCTGACACTATAAAAGCGTTTATCATACAAAGTCAAAACACCACTGTCTTTATCAGCCGCAATGCGCATAAAATGATTGAAATACGGGTCAGTTCCTGTAAGTATTGGTTTTGACTGTTCATATATAGCCATTGCTAGCGAACCTGCATCCGTTACAGATGAAATATCAATAGGGATAGTTTTAATATCATAAGACGGTGTGCCGCTCTGAGGTCGGTCACTATTTGTACCATTAATAAAGCTAAAATTAAACCACTGATCATTACATGTAGCACAATAAGCACGGAATCCTCTGCCGTCTAAAAAATCTACCAGACTGCCTACCTTTTGTATTTCTTCCTGTACAGAATCTTTAGAAAGCCAGCTTTTGAAATCCAATGCGTATGATCTGGGGACACCTTCAAAGGCTTGTATTTGTGTTCCGTTGCCAGCCTTTCCTTTAACTGATGCAAGAAAGGATAATCCTATGGTTTTTTCATCGTCTATTATTGGTTGTATTGAATTACTTCCCATATGCTTCTGCAAAAAATTTACGAAGGCTTCTGTTATTGTTTCACCACCGGCAACTGAAGAACGCAATTCATTTAGATCAAGGGATGAAGCTGAAGAAATTGTAGAAATACCAGCTAATGACGTAGCTTTACTGTCTATGAACTGATAGCTATAGCCAAACTTGGAGATTGCTTTACCAGCAACATTTTTAATAAAATCTTCTAATGCAGTTGTGTCACTTTTGTTATATGCAGATAAATCAACATCAGCATGGGCTAAATCCCCATCACTTCCCATCACAAGGGTACTGATCTCTCCGCGCAAAGGACTAACGGCTTCATACGAAATTGAGCTATCGGGACGTGCTGGAATACCATCGGAAACTTTACAGCTATTGCCATAACTGCCAGTATAATCAGCTGTAAGTTGCATTTTCCCCTTATTAAAATCAAATGTTATGGAATTTCGATTGAAATGGCCGCTGTATTCTTTACCTACTTTATATATGCTATTTACCGAATCGTATGACATATCATTACCATCTGTAAATTGAATGTAAGTATTGCCATAGTTGCCATAAACTGTTATTCCTGTACCATTTGCCGCTGAAGAAATATCTTTACTTAAAGAAGCACTAGTTCCCGGTTTATAAGGGTCATCAACATCATCAGTCCTTCCTGAAGAATTTGTACCGCCTGTGAAATAGGTATCGCTTTTAAATAAGGATGTTGCCGGTGAAGCATCGCGTTTCGTTGTCACACTTGTAAAAGCTGAAGACTGCCAATCAGAAACGTTTAACACATTTGAATCAGCACTTTTTTCAGTGGACGTAAAGGTAACAGCCATAGAGGGAGGTGTCACTTGCGCAGTCGCACCATAAAAAGATACTTCAGAAATTTTCTTTGCAACATCATTTAGGGTATTGCAGCTGCTAATGTCAACAGTATATGCACCGGCAGGGTATTGTTTTGCCGGATTCATTGTCAATACATATGATCTTGTTCCATAAGTGCTGGATAACCTAAAACCTGCCCCATCTAAACTAGAAACACTTGTATATGGTGGTGTAGCTGAATTTATATCCAATGCTACTTCCTTGGGGATACCATCACTTCCCCCTGCTAAAGTAAGTGCAGGATCAATGCCTAAGTCAGGGATACTAGCAGCTTTTGTCGTGTATTCTGAAAATGTGTCAAAAGGGCCGGTTGTTTTATCCAAGGAACTATATGTATTGGGAACCAAACCAAGTTCATCACTGCCTTTTAGCAAAACTGGTGATTTTAAAACAGACCAATCAATTACTTTTTTACCAAAAGAATTACCATCGAGTAGAGATATGTTATTGTAATTTGTATCAGTAGAAATATCTTGTATTTGTGAATAATATTGATTTATTTCATCTTGGATAATCTTACGATCATCACTGCTGCTTGTATCATTACTCGCAGCTAGTACTCTTTCTTTAATTTTACGTAATAGGTCAATTTGTATTTGAATGCCACCTGCAGCTGTCTGGAGCATAGACATTCCCGTTTTTACATTTTTAGTATCTTGATTTAAGGAACGTATTAAAACACGCATTTTTTCAGAAATAGCGTATGGGGCTGGATTATCTCCTGCTGAATTTATTTTTTCACCACTGGCTAAATGAGCTGCTGCTTTATTTTTACTTTTCACATTTTTGCTTAAAATATCGCCAATTCCTAACGCTTCACATATACCTGATGTAAAAATTCCCACTAAATGCACCTTCCAATAGTTATATAGTTACTATTATTATAGCATAAATACATATACTATACTACTAAGTTTTTATAATCAGCATTTTAATTAGTACCAATTTTTATTTGTCTGTATTTTATCTGCATCAGTTACTTTGAAAAGAATAAACCCATCCTTATAGTTACATCAAACGTATATTAAATTGTATCGCTTTTTTGTGTATTTAATCTTAATTGATTAGCATAAATAATTTAGTTATATATGCAAGAAAATAGTTTGGCCAAGCATTATATTCTATTTTCACTTTTTATTACATAAGCTTGTCATTTCAAACATACTTTATAATTATGCTTTTAATTTCACCATATTTTTACAAAAACTTATAACCGTTTTTAGTCCTTCAGAAATATATTTGTTTTTATGATATACAATATGAAACTTGCGCTCAAAAATAAGCCCTTCAACTTTTAATTGGCAAAGCTCACCACTTTCTAATTCTGTTCGAACGGCTAGTTTTGATATTACACTGATACCAATACCTGTCTCAACAGCTTTTTTTATTGTTTCCGCATTATTATATGTTCCGATAATGTGATAGTTAATATTATGGTGGTTCATGACCTCTTCAAATAAATCTCGTGTTCCACTGCCTTTTTCACGTGTGAAGAAATCAACATTTTCTAAATCAAAAAAATTAATTTTCCTTTTCTTCGTTAATGGATGGTTATTTTTTGCAATAAAGATTAATTCATCATCCATAAACGGAATTGTGACCAAAAGGTCAGATCGGATACGTCCTTCAACCATCGCAATATCAAGATCATCTGCTAACAGCATATCTTCCAGCACAGCAGTATTATGAATGGCTGATGTAATATGACTTTCCGGATAACTTTCATATAATTTTTTCAGTAAATCTATCAAAACACATTCACCAATCGTAACACTAGCACCTAATCGGATATGATATGTATCACCAAAACGCCGCATTACTTCTTCAATTTGATCATTTAAATTAACAATATGCCTAGCATAAGTCAGCAATTTTTTACCAGCTACTGTTAGATGGAGCTGTTTTCCTAACCGTTCAAACAAACGAACATTATAGTGTTTCTCAAGTTCACTAATTGCTTGACTAATCGAAGGTTGAGCCATATGCATTTTATCAGCCGCTTTTGTCATGCTGTTTTCATTGCAAACAAAAATAAATATTGTTAAATGTCTTAATGTCATTATTTACCTCATACATAGGTAATTACCTATTATTAACATTTAATTATAATATTTTACATATACATATGCAAATGCTACACTATCTTCAAGAAAAGGAGATGTTCTTGTATGGATCTTAGGTTATTAAAAGGTGTTGTTTTTTCACTTATCTTCGCTGTACCTGCCTGGTTCCTTGGTAATCAATTTCCAATTATTGGTGGCCCTGTTTTTGGTATTGTATTTGGAATGCTAGCGGCTAGTTTCAAACGTCCGAGAGTAGTAGAAACAGGTATCAGATTTACAGGTAAAAAAATTTTACAATACTCTATTATCTTACTTGGTTTTGAAATGAACTTATATGTTGTACTGGACATTGGAACACAGTCTCTATCAGTCATGCTTTGTACATTAAGTGCAGCATTTTTGACAGCAATTTTTGTTGGTAAACTTTTAAAACTAGATATGCATACCACTTTACTTATAGGTGGAGGAACGGCGATTTGTGGTGGTTCTGCTATTGCAGCGATCGCTCCTGTTATCGGGGCTAAGAATAAAACTGTAGCTTTTTCAATATCTACAATTTTTTTGTTCAATATTTTAGCCGTATTTATATTTCCTACATTAGGCCATCTTTTTAATTTTTCTGATACAGGATTTGGTATGTGGGCAGGTACCGCTGTTAATGATACTTCTTCAGTAGTAGCAGCGGGGTATTCTTATAGCTTAGCGGCTGGTGCTTATGCAACAATCGTAAAATTAACCCGCGCTTTAATGATCATACCAGTCTGTGTTATTTTGGCCTTAATAACCTCCAGAAAAAATGCCCAAAATAGCAAATTTAATATTGTAAAAATTTTCCCTTATTTTATTCTTTGGTTCGTTGTCGCCTCTATTATAAATACAACTGGTGTATTACCAGCAACGTTATCAAAATTTTTAGGTAATGCTGGTAAATTTTGTATTGTTTTGGCCATGAGTGCTATTGGCTTAAATACAAATCTAAAGCAACTATTCAATAATGGTATTAGGCCAATTATTCTCGGCATGTCTTGCTGGATAGTTGTTGCAATTGTATCATTACTTGTTCAATTTGCAATAGGTTTGATCTGATAACGTAAGTTTAGTAAACGAAAAAGCAGCAGGAATAATTATCCTGCTGCTTGAGTAGATGCTAAGCTTTTATTCAGCTGCATATACACTGATCTGTCTTTTAGAACGACCGTTGCGTTCGAAAGCAACTTTACCAGTAATTTTTGCAAATAAAGTATCGTCTCTACCAATACCTACATTTTCTCCTGGATGAAAATGAGTGCCTCTCTGGCGAACCAGGATGCTTCCAGCAGAAACTAATGTGCCGGCATGTTCTTTTACACCAAGACGTTTTGCTTCACTATCACGACCATTACGTGTGCTGCTGACACCCTTTTTATGAGCAAAAAGCTGTAAATCAAAATTAAACATTCAATTCACCCCCTGCTATTTGAGATAGTGACATTTTTAGGATTATTTCTCTTTATTTCACGAAAACCAAGCAAGGCAACTGAAAAAACAGCTTCAGTAATTTCCGTTGGTTGATCCTGCAAAGTAAGATATAAATATCCTGGTCTAATGTCAAAATCAGTTTTTGATTTTACATGTTCAGTCAAACTTAAAATAACTGATTGAGCAAGTGCGGAAACAGCTGCACAGACAATATCACTGCCATAAGCGCCTGTTCCAGAATGCCCTTTTATGAGCAATCCCATAACTTTTTCAGCAGAATTGCGTATAACAGTTATTTTAATCATTATGCTTCGATTTTTTCAATAGTCAGCTTAGTATACGGCTGACGATGTCCTTGACGACGACGATAGTTAGATTTCGCTTTATATTTGAAAATCAAAATCTTCTTCGCTTTGTCCTGTTTTTCTACTTTAGCGGTAATTTTGGCACCAGTAACTATAGGAGTACCAATCTTCACATCAGCATCATTAACTACTGTCAGGACTTCATCAAAAGTAACAGTGTCACCTTCTGCAGCTTCGAGTTTTTCTACGATTACAGTATCACCTTCAGCTACACGGTATTGTTTACCACCGGTCTTAAAAATAGCGTACATTATTTACACCTGCCTCATTATATACTCGCCAGTTATGGTTAGCAAAAGCTATTAGACCTCACTGAGCGGTTGATAAGTTAGCCATCTATGACAAACTTATACTAGAGCAGTTTAACACAATAAATACATATATGTCAATACAGTTTATCGTCATATTCTTTCTGTTGCGCTATAATTTCCTGGGGAATAACATTTTTCATCGTAAAACCGCGTCCAGTTACTTCTGAAGCATCAGCAATAATCATAAAAGCGGTGGGATCAAGCGCGTGGACAATAGATTTGATTTTACCAACTTGAGTAAGACTCACAACAACGAACATGACATTTTTGGGTTGGCGGGTAAAAGCACCTTCTCCACGAAAGAAAGTCACACCACGTTTTAGATACTGCATTATTAAAGGTGCAATCTGTTCAGCCCTAGGAGATATTATCATAATAGATTTTTTTCGATTAAAACCAGCGACCACCTTGTTGGTTATTTCTGCTGAAACATAAGTACAAATCAAGGTAAAAAGCCCTGTATTGACGTTAAACATAATCATGCCAATAAAAATTACAACAAAATTAATCGCAAATATAGCTGTCCCAACATCAAAAGAATAAAATTTCTTAATTACGGCTCCCACCACGTCTAAGCCACCTGTATTGGAATCAGCGCGAAAAATTATACCAAAGCCTATGCCGGAAACAACACCACCAAAAACAGAACCAAGCATGCGGTTATCTGTAAGAGTGTATGTTCCCAAAAAACTAGTGGCATCTATGCAAACAGAAAACAATGCCATGCCTATGATCGTATCAATTGCATATAACTTCCCAAACACCCTGTAAGCCAAATAAACTATAGGCAGGTTATATATTATCAACTGAATGCCGATTGGTAGACCAAACAAATAATATATAATAATAGCAATTCCACTCATACCAGATGATAGCAATTGTGCTGGTATTAAGAAAATATTTACCGCAGCACCACTAAGAAGACATCCAATAAAAATTTGCAAATACCGTCTGAGCTGAAGTACAAGCATTTTTTCCTCCATAAAATTCCTATTTATTAGCTAAGTTCAAGTTACTATCTAGAATATTAACATATTAAATGACGTTTTTGAATTAATTTCTTTAAAATAAATCTACTCAACTATTTTCCTTGTAAAAGTCTGCTTGCGAATAATAGAAAAATGCCAAAACAGGCTTTTACGTGCAGCTTGTTTTGGCATTCAAAATAAACTATAAACTATTTTTTATGATCCTTATTTACGAAGCTTATTATAATTTGAAAATATATAATCTATAAAAGGCTGGATCATTTAAAAACACCTTACTCAAATGTTTCATTAATGAACTTTAGGATTAGATGCTAATTGGAAGTTTTCAGTATAAGCTTTTTGGAAGGATTCCTTCGTAATATCTTTTTCCCAAAATGCAACAATAACGGTAGCAACGCAATTACCACAAACGTTGCATGTTGTACGAATCATGTCGAGAATACGGTCAATTCCCAATATGATAGCTACACCTTCAGCCGGTAAATTAAATGCCGTCGCAGTAGCAGCTACGATTATAAAACCAGCACCGGGGACACCGGCAATTCCTTTAGTAGAAAGCATCAATGTAACCATGATTAAAAGCTGCTGTCCTATAGAAAGAGGAATACCATATATTTGTGCAATAAACAAAATCGCGGCTGAACTATATAATGTAGAACCATCCAGATTAAAAGAATAGCCTGTTGGCATAATGAATGTAACAATACTCTTAGAAATGCCTAATTTTTCAAGATGTTGCATAGCAATAGGTAATGCGGCTTCACTGCTGGCAGTTGAAAATGAAAGTAACAATGCTGCTTTTATTGCCTTGATGACATGAAAGAAATTTACATGTGTAAGTGCACTGGCAACGCTTAACAAAATGACAACAAAAAGCAACGTTGCAAAAAGTAAGGATAAAATAAGTTTGCCAAGTGGAATCATCATGCCTATACCAAAGCTAGAAACAGTATAAGCAATCATGGCAAAAACACCAATAGGTGCAAGGGACATTACATAACCTGTTACTTTAAACATTACTGCTGCTACACTACGGCAGAGAGAAACGATTTGTTCTCCACCTTTGCCGATATGTGCAACACCTACACCAAAGAAACATGCAAAGAAGATTATTTCCAACATATCACTGCGGGCAAAAGCATCAATGATATTTGTTGGTATGATACTAAGAACATAATCTACCATATTAACCGTTTTGTGTGCAGCTTCTGCTGCTTGCGCACCTGCATCTGCGGATACCGAGATATTGACACCTACCCCCGGATGAACTATATTCATGACGACAAGGCCAATAAACAAGGCAACTGTTGTCGCAAGTTCAAACCAGATAATTGCTTTTCCGCCTAAACGGCCTAGTTTTTTAAAATCACCTGTTCCTGCTATGCCCATTATCAACGTACTAAAAATTAAAGGGACGATAATCATCTTTATCATACGAATAAATCCGTCACCAAACGGCTTAAGATTTTTGCCTATTTCTGGGAAAAAGTAACCAAAAACAGCACCTAAAATAAGCCCTATTAAAATTTGTGTACTTAATCCTGGCATTCTTCTTTTGGATTTCATAATAAATACCCTCTCGTAAAAAATATTTAAATAAGTATAAAAGCAGTTAAGTATTATTAGATGATTTATTAATGATATATAATAATAATTTATATTTATTGCTAATAATACATAAATAAAATTATTATATATATTAGACAATAATGTTAAAATAATATAAGAATATTAATATAATATCGCTAATAAATAACACTAAAACTGTAAATTTACTTATAATTCACAAGTTATTATTTTATTATTTTTCTTTATAATATGCAACAAAAAAAGTACTTGTATTATGTATACATTATGAATAAAACCCTTTATTTTAGGAGAAGTTAATAAAAATTTTTTTATACTTATAATTGTATTATTTATTTTGTCATAGTCAAAGAGATAATAATTCACTTTATGGAAAATTGTAAATTTATTCTAAAAATAAATCTCAAATCTAATACTTATATAGGAAATAATTTTGCTTGCTTGTGCATTACTATACATACTTTATTTTTATAAATAGTTTTTATGATATACCAATTATTTAATAAACCAAATAATATTCGACTTAAAAAAAATGAATGAAATACTTGACAAAAAAATATATAGATTATATAATCAATAGCATCATACATAAAGGCAGCGCAGCCTATATAACAGAAGTTATCTGTTATACGGGCTGCGCTTTTTTGTTGTATAGGATATGGTTGCAGAGAGCATGTATAGCCGCAGGTATTATGCATAATAATTTTAGAGAATTTAAATGCTATGCTGTATTCTCTTGCAGGAAAAAAGGAAGGAAAGATTTATATGAAAAAACTCTGGTCTGTGTTTTTATCAACGTTCATGTTATTGTTAATGATGACACCGATAGCCTTTGCTGCTACAGAAGAAGTTCCCAAAGTAGATAGCGGGGATACGGCATGGGTACTGATCAGTGCCGCACTTGTTTTTATTATGACACCTGGTCTTGGCTTTTTTTATGGTGGTATGGTCAGAAGTAAAAATGTATTAACGACCATAATGCATAGTTTCTTTATCGTAGGCCTTATATCCGTAGAATGGATTATATTAGGTTATACGATGGCATTTGGCGATGACGCAACCGGAGTGATTCCTGGTATCATAGGTTCCTTGGATAAAATAGGGTTGGCTGGAACGGCTGGACAGATTTGGACCGGTACATCAATTCCAGAACTTGCTTTTGTAATTTTCCAATGTATGTTTGCAGTTATAACACCTGCACTAATAACAGGTGCATTTGCTGAAAGAGTAAAATTTAAAGCATACGTTTTATTCATGCTATTATGGACTATTTTCATATATAATCCCATGGCACATATGGTTTGGGGCGGTGGCAAACTTTTCGAATTAGGTGCACTTGATTTTGCTGGTGGCCTTGTAATTCATATTTTATCAGGGGTATCCGGTTTAACGCTTTGTATCCTGATTGGTAAAAGACGTGGCTATGGCAAACTTCCGATCTTACCGCATCATCTGCCTATGACTGTTTTAGGTGCTGCCCTATTGTGGTTTGGTTGGTTTGGTTTCAATGCAGGCAGTGCATTAGGTGCCAATGAATTAGCTTCCAGTGCATTTGTTGCAACCCAGGCTGCCGCAGCTATGGCAACTGTATCATGGGTATTTTGTGAATGGATCAGAAATGGTAAGCCTACAACTTTAGGTGCGGCATCAGGATGTATAGCTGGACTGGTAGCTATTACACCGGCAGCAGGTTTCGTTGCACCTATCCCGGCAGTAATAATTGGTCTTGTTGCTGGTGCTGTATGTTACTTTGCCGTAGCTGTCCTGAAAAACAAACTTGGTTATGATGATTCATTAGATGCTTTTGGTGTACATGGTATCGGTGGTACATGGGGAGCTTTAGCTACAGGTTTATGGGCTACTACCGCAGTTAACCCTGCTGGTGCAGACGGACTGTTCTACGGTGATGGCAACCTTTTAAGTGCACAGGTAATATCTATTATTGTTGCGTATCTTTTAGGCAGTATAGGTACATTTATAATTTATAAAATCGTTAATGCTATTACTCCGTTTAGAGTAAGCGAAGCAGAAGAAATATCCGGTCTTGACATTGTTGAACATGGTGAACGTGGTTATTCCCATTCCCTGATGACAGGTGAGTCCCTCGGTGTTCAAAATGACTTGACTAAAACAAATTAAATTATAATTTTTCTTTAAAATCTTTGATTTTGTTTTATAATAATAAGCAAATACAATTATAATTTTAATTTTAGGAGGGAACGCAAATGTCAAAAATGACAAAGATAGAGATTATCACCCGTGCAAACAAGCTGGAAGAATTGAAAAGTGCCTTAAACAGCATCGGTGTGGAGGGCATGACAGTAAGCCAGGTTTATGGGTGTGGACTTCAGAAGGGGCATAAGGAAGTTTATCGTGGAAGAGAATACTCGATAAATCTTGTACCAAAAATAAAACTGGAAACAGTAGTCTGTGATGTCCCAGTAGATCAAGTATTATCCGTATCACAAAAAGTTTTGTGTACTGACCAGGTCGGTGATGGTAAGATTTTTGTTTATACCATTGACAACGCAATGCGTATTCGTACAGGTACCCAAGGCACCAAAGCTATTACTGATGATGAAGCTTAAGCATAAATAACTATCCACCCGCATAGCGGGTGGTTTTTCTTTTTCGGGCATAGCCCTTTTACACTGGCTGCGCATAAATGCGCTTTTTATTGGCCTGCC
>NZ_SMAA01000028.1 GCF_004341685.1 Pectinatus cerevisiiphilus
GGCAGGCCAATAAAAAGCGCATTTATGCGCAGCCAGTGTAAAAGGGCTATGCCCGAAAAAGAAAAACCACCCGCTATGCGGGTGGATAGTTATTTGTTTGTAAAAACCAGTCTTTAAACGGCATACGGCCTCTCACCACCGTTGCTGTTTCGCAAAGCTTCGCCTGGATGGGCAACTGTCGTCCTGCCAGAGACGCGGTTGGCCATTTTGCCACATTTTCTGTTCATACCAGTTATGCAAAACTTTTGAATGAACTCCTGCTTAAATTCAAACAGTGCATTTTTTTTAATAATTTTAGGAGGATTCTAACGATGCCAAAAATGAACATCAAAAAGTATACAAAAAACTATTTTATGCCCCCAAAGATAGATATGAGTTGGGCTTTCAAAGAATATCCGGACAAAGCTCCTGTATGGTGCAGCGTTGACCTGCGTGACGGTAACCAAGCTCTTGTAATCCCAATGAGTCTTGACGAAAAAATAGAATTTTATAAAATGCTTTTGAAAATCGGTTTTAAGGAAATAGAAGTGGGCTTTCCTGCCGCCTCAGAAACAGAATATGAATTTTTGCGGACACTTGTCGAAAGGGATCTCATTCCTGATGATGTTACAGTACAGGTCTTGACACAGGCACGCGAACATATTATCAAGAGAACTTTTGAAGCCCTTGATGGTGTGAAAAATGCTATTGTCCATGTTTATAATTCTACGTCTGTAGCCCAAAGGGAACAAGTTTTCAAAAAATCAAAAGACGATATAAAAAAAATAGCTGTCAATGGAGCTATCATGCTCAAGGAACTCACTGAAAAAGCTGGACAGAAATACCGCTTTGAATATTCTCCTGAAAGCTTTACCGGCACAGAAATTGATTATGCTTGTGAGGTCTGCAATGACGTACTCGATATATGGCAACCAACCGCCGAAAGAAAGGCGATCATAAATCTTCCTTCTACTGTCCAAATGTCCATGGCACATGTTTACGCAACGCAAATTGCTTATGTGTCGCAACATCTGAAATACCGTGACAATGTAGTTTTATCACTGCATCCACATAATGACAGAGGTACCGGTGTAGCTGACTCGGAAATGGGAATTTTGGCTGGTGCTGACAGAATTGAAGGCACATTATTCGGCAATGGCGAACGTACCGGAAATGCTGATATTGTCACTATTGCGATGAATATGGCAGCACTCGGCATAGATCCGCAGCTTGATTTCAGCAATATGCCGGAAATAATAAACTTGTATGAAAGTGTAACGCGCATGCACGTCTATGACCGCCAACCTTATTCAGGCAGTCTGGTTTTTGCCGCATTTTCTGGTTCGCATCAGGATGCTATTGCCAAGGGGATGAAATGGCGGGCTGAAAAAAAGCCGGCACATTGGACGGTTCCATACCTGCTTATAGACCCCAAGGACATTGGCAGGGAATACGATGGCGATGTCATTCGTATTAACAGCCAATCGGGTAAAGGCGGTGTAGGTTATATCATGGAACAAAAATATGGGCTCGATATGCCGAAGAAAATGCGTGAAGATTTCAGTTACCGCATCAAAGATGTTTCGGATCATAAGCATAAAGAACTTTTGCCTGACGAAATATATAAGATATTCCATGATGTCTATGTCAATGTTGAAAAACCACTTGCACTTATTGATTTTAAGCTTGACAAAACTGCTGATGGGATGCGCAATGGGACAGTCCATCTGTACAGTGGCGGTAAAGAAAAGGTTCTTCCTGCACATGGTAATGGGCGGCTTGATGCTGTCAGCAATGCTTTGCAAAAAGAACTTGGCATCAATTACAGCAATCTCATTTATAGTGAACATGCCATGGAAATCGGTTCGACATCAAGGGCAATGGCTTATATAGGGATAACCGGTAAAGATGGCAAAACTGCCTGGGGTGCTGGCATGGATACGGATATAATAACCGCATCGGTTAAGGCCTTGATAAGCGCAGTAAATAGATTGCAGCAATAGGTTTGAATAATAGATAAATTATTTTCATTGAAGAGGGACCTTTCCATTTCTTGATATTTTATTGTATTTTGTATTCCGCTGTGCATAATTTTTACCTTACATTTTTACATATAATTTGTCGGCTGAACAGTTACTTGTTAGCAAAATTGTTTAGAAATGGCTCTTGACAAATTATTTTAGAAATAATAGAATAAATGGCATAGCATTAGTGTTTACAAAACAATGAATATATCCCACAAAAAATTTTATGAAGAGAAAGAGTATGCATTTATTTTGTTTTTGCAGAGAGTCGGCGGTTGATGCGAGTCGATAAACAAATTTTTGCAGAAAATCATCTCTGAAAAGCAATGCCGAAGAAAGTAAGCAAAGACGTCTTTTCCACGTTATAGGAAACACGTATGTTAGTACGTTGTGAGAGCATTTACTGTTATCAGTAAATGAATTTGGGTGGTAACGCGGAAAAATCCGTCCCTTTTATGAGGGGCGGATTTTATTTTTTATTTATAAATTTGGCAATAGTGGACAGCTGACCAAACTTTTATTATTGTGTATATTTTTTATATGGTTTTAGGAGGACTACAAATGAAAGCTTTTAATTTATTCAGCAATTTTATGACTAAGTACATGTCAGCTCTTGTCCTGATAATTGCTATCGTAGCATTATTGCAACCTTGGACATTTGAATGGGCAGCAAAATATGTAACGTATTTATTAGGAATTGTTATGTTTGGTATGGGTATGACACTGCGTTGGGAGGATTTTTCTTTAGTATTTAAACGACCACGTGATGTTTTTATCGGCTCCGTTGCCCACTTTACGATAATGCCTGCACTTGCCTGGGGGCTTGCCAAAGCATTCGGCCTGCCACCTGAACTTGCCGCCGGTGTTATCCTTGTTGGCACCTGTCCCAGTGGTACTTCTTCTAATGTAATGACTTTTCTGGCTAAAGGCGACGTTGCTTTATCCGTAGCCATCGGTATTACCACAACAGTCCTTGCACCTTTTATTACACCTTTGCTTACATGGTATCTTGTAGGTGCATGGGTCTCTGTTTCTTTGGGGGCAATGTTCTTATCCATTTTTCAGGTAGTAGTCGTTCCTATAGCACTTGGTATCATCATCAATAGATTTTTTGGTAATTTTGTAAAAAGAGCAGTAAAGGTATTACCATTAGTTTCCGTTATTGCCATTATGCTGATCGTCGGTGCTGTTGTTGGCATAAGTGCACAAAAGATACTGCAAACAGGTCTTTTAATTATAGGTATTGTAATAATTCATAATATATGTGGTTATACGCTTGGTTTTTGTGCTGCCAAGCTTGCTGGTTTTAATTTTTCAAAACAAAAAGCCGTTATGTTTGAAGTCGGAATGCAAAATAGCGGTTTAGCAACATCTTTGGCACTTATGCATTTTACTCCTGCCGCCGCCATCCCTGGTGCTATTTTCAGTGTATGGCACAATATTTCCGGGTCGTTACTGGCAAACCGCTTTGCGGCAAAAGCTGAAAACGACGCCAAGGCAGCTGTCCTACATGCTAAAAAGAAAGCTATCCATGCATAATTACGATTATACGATTATTTAAATAGATAAATTTATTTCAGATTTAAAAGGAGAGTTAAGATTATGAGAAGTGATTTAGCTAAAAAAGGGCCTGAACGTGCAGCCCATAGAGCGTTGTTCTATGCTATGGGGTACGGCCCCGAAGATTTAAAAAAACCAATGATCGGCATTGTCAATTCTTTCAATGAAATAGTACCAGGCCATATCCATTTACGTACCATTGCCGAAGCGGCAAAACTGGGAGTTGCCGCAGCCGGTGGTATGCCAGTTGAGTTTCCTGCTATTGCTGTTTGTGATGGCATAGCGATGGGGCATAAAGGCATGAAGTTTTCGCTTGCCAGCCGTGAATTGATTGCTGATTCTATCGAAACTGTAGCGTCTGGACATGCTTTTGATGGTCTGGTCTTGATCCCTAATTGTGATAAAGTAGTCCCCGGTATGCTGATGGCTGCCGCACGGCTTAATATTCCTTGTGTTGTAGTCAGCGGCGGTCCTATGCTGGCTGGCCGCCACAATGGGGAGAATGTCAGTGTTAGCACTACCTTTGAAGCTGCTGGCAAATTTGCCGCCGGAAAAATGGATGCAGCGGAAATGGCTTCATTAGAAGCAGATGCCTGTCCGGGCTGTGGTTCTTGTTCTGGTCTTTTTACAGCGAACACGATGAACTGTTTGACAGAAGTCCTGGGCATGGGATTACCTGGCAACGGCACAGTACCTGCCGCTTACTTTGGCCGGCGTCGTCTTTTAGCAAAAAGGGCTGGTGAAATCATCTTAGATTTAGTTAAGAGAGATATTAAACCGCGGGATATTATGACCAGAAAAGCATTTGAAAATGCGATAACCGTAGATATGGGAATAGGCGGTTCGTCTAATACAGTCCTGCATCTTACCGCTATTGCACATGAAGCTGGCATTACTTTACCTACACCGCTTTTTGATGAAATAAGCGCGCACACACCATATATAACAAAGTTGAGTCCTGGCGGTAAGCATCATATGCAGGATCTCAATGAAGCTGGCGGTATATGCGCCGTAATGAAAGAATTATCCAGAAAAAATCTTCTTCATCTAGATGCTTTGACCGTTGACGGTACTCTTGGTGACAGAATTAAAGATGCTTCAATAAAACGTCCGGATGTCATAAAAACAGTTGATGCGCCTTATCGTAAAACAGGTGGCATTGCTATTTTAAAAGGAAACCTTGCACCTGATTATGCAGTTGTCAAAGAAAGTGCAGTAACAGAAGACATGCTTCATTATAAGGGAACCGCTAGGGTGTTTAATTCGGAAGAAGAAGCGATTGCAGCGATAACCAGTAGGAAAATTAAAAATGGCGATGTTGTCGTTATCCGCTACGAAGGTCCGAAGGGTGGCCCAGGTATGCGTGAAATGCTTAATCCGACAGCTGTAATTACCGGTATGGGATTAAAAGTCGCCCTAATTACAGATGGTAGATTTTCTGGTGCGACACGTGGCGCCTGCATAGGACATGTTTCACCGGAAGCTATGGCCGGCGGCCCTATTGCCATGATTAAGGAAGGTGACATTATCAATATTGATATCCCTGGGCGCAAATTGGAACTTCTTATTGACGATACCGAAATGGAAAAACGGAAGGCAGCCTGGGTTAAACCTGAAGCAAAAATAAAAACAGGCTATTTGTCACGTTATGCAAAACTCACCACGTCGGCGAGTACTGGCGCTGTACTTGTATAAGTTAAAATATTTTCTTCAGTATGTATCATCATATATAACCTAAGCGAGATTACTAAAAAACGGGAAAACAGTATCAGTGGTTTTCCCGCTTTTTATATATAAAATTCTCTATTTTTATTGTCCGTTAATTAAATGATTTGTCCGGCTGAATGCAGTTCCTAATATATTATGTTATAATGAAATTGGCAGAAGTACAGCGCTTGTACTGTATTAATTTTGCCATAATTCATATTCATTATCATAGATAAAATAGCTGGTTAATCACATACTTGAAAGGATGAATACAATGAGTGACGAATGCTCACATGCATGCGATGGCTGTTCAAGTTCAGATTGTGGACAGCGTGCTCCTAAAATTCCGTTAGAAAAAGGCAATCCCAATTCGCATATAAAAAAAGTAATTGCCGTAGTCAGTGGTAAAGGCGGTGTAGGGAAAACCCTAGTTACATCAATGCTGGCAGTCATAATGAAAAGACGCGGCTTTAACGTAGGCGTATTGGACGCCGATATAACAGGGCCTTCTATTCCTAAAGCGTTTGGCATTACCGGTAAAGCTGACTGCAATGATAAAGGGACTATTCTGCCAGTAACTACTAAGACTGGTATAAAATTAATGTCAGTTAATCTTTTACTCGAAAATGATACCGATCCTGTCGTATGGCGTGGGCCGGTCATAAGCGGTGTTGTAAAACAGTTTTGGAATGAAGTCGAATGGGGCGACATTGATTATATGTTCGTTGATATGCCACCGGGAACTGGGGATATTCCCCTTACAGTTTTCCAGTCATTGCCGGTAAATGGTATTGTCGTTGTTACTTCACCACAAGATCTCGTTTCCATGATTGTGGAAAAGGCTGTAAAGATGGCTGCAATGATGAACAAACCCGTACTCGGTATAGTCGAAAACATGGCTTATTTTGAATGCCCTGATTGTAAAAAGAAGCATTATATCTTTGGTGAAAGTAACATTACCTCATTAGCTGGTTTTTACAATATACATGAAACAGCGCAAATTCCGCTTGATCCTAAACTGGCTGCCGAATGTGATAAAGACGGTATCGAAGCATTCAGCAACGATTATTTGAATTTGTTAGCTGCTTATATAGAACAAAATGCCTAAATTAGGCGATATTTATATAGCCGACATATCTTGTTTGCAAGATAAGAAATTGTTTGCTGGGCAGCTGGCTGCTTTATCAGCGGAAAGACAACGAAAAGTAATGGCTATGGCCTCAGAAAAAAATCGCTGTCTGACTGCTGGCGCTGGTGTTCTGTTGAACGTTGCCCTTAGAAAATATGGCATTGATGGAAAGACGGCAAAGATTTGTTATAATATTTATGGTAAGCCGTTTTTACATGATTATCATATATATTTCAGCCTTTCTCATTCGGGCGATTATGTTTTCTGCGCAGTCAGTGATGAAGAAATCGGCGCTGATATCCAGCGTCATACCAATTATAAGCAAAATGTGGTTAAAAGGTTTTTTCATCCGGCTGAACAGGCTTATATTTCATCTTTATCTTTAAACAAAAGGGCGACAACGTTTTTTCGCTTGTGGACGCTTAAAGAAAGCTGTGCAAAGATGCTCGGCACCAGTTTGGCGAAGACCCTTTCCTCTGTGTCAGTGCAGTTCACAGCGCAAGCCATTGTTGCCCATGCAAATGGACAGAAACTTCCGTGTACCTTTAACGAATATAATCTTGACGGCTATTCCGCAGCTGTGTGTAGCAAAAAGGAAGGTCAGGCCGAGCCGCTTCAGTGGGTGGAGCTTACCGAATAATCATGCGAGGCGAATAAAATGAATGATGTTTTGGATATGCATATGCATACAATCGTGAGCGGCCATGCTTATAGTACTTTAAGTGAAATGGTTGCCGCAGGGAAGCATAAAAAGCTTCAACTAATAGGCATAACAGAACATGCTCCGGCATTGCCCGGCACATGCCACGATATGTACTTTCGCAATTTTAAAGTTATCAACCGTCACCCAGGCAACATCGAATTGATGATGGGAGCCGAAGTAAACATAATGGACTATGACGGTAATCTTGATATGCGGGAGGATACATTGCAAAGACTTGATTATGGCATAGCAAGTTTCCATGAACAGTGTATTAAGCCTGGCAGTAAAGAAGAAAATACGGCAGCGTTGCTTAACGCAATAAAGAATCCATATATTAAAATAATTGGGCATCCTGATAACGGAGCTTATCCTGTCGATTTTGATGTGATAGCAAAAACTGCCAGCCAGAATAATGTTTTACTGGAACTTAATAACAGTTCATATTCACCACGCAGCGGGCGAATCAATTCACGGGAAAATGGACGGTTAATGTTGTCCTTTTGCAAAAAATATAATACGTCTGTTATCCTTGACAGTGATGCCCATATAGCGGATGATGTAGGCAATCATAAGTACATATATGATTTACTGGTACAAATAGATTTTCCTGAAAAGCTGATAGTGAATACAGATGTTGATAAGCTGAAACATATATTTTCTGCGTCAAGGGAACAATCCCTTTAAGATTACTAATCTTTTAGTATGATTTTTATTGAGTATAAAATATCAATCCCTTCTTTTTAGTGTAGAAACTTTAATTGCAAGGAATTTGTATTTTATACTCTTTTTTTGTAAAAAAATAATGCTGGAGTAAGCTTGTATTTCACTTACGCCAGCATTTAATATAGACTTTATGCAAAATTATCTTTTAGTATTATAAGTATACTGTTTATTTGCCATCGGAAGCAAGCCCGAAACGAGTGATGCCGGCGCCCTTTAAGGCATCGAGAAGGGACATCAGTTGGGTATAGTCGATATCCTTATCAGCGCGGATAACAACAGCAAAATTGGGATTCTTTTTACTTTCTGCCTGGGCTTGAGCTAGCAGAGTTCCTTGGTCGATAGCTTTATCTTCTAGATATAACGTCCCATCCTTACGCATGGATACAAGATAATTAACACGTGCCTGCATTTGTGCATTTTCTGTTTTGAGCATATTTACAGGAATCGTTTTGATATTGACCATGTATAAAGTGCTGAGCATAAAAAATACAAGTAGAAAGAACATTATATCTATCATAGGAATGATCATTACTTCAGGTTTTTGGAAAGAGCGGCGGTCACGAAGACGCATTTGTATCACCCCTGCTGTCTACAGATTCAACTAAAGAAAAAGTTTGTTCCATATCAGTTACTATATTATCTATGCGCTGGGTGAAGTATGCATGTATAGCAAGTGAGACAATCGCCACACATAAGCCCATTGCAGTAGCAATAAGGGCTTCGCCGACACCGCCGGTTATAGTGCTGGCCTGACCTTCTTGCAGATTAAATACGCTAAAGGAAGATATCATGCCACTGATTGTACCTAAAAGACCAAGCAATGGAGCCATTGTTACGATAACGCTGAGATAATAAAGACGGGAGCGGAATTTTGCCAAAGAAATACCGGATTGTATTTCAAAAAAATTGACCGGGTTGATACCCTTATACACTTTGTCCATACCAGCCTGTAAAAGAAGTGCTAAATCGCCCTTGGTTTGAGCTGCAAGTGCCTTTGCTTCATCAAGCTTTCCATTGGCCATGAGATGATAAAATTTTTCTGTAAATTTACGGCCGGAATCTGCCTTAGTAAAATAAAGAGCCCGTTCAATCCCAATGGAAATAACAAAAAGAGAACATAAAAGCAGTATGTACATAACGAAACCGCCCTTATGAAAATACTCTAAACCCTGTACGATAAAGTTCATAAAAAAGCCCCCTAAATTAAAATCTGGTAAATTCTAAGTCCTGATTAATTAAGACTGAAGCGGAAGGTCTGGCTGATCATGCAGGCAACGGGCTGTCCATGGGCATTGTAGGCAGGAGAAAAACTCCATTGTGACGCGGCAGAAAGAGCTGCATCTTCAAAGGCCTGTTGCCCGGAAGAGGAAACGACAGCCACGCTTTGAACATCGCCGCCAGCGCCGACTGTAAAGCGTACTTGGACGAAACCTTCATCACCTGATGACCTCATGCTGTCAGGGTAAGAAGGGTAAGGGGCATTTAAAGGTGAGGGAGGAACCGTGGCAACTAAGTCGCTGCCCGCACCATCTCCGGCTCCATCTCCAGAACCAGACCCGGAACCAGAACCCGTTCCTGAACCAGTTCCACTACCGGAGCCTGTCCCCGTCCCTGCACCCGAACCGAGACCCATCCCTGAACCTGAGCCTGAACCGGAAGAGCCGGTTCCAGAACCTGTTCCTGTATCGGTGCTGGTTCCTGAACCCGTGCCGGTGCTATTTGCCTGTTTACTAGCAGTTTGCGCTTGCGGATGGGAAACAGCATTACTTGTTCCGTCGGTGATAGGCTTGGGGTTAGTGGTGTCCTGTAAGCCGGATGTCTCTTGGCCAAGTTCTTCTGCGGCTTTATCTGAAAGAATGATGTCATCAGCAGAAGCCGTTGATTGTGCTCCTCCTGCATCACTACCGCCTGCGGCTGAGCTGCCGCC
Source organism: Pectinatus cerevisiiphilus (assembly GCF_004341685.1). Taxonomy (GTDB): domain Bacteria; phylum Bacillota; class Negativicutes; order Selenomonadales; family Selenomonadaceae; genus Pectinatus; species Pectinatus cerevisiiphilus. Next base: position 9,753 of record NZ_SMAA01000028.1, read on the forward strand.
ATTACTGTTCGCTACGTAAACGACATCAGTAGGCTCGGACTGCTGCGCATTATAAGTGCGGGAGAAAAAACCGGCCAAGGCTAAGATTAAAAATAAGACGAGATGAAAGAGCAAGGAGAGAACCCATCCAGTTTTTCGGTAGGCTGATAATAGTAACATAGTTCCTCCTATAAAAGTTACGATAATATTGTCTTGTATAAGCAAATCTATAGTACATGATATAAAGCTTTATTTTTTTTGTCAAGAAAGATGAGCATAATTAATCTTTATATATTAATAAAAATAATATATAAAAGATAATGACATTTATGTTTTACCAATGGTATATAAATACCATTTAATAAAAAACAATGTTTACCCTCCAAAAATAATGGGCAGCAAATGAAATGGGTAATGGGCAAATCATGATATATTTTAAATTAAACCGATAGTAAAATTAATTACAACAGCTATATTATATTTATTAGTATAGATAATTTTTATAGAAGATTGGTTTTTTATTTTTTAAATAGACACGTGGCAAGCGACGTGCCATCATACAAGTTATTTCATAATTTATAGTACCAAGTTCTCTGGCTATGTCATCAGTTGAAATAGAAGCGGTATCTTGGGTGCCAAATAAAACAGCAGTATCACCCTTTTGTACATTTTTTATATGACTGACATCAACCATACATTGGTCCATGCAGATATTGCCGACAACAGCAGCCCGTTGTCCGTGAATAAGGACCTGTGCTTTACCCGTGAGCATACGGGTGTAACCGTCTGCATAACCTACTGGCAAAGTGGCAATAGAGCATTTTTCTTTGGCAATAAACTTGCGTCCATAGCTTACACTGTCGCCCTTTTGCAATTCTTTGACATGTGTTATGCGGCATTTGAATGACATTGCAGGTTTTAATGCCGTTTTAGTAATGTCAACTTCATCGGAGGGTGCTAAACCATAGAGAATTATGCCTGCCCGTACCATGTCCCAATGATACTGTGGAAGTTCAAGAATAGCGGCACTGTTAGCGCAGTGATGTATATGTATATGTACATTTTCTGCGGCTAAACGGTCACAAACATAACGAAAACGCCGATACTGTTCGTGGGTAAAACTTTTATCGAGACAGTCAGCGGTGGCAAAATGGGTGAAAATTCCTTCCATAATAACATTAGGAAGAGTGCTGATTTTTTTTATTTCAGCGATGCTTTCTTCATTTGGTTGATAACCAATGCGGCCCATACCACTGTCAATTTTTATATGAAGGCGAATATTGCAATGTTGTTTGGCCGCTTCGGTAGAAAAGGCTTTGGCAGTATCATAGTCGAAGACAGGAATATCTATATTATGAAGAACGGCATCTGCCGCCTGTTCGGGAAATACGGGACCTAAAACAAGAATAGGGGCGGTAATGTTGTGGCGGCGCAGTTCAATCGCCTCATCAAGTTCAGCTACCGCAAAACGATCAGCACCATTTTGCAGCAACAGTTCTGCTATCGCACAAGCACCATGGCCATAAGCATTAGCCTTTATGACAGCAGTTATTTCCGCTTTTTTATTGGTCAAACGGCGGATTTCTTGCATGTTTTTGGCGAGAACGTCAAGATCTACCTCTACCCATGCAGGACGTATTTTTTTGATATCCACAAGGATTCCTTCTTTATCTTATATTTTGCTCAGGTTATATGGCAATGACGGGATAAAACTTGAACAGTACAGCTCAAATTGTAACAGATATAGCAGTAAAACAAAAGATTGACAAATAAAAAAATTATAATATATTATTACAATAACAATTATTAATGGGGTTATAGCTCAGTTGGTTAGAGTGTTACGTTGACATCGTAAAGGTCACAGATTCGAATTCTGTTAACCCCACCAGTTCAATAATAAATACTGTGAGAGTGTTACTTTAGAGGTTATGACGGTTCTATACTAAATGTTGGGGTAAGCAAAAATTCAAGCTTACTCCAACATTATTTTTTTACAAAAAAAAAGAGCATAAAACAAAAAAATCCGTTACAATTAAAGTTCCGCAACTTAAAAGAAAGGATTGATGTTTTATGCTCAAAGAAAATTATACTATAGAATTATTAAATTTAAAAGGATTCAACGTAATAAGGACAGCTGGTAAAGTGATTACTATTTGTCTACCAGTGAAACCGCATATATGCCCACAGTGTAAGAATGAAACAAAAAAGATACATGATTATAGGTTACAAAAAGTTAAACATTTGCCCGTAGCACATACAAGTTACACTATTTTAATAAAAAAACGCCGTTATAAGTGTCCTTACTGTAATAAGCGGTTTTATGAGAAAAATAGCTTATTGTCTAAATATAAGTCTATATCCACAGATTTGAGAAAAAGTGTTTTGTATTATGCCAGTAAATTATTTAATACAAAGCAAATTGCAGACATTTGTAATCTCTCATATTCTACCGTGGTGAGAATAATTGATTCCATAATTATTCCCAAACCAATTGTTTTTCCGGATGTTATTTCCATAGATGAATTTAAGGGAAATACGGGTGGTTATAAATTTCAATGTGTGCTTACTGATCCCATAAAGAAAAAAATTATTGAAGTGCTGCCTAATAAAAATAGTGAAGATATATACGGACATTTAACTAATAACGACATAAAAAATAGACTTAAGGTAAAATACGTAATAATGGATATGAGCAACCAATTCCGTAGTATAATGACTAATTGTTTCCCTAATGCTAAGGTAATAGCAGATAAGTTTCATGTGCTGAGACTGGCAAACTGGGCAATGGAACATATCCGAAAACAAGAGCAAAAACGTTTTACAGATACAAGGCGTCGATACTTCAAAAAGAGCAGGTTTATTTTGCTGAAAAGGAGGCATCATCTTAAGAGAAATGAGAAGATACAATTATCCCATATGCTCAGCGTATCTGCTTTACTAAAAAAAGCCTATATATTAAAAGAATTGTTTTATATGGTTATGGACAGTAAAAATGAAAAACAGTTTTATAAGAGAATATATAAATGGCTTTTTTTAGTAGAAATATATGGTATAGATAGATTCCTTACCATGGCAAAAACTGTCAGGCAGTGGCTCCATCCAATAAGAAAAACCATTTTAACAGATTATACAAATGGCTATATTGGATTGTCAACACTTAGTCGGACACTTTTCATAAGGTCAATTTTCTAAATTCCAATGGAGTCATATAATTTAATGTCCCATGAATTCTATTATGATTAAACCAATTCACATAACTCGTTAATTCGTATTGCAATTGAGTTAAACTGTCAAAGTTGCGCCCGTAAGCAAATTCCGTTTTAAATATTTTGAACGTCGCCTCCGCAACAGTATTATCATAAGGACAGACTTTCATGCTCAAAGACCGTTTAATCTCAAATGTAGGATTACTTTTTCAAGCAATTTATTTTTAAACTCACTGCCTCTGTCCGTGTGAAACATTTGGATTTTACGCAAATCTGTTTTTACTGTTTCAAAGGCATCATATACCAATTGGGCATCTTTATGCACGCCAGCACTATAACCAATAATTTCACGATTAAATAAATCTACCAGCACACATACATAATTCCATTTGTAGTTTACCCTAACATATGTTAGATCACTTACAACTACAGCATAAGGTTTCTGGTCGTTAAATTCGCGGTTTAATTCATTTTTTACGGGATCTTCGTTGCATTTTTGTTTATGTATGTACTTTAAATTGTGCAGCTGTATATTTTGAAATAAGTCCCAATTTTCTCATGATACGTCCAATACGACGTCGCGACATCTGGAAATTTAACTTTTGTAATTCTTTTTTTATCTTTCTGGTTCCATATACATTGTAATTTCTTGAAAGATTTTTTTGATTTCATGTTCTATCTCAGACTCGTCATTTTTCGCAGTAGATTCATAATAGTATGTACTTCTGGCTATATTTAAGCATTTACACATCGCTGATACTGAGTATTTGTGAGCATTCTGCCGGATAACAATTACTTTTGTCCGAGTATCAGCGCGGCTTGCGTTAAAATATCATTTTCCATCCTCAATTTTTGAGTTTCTTTCCGAAGATGTAATAATTCTGTCGCTTCCGGAGTACGATTATCACATTCTTTTGCTGAACCTGTAGCATTAATTCTACGAATCCAATTATTAAGGGCTGATGGTGTTAAATCATATTCTCTAGCAATTTCTGCGCGAGGTTTCCCGCTATTAAATAATTTTACCATCTGTTCCTTAAAATCAGTTGTAAATTCTCTTTTTTCTCGTCTATTTGTCATGTAAACCTTCCTATTACTTTTATTCTATTTTTACATGACCTTATAAAGTTTGTCCAGTTTATTGTAGCCTATCCACTAAAGTGTCACCTTCAGTCAGTATAGAACTCAATTCAGTTAGTTTTGGTCGCTCTGTTGTTTTACCAGTATATTGTTCTATGACGATTCGTTGACAACCTTTAAAATTAGTTTCTGCTCCTCTAAGCTATTACCAGATATTTGTTCCACTGTACTTACTCGTGCGCATCTATAAATCATAGTCAATCATCCTCCCACTAGTGCCATTGATATGACTATTACTTATGACACTGCTTGATGTCTTGATGATACGGTGCTGATGAATCGGTGTCAACAGTTTTAACTTATGATCATAATAAATAACTTTTATTAGTGACATTCAAGCTTCATAGGAGTATAATTAATTTTCAACTTGATTTACAATTTTAGTACAAAGGGGTCGAATTTTATGTGCATTGCAGAAACAGAAGAAAGAGAATATGAGGTCACTTACAAAAAATACAAATCATCTCAAGAATGTGAAACTGAAAAGATTACTATTGTGCTCAAGGATTATGTAGAGTCCTATAACGAGGAGTTAATGCATGACCCAAAGGAATCCGACTTATGGCCATACAAAATTGACTTTCTCAAAGAAGTCATTCAGAAAACCTTTGGGGAAAAATCTTTTATATCCATAGATAATTTATACGACCTAATGCATGAAGTAGATAAAGATGTTGAGGAAATATTAGACGAATATGCCGGCTATTCTAATAATGACGATGAAGAATAGCTTTTGAAGAAGAGGCGGAGCAATCCGTCTTTTTTATTTGTTAATAAGTTTCCAATCAAAGACATTTTTCCTTTGGGTGGGCATATAACCTTTCTGTGCACTATAAGGTAAGCGCAAAATAAAACAGTGGCTGTAAAATATACCCTAAACATGAGATAATTCCTTTAGAGTTTTCAGAGCAGGTCGAAAAACTCGAAAA
>NZ_SMAA01000029.1 GCF_004341685.1 Pectinatus cerevisiiphilus
CGCCTGTGGAGAGAGTGTAAGTCGCCGCAGTTCCTCGGAATTGCAGTGCGGTTCTCGTAGAATCAGGAAGCTCCCGCCTCTTTAGGCGGGGGTACATTCACCTAAAATATAATACTATAGAGGAGCCAATATATTGAACTTTGAAAATAATAAAATTTATCATGGTTTCAAATTACTGAAATCATCTACGGTAAAAGAAGTTGATGCAAAAGCTTATCAGTTCATCCATGAAAAAAGCGGTGCACGCCTTTTATTTCTTGATACCGATGATGACAATAAAGTTTTTTCTATAAGTTTTCGTACCACACCGACAGATGATACCGGTGTAGCCCATATAGTGGAACATTCTACTTTGTGCGGTTCACGGAAATTTCGCACAAAGGAACCTTTTGTTGAACTATTAAAAGGCTCCCTGAATACTTTTTTAAATGCCATGACATTTCCTGACAAGACAATGTATCCTGTTGCCAGCCAAAATGATAAAGATTTCCAAAACCTCATTGATGTTTATCTCGATGCCGTCTTTTATCCATTGATGACACAAATGCCGGAAATATTAATGCAGGAAGGCTGGCATTATGAAATTGATAATCCTGATGCCCCTCTTCGTTACAGCGGCGTTGTCTACAATGAAATGAAGGGTGCCTTGTCTTCTCCTGAAGGGCTGCTGGAACGAAAACTATTAAATAATATGTTCCCTGATAATACTTACGCTTTTGAATCAGGCGGGGACCCAGAATCTATTCCTTCACTGACACAGAAAGATTTCATTGAATTTCACCGTAAATATTACCATCCTGCTAACAGCTATATCTATTTATACGGCAAAATGGATATAATGCAAAAGTTAGCATTTTTAGATGATGAATATTTAAGCCATTTCAGCAAAATAGATATCGTTTCACATATCGACTTACAGAAACCCTTCAAAGAAGAAAAAAGCCTGACCGATATATACCCTATATCCTCTGGTGAAGATAAGAAGAAAAAGACTTTTTTATCTTATAATTTCATTACCGGAACAGCCCTTGACACGTTGGAATGCTTTGCCATAGACTTGCTTGATTATGTACTTTTCAAATCGCAGTCTGCGCCTTTGCGCAATGCATTGATAAAAGCCGGTATAGGTGCTGATGTGTCATCATCATTTGATACGGGACTGCTCCAGCCTTGGTGGAATATTACAGTCACCGGCTCTGAACCGGAAAACACTGATAAATTCCGCAAAGTATTTGTGGATACAGTAAAAGATTTGATAAAAAATGGTATAGACAAAGAACTTTTACAGGCAGGTTTCAATATCACCGAATTTAAATTGCGGGAAGCTGATTTTGGCCAGGCGCCTAAAGGGCTTATCTATAATATCCAGCTGATGAAAAGCTGGCTTTATGACGGAGATCCATTGCAACAGCTTCGCTATGAACCATTATTATCTGAAATCAAAGATAAAATTGGCACTGACTATTTTGAAAAACTATTGCAGAAAGTATTGCTGGATAATCCCCATAAGCTGCTTTTTACTTTTAAACCTGATGATAAAATTGCCGCTGAAAACGAAAAAAGACTGACAGAACTTCTCAGAAAGAAAAAAGAAGCACTTTCAGCACAAGAAATAGAAACGATTATCGCCAATACCAAAAAATTAAAAAAACGGCAGCAGACTCCTGATTCACCGGAATCCTTACAAACAATACCATTACTTGACTTAGCTGATATCGATAAGGAAGCCAAAAAGTTTATTATCGAAGAAAAAGCAATAAACGACATAAAAATTTTAGCACATAATGTCAATACTAATGATATTGCTTATTTGGATATGTATTTCGATGCAAAAGCAATTCCAGCCGCAAAATTACCACAGGCATTTTTATTGGTTGACCTACTCAGTAAAGTTGCCACCGAAAAATATACTTATGCAGCTCTGGCCAATGCCATAAATCTAAATACAGGTGGTATCTCCTTTGACCTCTGCGCATATAGTAAAACCGGCGAACCAGACTCAATAATACCGAAGCTCATCGTCAAAAGTAAAGCGCTCATCACAAAACTACCAGAGCTTTTTGATTTATTGGCACAGCTCATTGGTAAAAGCAGTTTCGCTGATAAAAACCGGTTACAAGAATTAATAGTACAATCAAAAGCAAATATGGAACTTGACCTGCTCAATTCCGCAAACCAAGTAGTAGCTTCTCGGCTTTCGTCTTATTTCAGCCCATCAGGCGCATACAATGAACAAGGCGGACTTACCTTTTACCATTTTATAAAAGATTTAGCTGATAATTTTGATGCGAGATATCCTTCTCTCCGGACAGATCTGGAAGAACTTATGGCTCGTGCCTTTAACCGCAAAAATCTTTTAGTCAGCATTACGCTCAAAGAAAGCCAGTACAATATCTTCTCTGCCGCTTTCACTAAATTTGCTACAGTACTGGCAGACAAAGAATTTGCCCCCGAACCGTTTTCCTTTAAGATTAACAAGAAAAACGAAGGCTTTCAATCTTCCAGCCAGGTACAATATGTCGGCCTCGGCGCAAACTTTATAAGGAATGGCTATCGTTATACCGGCGGGCTGACAGTACTTGCCACTATCCTGCGGTGTACTTATTTTTGGAATAGGATTCGCGTCCTTGGAGGTGCCTATGGTGCTTTCGTTAAATTCAACATGGATGGTGAATTGTATTTTGGCTCGTATCGTGACCCCAACCTTGTAGAAACATTACAGGCATATAAAGACACGGTAGCGTTTTTAGAAAACATGAACATCAGTGACCGGGAAATGACAAAGTATATAATAGGCACTATTAGTAACCTTGACGTTCCACTCACTCCATCAGCAAAAGGGAAAAGCGCAGCCATAGCTTATATTCGTGGTATCACAAATGAAAATATCCAAAAGGTACGCAACGAAGTATTGTCTGTCAAGCAGGATGATATAAAAAAAATGGCAGCAATGATCAAGACCTGTCTAGCAGATAGTGCTATCTGCGTTGTCGGTAATGAAGAAAAATTAAAGGAAAACAAAACTATTTTCAAGTCATTGTGCAATATTTTTGAAGCCTGAAATTAAATAATAGAGGTGTTTTTTTCTATGAAAAAAATAATATTTAAAGGTGCTGCAGTAGCTATTGCTACTCCTTTCACGGCTAATGGTATCAACTATGCTGAACTAAAAAAGATGCTCGAATTCCACATCAAAAACCATACTGATGCAATAGTCATTGCCGGTACCTCAGGTGAAGCTTCTACCATGACGGACGAAGAACATAAGGAAATAATAAAATTCACCGTGGAACAGGTCAATGGACGTATTCCAGTAATCGCGGGAACTGGTTCAAATGATACGGCATATGCAATACAGCTATCTAAATTTGCTGAAGAAGTAGGTGTAGATGCTGTACTTTCAGTAACGCCGTATTATAATAAATGCACGCAAAAAGGCTTGGTAAAACATTTCGTGCAAATAGCGGACAATGTAAATATTCCGTTGATATTGTATAATGTTCCTTCACGAACCGGCGTAAATATAAAACCAGAAACATATGCTGAACTTGCCAAACATCCGCGCATTGTCGCTGTTAAGGAAGCAAACGGCGACATAACATCCGTTTTAAAAACACGGGCATTGTGTGGAGATGACCTGGCTGTATATTCGGGGAATGATGATCAGATTGTGCCTATATTATCCTTAGGCGGGCAGGGTGTTATTTCCGTCTTGGCCAATATAGCACCAAAAACAACACATGATATTTGTGAACTGTATTTTAATGGTAAAGTTCAGGAATCAGCTAAATTGCAGATAGATTTAGAAGAACTTATCGCTGCCCTATTCTCAGAAGTAAACCCTATTCCCGTAAAAACTGCTTTAAAAATTATGGGATATGACATGGGCGACCTCCGTATGCCGTTAACAGAAATTGAACCCAAAAATTATACCTTATTGAAACTACTTATGCAAAAACATAATATTATCTAAGCGTATTGCCTTTCTATAATAGTGGTCGTATAACTAAAAGTAATCCCGGTAAATATAATTATTTTACTGGGATTACTTTTATATATTATAATTTATTAAATTATGTCAGTAATTAGTATATTTCAGATTAATTTCAGTAAAATATCATATTCTTGTCACACACTGACAAAAATGTAGTGTTATAATTTGGACAGTCAATGGTAAACAAAGATTTACTATTATTAAAACTTCCTTTTGCAACCATCACTGCCATGATTATATATCCCCCCCTGAATTTGCTTATATTGTCATGACGGTGAGATAATATATAAAAGCGGTTCCTGTCATTACTGAGAATGACAGGAACCGCTTTATTGTGTAACAGCACTATTTTTTATTTTTATGGGAAAGCGCCAATAAATATTCGCGCAACAATTTCAATGCCACTGTAGTAGACATCCCGCTCAAATCACAAGGCGGGCTGAGTTCCACCATATCCGTACCGACAATATTTAATTTGGCCACCGCCTGCATAGCAAGGCGCAATTCATTAAAGGAGACACCGCCTGCTTCCGGTGTACCAGTGCCAGGGAAAACGGCAGGATCTAATACATCAAGGTCTACGGTAAAATATATTGGTTTATTCTCTAGTTCTTTTATAATTTTATCTAAATTAGCAAAATCAAACATATGTGTAAAAACATGCTTTTTTCCCCAGTTCAATTCAGCTTTTTCACCGCTTCTTATAGCAAATTGAAAAATCCTGCCATCACCTAATAAATCATGGCAGCGGTGCAAAACAGTAGCATGAGAAAAAGGCGTACCCAAAAATTCATCACGTAGATCAGCGTGCGCATCAAAATGTATTATATGCAAGTCCGGGTATTTTTCAGCAACCGCTTTCACAGAACCGTAAGTGACAAGATGTTCCCCGCCAATCATGAAGGGCAGTTTCTTGTCCTCCAGCAGTTTTTTACTGAAATCATAAATTGTCTCAAGAGTCTTGGGTGTATTGCCCAGTGAAAGATCAAGCTCCCCTGCATCAAATACAGCAGTATCCTCTTCTAAATCCAGCTCCAGATAAGGACTGTAGGTCTCCATATTATAGGACTCGCTGCGCATAGTTTTAGAAGCGAAACGTGTGCCAGGACGATAAGAAGCCGTCGAATCAAAAGGAGCACCGAAGATAACTATATCAGCGTCGGTATATTCTTTTTCACAGCCGAGAATAGTTTCGATATTTTTATTCAACTTCACGAATTATATCCTCCACATAAGTTGGCAAGGCAAATGCACCTGCATGTAATTTAGGATTATAATAACGGGTCTTTATGTCTAATGATTTCCATTTTTGCCAATTAGCATCAAGTATGGGATGATACTTTTTTGATGCAAAACCAAAAAGCCAATGACCCGAAGGATATGTAGGAATATGTGCCTGATATATCCTGCTTATGGGAAAAGATTCAAAAATACGTTTGTGTGCTCTTTGCATGGCATAAGAATCAGCTGGATAAAACGGACTTTCATGCTGATTAACCATTATACCATCGTCTTTTAGCGCCTTATAACAGTTCCCATAAAATTCTTTGGTAAAAAGACCTTCTCCCGGGCCGAACGGATCAGTCGAATCAACAATTATGAGGTCATATTCATTTTCATGATGGCGTATGTATTTTAAACCATCTTCAAAATGACATTTGACACGAGGGTCATCAAGACTGGCTGCCGTCTGTGGAATATATTTCCGGCAGGCATCGGCTACCATTTTATCTATATCAACAAGGTCAATACTTTCAACTGTTTTGTAACGGAGTATTTCACGGGCAGTACCACCATCACCGCCGCCGATGATAAGTACCTTGCGCGCATGTGGCATAACAGCCATAGGTACATGGGTGATCATTTCGTGATAGATAAATTCATCCTTTTCTGTGAGCATCAGATAGCCATCCAGTGTAAGGATACGCCCAAATTCACGTGATTCCAAAATATCAATACGTTGGAACTCGCTTTTAGCAGCATAAAGCTGTTTTTCTATTTTTATAGAAAACTGTACATATGGTGTGTGTTTTTCTGTAAACCATAATTCCATATATATCGCCTCGTTTGCAAATTTATTTCTCAGTTACTACATTAAGATTGTTTAGTTCCATATCCTCCGGCCCTGTCATTTGACAGCCTTTTGCCTTGGCATAATGAATATATTCCAATATCTGGCTTGTCACCAGTTCTCCCGGCGCAAGAATAGGAATACCAGGCGGATAACACATAACAAATTCTGTGCACACGCGGCCGCAGGCTTTATCGAGTGGTATAGATTCTTCTTTATTGGTATAAAAGGCATCCTGGGGAGGAAGGACAACTTTAGGATTTATATATTCGACCTCCAGCATACCGGTAGAATCTTTTTTATAAATACGGCGTATCTCCGAAAGGGCACTCACCAAGCGTTCCATATCACGGGGCCTATCCCCTATTGAAACATATGCGAGCAAATTGGCCAAATCACCAAATTCCGTCTGAATGTCGTATTCATCACGCAGGATATCATAAACTTCAATACCGGCCAAACCGATTGAACGGGTATAAATGGAAAGTTTGGTTATGTCAAAATCATAAATTGAATCACCATTTATCTTTTCCCGGGAATATGCATAGTAATCACCAATATTATTGATCTCACTGCGGGCATATTCGACCAAGTCTATTACGGTATCAATAATTTTATTTCCTCTTAAAGCCAGATTACGGCGTGAAATATCAAGACTCGACATCAGCAGATAAGAACCGCTTGTCGTTTGTGTCAAATTGATTATTTGACGAACATAACCTTCAGAGATTTTATCATTGATAAACAACATCGAGCTTTGTGTCAGAGAACCTCCCGATTTATGCAGACTTACAGCAGCCATGTCTGCACCGCTGCGCATAGCTGCTGCCGGTAATTTGTCATTGAAATAAAAATGCGTACCGTGCGCTTCATCTGCCAATACCAGCATATTATTGGCATGTGCCATTTTTATTATCTCATTTAAGTTTGAGCAGATGCCATAATAAGTAGGATTATTCACAAATACTGCTTTTGCATCGGGATTGTCAGCAATAGCTTTTTTTACGTCCTTGATACTCATGCCGAGTGATATACCGAGCGTTTTATCCATCTGCGGGTTTATGTAGACCGGAACGGCACCACATAAGATCATCGCATTGATAGCGCTTCTATGTACGTTGCGCGGCAGAATTATTTTATCACCGCGTTTGCACGCGGTCAGTATCATTGCCTGTACAGATGACGTCGTGCCACCTACCATAAAAAAAGCATGCGCAGCGCCAAATGCCTCAGCAGCCAGTTGTTCAGCATCCTTTATAATGGAAACCGGATGGCAGAGGTTATCAAGCGGTTTCATGGAATTGACATCAACAGAAAGACACCTTTCCCCCAGAAATTCTGTCAATACTTTATTACCGCGTCCTCTTTTGTGCCCAGGAACATCAAAAGGAACAATGCGCATTTGCTTTAGTTTTTCCAATGCTTCCAAAACAGGTGCATTCTCTTGTGTAAGTTTTTTCACTTTTGATTTGTTTTTCCTCCTTAAAATATACTGGCAATAATCACTGCGTATTATTTATTCTAAAAAATATTCGTTCCACTGAATATTTCTATCATTTCGCGTCTTAAACTGTTCATTATGGAAAGCCGTGTTTTGGGAGGGATTTCATAAATATCGGTATTAAACAAATAATTACTTAAATCGCATTCTTTTATGAGCATTTTGGTATGAAAGAGATTCGCCTGATATATATTGATATCAATCGCATCATAATCTTCCAATGTTTTAGGATCGATAAAGTCCTGAATCGAGGCTATCCGGTGATCCATAAAAAGTTTCTTACCGCTCATATCGCGAGTAAATCCGCGTACCCGATAATCCATTGTTATTATATCAGAATCGAAATTACCAATGAGATAATTAAGGGTATTGAGCGGCGTTATTTCACCGCAGGTAGAAACATCAATATCCACTCTAAAAGTAGCAATGCAGTTATCCGGATGATATTCTGGATAAGTATGCACCGTTACATGGCTTTTATCGAGATGGGCAACGACAGTACCGCCATGCATCAATTCATCCTCTGTGTCTACATAGGCTTCAGATGACATGCTTTTATTGGCAATAAGCATTGTTACGCTGGCTCCTTGCGGGTCATAATCTTGCTTGGCGATGTGAAGGACTTTGGCACCAATCATATCTGTAACGTGTGTAAGAATTTTTGTCAAACGTTCAGAATTATATTGCTCACCTATATATTTCACATAGTCTTTCTGCTCTCTTGGTGTTTTAGCATAACAAACATCATAAATATTGAAACTCAACGCTTTAGTAAGATTATTAAAGCCGTATAATTTTAATTTTTCCTTCATATAACGACCTCTTTTATGCAAAATAAAACTCAGATAAAACGCACATACTGCCGCTTACCTGAGTCTAGAAAAGAATACCCGACATGATATCCATGATATGAGCCAGAGTCTATATAGCAGAGAATACTTTTTAATACTCTTATTGACCATTTCACAAGCAGCGTGCTAATGCGCATAATATTCTTATAAAATACAATCAGATTCCAAATTAACTTGAAATCTGATTTTACTTACTGAAAACGAAAGTCGTTATTCGATTTTCGGCAAGATAAGGAACCAATAAAGCGGCAGAAAAACCGTCAATGTTTATCGTGGTTGTCTTACTATGTAAAACGGCCAACGGTTTCTGCTAACGCTGGACTTGTAATAAATTTAGTCTCCCAACCGTATTTATTATAAAAGAAACTATAAATAAAAGCAAGAAATTATATGTAATGCCGCAAATAAAATTTTACTGTTTCTCTCATTGTCCAAGGAGAGAATGCTATAATAACAGTATCATTTATATTTAAGCCTAATTAAGCTAAAGGAGCACTAAATGACAGCTACCATTATTAGTCTGAAATGCGGCCATAAAATAACGGTTGATTTGCCAGAAGATATTAAGCTACGCGCCAAAATTATAGAAAATTACCATAACCAAGACTGCCTTGAATGCCGTAGACAGCAAAATATCTTATTAGCAAAAGAAAAACAGCAGCGTATGCTGAAAATCCAAAAACTATGCAAGCCGTTGCCGGACGAGAATGAAAAATTAAAGCAGCAAGCTGCCCGTATACGCTTAGATAAATTATCCAGCTTGGACGATATGTTTGACAAACTGGCACGCCATCATGCTTTTGCCAATAAACAGGAAACAACAGTTTTCACATATTACAGGCAGCGGGCCATAATGCGGTTATGCAGCCAAAATGATATACATTGGTGGCTTGAACGCCGAAATATACCAGTGGAAAGTATTGTTGACGAATTAAAAGAAGAAACTATCGTTGCTGATGGCAAGATAATCCATCCGTTAAAGGATGATGACCCTGCCACGTGAAAAGTTATTTATGCTGAAAATATTTTTTTCGATATTGTTTAAATTCCCTTTCCCATTTCCGCAAAGCGATAAATACGATAAACAGACAACTGACTTTTAAGCGAAACTCCCATTTTGATTGGTGGTCGGGGATAGGAATGCGTGGTAAAGCAAACAGATCTATTTTGCGAAGATTTACATTTTCAAAAATAGCAAAGGCTGCCTTGTAGCCAGCTTTTTTTGCGGCATGGACGACAGCTTGGTTAAATTTTCCATAAGGATAGCATAGAAAATCAGTATTTATTTTTAGCTTGCTTTCCAGGCTCTTTTTACTGCCGCACAATTCTTCTTGCAGCTGTGGTTGCTTACATACATGCAGAAAAGGATGGTTTTGGGTATGCGAAGCTATTGTCTGCCCGGCCTGCAACCAGCTCTCGAGCACTTGCCAATCCATCGTTGTCGTTTCCTGCTTGCCAAAATTTTCCCAGTGATTTTTTTTACCGACCCATTCTGATATAGGAAAAACAACTGAGGTCATGTTGTATTTTTTTAGTAAAGGCAAAGCCACAGTATAGTTATCCGTATAGCCGTCATCAAAAGTCAACAAAATTGGCTTATGCGGTAACGCAGTGCCCTGCGTATAAAAAGCATAAAGCATCGCAGGGGTTATCGTGTGAAAACCATGCTCATGCAAATAATTGAGCTGCCATGCAAATTTTTCCGGCGGCAGACTATTTCGGTCATTGGGAACTTCCGCTATACGATGGTACATGAGTATCGGAACATAAGCAGGTATATTTTTGCGCAAGAAAAAAATAATTGCAATTAAAATAATTACCAAGAGATAAATTGCCATAAAAAACTCCAATTTATTAAAAAATAATAGCGGCATATTTGCCGCTATTTTATTTTTTATTTTAACACCCAAAAATTCATCTGTAAGCTGACCAATATGTTACTACTGCTTGGTGATTAAGACCAAGTTTATTTCAATAATATACAAATTTTCAATTTAGCAATTTAAATACAGCCCATATTACTAGGACCGATAAAAATGCTATTGAAATAAAAGGCAGTGCAACAAAAACGACAAAGGCTGCCACGGCTAAGATAACAAGCCCCCAAATAATGCGGGAAAGCCAGCTGCTGCCTCCTTTAAAACGAAAGACAGAACTATATTGCCGTTCAGGACGAGTGTAACTGCCGTGAATACGGTTATTTTTTTCTTCGATAGTAACGCCGCCGTAATCGTCTTTTTCCTGCTCAGACATTACTGATATACTATTATCTTGGCCACAATACGGACAAAATCTGTTATTACCAATTTCTTTATTGCATTTTTGACAAATCATATTTTTCTCCTTAATTCTTATTAGGGAAGATGAAACCTTTAATATATATTTTAGCATATATTATGCTTTTTCATAAGGAAAAAAATATTTCTGCCTGCTATCAGACGGTAATACATTTATTTTAATCGCTAAAAGACGAATTTTGCTTTATTCAAAAAAGTCTATCCGTTACCATTACAACTGCTCGAGAATAGCAATAAAATCTTCCCTTGTCTCTGCCAGATTAAATTGTCTTCTGAGGTCAGCGCCGCCTTTTATGCCGCGTGTATACCACGTGGCATGTTTGCGCATTTCGCGCGGACCGATATAATCGCCTTTTTTTTGCAAAAGCATATCCAAGTGCTCAATAATGACAGCTTTTCTTTCTGCCATAGTCGGTTCCGATGGCTGTTTACCCGTTCTTAAAAACTCTGTAAATTCACGAAATATCCATGGATTTCCTTGGGCAGCACGCCCGATCATCACAGCATCACAGCCGGTTTTTTGAAATATATCATGTAAATCCTTACAGGTTCTAACATCACCGTTGCCTATTACAGGTATGTGTACGGCCTGCTTTACGGCCGCAATTATATCCCAGTCAGCCCTGCCACTATAAAACTGTTCGCGCGTTCTACCGTGTACAGCTATGGCATCCATTCC
This sequence comes from Pectinatus cerevisiiphilus, assembly GCF_004341685.1. Classification (GTDB taxonomy): domain Bacteria; phylum Bacillota; class Negativicutes; order Selenomonadales; family Selenomonadaceae; genus Pectinatus; species Pectinatus cerevisiiphilus. The sequence continues at coordinate 11,394 of NZ_SMAA01000029.1, forward strand.
CGCTTCTTCTGCCAAATGGGCCATCTCTACAACATTTACATGTGTATCATCCCACCCTTTACGCATTTTTACAGTAACTGGCAGGGAAACAGCCTTTTTCACTGCTTCCATTATGGCAAAAGCGCGCTTAGGGTCGAGCATCAATGCCGACCCTCCGTTATTTTTTACTATTTTGGGGGCAGGACAGCCCATATTAATATCTATTACATCTGCACAACCGAGTGATTCCACGTACTTTGCCGCTTCCGACATGCTTGCCGGTGTTTCTCCAAAAAGCTGCATAGTTAAAGGTCTTTCCGCTGGTTCTGTTTTTAACATGAACAACGTGTGTTCATTGCGGAAATGAATTCCCTTGTCGCTGACCATTTCTGAATAAGCAAGTCCGCAGCCCATTCTTTGCGCTAAAATCCTGTATGCCGCATCTGTTACCCCTGCCATCGGTGCGAGAAAAACAGGATTATTTATTTGCAGTTTTCCAATAAACATATACAGTTAACCAAACGCTCCCCGCTAAATCTACTGCCGGTTAATCAACTGTTTCTTTCATAAAGGACACGCAAACCGGTAAGCGTGAGAAAATGATCCGTTTTATTAATTGTTTTTGATTCTTTGGCGATCATATTGGCAAGACCGCCGGTAGCGACAACTTTCATATCCATATTCATTTCTTTTTTTATTCTGTTGACAATACCGTCTATTTGCCCGACAGCGCCAAAGATAATACCTGCCTGTATGCCGGTTATCGTATTGTGGCAAATCGCTGATTTAGGAGTCACCAACTCAATACGCGGCAATTTTGCAGCACGCTGGAATAATGCTTCAGAAGAAATACCTATCCCCGGGGCAATTGCGCCACCAAGGAAATCGCCATCCTTGCTGACAACATCAAAAGTAGTCGCTGTGCCAATATCTATGACTACAAGTGGGCCGCCATATTGTTCATAAGCACCTATGACATTGACAATACGATCCGCACCTATATCACGCGGATTTTCGTATTTTAACCTTATCCCTGTTTTTATACCGGGGCCGACCACTAACGGTCTTACCCGGAAATACCGTTCACACATTTTGGTAAGCGGTACTACAAGCGGTGGCACTACCGAAGAGATGATAATGGCGGTAATATTGGACATGGAAATCCCCTGAAAACGAAATAATTCGTTTATCAGCATACCATATTCGTCACCTGTCTTCTGCCGATCAGTCGAGATACGCCAATGTCTCATGAGCTTACGGCCTTCATATGTGCCCAACACTATATTACTGTTACCGATATCAAATACTAGCAACATTCCTTATAATCCTCCAGACTAATTTATCGATTATTTTTCGGCAGGACGTATTGATACATCGCCGGCCAATGCCCGTTCAATTTTTTCTCCTGTATCGACCAGTAATGCACCATAATCATCAATATCAACCGCTTTACCATAGAAGGTTTCATTTATGCCGATAACCTTCACCTTCTGGCCAAGTGTTACAGAATATTTTTTCCACTGTTCGAGGATGGGCGCAAATCCGGCCGCTTTGATTATTTCGTATTCATTTTCCAATTCGGCCAAAATAGCGCATAATAACCGCACACGAGAGACTTTTTTACCAATTATTTGTAACAGCGAAGTCGCTGTATTGCGTATTTCCACCGGCATATCCTTAACGGTTACATTTACATTGATCCCCATACCGATGATCACATAATTTATGCGATCCATTTCTGCATTCATTTCAGTCAAGATACCGACCAATTTTTTACCATTGTAAAGAATATCATTAGGCCACTTAATACCGACCTGCACACCTGTAAGAGAACGAATAGCCTTACATATTGAAACCGCAGCCATAAGCGTACATTTGGGCGCTTCCTGCGGTAAAAATGGAGGTCTCAGTATAAGGGAACACCAAATGCCCTTCTGGGCAGGAGAAAACCAGCAGCGGCTTAACCGTCCCTTGCCGTTGCCTTGTTCTTCACTGACAACAATGGTGCCCTCACGGGCGTCTTGCTGCGCTAACAGCTTCGCAGCATTATTTGTAGAGCTGACAGTTTTGTAATATTTTATAACACAGCCAAAAACATTAGTTGCTAACACAGCATTTATTTCTCCAGGAGTCAGCAGATCTGGTGAGCTGATAATACGATAACCGTTTCTTGACTTGCTGTCTATATCATATCCTTCTTCTTTTAAAGCACATATATGTTTCCAGATAGCAGTACGTGAAACAGATAGTTTTTCCGCTAAATATGCACCAGATATATATTCGCCGCCAGCCTTTCGTAATATCGTCAAAATCTCTGAGCGCATGTAACAACCTTCTTTATTTAATAATTGATGTTTCCCATGAAACAGACAAATATTGTATTGATTATAAAAGCAATATATATTCTAAAATGAACATCCTAATTATAATACCTTATGAATTTTGTTTTCGCAAGAAAAATAAACTGGCAAAATTACAGTAAGATTGTTACGCTCAATGTCAAGGTAGTTGTCAGTAATTCTTCAAATTTTATATGTGCATCTACTGACTATGCTCCAGATTCGACTGTATGTTCGAAGTGGGC
>NZ_SMAA01000030.1 GCF_004341685.1 Pectinatus cerevisiiphilus
AATGTGCAAACATATATGAAATGCCGCTAACCCTTGTAACTACAATACAGGATTAGCGGCATTATTGCTATACACTATTTGATTGATCGCTTACACTATAAGCGGCAGAAAGGGGGAAGCAAGCTCACAAAATAAATACATATATGGTCAGAGAAATATTTTATAAAAATGACGTTCTCATTTGCGCTGTATTCAATTTTTATACGTTAAGGTAAATTTATGCCTGATAAACAAAAACTCAATACAAGATAATAGGGAATAATATGATTTAAGTTGCTTCTGTAACAGCTTTAAAATTAGCGTCTAAATTATTGACATCGTAAAGGTCACAGATTCGAATTCTGTTAACCCCACCAGTGAAAAGTTACCCATGGATAAAGTCCATGGGTTTTTGTTTTGGAATAAAAATTTCCTGTTTAGTGATATTGCTCGTTATTAAATAACCACTGCTTGAAGATATGCTATAATTAAGAAAAAAGATATTAGGAAGATTAAATATGATTTTAACAGTAGAAGATTTGGCGAAGAGCTATGGCGAAAAAACATTGTTTGAAAATGTCAGTTTTTCTGTGGATAGCGGCGATAAAATAGGGGTAGTTGGTATAAATGGGACGGGCAAGTCAACACTTTTGCGTGCCATTGCTAAGCTTATACCAATAGATAAGGGCAAGTTTATTCCCATGCGCAATATTCGTATAGAATATCTTGACCAGGATAGGACTTTAAATAAGGAAAATACTATTTTGGCAGAAGCGTTTCGCGGCTCGCAGGACATAATGAAAACTTTGCGTGAATATGAGATAGCGCTTATACAGGTTAAAGAAAATAAGGAAGATAAAAAGCTTTCTGGGCAATTGGTGAAGCTTTCTGAGAAAATTGATGAACTCAATGGCTGGCAGCTTGAAAGCGATGCCAAAACTGTGCTCACTAGATTGGGAATAAATGATTTCACCAAAAAAGCCGGGGAACTTTCCGGTGGGCAGCAGAAACGGCTGGCTTTAGCGTCGGCGCTGATCCAGCCATGTGACTTGCTGCTACTGGATGAACCGACTAACCATCTTGATATAGAAGCGATTGAGTGGTTGGAAGATTATCTAGGTAAACTTAAGTGTGCAATTATTCTTGTCACACATGACCGTTATTTTTTGGATGCGGCGGTAGCAAAAATACTTGAACTTGATAGGGGAAAAGCTTATTTATATACTGGTAATTACAGTGATTTCCTTGAACAGAAGATTGAGCGGACTGAACGTGAAAATGCATCAGAGCAAAAAAGACAAAACTTTTTGCGTAATGAACTGAAATGGGTACATCGCGGTGCGCAGGCCAGATCAACGAAACAGAAGGCAAGATTGCAGCATTTCGCAGAAGTAAATGCACAAACTGTAGATGCGCCGAGGGAAGATATCCAGATATCTTTAGGCAGCGGCCGCCTTGGCAAAAAGATTATAGAGATTGATGGAATTTCTTTTAAGCGGAACGATAAGGTTATATTAAAAGATTTTTCTTATACGGTATTGCGTAACGACAGAGTCGGTATTTTAGGCCCAAATGGCATAGGTAAATCAACGTTGCTCGATCTTATTGCCGGTAAATTAACACCGCAGTCCGGTCATATCGAAACAGGACAGACTGTCAAAATAGGTTATTTTACCCAAAAGAATACTGAAATGGATGAAAAATTACGCGCTATAGAGTATATAAAACAGGCAGCCAGTTATATAACATTGAATGATGGGACGCGCATCACAGCCTCGCAGCTGATGGAAATGTTTTTGTTTGACGGAACTTTGCAATGGACGCCTATTGCTAGATTGTCTGGTGGAGAAAAAAGACGATTATATCTTTTGCGTATACTAATGGCGGCACCTAATGTTTTGCTGCTTGATGAACCTACCAATGATCTTGATTTACAGACTATGGCTATTTTAGAATCATTTATTGACAAATTTGACGGAGCAATAATATTTGTATCACATGATCGGTTTTTTGTTGACAGACTTGCCAATAAGGTTTTTGCCTATGAAGCGGGCGGTCACTTACGGCAGTATACGGGCGGGTATTCTTATTACAAGCAAATAAAAGAACAAAAAGTGCAAGAACCGGAAAACACAACTGTAAATAAAAATGCGGCAGTAAAAAAAGAAAAAACTGTTTCGACTGTGAAGAAATTTACATACAAAGAAAAACGCGAGTATGAACAAATTGAAAATATTATAGCGCAGACAGAAGCTGAATTGAAAATTGTGGAGAAACAAATGGAAATGAACGCCGCTGATTATGAAAAAATAAGGGAATTGAGTAATCAGCAGAGTATTTTAAAGAAAAAATTGGATGAGTTACTTGCGCGGTGGACTTATTTAGAAGAAATAGCAGAAAATGATTGAAAGAATTCAATATCTCTTTAGGCAAATAATTTCTTTGTGGTAGATAAAAACAAAGGAGTAAATATACTGTAGGGCGAAATAATATGTTATAGTAAAGCACAGCTTATTGTTTTGACCAGGCTGCGCATAATATGGTATGTGTTTGGCTAAGTATTATTTAGGAAAATAGTTTTTAAAATCATTTGCTGGGAGGAATTCTTTTGAGACGAAAAAAAACGGTAGATAATGAAAACGTATGCCTTGAAATCGTGAAAATGGCCAATAATGCCAAAACAGGTTATCTGCAAAGCATTAAGCTGGCAAAACAAAAAGAGTTTGAAAAGGCTGTTGAGAAAATAAACGAATCTGATGAGTATTTCAATCAGGCGCACGATGTTCATACAAAATTATTGCAATCTGAGGCTGACGGTGGTAAAACAGATGTGGATCTTTTACTTGTCCATGCAGAAGACATAATGATGAACGCGGAAATGAGTAAAATATTTGCTATGGAAATAATAGATTTATATTTGCGATTGTCCGAGAAGTAATAAATATTTGATAATGTTTTAAAAATGGCTTATGCGAATTTGGCATAAGCTATTTTTTTTGTTTGATTTCCGCAATTAAACATAATTTACGGAAGATTTTATTAATAAGGAAATGAATTTAACAAATTTCGAATATATACGGAAAAAATTTAAACTATGTAGGAACCAAACTGTTTGTTAAAATTAAAGCACAGAGGAGAAAGAAAATGGATAAGCAGAAAAGGTTAAGGAAGATATTCGAAATATTGCGAGCATATCCTGATGGCGTAAACGGTGAAGTGATTTCACGGCAAGTTGGTGTCTCATCGAGAACAATTCGTTCTGATATAAAAATGCTGGAAAAGATGATAAAAAAATACGCTGTTACGATAAAATCCGCACCACGCAAAGGTTATTTCATGAAATGTGAGCACCCTTTTTTAGCTGATAAATTTATTAAAGATAGCATGATAAGCAACCCAACAGTTGCGCAATCCAGTGGTAAGCCTGAAGAAATCATTATTTGTCATTTGCTGTTAAATGATTATATGGATACTACTGTAACGCAGACCTGTCTAGCAGATGAACAGTATATAAGTCTTTCTGCCTTGAAGTTGTATTTTAATAAATGTAAATACATATTTAATAAATACAATTTAAAAATAGTCCATTATAAAAAAGATGGAGTGAGGATATCAGGAGAGGAAGGGCAGATTAGAAATTGTATATTTGATTATGCCGATAAGAATAAAGATTTTGCTGAAAAAATATTTTCTTCGATAGATATGATTTCTATTGATGAAGTTATAAGCAAGGTGCTCAGGGAACAGAAAATGCAAATACCCGATATAGACAAAGCGAGTTTGTGTATCCATGTTGCCATAGCTGTTTCCCGGTCGAAATATGGAAAGAATATTTATTACCCAATAAGTATAGTAAAGAAAATCGACCAAACATTTGAATATGATGTCGCAAAAGACATTCTTGAATATTTGTATACCGTATTGGGAATAGATATTTCATATAACGAAGTTTATTATGTGACGCAATGTCTTTTGACCAGTAAAAAATTTTTTAATACAGCCACTTCAATGGAAAATCTCGAAGCTAAAAAAATAGTTCATGCCATCTTGAAAAAAATAAAGGATGAGCTGTTAATAGATTTTATGGATGATAAATATTTAATAGATGGATTGGTACTACATCTAAATATAGCCATAAATCGTATCCAATTTCATATGAATATACGCAATGAATTATTGGAAACTATAAAAAATGATTATCCATTGGCATTTCAAATGGGAGTTATAGCTGGTCAGGTCGTCAAGGTTATAAATAAAATAACCGTAAATGAAAATGAAATAGGTTATATAGCACTGCATTTTGGTGCTGCTTTGAGTAGAAAAGGCATAGCTGAGAAAAGATGTTTATCTAAAAAAATTATTATTGCTTGTGCAGCTGGATTGAGTATAGCAGTTTTATTGAAAGCAAAAATTAAGGAATATTTTCAGGAACGATTAGATATATTGGATGTTATGCCTGCTTATAGCGTAACGGCAAAAACTTTGGAAAAAGTAGATTATATATTTACCACAGTGCCTATAGACAGTATAAAATCCAACAAAATAATTACTATCAATAATATATTGCAAACAGAAGATATTAATAAAATAGAGAAAATAGTTTTTGATAATAAAAGTATAAATAAAGCATACTTACAGGAATTTTTACATCCACAGAATTTTTTTGTAGATAAAGAATTTGCGAATAGAGATGAATGTATACAGTTCTTAACGGAAAATGCTATACATAAAGGGCTCATGAGTGAAAAGACAAAAGCATCTGTGTATGAAAGGGAAACAGTTTCTTCAACGGCTATTGGGAACATGGTTGCCGTGCCACATCCTATATATAACGATATGAAGGTATCCTTTATTTCAGTGCTGCTTCTCAATAATCCGATACAATGGGATGAGTTTCTTGTCCAGGTGGTCTTTTTATTGAGCATAAAAAAAGGTGATAATAAATTATGGGAAACAATATTTCTTAAATTAAATGACTATATAAGATCTAAAAATGGTGTTGAGTCAATGTTGAAAAATAAATCATATGATATGTTCTTACAAGAATTTAGCAGCATGTTCTAGGGCTGTGTATAAAGGGGAAATATAGAGAATGGATGCAGATTTGATAAAAATTAATTTAGATGCTACAACGAACAGCGATGTTATTAAAGCACTGGGTGAATTGATGAAAAGAAAGGAATATGTAAAGGATAGCTATGTAGATGCTGTGCTCAATAGAGAAGCCACGCTTCCTACGGGTTTAAATATAGGCGGAACATGTGTGGCAATTCCACACACAGACCCTGTCCATGTGAATGCTCCCGCGATTGCGGTTGGCCTTTTGAATACACCTGTAAAATTCCATAGCATGATTGCACCTGACCAGGAGCTTGACGTTAGGGTTGTATTTCTGTTGGCAGTAAAAGATCCTAAAGAACAAGTTGAGCTTTTAACTAAATTAATGGCGCTTTTTCAAAACGTTGAAACGTTACAAAAAATAGAGATGGCAAATGAAAGAGAAGAGATAGCAAAAATAATGGAAAAAGCTATTTCTTAAAAATACACAATTACTTTATTTGCTCCGTGGATAGAGTAGTTCTATGGAAAAAGTATTGTTTATTACTAACGCGTTTAATCTTGCAGGATTAATATATAGCAAATTATTATTTATAATTTTGGAGGAATTATTATGGAAAAGGTAAATATTTTATCAGTTTGTGGTTCTGGCACAGTTACGTCATCAATGGTGGCGGGAAAGTTAAAAGAAAAATTGAAAGAAAAGGGTTATATTGTATCGGCAACTGAAGCAAGACCAACAGAAGCCTTGAATCTGGCAAAATCGGGTAGGTTTGATCTCATTACCTTTACTAGTCCTTTGGCTCCGGGCGATTACGGAATTCCGACAATTAATGCTTTTGCATGCCTTACAGGAATCGGGGAAGATGAATTTTTAGCAGAGGTTTTGCAAACAATTAAGAATATAAAAAAATAAAGGAGCATTAAATTATGGATTCTGTATTAGTTCTTATGAAGTATATTATTGACACATTTGGCTCAGCTATCATTGTGCCGATAATAATATTTGTAATTGCCAAAATATTTAAAGTATCTACGCAGAAATCATTTCTCTCTGCCGTTTATGCGGGTGTTGGCTTACAGGGTTTTACACTGTTGCTGAATTCATTTACGCCAATAATCACACCGGTAATAAACCAAATGGTTAATTCATCAGGTGTCCATCTGCCAGTATTTGATGTTGGCTGGCAGGCAACTGCACTTGTAGCTTTTTCTACCAGTGCGGGCATGATTTATCTTGGCTTAGGTATAGCACTTCAAACAATATTATTCCTTATAAAGTGGACAAAAATCTTTCAACCTTCTGATCTGTGGAATAACTATTCTTATATGGTTTGGGGCGCGATGGTTATCGGTGTCACTGGCAGTTTTGCTTTAGGAATTGCTTGTATGGTTTTGCTCAATTTATATTCACTGCTGATTTCTGAACTAGTAGCAAAAAGGTGGTCTACTTATTACAAATATCCAAATTGTACGATTATTGCTATGCATAATGTAGAAGCTACTATTTTTGCTGTGATAGCAGATCCTATATACAATCTGTTTGGCCTCAATAAAGTTAAGCTCAATCCTGTTTATTTGCAAGAAAAATTTGGTTTTTTAGGTGAACCTATGACGTTAGGTCTTTTCCTTGGTGGCTTTATTGGCGTGTTAGGAAATATACACGATATTTTAACTTTAGCCGCATGGGGGCAAATTCTAAAAGTAGCAATTGCTACAAGTGCTGTTATGGCTATTTTCCCGAAAATCGCCAGTATGTTTGCACAGGCTTTTGCACCTATTACAGAAGCTGCACGTAAATTTATGCAAAAGAGTGGTAATAGAGAATGGTACATTGCGGTAAATGATGCTGTCGGTTATGGTGAACCAGCAACACTCATTTCCGGGTTGCTGCTCATTCCTATAATGCTCGTAATGGCAATAATTCTACCTGGAAATAATACACTTCCAGTAGTTGATTTGCTGGCACTGCCTTATATGGTGCAAGGACTTGTAGCTACACATAATGGTAACATTTCTAAAATATTGATATCAGGAACTATATGGTTTGGTTTAGGTCTTTATGTCTGCACATATACGGCGCCGTTGTTCACTAATATGGCACTTGACGTAGGGGTAGCTATTCCTGCTGGGGCAATGCTTATAACAAGTTTCAATATTTTAGGTAAACCACTTATGGCACTTGTGTTTTTAGCTTTTCTGACGGCCAGTCCAATATTTATTGGAATTGCAACAGTACTGTATTTCGTTTTGTGGGCTTTGTTTAAGAAAAATAATGATAAAATCAATGATTATCTGCAAAGACAGGCTATGAAAAATGCTGGTGCTGAAGGTAATGACGTAGCTGCTTAAAATAATTAAATTGATGGATACACTTAAAGTTGTGTATCAGTTTCTTCTAATTGTTGTGTATTGTGGTGACAAATGAAGTAATAAGATATTTAACGGTAATAAAATTTAGGGGGCATATTTGATGGACTGGGAAAAATATTTAAATAAAACAATAAATTGTGACTGCGGACATACACACGAATGTGATATACAACATATCGATATAGGCGAAAATGTAATTGAAAAATTATCAGATTATGTAAAAGAACATAAATATAATCATATTTGTGTAGTTGCAGATGTGAATACAGAAAAAATAGCTGGATCAAAAGTTTATGATGCGTTGGCTAAAGCAGCTGTCAAATATGATAAATTCATATTTGCTGACGAAGACCTTGTTCCTGATGAAAAATCTATAGGCCAGATGTTTACACAGATACCTGATAATTGCGACTTGATAATAGGTATAGGTTCAGGAACACTAAATGATTTATGTAAATTTTGCTCACATAAAATGAAGGTGGATTATTTTATTGTTGCTACAGCACCGTCAATGGACGGATATGCCTCGGATGTAGCACCGCTTATTGTCAACAATCTAAAGACAACATATGAAAAGGTTGGCCGTCCTAAGGTGATTCTTGGTGATACAGATATTTTAAAGGATGCCCCATTGAGGATGGTAACGGCTGGTGCTGGTGATATTTTTGGTAAGTATATATGCTTGACCGACTGGCAATTGGCACATATTGTAAATGGTGAATATTATTGTCCTTTCATTGCAGATATTATGAAGGAAGCTGTGACTGCAGTGGCAAAGGCTGCAGATCATGGTATTGCTGAACGCGATCCTAAAGCTATAGGGGCTGTTATGGAAGCTTTGGTGTTGGCCGGTGTGGGAATGAGCTATAGTGGTAATTCCCGTCCAGCTTCCGGCAGTGAACATCATATGTCCCATTACTGGGAAATGAAGTTTTTGCAACGTGGTGAACATGGTATTTTGCATGGGACGAAGGTAGGCATAGGAACTATTGTATCCCTGCACTTGTATAAATATGCTGCGAAAATGTTAGCAGACACAACACTGCTCAAAAAATCGGCACCTAAATTTGATAAGGCATCATGGAGTAAAAAGATGTTAGACATTTATGGACCAGCAGGCCCAAGTGTAATTGCTTTAGAAGAAAAAGTTGCCAAAAATGACGATAGTAATGTGCAAAAAAGACGGGAAAAGGTTATTGCCAATAAAGAAAAAATACAGGGGCTAATAAAACAGCTGCCTTCGATTGATGAAACACTACAAAGAATGAAAAAAATAAAAGAACCATACAAACCTGAACAAATCGGTGTGACTGAAGATATGCTGAAAATTGCCATTATGTATGCAAAAGAACTGCGTAACCGTTATGGCCTCTTACAATTGCTTTATGATTTTGGACAGATAGAGGATGCTGCAGAAATCGTTAGCAAACAGATAATGAAATTGGATTAAATAAAAAGAATTATGTGTACCCTGCTGGTGAATGTAGAAATATGTGGGGTACACGTAAGCTTTCTTTGTAGATGGAAAGAAGGGTAATTATGAAAATTGTAGTTGTCGGTGATGCCCTAGTCAAAAGCGATGATTTGGAAAAAGCCGCTCAACATATGAATTTTACAGAACCTGTTGAAGTAAAGAAACTGGAATGGTTTTCTGATCTTCCTAAAGATAAATTCCAAGAAAAGATAATGCAGATTGAAAAAAATGGGCCGGAAAATATGGAGCTTCCCGAAGGAATGCTGGAAGAAGTCAAAGATGCACAGGCTTTATTGGTACATTTGGCACCTGTGAGCAAAAGAGTAATGGAAGCAGCCACAAAGCTACGCTTAATAGGTGCTTGCCGCGGTGGTGTTGAAAATATTAATATAAAAGCTGCGGAAGAACAAAAAATACCAGTTATCCATGTTATAAGAAATGCAGAGTCAGTGGCTGATTTTACATTGGCTTTGATGTATGCGGAAACGCGTAATATAGCAAAGGCTCATCATGCTATCAGAAATGGTGTATGGCAAAAATCGTTTTCTAATGATGCTTATCGAACTACCTTGAAAAGATTAAAAGTGGGTTTGATTGGTGCAGGCTATATAGGCAGGCTTGTATTGAAACGGTTAAATGCTTTGCAAATTGCGACGGCAATATATGATCCTTACGTTAAGAAAAGTGAGTTGCAAGAAGAAGGATTAACCGCAGAATTTTTGACACTTGAAGAACTTTGCCGAACTTGTGATATTATCTCTTTACACATGCGTGTGACACCGCAGACTTCGGGCATGATAAATAGATCGCTTATATCATTGATGAAGCCAAATGCATACCTAATCAATACTGCCCGGGCAGAAATATTAAACCGTAACGATATTATTGATGCTTTGAAAAACAAAAAAATAGCAGGTGCAGCTTTTGATGTTTTTTGGCAGGAACCTCTGCCCAAAGATGATATTCTCATGAAACTAGATAATGTAACATTGACACCGCATATAGCAGGAGATACTATCGATGCTATCTCGCATGCGCCTTATTTACTGCGGGATGTGATAAATGACTATTTCACTAAAGGAAAGAGTAAAATGCAGGTTAACAAATTCTGATAAATGATATATAATGTATAACAACAATTTAATATGTCATACATTATAGGAGGGTATCAAATGCTGGATAAGTTAAAAAAGATAGTTTTTGAAGCAAATCAATTATTACCTAAGTACAAAATGGTAACGTTTACATGGGGGAATGTATCGGGAATTGACAGAGAAAAGGGACTCATTGTCATAAAACCATCTGGAGTGGATTATGACAATATGAAAGCTGATGATATGGTTGTAGTGGACTTGAATGGAAAGGTAGTAGAAGGTGATTATAATCCATCTTCTGATACGGATACACATATAGAGTTGTATAAAGCCTGCGCTGATATTGGCGGAATTGTCCATACACATTCACGTTATGCCACTTCATGGGCCCAATCATGTCAAGACATACCGGCACTTGGTACCACACATGCAGATGATTTCTACGGACCTATACCATGTACAAGAGCAATGACAAAAGAAGAAATAGCTGGCAGCTATGAAAAGGAAACCGGAAAAGTTATAGTAGAAACATTTAAAAAAAGAAAAATCAAAATGACGGATATTCCTGGAGTTTTAGTTTATTCACATGGCCCTTTTGCATGGGATGAAGATCCGCTAAAGGCTGTAAAGAAAGCAGTTATACTTGAAGAAGTAGCTTTTATGGCATATCATACGGTGACGTTGACGGGGAAAAAATCCTCCATGCAACAGGAACTTTTGGACAAGCATTATTTACGCAAACATGGCGCAAATGCTTACTATGGTCAGAAAAAATAAAATTGTTTTAGGCGACTGAATATTTAATAATATCAGTCGCTTTTTATTTGTATTGATTGCAATTAATTTTTGGTAGAAAGAAAACATAAATATGAGATTCAGCCAGTTGTAGCTGATTGATAACTGTACGGTACAGTAAATATAAAATCTAGACAAATCGATAAAAATCATTCATAATTACACATATATATTGTTAATTATAAAAATGGGGCATTTTACTGTATGAAAAACATTCCTAAATATGTGGAAATAATGAATTGGCTGGAATCGGAGATAATGAGTGGCGGTTTATCTCTCGGAGAAAAAATTCCTTCCGAAAATGAATTGGGCACAAAATTTGCAATAAGTCGTCAAACTGTACGGCAGGCAACAAGTGTATTAGAAAGCAGAGGGCTACTCGAAAGGCGCCGTGGTTCTGGAACATATGTGAGATATTCTCCTGAAAATGAAAATGCTCCCGCTGAATCATCTATAAGGACAATTGGTGTTGTAACAACATATCTTAATGAATATATTTTCCCGGCTATCATAAAGGGTATAGATGAAGTTTTGATAAAAAATGATTATTTTGTCCAGATGTCATTAACTTATAACAACATGGAAAGGGAAGCAGAGGTACTCACTAACTTACTTGTCAAAAATGTTGAGGGTTTGATTATTGAACCGGCTAAAACGGGGCTGCCTAATATAAATAAAAATATATATGAACAAATAATACATAGAAAAATACCATGCGTATTTATAAATGCAATTTATCCCAATATGAATATCCCTTGCGTGGCAATGGATGATTATGCCTGTGGCAGAGAAGCGGTGAGATGCCTCGTGCGAAATGGGCATAGGAAAATTGGCGGTCTTTTTAAACTTGATGATATGCAGGGAAGGCTAAGATATGCCGGATGTGTAGAGGCTTTGCGAGAAAATGGTATAAGCTTTGCTGAGGGAAATCTTATATGGTATACAACAGAGGACAAAAATGAATCCTTTGTGCGGCATTTCGGTGATAGAATCTTGAAAATAACAAAAAATTCTACAGCGATGATTTGTTATAATGACCAAATGGCAAAGAAAGTAGCACGGGTTTTGTATGACCATGGCAAGCAGATACCGACAGATATATCATTGATTAGTTTTGATGATTCTGATTTTGAATTTCAAATGGAGTTTGGTTTTGGTCTTACAACTTTTAGGCATCCTAAGGAAAAATTGGGGCATGTTGCGGCAGAAACTTTGCTGTCATTATTAAAGGGGGAAGTTGTCGGCAATGTGAAGTTTCCGCCTGAACTTGTTGAGCGGTCATCAATAAAGAAAATATGTTGAAAATGGGATCTATCAACTTTTTGCTGGTAGGTCCCATTTTCAGCATATTTTTTTACTTCTAATGATAAACTTCTACTAATTTAGTATATACATCATTTTTTCAATAAATATTAAAGCGATATTTTATATTGTTTAGCTGGAAAAAGATAAGGTATAATATTTTTCGCAAAATTAAATAAAGACATAGGCCTCGTCTTTTGCTAAAATTAAGTCGCCAAACAAAACCCGCAAAGGAGACG
>NZ_SMAA01000031.1 GCF_004341685.1 Pectinatus cerevisiiphilus
CTCAGCCTTATTGTCAATCCCTTTTTCTACTTTTTTATCCCTTTTTACTTATTTTTTTCATATCACCATCTTTTCTGTTTCCGTTATAGCACCCACAAAAGCCTGTCATTACAGGCTTTTACGCTGTTGCAGCAGCATAATCAAGGCTTATCTTCGCTTCAATAAAAAAGCGGTATTTTTTTATTAGACACCATTTTTATTCTCTATTTTGTTATCTGTTTTATAAAATCGAGTGATTTTAAATGTTTTTCCAAAATGATTTCTAAATAATCCAGCATAATATTTTCTGCTGCCAGCAAGTCTTTTGCCTGAATTTTGAATGGCTGCAAATCATTCCAATCCAATTTCAACAAATGTAAAATAAACAACCTGACTTTTGCCGGATATATTATTTTTTCATTCTTCTTGCATTTGTTACACACAGCACCGCCCTCTTCACATGAAAAAAAAGCGTCACCCTTAATTTTTTCCCCACAGATGACGCAGTTTTCATATTGAAGCTGACTGCCCGTATATTCTAAGATTTGAAAAAAAGCTGCCAACGCCGCTACTCTTGGATTGCGCTTAAGCATTGCTGGTATTATCTGTAAAAGTTTATCATAAACTTGCGCCTGGGGTTGATTTTCCTCAAAAGTTTCTGAAACTATCTCAGCTACAAAAGAGGCATAAGCAAATGCCGTATAATCATAGGAAAAATCCGCTAAAAAACCATTATGGTCGCAATTTTTTATAATATCCAGCCTCTGTCCTTCTGCCAGCTGCAAATCCAATATACTAAAAAGCTGCGCAGCAGAAGCTAACCGACTATTTGTTCTGCGGCATCCATATGCCGCGGCCTTAATTTTTCCTTTATCGCGCGAAAACAAAGTTATCAGCTTATCGGCTTCTCCCCAATTCACAGCCCCTAAAACAATGGCTTTTACATTATAGAGAGCCATTTATTTATCACCCTTCAACTTGCCCGTATTGCCCGGCATAACTGCACCTGCAGTTATGATATACTGCAACGCATCTTCTCCTTGTATATCTATATAAGTAACATCTTTTTTAGGAATAAACACATTAAAACCCGATGTCATATTTAAACTCCAGGGAATAAATACAGACAGGTATTCTTCATCACCAAAATATCCGGCCATTTTTTTTGAAACTGGTGTCATAACAAATCCAAGGCAGCGTACTCCGGGATGCGGATACGGCACAAGTACAGCATTTTCAAACATATTGCCTGATTTAAAAATAGTATCGGACAGCCTTTTGACACTGCTGTAGATAAACTTCACTATAGGTATTCTAGCAATAAGTCCTTCTCCCCAAGATATAAGACGCTTTGAAATCCAATTTGAAGATAACCAGCCTACGCCTATAATGACAAACACTACAATAATTATTCCCATTCCTGGAAATTTTATAGGGATATAATGCCCTATAAGCCCATCTACCATAAGCCAGACTGTAGAAATAACCAAATATGTAATGAAAATAGGGGTAATTATCATAATTCCATTTATAAAACATTTTGACAGCTTATTCATCAATTTTTTCACGACGCAACCGCTCCTATTAGTCATTAAAACCGAATTCCTTTAGTATTCTCTCACGATCACGCCAATCTTTCTTTACTTTTACCCAAAGATCCATATAAATTTTCGATCCTAATAATTTTTGGATATCAGTCCTCGCATCTACACCGATTTGTTTCAGCAAAGCACCTCTTGCGCCAATAACTATTCTCTTTTGTGATTCGCGTTCTACATATATAGTCGCTCTTATATATACATCTCCATTTTTGCGTGTTGCAATTTCATCTACATCTACTGCTACTGCATGGGGTACCTCATCACGTGTCGAAAGTAATACCTTTTCCCTTATAAGCTCTGCAATGATAAGCCGTTCCGGTTGATCTGTTATCATATCCTCTGGAAAATATTGCGGACCCTCTGGCAAATAAGCAGCAAGTTCCTTTAATAATGCCGGTAAGTTGCTCTGTTCCCTTGCAGAAATAGGAATTACAGCAGAAAATCCTGTTGCCTTCTTACTCATATCCGCAGCACTGCTGATATTTCTATATTCCTTTTCATAGCCAGCAATTATTGGCAACAATTTGCCCTTTGCCGTTAAATCTATTTTATTTATAACAAGAATAACCGGTTTATTAGTTGATTGCAGTTGTTTCATTATATATCGTTCACCGCCGCCCACTTTTTCATTTGCGTCAACGACAAACAATATTGCATCCACTTCCTTTAATGTATTTTGGGCTGCTTTGACCATATGTTCACCCAATTTATGAAGTGGTTTATGAATACCAGGTGTATCAATAAATACCACCTGCATGTTTTCCTGCGTCAATACGCAAAGTATCTTATTACGCGTTGTCTGTGGTTTATCAGACATAATGACAATTTTCTGCCCTATCAGGCTGTTAATCAATGTAGATTTACCAACGTTCGGCCTGCCAATTACAGCAACAAAACCAGATTTGTATTTATTCTCCATAGTACTCCCTTATCAAAATTATTAGCGGCTGTATTTACTAACAGCCTTACTGTCCTTTATCGCAAGATCCCCAATTTTCCCATAACAAAATCTTCTTCTTTGCGCATTTCTAACCGATCCTCTTCTTGCATATGGTCATATCCCAATAAATGCAGCATACCATGCACCGTCAAAAAAGCGACCTCCCTTTTTGCACTATGCCCGTATTCCTCTGACTGTTCAACAGCTTTTTCCAAAGAAATCACGATATCCCCAAGTACATTTACAGGTGCGCCGCCCTTAATGGCCGGTTCATCTCCCTCATTTAGGGCAAATGACAATACATCAGTAGGGCGATCTATATTGCGGTATTGCTTATTCAATTCATGGATTTTTTCATTATTAGTAAGTGTAATACTCACTTCGCTGTCTTTTAAATCATAAAGATCAGCCATTTTATTTGCTGCTAACTCTATAGTATCAACAAAAGATTTATCTACAGCTATACTTTCAGGGTCTTTATCGATTAATACCTGCATAATCATTTCCCCTTTTGTTATTTTTTTCTATAATTTCAGATGTTTCGTATGCATCATACGCTCTTATAATCCGTGCAACTACATCATGCCGTATAACATCCGTATCAGAAAAGCGCACACAGCCTATCCCCTTGACATCTGCCAATATATTTACGGCTTCAGTAAGGCCGGACTCCATGCCCCGCGGTAAATCAATCTGGCTTAAATCACCATTGACTACCATTTTTGAACCAAAACCTAAGCGTGTTAGAAACATTTTCATTTGCCGCCCTGTTGTATTCTGTGCTTCATCCAATATGGCAAAAGCACGTTCCAGCGTTCTGCCACGCATATATGCCAAAGGTGCTGTTTCTATTATATTTTTTTCCATTAATTTTTTATACGTTTCAAGTCCTAATATATCTTGGAGGGCATCATACAGAGGCCTTAAATAAGGATCTACTTTTTCTTGTAAATCACCAGGAAGATAACCAAGGCGTTCGCCCGCTTCCACTGCCGGTCTCGTCAAAATAATCCGGTCGACTTCATGATGTCTTAATGCCATAACGGCCATAACAACAGCCAAATATGTTTTTCCTGTACCAGCCGGCCCAATACCAAACGTAACAGAATTTTTCTTAATAGTCTCTAAGTATATTTTCTGTCCCAGTGTCTTTGGTCTGATCGTATTACCACGCGCCGAAACATACAATGTATCATTAAACAAACTATGCAGGTTCTGATCCTGTCCGTTCTTTATCAATTTCACCGCATAGCGTACTTCATGAATAGTTATCTGTGTTCCCTGTCGATATAAACCTAATAATTCTTCAAAAACTTTTGCAGCGGCTGCAACTTCTGACTGTTCTCCGTTTATTGTCAGTTCTGTTCCCCGTCCTGCCATTTTACATGAAAAGCTGTCATTTAGAAAGCGAAAAAATTCATCATGTTCTCCTAATAACGCAATTGTTTCTTGTTTATCTTGAAAAATTATTTTACGTTCACTAAATCCTTGCAAATACAGATAAGCCTCCTGTTATTATATTTTATCAGTTTAAATTTTACAGCATGATATATAAATGTCAAGTGGACAAGTCCTAGCCATATATTACTATTTTCGCTATACCAATTCTTGCCATAACACTAGATTTAACTATATTGCAACAGTGAAAAATAATCCTCTTAATAAAATAGTGACTGCCGTATCAGTCCTAACACTGACATGACAGTCACTACATAAATGTTCAGGCCGTAACATCTTTTTTCAAATGATCCTTAGCTACTGACAGCATTAACTTTATGCGGTTAAGCTGATTGACCTCGCTTACTCCCGCATCACAATCAATAGCCACTATATTGGCATCAGGATTTGAGCGCAGTAATTCTCTTATCATTCCCTTGCCCGTTATATGATTTGGTAGACAGCCAAAAGGTTGCAAACAAATAATGTTCTTCACGCCTTCCGCCAAAAGTTTCAACATTTCCCCCGTCAGGAACCATCCTTCACCTGCCATATTGCCAAGCGAAACATGTCCATCCGTAAGTTTAGCTATCTGTTTTATCGTACAAGGTGCGGTAAACCGCTTGCTGTTCTTCAACGCCTTGCGCATAGGGCGACGATAAAATTCCATCAATTTTATTGCTGTTTCTGATTTAAATTTATCCAACCATTTGCCTGACAACATTTTATAAGAAATGATATCATCATATGCCATATACATAAAAAAGTCCATCAGGTCAGGCATAACTACTTCTGCCCCTTCATTGTACAAAATCTCTTCCAAATGATTATTTGCAGTGGGATGATATTTGGCAAGGATTTCCCCTACTATGCCGATGCGCGGTTTTTCCAGTCCTTCGACCAGCGGTATAGTATCAAACTCAGCAGTTATCTTCTTTATGTTACTGGCAAATTTACTATAGCGTTCATTAGTATCGCCAAGATCAGCTTTACATAAATCCATAGAGGATGCAAAAAGAGCTTCAACGCTTCCTTCTTTCAATTCGTACGGCAATGTGCGGTGACGCACTCGTTGCAACAAATCAGCATAAATTGTCGCCTTTAACACATCTATAAAAAGACCTGTTGTCATTTTGAAGGAATCTGTTTCCCTGCCCCAGCAGGCAAACACTGGCACCTGCGGCATTCCCGCATCCTGCAAAGCTTTACGCATAAGGTTAAGATAATTGGTTGCCCTGCATGCGCCGCACGTCTGGAATAACATTATTGAAGTATTATTTACATCATATTTTCCTGATTTTAATGCATAGAGCAACTGGCCAATAACGATAATCGCCGGATAGCACATATCATTATTCACATAACGTAAGCCTTCATCAACAGCTGCCCGTCCAGGCATTTCTGGTATAACAATATGATAGCCGTATTTTTTCACAGCTGCTTCGATCAAAGCAAAATGCAGTGGAGACATCTGCGGTGCGAGAATAGTATGTTCCGTCTGGCATTCTTTTTTGAAATAAGCTCGTTCTCTTACAGGCTTTGGTGTCCCGCCGCCTTCCTTCATCCCATATTTCCATGCTGCCATAAGTGAACGAAGTCTTATCCTGGCTGAGCCGAGATTACTCACTTCATCCAATTTTATCATCGTATAGATACAATTCCTGCGTTCCAAAATTTCTTTTACTTGTCCAGTAGTTATCGCATCCAAGCCGCAACCGAAAGAACTTAACTGGATTAAGGTAAGCTTTGGATGCTCTGCTACATATTCCGCAGCATGGTACAAGCGCGCATGGTATACCCATTGGTTGACAATGCTAAGATTTTCGTTCTCCACAGGTAAATGTGCAAGTGCATCTTCAGATAAAACAGCTATACCATAATTTTGAATCATTTTAGGAATTCCATGATTTATTTCAGGATCTATATGGTATGGTCTACCACAAAGGACGACTGCTTTCATATGTTCTTTTTCAACTTTTTCTAAAACTGCTACGCCATAATCCCTGACATCCTGTTTGTAATGTTCAAGTTCTGCATAAGCATTTTCTAAAGCTTCGCGTATATCTTTTTTAGCACATGAAAGTTCTTTTAGTTCTTCTGTCAAACGTATATACATTCTTTTTTTATCATTTATCGGTAAAAACGGTTGTAAAAATTTTATATTTTTCTTCTGCAAAATATCCATATTAGCACGGATATTTTCTGCATAAGACGCCACAACCGGACAATTATAATTACTATCGCCCTTATCAATTTCATCCACTATATTGGAGGGAATACAAGGATAAAAAATGGTCTTAATGCCTTTTTCTATCAAGTCCATAATATGTCCATGAACCAGCTTTGCCGGATAGCATAACGAATCCGATGGCACCGTGGACATCCCTTTATAATAAAGCTGTGCTGAAGATTCCCCCGACAAAACCACTTCATAGCCAAGCCCTGTAAAAAAGGTAAACCAAAATGGATAATCCTCATACATATTTAAGCTGCGCGGTAAACCGATTTTCCCTTTTGGGGCATTTTGTAACGGTTTATAATGCGCAAACAGACGCTTATACTTATATTCAAATATGTTCGGCACATCATCAAGCGTCTTCTTTACTCCGCCAGCGCCTCGTTCACAGCGATTGCCGATGAAATACTTTCCGCCATCCGGGAATTTCTGCATGGTAATAAGACATTTATTGCCACATTTTTGGCAGCGATAAGAGATTTGTTCCGCCTTAAAGTCGATCAACACTTTTGCTGGCAGTAATGTCGATTTTTCCTGCTTTCTTTCCATTGCCAATAATGCCATGCCATAAGCGCCCATTAACCCCGAAATATCTGGGCGGATAACATTTTTCTTTAGTAAAAGTTCCATTGAGCGCAAAACGGCATCATTATAAAACGTTCCGCCCTGGACTACTATATTATCACCCAGTTCAGCAGTATCCTTTATCTGGATGACCTTAAAAAGAGCATTTTTTATGACGGATAAAGCTATCCCTGCTGAAATATCAGCAACGGCAGCGCCTTCTTTTTGTGCCTGTTTTACTCTTGAATTCATAAATACAGTGCAGCGCGTTCCAAGATCTACTGGATGGTTAGCGTTAATACCCTTACCTGCGAACTCGGCTGCTGTCATGGAAAGCCCTTGTGCAAAGTTTTCAATAAATGATCCACAGCCAGCAGAACAAGCTTCATTGAGAACTATCTGCGCAATATGACCATCCTTTACAAAAAAGCATTTCATATCTTGTCCGCCAATATCCAATACGCAGCTTACTTTCGGGCAAAACTCCTGGGCAGCCCTGAGATGGGCAAATGTTTCTACTTCACCAAAATCAGCATGTACAGCTGCCTTTACAATATATTCCCCATAACCTGTGGTACCTGCACTGCTGATATAGGTTTTACTGTTTATCTTGCTGTATAAATCACGCAGAGCTTCAATCACGCTGTCCAGTGGTACACCTTTATTACTTCCATAGGAAGTATACAAAAGCTGCTTATCCGAACCCACAGCTACCACTTTTGTAGTAGTAGAGCCCGCATCTATGCCCACATACAGCGGTCCCTCATAACTACTTAAATCACCTTTTTTGACAATATCCTTATCATGCCTTTGTTTAAAGGCAGCATATTCTTCATCATTCTTAAATAGAACAAAAGGAACTTCTCCAGTGTCAGCCTTTACGTTCTTTCCTGCCTGCAATGCTGCAAGGAGCCCGTCATAATCAAGTAAAACTTTATTTTCTGAAAGAGCCGCCCCCATAGCTACAAAGTAGCATCCATCTGGTGCATTGACAATATGTTCATCATCAAGCTTTAATGTTTTTATAAAACGTTCACGCAATACAGGAAGAAAATACAACGGCCCGCCTAAAAATGCAATATGTCCTTCAATAGGACGGCCTTGTGCTAAATTACCAATAGTCTGGTTGACTACGGCCTGAAAAATAGAAAGCGCTATGTCTTCCTTTGATACTCCATCATTTATGAGTGCCTGCACATCTGTTTTAGCAAAAACACCACAACGGGAAGCAATAGTATAAACCTGCTTGCCATTTTGGGCCAACTCATTAAGCCCCTCGGCATCTGTGTGCAAAAGTGCTGCCATATGGTCAATAAAAGAACCGGTTCCCCCTGCGCATACACCATTCATGCGCTGTTCCGGTGCTATGCCAAAATATGTTATCTTGGCATCCTCTCCCCCTAGTTCAACTGCTGCATCTGTACACGGTATCCATTTTTTCACGGCTTGCGTACAAGCGATAACTTCCTGAACGAATGTCATCTTCATGGCAGAAGCCAATCCCATGCCAGCGGACCCTGTAAGGGTACAACAGAACTTGCGGTTATGCAGTTTATCTTTCAGCATAGCAACATCTTCACTTAAGGCCTTGTAAATCTCAGAAAAATGCCGCTTATATTGCTTAAACACGGTTCTGTCTAACTCATCTAAAACTACGGTTTTGATAGTAGTAGACCCTATATCAATACCAATTTTCCAAGTAGGATTCATAACTAACACCCCAAATATAATAACAAAAGCTCTAATTATCCCCGCAAAGACCGACGATATCAATAGAACTATCATCTTCTACAATTACACGCCTCGGCTAAGGGCAGTTATAACTTACAATACGCTCAATGTCAAGGTAGTTGTCAGTAATTCTTCAAATTTTATATGTGCATCTACTGACTATGCTCCAGATTCGACTGTATGTTCGAAGTGGG
>NZ_SMAA01000032.1 GCF_004341685.1 Pectinatus cerevisiiphilus
AACATTATTTTTTGTTCAGTGGTTGGATAAAGTCTGTATCGGTATGCCTTATTCACAATAATCACCTGCCTTGATTTTCTATGTATTTCCGAATTGTCTCGATAGGAGCACCGCCTGTTGTCAGCAAACAATAGCTTCTCGACCAAAACATCTCTTTCCACAGCTTATGCCTAACCTCTGGAAAATCCTTTTTGATTAGCCTGGAACTGGCACTTTTGTAAGCATTGATGAATTTCGACATCTCCGTATTAGGGTGAGCACGGAACATGATATGTATATGGTCTTGGTCGTGGTTCCACTCTTCTAGTGTGATTTTGTATGACGAGCCTATACGAACAAATATATCTTTAGCATATTGGCTCATTTGGTCAGAGAATACCCTGCGGCGGTATTTTACCACCAAGACAAGATGGTAATAGAGCAAGAATACCGAATGGTTATTATTGTCTAATTCCACTGTATAATCAATCCTTTATTTTTTACGCCTGATCATACTACAAAATAAGACAAAAAGCAATCGTGTGACTCAATTACTTGCGTAAATTTGCCACACCCGCCTTCATCCCCCACCTAAGAGGTAGCGGACTTCTTGTGGGTTAGGTTAAAATCTTTTGCATGATAAGGTCGTCATTGTCATTGGGGAGTTCATTATATTTGTAACCAGATACAGTTGTATCAAAGCGGCAAATTGATATATAAGGACAGAACGTACATGCTGTTTTTTGTTTCAATTTATAAGGTTCTGGCGTAATTTTGCCGGCTAAGATGCTATTTCCTGTATCGACGAGTAAGTCGTCCATATATTTGAGTAAGGCATCAAATTCTTCTTCACTCTTTATACTGCAGCGGCTTGTCTTGCTGATAGAGCCGTCTTTATTGAACCGGACTTTGATAAAGGATGATGAATCATCTATTTTTTTTATTAATTCTGGATCGAGCAGCACCCAGCCGGACATACGCATTTGTTTAGCGAGTTCTGTTTTAATTTGGGTTTCGGACATTTCTTTGGCAAAAGTCAAAAGTGAGCTTTTTAAAAAGCAATATAATATACCAGCAGGAACGGTATCAGTAGCTAGGTTAAGGCCGGTGGAACAGTTGCGTACTGCCAGTATGTAGGTCAGCAGTTGAAGTTTTAGCCCGTAATAAACTTCAGCGATATTTATATAGGCATTACCAGATTTGTAATCAATAATGAGAAAGTAACGGCCGCTTTCATCAATGTCGATACGGTCTATCTGTCCAGAAATATCTATTTTATGGCCATCCTTCAAGTCATATATTAAGGGTGGCAGGGAGGTTTTGCCATAACCAAATGCCTTTTCCATGGCTATTGTTGTAAAGGCGCTGTGTCCGGCAAACTCACAAAGGCGGTCAATGGCTTGTTCCGCTGTCTTAGTTATCCGTTTGGTCAGATGCTGGTATTGTTTACTGCTTAATAATATTTTATTTTGTAGTCTATCAGCAAGGCTGGAAACTATATGCTGACAGAGATCATGGCGCTCTTCTGGTGAAATATCATTCCAGCGTTTTTTCTGGGACAATAGTATTTCACCAAAGGTACGCATGGTTTCATGCAGCAATATGCCACGATCTGGTGCGGAAAAATTAAATTCCGGTCTTTCTGCTAAATTTAAAGCATAACGGGCAAAGTGTTTGAACGGACAGTTATGAAATTCTTCGAAACGAGTGACACTGCCTTGAAGTGCACCTTTTTTCATGTAAAGCCGGGCGGCAGCAACAGTGGATAAGGCTGAGTCGGGAGCATGTGCAAAAAGTCCGGATAGTGAAGTGAATAAATATCTATGGTAGGTTTCTTCTGCCAAAAGCCAGTTGTATACGTCAAACCAGAAGTTGGCAATAGTCTGCTTTTCTCTGTATTGACGAAGTGCTGCTGTCAAATAGGAAATACTGCGGCGTGTTGTTACGACACGTCTTTTTTCATTCTCGGTAGAATAATTTTCTAAAAGGATAGATAGGAGCTGCTTCTTCTCAAACGGAAGCATGAAGTGCAGGCGGTCTATTAAGGGAGAACGGTTCAGGGAGGCACCATCTGCATCAGATAAAGGATAAGATATCCATAAATAGCTGCGGCTCAGGGTAAAGGCTTTATATAATAGAAATTTTTCAAAAAAATTATCTTCATTGGTGCCGCCGGAAAGTCTGAGACCGGCTTGTGAAAGATATAGGCGATCAGCATCACTCAAAAGCCCTTCGCTTTTACTGCGGCGTGGCATGATACCTTCATTTGCCCCGAGAATATAGACGGCAGTTTTATTTTCCAGATTATTTTGTTCGAAAGACGCTATAGTGACATAGTCCAAGCCAGGGGGAATAAGGGCAATTTGCAAGGATTCAAGACCATCATTTAAGACTTCAGCATATTCCTTCAAGGTTAGTTCATCATCACCACAAGTTTCCACTATTTGGTCCATAAAATCAATAATATCCTGCCATATTTGCTGTTGTTCCTTGGCAAGGACAAGTTCCCCGCTATTTTCCGCCTGCTTTTGCCACAAGGACAGTTTTTCCGGCACATTGAGGTCAAGCATAAATTGGTATAATATTTGCGTCACAGCCCGTACATTTTCAGCTGCGTGCAGTTCCTCAGATAACTGTTGTAAAGGAGCAATAAGTTGACGGCGGATAGAGTTTATTTTCTCAAGATAAGCCGTTTCTTCTATTGATAAAGGCTGGTCAGTAAGAGGGCGACGGCAGTATTGCCAATCCTCTGCTGAAAGCCAGCGCTTTTTCCCTTTTATACCAAATTCAAGAATATAATTTTCTAACATGTCAATATCATCACGTGTAGCTGGGAAAAAATCTGTTTTAAAACAACGCAGCAGTGGTTCATACTGCCAAGTGCGTACTGCTTCCAGGCATGAGCGCAGTAGTTCGGCAAGTGGATGATGGATAAAAAGACGTTTACTGTCACTAAAAAAAGGAATCTGATAATCTTGTAGAACAGCCTGCAACAAGCGGTCATACTCTTTTTCGCGCGTAATAATACCTATTTCACTATATGCATAACCTTTATCACGACACAGGCGCAGGATGTCTATGGCAACGGCTTCTGCTTCAAGGCGTCGGTTGGCTGCTTCCGCAATGATGATACCATCTGCTGATTCAGCCTTTTGCAACGGAAAGAAAAACATATTGCCGGCGATTGCTTTTTGGGCCGGTTTCGAGAAACGATATGGGATGGAAAGACGAGTGATTTTAGTTTCTATATTTAATTGGCGGCAAAGCAGGTTAATTTCTTTAAAAGTGAGATATTGGCGGTGAAACAAAGCTGTTTCTTCACTGTTGGCATTGTGCTCAATGTCATCTATGCATAGTGTGACATGAATAGAATGGGCACATTTAAATAATGCGGTGAGAATTGCTTGTTCCTGTGGATTAAAAAAAGTAAAACCGTCTATCCATATTTCGCAGTTCGTTAACCAGTCAGCCGAAGTTATTTTCTGGGTTGCCAGCGCAAGCATATCTTCATTATCATTATAACGATTGTCAATTGCTGAACTGAAATTGTCATAAAGAAGGGCGATGTCAGTAAGCTTTTGGCGCAAGGTTTCGTCAGATATGTCTGCTGTAGCTTCTAATAGTGATTCTGGTGTTATTCCATAAGTTTTTAACTCTTCGATCGCAGCACATAAAAAAGAAGTAAAATTTCGTTGATATGACGCTTTAGCAAGTGCGCTGAGTTTATCCCTGCATTCAAGAATGACACGTGCCAGAAGCAGTTTTTTACCTGTTTCGGTAAGGTGGGGTTTGATTGCGCCCCCATTTTTATTTAAGATGTATTGGCAGAGCCGACGAAAGCCAAAAACGAAAGCCCTTGAAAAACCACCTTCATTATTCATCAAGACAGCTAATTTGCGTTCTGTTTCAAATGTCATGTGTTCGGGCAAGATAAAAAAAAGAGAACGTCCTTCCGGTGCTGCTGCTAAACGGTCTTTTATGTCATGCAGGCAGCGGTCCGTCTTTCCGGTACCTGTGGCGCCTATAATAAATTCAAGCAAAATTTTTCCCCCGTCAGTCTGAAACCATCCGGCGATAATAGCGAATGATGCAGATTAATAATCCTAAAGAGATGATAAGTGAAAAAGCGATGCCTATATAATCAGCCATTGCGGTAACTGATGTCAATAAGGATGCTGTTAGTGCGTATAAGATTATGCCGAAAAAGGCAATAAATGATAATAAGCAAAGTAATAAAACTATTTTTATGCAGCGCAATAAAATGGTCGGCATTGTGTGCAGCTCCTTTCGTTATAATTACTGATAAGTACAATTAATTATACTTTAATTTAATAAGAAATGTAAAATTAATTTATTTTAGAAAAATATTTGACTAAACGAATAATATATGTTATTATCTATTTGATAATGAATATCATTCCTTTCTAACTCTCCAATAATATGTATTGTATTATCCACTACATGCCACCAACTTACACGGTTGGTGGCCTTTTTTTTTGAAATACCCAACCTATCCGCAAAACTGTCTGCATTTATATACTTGCGCCCAAGGTTATCAAATACTTCGACAGTTTGTTCAAAATATCATTGGCATAAATTTTATTGACCATTTCCACACTGTCGCCAAGACGGGCGGCAATGCTTTTGATTGGAATGCCTGCTTCAATAGCAAGTGTAGCATGAGTATGTCGCAGGCTATGGAAGTTAAAAAGTATGCCTCTGGCTTTTAATACTTTATTTACCGCAAAAATTGTACTGCGCTTTATCGGTAGCCCGTATCTATTTTGAAATTACAGGTCATCTGAGTAATCAGGCGGCTTTATTTTTATAAGAATAACTTTTAAATAACATTGTAATAATATATAAATAATTCCTTTACAGTTCTAATATAACATGATATAATATACCAAAACAGTGAGGGAAGTGCGTTGCTATGTCAAAAGTATCTGCTACAGAATTAGAACGACAAATTTTTTCTATGGAAGAAATTAAGGTTGTTATAAGGTCTAAAAGAAATCGTCAGTTTAATGAATATAATTATCAAAGAAAAGCGGCTGGAACAACAAGTATCTCTGAGTGGCTTGAAACGCGACTTGCTCCTATTCTTGAAGGGAACGAGGTTGAAATTATAAAAGGCGATGGAACATCGCCGCATGGGAGAACAAACGTTGAAAACGTTCGTTCAAGTTATAAAAACGATTAAAAAAATAGACTATGTTAATGCTGCACTGGATGATAATGGCATTATAAATACGCCATCTATATTTTTGGGAATGATGGAGGTGTTAAAGGTAGAAGATGAGTTATGAATAGTTTTATTTATATGGAATGGTTGGTCCCTATAGTCGATTATTATAGGATGATAAAAAAAGAATAAAATTATATATGAAATAGATGTTCCGTTTTGTATAGCTACTATTACAGCTGGAATATATGGCTGTTCTATAACTGCTTTATTAAAGCTTAGAGATGTATTACCGGTAACATTGTCTATATTAATTGGTTTTTTCATTGCATTTATTATTTTTATTAGCTATGTTCCTGTACGAATTATTTTGCATAGGGGATATGATATGTTCAATAATTTTGGAGAAATTATATTTATATTTGTAGATATCTTTACAAGGTTTATTAATTTAGAGGAGGTATTTAGTACTTGATGGAAGCGAAAATAAGTAGAGATTTTTTAAAAGAGTATATTAAACAGGCTTTTGAGATATTAACTACGGCTATAGACAAAAAGAATGATGCATTTCTTCATCCTGATAAGGAGCATTGGAGTGCATATATTGATAAGGCCATTATTGACAATGAGTGGAATGAATATATATTATCAAGTAATTTAATAGTAGCTGATATTATTGCATTAAAAAAATGGTTTAAATCTATACAGCAGTTAATATCAGCTTCTAAAAATCCTAATAATGATTTTGGTGAAAATAAGTATTCTGATTGTATAAGAAGATTAAATAATGATAGTAATGTAAAAAGAATACTGGAAGAACTATAGAATATTCAAATAAAAAAAGCACTCCTTCGGGGTGCTTTTTTAATGCCCCAATATGTACTATAATGATGCCATCATAATAGAAGGAAGATGGCATCATGACTGATAGCTCAATAATATCGGCTTTAATATCTTTGGGAGGTATAATAATATCGTTCTGTATAACCGCTTATAAAACTAAAAAAGAACTTAAAATCCAAAAAGTAAAACTAAATATGGAATATCAGAATTTTAAAAAGCAACGGGAAGAATTTACTAAAACACTTCAAAATCAACAAACAACGACATACAAAGAACTTATAACTGCGGAACGGCTAAAGTGGTTAAATCAACTAAGAAGTGAGATGAGCGCTATGACTGCTGCTGTCTATTCATTAAAAAACAAATGTTTAGCAGAAAAAGAACCTTTTACTGTATATGATCTTGCAGAGATGTGTTCTCAAGTTAGAAACCATGGCGATTTAGCTATTCTTTTACTTGGGCCTGAAGACAATGATTTAATAAAAGAAATAAATACATTTATTGAAAAAATTTATGTTAAAGCAGGGATACAATATGAATTTGCCCATAGAAATAGACATGTTAGAGCTTGCGAGATTGACATAGAAGAATTAGTGGATAAGATGAGAAATAGCTGCCAGCATTTCTTAAAAAATTACACTAAGGAAATTGAAAAAGAGGCTAAAAAAATGTTTATTAGTGGGACAAAATAAATATTATATAAAGGGCATGTTAAATAAATTAACGTGTTTTAAATTGCAATATCAAATTGAACAGTTTGTAAATCCACTAACTGCCTAACTTCTTCTAAAAATACTTCTTGAGGAGTTTTATATCCCAATAA
>NZ_SMAA01000033.1 GCF_004341685.1 Pectinatus cerevisiiphilus
TACCTCAGGTTATATTTTTGATTAGACACCTAAATCATAACACGAGGTCACTATGGATTTTTATCTGTTCAATTTCATTTTACAATTAACCTAAAAAAATAATGTCAGAGTACGCTTAAATTTTTGCTTACTACAACATTTAGTATAAAGTCTTCTTATTCTTTATGAAAATATAGCTTGACATATAGTTAACCTAGTGTACAATATAGTCATAGAATAGCAATTAGATATTTTACTAACAATATGAGGTTAAGACAATGACAGGACAAAGAAAGAAAATGCTGGAATCTCTTTTCAGGTTGTCAAGGAAATTGTTTGAGGCAATGAAGCAACCAAATAAATTTGGCACAGACAAGCTCTTATACTCGTCGGAAATTCATACCCTCGAAATGATTGGCAAATATCCAGGTATAACCGTAACCGAATTAGCAGACCGACAGGGTATTTCTAAAAGTGCTTTACCAAAACTCATCCACAAACTTATCCAAAAAGATATGCTCTATCGTTATCAAGAACCCGGTAATAAAAAAAATATTCTTTTAGAGTTGACGAATAAAGGCCGCCTTGCCGTTCACCATCACTTCGAATTTCATGAAACCTTTGATAGCGGCATTATGAAAAAAATCAATTCATTAACACCAGAAGAATATTTCTTTCTCAGCGATCTCTTAGAAGAATTGGAACAGTATATTGATCATATGGAACAGGAAAAATAAAAAAATTTCTTTTATAGTTCACCTTATTAACTATATTAAAATAATGAGACATTGAATAAGAATGTCGGTAAGATAAACTTTCTATATCAACATTCTTATTATTTTCTTAAATAGTTCACTTGGTTAACTTTTTTTGAAACAATAATCATTCATATTAAAAGGGATTTCCATTCAACTCCCCTGAAGACTGGTTAACAACTTTAATTATGCATTCCATTATGCACCAAATATTTCTTTATTTTAGTCAACATAAATTTCCAGAAAGGAACTTCGCTAGTGAATACGTTTAAATCAAGAAAAAAACTCAATGGCAATTATAAGTTGACCTGGCAGAGAGAACTTATTTTTCACACACTTACTAGTTATACAGGTTATCATTTTAGTGCCGAAGATATTTATGAAATTATTCATAGACAGTATCCTAAGATTGGTCTGGCCACTGTTTATCGAACCATGGAATTATTTAGTACCCTGAATATTGTCCAGAAACTCGATTTTGGCGATGGATGCCAACGCTATGAACTTTACTCACCACGTCACCACCATCATCTTCTTTGTAATTCCTGTGGCAAAGTTATTGAAATAAAAGGCAGCTTGGCAAATGCACTAGATACTATAATTACTACCATGACGGTGACGAATTTTTTAGTTTTAGATTATCAGCTATATATACATGGATATTGTAAGGATTGTCAAACTAAACGAAATCATTCAGGTCTTTCTACTGTACCTAGTCAGAACAATGTATCTCGTAGTAATGTTATCTGAGTGGTTCTTTACCCATTCACTTTTTATTAAATGCAATAAAATCATTTTTTCAGTTGATTTACGTTCTGGTAACAAACAGGTTATTGAAGTAATATCCTATAATCGATTTATAGTTAGGACTAAAAATATAACACTTCACAACAAGGATATCCCTTGCGAAAGCATGTTAGTGACATTCTTATAGTTAACCAGGTTAACTATACTGTGAATATTCTATTTATGCAAATTTATCTAGCGAGAGTTTATCTTTTATTTTATTACAAAACGATCAAGGGTGGTTATTTATTTCTATGCAGGACTTATTATCTCATTCTATTTTTTGCTATGGGAACAATCATTCTGCGCCACAGCACATACTTATATAGCAACGAATCAAATGTTAACCGTCATATAAGTCAGGTGTTGTCCTATTCTAACTGAACTATTGGACATGCAGCTGTTTTACATTGTCTAGCCTCCCCTTAAATTTTTGTCCAAACAAATTACATATAATAAGGAGTGTTTTTATGTTCAACGTGCGATTGAATCTCAGTCGAAAAAAATACTGTTATATTCTGGCTGTTTTAATTCTATTGTGCCTAATAATTGGAATTATGATAAAAGCATATTTTAGCAAAGCACCGATAAAATCGGAAAATCTCCCTGTGGTCCGCACTCAAGTCATTCAAGCGGCTGACACTGGACAAAATTACACCTATCCAGGAGAGGTGCGTGGCCGCTATGAAAGTCAATTGGCTTTTCAAGTCACCGGTAAAATTATTAAACGTAATGTGCAACTAGGCAGCAGGGTTAATGCCGGTGATGTGCTGATGCAAATGGATGCGAAAGATATTCAGCAAACAGTGAATAGCAATTCTGCTCAAGTGTATTCCGCCCAGTCGCAACTCAAGCTTGCCAAAAGTAATTTGGAGCGCTACCAGCAATTACTGGATGGTGGTGCAATCAGTCATGCTCAGTATGACCAGTACGTCAATGCCTATGATGCTGCCACAGCGGCAGTACAACAGGCGACGGCCCAATATACACAAGGTGCCAATCAACTGGATTACACTTTATTGACAGCTGATCAGTCCGGTGTTGTGTCGGCAATCACCGCTGAGGCTGGACAGATTGTTAACGCCGGTCAGACAGTTGTTACCATCGTTCAGGATGGAGAACGGGAAATCGAAATCAACGTACCCGAAAACCGGCTGGAAGAACTAAAAACCGCGGGACGATTCCAAGTTACTTTCTGGGCCTTACCTAACGTGACACTGAACGGGCAAGTGCGAGAAATCGCTCCCATGGCCGATCCAACAACACGAACCTTCAAAGTGCGCATCAGCCTACTCAATCCGTCACCCGCCATTAAATTAGGAATGACAGCTACCGTTTCCTTAGCTGACGTTGATGCCACTACGGGTTTTTCAATTCCAATATCTGCACTTTATCAGACTGGTGATACGCCTGCTGTCTGGGTTGTAAACAACAATATCCTGACACTACGCCCCATTAAAACCGGTTCTTTCGGTAATGGTACAATACAAGTGTTAACCGGATTGGAAACCGGTGACCGTATTATCACTGCCGGTGTTCATAAATTAGAAGAAGGGCAGAGGGTAAAAACAACCGGTGATTCTCTATGAAGCATTTTAATCTTACAGCATGGTCATTAAAGCACAAACAATTCATTTATTTTTTTATCGTCCTTTTTTTTGCGGCCGGTCTTTTCTCTTACAAGAACGTCGGCCGTATGGAAGACCCAGATTTTGCCATTAAACAAATGATTGTCAGTGTTTCTTGGTCTGGAGCCAGTGCCAGCCAGGTGGAAGAACAGGTTACGGATAAAATTGAAAAGAAACTACAGGACTTACCTGGACTCGACTATTTAAAAAGTTATTCTACACCGGGACATACGGTGATTTACGTTAATCTCAAAGATCAGGTACCCGCCAAAGAGCTTCGTGCCAGATGGGTTGAAGCCCGCAATATGGTGAATGATATCAAAGGAACTCTCCCAGAAGGAGTTTCGGAACCTACATTTAATGATCGATACGATGAAGTATATGGTGTTGTCTATACGTTAACCGGTGATGGATTTACTTATGAAGAAATGAGAGAGCGTGCTGAAAAAATCCGTCGTGTTCTCTTAAACGTTCCCAGCGTAAGCAAAGTTGAACTTCTGGGAGTGCAAACCGAAAAGATCTATATCGAAATCGAAAATAGCAAACTGGCTCGTTTGGGTATTGATCCAACCTTAATTACGACTGCCTTAAAAGAACAAAATACCATGGCTTCCGCCGGTATGTTGGAAACAGCATCAGACGATGCATACTTACGAATTACCGGAATGTTTGAAAATATGGAGGACATCCGTGCTACACCCATTCAAGCTGGTGGGCGCACCTTCCGCCTGGGAGATATCGCCAAAGTAACTCGTGCCTATGCCGAACCATCCGATCCCAAAATGTTCTTTAACGGCCAACCAGCTGTCGGTATTGCACTGGCAATGGAACCTGGTGGCAATATTCTAACATTAGGTAAAAATCTTGATACCACCATCTCCAAAATAAAACAAGAACTACCAACGGGACTGGAAATTAATCAAACTGTTAATCAACCAAAAGTTGTGGAATCCTCCATCAATGAATTTGTTGAATCTTTAGTTGAAGCAATTATCATCGTCTTAATCGTAAGCTTTGCTAGTTTGGGCATGCGCTCCGGTGTGGTCGTAGCCCTAACTATTCCATTGGTCATTGCTATTACCTTTACCTTAATGTATCTGACAGGCATCGCTCTGCAGAGTATCTCGTTGGGAGCCCTCATAATTGCATTGGGTTTATTGGTAGATGACGCCATCATCGCCACGGAAATGACAACCGTCAAACTGGAGCAAGGCTGGAGTCGCTTCGATGCTGCTTGTTTTTCCTATACATCTACTGCCTACCCTCGTTTAACCGGTGCATTAATAACCTGCGCAGGCTTTATTCCCATCGGTTTCTCTAAAGGACTTGCTGCCGAATTTTGTGTTGATCTCTTTTGGGTTATATTCTTTGCTCTCCTTGCTTCTTGGCTGGTTGCTGGAGCAGTCACACCTTTGCTTGGTTATCAATTTATTAAAATAAAACCGGCGCATCGAACAGACAGTGAAAATAATACGCACCATGACCTTTATGACACTCCATTTTATAGACAATTTAAACGCTTGTTATTATGGTGCATGTGTCATCGTAAAACCGTACTAACAGCTACTGTTGTTGCATTTATTGGTTCTATCTTTCTTCTGGGATTGGTTAAACAGGAATTTTTCCCTCCATCGAGCCGTCCAGAACTAATTATACAGCTTAAATTACAGGAAGGAGCTTCTCAAATCAACACTGAAGAAGTGGCACGTCAGTTTGCTAAAGAATTGGACGGTGATCCGAATATTTCCTATTATACATATCATGTAGGGGCAGGAGCTCCGCGCTTTGTGCTCAGTTTTGAACCAACTTTTAATAAATCTAATTTTGCTGAATTCATTGTGGTGACCAAAGATATTCAAGCCCGTAATGCGCTGTCCCAAAAAGCTGAACAATTATTAAACACTAAATTTACAAATGTTCGCGGGCATATCAAATTATTGTTCACCGGAACAGGACCCGACTATCCAGTGATGCTGCGGGTAAAAGGCCCTGACGCTGAAAAAGTTCGTGGTATTGCTGAACAAGTCCGTACCGTCATGGCCGCCCATCCAGCCACACAAAATGTAAATCTCAACTGGAATGAAAAAAATAAAGTAATGCATTTGGAGGTTGATCAGGCAAAAGCCAAAGCTCTCGGACTTAGTTCCCATCAATTGGCCACATCGCTCCAAACTCAGCTATCTGGATCACCGATTACCGAATTTCGTGAGAATGATAAAACCATCAACATGGTTCTCCGTTTTGCGGAAACAGACCGTAATAATCCAGAACGGCTAAAAGATCTCAACATCCATATTGGTAATGGTAAATATGTTCCACTCGACCAAATTGCCACCATCCGTTATGATGCCGAAGAAGGTTTAATTTACCGACGTGATCTGCTACCTATGATTATGGTTCAAGCGGAACTGAATCCTACATCTACACTTACCGGCTCGGATGTAACCAAGCAAGTTTATGGCAGTCTTCAGGAACTCAGAAATAGTCTCCCCACCGGCTATTCCATTGAATTTGACGGTGCAACAGAACGCAGCATTAAAAGCAGTAAATTTCTAGCGGAACCCATTCCGGCCATGATGCTGATCATTATGATTCTGCTCATGACACAGTTGCAAAGTATTCCGAAGATGCTGTTAACCCTTTTAACAGCGCCACTTGGTATCATCGGTGTATCAATCAGTTTACTGCTCACCGGAAGTCCTATGGGATTTGTAGTCCAATTAGGAATTCTTGCTTTATTCGGTATTATTATGCGCAATACCGTGATATTGATGGATCAGATTGAGCAACACCTAGTGGCTGGAGATTCACTATGGGACGCTATTGTATCAGCAACAATCAGCCGCTTTCGTCCAATTATGCTGACAGCTGCAGCTGCTATTCTAGGTATGATTCCTTTGGTACACAGTACTTTATGGGGTTCTATGGCAATTGCCATTGCTGGTGGTTTATTGGTAGCAACCATCCTGACTTTATTGGTATTACCGGTTATGTACGCCACATGGTATAAGGCACAGCCGATTGACAGTACCAAAAACAATTCTTTAAATGATGACGGAAAATCATTGCCTCAATAGCATAGATCAAATTACACAATTGCTGGAAACTATTACATTTTTTAAGTTAATTCAATTATCCATCTTAAAATAATCAAATTGAAAGGAGAAATTATGAGATCCTCATTTGGTTTCATTAATGCAGTCATTCTATCGGTTACTGCGTTCATTCTATTTTCTCAAACTGCTCTAGCAGAGCCATTAGAACTATCACTTGATACATGTATTGCGCTGACTTATGAAGATAATCCAGCATTACAGATTGCTGAAGCACATACGGAGCAAGCAGCCTGGACTATAAAAGAAGCTCAAAGTAATAAGAATGTATCCATTGATTATACACACACTGATATGCGTTCTACATCTCCGCCTACATGGTCGACCTCTTCAGAAGCCTTTTCACCTTATAATTATTTCAGTAACCAGGTTGTTGCCAGTATTCCACTTTATACTGGGGGTAAAGTAGAAAACATGATTAAACAAGCGGAACTCGCTCAATGTCAAGGTAGTTGTCAGTAATTCTTCAAATTTTATATGTGCATCTACTGACTATGCTCCAGATTCGACTGTATGTTCGAAGTGGGCA
>NZ_SMAA01000034.1 GCF_004341685.1 Pectinatus cerevisiiphilus
CACACTACAACAGGTCAAAGAAAAAAGACAAAAATCGGTTGCTTAATTGCTTCGGAGTTACCTTAGATTTTGCGAACTACTATTGACATTAGCTTTTGAAATTTAAATTTACTCTCACTTCAACATTTAATATAAATTATTCTTTATATTTTTTTAGAAAAACATCTATATCACTTTTACTGGGATAAGATTTTTGTGTTCCTTTTTTCATTACACTTAATGCAGCAAATGCACTTGCTTCATGCATAGCTTCTAAAACATCATTATTTTTTACATAACAACTGGAAAAACATCCTATAAAGGCATCTCCTGCACCTGATGAATCTATCGATTTTACATGAAATGCTTTTAAAGTATGGACACCTTTCTTGGTTACCCACATTGACCCTCTTGAGCCCATAGTAACGATTACATTTCTTATTCCTTTTTTTACTAAAGACATCGCTGCATTTTCTATATCTTTATTAGTAATTGTTGGCATTTTTGTCATACTTTCAAGTTCTGTCTCATTAGGTACTAAAAAATCGCATTTGTTAATTTTTTCTATATTAAGCATTGCATTAGCTGGAGCAGGATTTAGTAATACGGGTATACCATTTTCAGAGGCAAATTTAATAACATAATATACTGTATCAAGATTAATTTCTAATTGCAAAATTATAAATTTGCATGTTTTTAAATTTTCAGATGCCTTATCAATATCATTAGGGGTAAGATATTGATTTGCGCCCTTTATTATTAATATCCTATTTTGTCCTGATGGATCGACAAATATTGGTGCAACTCCACTAGATACATTTTTTACACGTTCAACAAAAGTTGTATCTATATTATAATAATTGAAATTTTTTATAGTATTATCTGCGAATATGTCATCACCTACTTTAGTGACCATCATTACTTTACTACCATACTTTGCTGCAGCTACAGCTTGGTTTGCCCCTTTTCCACCACAACCAATGGAAAATTCAGGGGCTTCTAAGGTTTCACCATTAGTTGGCATTCGCTTTACATAAGAAATTAAGTCTACCATATTAGAACCAATCACCGCTATCTTCAAAATAAATCACCCCACTATTTTTTCCCAGTTGTTACCAAGAAACTTTTTTCTTCCCCTGGTTTTAATATTACAAGCGTACCTGCTTTTTTTGCAGCTAGAAAGCCTTCAGGTCTGCACGTAGCAGGTAAAACAAAGGCGGCTACTTGTTGATCACCATTATATAAAAGCCACCTAGTAGCGCAAGGAAATTCTGAAGTAGCAAATTCTGTTTTAAAACCATATCCTTTGGGAGAATCTATTTCAAAAATAGCATGTTTTGCATATTGCGTAAGATTATCTGCCATGAAAACAATTTCTGGGTCATACATATTAGGTTGTTCTAGTTTAGTTAATGTTTTACCTGTTTTTTGTAATTGCTTTATATCTTCATTATATTTTAACCACTTTGGAGTTGGTTTGACGTGAGCTGGAATAGATTCACGAAGTTTAAATGATTTTTCTGGTATGTTTGAAGAAATAATTGCATTATCTACATATGCATAATTCATATGGCACATATATTGTAACGGCATATCTATACTTGTTAAATTCTTGACTTTCATACCAATTTCCATTTTACTAGCATTGGCATTAATAGTAAGACTAGGGTGTGAAATGTAATGATATCCAAATCCCTGACAATATTCGTATTTACCAGTTATTGAAATACTATCATTAGAAAATTCTAACCATGCTTCGTCAATTGGAGCACATGACATCTCTCCATGCATGGGGTGCGTGTCTTTTGGAGAAGGACATCCATTGGATAAAAGGCCTGAGTGGAAAGCAAAGCATCCATAGGTATCTATTATACATTTAGCTGGTTTTGGTTGAGTGAACATGTTCTTCATACGTAGACTTACACCATCAAATTCAGCATCCCAAATTATTTGTCCCATATATGGAAGAACAGTCACATAGCCTCTGCTGTTTGTTACTTTTACGGCTTCAACTCCAGATTGATATGAAAATAATACAACTGAAAAATCACTGTTTTTAAAGATTTCTTGTGGTTTTTCTGTAAAAAAATTACGTTTTAAAAAAATTTTATTTTTCATTTTACCTTATACACTCCTTTTAAATTAAGATTCACAGGACATTCTTTTATAAAAATAATATCCTACATAAGCAAAACAGAAAAAGTTTACAATAAATGAAAATTGCATTGATCCTGTCATATCAGAAACAAGACCTTGTATAGCTGGTATGCACGCTGCACCAATTATTGACATAACAAGAACAGCACCTGCTGTTTCGGTATATTTTTTTTCTACTGAATTTAATGTTTCTGCATAAATAGTAGCCCAACAAGGTCCCATTAATATACTTATTGCCACTGCCGCATAAACTGCCGTAAAACTAGGAACAAATGACACATAAAGTATTAATATACATCCAATTATTGAATATACTAATAAAATTTTATTAGCAGAAAATTTTGCAATCAAAAAATTAGCTATAAATTTCCCAACAAAAAAGCATGCATAGCTAATTACCATGAAATCGGCAGCCATACGTTCATTTATGCTATGGTCAAGGACTAATGCCAATCTTATAGTAAATGACCATACAGCTACCTGCATTCCTACATAAAGAAATTGAGCAGCAATTCCTTTTTTGAATTTACTGTTTTTAACAAGATATTTTAATGTTGGAATGATTCCGACATTATCTTCGGTAGAGGTTTTTTCAACAGCTTTACATTTAGGATATTTAGTGATAAGAAATAAAAGGAATACTGCAAGTAAAATAAATATCATTATTTTATAAGGATGTAGCGTATGCTGTAGCATTTGTAATTTGAAAACATGTAATTCTGCTTCATTTAGTCCTATCATTTGTGCAGTTAGACTAGCACCATTTTGAAATATTAAATATTTTCCTAATAGAATTCCAGCAGCAGCACCAATTGGGTAGAAAGTTTGACTTATATTCAAACGTAAGGTGGAAAATTTACGTGGCCCAATCATAGTACTATACGTATTGGAGGCTGTTTCCAAAAAGCCAAGACCTATAGCAATAGAGAAAACAGCAAATAAAAACATGGTATACGTAGCCATATTCGATGCAGGGAAAAATAATCCACAACCAATAATATAAAATAACAATCCACATAAAATAGCAAATTTATAACTAGTTTTTTTGATGACCATAGAAGCTGGTATAGATATTAAAAAATATCCACCATAAAATGCACTTTGTACCAATGCACTTGCAAAATCACTTAGTGTAAATACACTTTTGAATTGAGTGATTAATATGTCATTTAAACTTGCGGCTGCACCCCATAATGGGAATAGACATGATAATAATATAAATTGAAAAATTGGTGTTTTGTTTAAGTAACCATCATCGTATTGTATTAACCCAGTTTTTTTCTCAGTCATATATTTTCCTCCACTACAAGTCGAGAAAACAATTATTTTGAAAATAATTGTTTCCTCAGCATATAATATTATCTTATTGTTGTTTCAAAATTTCCACACCATGACTAGTACCAATTCTATCTGCACCAGCAGCTATCATAGCATCCGCGTCTTTTTTGGTGCGAATTCCACCAGCAGCTTTTATTTTTGCTTTTCCTTCTACACTTTTCTTCATTAATGCAACATCTGTTGCTTTAGCTCCACTAATAGAAAATCCTGTTGAAGTTTTTACGAAATTGGCACCGGCTTCTACAGCCAGTTTACAAGCGCGCACTTTTTCATCATCGGTCAATAGACATGTTTCAATAATAACTTTTACTATTGCATTTCCTTTTGTTGCAGTTACAACAGCTTTTATATCATTTTTAACATATTCATTGTCACCGTCTTTTAATTTTCCTACAGCTATTACCATGTCAATTTCAGAAGCACCGTCTTTTATTGCTTGTTCTGTTTCAAAAACTTTTACAGTTGTTGGTGTAGCTCCTTGTGGAAATCCAATCACTGTGCAAACAGCAACATCAGTATTCTTTAACTGTGAATATGCATATGATACCCATATAGGACTGATACACACACTAGCAAAATGATAAAATTTTGCTTCTTCTAATAGATTGTTTAAATCTTTTTTTACGGCATCTGTTTTTAATAGTGTATGATCTATAAACTTAGCATAGTTCATAATTTACCTCCATTATCAGCTGATATTTATTTATATGATTATATTATCACTCTTATGAACTTTTGTAAGGGGCTGTGAAATAACATCCCTATAAAAACAAAAGAGGATCTCTTGCTCGAATGAGCAGGCGATCCTCTTTTTGTGTTAAAATTTTACATAGCAC
>NZ_SMAA01000035.1 GCF_004341685.1 Pectinatus cerevisiiphilus
GTGCTATGTAAAATTTTAACACAAAAAGAGGATCGCCTGCTCATTCGAGCAAGAGATCCTCTTTTGTTTTTATAGGGATGTTATTTCACAGCCCCCATATCTTTTTTCTAGATTTTCAGCTACATCAACTGTATTGATAAGACCAGAGGAACAGATACTATTTCCCTGGCAGGCAGTTATTGTCCTTACTCTTGGGCCGCATACACCAACTTGTACCCCACCTGCTGCCAATTCTTGTTTTACTTGGTCGATGTTATTTATATTTATAAAAGGAATTTCTACACCTTGTCTTGATGTCAAATGAATATAGCCATGACCATATTTGTCTGCTACTTTTTGGATTGTTTGTAGATGCTGTGTAGTTAAATGGCCACCGACCGATTTAAGGCGCATAGAAAAATAACCTTTTTGGATCTGGCGCATAAAACCGCCTTTTTTAAGTTCCTTGTAATCAACATTCCCCACTAACTTCTCCCCCTATAATATGGTAATTGATTCCTCTTGGGAATTCTTATTTTCTATTTTAAAACTTTTTAATACGGGGTCTTTTTCAGCTAAAGATAAAATCAAATAGCTAATTGATGGGTCAAAGGCCAATCTTTTATCTTCAACTGACGGCCTTGCCGGTGATGCCGGATGGCTGTGAAAATTGCCAAGCAGCGCATAACCATGTTTGCGCATGTCTTTGACAGCAGCAAACTGTTCCTTAGGGTCCATAGAAAAATGTTCTGGACTGTGATCTGTATTGGTCAAAAAGAATACTTTTTCAACAGTGCGTTCATTATTTTTGATATAGCCGCCTAAAAGACCGCAGGCTTCGTCGGGTAGATTTTTGCGTGCATAGTCGATAATACTTTCTAATTGAGCTTTTTTTAAAATAATCATGATTTCACCTTTTAAATTCACATTGAGGTTGATCATAATCTATCAGTTTAGTGATAGTGGGATGATCACCGCAGACACCGCATTTAGGGTTATGGGGAATTTTTATTTTCCTAAATTCCATATTTAAGGCATCATAGGTTAATAAGTAACCGTTCAGCAGTTTGCCGATGCCGAGAACGTATTTTATAGCTTCAGTGGCCTGGATGGTACCGATTACTCCGCCCATAACACCGAGAACACCTGCTTGCTTACATGTAGGTACAGCATCAGGAGGGGGCGGAGTCTGAAATACGCAACGGTAACATGGTCCGTGGCCGGGCAGGTAAGTCATAGTCTGTCCCTTGAAACGGATGATACCAGCATGTGAAAAAGGTTTTTGTAAAAAGACGCAGGCATCATTAATTAGAAACTTAGCAGGAAAATTGTCCGTAGCATCAATGATAAAATCGTAATCTTTATCTTTAATAATATCAGTAATATTACTGGAATTTATTATTTCTTCATATGTAGTTACGTCCACATCCGGGTTCATTTCGTTGATCGTTTCTTTGCCTGATTGGACTTTGGGTTTATCAACATCACGGGTAAAATGGATTATCTGGCGCTGTAAATTGGAAAGTTCTACAGTATCAAAATCAACTAGACCTATATTGCCAATACCTGCCGCAGCTAAAAACATGGCTGCAGGAGCACCAAGACCGCCTGTACCGATAATGAGCACCTTTGATGACAATAATTTCTTTTGTCCTTTACCGCCTATTTC
Organism: Pectinatus cerevisiiphilus; assembly: GCF_004341685.1. Classification (GTDB taxonomy): domain Bacteria; phylum Bacillota; class Negativicutes; order Selenomonadales; family Selenomonadaceae; genus Pectinatus; species Pectinatus cerevisiiphilus. Next base: position 1,649 of record NZ_SMAA01000035.1, read on the forward strand.
TTTTAAGATAATATGGCGTGAATAACGTTGCATTTGTTCATTGGTGAGATTCATAATTGGCCACCACCCATGAAATAAAGATATTCGACTGAATCACCATCATTTACTAATGTAGTTGCAAAATCATTGCGGTCGATAAATTCATCGTTGACTTGGACCGTAACATATTCTGGTGTTTCTGCGTGTGTAATAACAAGTAATTCCTCAATATTGACAGCTTTCTCTAGGACAGTTTCTTCCCCATTAACAGTTATTTTCATGATTCTTCCTCCTGATGTTATATAAGCTATAAGTAAAAAAAGGTCAGGAAAACAGACGGAAAAATACATCTGATTTCCTGGCCTTTAGTTTTCTAATTAGCCCGAAAATAATCATATATAGAATAGCATTACATTTTAAAACTGTCAATGTGTTACTGCTTATAACACATGCTAAATGTATAAATATTACAAATCGTAAATGTTGTATATTAATATATTTTTTTAAGTAAAAATATGCTTTGTATTATTGTAAAACATTCATTTTATTGGATAGTTTTTTTATGCAAAAAGCTAAATTTGCATACGTGGATTTATCGTAGAATGAGCTCTAGAATATTGACAAAATATGCATAATTTATTATAATTACTCGTATTAGCCTGATCATATCTTATTTATAATATATGATCAGTTCAATTGGAGAGAATAAGATGGTAAATGGCAAAAACGCAGCGGCATTATCAAAAATAAATAGCAGTGCCATGAAGATTATTAAAAAATTATTGCGAGAAGTTTTCCATGGCGAAATTACTTTGATAGTACAGAATTCTTGTCTGATTCAAGTAGAACGGAACGAAAAAATTCGGCTGGCCGATATTGCCAAATATGATCAATATGCTGCAAAAGCAGCGCTTATAGATTATGCTCCTGTATGTCGGAAAATCCAGCAAGAGTTTAGTGATTTGGAATACGGTAATATTGTAGTAATAATAAAATCAGGACGAGTAGTGCAAGTTGAACGGACGGAAAAACATCGTTTCCAAGGTTTTACAGGAATGGATGGAGAAGGTATTTAATAAATTTAACAAAAAAGCTGCCAGTTATTGAACTGGTAGCTTTTTTATGTTCAGAAAAACGGGCGGACTGCGTTAAATAAAATTTTATAGCATAGATGAAAAAAGTTATCATTGCTGTTAAAATTGTTTCATTTGTATTGGAAGCTTCGGTTTGAGGATTATTTTTATAAATAAAATGGTGATAATTATGAGTTATTATAGTTGTTCCGTTTACCAATTTTAATGTAATTACAACTGTAGCAATAGTGCTATAATAATAAAAAGGTATTGAGATAGTATTTTTCTCAGTTTGGCAAAGTTCCGACAGAGTGCCAAGATCCTTTTGTATAGTTTACGATCCGGTTTTGGTATTTGACCACCGGCAATAAGGAGGACTCAATATGAACCAAGTTTTCGATGTAATAAAAAGCAGGAGAAGTGTAAGAAGATACCTACCCAAGCAAATTAAAGAAGAAGAATTGAACGCCATAATCGAAGCGGCTTCCTATGCACCTAGCGGGCACAACTGCCAGCCATGGCATTTTACCATCATTCAAAACAAAGCTTTGATTGAATCAATGAACAAAAAAATTAAACAGCAGATGGTTCTGTCCTCACACGATTGGGCAAATAGAATGGGGGCTTCTGAGCAGTATCATGTATTTCATCATGCACCGACTGTAGTGATTGTTTCTGGAGATAAGACTGCTACTTCGCCGTTACCGCTAGCTGGTACTGATATTCGTTACACACCTTTGGTAGATTGCGCTGCAGCTATCGAAAATATTTTGCTGGCTGCGGAAAGCTTGGGAATAGGCAGCTGCTGGCTTGGTGTAGTTAACCTCTTTTTTGAATTACCGGAAGTAAAGGAATTAGGGATTCCAGACAGCTACCAGCCCTATTTTGCCGTTACACTTGGTTATAAGGATACTAGTACTGCTTTGCAAGTTGCACCTAAGCGCCGGACTGGCATAGTAAGTTATATCCGTTGATTGATCGTTTTGGAACAGCTAGAGAAGAAAAGGCTCCCTTTTATTTTGAAAAGGCAGCTTTTTTCTATATTTTAGAATAGAAAAGAATGCAAAGCTTTTAATCAATAGATATGGTGTTTTTGTATTTGGATGGCTGCTAAGAAAATTTAAGCTAAGTTTAATGCTTGCTATAATTTTAAAAAGATAAAATGAGAATTTTTTGTTAAAAAGTGGGGTTATTGTTAAAATCATTCAATGATACTATGACAGAAGATGTAATTAGACATGGTAAGTGTGTATTAAGTAGTTATTTTTTCGCTATCAGTTAAGAGTTAAAATTTACATAATATAAAATTCGATTATAAAATTTTTGAAGGCTTAAATTGCAATATCAAATTGAACAGTTTGTAAATCCACTAACTGCCTAACTTCTTCTAAAAATACTTCTTGAGGAGTTTTATATCCCAATAAT
>NZ_SMAA01000036.1 GCF_004341685.1 Pectinatus cerevisiiphilus
TGATTACCTCAGGTTATATTTTTGATTAGACACCTAAATCATAACACGAGGTCACTATGGATTTTTATCTGTTCAATTTCATTTTACAATTAACCGACATTATTTTTTTACAAAAAAAGAGCATAAAACAAAAAAATCCGTTACAATTAAAGTTCCCACAACTAAAAAGAAAGGATTGATGTTTTATGCTCAAAGAAAATTATACTATAGAATTATTAAATTTAAAAGGATTTAACGTAATAAGGACAGCTGGCAATGTAATTACTATCTGTCTACCGGTGAAACCGCATATATGCCCACAGTGTAAGAATGAAACAAAGAAGATACATGATTATAGATTACAAAAAGTTAAACATTTGCCTGTAGCACATACAAGCTACACTATTTTAATAAAAAAACGTCGTTACAGGTGTCCTCACTGTAATAAGCGATTTTATGAGAAAAATAGCTTATTGTCTAAATATAAGTCTATATCCACAGATTTGAGAAAAAGTGTTTTGTATTATGCCAGTAAATTATTTAATACAAAGCAAATTGCAGACATTTGTAATCTCTCATATTCTACCGTGGTGAGAATAATTGATTCCATAGTTATTCCCAAATCAACTGTTTTCCCGGATGTTATTTCCATAGATGAATTTAAGGGAAATACGGGTGGTTATAAATTCCAATGTGTGCTTACTGATCCAATAAAGAAAAAAATTATTGAGGTGCTTCCTAATAAAAATAGTGAAGATATATATGGACATTTGGCTAATAACGACATAAAAGATAGACTTAAGGTAAACTACGTAATAATGGATATGAGCAACCAATTCCGTAGTATAATGACTAATTGTTTCCCTAACGCTAAGGTAATAGCAGATAAGTTTCATGTATTGAAACTAGCAAACTGGGCAATGGAACATATTCGTAAACAAGAGCAAAAACGTTTTACAGATACAAGGCGTCGATACTTCAAAAAAAGCAGATTTATTTTACTGAAAAGGAGGCATATGCTTAAGAAAAATAAAAAAACACAATTATCCCAAATGCTCAGCATATCTACTTTACTAAAAAAAGCTTATATATTAAAAGAGCTATTTTAATAGGCTATATAAATAACTATACTGAAGGCTATAATAATAGGATTAAGGTTTTAAAAAGAATATGTTTCGGTGTCAGGAACTTTAAGAGATTCCGTACTAGATTGATGTTTATTGCTAATTGTAAAAAAGCAGCAGGATAATTTTCCTACTGCTCTTGTACTACCTTGAATTTTTCATAACCCCAACCATTGACGATAAAACGTTATTTGGCTTTGCATTCATCACATTCTTCTCTGCTTGATGGTCGTGTAGTAGTTTTTACCCAATCAGGATTACTTGGTGAATAGTTATTCTTGGAGCAACTGATTTCCCAATGATATGTATCGCTATCCTTTTTGTAATAATACGGAGACTTCGGAGTAGACACATGTAACACCTCCCTCTTTTGTTTATTGAGTTTAAGAAAACCCTATCTATAATATTACTATTTTTTTCCATAAAAAACAACTAAATTTCCAATGTTTTGTACAAAATGCACAAATGAAAGGAGGTTCATTTGTTGCAGAAAAATATTAAACGTCGGACGGTTGCCCTATCCGTTAATGCCACAAAGCTGACGGACCGGACGTTAGCGAGACAGCATTCCGGCGGATACAAAAGGATCATCAGAAGGACAAATCACGCAGGACAGACAGAGCGTAAAAGAGCTGATGAACCATGGTGTTTATACAAACAGTATTGACCTATCCGTGGATACGAAGCTTTTTGACCGTATGGCCGGAAATACAATGTAGATTATGCTTTTCATAAAACCAGACCGGACAAATATTTATTATTTTCCAAAGAACCGGACAGGTAGACGCAATTTCCACCTGTTTTGGCAAATATACAAAGCTGGTGCTGAATAGGGGCAGAAGCCCACCGCCCCTCTATTCTGAAACGACTTAAAAACTTTGCTGACAGGGAACGTACCAAACCGAGCCAAAAGGAATGAACGATAAAATCCGTAAATATACGATTCCCAACATTCCCTATCTGTTCGTGCTGTGGTTCTTTCTAAAGCTCGGCATTACCTAACACCTTGCGGCAAGTGCAGACTTCGGAAATAAGTTGGTTGGCATGATAAAAACCATAAGCTCGGCGTTTACTTCCTTTACACCGGACTTTGTGCCATCCGATTAGTTCATTGACTTTGCCGTGGTTGTCTTGCCCCGGCTAGTGGTATTGGTATAAGGTAAAAAGAGCAAAAAAGTTTCGTAGAGATGTAGAATATGATTCGATTCAGTGGGGAACAGTAAAGGACATTAAATCGTTTGTAGACACCGTTTCCAAGAACAACGTCATTCTCTTACCATGAACACCTGCTCTAGTTCTATACTAAATGTTGGGGTAAGCAAAAATTCAAGCTTACTCTGACATTATTTTTTTACAAAAAAAGAGCATAAAACAAAAAAATCCGTTACAATTGTCGTGGTATAGTGAAGTTGTAACATCTCTGTCTAATAGATTACAATAAATCTATAAAAGAAAGAGAGAGAAAAATGACACATTACGAAGAAGAATTCAAGAAAAAAGTCGTTCGCCTGCATTTAGAAGAGGGAAGGACGTTAAAAAGTTTAGCCGATGAGTATGGTGCATCAAAAGCAGCTATTTCTAAATGGATAAGAACCTATCGCGAAGAATGCCAAATAAACCCAAACAGTAAAAATGAATACGACTATATGAAAGAAAACCTCAAACTCAGAAAACAGCTGGAAGAAACAGAAAAGGAAAATCGCTTCTTAAAAAAAGTCGCGGCATTCTTTGCGAAGGAAATCGAGTAAGAGTTTATCGATTTATTCAACATTATCATTTTGAATTTGGGCTTAGATGGCTGCTGAGAAAATTTAAGCTAAGTCCAAATGCCTACTACAATTTCAAGAAAGATAAAAAAAGTAAATATCGTCGTAAAAAAAGTGCTATTGAGGATAAAATTGTCCAACTATACCATGATACGGAGGGTGTAATCGGACACCGCATGATGCGTGTATTTTTAGAACACGAAGCTATAAAATTAAGTAAAACAACAATCCATAAATATATGAATAAAGAATTAGGTTTAAAATCGGTCGTAAGGCGTAAAAGGCCGGGATATGTAAGAGGTCATGCCCATAAAATTTTTCCAAATCTACTCAACCAGGATTTTACTGCTAACAATAAGAATACCAAATGGTGTACTGATTTTACCTACCTGTTTTTGACAGATGGCAGCAAGTACTATAATTGCTCCATAATAGATCTTTATGATCGCAGTGTTGTCGCAAGTATTAACGGGAAAGAAATAACCAGTGACCTTGCCATTCGTGCCGTAAAAAAAGCAATTGCTTCCCAACCGACTATAAAAAATAAATTACTACTCCATAGTGATCAAGGGTCGCAATTTACTTCGAAAGAATTTGTTGAGTTCTGCAAGTCGATAAAGATTACACAAAGTATGAGTAAAGCTGGTTATCCCTATGATAATGCCCCAATGGAAAGATATTATAATACATTAAAAAATGAAAAATTTAATTTACACTATTATCATTCAGAGAAAGAATTGGATCAAGCCGTTAATGATTTTGCTTATGTTTGGTATAACCACATGAGGCCCCATTCCTATAACCATAACATGACTCCATTTGAAGCGAGATTTAAGAGTGAAAAAAGTAGTCTAAAGTGTTACAAAAATGCTTGACCATTACAAATTAAAGTCTCTACACTAAAAAGAAAGGATTGATATTTTATGCTCAAAGAAAATTATACTATAGAATTATTAAATTGGTTAATTGTAAAATGAAATTGAACAGATAAAAATCCATAGTGACCTCGTGTTATGATTTAGGTATCTAATCAAAAATATAACCTGAGGTAATCACTATGGACTACAACGTAAGCGCAAAATAAAACAGTGGCTGTAAAATATACCCTAAACATGAGATAATTCCTTTAGAGTTTTCAGAGCAGGTCGAAAAACTCGAAAAAA
>NZ_SMAA01000038.1 GCF_004341685.1 Pectinatus cerevisiiphilus
AAGCTGGCAGGCTTATTTACAGGTTAGCACATTAGGGTTCACCGCTTAAGCTCTCTGGAACCACGCGACTATCGCGTGGTTTTCTTTTATACAAATAAAAGATACCCACTGGAAAATAAATTCTGGTGGGTATCTTTTTGTGTATAAAAATTTCTGTAAAAAATCCTATAACATGCTTATTTTGTTGTACCAAAACTATAATAACTGATTGAGCTTACTTTCAGGTTCTTTACCATTTTCTACACGTTTTATATTATTCACAAAGAAATCATACCTTTTCTTATGAAATTTACGGCTATCCGGCATTCCTGCTGTATGGGGAGTCAATATCACATTATCCAGTTCCCGCAGTTCACTATCAAGTGACAGAGGTTCAGATTCAAATACATCTAGGCAGGCACCTGCAATATTATTGTTTTTTAATGCATCTATCAAATCTTTTTCATTGACGATTCCGCCGCGAGCTGTATTGATAAACAGCGCTGAATCTTTCATTTTCTTAAATGTAGATTTATTGATTAACTGTTTAGTTTGTTGATTCAAAGGTATATGTACACTGATTATGTCTGATGCGCTTAAAAGAGTATCGAGATCTACTATTTTTATAAAGCTATCAGATTGAACCACCGGATTTCTAACATATGACAGCACATTCATATCAAATACCTGGCAGAACTTAGCAACTTTTTTGCCGATAGCACCCAAGCCGATAATCCCGATCGTTTTTCCTGCTAGCTCACTGCTGGTATAAGCCAATTCATCTTCGTTGATCTTATTTTTCATGAAAGAATCAAGAAATGGTATATTTTTATAATAAGATAAGATTAATGCCATCACATGCTCAGCTACTGCTTGTGCATTGACTCCGGCAGAATTTGCCGCCCAAACACCGAACTGCGTACAAGCATCTATATCTATATTATCAAATCCAGCCCCTGTCTGTACTAATTTTAAATTTTTGGCCATAGAAAGCAAGCTGCTATCTACTTTAACATGTTCAGGGATGAGTACCTGACAATCTTCCATATGATGCAGCATTTCTTTTCCAGGAGGGACAATTACAATATCCCAATCTTTGGGAAAACACCTTACAATTTTTGTCTTTGCTGTCTCGTTAAAATAACCGACAAGAAGAATTTTCATTACTAAACCACCTTTCATTTTTTATACTATATTTCGAAGCAAATCTATTTGAAGCTTGTAATTATAAATCTGGCATAAAGATGTTGTATAACATTAAATTTCAGTTAATATGCTATAGTTTACATATTTATACCTAAAAATTTTTAATAGAATTATTTTATAACAAGACTAGGTTGGTTGTTTTGTCATTTCATTTTATATCTTTCTAATCGCCGAGAAAGTGTTCCAGTATGTATTTCAAATAAATGGTTATCGAAATCGTAAAAATATAATGACCGACCTTCGCCTTCTATGCGTGGTCGTGGAGATCTAAAATCTAAACATAGTTTTCGAATACGCGATTCATATATTTCAAAATCTGCTTCTGGTACTTTAAATGCAATATGATTGTAGGTGCGAATTGGAAAAGCTTCACCTTCCATGATGGCAATCCATTGCCCACCAATCATGAAGAATTTTTCTTTTGCTATTGAGAATGTAGCATCTCCGCTAGAATAAACTTCTGTAGCCTCAAATATTTGTTCGAAAAATTTAGTTGCTAGTTCAAGATCTCTAACAATAAAAGTTATGTGACTGATGCCTTCTATCATCTGATTCCCTCCTATACAGTCATTAATTTACCATCTTTCCATAAGTTCAGAAATCATCTCCTTAATTGCATACTAGTTTATATCATGCCATTTCTCAAAACATCGCTTGCATTAGGGCAATAGCTGATTTTGCTATATAATCTCTCCCTATACAAGTAATTATTGACAAGCAATTTTATTATTGATAATTTTACATATATAGAATAATAATGTAAATGGTAATTAGTAAAACCTCCAAGTTGGTATTTAGATTTTAGATTCATCGTCAATGTTTGGTGTTATGAAAAATTCAAGGTAGTATAAGAGCAGTAGGAATATTCTCCTGCTGCTTTTGTATAATTAACAAATATGAAAGATTACAAATATCTGCAATTTACTTTGTATTAAATAATTTACTGGCATAATACAGGACACTTTTTCTCAAATCTGTGAATATGAACTTATATTTGAACAATAAGCTATTTTTCTCATAAAATCGCTTATTACAGTGAGGGCACTTATACCGACGCTTTTTTATCAAAATCGTGTATTGGGTATACGCTACAGGCAAATGTTTAACTTTTTGTAATTTATAATCATGTATCTTCCTTGTTTCATTTTTACACTGTGGGTATATATGCGGTTTCACTGGTAGACAGATAGTAATTACATTGCCATCTGTCCTTGTTACGTTAAATCCTTTTAAATTTAATAATCCTATAGTATAATCTTATTGAGCATAAAACATCGTAAGCGATCAATCAAATAGTGTATAGCAATAATGCCGCTAATCCTGTATTGTAGTTACAAGGGTTAGCGGCATTTCATATATGTTTGCACATTA
>NZ_SMAA01000039.1 GCF_004341685.1 Pectinatus cerevisiiphilus
TCGTCTCCTTTGCGGGTTTTGTTTGGCGACTTAATTTTAGCAAAAGACGAGGCCTATGTCTTTATTTAATTTTGCGAAAAATATTATACCTTATCCCTTATATAGGTTATATAACGTAAGTATAATTGTTTATTATTTTCTGGTTGTAAATAATGGCAATTCTTTTAAATATATTATATCAGTCCTTTTTGCAGCATTGCCTTCTGCTAAAATAGCAGCTTTAGCAACAATCGTACCACCAGCAGAAACTATCAATTTTTCCAAGGCTGCAATAGATTCGCCCGTGCTTATTACATCATCAATAATAGCTATACGTTTTCCTTTAATTGCAGCAGCATCTTTTCCATCAAGGCAAAGGATTTGTTCTTTTTGTGTAGTTATTGAATTAACAGTAACTGTTAATGGATTATTCATGTAAGATTTTACACTTTTTCTGGCTATAATATAATTTTGGTTTAATAAGCGTGAAATTTCAAAGATAAGTGGAATTCCTTTAGCTTCAGCAGTTATTAATATATCAAAATCAGGTAACTTTTTTATTATCTCAGGTGCAGTTTTACAAACCAATTCTGTATCTCCTAAAATGACAAAACTAGCTATTGACAGTTCAGGACTGATTTTAATTATTGGTAATTTACGTTTAAGGCCACACAATGATAAAGTATATGTTTTATCCAAAGGTATTACTCCCTATTAAAATAAATAAATTAAAGTTTTTACTATTAAACCAGCAACCATGCCAAAGAATGGATCTGTTATTGCAGTTACTGCCATTGTAACACCACCAATAATTGAATCAGGCGAACCAGCACCACTTTGCAAAGCAAGTGCAGCATTAGTAGGAACTGTTACAATCGCACCCAAAACAAGTAAAAATCCGGCAATTGATTCACTAGGAACGAATTTACCGATTTTAGGCAAAAGTTTCGATAATAGAATTACTGCCATAATCCCCATCATTAATACACCAGCTAAAACAGGATGTGGTGCAGCACCAGTGGCTGAGATTATTGATTGAACGGGTCCACCACCAAATAAAGATGAAGCCATATCAGCTAGACTGCTAACAATAGTTAAGTGATCCAAATTAATACTTGATTTTGCAATGGTATGAGCAGTAATACTACCAAAAGCAATATTTGCACCTATATTAAGAGTAGCAATGCCTAGTGCTCCACGAAGTACATTACGATTCATAATAGGTTTTTGTAAACTAAATTTTTCTCTTTCTGGATTATAAAGAAATTTAATTTCCTGTTTAGTAATCATTCCAATAAATGTTGTTAAAATCACTGAAATTACTATTGTAAATACTAATTTATTTCCAGGGTCAGGCGTTATGTAATAGGTTAAAAGAGCACTAACAATAGATACTCCACCCATAAATGGATTACGTCTAGTCATATCAATGGCAACTTTTGTTAAAAGAATACCAACACCAGCCATCATCCCATTAGTAATTACAGGGCCTATTAAATCAACTATTTTAGAAAATACACCGAGCAAACCAATGATAAGTAAAATACAACCTTCCCAAAATACCATTGAAAGGCGTTCGTTAATATTACGCCCCATAGTACCTACTAGAGTAATTGTTTCGGCCTGAAAAGAAATAGGAGCAATAATACCAAATATACCACAGCCAATCGCACCAACTATAAAACCAGCAGCGGTTGGAACAGATGCAAAGCCAAAGGTTAGAGCCAAAAGGCCTTGCGGCAAGCCATTGATAATAACACCAATAGCAGCCAATAGATCTTGAATCGACATTAAAAAACCTCCTAAAATAAAAATAACCTAGAAGAAGTATCACTCGTATGAGTGAAACAACTGCCATGGAGATTTATCCTAAGATAATATTATTAAAACATAATATATTAAAGTAAAATACTTCCTAAACACAGTATTTTTTCACTCATAGTCCAACCATTTACGGTGGTCGGGTAGAGACTCTCGAACCATATTATCGAGGATATATGAGATAATACTAGCATCACGGTTAAGAACTATAACAGTTTCAAATGTAATTGTCAATAGCATTGATGATGCTCCTTAGGAAGATTATTAAAATATATTATTGCTTTTGAATGCATTTAATTAACGAATATAGCTATTTATATTTAAAAAGGAAAAGTTGCTATTAAAAAAAATTAGATTTTAAAAGAATTTGTTTCGGTGTCAGGAACTTTAAGAGATTCCGTAATAGATTGATGTTTATTGCTAATTGTAAAAAAGCAGCAGGATAATTTTCCTACTGCGCTTGTACTGTAAGCGATCAATCAAATAGTGTATAGCAATAATGCCGCTAATCCTGTATTGTAGTTACAAGGGTTAGCGGCATTTCATATATGTTTGCACATT
>NZ_SMAA01000040.1 GCF_004341685.1 Pectinatus cerevisiiphilus
GGGGCTGTGACAAAATGAGTAATCATTTTGTCCACAGCCTCTTTTGCTATTCGTATTGAGGTCTCAAGTAGGCAATTACTAAAAAAGGGTATACAGCCCCTTTCCCCATAAAAACTGTTTTTTTACAGTTTATGCGGCTTTTTTCAAGCGTAGTCTTTTATTGTGGTATTTATAAAGATTGTGCCCAATAGAAACCAGGAAAATCTCTAAACGTACTTGTTCCATGCCTTTTCGAACGATTCTTTTGTACCAGCGGTTATTTTTCATGATCCCAAAAGTACCTTCGGATTGAATGGAGCGATTCATACGAAGAAGTGCTCCTTGAATACTTTCCAGGTTATTCACTACTTCTTGATGCATCGAGGTTAATTCCTGGTTAAGCTGAATTGTCCGATTTTTATCCGTCTTTTTACACACGGCGGCGTACGGACAATCCGTGCAATTTTCGCACTGGTAAACTTCCTCCTGTCGTCCGTATCGATTTCCTTTTACATTTCTTCTGTACTGCAGATGAAATGCCTGTCCAGTCGGACAACGCAGTGTGCCTTCTTCGTCAATCTTGAAATTCACTGCCCGAAACGGATTATCTCGATACTTCGCGTTCGTAGTTTCTTTCTTGTACATCGTGAATTTCATGTATTTTTCCATTCCGTGTTGCTCGCAGTAAATATAATTGTTGTATGAACCATAGCCTGCATCTGCGACAGGATACTTTGGATAAAATCCGTAAGTAGCCTGAAATTTCTCTAGTAAAGGAACGAAACAATCCATGTCTGAACGGTATTGATTTACGTCAGCTACGGCTATGTATTCATCCGCAATGCCAAATTGAACATTGTAGGCTGGTAGGAGCTGGTCGTTGCCCATATAATCTGTCTTGATCCGCATGAATGTGGCACAGTGGTCTGTTTTGGAATAACTGTTCCGGTCTGGACCACAAACGGTTATCTTTTCAACATATTCTTTGAGTTTCGCTGTATATTCCTGAAGTCGTTCGTAATAGCGCTGCTGTGGTGTTTTTCGATGGCCTTTTCCATGGACAAATTTTGTTTCATCTATTTCATAGAGTTTGGCATACCGATCCGTTACTTCACTTAGGTACGCAGGAACGTATTCGGAATTCGTATCAATTTTTATGCTAAAGCTGGCAAGGTCCTGGTTGATTTCATCGAGTAACGCCGTGACTTTTTCAAAAAGTCTATATCTGGATTTTTCCGTCGCTTTCTTCCATACCCAGCTGTATTTATTTGCATTTGCTTCAAATTTCGAACCGTCGACATACAGATGGCTCAAATCCACATGATCTTTGGCAAAGATTTTCTTGTTAATATCGCTGAATAATTCCTCAACGGATGGTTTGAGCATAGTTTCGATAAAATAGCCGAACGTGCGGTAAGATGGAGTCTCATGTTCCATGAGATACATAAAGCGAAGATTGACTTTACAGCAATCTTCGAGCTCGCGGAGCGAGATATATCCATTTGTCATAAATCCGAATAAAATTGTTTTCAACATGCTGGTCGGGTTGTACCTGATACGTCCGGTAACGTGAGCTGGAACATTTCTCAGGTATTTCTCCAAATCGATTTCCTCCATAAATCTGTCAAAAACCAGCACAGGATCACAGATATCCAGATAATCTGAAATAAATAGTGGCAAAATAGCCTGTTTTGTTTTAAAATAATGTATGTTTGAATTTTTCATGTGCTATGTAAAATTTTAACACAAAAAGAGGATCGCCTGCTCATTCGAGCAAGAGATCCTCTTTTGTTTTTATAGGGATGTTATTTCACAGCCCC
>NZ_SMAA01000041.1 GCF_004341685.1 Pectinatus cerevisiiphilus
CTGCATGGGTGTCGAGCTCCTTTCTGTGATACTTCTCTATAGTAACACAAAAGCTTTCATCTATCACTGACAACTATGCTAACACACAGGGATCTCAATCATAAAGTGTCACAACTTGAAATTATAACTACTAAGCAACAGCTTAAACTGGAAGCTAGTAATGGTTATTACAAAGTACAGCAAAATAAGACCTTATTGGCAATCGCCAAACAAACAGTAGATGATTTTAGGGCTCATCTTACCCATGTCCAACAAATGTACGATAGCGGAGTAGTCCCATGGTATGATGTACTGCAAACCAAGGTTCGGTTGGCAAATTCGGAAAATGATTTAGTAAAAACGCAAAATAATTATGATTTAGCCATTTACAGCTTAAATAAAACGATGGGATTACCATTGCACAGCGAAATTATGCTGACAGAACCGCTTATCTATCAAGAATATGTTTTGGATTCGAACGATGTCACCGCCTATGGCTTGGCACATCGTCCAGAGATAGTTCAGCAGCAGGATAATATTAAAATAGAAGAAACAAAAATTAAAATTGCCCAAAGCGAAAAACATCCTAAGGTTATACTGAGTGGGACTATGGCCTGGGATAATGATGACTTTGCAGGTACGGCAAATAGAAATTGGACAACTATGTTAGTAACCCAATTGAACCTATTCGATTCTGGAAAAACAAATGCCAAAGTCAAACAAGCCCAATCCGGCGAGTTAGCCGCACAAAAACAAGCCCAGCAAACACATGATAACATTTTATTGGAAATCAACGATGCTTATCTGAGTATGAAGGAGGCAGAAAAACGAATAAGTACTAACGCAACAGCAATTGAAGAAGCCAGTACAAATTTTGATATTGCACAAAAAGCTTATACTGCTGGCGTTGGTACCAACTTAGACGTTATGGATGCTGAGCTGGCATTGAATCAGGCAAAAACTAATTATACAAATGCATTATTTGACTATAACATGAGCAAAGCTCGTCTTAATAAATCTATAGGTAAAGAATAAGATCTTTCTATAATAAATGACTTATTTTTATGCCATGCAAACAATTTCGAGTTTATCCCGAAAACAGTAAAAACCTCTAGGACAATGTAAAATCTGGTTCAAAAAAAGAAAGGACTGTTTATAATGAAAAAGAACATATTTGCTTTAACTGCTATTCTCTTCGGAGTCGCTTTTACAGGTTTGACCCATGCTAATCCAGCTCCGGCACCGTTTACCATAACTAATATGAGCAGTAGCGAAAAGGATATTTATAGAGATGTAGTGGACAGTAACCCTACTTCTTATAGCAAACGGGAAGTCAATGGACATGTTTATGAAAGCTGGGTTGATAACGACACAGCCTATACAAAAGTGGATGGGGACTTGGTAAAAACCTATAAGATAGATAATGGCCAAGCTGAAAGAAACATTATTAACATGAGCAGCAATCAGAGATAAGTATTGGTTCTGATTGTGCATGGATATAGATAAGAGCGTATGTAAAATGATAAATTTTACATATAAATAAAAATGAAGCTGCACAAAATAGTTATTTTTGTTGTTCTATACTAAATGTTGGGGTAAGCAAAAACTCAAGCTTACTCTGACATTATTTTTTACAAAAAAAGAGCATAAAACAAAAAAATCCGTTACAATTAAAGTCTCTACACTAAAAAGAAAGGATTGATGTTTTGTAAGCGCAAAATAAAACAGTGGCTGTAAAATATACCCTAAACATGAGATAATTCCTTTAGAGTTTTCAGAGCAGGTCGAAAAACTCGAAAAA
>NZ_SMAA01000042.1 GCF_004341685.1 Pectinatus cerevisiiphilus
TACTGCATGGGTGTCGAGCTCCTTTCTGTGATACTTCTCTATAGTAACACAAAAGCTTTCATCTATCACTGACAACTATGCTAACACACAGGGATACTCAGCAATTTGCAGAAGTTTATCTTTGATATATGGTGGTGAATTTAAAAAGTTTATTAGAGATATATGTGAATGTGTAAAAAATTATAAAGTAGATTTAGATATCATTGCATTATTCAATTATGACAGGATTACTGAATATCGTTCCGGTTATTGCCAGTCACGGATGATGGATAAATATATATTACCAGCCTGTATAGAATTTACAATAAATACTTTGAAATCAAAATTAACTGATTCACTAAAAATAAATTTAACTAATGTACATGATTTCACAGACAATATAAGCATTAATTCAAATATAGATGATAATAATTATTATTATTTTCCATATATAATTACTCCTCAAGAATTGTCAGTGGGTATGCTTTTATCAAAAATTAGAAGTCCAATAGTAAAAAAAGAAAATATTATGGAGATTGATTCAAAAAAAAATATTATGGAGATTGATTCAAAAGAAAATATTATGGAGATTGATTCAAAAGAAATTAATAATAAAGTTAATATACTATGTATGAAATTAAATTTTAAAACTAATAGTTTCAATGATAAAAGTGATGTTGACGTTATAGAAACATCAAATAATATTAATAATATACGTACATATGCAACAAAAATAGAACTAGATAAAAAATATGAAGAACGGAAAGACAAATTAAAAATAGCAATAGGTAATGTTAAATTAAATTCTGAAAATTTTACAAAAATAATTGAAAAAAGATATAAGAAAACATATCAAAAATATAGTGATTTATCGTATGTTATAAACCAGGCGTTAAAGGAAAAGGCTGATATGTTAATATTGCCAGAATCATATGTTCCTTTTGCATGGTTACCAATTATTGCACGAACCTGTGCTAAAAATCAACTTTCTATTGTTACTGGAATTGAACATTTTGTTTATGAAAAAAGAGTTTTTAATTTTACAGTAAATATAACACCATATGTAAAAGATGATTTTAAATTTGCGCATATTACATATCATCTTAAAACACATTATTCTCCAGAAGAACGACGAATAATAGAAAATAATTTTTTAACTCCAATTGAAGGGAAAACATATGATTTAATAAACTGGAAAAATTTATGGTTTACGACATACTGTTGTTTTGAATTGGCGTCTATATATGACAGAGCTATATTTAAAAATTATCCAGATTTATTTATAGCTGTCGAATGGAATCATGATACAGCTTATTTTAGTAGTATTATTGAATCTTTATGTAGAGATATACATTGTTATTGTGCGCAAGTAAATTCGTCTGATTATGGAGATAGCAGAATTTTAAGACCATCTAGGTCTGAAAAACGTGATATTGTAAAAACTAAAGGAGGTATTAATAATACTATACTTATAGGAGAAATTGATATAGCAGAATTACGGTCGTTTCAGCGAAAAGATTATGAATTACAAAAAGAAAACAAAGAATTTAAACCAACACCACCACAGTTTAATAATAAAATTGCAATTGATAAAATTAATAATGAATTATGGGATTTTATTAAAGAAGATTCTAATAAAAAAAATAGCGTGATTACTAAGTAAAGATAGATAAGGTATAATATTTTTCGCAAAATTAAATAAAGACATAGGCCTCGTCTTTTGCTAAAATTAAGTCGCCAAACAAAACCCGCAAAGGAGACGA
>NZ_SMAA01000043.1 GCF_004341685.1 Pectinatus cerevisiiphilus
CCCTGTGTGTTAGCATAGTTGTCAGTGATAGATGAAAGCTTTTGTGTTACTATAGAGAAGTATCACAGAAAGGAGCTCGACACCCATGCAGTATAGCAATGAACTTCGTGAGGCGGTGTTACGACGCCTGCTTCCTCCACAGAATGAATCCATCAGTAAGGTGGCGTCTGCCGAAGGAATCTCTGAACAAACCCTTCGCAATTGGTTGGCAAAGGCAAAGACAGACGGAACATCTGCCAGCGACTTTGAACGCCCTGCTGACAAATGGAGTACGCAGGATAAATTTCTCATCGTCGTTGAAACAGCCAGTATGAATGAAGAAGCCTTGGCAGAATATGCTCGCAAGAAAGGCCTTTATGTCGATCAGATCAAGTCCTGGCGCGATGCGTGCCTGAATGCCAATGGCGGTGTCGCAAAAGAAGCTGCCCGTTTGCACAAGGAACTCAAGGCTACCGAGCGGGAAAACCGTAAGCTGGGAAAAGAACTTGCCCGTAAGGAAAAAGCTCTAGCAGAAACTGCAGCTTTACTCGTTCTAAGAAAAAAAGCCGATGCGATCTGGGGGGACAACGAGGACGAATGATCAGCGCCTCAGATCGCGCAAATGCTGTACAGCTGATTTTAGAAGCCATGCACCATGGTGCTGGTTGTGCTGCGGCCTGTGAGGTTCTCGGCATTACTGAGCGGACCTATTTCCGCTGGCAAAAATTACAAAAAGAACATGGAAATATCTCCGATTTACGGCCAACTGCCAAGCGATTGGCTCCTGCCAACAAACTAAGTGATAATGAACGCCGGAAAATCATCGATACGGTTACCCAGAAAGACTACAAGGATATGCCTCCCTGTGAAATTGTACCAGCACTTGCTGACAAGGGGCAGTATCTTGCCTCAGAATCCACCTTTTACCGGGTTCTCCGTCAGGAAGGAATGGCAGGCCGTCGCGGTCGTGCTGCAGCTCCAGTAAAACGTAAGATTTCTACTCATTATGCAACGGGACCGAACCAGGTCTGGATGTGGGACATCACATATCTTAACGGACCGGTGAAAGGAACATTCTACTACCTGTATTTGATTTCTGACCTGTATAGTCGCGACATTGTTGGCTGGGAAGTGTGGCAGGAAGAGTCCGCTGAGCATGCCAGCGAACTGATACAACGAGCGACACTGCAACAGAAACGCCTGACGACCAGCCCCCTCGTTCTGCATTCAGATAACGGAAGCCCTATGAAGGGAGCAACAATGCTGACAACGCTTTATGCGCTCGGTATTACACCGTCCAACAGCAGACCTCGGGTCAGTAATGACAATGCCTATGCTGAATCACTTTTCCGCACCTTGAAATACCGTCCGAACTACCAGCCTAAAGGCTTTGAAAGGCTAGAAGCTGCAAGAGAATGGTGTCAACGCTTTGTTGAATGGTATCGATGTAAACACCACCATAGTGGGATTAAGTTTTTGACACCGGCTCAGCGTCACAATGGAGAAGGTGATGCTATCCTGACCAAGCGACATGAAGTCTACCTTGCTGCCAAGCAGGCCCATCCAGAACGCTGGAATGGTCGCAAGACACGTGACTGGATATTAGAGGATATCGTATTCCTGAATCCTGACAAAACAGTCCTAGAAGAAGATTATGCTGCCCACTTCGAACATACAGTCGAATCTGGAGCATAGTCAGTAGATGCACATATAAAATTTGAAGAATTACTGACAACTACCTTGACATTGAGCG
>NZ_SMAA01000044.1 GCF_004341685.1 Pectinatus cerevisiiphilus
TTTCTTGCTGGAGACGTTCTTTTTGCCTGTTTTGTATGGATTCTTCTATTAATATTTTTTCTATGGCAAACAGTTTATTTATTTGTTTTATGCTTCCTTGTGCTATTGTCCCGAAAAGATCATTAGTGTCAGAAGGTATTGCTTCAACAAAGTATCTTCTGGCATGAGCCCAGCATAGGCAATGTTTTATATTTTCTACTTTTTCATAGCCAACATAGGCATCGGTGTGCAGATAACCACTATATCCTTTGAGAAAGTTTTGGGCATAATCGCCTTTTCTTCCCGGCTGGTATTCAAATATACGGATATTGTGTACGGGATCATATTTACCGCTGCTATACAGCCACATATAGGATTTTGCTGTATTTTTACGGTCTTTTTCGCCCATTACCTGCACTGGTGTTTCATCAGCATGAATAACTTTTTCTTGTAAAAGATATTCATGCATTTTATTTATTATGGGCAGCAGCCATTCCTGTGCTGCTAAAACTATCCAATTGGCAAGTGTTGCCCTGTTTAGTTTTATGCCTAGTTGCTGCCATTGCTTTTCCTGACGGTAAAGCGGCACAGCATATCCATATTTTTGCAGCATAGTATGAGCTATTGCTGAAGGGGTGGCTATACTATGTGGTATTACACATGCTGGTATTTGCGGTTTTTCTATGCTGAAATGTTCATTTTTTCGGCAAGTGCGACATTCAAATGTTTCCCGGTAAATATCTATTACTTTTACTTTAGCCGGGATATATTCTAATTCACTGCGGATAAATTCTTCACCCATGGATACAAGTTTACTTTGGCAGCGGTTACAAATCCTTTTATCCTCAGGTAATGTTATAACTTTCTTTTCATGTGGTAGATTTTCCAGCAGTTCTTTTTTCTGTCCGGAATATTTTTTGCGCTTATGTTCTTTTACTATCTGTATTTCAGGTTCAGGAGCATCTTTTTTCGTTTCCTGCTCTGCTTCGTCAAACAAGCTCAATTGATCTTCACAAATAACAACTGTTTTTTCTGTTTTACGTCCAAATGCATGTTTGCGCAGATAAGCAACCTGTTCCTTAAGGCGCAGATTCTCTTCTTCTAATGTCGTTATGCGTTTTTTCATTGAAACTTCCAGCTGTGTCATAAATAACCGTCCTTTGGGAAAAAAGATGTTTACAGTATAGCAGAAAGACCAAGAAATTCATAGCGATTTATGAATTCCTTGGTCATATACAACTTTTAGATGTTATTTTCTTTACAGCTTTAGGCTGGTTTATGCATAAACCCTCCAATAGCCAGCGTAACTGCTGTCGGCTTAAATCCAGTACTTCTTCGGGGGTATCCGACCACTGGAATTTACCATTTTCCAGTCTTTTATATAAAAGTACAAAACCATCACCTTCAAATAATAATGCTTTAAGTCGGTCATGTTTCCTGCCGCTGAATAAAAACAAACTTTTCTCAAAAGGATCCATCTTGAATTTTTGTTGCACCAAAAAGCAGAGTCCATCTATTGACTTTCGCATATCTGTATGCCCACAGGCTATATAAATATGCTCTACCGAAGATATGTCACCGAGCATACTTATGTTCCATTTTTATAAATAACGCCAGCATTTCTTCCAAATATTGAGAATGCATATTGTCCTGTGTTTCCAAGCAAAAATTT
>NZ_SMAA01000045.1 GCF_004341685.1 Pectinatus cerevisiiphilus
GAATACATTGGCAGATTGGCTTGGGTCTTTTTCTAAAAACTCAAGTTTAGCTGCTTTATGCAAAACTATTACTTCTGACAATGGTCAAGAGTTTGTGAAAATATCTGAGCTTGAGCATAACGGATTGGATATATTCTTTGCCCATCCATATTCAGCTTGGGAACGTGGTTCCAATGAAAGACATAATGGGTTGCTCCGTCGTTTTATACCTAAAGGTGTTCCTGTTAAAACCGTTACTGAAGGTACCTTAAAACGTGCCCTTTATTGGTGTAACAATTTACCTCGTAAATTACTGGGGTATAAAACTCCTCAAGAAGTATTTTTAGAAGAAGTTAGGCAGTTAGTGGATTTACAAACTGTTCAATTTGATATTGCAATTTAAGGAATTATTAAATTTAAAAGGATTTAACGTAATAAGGACAGCTGACAAGGTAATTACTATTTGTCTACCGGTCAAACCGCATATATGCCCACAGTGTAAGAATGAAACAAGGAAGATATATGATTATAGGTTACAAAAAGTTAAACATTTGCCCGTAGCACATACAAGCTACACTATTTTAGTAAAAAAACGTCGTTACAGGTGTCCTTACTGTAATAAGCGATTTTATGAGAAAAATAGCTTATTATCTAAATATAAGTCTATATCCACAGATTTAAGAAAAAGTGTTTAGTATTATGCCAGTAAATTATTTAATACAAAGCAAATTGCAGACATTTGTAATCTCTCATATTCTACCGTGGTGAGAATAATTGACTCCATAGTTGTTCCCAAACCAACTGTTTTCCCGGATGTTATTTCCATAGATGAATTTAAGGGAAATACGGGTGTTTATAAATTCCAATGTGTGCTCACTGACCCCATAAAGAAAAAAATTATTGAAGTGCTACCTAATAAAAATAGTGAAGATATATACGGACATTGGCTTTGGCTTAAGTTGGTTTGGCTAATAACAACATAAAAAATAGACTTAAGGTAAAATACGTAATAATGGATATGAGTAACCAATTCCGTAGCATAATGACTAATTGTTTTCCTAATGCTAAGATAATAGCAGATAAGTTTCATGTGCTGAGACTGGCAAACTGGGCAATGGAACATATTCGTAAGCAAGAGCAAAGACGTTTTACAGATACAAGACGTCGATACTTCAAGAAAAGCAGGTTTATTTTGCTGAAAAGGAGGCATAAACTTAAGAGAAACGAGAAGATACAATTATCCCAAATGCTCAGCGTATCTGCTTTACTAAAAAAAGCCTATATATTAAAAGAATTGTTTTATATGGTTATGGACAGTAAAAATGAAAAACAGTTTTATAAGAGAATATATAAATGGCTTTTTTTAGTAGAAAAATATGGTATAGATAGATTCCTTGCCATGGCAAAAACTGTCAGACAGTGGCTCCATCCAATAAA
>NZ_SMAA01000046.1 GCF_004341685.1 Pectinatus cerevisiiphilus
TACTGCATGGGTGTCGAGCTCCTTTCTGTGATACTTCTCTATAGTAACACAAAAGCTTTCATCTATCACTGACAACTATGCTAACACACAGGGAAGGCATACAAATTGTTCAATTAAAGGGTGGTGTTAGTCATTCTCAAAGTAACACATATGCTTATGAAGTAGTTGAACTATTTTCTAAAGCTTTCAATACAATTGGACAATACTTACCATTACCATTAATGTTTGATAGTGTACAAACAAAAGAATTAGTAGAAAGTGATCGCCACATAAAAAGAATATTAGAATTAGGTCGACAGGCAAATATCGCTGTATTTACAGTTGGAACAGTAAAAGATGACGCTTTGCTTTTTAGATTAGGTTATATTGATGAAAGAGATAAAAAAACTTTGAAAGAAAATGCCGTTGGTGATATTTGTTCACGATTTTTTAATGCCAAAGGACAACTATGTAATAAAGAGCTTGACAATAGAACTATTGGAATAACTTTAGAATCATTAAAAAATAAGGAAAAGAGACTTCTTGTAGCAGGAAATCAAAGAAAAGTCCCTGCTATTAAAGCGGCGTTAACAGGACATTTTGCTAATATATTGATAACAGATCAATATACAGCACAAGCTTTAATAAAATAAAGTTTTATAGCAAATATTATGGTAAGTAAAAATGCAAGCTTACTAAGTCATTCTTTTTTGTAAAAAGGATTTATAAAGGAATAGACATAATCTTATTCTCATCTATATAATTCATTTACTATACAAAATCAACGTAAATTAAACAATGTTATATATTATACTACTTAATACAGATATTATAAAAATAATTTGATCTATCCATGACAGTACAAAAAATGCTGGATATACTCTTAAATCATAAATCTAATGAATTGATGAATGTCAAAAATCATCCACAGAAATGAACCCCTGATCCAGTAATTATAAAAAGCTACTATTATTATAGCAACAGACTTCGTTTTTACCCGTAATAAACGCGAATATCTACTATAAGAATGACTAGAAGAAAATATCAAATGCTGCGAATTTTATACTTATAAAATCCGTAGCATTTTTTCTATACATTTTAAGGATAATTATTCCCTCATTATCTAATTCTTGATCTAGTTTTACATTTGATTATGTTTGTATGAGTAAATGTTTATGAGAATAGTATCACTAGATAATATTAATATTCTTTTATTTTTAGATATAAAATAACATAAAAATAAAAACTAAGGGGCTGTGACAAAATGAGTAATCATTTTGTCCACAGCCTCTTTTGCTATTCGTATTGAGGTCTCAAGTAGGCAATTACTAAAAAAGGGTATACA
>NZ_SMAA01000048.1 GCF_004341685.1 Pectinatus cerevisiiphilus
TTCTCGTGTCCCGCGATACTCTGGATCCCGGCCATTACGTCCCGTCCTTCGCCTACGGGGGTTTTACCTCCTATGCCTGACCTTTCCAGGTCATTCAGCTGAACGTTACTTAACTTGTGCCGGTCCTCAACCCCGTACCACCGAAGTGGTACGGTTTGGGCTTCTTCCCATTTCGCTCGCCGCTACTTTGGGTATCTCGTTTGATTTCTTTTCCTCCGGGTACTTAGATGTTTCAGTTCCCCGGGTTTACCTTCCTTTCGGATGACAGAACTTCTTCTGCCGGGTTGCCCCATTCGGATATGTACGGATCAATAGATGCTTGCTCTTCCCCGTACCTTTTCGCAGCTTACCGCGTCCTTCTTCGGCTCCTGGCGCCAAGGCATCCACCATATGCCCTTATTCGCTTAACTTGTAACTTCCCATAACCATCCATCTGCTTTGTCAGTGCTTTGCTTCGTTCATCAGCGTATATTAATACGCTTTCTTCTCTCAGCTTTGCCCTTCCTCGCATCTGAACGCTTCTGGTAAGTTTATATACTCTGAAGTTTCCTCCAGAATATCACCTTTTCGCTTAAGTTTATATGTTTGTTTCTTAGCGTTTGTTTCTTTTCCTAATTTGTGCTTGGTCCAACTATTCCCCGCCATTCTCTTCTCGATTTCTCTTACAAGTTTGGCATTGGTGATAATTGTTCTTTGCTTTCTTCTGTGTAGTTTTCAATGTGCAATATTGGTGGGCCTAAGTAGACTTGAACTACTGACCTCACGCTTATCAGGCGTGCGCTCTAACCAGCTGAGCTATAGGCCCTTTCTCTTCTGGTGGAGACGAGGAGAGTTGAACTCCTGACCCCCTGCTTGCAAGGCAGGTGCTCTCCCATCTGAGCTACGCCCCCATTAGTTCATTCTTTTTTTACCAGTCTTCTCTACTGCCATGCATTTTTTTGCACCACAATATTTCCGACCAGCTTTTAAACATACCATAAACACTCTTACAAGTATCTACTATATATTTATGAGGGAGAAACCCTCAAAACCAAACAATACATATTCCGGATGTACTCGACAGATTTTGTCAAATCCTTAGAAAGGAGGTGATCCAGCCGCACCTTCCGATACGGCTACCTTGTTACGACTTCACCCCAATCATCGCCCCCACCTTAGA
>NZ_SMAA01000049.1 GCF_004341685.1 Pectinatus cerevisiiphilus
GATAAGGTATAATATTTTTCGCAAAATTAAATAAAGACATAGGCCTCGTCTTTTGCTAAAATTAAGTCGCCAAACAAAACCCGCAAAGGAGACGAGAACCATGTCTGACAACATTATACAATTAAATGAGCAAGTAATCAAAACTGAACTTAAGAATTTGGTCAAGCAGAGCGTAGAGGAGACTCTGAACAGCCTACTAGATCAGGAAGCTGCTGATCTGACCAATGCTTCCAAGTATGAGCGTACAGACCGTCGTAAAGGCTACCGTTCCGGTCATTATACACGGAATCTACAGACTACCTCGGGCAATATCACATTGAAAGTTCCCAAACTCAAAGGAATTTCCTTCGAGACCGCAATTATTGAGCGCTATCGTCGTCGTGAAAGTAGTGTAGAAGAAGCTTTGATTGAGATGTATCTGGCTGGTGTATCTGTACGCCGTGTCGAAGATATCACGGAAGCCCTTTGGGGATCCAAAGTATCTCCAGGAACAATTAGCAACCTCAATAAGAAAGCTTATGGTAATATTGAGACTTGGCGTAATCGCCCACTTCCAAGCGAAGAATATCCATATGTCTTCCTTGATGGCATCTATCTCAAACGCAGCTGGGGTGGCGAATTCGAGAATGTCGCTATTCTAGTTGCTATTGCTGTAAACCAAGATGGTTTCCGTGAAGTTGTCGGTGCTGCTGAAGGCATGAAAGAAGATAAGGAAGGTTGGAAAAGCTTTCTTGTTTCTTTGCGAAATCGCGGTCTACGTGGCGTCCGCTTGATGGTTGGTGATAAATGCCAAGCAATGTGTGATTCCGTAACAGAAGTCTTTCCGGAAACTAAATACCAGCGTTGCAGCGTCCATTTCTTTAGAAATATCTTCTCAGTTGTTCCTAGAAAACACGGAAAAGAAGTGGGTCGCATGCTCAAAGCAATTCATGCCCAAGAAGACAAAGCCGCTGCTTTAGAAAAGACCGAACTCGTAGCTAAAAAGCTGCGTATGATGAAACTGAAGAAAGCGGCAGATAAACTGCTGGATGGGATTGCTGAGACACTGACATATATGGATTTTCCAGAAGAGCACTGGAAGAA